>CAWIQC010000036.1:0-103749 GCA_963838105.1 uncultured Thermoleophilia bacterium | reverse complement strand
ATGCGATCGTCCTGGAGCCGCTCGGGCTGGCCACCGTGGCGTGCGAGCACGGGGGCGATGCAGTCGAGGAACCGATGCCTGCGGTACCGTCGAAGCTCCGGATCAACCCCGTGGGCAGACGCCGGTCCGCCGGCTCCCGTTACCAGGACGGTGACGGTCTTGCTGAGTGGCCGCCGGCGCGACGGTCGGCGCCGGTTGCGGGCTCGCTGGGGTCTCGGGCGTCGCCGCGATCGCGGCCGGTGGGGCGGGCAGCTCCAGTCTCGCGCCTCCTGGCGCAAGATCGCCTGGTGCAGCTCACGAAGGTCGCCGCTGGGCTCAATGCCGAGCTCGTCAACGAGGTGGCGGCGGGTCGTCTGATAGACATCGAGGGCGTCGGCGTGGCGGCCCGCTTCGGTAAAGAGCGAGCATCAGCTGTGCACGCGGCCGTTGGCGGAGCCGGGCCGCTCCCGGGTCAGGGCCTCAAGCTCGCTCACGAGCTCGCTATGTGTCGGCCGAGCGCCAGCTCGGCGTCGATCCGCGCCTCCAGGCAGGACAGGCGAAGCTCCTCTAGCCGGGCGATCTCCGCTTGCGCAAACGGCTCGTAGCGGAAATCCGCGAATGGCTCTCCCCGCCACAGCCCCTAGCGCCCGGCGCAGCATCTTCGCCGCCTCACTGGGCCGGCTGTGCGAAAGAGCTCCCGGCGCGCATCTTCGAGAAGCTGCTCGAACACGTCGCGATCGCACTCCCCAGAAGCGACACGGAGCATGTACCCGGCGGCCGGGTCAGCAGACGATCGTCGGCGGCGAGCGCCTTGCGCAAGCGCGAGACGGTCACCTGCACCGCCTTCGCGCCGGCCGCCGCCGCCCCCCCAGAGCTCCTCGACGAGCCGCCCCGCTGGCACGGCCTCATTCGAATGCACAAGGAGGTAGGCGAGCAACGCCCGCTGGTGCCTACCGCGAGGCTCGAGCAGCCCGGTCACCGTCGACCACCTCGAGCGGGCCCAGAACACGGACAACTCCACCCGCCACCTCCGCGCACCGCTCTGGTGCGGGCCTGATTGTGACACTCCCGCCACGAACACGCCAGCCTCATGCGCCCGCAGCGGCCAGCGCCAATGCGGGCCCAAGGCGGCCTCGAGCCCGGCGATCGGGACAAGTAGCCCGTTCCCAACTAGGACCTTCCTGGAGCTGCGCCGCAACCTGAGGGCGGCGGCGTAGGAATCTCCCCGATGTATCCTCTCCCGCTCGACCTTGCCACGAGCGTCGGGTGAGAGGCCGGAGGTGCGCCCCTCCGGGCTCTTCGGCCTCCTCGCTTCGCGGGTGCTCCCCCTACGCCCTCATGCTGGCCGACTCCGAGGCGAGCTGCCAGAAAAGCTGCGTGCGCTCGAGGAAGTCCCCTGCCGAGGTGCAACCCGCGCAGTGGCAACGCCGGACACGCACAGGGTCACCGCGAACGCTGTAGCGGACCGCCCCGCAGAGACATCCGCCGGTGCGAACTCTTGCCTCCACGCGCGTGGATGCTACGCAAGACTGCGGTGGGCGAGCGTCCCTCCCGCCTGAGGGCGTTATGCCCTCTTGATCCACGCTAAGGAGCATGGCCGGCCCCGCCGCAGGCCCACCCAAAGTGACGCTCGCGAGCTTGAACCACGGCGGCGAGGCCGGCTCGACGAGAGCACGCCCGAGGCTCGCCCCGTGCCTAGATGCCTCTTTCGGCCATGGTCTGCCTTCTGCCCATTATCGCCACGCTGAGCGGCGTGGCCGGTCTCGCCGTAGGCCCAACTCAGGGTACGCTCGCGAGCTTGAACCCCCGCGGCGAGGCTGGCGGCGCTGAGCCTACGCGGCGGGCCGGCCGGCTAGTCGCCGTTTCGGGCGTGTCCGTCCCGGCCTCGCCTTGGATCACGGCGGATCACGATCGAGGCACCCGAGACGGCGACGAGGGGCCCTGGTTCGGTTCCCGATTGACACAGACGCTACGTTGTATCAAGCTCCGATCTGTTCGCGCCTCGGTGCGCGACTGCGGCATCCCATCGGAGGAGGAAGATCGTGAAGCGTGGATTTGGCGGCGCGCTCTTCGGGTTCGCTCTGATCCGGCCGGATGCGACCGCGTATCGCCAGCTCATGCCGACCGTGGGCGAACGGCCAGTGCTTGTCACCGGAGGCACGGAGGTCGTCCGTCACCGGGTCGCTTCGTCTATCCGAGTGGAGGATTGATGACTGCAGTCGAGCACGACGTTCCGGCCGCGCCCACGGGGTTCAGCGGCGAACTGCTCGCCTCCAACGACGCCGGCTACGAGGAGGCGCGCCGGGTTCACAACGGTCTGGTCGACAAGCGGCCGGCGCTGATCGCCCGCTGCCGAGGGACGGCTGACGTGGTCGCCGCGGTGGAGCTCGCGCGCGAGCGGGGGCTGGAGCTTGCCGTGCGGGGCGGGGGGCACAGCGTCGCTGGCAAATCCGTCCTCGACGGCGGTCTGGTTGTCGATCTGTCGCTCATGCGCGGCGTCCAGGTGGACGCCCGCTGGAAGCGCGTTCGTGCGCAGGGCGGGGTCACGTGGGCTGAGCTGAACCGGGAGGCGTTCCTGCACGGCCTCGCCGTCACCGGTGGCACCGTCTCCACAACCGGCATCGCGGGACTGACCCTGGGCGGCGGGCACGGGTGGCTCATGAACCGCCACGGTCTGGCCGCCGACAACCTCATCGGCGCCGAGATCGTCACGGCAGACGGGACGGTGTTGGGGCTGAGTGACGACGAGGAGCCGGACCTCTTCTGGGCTGTTCGTGGAGCCGGAGCGAACTTCGGCGTTGCGACGTGGCTCGAGTACCGCTTGCATCCGATCGGGCCCACCGTAACGGCCGGTGTTGTCATCCATCCGTTCGAGGTCGCAGGTGAGCTGCTGCGCCGCTATCGCGAGCTCAAGCCGGGCTTTCCGGACGACCTCACGGTCTACGCGGG
Organism: uncultured Thermoleophilia bacterium; assembly: GCA_963838105.1. Classification (GTDB taxonomy): domain Bacteria; phylum Actinomycetota; class Thermoleophilia; order Gaiellales; family Gaiellaceae; genus CAWJNF01. The sequence continues at coordinate 100,821 of CAWIQC010000036.1, read as the reverse complement.
CCTTCTCCACGCGCCGGACGGCTCCGGTGCACCGCTTTGCGCGCTCGTGCTCTGCCATGCCGGCTCGCCGGAGGAGGCAGCCCGGGATCTCGAGCCTCTGCTGCGGTTCGGCCAGCCGCTCGATGTCCAGGTCGGGCCGATGCCCTACCCGCAAGCGAACACGCTATTCGACGCCGCCTACCCAAAGGGGGCGCTGAACCACTGGAAGTCGGCCTTCCTGCAGGAGCTGGCGGACGAGACGATCGACGTCGTCCAGGAGGCATTCCGCGCCTGTCCCTCGCCGTTCTCGCTGCTCGCCTTCGAGGAGTTCCACGGCGAGGTGACGCGAGTGACCCCCGTCGCTACCGCCGTCCCACACCGCGAGCCCGGGTTCAACCTGCTCATCACCTCGGTCTGGCATGACTCCGACGCCACCGAGGCGAACGTCGCGTGGTCTCGCGGCGCCTACGAGGCGGTCGAGCCACTTCTCGCGGACGGGCGCTACGTGAACTACCTAGACGCCGATGACAGCGACGGCGTCGGAGCCGCATACCGCGGCAACCACGCCCGCCTAGCCGCCCTGAAGCACCGCTACGACCCAGACAACGTCTTCCACCTCAACCACAACATTCGGCCGGAGCCGGCGGGATGAAGCTCGCATACTCGCCGCTTCGACGCAAGGCGCAAAGGGCCGAGAGCCATTCCCTCAGACCGCCAAGGGGCAGCCCCAACCCGAACACTTGAAGCACGGCCGGGACCGGCGGAGGCGCAGGGAACGCACCAGAGAACCCCAGGAATTCCTCCCGGCGGCCGGCGCTGACAGAGGAGCGTGTAGGTAGTTCGGGCCCCCACCGCTCGGGTAGTGCGCGTACCGCGCGCGTACGGGCTGGTCTCCGCAGAGGGCATTTTGTGGCAGTTCGTTGCACGGAGGAAAGTGGCGATCTGCAGGCCCTTTCCGTTACCGGCAATTCGCTGCAGCCAGCTCAGGCGGACTCTTATCCAAGGTCGCTGGTTCGAATCCAGCACGGCCCATCAGTTGTCGTAAGCACAACGACGTTGCCGCTCAGGAGCCCTTTTGCGTGTCCGGTCGTATGACTGTGCGCGCGGGCCGCATGAGAAGCGCCGGCTGGGTCCTGGCTTGACATCCACCCTGCGACTGGAGAGGGTTGGTTGACCTCATGACGCAGGCCGCGTATCGCCAAATGGTGTTGAACGAGTGGACCGACGCGGGCACTGTGGGAGCCTGGCGGCGCTGGCACCCGAAGATCGTCGTCCAGCAGGAGTTGATGAAGGAGGCGCTGCTCGCGCACGCCGACATCCAACCGGGTATGGAGGTTCTCGATCTCGCGTCCGGCACCGGCGATCCGGCCATCACCATCGCCGGCCTCGTCGAGGACGGGCACGTGACTGCCTCAGACCTCAGCCCCGCCATGCTCGAGGCGTGCACCGAGCACGCCCGTGAGGTGGGGCTGACCAACCTCACCTGCCAGCAGGCCGACGCCGAGTCGCTGCCCTTCGCCGACGACAGCTTTGACCGGGTGACCTCACGTTTGGGCATCATGTACTTCGTCGACGTCCAGACCGCGCTCGCCGAGATCATGCGCGTGCTAAAGCCCGGCGGCGTCGCCACGTTCCTCGTCTGGGACCCGCCGAGGAGAGCCCCTACATCGTCTGCGGGATTGGTCAATTCATGCAACGGCTCAACCCACCCCCGCCCCCGCCCGACGCGCCAGGCCCGCTGCGTTTCGCTGTCGCCGGCTCGCTTTCCGGCGAGTTGACCGCCGCCGGCTTTGTGTCCGTCCGCGAGGAGCAGCGAACCGTCGATCTGCCCTGGCCCGGGCCGCCCGAAGAGCTCTGGCAGCATCTCTACGACGTGGCTGTCCCGATGCGGCCACTCTTCGATGGCCTACCGCCCGCGGAACGCCAACGGGCTGTCGCAGAGGCGGTGGCGGGCTACCGGCAGTATTACGACGGCGAGCACGTCAACGTCCCCGCCGCAATCATTGTCGCGTCGGGCCGGGTCACCCTCGCCACGCCCAACCGCTAGCTCTGTCGCGTCCTCTTCCGCACCAGTGAACTGCGCCGCCGCGGCGAGCCCGGGCAGGCGGGGTCAGGCTGGCGCCGGAGCGACCGGCGTCCTCGGGCCAGCCTGTCCGCTTTGTAGACAGGCTTGAAGCTCCATGCGCTCGGAGTGAGCCGCTTGAGATTCACTATCGCGCGTGTAGGGGCCGGATCTCATCGGCCCCTCAGTGTCTCCGTGGAACGCCGCACACTGACGTTCGGGGGTGAGAGAGCTGTTGACCAGGCTATCCGGCCGAACAGGAGCTCCAGCTCGAGGCGCGAGATCGGTACAGCACCGGTACAGCACCGTCTCGCAGATCCTGCGCTCCTCGCCGCCGCTGCTTGGCTCAACCACGCGGTTTCCGCGTAGCGCCTAGCGTCGAAATACCCCAGCGGGATTCGAACCAAGTGCTGTGAGCAGGGGGGATTGCTCCTTCGAGGTCGAGTAGCCGCCATAGACGTCGTTCGGCTGGGGCGGGCGTCAAGGCGCAGCGACTCCGGATGCCCACGCGGGTTGGCGACCAGGCCGTCGCCATGCCACAAGCGTACCCGGGCGCCGCGACGCTTCCATAACGCTTCCATAGCGGCCTCTTCGTCGCCAGCCGCGGCAACGTTGAGGCACGAGAAAGAGCCTGTTTCCAGGCTTTCTCCGATGGAGCGTACCGGGATCGAACCGGTGACCTCCGGCTTGCAAAGCCGGCGCTCTCCCAGCTGAGCTAACGCCCCGGGCGGGATCACTGTAGCGGGCCTCGAATACGTTTCGGGAACTCGAAGCAGGAGGTTGCCATGAGGATTCGCCTGATCGTCGCCGGGCTTTCGCTGGCCGGCGTCGTCGCCGCGACGGCCGCCGCGGCCGGGCCGGAGAAGACCGCCTTCGGGATCGCGAAGAGCGGGGATCTGCAGGTATCGAGCTCCGCGATCATGCTGCCGAGGTCGGCTGACATGCGCGGCGGCTGGATCAACGAAGCGGTGCCGTGCACCGAGACCCGGACGCTCAGGGTCACGATCAGGATCTTCTGGTCACGGGGCTCGGCGACTCGGAACGTCACGAGGATGAAGACGATGACGGTCGACAACTGCGCCGAGGGCGGGCCGAACGTGGGCTTCACGCTCAACGCCCGAGCGAACGGCTTCGGCTGCCCGAACGGCAGGTGGCGGCCTGGCGATTACTCGTTCACCACGAGGACGGTGGAGCAGGCGAGCGGGCTCGAGGCTACGGCCGTCCTGATCCTGACGAAGACGGCGCGCTGCTAGACGTGCGGGCCGGATGAGATCCGGCCCCTACGAACCACCGAGAAGAAAACGCGTCTCGACCCTGGCGGCCGGACGAGATCCGGCCCCTACAAGGCCGGGCCGGCCAGGATGTCAGAGCCCGCTGACACCGGGGCGATGAGTCGTGCGCGCTGTCCGGGTGGGCTCAGTCGCCCCAGTCGAATTCGCGCGAGCGGCTCCAGAGGTGGCCGTCGGTGTCGGTCTGGGCGAGCGTGGGGTCGGTCTCCTCGCGGCGGCCGGGAACGCGAGCACGAGCTCCTCCTCCATCGAGATCGGCTCGGTGCCTGACTGCGTCTCCTCGAGTCGCGCTTGCTCCTCCGACTTGAAGAGCGGGTGATTCTGGAAGGGGTCTTGCGAGCGGTAGCCATCGATGGGCATCTCCTGCTCGAGTCCCGAATTGCGCCGCTTGAGCTCGAGGTGCTCCTCGATCACCTTTGCGAACGACAGCGAGTTCTCCAACGTCATGCGTACCTCCCTCTCCGCTGACAAGCGCCGGATTCTAGACGACGAGCCTGCCGAACGTGTGCAGTTGTGACGGTTTCGTCACAGCCGTCACGTGGCCATGCTGGCGGCGGTCTTCCGTGCGGTGGCGACGAAGACCTCGATCCACCGCTCGCTTTCCTCTCTGTCGAGCTCGGGCAGGAAGAACGGCAGGTCGACGCTACCGAGGCGCGCGGCCGCCCACCGCATGAGCTTCTCCTCGGCACCCGAGGGCGACTCGCGCCGCGGGCCGGCGAGGAGCCCGACGAGCCGGCGTGCCTCCGCGACGACCATCCGATCCGCTGCGGCCGCCGCGTTGAGGAGGATCGCCGCACGCCGCGCCGTTCGCTCGGTCAACGGCATCTCGCGGGGCCGTGCCGCTTGCTCGGCCGCCTCGATCGGCCGTGACGAGAGCCTCCAGCCGGTCGCACGTGACGGCGAGCAGCCGCGCGAGCTGGCCGCGACCACGGCTTGCCTGGCTGAGCAGGGCGATCGACCGTTCGGCGTGCTCGCGACGCTGGTCGAGCCGGCCCTCGGCCACCGCGCGCGCAAGCAGCGCGGTGTTTCGCATGTGGCCGGCGATCGTGAGGAGGCGCTCCCGGCTGCGGACGGGACGCCCCGAGCGATCGAGCACGACGAGGCCGGCGGGAGCCGTCCGCACGACGACGAAGGTCGCCTCGCGGGCGAGCGCTACGACCTCGGCGCTTTCCAGGGCGAGCCCCGGCAGGCGCAGGCGTACTCGCGCGACCGCTCGGCTGGTGAGCTCGTTCGCCCCCATGGCCATGCGCCACCGTACCCGATCGGCGGGCACGAGGCAACGTGGTCCCGTCAGAAGATGGGTCGATCCAGGAAGACCGCGATCAACATGCCGAAGAACCAGCCGAGGCTGGCGACGGCCATTCCGATAGCGGCGAACCGGCGCGTGGACGACGCCATGCCGGCAGCGATCAGGGCGACCACGATCGCCGCCGGGCCGATGCGACCCGGGTAGTAGAAGAGCGCCACGATGCCCCCGAAGATCGCAATCGCAGCCAGGTAACGGGCGACGGCCTCGGTCGACCTCCCATCGGCGTCGGGGAGCTCGTCGGGCTGAGCGCTCACGCGTTCTCCCTCGTCCGCGAGCGCGCGACCGCGGCGGTCTGCGGGCGGCGCGCGGGCGACCCGTGCGGGCCATGGCGAGGCCTGCGGCCCTGCAGCGGCCGGCGCCACCAGGAGGAGCCCGAGTCGGGCCCGCTCGAGCCGGTCCCGCTGAGCCCTGTAGCCGCGTCCTCGCCCGGCTGCGGCGGATCCTTGACCGCCCACCACACGACGTAGCAGAGGTAGACGATCGGGATCTTGAGCAGGACGAGGAAGACGATGGTGAACCAGAGCACGTCTGGGGTCAGTCTACCCCCTCACCCGGAGAGGGCAACCTCCGCTCGGCCGCCCGCTCGAGCCAGTCTTCGACCGACTCGGTCGAGCGCACGAGGTGCATGCCGGCCTGCGCGAAGCGGGCGAAGGCCGCGTCGGCCTCCTCCGTGTAGTCGACCGCGCCGGAGACGACGACCGGCGACGTGCAGTCCTCGAGCAGGTACACCCTGGAGGCGAGCGACGGGTCACGCGAGCGGATGTCCGCGAGCAGGTCTTCGACCGTCCAGGCGACGCAGTGGCTCTTCGCCTGGCCGGCGATCACGACGGCGTCGAAGCCGAGCAGATCGTCGATCAACGAGCGGTTGCGGACGCCCACCGGACGCCCGTCCGGCCCCTCCGTCACCTCCGGGCCGAGCATCGAGTAGTGCTCGGTGAGCGGGGCGGATCCCTTCACCTCGAAGCGCGCCTGCGCGCTGCGGGCCACCGTGTGGAAGAAGATCGCCTCCTCGAGGGCCGGCACGAGCGCGTGGCCGATGCTGCCGAGCATGGCGTGGTAGGGCCAGATCGTGAGCTCGTACTTGCCGCTCTCGGCCAGGCGACGCGCGTAGTGGCGCAGGTACGCCTCTCCGTAGGCCGCGTCGATCCCGAGGCTCGGGGCGGCCTCCGGATCGAACCGCCAGCGGCCGGACTCGACGTCCTCCGCCGAGACGAGCGTGAACGGCGGCGGATGGCGGCCCTCGGCGTCGACGAGGAACGTCGCGTGGAAGACCTGCATGGCGCGATGCGTGTCGAGCGTCGCGACCACCTGCGTGATCGCGTCGAGGTTCCGGTACACGAACGCGCACAGACGAGCGACGTCATCGACGGCGCCGCGCCCGGATCGCCCCGCGACGAAGAGCTCGAAGCCGGGGATGCAGAACGTGTTCTGGCAGTCGACGCAGACGAGGCAGACCCGCCGCTCGTCGGCGGCAGCCGGGCCGATGCCGTGCTGTCGCGCCCACGCCTGAGCCTGAGCCGGCTCGCTGCCTCGTAGGCGCACACGCCAGATCTCGCCGACTCCGCCGCGGCTCGAAATGAGGCGGAAGCGGAAGGGCCATCGCCCCGAGCGTAACGCCCAGGCCGAGTCCTCAGGGCTCGCCGAGAACCCGCCGGGCGACGGACTCGGCGGAGTCGGCGGAGAGCCCGAGGTAGGACCCCGGGTCCATGATCCGCTCGAGCTCGGCGCGGTTCACGTGCGCCGACACCGCCGCGTCGTCGGCCAGCTCGTCGAGCAGCGGACGCCCCGCCGCGAGCGCGCGCCGGGAAGCGGCGAGGACGGCGGCATGCGCGGGCTCGTGGCCGATCGCCCCGGCGAGCGCCATCGTCACCGCCTCGGCCATGATCTGCCCGCCGGTCAGGTCGAGGTTCGCACGCATCCGCTCCTCGTCGACGACGAGGCCCTCGAGCACCCCGGCGAGCTTGTCCGCGATCCCGCCGGCGAGGATCAGCGCCTGCGGGAGCGCGATCCACTCGACCGCCCACAACCCCATGTCGCGCTCGAAGGCGTGCGCGCCGGCGTCCGCCAGCGCACCGGTCTGGGCACGCAGTAGGCGGGCGCTCGCGATCACGTACTCGCACGTCATCGGATTCCGCTTCTGCGGCATCGTGGAGGAGCCGACATGCGCGTCGGTCGAAGGCTCGGCCGCCTCCTCCACCTCGGTCGCCTGAAGCCGCACGACCTCGGCGGCAATCCGCTCAGCCGCGGAGGCAAGCTCGGCAAGCGCCTGGCCGAGATCGCGCAGCCGGTCTCGTGTCGGGTGCCAGTGCACGTCCGCGCGCGCGAGCCCGAGCCGCCGGCAGAACGCCTCCTGCACCGCCGCCGCGTCGCCGCCCAGGTCGCGAACGTGCCGGCGGCGCCCGAGAGCTGCGCCGTCGAGATGGTCTCGCCGGCCCGGTCGAGCCGGTCGAGAGCGCGCGCGAGCTCGTCGGCCCAGTCGCAGCCTTGAGCCCGAACGTGATCGGGACCGCGTGCTGGCCGTGCGTCCGGCCGGCCATGGGCGTGCTCGCATGGCGTCGGGCAAGACCGGCCGCGCCACGCGCCGCTCGCTCGAGTCCTGGCGGATCGGCCCGAGCGCGGTCCGCGCGGCCATGACGAGCGCCGTGTCGACGATGTCCTGCGTCGTCGCGCCCCAGTGCACGAAGCCCCCGTGCTCGCCGCAGCGCTCCACGAGCGCTCGGATGAGCGGCGCGCGGGTCTTCGGCCGCGTGCCGCCCCTCAGCGCAGCGAGTCGTAAGCGACGCTCGCCTCGCGCGCTATCCGCTCGCGCGCGCCATATGCTCGGTGAGCGGGGCCGATCCCTTCACCTCGAAGCGCGCCTGTGCGCTCCGGGCCACCGTGTGGAAGAAGATCGCCTCCTCGAGCGCCGGCACGAGCGCGTGGCCGATGCTCCCGAGCATGGCGTGGTAGGGCCAGACCGTGAGCTCGAACTTGCCGCTCTCGGCAAGGCGGCGCGCGTAGTGGCGCAGGTATGCCTCTCCGTAGGCCGCGTCGATCCCGAGGCTCGGGGCGGCCTCCTGAGCGAACCGCCAGCGGCCGGACTCGACGTCCTCCGCCGAGACGAGCGTGAACGGCGGCGGACGGCGGCCCTCGGCGTCGACGAGGAACGTCGCGTGGAAGACCTGCATGGCGCGATGCGTGTCGAGCGTCGCGACCACCTGCGTGATCGCGTCGAGGTTCCGGTACACGAACGCGCACAGACGAGCGACGTCGTCGACGGCGCCGCGCCCCGATCGCCCGGCGACGAAGAGCTCGAAGCCCGGGATGCAGAACGTGTTCTGGCAGTCGACGCAGACGAGGCAGACCCGCCGCTCGTCGGCGGCAGCCGGGCCGATGCCGTGCTGTCGCGCCCACGCCTCTGCCGCGGCGGCCCGCGCCTCGTACGCGACGGGCCAGATCTCGCCGATCCGCTGCGGCTCGAAATGAGGCGGAAGCGGAAGGAGCCATCGCCCCGAGCGTAGCGCCCGTGGCCGAGCCCTCAGGGCTCGCCGAGAACCCGCCGGGCGACGGACTCGGCGGAGTTGGCGGAGAGCCCGAGGTAGGAGCCCGGATCCATGATCCGCTCGAGCTCGGCGCGGTCCACGTGCGCCGACACCGCCGGATCGTCCGCCAGCTCGTCGAGGAGCGGCCGCCCGGCCGCGAGCGCGCGCCGGGAAGCGGCGAGGACGGCGGCATGCGCGGGCTCGTGGCCGATCGCGCCGGCGAGCGCCATCGTCACCGCCTCGGCCATGATCTGCCCGCCGGTCAGGTCGAGGTTCGCACGCATCCGCTCCTCGTCGACGACGAGGCCTTCGAGCACCCCGGCGAGCTTGTCCGCGATCCCGCCGGCGAGGATCAGCGCCTGCGGGAGCGCGATCCACTCGACCGCCCACAACCCCATGTCGCGCTCGAACCCGTGCGCGCCGGCGTCCGCCAGCGCACCGGTCTGGGCACGCAGCAGGCGGGCGCTCGCGATCACGTACTCGCACGTCATCGGATTCCGCTTCTGCGGCATCGTGGAGGAGCCGACATGCGCGTCGGTCGAAGGCTCGGCCGCCTCCTCCACCTCGGTCGCCTGAAGCCGCACGACCTCGGCGGCAATCCGCTCGGCCGCGGAGGCAAGCTCGGCAAGCGCCTGGCCGAGATCGCGCAGCCGGTCTCGTGTCGGGTGCCAGTGCACGTCCGCGCGCCCGAGCCCGAGCCGCCGGCAGAAGGCCTCCTGCACCGCTGCCGCGTCGCCGCCCAGCGTCGCGAACGTGCCGGCGGCGCCCGAGAGCTGCGCCGTCGAGATGGTCTCGCCGGCCCGGTCGAGCCGGTCGAGAGCGCGCGCGAGCTCGTCGGCCCAGGTCGCGGCCTTGAGCCCGAACGTGATCGGGACCGCGTGCTGGCCGTGCGTCCGGCCGGCCATGGGCGTGCTCGCGTGGCGTCGGGCAAGACCGGCCGCGCCGCGCGCCGCTCGCTCGAGGTCCCGGCGGATCGGCCCGAGCGCGGTCCGCGCGGCCATGACGAGCGCCGTGTCGACGATGTCCTGCGTCGTCGCGCCCCAGTGCACGAAGCCCCCGTGCTCGCCGCAGCGCTCCACGAGCGCTCGGATGAGCGGGACGAGCGGGTGCTTCGAGGCCGCGATGCCTCCCCGCAGCGCAGCGAGGTCGTAGAGCGACGCGTCGGCCTCGCGCGCGATCCGCTCGGCGGCGGCGGCCGGGATGACGCCGGTCTCGGCCTGCGCCGCCGCGAGCGCGACCTCGACGTCGAGCCAGGCCTGGATGAGCGCGCGAGAGTCGAAGAGCGCACGCAGCTCGGCCGTGCCATAGAGATCGCCGAGCACCTCGCAGTCGAGCGTCGTCGGCATCAGTCGGACACTATCCCGACTCGATCCACGTGGCGCGGTCGACAGCGCCGTCCTAGACTCGCTGCGTGGAGATCGCCGACGCCGAGGTCGTCCACCTGCGCGCCGGCGATCCGAGCGAGGCCGCGTTCGACGGCTCCTTCGAAGCGTGCGTCGTCCGTCTGACCGCCGACGACGGGACGGTCGGGATCGGCGAGGCCGAGTCCTTCGCGCCGGCGATCCGGGCGCTCGTCGAGGGTCCCTCCTCGCACGCCCACGCGCTCTGCCTGCGCGACGCCCTGCTGGGCCGGGACCCGTCCGACCCGCGGGCGCTGTGGCAGGCGATGTACGAGGCGACCGAGTCGATCGGCCGGCGAGGACTCGCCATGCACGCGATCGGGGCTGTCGACATCGCGCTCTGGGACCTGGCCGGCAAAGCGTCCGGCGCCCCCGCCTGCCGAGCTGCTCGGCCGTCGCCGGCGCGACCGCGTCGCCGCCTACGCGACGATCTACCCGACCGGGCGGACGCCGGGCGAGGTCCGTGCCCAGATCGAGGCCGGGCAGGAGCGGAATCTCCGTCACTTCAAGCTCTGCGCCGAGCCGTTCTGGGTCGAGGATTTCCGGCTCGCGGCTCGACCTGCTCACCGCCGCCCGCGAGGCGGCCGGTCCGGACGCCCGGCTGCTCGTCGACGCAGCACTCGCCTACCGCTCCGTCGACGACGCGCTGCGGCTGCTGCCGGCGCTTCGCGAGGCGGGCGTCTGGCTGTTCGAGGCGCCGCTGCCGCTCGACGACCTCGACGGCCACGCCCGGCTTGCCGGGGAGGGAGTCTCGATCGGCGTCGGCGACCTCGGGCTGACGCACGTGGCAGAGTTCGTCGCCTTCGCCGAGCGCGGCGCCGGCGACGTCTGGCAGCCGGACGTCTCGCAGGCAGGGGGCTTCACGGGCACGCTCGCGATCGCCGCCGAGGCGGCCCGGCGCGGGATCCCGGTGATGCCGCACGGCTACAGGACGTCGATTCTCGTCGCCGCCAACCTCCACCTGCTCGCGACCCAGCCGGACGGCGCGCTGCTCGAGTACTCGCTGTCGCCCTCACCGCTGCGCTGGGAGACGACGGTCGAGCTCCTCCCGGTCGAGCCGGACGGCACGGTGCTCGTCCCGGTGCGGCCTGGCCTCGGCATGACGCTCTCCGAGGAGACGGTCTCGCGGTATCGCGTCGCGTACCCCGGAGCGCGGGTCGGGTACGGTGGAGCCGTGCAGGCGACGACGGCCATCGGCGTACGGCGTCCACGCGAGGACTCGGAGGCGAAGGTGCGCGGGTTGGTTCGCTACGCGGCGGACACGGCCCCCGCGGGCGTCCTCCATGCGCGCCTCGTGCTCGCCCAGGATGCCCACGCCCGCCTACGCTCGATCGGCCGCGAGGAGGCGCTCTCCGTCCCCGGCGTCGTCGCCGTGCTCACCGCGGCCGACCTGCCGCTGGTCGAGCCCGCCGGCACGCGAGCCGGCGAGCCGCTCGTCCGAGAGGAGATCCTCTTCGCCGGCCAGCCCGTCGCGCTCGTGGTCGCCGAGTCGGAGGCCGCGGCCGAGGACGGGGCCGCGCTCGTCGTCGTCGAGACCGAGCCGCTGCCGGCCGCCGTCGAGCTCGAGGCGGCGATGGAGCCCGGAGCGCCTCGCGCTCGCTTCCAGGCGGAGGCGGAGGACTCCGGGATGGCCAGCTCCCACGCTGCCGCCGGCGGGACGGGCGAGGACGAGCCCGACGACGACGAGGAGCTCTCCGAGAACGTGGTCTCCCGGACGCGGTACCGCCACGAAGACGCCGAGGCCGCGCTGGCGCAGAGCGACGCCGTCGTCGAGGGCCGCTTCGACACCCAGTGGATCCATCAGGCCTACCTCGAGAGCCAGGCCGCGACCGCGCGGCCCCAGCCGGACGGCTCCCTCGTCGTCGAGACGGCGACGCAGGGCGCGTTCGACGTGCGCGCGCGACCTGGCCAGGCTGTTCGGGCTGCCCGTCGACGCGGTCCGGGTCGTGCCCATGCCGCTGGGAGGCTCGTTCGGCGGCAAGCTCGGGCTCGTCGAGCCGCTTGCCGTCGGCGCCGCGCTTGCGCTCGGGCGCCCTGTGCGGGTGGCGTTCACCCGCAGCGAGGACTTCCTGGCCACGAACCCGGCACCCGGTGGCTTCATCGAGCTGCGCATCGGAGCGAGGAGCAGCGGCGAGCTGACCGGCCTCGAGGCTCGCATCGCCTTCGAGCGCGGCGCCGTGCACGAATGGGGCGTCGAGGGCGTGGCCGCCGCCCTCATCGGCGGCGTCTACCGCTGGCAGGCCTACGACGTCCGCGCCTACGGCGTCGAGACGAACCGGGTCGGCTTCGGCGCCTACCGCGCCCCGGGAGCGCCGCCCGCCGCGCTCGCGCTCGAGACGCTCCTCGACGAGCTCGCGGAGCGCCTGGCGATCGACCCGCTCGACCTCCGCATGGCCAACCTCGCCGCCGAGGGCGACCTCCGGACGGACGGCGAGCCCTGGGGGATCCTCGGCACGGGCGAGTGCCTCGAGCGGCTGCGCGACCACGAGCTCTGGCAGCGCCGCAAAGAGCTTCCGCCCGGCGAGGGGGTGGGCCTCGCCGCCGGGGTCTGGTTCGGCGCCTCGGACACGGCCGGCGCGACCTGCCGGCTCGACGACGACGGCGGCGTGACGCTCGTCAGCGCCTTCTCCGACATGACCGGCGCGAACACGACCTTCGCGACGCTCGTCGCCGAGACGCTCGGGATCCCGGTCGAGAAGGTCCGCATCGTCGCCGGCCGACACGTCGGTCGCTCCGCGCGCGCCGCTCTCGGGCGGCAGCAAGGCGATCGCCTCGGTCGGGCGCGCCGTCCTGCTCGCAGCCGAGGACGCGCGGGGACAGCTGTTCGAGCTCGCGGCGGCCGAGCTCGAGGCCGATCCGGCCGACCTCGAGATCGTCGACGGCGCCGTCTACCCGCGCGGCGCTCCCTCCCAGGCGGTGGAGCTCGAGACGCTCGGGAGCCGCGTCCTCTCCGGCGACTGCGCGCCTGTCATCGGCACCGGGCGGGCCGCCTACCTCGCGCCGTCCCCCTCCGTCACCGTGCACCTCGTCCACGTCCGGGTCGATCCCGAGACCGGGCAGGTCGAGGTGCTCGGCTGGGCCGCCGCGCAGGACGTCGGCCGGGCGCTCAATCCGGCGCTCTGCGAGGGGCAGCTGCAGGGCGGCATCGCGCAGGCCATCGGGTGGGCCCTCTACGAGGAGCTCGTCGCCGACGAGGAGGGGCACGTCCTGAACGGCGCGTTCACCGACTACCTGATCCCGGGCACCGACGACGTGCCGCTGCTCGAGACCTTCCTCGTCGAGGTGCCCGCGCCCGACGGCCCGTTCGGCGCCAAGGGCATCGGCGAGGCGCCCGTCGTCGCCGGGCCCGCGGCGGTCGCCAACGCGATCGCGGCCGCGACCGGGGTGCGCCTGCGCCGGCTGCCGATGACGCCCGAGCGGGTCTGGTCGGCGCTGCACAGCGCTCGAGCCCGAGCACAGTAGCTCGGCGCGTAGCGCCCGGACGCCCGCGGCCCGGGCTGGAACGCGCGGCCTGATCGCCGCCCGGCTGTGCCTTCCGCGCGCCTACACGAAGAGCGGCGACATGCGCCGCGTCTCGGCGAGTTGCGCGAGCTCGGCCTCGGGCGGCCGGGACTCGAATCGCTCCGCCGCCTCGAGCACCGCCGGCAGCAGGCGCAGATCCCCGGCGCTGTTCAGGAACACTTCCGGCCGCCCGAGCACCCAGTGCACGGCGAGCTCGATTTCCTCAGGATGCTCGAGCGGCTCGTACCACGTGACGGCAGTCGGCTCCTTCGAGCCCCACGGCCCGCGGCAGACGCCCTTGATCGTCTGGACGGCCACGCGGCGCTCGGCGCACAGGGCCAGGAGCGCCTCCGCGTCCGCCGCATAGACGGGGTCCTGCATCTGGACATACGAGTACGGTAGGAGCACCGAGTCGAACGGGAACCGCTCGAGGCTGCGCCGGTGCATCTCGGCGACGGTCGAGCCGTGTCCCGTCACGCCGATGAAGCGCGCGAGCCCTTCCTCACGGGCCTCGACGGCAGCCTGGAGCGCGCCCCCCTCACCCATGGCCGTGTCCCATTCGGCGGGATGCACCAGGCAGTGCAGCTGGATGAGGTCGACCTGATCGACCCCGAGCCGCTCGAGCGAGCGGCCGAATCTCGTCCCTCGCGGCTGTGTACGTCCGCTCGCCGGTCTTCGTGGCGAGGAAGAACGCGTCCCGGTGCTTCCGCAGCCACGGAGCGAGCCTGAGCTCGGAGTCGCCGTAGCTCGCAGCCGTGTCGATGTGGTTCACCCCGTGCTCGAGCAAGAGCTCGAGCGCCCCGTCGGCCTCCTCCTGGCTGACATCTGACAGCGCGGCGGCGCCGAAGACGACGCACGAGCTCTGGTGGCCGGTGGCTCCGAACGGGCGCTTCGCGATCATGCGTAGCTCACCGCGTCATAGCCGCCGTGGGCGGAGGCGACGGCGATCCCCAGCCCGAACAGCTGCCGGACGAGCGGATCCTCGTGCTTGACGATGTAGCCCGGCAGCGGGCGGCGATTGAACTCGTCCATACGCTTGATCCAGTAGTGGCCGAAGTAGGGGAAGATAGCGCGGCGTGGCCGGTCGGTGTCGTTGCGCCCGCCGGAGTGCCAGAGCTGCGCGTTGAAGGACCCTGCGACAGCCGCGCGCCTCAACCAGCCGTCGTGAACACGTCGGAGGAGAGCGTCTGGTTGCCGCTTCGCTCGATCGCGAGCACCTCCCACTCAAATTCGGTGCCCGGCTTCAGGAACCCCGGCGGGACGGCCAGGCTCGTGGCCGTGCGGCGGCATCATCACATCAAGCGTGATCCTCGGCAGGGCACGGATCCCCGTCTCGGGCTGTACGACGATCACCTGGTAGGCGATGATCGGGCTGCCGTTCGGGGGAGCGACCGGCTCCCAAACGACAACGGTGTTGTCGGGATCCTGCGGGCCGTCGCCTTCGATCGGAGAGACCAGCGTCGGTCCGTCCGGCAGGTTGTGGGTGAGACGGGCGGACCCGACGTAGGTGTCGCCGCCCAGGGCCGTGCCCCGGAACCGGTACGTTCCCGCAGGCCAGCGCTCGAGCAGCTTGGCGATCGGAAGCTCGGTGAACGGCGGCTCGGCGCTCTCGAGGAACAGCTCCGTCCCGCCCTGCTTGGCCATCCTGCCGCTGGTGGTCGCGGTGAAGATCTCCCGGTCACGCGGGTCGAAGATCGACATCTGCTTCCACGAGTCGGCGTCGATGAAGACCTGAACGCCGCCGTCGCCGTCCGTTGCGTTGACCTCGAACTTGAGGCGGGCGTCCTTCATCTGCACCACGCGAGGCCGTGGCTCCGATCCGATATCCAGCCGTGCGGCCTCGGCCGCCGGCGGCGTCGATGTCGGGACGGCCGGGTTGCTTCCCGACCGGCCCAGCGACGGGCTGCCTGGACGACGAGCACGGCCGCGCCTGTGCGAAGACCCCCGCGAGCATCCACGCTCTGCGCTTTCGCATCTCCTCTGCTCCTTTCGTGCGGACTCCGCTGTGACGCTAGGGCGCTGTGATGAGACCGGGGTGAGAGCGACTCGCGTCGCCTCGCCCGCGGGTACGCTCCGTCCTCGTAGGAGATGGCGCGACGACACGTTCTGGTCACAGGCGCGGCCGGGCTCATCGCGAGCCAGGTGCTGCCGGCGCTACGTGAGCGCTACGAGCTGACGCTGCTCGACCTCCGGACGACGGACCGGCACGGGAACCCGGTCGAAGGAGTGCAGGTCGCCGACCTCGTGAATCCCGACCGCGACGCCTACCGCCGCCACTTTCGCGGCGTCGACGCCGTCGTCCACTTCGGGTTCGTCGCGAGCAGCGACTCGGACGACTCCGGGCGGCGCTTCCAGGCCGAGCTCGCCAACGTCGCGATGGCCTACAACGTCTACCAGGTCTCGCTCGAGGAAGGCGTGCGGCGCGTCGTCGTCGCGAGCTCGAATCACGCGGCCGACTACTTCGAGCCGCTCATCCTCGACGGCGAGTGGGACGTCGTGCACCCGTACGACCGGGCGCTCTCGGACAACTTCTACGGCTGGGCCAAGGAGGCCTACGAGCACCTCGGGTTCGTGTTCGCGGTCGGCAAGCAGGGACGGACAGAGTCGTTCACCGCGGCGACGGCGGTCGAGCCCGGCCGGCGGCTCGAAGTGGTGCAGATCCGGATCGGAGGGCCGCGCGAGACCGACGTCGCGGACTGCCCGAAGGGAGACCTGCGCTGCCTGCGCCGGGCACTCGCCGCCTACATCAGCGACCGCGACCTGCAGCAGCTCTTCGTCAAGAGCATCGAGACGGCCGACATCCGCGACGAGCGCGGCATTCCCTTCCAGATCTTCTACGGCATCAGCGCCAACCCCCACGCCTTCTGGAGCATCGCCAACGCGCGCCGGGTCGTCGGCTACGCGCCGGAGGACTCGAGCGAGCTGCGCTTCGCGGAGCTGATCGCCGACCATCTCCGCGCCGCGGCGGCCGGCTCGTAATCCGCGCCCCGCCGGGGCGAGAACGGTCGGGGATCACACCCCGCTCGAGGCGACGGCGTAGCGCTCGAGCGCCTCGGGGACGAGCTCGATCCCGAGCCCCGGCTCGCCGGGCAGCGGGATGCACCCGTCGACGATCACGGGCTCGGGGCGCGTGAGCTCGGCGCGGAGCGGCGACTCGTACAGGGCGGGATGGAACATCTCGACCCAGGGAGCGTTGCTCGTCGCGGCCTGGTAGTGGCGGGCCGCGGCCGCCGTGATGCCCGTCTTCCAGCAGTGCGGGATCACGAGCGCGCCGTAGTGCGCCGCGAGCTCCGCGATGCGCCGGATCTCGGTCAGGCCTCCGCAGCGGTTGATGTCGGGCTGGAGCACGTCCACGCCGCCGCGCTCGAGCCACTCGCGGCACTCGTACACGCGTCGCCGCGAGCTCCGCCCCGCCGATGCGCGTCTCGACGCGCTCGGCGAGCTTCCGGTGGCCCGTCCAGGTCGTCGTGCTGGAGCGTCGCCTCCGCGAAGTAGACGTCGCAGTCCTCGACGCGGGAAAGCGTCCAGAGCGCGTCGCGCCAGTCGTGCCAGCGGTAGCCGAAGTCGAGCATCATCGTGACGTCGTCCGCCGAGCACCCGCCGGCTCTCGCGGATGCAGTCGACGAGCTCGCGGTCGGAGGCGAGGTCGCTCGAAGAGCGGCTCGACCTTGACCGCGCGGAAGCCGAGCGCCGAGCGCGCGCTCGCAGCGCTGCGCAAGGCGTCCATCATCGCGCGCCGTCCGCCCGCCCCCGCGGGCCGGCGTAGATCGTCGCGTACGGCGAGATCGCCTCGCGGCTCGCGCCGCCGAGCAGCTGGTAGACGGGCCGGCCGAGCTGCTTGCCGACGAGGTCGTGCAGGGCGACGTCGACGGCCGAGAGCGCATGGATGCCGAGCCCGCGCCGGCCGTGGTAGATGGTGGCCTGTAGAGCTCGCCCCAGAGCGCCGCGATCTCGAACGGGTCGCGGCCCCTCAGCATGCCGGCGAGACCTCGGCTCCAGCCGTGGACGTCGTCCATCTCGACGAGCTCGCGCACGACGGCAGCCGGGGCATCCGCCTCTCCGATGCCGGTGCACCCGTCCTCGTCGACGATCCGGACGACCACGGTCTCCCGGGAGCCGTCGAGGTCGAGCTCCTTCGGTGCGGGCGCGCGCAGGACGACGCCTCGACGCTCGCGAGGGCGTCTCATGCCGAAGCCGCCTTCACCGCCCCGCAGGCAGGCCGTCGGCCTGCAGCCGCTCGACGTCCGGCTCCCATCCGATCCCGGACCCGCTCGGCGCATGGATCTCGCCGTTCTCGTCGACTCCGGTCTCCTTGACGACGGGGTTCGTGAGCACCATCGACTCGTACCACGTGGTGTTGCGGATGGCGCAGCACAGATGGAGGTTGGGCAGCCCGCCCCCGTGTACCTCGGCCGTGCGCCCGAAGGCGTCCGCGAGATGCGCGATCCGCATCGAGCTCGTGATCGCGCTCTTGTACCACCACGCCGTCCGCACCATGTCCGCGCGCCGCCTCGACCAGGAACTCGGCGGCGTTGTAGTGGACCCGTCGCTTCGTCTCCGCGGCGAGGATTGGGATGTCGAGCGCGTCGGCGAGCCGCCGGTAGGCTCTCGAGCTGGAACTCGCGCATCGGCTCCTCGTACCAGTAGATAGCCGGCGTCCTCGAGAGCCCGGCCGAGCCAGAGGCGTCGTACGGGTCGAACGCAGCGGAGCCGTCATAGGTCAGCGCGACGTCCGGCCCGACATGCTCGCGGAGATCGCAACGCGAGCGCGGCATCGCTGGCGCGCGTCTCCCCATGCGTGGAGCTTGATCGCCTTGAAGCCGAGCGCGAGGCACTGGTCGGCGACGTCGAGGTACTCCTCCACCGAGGCAAACGTCGCCGTGCTCGCGTAGCAGGCGATCCGATCCCGGTAGCCGCCGAGCACCTGGTAGAGCGGCAGCCCCGCCACTTTGGCGGTGATGTCCCACAGGGCCACGTCGACCGCGCCGAGCGCGTACACGGGCAGCTCCTCGATCCGGTCGAGCTCCCAGATCCGGTGCCAGAGGTCTTCCTTCATCAGCGGATCCCGGCCGACGTAGAGGTCGCGCAGCCTCCGGTCGATCAGGTCGAGCCCGACCGTCCCCCAGAACTCGAGGTTCGACCAGCCGTCGACGCCCTCGTCGGTCACGACGCGGATCCAGAGGCTCTCGCCGGTGGGGCCATTCCCGGATGCCCTCGCGCCACTCGCAGGCCTGCTGCGGGACGTGAGCAGATACGTCTCGATCGCAGTGATCCTCACGCGGCCTCTCTCGGCATTGTCGTCGTCCACGCCGACCGCCCCCCCACCGCTATGCGCGGAGCGGCCGCCTCGACGAGCACGCGCGCGCGTGTAGGGTCAGCTCGCGGATCCGTCGAGGAGTCAGCCGGCCTCGACCGGGCCTTCCTCGCGCACCGGCCCGCGCTCCAGCACCAGCACGGGTCGGCGACGGTCGCGACCACGCCGAGGTCGTGCGAGATGAAGAGAAGCGACAGGCCCAGCTCGGCGCGGAGCTCGCCGAGCAGCTCGAGCACCGCCGCCTGCACCGAGACGTCCAGCGCGGACGTGATCTCGTCGCACACGAGGAGGTCGGGCCGCGCCGCGAGCGCGCGCGCGATCGCGACGCGCTGGCGCTCGCCTCCCGAGAGCTCGCCCGGGAAGCGCCTGGCGAGTCGGGGCGGAAGGCGCACCCGCTCGAGCAGCTTCACGACCTCGGCCTGCGCCGCCGCCTCCGACAGGCCGCGCAGGACTCGGGCGGGACGCGCGATCGCGTCCGAGACGCGGTGGCGCGGATTGAGCGAGTCGTACGGATTCTGGAAGACGATCTGGAGCCGGCGGCGCGCCTCGCCCGACCGGTCCTTTGCTCTGGCGGCAAGCAGCTCTCCGCCGAGCGTGATCCGGCCGCCGGCCGGGGGGTGCAGGCCGGCGATGCAGCGCGCGATCGTCGTCTTGCCGCTTCCCGACTCTCCGACGAGGGCGACGCAGGCGCCGGGCGGGAGCGAGAACGAGACGTCCTCGGCGGCAATCACCGGGTTGATACGGCCGTAGACGGCACGCAACTCCTCGACCGCAAGCAGCGGCGCCTCCTCGGAGACGCTACGCGCCTCGACCCGCTCCGCGACCTCGAGGGCAGGCGTCCGCCGCCACTCGAAGCAGCGGACGAGGCGTGCATCGCCCGCGGGCTCGAGCGGGGGCGGCTCCTCCTCGCAGCGCGCCACGCGCTGCGGGCAGCGAGGTGCGAACGCGCAGCCGGGTGGGCGCTCCCCCACGCCGGCGGCCACCCCCGGCATCCCACGCAGCCGGCGCGGCACGACGTGGTCGGGGATCGAGGCGATGAGGCCGCGCGTGTAGGGATGGCGTGGCTCGGCCAGCACGGCTTCCGACGGGCCCTCCTCGACGACGCGGCCGGCGTACATGACCGCGATCCGGTCGGCGACCTGCGCCACGACGGCGAGATCGTGGGAGACGTACACCATCGCGAGACCGCGCTCGCGGCGGAGCCGGTCGACCTCTTCGAGCACTCTCGCCTGGGTGACGACGTCGAGGCCGGTCGTCGGCTCGTCGAGGACGACGAGCGGCGGCTCGCACACGAGCGCGATCGCGATCGTCACCCGCTGCTGCTGGCCGCCGGAGAGCTGGTGCGGGTAACGGCGCTCGAACTCCGACGTCGTGGGCAGATGTACCGCTGCGAGCGCCGAGGAGACGGAGCCGACCTCTCGGTCGGCAGCGTGCTCGTCGAGCATGTCCTGGATGGCCCTCCCGATCCGAAGCGCGGGGTTGAGCGCGTTGCCCGGGTCCTGCGGGACGTACGAGACGAGCCGACCACGGAACCGGCGAGCCGTCCGCTCGTCACGGCGACTGACCGTCTCGCCGGCGACGAGCACATCGCCGCCCGCGATCCGTACGCCTGGGCGGGCGTAGCCGAGCAGCGCGAGCGCCGTCGTCGTCTTGCCGGATCCCGACTCGCCGACGAGGCCGAGGATCTCGCCGGCGCCGACGGAGAGCGTGACATCCTCGACGATGGCATCGCCCGAGCGCAGCTCGACCCGGAGATCCTCGACGGAGAGAGCCGTCACCGTTACCGGGCCTCCGCGACCGAGCGCCCGAGCGAGCGCGCGATCGCGTCGCCGACGAGGTTGAGCGAGATGGTGAGGAGAGCGATGAGCGCCGCCGGCACGAGGATGACCCAGGGATTGAGCGTCAGGCCCTCGCGGTTCTCGCTGATGATGAGCGCCCAGTCGGCCTCGCCCGGCTGCAGGCCCAGGCCGAAGAAGTTGACGGAGGCGACGAGGATGATCGAGTAGGTGAAGCGCAGGCCGATGTCGGCCGCGATCGGCGAGACGATGTTCGGCAGGATCTCTCGTCTCAGAATCGCGAATGTTCCCTCGCCGCGCGCGACTGCGGCCTCGACGAATCCGCGCACGGACTGCTCGAGCGTCGCCGTGCGGATGATGCGCGCGACGAGCGGCGCCTGGACGATCGCGACGCCGGCAACGAGCACGGCCTTGCTCGTTCCCGCCCCCGTGATGAGCACGAGGATGAAGAGAAGGGCGGGGATCGAGATGAGGACGTCGACGCTGCGCATCAGGATCGGGTCCGCGAGAGAGCGGCTGTACCCGGCGACGAGACCGACGAGACCGCCGGCGACGTAGGCGATCAGCGTGGCCAGACCGGCGAGGGCGAGCACGCTGCGCCCGCCCCAGAGCACGCGCGAGAGCACGTCTCGGCCGACGATGTCCGTGCCGAGCGGCGCCTCCGCGCTCGGGCCGGTAAACGGAATCCCGATCGTCTCGGTCGGCGTGTAGGGGGCGAAGAACGGCCCGAACAGCGCGATGCCGAGCACGAGGACGAGCAGGGCGAGCCCGACCGCCCCCGTGGCGATCCGCAGGAACCTCATGCGGTCGAGCACCGCGGCCGTCACCGGGTCGTCCTCAGCTTCGGCACGAGCAGCACGACGAGCAGGTCGGCGATCAGGTTGATGAGGAGGTAGAAGGCGGCGATGAAGATCGCGAGGGACTGCACCTCGCGCACGTCGCGGATGTAGACGGCGTCAACGAGCTCCTTGCCGAGACCGGGGTAGGAGAAGAGGTACTCGGTGACGATGATCCCGCCGATCAGGAACTGGATGTTCTGCGCGAACACCTGGACGGACGGCGCCAGCGCGTTGCGCAGGGCGTAGCGAGAGACGACGAGCCGCTCGCGGAAGCCGTTCAGGCGGGCCATCTGGACGTAGTCCGCAGCGAGCGTCTCGATCATGCCGGCGCGCACCATGCGGATCGAGGCCGCGCATGTCACGCCCAGAAGCGTGAGGACCGGGAGGATGAGCTTCGTCGGCTCCGACAGCGCGCTCGTGCCCGGCGGGATGAGCGCGACCGGCGGCAGCAGATCCAGCCAGGAGAAGAAGAACAGGATCAGCAGCGAGCCGAGGACGAACTCGGGCAGGGAGATGACGGCGAGCGAGGTGACGGAGATAGCCTGGTCGACAGCGCGGCCGGCGCGGAGCGCCGCCCACACGCCGAACAGGAGGAGAGCGGGACCATGACGATCGTCGTGATCGCGGCGAGCGTGAACGAGTTCGCGAGCTTGCCCTCGACCTTGTCCCAGATCGGGATCTCCCCACCCTGCGCATAGCCAGACGCCGAGCTGCCGAGATCGCCCGTGAGCAGCCCGCCGAGCCAGTCGAAGTACCGCTCGACGGCGGGCTCGTCCAGACCCATCAGCCCCCGCAGCTCCGCCAGGTTCTCGGGCGTCGCGTTGCGCCCCAGGATCGCGCTCGCCGGATCGCCCAGCAGCTCCGTCCCGGCGAAGACGAGGATCGAGACGGCGATCAGCGTCAGGAGCGCGGCGCCGACCCGCTTGACGACGAACCAGGCGAGCGGATGCCCGCCAAGACGTCGCCCGGCCCCCGGGGTCGCGGGGGCCGGATGTGCGATCTCCGTCACGTGCGCCTCATCTGATCGACCGGCGTGCCGGTCGATCAGATATCAAGCCAGACGTCCCGGTAGTTCCACCCGCCGAGGTTGAAGAAGGCGCTCGGGACGATGCCCTGCACATGGTTCGCGGCCGCGTCCACGATGCTCACGTTCGCCCAGACGATGTAGCCCCCCTGGTCGTACTGGATCTGCTGAACCTCGTTCCACCGCTCGGTCGCGGTGGCCTCGTCGGGAGCTCCCTGGGCCGCACGGACGAGCTCGTCGAACTCCGGGACGCGCCAGTGGGTCTCGTTCCAGACCGCGTCGGAGAGCAGGGCCTGCTCGTACCAGAGCCCGACCGACGAGACCGTCCAGAACGACTGCCCGAAGTCGATCTTCGTGTAGAGCTGCTCGTGTCGAAGTAGGCGTTGGCAGCCTCCTTCTTCACGTTACGGTCACGCCGGCGCCCTTGGCCATCTCGGCGAACAGCGTGGCCGCCTCGACGAAGCCGGGCACGATGTCGGAGGTCTGCAGCGTGACCTCGAGGTTCTCCTTGCCGGCCTGGGCAAGCAGGGACTTGGCCTGCTCGAGGTCCTGCTCGCGCACCGGCAGGTCGGCGAAGAAGGGCAGGTCGAGTCCGACCAGGTCGTTGCCGAGCGAGCCGTAGCCCTGCAGCGCGGTGTCGACGAGCGCCTGCCTGTCGGCGATCAGCCGGAAGGCCTGCCGCACGAGCGGGTCGTCGAAGGGCGGCCTGTCGACTGCCATCAGGAAGACCTGGATGGCAGGGCTCGGCGCGGCGATCACCTGGATCTCGCCGGCCTCCTCCTGCGCGCGCGCCTGCGTGAAGGAGAGCTGGCTCATCATGTCGATCTCGCCGGCGAGCAGCGCGTTGATGCGCGCCGACTCGTCGTCGATCGAGATGTCCTCCCACTCGTCGACGTACGGCTTGCCCTCGTCCCAGTAGTTCTCGTTGCGGACGCAGAGGCTGCGCTGGCCGACGCTGAACTCCTGGAACTTGAACGGGCCGGTGCCGACGGGGTTCGTGTAGTCGGTCGCCCCGTCCTGCACGATGACCGTGTTCTGCTGGACGAACGAGTCGATAAGGCGCGCGTTCGAGCTGTTGAGCGGCACGACGAGCGTGACGTCGTCGACCTTGCTGAGCTCGTCGAGGCGGACGTTGGCGACGCTCGCGTGGGAGATGTGGGCCTCGTCTCCCATCAGCCGCATCGTGTAGATGACGTCGTCCGCGGTGAACGGCTTGCCGTCGTGCCAGACGACGTCGGGGCGCAGCTTGATCTCCCACTCCGTCGAGTCGGCATTCGGCGTCCACTCGAGCGCGAGCCCGGGCGTGTAGGAGAAGTCCGGGTTGACGCGCGTCAGAGGGTCGTAGACGTTGTAGAAGCGGGAGGCGTCGATGAACGTCGACCCGATCGCCGGGTTGAAGCCCTCCGCGTCGCCGCCGCCGACGTGGCCCACGCGCAGTCGTCCGCCGGTCTTCACGTCGCTGGCCGGCGGGGCGGGCGGAGCGGCCGTCTCGGCCGGAGCACCGGTTTCCGCCGGAGGCGCCGGCTCGGCGGGAGGCGGGGCGGCCGGCTCGGCCGGAGGCGCAGCAGCCTCCTCGTCCCCGCCGCACGCGGCCAGGATGCCCGCGAGGCTTGCCGCGACGCCGGCTGCGCCGGCGCTCCTGAGGACGTCGCGCCGTGTGTACTCCCGTTCGAAGATCCAGATCTTCTCGCGCTTCTCGCGCTCAGCCATCGGTTCCTCCTCCTCGCGCGACCCCCGGTCGGTCGCCCCTCCGTAGAGCGGCTTTATCCCCTAGTCCGACGCCGAAGTCAAGGAGCCAGTTAGCGCCGGCGTGAGATTTTCGAGTCGGAGAGCGGGCGGCGGGCGGACCGGCTCTATCCTCCGGTGCCGGAGCCCTCCATGCAGACCAGAGCTGCCGTCCTCCGTGCCTTCCGCGAGCCGCACTCGATCGAGCACGTGCTGCTGCGCGATCCCGGGCCCGGCGAGGTGCTCGTGCGAATCGTGTGCGCGGGGATCTGCCACTCGGACGTCGGGCAGGCCGACGGCGAGTGGGGCTTCCCGCTGCCGGCGGTGCTCGGCCACGAGGGCGCGGGCGTCGTCGAGGCAGTCGGGCCGGGGGTGACGTCGGTGGCGCCGGGCCGCCGCGTGCTGCTCAACATGGCGCCCGGTTGCGGTCGTTGCCCTCACTGCCTCGTCGGGCGCCCGATCCTGTGTCAGGAGGCTCTCGACGCCATGGGCGAGGGACGGCTGACGACCGGGCCGAGCCCGATCTCGGGCGCACGGGCGCCGTCTCGACGTATGCCCTGCTCGGCTGCTTCGCCGAGCACGCCGTCGTGGCGGAGCGCAGCATGCTCCCGCTCCCCGACGACGTGCCGGCCGACGTGGCCGCGGTCATCGGCTGCGCCGTGATCACCGGTGTGGGTGCCGCGATCGAGACGCTGCGCGTCGAGGCGGGAAGCCGCGGCTGCGTGATCGGCTGCGGCGGCGTGGGCGTCAACGCGATCCAGGGCGCGCGCGTGCGGGGCGCGGCCGAGATCGTGGCGATCGACCCGTCCGGCGAGCGGCGCGACGCCGCGGCCCGGTTCGGAGCCACGGGGTCGCTCGACCCCGGCGACGACGATGCGGTCGCCGAGCTGGTCGCTCGCGCTCCCCGCGAGGGCTTCGACTGGTCGATCGTCACCGTCGGCGCCACGTCCGCGATGCGGCTCGGCGTCGACGCCCTACGCCCGGGAGGCACGATGGTCGCCGTCGGGCTCACGCCGGAGAACGACCCGACGCCGATCGACATGCTCGCCGTGGTCACCTACGAGAAGACGATCCGCGGCTCCGCCTACGGCTCGCTCTCGCCGCTCGTCCTCGTCCCCCGCATCCTCGAGCTGTATCGCCGCGGAAGCCTGCTCCTCGACGAGCTCGTCTCCCACCGGCTGCCGCTCGAGGCGATCGACGAGGGCTTCGACCTGTCGAGGCGGGCGCAGGGCCTGCGGCCGGTGCTGGCGATCACGAACGACGGCCGCTTCGACTAGATGGCGAGCTCGAGGTCGAGCTCGTCCCGCAGGGAAATCCCGTAGGAGCCGATCGCCGGCAGCTCGGGCTTCAGCGTCGCACGGGCGGCGTCCACGGCGCCGACGCGCAGGGCGCACAGACGGAAGCCGCGGCGCTGGTAGAAGCGGAGCGCGTCGAGGTTGTCGTTCGTCGTCGTGAGCCAGACGACCGTGCAGCCGGCGTCACGCGCCGCGACGATCGCGGCGTCGAGCAGCCGCGTGCCGATCCCGCTGCGCTCGGGCGAGGCGTCGATCGTGACGATCTCGCACCGCGAGCCGTCGACGCGATAGGACACGTGGCCGGCGATCTTCCCGTCCCGGACGGCGACGAATCCCGGCAGCTCCGCCGGATACATCCGCTCGCCGTGCGCGACGACCGCGTCCGAGTGCCAGGTCGCGACGACGTGCTCGAGCAGCGCCTCGGCGTCGACGCGGCTCGACTCGACGATCTCGATGCCATACTCTTCTTTCCCCCCCTCCTCTTCCTCTCCCCCTCCCCTCGCTCGTGCTCCGCGCCCTTCGCCTCGCCGCTCCCCCCCCGCCGCCGTCGCGCCTCGCCGTCGGCGCGCCCGCGCGGGCCTCGAGGTCGGTCACTCGACGACGCGCGTCTCCCGCGCAAGCTGCTCGGCTGCCTCGGCGCCCCCTCCCGGGCGAGCACCTTGGCACGCACGCTTCGCCAGAGCGTCTGGGAGACGCAGTCGTCCGCGGCGGCGCTCCGCTCGCTCGTCTCGACCGCATGGGTGCGTCCCCGAAGCGGCCCTGGCCGGTAGAGCGCCTCCGCGAGCATCGCGGCCGTCGTCGACAGGTACCCAGTCTCTCCGATGCGCTCGCTCACCTCGCACGACTCTCGAAGGAGCGTTTCTGCCGCCGCCGGCTCACCGGCGAGGAGCTCGATCTGGCCGCCGATCTGGCCCAGCCAGGCGTCTCCATCGAGAGGCCGAGGTCAGCGATGATCGCCTCGGATTCGCGATACAGAGCCCGGGCCTCCTCGAAACGGCCGAGCATCGCCATCAAGGCGGCTTCGGTGAGAAGGATGAACGATCTGGAGGCCGACTCGGACACTTGGCCGCGCAGCTCTTCGCAGCGGCGAATCCCCTGCGTCGCTGTCGTTGGCCCCATCCGCAGCGGGCCCGTCTCCCACTGGAGCGCGTCGAGCTCGGCGCGGCGGTCTCCGACCTTCCGCGCATACTCACGCGCCCGCTGCTGGGAGTCTCGAGCGACCGCCGCCCGCGCCAGCCAGAAGTCGGATCCCGTGGACGTGCCAGGCCCTTGCCAGGGCGCGATCGTCCTCCACCTCTTCGAGCACTGCGATCGCGTGCTCGATCTGCTCGAACGCATCGGCCATCTTCGAGCGCGGGATCGACGTGCTGCCCGAACAGCGCCTGCTCCACGCGGAGACGCGCCTCGAGCCTCCGATCGTTCGTGGCGGCCGCCAGCTCGAGCCCGCCCTCGAGGACAGCCCGGGCCCGCTCGAGCTCCCCCACATCCTTCAGCGAGTCCGCGAGATCCGGGAGAACGTCCCGGCGAAGCGCATCGCCCACGGCGACCAGCTCGCACGCGCGCTCCAGCAGGTGCGAGGCGGCGTGTGCATCGCCCCGCGTCCGCGCGCGCCGCCCGGCTGCCACCAGCCGCTCTGCTCCCCGCTGCCCGACCTTCCGTACGTCATCGTTGACCGGCCCGAGCGCGGCGCGGTAGCGGTACGCCTGCTCGAGGTGGTAGCCGACGATCTCCTCGTACTCGCTCGCCCCGGCCCTCGAGCCAATCGGCGAAGCGCTCGTGCAGCTCCGCCCGGCTCTCCTTCGGAATCCGCTCGTAGGCGGCGTCGCGGATGAGCATGTGGCAGAACCGGAAGCCGTCCTCGACCGTCTCGTGCGGCCGGATCAACTCCCGGCGCACGAGCGCGGCCAGCCGCGCTCCGGAGGGCCGGCGCTGGTCGGGAGCAAGCTCGCCGAGCGTCTCCCACTCGAACTCGAGACCGACGACGGAGGCGCGCTCGAGCAGAGCCCGCTCCTCTTCCGGCAACGAGTCCAGGCGCGCCGCGAGCAGGGCCCGGATGGTCGGGCGGCAGGCCCGCCGTACTCACCCCCCTCGTTCGTCCATCGCCAGCATCTGCTCGACGAAGAGCGGGTTGCCCTCGGCCGCGTCGCGTATGCGCGCCCGCGCGGCAGCCTCGAGCCGGGAGCCGTCGAGCAGGCTCTCGATCAGCTCGTCGGACTCGCGCTCACGCAGCGGCTCGAGCGTCAGCACCTGTGCCGTCTCCCTGCCAGCTCCCCATGTGGGGCGGGCATCAAGGAGGTCGAAGCGGGCGAGGCAGACGAGCAGGATCGGCGCCTCCCGCGTCCAGTCGAGAAGGTGCTCGACCAGGTCGAGGAAGGTCGGCTCGGCCCAGTGGATGTCCTCGACGATCAGGACGAGAGGTCGCTCGCGGCCCGATGCTCGAGGAACTTGCGGACGCCCCAGAAGGTCCTCTTCGGGCGCGCCTCGCGGCTGACAATTGCCGCTGCGAGCTCGCTCCTCGGCGTGGGCGGCGCGAAAGATCTCGACGAGCGGCCAGTACGTGATCCCTTCGCCGTAGGGCAGGCACCGCCCGGAGAGTACGAGCGCTTCGGGCGGGCAGGCTGGCGGCGAGCTCGCGCGACAAGCCGTGACTTGCCGATCCCGGGCGGGCCGAGGACCGTCACGAGTCGGCAGCGGCGTTCGCGCGACAGCGTCGTCGAAGGCAGCCCGGAGGCGCGTCAGCTCATCACGGCGGCCGACGAGCGGCGTGTCGAGCCGGCGCTCGAAAGCGGCTGCGGTCGGCTACGACGGAGAGGAGGCGAAGGCCGGCGACGGGCTCGGCCTTCCCCTTGAGGGCGATCGGCTCGAGCACCTCGACCTCGAGCGCGTTCGCGAGCGAGCCTCCATGTCTGCGTCGCCGACGAGGATCTCGCCCAGGTCTGGCGGCCTGCTCGAGGCGGGCGGCCACGTTGACCGCATCGCCGGTCGCGAGCCGCTCGCCGGCCGCATCCCCGACGACGACCTCTCCGGTGTTGACCCCGATCCGGTGCTCCGAGCGTGACACCGAAGTCGCGCTCGAGCTGCTCGTTGAGACGGCGAGGCGCTCGCGCATCCCGGAGGCGGCCCGGAGCGCGCGCAAGAGAATCGTCCTCGTGCAGCTGCGGGATGCCGAACACGGCCATGACCGCGTCGCCGATGAACTTCTCGACGGTGCCACCATGCGCCTCGAGCACAGAGCGCATCTCGTCGAAGTAGCGGGACATCACCCGCCGCAGCGACTCGGCGTCGAGCCGCTCGCCCAGCGCTGTCGACCCGCTCAGGTCGGCGAAGAGAACGGTGACGGTCTTGCGGGCCTCGGCCCCGGATGGCGCCTCGGGAGCGAGCACAGTGCCACAGCCGCCGCAGAAGCGGAACCCGTCCGGATTCTCGTGTCCACAGCGCGCGCAGGTGACCACACGGGAAGGGTAGGCCAGGCCCTGTGTGCGCTGGTGGTTCCGGCAAGAGGCGGCGCCGAGCCTCCGCTCTGTATCATCCGATGACGCAGGCGCGGGGTCAACGGCCGTGCCCGCGGAGACACGATGAGCCCGACCGCGACCAGCTCGGCATCGACCCGGAGGCCATCGAGGCGGCGCTCGACCGGAACATGACGTTCCCGGCGCGCTGGTACTCGGACCCGGCCATCTTCGACGTCGAGCTCGAGCACGTATTCGCGCGAAGCTGGCAGCTGGTCGCGCAGGAGGCGCGAATCCCGAACCCCGGCGACCACCACGTCTGCCGGGTCGCGCACGTCCCGGTGTTGCTCACGCGAGACCTCGAAGGGGAGCTGCACGGATTCGTCAACGTCTGCCGCCACCGTGCCTTCCCGGTCGCCACCGAGGACGGGAACCGCAAGACGCTTCAGTGCCAGTACCACGGTTGGACCTACGAGCTCGACGGGTGCCTGCGCAAGGCGCCGCGCTCCGAGCGCGAGACTGACTTCGACGCGTCCGAGTTCTCTCTCGTGCCGGTCGCCGTCGAGGTCTTCCGAGGGTTCGTCTTCGTGAATCCGGACGTGAACGCGCCGCCGCTCGCCGAGGCCTACCCGGAGCTCGCCGACCTCTGGACGAGCCGCCATCTCGATTTCGCCGACTACCGCTACATCGACCGCTACACGTACGAGATCCCGGCCAACTGGAAGGTGTGGGTCGAGAACGCGACCGAGTGCTACCACTGCCCGACGGTGCACAAGAACAGCTTCAGCGACGCCTGGGAGGTCGACGTCGACGTCTACGAGTACGTCAACGTCGGCGGCCTGCTCGCCCAGTTCACGCCGTACAACCCGCGCGCGAAGACCTACCGGCCGTACACCGGGAACGGCGACGGCGCCGCGGCGGGTCACGGCTTCCGCTTCGTCTACATGTGGCCGACGTCGTTCTTCGCGGTTGACGACTACGTCGCGTTCCCCGGCATCATCATCCCCACGGGCCCGGAGAGCTGCCGCTTCCATGCAGACTTCTTCGTCAACCCGGCCTGCGACGACGAGTTCGTCGAAGAGTGGATCGAGATGTACAACCGCACGCTCGCCGAGGACGCGCAGGCCGTGCTCGTGCAGCAGCCCGGACTGCGATCCCGGATGGTTCCGCACGGCCGGCTCATGCTCGGGAGCGAGAGCTCGATCGCGCATTTCCACCGGCTCGTCTGGCGAGCGATCTCGGACGCGCTCGAGACGGAGCACTAACCCGCAGCCTGGCTCTTGGGCGCTCTCGGCTTCGGCCTCGCCACGGCGCTGCTGTGGGGGATTCTGGCGCTGACCTCGGCGCGGGCCGCCCGCGAGGACGGCCCGTGGACGTCGCTCGCCGCGTACCTCCTCTTCGGCGCGCTCGTGAGCGTGCCGGCCGCGTTCGCGACCGGCCTGCCCGACGCGCCCGCGAGCGACTGGGCATGGGCCGCGGCCACGGGCGTGGTCATCGTCGGCGCCAGCCTGTGCTGGCTCGCGGCCGTCTCGACCGGGAAGGTGAGCCTCGTCACCCCGATCGTCGCGACCGACGGCGCCATCGCCGCGGTGATCTCGATCGCGATCGGAGAGCGCCTCGGCGCCGGCGTCGGCGCCGCCCTGGTCGTGATCGTGGTCGGCATCGTCCTCGTCTCGGTGCGCGGTGGCATCCACATCCACGGCGAGGGATCGGGGCGCACCGTGCTGCTCGCCCTCGGCGCCGGGGTCATGTTCGGCCTCACGTTCGTGACCGGCGCGCAGCCGGAGGAGCTGAACGCCCTCTGGATCGTCGCCGTCGGCAGGGTCGTGGCGCTCGTGATCGCCCTTCCGATCGTCGTGAGCCAGGGCTCGAGCATCCGCCCGAGCCGGGCCGCCCTGCCGTTCATCGCCGTGACCGGCGCCTTCGACGTGCTCGGCTATGCGGCCTTCATCCAGGGCTCCCACACGAGCCTCGCGGTCGCGTCCGTCGTCGCCTCGCAATACGTCGTCGTAGCCGTGGTCGGAGGGCTCCTGCTCTTCCACGAGCGCCTGACCCGGCTGCAGACGGTCGGGATCCTCCTCACGATCGCCGGCGTCACGGCGCTCGCGCTGGTCCAGGCCGTTTGACGCGACCGGTCGGGGCCGCTATACCCCCGCCGTGGCCCTGCCCCCGAGCTTCCGCCCCCTGGCGCCCGTCGCGCACTGCGAGGGCGTCGCCACCGGTCCTGACGGCGTGCTCTGGACCGGCGACGAGCTCGGCGCCGTCTTCCGGGTCGACCCCGCCGACGGCGCCCACGAGCAGGTCGCGGACATCGGCACGTGGGTGCTCGGGCTCGCCGCCGACGCGCGGTCTCGCCTCTACGTCTGCGCGTACGCCGACGGGTCGATCGTCCGGGTCGATCCCGCGACCGGGGAGCGCGACGTCTACTGCGACGGGCTCCGCACGCCGAACTGGTGCGTGTTCGCCCCGGACGGCACGCTCTACGTCTCCGAGTCCGGGCCGGAGGAGTACGACGCCCGCGCGGGCCGCATCGTCCGCATCCCGCCCGGTGGTGGCTCCTTCGAGCCGCTCGACCTGCCACCGCTGGCCTTCGCGAACGGCATGGCCCTCTCCGCCGACGGAACGCTGTACGTCGCCGAGAGCTTCGTGCCTCAGGTACGCGCGGTCCGCGACGGCGAGGCGCCCGTGCACTGCGAGCTGCCGGGCACGGTCCCGGACGGGCTGGCGCTCGATGCCGACGGCGGCATCATCGTGACGAGCTACCAGCCGAACCGCGTCCTCCGTGTCCCGCCGGGCGGCGGGGAACCGGAGATCTTCCTCGACGACTGGCGGGGGACGCGGCTCCTGACACCGACGAACGCCGCCTTCTACGGCCCCGAGCTTCGCCAGCTCGCCGTCGCGTCGCTGTGCGGCTGGTCGCTGTCCACGGTCGAGACGCCGTGGCCCGGGCAGCCGCTCTTCTACCCGTCGCTCTGAGCGCGCGGTCGCGGGCCGGATGAGATCCGGCAGGGCCGGATATATCCGGCCCCTACAGCGGCCCGGCCGAGCTCGTCTCGCCACGACCTCGGTGTGCTGGCCGAGCGCCGGCGCCGGGGCCTGCGGGGACGGTCTCGCCGAGATCGGCTGCCGCCTCCTCGAGCGTCGCCACGGGGCCGACGCAGACGTCCTCGCCGTCGAAGAGCTCGAGCCAGTCGGCGAGCGGCCGCTCCCGGAAGGCGGCGTCGAGCGCCGCCGCCAGCTCCTCCTGGGCGTCCGCGTCGTACTGGCGGGAGGCGAGCTCCGGCCGGCCGAGCAGCTCGCACACCCGTGCGAAGAAGCGCTCCTCGAGCGCGCCGAGGGTGAGGTGACGCCCGATCCGCGGTGGCGTAGATCCCGTAGCAGGCGAGGCCGCCGGTGAGCAGCCTGGGAAGAGGATCGCCGCCGAGCCTGTGCGAGACGAAGCGGTGCGCCCCGTGCGTCATCGAGACGACGACGTGCCTTCCGAGGCCGGTGCGCGACCGCTCGTAGAGCGCCGCCAGGATCTCGACGACGGCCGCGAGCCCGCCGGCGGCGACGTCGGCGGCCTGCACCGGCGGGATGCCCGGCGCCGTGTCCCAGAGAGCCCCCGCCCACCCGAGGTAGTTGACGTCGTGGCCCGCGCGCTGCGCGTGGCGGCCCTCGGCGCCGAAGCCGGTCAACGAGCAGTAGACGACCGTGTCCGGTAGGTCGCCCGGGCCGACGCCGAGCCGGGCGGCGACGCCCGGGCGGAAGCCCTCCAGCACCACGTCCGCGCGCGCGCACAGGGCACGGCCGAGCGCCGGGTCCCGCTTGAGGTCGCAGACGACCGACTCCTTGCCGGCGTTGAGAAGCTCGAACCAGCCCGGTGCGAGCTCCCGCATCGGATCGCCCTCGGGCGGCTCGAGCCGCACGACCCGCGGATCCGAGTCGCAGTAGCTCACGGCTCGCGAACGGCCCCGGCAGGTACCAGCTGAGGTCGGCGACGAGGAGGCCGGCGAGCGGTCTCGGGTAGGCGCTCACCCGCGGGCGAGAAAGCCGCCGTCGACGGCGAGCGTCCAGCCGGTCGTGAACGTCGCATCGGAGCAGAGCCACACCGCGGCCTCCGCGACCTCGTCGGCGTCGCCCATCCGGCCGAGCGGATGGAGCCGCACGAGCGCCTCGCGATCCGCCGTGTCGGTGACCGTGTCGGTCATGCCCGCGTCGATGACACCGGGCGCGATGCAGTTCGCGCGGACGCCGAGCGGCCCGTACTCGACGGCGATCGTGCGCGTGAGCATCTCGACGCCTGCCTTCGAGACCGCATAGGCGGAGTCTTGCTCCCAGACGCGCAGTCCGGCGACCGAGGTGATGTTGAGGACCGAGCCGCCGCCCGCATCGACGAGCAAGGGCAGCGCCGCGCGGCACACGTAGAACGTCCCGCTGAGGTTGACCCTGATCGTCGTGTCCCAGCTTTCGATCGAGAGCTCGCCCACCGGCTTCCACTCGAGTCGACGGCGGCCGCGTTCACGACGATGTCGATCCCGCCGAGCCGCTCGCAGGTACGCGCCACGGCCTCCTCCACCTGGCTCGGGTCGCCGGCGTCGGCCGGAACGGCGAAGGCGCGGGACTCGAGCGTGAGGCAGAGCTCCTCGAGCGCCGCGGCGTTGCGCCCCATGCACCCGACCATCGCGCCTTCGCGCACGAAGGCGGAGGCGATCGCGCTGCCGATTCCCGCCCGCCGCCCCGGTGACGAGCGCCCGCCGGCCGGCGAGCCTCGTGCTCACCCGCCTCCCGCCCTGGTACCGCCCATGCCGCCTCCTCCACGTGCCGACGTCAGGGCCGCTCATACCACATCGGCGGCGCCATGGGAATAGCCGGCCCGAGACAGAGATCGGCGACCGCCGATGAAATTCGGCGGCGCCGCCGGTCGTTAGCATCGGGCAGGCAGTCGGTCATCGAGAGGAGACGCATGGCTCAGGATCCCCGCCGCTGGAAGGCTCTCGCCGTTCTCGGCATCGCGTACCTGATGGTGGTGCTCGACATCTCCATCGTGAACGTGGCGCTGCCACAGATTCAGGAAGATCTCGGGTTCGCCCCCGAGAACCTCCAGTGGGTGATCAGCGGCTATGCCCTGACCTTCGGCGGCTTCCTGCTGCTCGGCGGCCGAGCCGGCGACCTGCTCGGGCGGCGCAAAGTGTTCGTGACCGGGCTCATACTCTTCGCTGCCTTCTCGCTCCTGTGCGGCTTCTCGACCTCGGACGGGATGCTGATCGCCGCCCGTGCCCTCCAGGGCGCCGCCGGCGCGATCCTGTCGCCGTCGGTCTTCTCGATCACGATGGTCACATTCGAGGAGGGCCCCGAACGGAACAAGGCGCTCGGGATCCTGGGCGCGATCGCCGGCTCGGGCGCCGCGATCGGGGTGCTCCTCGGCGGCATCCTGACCGAGTACGCCGGCTGGCAGTGGATCTTCTACGTCAACGCTCCGATCGCCGTCATCGCGCTGCTCCTCGTGTACCGCTACGTCAGCGAGAGCCGCGTCGAGGGCCTGCGCCGCCACTTCGACGCACTCGGAGCGGCGACCGTCACCGCGGGCCTGATGCTGCTCGTCTACGCCCTCACGCAGGCGAACAACGCGGGCTGGGGCTCTGCTCAGACGATCGGCATGCTGATCGGTGCCGTCGTCCTGCTCCTCGCCACGCTGGTCATCGAGCAGCGCTCGCCGTCGCCGCTCGTGCCGCTCAGCTTCTTCAAGCGGCGCACGCCGACCGGAGCGAACGTGATCGGCTTCGGGCTCGGGACGATGGTGTTCGGGATGTTCTACCTCCTGTCGCTGTACATGGGCGACGTCCTCGGCTTCTCGCCGATCGAGCGCGGCCTCGGATACCTCGCGGTGGCGCTCACTGCGGTCGTGGCCTCCGGCATCGCTCAGGCGCTCGTGACGAAGATCGGCGTCCGGCCGGTCCTCGCGACGGGTCTGATCCTGCTCGGAGGCGGCCTCATCTGGTTCACGCAGATCTCGGTCGACGGGTCGTACGTCGTCGACCTGCTGCCCGGCTTCCTGCTGATCGGGGTGGGCCTCGGCTTCTCCTTCGTCCCGATCTCGATCGCCGCGCTGGCGGGCGTCCCCGGCCACGAGGCCGGCCTCGCGTCGGGTCTCATCAACACGTCGCAGCAGATCGGCGGCGCGCTCGGCATCGCCATCCTCGTGACCGTGGCCACGAGCCGTACCGACAGCGAGCTCGCCGCGGGCGCCGACGTGCCGGAGGCGCTGACGAGCGGCTTCAGCCTCGCGTTCTGGGCGGGGCCGCGTTCGCGCTGCTGAGCCTGATCGCGACATTCGTGATGCTGCGCCGGGAGGAGCTGCAGGCGTCACCCGCGGGTGCGCCGGTCGCCTGACGGCCGGCCGATCAGACCGCGTGCGCCGGGGTCCGCCGCCGGCGGACGGCCCGACGAGGATCATGAACTCGCCGTCCTCGACCTCGAGGCTCATCTCGTTCACGGCCACGGTCCCGTCGGGGAACCGCTTCGTTACCGCGTCGGCTCGATCGCGGCCATCAGCGCACCCGGAGCTGCTCGACGGCCTCGTCGTCCAGCTCGATCCCGAGACCCGGGCCTTCCGGGACGGCGAGCCTGCCCTCGCGCAGCTCGAACGGCCTCGCCAGCAGGCCGCCCGCCAGCGGCGAGTCGGCGACCGAGAACTCCGAGTAGGTCGGCTTAGCGGCACCCGCCGCCATGTGCAGCGACGCGGAGACGAGCACGCCGGTCGAGAAGCAGTGGGGCACGACCTCGACGTTGCGCTCCGCGGCCAGGCGCAGGACGTCCTGGGCCACCGTGAAGCCGCCGCAGCGTGAGACGTCCGGCTGGAGCACGTCCACGCCGCCGAGCTCGACGAGCCGTCGGAACGGCTCGTACGTCGAGTCGGCCTCGCCGGCGGCGATCCGCACGGCCGCGGCATCGGAGAGCCGCCGGTAGCCGTCGTAGTCATCCGGCGCCAGCGGCTCCTCGAGCCAGTACAGGCCGACGTCCGCCACGCGGTCGAGCAGCGCGAGCGCCGTCTCGACCGTGTACGCCTGGCCGGCGTCGATCATCAGGTCGCGCTCCTGGCCGATCGTCTGGCGCGCCGCGCGGATCAGCTCCTCGTCGAGACCGGCGTCTCGGCCGAGCGGGCCCCAGCCGAGCTTCAGCGCTCCGTAGCCGGCTTCGACCGCGGCCTGCGCGACGGCAACGACACCTTCCGGGGTCTCCGGCATGACCTCGCTCGCGTAGACGCGGATGTCCGCCGGCCGACCGCCGAGAAGCTCGCAGATCGGCTTCCCGGCTGCCTTGCCCGCGAGGTCCCACAGCGCGATGTCGATCGCGCTGACGACGTGGAGCGCGAGCGCCGAGCGCCCGTAGTACGACGAGCCGTCGTACAGCAGACGCCACAGCCGGGCCGGATCGCTCGCCTCCTCTCCCACGAGCAGCTCCCGCGCGCCGCGGCTGATGGCGTGCGACGCGGGCATCTCGACCATCGTCCGGGCCAGGTACGGCGACGTGTCCGCCTCTCCGATCCCGACGAGGCCCTCGTCGGTGTGCACGCGGACCAGGAATGCGTCCTGCGTGCCGTCGGCGCGACCGACGTCGACCTCGGGGAGCCGAACGACGATCGCTTCGACGTCGGCGATGCGCATCAGAACGTCACGGTGAGGCCGCCGTCGACGGTCAGGACCCGGCCGGTCACGTACGTGTTCTGGTCCTCGGACTCGAGCTCGTCGCACGCACCCACGGCCACCGCGTGCTCACGAAGCCCGCGCGACGGCGTACGAGGATGCCGTGCCGGGCAGCTCGACCGCCAGCTGTCGGGCGGCCGCTGGACTCCTCTATCCGGGCACGTCTGGGCCGGATCCCATCCGCGCGCCGTATCCGCCCTGCCGGAATCGCCGTGAGGCCGCCGTCGATCGTGAGCACCGACCCGGTGATGTACGCAGCGGCGTCGGAGGAGAGGTAGACGACCAGCTCGCCCACCTCCAAGGGCAGGCCGAGCCGGCCGGCAGGGACCGTCTCGAGGTAGAAGGTCTCGTCGATCGCCCCGCGCGCGACGTCTGCGTCCCACATAGGGGTTCTCACGACGCCCGGGCAGACGGCGTTGACACGGACGCCGTGCTGTGCCCATTCGCCCGCGGCGACCCGCGTCATCATGATCACGGCGGCCTTCGGCGCGCAGTACGTCATGCGACCCACGTTCGGCGAGAAGCCGCGGATCGAGGAGATGTTCACCACCGAGCCGCGAACCGCGAGGGAGCATGTGCCGACCGGCCGCCCGCATGCAGTAGAAGACACCGGTCTGCATGACCGCGATCGAGTCGTGCCAGTCCTCGTCGGTGACATCCTGCGTGTGCGGGCCGACGCGGCTGATCCCGGCGTTGTTGACGACCACGTCGATCGGCCCGAGGTCGCGCTCGGCCCCGGCGAACGCGGCGTCGACCTGCTCGCGACTCGCCACGTCGGTTGCGTAGAAGCGCGCGGGAACGCCAAGCTCGCCGAGCACGGTTGCCGCGCGCTCGCCCGCCGCGGCGTCGATCTCGGCCACGGCGACCGCCGCGCCGGCCCGCGCGAGCTCCGTCGCGATCGCGAGCCCGAGACCTGCCCCGGCACCGGTGACAATCGCCACACGTCCATCGAGCGCTCCCATCCCGACCTCAGTTACGCAAACGCTTGCCTACTAGCGGGGCAGCGTGCCATAGTCGCGCGGCGTTGGTCAACAGCCCCGGCACCGACGGCGGGGCGGACATCTCGTGAGCACCCACCATACGGGCGTTCACCCGTCACCGATCGTGGGTGTGGAACGAGCTCATCGCGCTCGTGTTTCTTCACGGGCTAGATGGTTGATTCCACGATCCACGCGCGGCCGGATGCGCCATCTGGCGCGCCCGGCGGAGGCGAATCTCATGGAATCAACCATCCGAAGTCGGCTCGCCGCCTCGGCGGCCGGCCCCGCTCTCGCGCTCCCACGCGTCGAGGACGCTGTCGACGTAGCGTCGCTGCGCGTCCGAGAACGGGACGTTCGCGAGCAGGCGCCGCGCCTCGGCGGGATCGTCGTTCTGGACGGCGGCCTCGAGATGCTCGCGGAAGGGCAGCGGCTGCGCCAGCTGTCGGCGCAGCCACCGGAGCAGGCTGACGGTGGCGGGCTCGGTCACGGCCTCGGCAGCGCCGAATATAGACGCCTTCGCGAGCCGATACTCTTCGGTCGCGTGAAGCTCTTCTCGCACGACACGAAGGCGGAGGCGCTCTCGCGCGCGCCGCTCTTCCAGGGACTGTCGAAGAAGGATCTGCTCGCGCTCGCGAAGGCCACCGAGGACATGGAAGTTCCTGCGGGAAGGGTTCTCTGCCACGAGGGAGCCCTCGGCCACGAGTTCTTCGTCATCGTCGAGGGCGAGGTCGACATCACGAAGGGCGAGAAGCACATCCGCTCCGAAGGGCCCGGCGAGTTCTTCGGCGAGATCGCCCTCATCGACAACGTGCGCCGCACCGCGACGGTGACGGCGAAGACCCCGCTGCGATTCTTCGTGCTGACGCGTCAGAATTTCTCGGCGCTGCTGCACCAGCAGCCGCAGATCGAGCGGAAGATCATGGTCGAGCTCGCCAAGCGCGTGCTCGACCAGTAGCCCGGCGTCGGCGGGCGAGGATCAGGCGACGGCGGCGAGCAGCTCGCGCGCCGCGGCTTCGACCGCGCTGAAGTCGCCGTCCGCCGAGGAGGGCTGGCCGAGCTGGGCGGTCGAGACCCCGACAGCCTTCGCGCCCGCGTCGAGGAACGACCGCGCGCTCGCCGCATCGACGCCTCCCGTGACGAGGATCTCGACGTCCTTGAGCGGGTTGAGCACGGCGCTCAGGTAGCCGGCGCCGACGGCGCCTGCCGGGAAGAGCTTCACGAAGGTCGCCCCCTGCTGCCACGCGGTGTCGATCTCGGTCGGCGACAGCGCGCCGGGGACGCACGGCACGCCGAGCTCGAGCGCCCGCTCGACGACCGCCTCCTGATACGTGGGCGCGACGAGGAACTGGGCGCCGGCCTCGACGGCCGCGTCCACCTGGTCCGGGTGACGGATCGTGCCCGCGCCCACGGCCGCACGCCCGTCGGCCAGCCACCGCGCGATGGCGCCGGCGGCGTCCTCCGAGTCGAACGTGAACTCGATCGTGCGAAAACCCCCGGCCAGGAGCGCCTCGACGGTAGGGTCGACGACGGACCCGGCAGCCTGCGCAGGATGGCGACGGCGCGCTCGCGACGCACTGCCTCGGCGAGCTCCGAGCGCCGCAGCCGCTCCGCGACGTCGGTTCCCTGGCTGATCGCCATGCCCGCATCGTACGCGCTCGGAGACATAGGGCCGCAGCCGTGGGTTGACGCCGCCTCCCCGGGAAGCTATGAGGAGCAGGTCGTGCGCACGCTAGGGGTGGATATCGGCGGAACGAGCGTCAAGTGGGTCGTGCTCGAGCACGATCCGGCGCCGCGCGTCGTGTCCGAAGGGCAGCTGGCGACCGAGCCCGAGCTGGGGCCGTCCGTCGTGCTCGACCGGATCGCCGTGCTGGCGCGCGAGCTCGGGGCCGAGGAGGGTGGCATGGAGCGCGTCGGGCTCGCCATGCCCGGGCCGCTCGACCTCGAGCGCGGTCGCACCGTGTTCCTCGGCAACTTCCCCGGCTGGGAGGACTACCCGGTCGTCGAGCCGCTCGAGCGAGACGTGGGCCTCCCGGTGGCGCTCATCAACGACGCGCGCGCGTTCGCCCTCGCCGAGCTCGAGCTCGGCGCCGGCCGGGGCTGCCAGACGCTGGTTGCATTCACGATCGGCACCGGCATCGGCGGGGGCGTCGTCGTGAACGGCCGGCTGCTGCTGCACCTGAACGGCAACGTCGGCGAGCTCGGCCACCAGACCCTCGAGCCCGACGGGCCGCCCTGTGGCTGCGGCAACCACGGCTGCCTGGAGACGTTCTCGGCGGGCCCCGCGATCGCCAGGGCAGCCGGCATGGCAACGCCCGAGCTCGTCGTCGAGGCGGCGCGTGCCGGAGACCGCAGAGCCGCCGACGTGCTCGCGCGCGCGGGCGAGTACCTCGGCATCGGGATGGCGAACGTCGCCGTCACCGTCGGGCCCGAGCGCATCGTCGTCGGCGGCGGGGTGGCGGCAGCCGGGCGAGCTTGCTCCTCGAGCCGGCGCGGCGCGAGCTCGCGCGCCGGCTCACGGTGATCCGCTCCGAGCTCGTGATCCCGATCGTGCCGGCCGAGCTCGGCCTCGCGCGCCGGAGCGATCGGCGCCGCCCTCTGGGCCACGCGCTCGGCCACGCGGCTAGAATCGTCCGAGACCTATCCCGACGACGAAAGGGGAAGCGCCGTATGCCCACACCCGAGCGCCTGCACGGCGTCGTTCCTGCCATTCCCGACCCCGTTCACGGCCGACGGGCGCGAGGTCGACGAGGCGGCGCTGCGCCGCATCGTCCGGCACGTCGTCGACGGAGGCGTCCACGGGATCATGACGACCGGCGGGACGGGCGAGTTCCCGCACCTGTCGCGCGAGGAGCGCCGCCGCGTCACCGAGATCGCCGCCGTCGGAGGCCGCCGGCGCCGCCCCGATCTACGCCGGCACCGCGGCCTGCGCCACCTGGGAAGCGATCGCGCTGATGGAGGACGCCGCCGCGGCGGGCGCGGACGCCGCCATCCTGACCCCTCCGTTCTACTTCCGGATCCCCGACGAGATGCTCTACCGCCACTTCGAGGACGTGGCCGGAGCCGGCGTCCTGCCGGTCGTCGTCTACAACAACCCGCTCTACACCGGCAACAACCTGAGCCCGCAGCTGATCGCCTCGCTGATGGAGCTGCCGAACGTGATCGGGCTCAAGCAGTCGAACGACGACCTCGGGCAGCTCGTCGAGGCGCTGCGGCTGTCGGCCGACAGCGGCCGCTCGCTCTGCACCGGCATCGACAGCCAGTTCTACGCCGCGCTCTGCGTCGGCGCGCGCGGGATCTACTCGACGGCGGCCGCCATCGTCCCGTCCCAGATGGTGCGCCTCTACGACCTCGCGCAGGCGGGAGATCACGCCGGTGCGCGTGCCCAGCACGGCTGCTGCAGCCGCTCAACCGCTTCCTCGAGTACGACCCCGGCTACGTCTCGCCGACGAAGGAGGCGCTCGAGCTGATGGGCATCGGCTGCGGGCCGGTGCGCCGTCCGTTGCCGGACTTCCCCGACGAGGAGCGTCCCGCGCTGCGGGAGGCGCTGGCCGCGCTCGGCGCGCTCGAGCAGGTGCCCGCGTGAGGCTCGTCGACGTTCACGCGGCGCAACGGCGGCGCGCGCACGCGGGGCGTCGTCGACGGCGATCGCGTCGTCGACGCGGGCTTCGACGGCGACATGGTCGCGTTCGTCGCCGGCGGCGACGCCTCCCTGGCGGCCGCGGAGGCGTGCGCTCGCCGACGGCGACGCCGTCGCATCCGCTCGCGGAGGTCAAGCTGCTGGCGCCGCTCGTGCCGCCGACCATCCTCAACTCCGGCCAGAACTACTGGGACCACCGCGACGAGAAGCCGGAGGTCGACCAGAAGGAGCCGGAGTTCTTCCTCAAGGCGCCGCTCGCCGTCATCGGCCCGGACGAGCCGGTGATCCTCGACCCGATCGTGACGAAGAAGCTCGACTACGAGGTCGAGCTCGCAGTCGTGATCGGCAAAGCGGGCCGCCACATCCCGGTCGAGAAGGCGCTCGACCACGTGTTCGGCTACACGGTCGCAAACGACATCACGGCGCGCGACCGCCAGGCCGTGCCGCATCCCCAGGGCGGCTTCGAGTACGCGCTCGGCCCCGGCAAGAACTTCGACACGTCGGCGCCGCTCGGGCCCGTGGATCGTGACGCGCGACGAGATCGCCGACCCGCAGGCGCTGCGGCTGCGCACGTACGTGAACGAGGAGATCCGCCAGAGCAACTCGACCGCGAAGATGATCTGGTCCGTCGCCGAGATCGTCGCCTTCTTCTCGCACTTCTACACGCTGCCGCCCGGGCTCGTCATCGAGACGGGCACGCCCGGCGGGACGGCGTGGGCGACCGATCCCGAGATCGGCGGCAAGCCGTACGACCGGGACGACGTCGTGCGGCGGCTACCTGCAGCCCGGAGACGTCGTCCGGGTCGAGATCGACGGCATCGGGACGCTCTCGAACCCGATCGTCGCCGGCACATGCCGGCTGAAAGGAGGAGCACATGACGCTACTCGTTCCCGACGCTCCGACCCTGTTCCTCAACGCCAGGCTGATCGACGGCGACGGCGGCAAGCCGGTCAAGAACGCCGCGGTGCTCGTCGAGGGGACGCAAGATCACGAAGGTCGGCAAGACGGCCGACTTCGGCGAGAGCCCGAACGGCAACATGCGGGTGATCGACCTCGAGCGGCAAGACGCTCATGCCCGGCCTGATCGAGGGCCACTTCCACATCTCGTTCTGGGGCGTGCGGGAGCTGCCCGACCTCGACCTCAAGCTCCCCGCCGAGCGCACGACCGTCTACGCGGTCAAGAACGCCGAGCTGGCGCTGCGCTGCGGCTACACGGCGGTCGCGAGCGCGGGGGCGCTCCACCGGATCGACGTGACGATCCGCGACATGGTCAACGAGGGCGTCATCCCCGGCCCGCGCATGGCCGCGTCCGGGCGGGACATCTGCGCCACCTCGGGCATGCTCGACTGGAACCCCTCCTTCTGGAAGCTCGGCATGGACGGGCTCGCGATCTTCGCCGACGGCGTCGAGGAGGTTCGCAAGGCCGTCCGCCAGAACATCCGCGAGGGCTGCGACGTCATCAAGCTCTACGTGACGGGCGAGGGCCTCCTGCGGCCGAACCAGCCGCCCGAGGAGACGATGTACTCCTTCGAGGAGATCGCGGTCGCGGTCGACGAGGCGCACAAGCGCAACCGCCAGATCGCCGCGCACGTGCGCGGGAACGACGGCGTCAAGCTCTGCGTCGAGGCCGGCGTCGACGTGATCGAGCACGCGACCTACGCCGACGACGAGGCGGTCGAGATGATCGCCGAGCGCAAGGATCGCATGTTCGTCGTGCCCGGCCTCGGCTACCACTGGGGGATCCTCGAGAAGGGCGTCGCGTGCGGCATCCCGCCCGAGGTCATGGACGGCGACCGAGTACCAGGAGGAGTGGGAGCTCGGTTGCGTCGCGATGAGGAAGCTGAAGGAGGCCGGCGTCCGCGTCATCCCGGGCGGCGACTACGGCTTCGTCTGGTGCCCCCACGGCGAGTACGCCAAGGACATCGAGCTCTTCGTCACCGACATGGGCTTCTCGCCGATGGAGGCGATCGTCGCCGCGACGAAGCACGGCTCCGAGCTGCTGCGCATGGAGCACCTGTGCGGGCACGATCGAGGAGGGCAAGTGCGCCGACCTCGCTCGTCGTCGACGGCGACCCGCTCGAGGACATCGCGATCCTGCAGGACCGCTCGAAGCTCGCGCATGGTGATGAAGGACGGCAAGGTGATGGTGAACTGCCTCGGCCTCGCCGCAGGAGCTGCAGCCGATCCCGGACTTCATGAT
Source organism: uncultured Thermoleophilia bacterium (assembly GCA_963838105.1). GTDB lineage: Bacteria > Actinomycetota > Thermoleophilia > Gaiellales > Gaiellaceae > CAWJNF01. The sequence goes on along the minus strand of CAWIQC010000036.1, from coordinate 57,815 downwards.
GGACATCGAGCACATCCAGAACGCGAAGTCCGCCGCACCCGACCATGCCGACGGCGGCGGAGGTGCAGCACTGACTTAGTCAGTGCTGCACCTGAACGGAAGGCGTCGTGCGCCAGCGCGACGCCTTCCGCAGCCGTAGGGGCCGGATATATCCGGCCCGTCGAACCGACTGGAGACGCGCGACGCCTTCTGCGGCTGTAGGGGCCTGGTCCCCGACCGGCCCACGACACCGCCCACGCTGCCGGAATCTCGCCCGCCCGGTTAGGTTGTAGGGGCCGGATCTCATCCGGCCCTTTATCCGCCACGAGGAGGGAGCGATGGCAGAGATCGTCGTGAACGGCGTGCGGACCTGGTACGAGGAGGTGGCACGGGTGAGCCGGTCGTGCTCGTGCACGGCCTCGGCGGCACCGGGCAGGACATCTGGAAGAAGGTCCTCGCCGAGCTTGCCGAGTCCTTCCGGGTCGTCGCCTACGACGTGCGCGGCTCGGGCCGGAGCGACGCGCCGCCGGGCCCGTACACGGTCGAGGGGCCTCGCGGACGATCTCCAGGCGCTGCTGGTCGCGCTCGGGTACGAGCGGGTCGCGCTCGTCGGCCATTCGCTTGGGCGGCGGCATCGCGCTGCGAGCTGGCGGGTCAGTGACCCGGACACGCGTCCGGGCCGTCGTCGGCGTCGGCGCAGTGGCGGAGCTGCCCGAGCAGGGCAGAGCGGGCATGGCCGCCCGCGCAGAGACGGTCGAGGCCGAGGGAATGGCCGCCGTCGCCGAGACGGTCGCGACGAACGGCCTCGCGCCGTCGTTCCGCGCGACGCTATCCCGAGGACTACCAGGAGTTCGTCTCGCTGCTCGCGTCCAACCGTCCGGAGGGCTACGCGGCGCAGTGCCGTGCGCTCGTCGCAGATGGCCGTCGACCTCGAGCAGGTCGACCGCGCCGGTGCTGCTCGTCTCCGGTGAGCTCGACCAGGCCTCGCCGCCGGCGATGAACGAGGCGAACGCGGCCAGCCTCCAGAACGCACGTTTCGTCGAGGTTCCGGACTGCGGCCCACATCCTCCCGTGGGAGAAGCCTCGCGAGCTGCTCGACGCGGCCGTGCCGTTCCTCCATGGCTCGTCCTAGCCCACTCGCTCCGGCCGCGGGTGACCGGCGGCGTCTTCGGAGCCTGGTGCACGCTCGGTAGCCCGCTGAGCGTCGAAGTCCTCGGCCGGCTCGGCTTCACGTACGTCTGCGTCGACCTCCAGCACGGTCTCGACGGCCTCGAGTCGGCGGCGCAGTCGATCCAGGCGATCTCGACGACAGGCGCGCTTCCCTTCGTGCGCGTTCCGGCGAACGAGCCGTGGCTCATCGGCCGCATGCTCGACCTCGGCGCGCGTGGGGTGGTCGTCCCGCTCGTCTCGACGGCGGCCGAGGCGGCCCGGGCCGCCACCGCGTGCCGCTATCCGCCGGACGGCGTCCGCAGCTGGGGAGCCGTGCGGACCTCCGGCAGCCTCGGCGCGACGGCGGCGGAGCGGAATCTCGGCGTCCTGTGCATCGTCATGGTGGAGACCGTCTCGGCCGTCGAGAACCTCGAGGCGATCTGTGGGACAGCCGGTGTCGACGCCGTGTACGTGGGCCCCAGCGACCTCGGGCTCAGCCACGGTCTGCCGCCGGGATCCGAGCTCGATCAGGTGATCGCCGGTATCGCCGAGACGTGTGCTCGGCACGAGCGTTCCCGCGGGCCTGCACACGAGGTCGGGCGCCGCCGCGAGGGCGGCGATCGGCACGGGCTTCGCCTTCGCGACGATCGCGTCCGACCGAGACCTGCTCGCTCGCTCGGCGCGCGCCGAGCTCGCCGAGGCGCTCGGTGGCGAGCCGGACGGCCGGAAAGTGGAGGAGGCCGATCTGCTCCGCGCTGCCGCGTACACGAGCTGATGCCCACGCTCGCGGCAGGCGAGCTCGAGGACCTCGTCCAAAGGGTCTTCGTCGCGGCCGGTAGCCCCGCCGAGACGGCACGGACGGTCGCGCGATCGCTCGTCCTGGCAAATCTGAAGGGCGTCGACTCGCACGGGATCGTCCGCGTGGCCGAGTACGTCCCGCTGATCGACCGCGGCCGAATCGTCCCGGACGCGGTTCCGCTCTGCGAACGGGACGGAGCCGACGGTGCGTGTGGACGGCCGCTGGTGCTTCGGGCAGGTCGCCGCCCGCCGGGCTTCCGAGAGCGCGGCCGCAGCGGCCCACGAGTCGGGCGTGGCGGTCGCGACCGTGCTTCACGTCCACCACGTCGGCCGCCTGGGCGAGTACGTCGAGGTCGTCGCCGCCGCGGGCTGCATCGGGCTCGCCTTCTGCAACGGCGGCCCGCCTGGGGGGCGAGTCGTTCCCCACGGCGGCCGCCGTGCCGCGCTGGCGACGAACCCGCTCGCCTATCGCGGTCCCGGCCGGCTCACGGCCGCCGATCGTGGCCGACTTCTCGACCTCGGCGGCGGCGGAGGGTCGCGTGCGGCTGGCGCGACAGAACGGGCTCGAGGTGCCCGACGGATGGCTCGTCGACGCGGAGGGGCGCCCCACCCGTGACCCCGAGGCGCTCTACCAGGGAGGCGCGCTGCTCCCCGCCGGCGGACATCGAGGCTACGCGCTCGCCCTCCTCGTGGAGATCCTCGGCGGCGTGCTCGGCCGGCGCAGGCACCTCGTCCACCGGCGACGCACCCGGCAACGGACTCCTCCTCGTGGCCCTCGACCCGGCGCGCTGGGGTGGCGCCGAAGCCTTCCTCGCAGGCGTCGACGCCGTGGCCGACGCGGTCACCGCGGTCGACCCGGCACCCGAGTTCGATCGCGTCCGGCTCCCGGGCGAGCCCGAGGCCGAGACCGACGCCCGTCGCCGAGCAGAGGGAATTCCGGTACCCGAGGCGACGTGGGAGGAGCTGCTCGCCGTCGCGGCTCGCCTCGGAGTCGACCGACCGACCCCCTAGAGAGGTGACGCATCTCGTTCGCAGACGGGCCGGATGAGATCCGGCCCCTGCGGGTGGTGACGCCCAGCCGGGCGAGCCGCGCTACGGAATAGCCCGGATGTAGCCGCCGTCGACCTGGACCGCGGCGCCCGTGACGTACGAGGCCGCCGGGGAGAGCAGGAACGCTGCCACGCGGCCGAACTCGGCGACGTCGCCGTAGCGGCCCATCGCGATCTCCCCCTCGTGCACGCGCCGCTCGTCCTCGTACGCGCGGCCTATGCGTTCGGCCCGGACGCTGTCCAGGTAGCGGACGCGCTCGGTGTCGATCCGGCCGGGGACGATCGAGTTGACCCGTACCTTCGGGGCAAGCTCGAGCGCCAGGCACTTGACCAGCGCCGTCACACCGGGACGGAGGACGTTGGACGTGTCGAGCCCGCCGATGGGCACCCGGGCCGAGGAGGACGTGACGAAGAGGATCGAAGCGGCCTCGGAGAGCTGCGGCCGTAGCGCCCGGATGAGGCGGATCGGATTGCCGATCAGCGAACGGTAGGCGCCGTCCCACTGGTCGTCCGAGAGGTCGAGCGCAAGCCCCGGCGGCGGGCCTCCCGTGTTGACCAGCAGCCCGTCGACGCCGCCGAGGCCCGACGCCGCGGCAACGACGGTGTCGACCCCCTCCGCCGTCGCGAGATCGGCAGGGCAGGCCGTAGCGCGCGCGCCGAGCTCGGCGGCGGCGGCCGCCGGGTCGCGTGACACGACGAGAACGTGCGCACCCTCGGCGACGAGCTCCTCGGCGATTGCCCGGCCGAGCCCCTTGCTCGCCCCGCCCAGGACGAACTGCTTGCCGTCGAGACCGAGATCCATCTCAGGCCACCAGCTTCCCGACCCGGGCCGCGAAGGAGTCGATCTCGGCCGGGCCGACGAGCGCCCCGAGCTCCAGCCGGTAGTGGCGGCTCTCACCCGGGTCGAGCTGGATCAGCTCCCCCCGCTCCCGCGCGTCCAGGCGGCCCGCGGTTCTGTTCGTGCATGGCTCGATGCCGACGACGTACGTCCCCTCGCCGAGCATCCGCCACATGAAGTGGAAGGGGAGCTGATCCCGGCGGTATACCTCGTAGACCCCGAGCCCGAGGCGGCGGTTCACAACCGCAACGGGCACCGTGCCGCCGGGCTCGGCGACGTTCCCGTGCTCGACGACCTGCTCGACGAACCCCGGGCCCGGCGCCTCGAGCTGCCGGTAGCCCTCGAGCGGATGCTCGCCGCGAGGCTCCGCCGCCAGCGCCGGCACCAGAACCTCCGCCCCCTCGTCCACGACCGGGAAGCCGGCGTTGACGTGGTAGAGGAGCATGTGCGGCGTACGGTCGAAGCCCACGTTCTCGACCTCGTCGTGCACCCGGAGGCGTGACTCCCCCACGCGCGCCTCGATACGCCGCCGCAGCAGCAGCCGCTCGCCGAACACCGAGGCCTGCAGCACTTCGCCCTCGGCCCAGAGCAGGCACTCGTCACCGTCCCAGCGCTCGCCGTAGCCGACGAGCCGCGCGGGTCGGTTCGACACCCGCCCGTGCAGAGCCGAACTCCTCGGTCTGCTTTGCCGGGTAGTGGTACTGCTCGGCCGTGTCGACGGCCATGAAGAGCGCGTGGTCGATCCCGCACGTGGTCAGCAGGCCGCCTCCCCAGGTGCGGAGGAAGCCGAGCCCCTCGGGCTCGTAGTACCACGGCCCGGCGAAGCCGACTCCGGAGTCCCAGGCCAGCGCCCGGCCGGCGTGCTCGCAGCGACCGATGTCGAAAGCACGATCGACGAGTACGTCGAACGCGAACCCGGTGCCCGTGCGGAACTCCAGCACGCGGACGCCGCGCTCGGCTCCGTCGCCGAGCTCGACGAGGCGAACGCCCGCGACCTGCCCGAGCCGGCCGACCCGCCGGAGGAGGTCGGAGCGTCCCCACGCGTTCCCGAACAGCTCGGGCATGCGCCGCAACCTATTCCATCGAGGCCGGCCGCGCCTCGTGGCTACGCGAGGATCCGGCCCGGGTTGAGGAGCCCCTGGGGATCGAGCGCGTGCTTGATCGCCCGCATGGTGGCGATCTCGGCCTCGTCGCGCGTCAGCGACAGCCAGCGGCTCTTCGCCACCCCCACGCCGTGCTCGGCGCTGATCGAGCCGCCGTAGCGCGCGACGATATGGAGCACGAGATCGTCGACCCCGTGGTCCTCCGGCGGCGGGCCGAGCACGTTCACGTGGACGTTGCCGTCGCCCAGGTGCCCGTAGAGGAACACCTCCGCGTCGGGCCATCCCTCGACCACCTCCGTCGCGCACGTCGCGCTCGAACGAGGGGACGGCGGCGAGCGGCACCGTCACGTCGAGCTTGTGAGGCACGCCCCGGCTGGAGAGCGCCTCGTTGTGCGACTCGCGGTAGGCCCAGAGCGCCCGCCGCCCGTCGGCGTCCGTGGCGATGGCGCTGTCCACGATCTCCTCGTCGGCGAGGGCAGCGGCCTCGCCCAGCTCCTCGGTCGGGTCGTCGTGACCGGCGCATTCGACGACGACGTACGTGTCGTGCCCTTCTCGGAACGGTTGTGCGAAGCCCCGGTGGGCGCAGACGAGCTCCATTCCTTCCCGGTGGAGGTAGTCCGCCGCCTGGAAGGACGGCGCCCGCCGCCGCAGCGCGTGCAGCAGCGCGAACGCGTCCTCGATCGAGGCGAACGCGAACAGCCCGACGGCGCGGACCGGCAGCAGCGGCGTGAGCCGCAGGCGGGCGCGCGTGACGACCCCGAGCGTGCCCTCGCTGCCGACGAGCAGCCCGGTGAGGTCATAGCCGGCGTTGTCCTTCAGCAGCCCGCGCAGCCGCCGCATCGTCGACCCGTCGGCGAGCACCGCCTCCAGGCCGGCGACCCAGGCACGCGTCATGCCGTACCTGGCCGCAAGCGAGCCGCCGGCGTTCGTCGCGATCACGCCGCCGATCGTCGCCGAGCCGCGAGCGGCGAAGTCGACGGGGAAGTCGAGACCCTCCCGGCGGACGTGATCCTGCAGCGCTCGAGCGTGACGCCGGCGCCGCACTCGACCTGCTGCGCCAGCATGTCGACGGGTCGAGGTCGCCGAGGCGCACGAGGCTGAGCACGATCTCGCCGGCTCTCGGCACCGCGCCCCCGACCATGCCGGTGTTTCCGCCCTGGACGGCGATGGGCACGCCGTGCTCGCCGCATGCGCGCACGACCGCGGCGACCTCGTCGCCGGTCGCCGGGCGAACGACGAGCCTCGACTCGCCGCCGAACCGCCCGGTCAGATCGCGCTCGAAGCCGGCGCGCAGCTCCGGGTCCGCAAGCACGTGATCGGGCCCGACGAGCTCCACGAGGCGCTCGGCCAGCCCCTCGCCGACCTCCACCCGGCTCATTGCTCCACCCGCAGCCCACGGGAGACGGGATGCGCCGCGCCGTACGTGCTGTAGCCGCCGTCGACCGCGAGGACGGCGCCCGTCACGAACGCGGCCTTCCCGGACGCGAGCAGTGCCACGACCCGCGCGACGTCCTCCGGCTCGGCGAGCCGGCCGGCCGGCATGCGATCGACGATCTCGTCCTCGACCACGATTCCGTCGCGGATCGCCTGCTCCACCATCGGCGTCCGCACGGGCCCGGGCGCGACGGCGACGACACGCACGCCGCGCGGCGCCCACTCGATCCCCAGCACGCGGGTCAGACCCGCCAGCCCGCCCTTGCTCGCGCCGTACGGGCCCCTGCCGGGCACGCCGACGAACGGCCCCGTCACGGACGCGACGTTGACGATGACCCCCTGCCCGCGAGCGAGCATGCGCGTCCCGACGGCCTGGCAGCAGCGCGCGGCGCCCATCAGGTTCACGTCCAGCACGTGCAGCCAGTCCTCCTCGGGCAGGCTCTCCGAGGGCCCGATGCGGTTGACGCCCGCGTTGTTGACGAGCACGGTGGGCTCGCCGAGCCTCGCGACGACCTCGTCGACGGCCGCGTCGACCGAGGCGCGGGAGCAGACGTCCAGCTCGACGCCGAGATGCCCTTCGCCCACGGCGTCGGCGGCAGCGCGGGCGCGGCCGGCGTCGCGACTCCCGAACGCCACCCGGGCGCCCTCGCCGGCGAGCTCGCGCGCGATGGCGTTGCCGATGCCGCTCGGTCGCCCCCGTCACGAGCGCAACCTCGCCCGCCAACAGGCTCACGCGCATCCCCGGCCGGGACCCAGGAACGCGCGAGCGCTCGACGCTGACTCAGAGCGTCTCATGCCGCTCACACGATGTACGGGCTCAGGACGTCGCGCGCCAGATGGAACCCCCGCACGACGAGCTCGTCCGTTCCCTCGAACCTCCGGTCCTCGTGCTCGATGACGACGGGCCCGTCGTAGCCCACGGCGTACAGGGCGGCGAAGAAGCGGTCCCAGCGCACCTCGCCGAGCCCGGGCAGCCGCGGCACCTGCCAGCCGATCCCGACCGACATCACGCCGTGGTCGTAGAGCCCGTCCCGCCGCACCTCGAGATCCTTCGCGTGCGCGTGGAAGATCCTGTCGGCGAACTCGTAGATCGCGCGCTCGTAGTCGATCATCTGCCATACGAGGTGGCTCGGGTCGAAGTTGAGCCCGAAGCTCTGCGACGGGATCAGGTCGAAGAGCTCGCGCCAGATGGCGGGCGAGTACGCGAGGTTGTTGCCGCCGGGCCACTCGTCGAGCGAGAAGAGCATGGGGCAGTTCTCGATCGCGACCCGGACGCCGAGCGATTCCGCCTCCGCCACGATCGGCGGCCAGACCTTCCGGAACTCCTCCATGTTCTCCGGATGGGTGCGGCTGCTGTCGCGGCCGACGAAGGTGGTGACGACGGGAACGCCGAGCGTCGCCGCGGCTCGGATCACCTTCCGCGTGTGCTCGTTCACGGCCGCTCGGTGCTCGGGATCCGGATGCAGGTTGTTCGGGTAGTAGCCGAGGCCGGAGATCTCGAGACCGTGCCGCGCCATGAGCTCGCGGATCTCCCCCGCCCTGGCGTCGTCGAGCGCCTCGACGTCCACGTGCGTGGTCGCCCGCGTAGCGCCGTACGTCGCCCGAGGACACCGGCCAGCAGCAGAGCTCGAGCACGCCGAAGCCCGCCCCCGCGGCGAACTCGGCGACCTGCTCGAGCGACCAGTGGGGAAACGGGGCGGTGATGAAGCCGAGCCGCATGACCGCCCACTCTAATCGTCTAGGTTGCTCTCGCGGCATGGCGACGGACCGGGCGTCCCTCGCGCGAAAGGCCCGGACGGCTGTCGCGGAGCTCGGGACGTCCGCGCGTGTCTGCCGCGAGGCGCTGCGGATCCCCGATCTCCGGCGCGTCGAGCTCGCCTTCGTCGGCTTCAACATGGCCGAGTGGGCGGTGTACATCGCCGTCGCCGTCTACGCCTACGGGCAGAGCGGCGCCCGCGGAGTCGGTCTCGTCTCGGCGATCCAGCTCATCCCGGCCGCGGCGTTCGCGCCGTTCGCGTCCGTCCTCGGCGATCGCTACCGCCGGGAGGCCATGCTCCTCGTCGCGTACGGCGTCCAGGTGGCGACGATCGGCGCCACCGCCGTCGCGTTGCTCCTCGACGCACCGGCGCCCGCCGTCTACGCGCTCGCCGCGGTCGCGGCCACCGGGATCACCCTCGTCCGGCCGGTGCACACCGCGCTGCTGCCGGCGCTCACCCGCACCCCGGACCAGCTCACAGCCGCCTACGTGGCCGACGGCACGATCGAGAACGCCGCCGTCGTGCTCGGGCCTGCGCTCGCGGGCGGGATCATGGCGGTGTCGGGGCCGGGCACCGTGTACGCCGCCATGGCGGGGTTGCTCGTCGTGTCGTGGATTCTGGTCGGACGCGTCGGCATCCGTACGGCGCCGGCCGCATCGCCGGCCGACGGGACACGCTTGGTCCGGGAGGCGCTCGCGGGCTTCGAGCTGGTGCGGCGGGACCGGCGCGCGGGCGTCGTCGTCGGCCTCCTCGGCGCGGAGCTCTTCGTGCTCGGCATCCTCGACGTCGTCATCGTCGTGCTCGCCTTCGAGCTGTTCGACTCCGGCGGGTCGGGTACCGGCTTCCTCAGCGCGGCGGTCGGCGTCGGTGGCCTGATCGGCTCGGCGGCGACCGTCACCCTCATCGCGCGCCGGCACCTCTACGGAACGCTGCGTAACGGCATGCTGCTGTACGGAGCTCCGATCGCCCTGATCGCCGCGGCCCCGGTAGCGGGGCTCGCCGTACCCGCCCTCGCCGCGGCAGGTGCCGGGCCTCAGCCTCACGGACGTGACTGGTCGCCTGATGCTGCAGCGTCTCGTTCCCGATCAGACGCTCGCGCGCGCCTTCGGCGTGCTCGAGGGCGTCTACATGGCGGCGGAGGGCATCGGAGCCGTCGTCGGCGCCGCGCTCGTCGGAGGCGTCGGCCTGGAGGGGACGCTGCTCCTGACCGGACTGCTCCTGCCGGCCGTCGCACTCGTGTCCAGGAGCCGCCTGACCGAGGCGGACGTCGGGCTGCACGCGAGCCCGGAGCACGTGCGCCTGCTCCACTCGCTCCCGCTGTTCGCGGCGCTCGGGCCCCGTGAGGTGGAGCTCCTCGCCCAGCACCTGAGCCCGCTCGATGTCGCCGCCGGCGACGTCGTCGTGGCCGAGGGGGACGTGGGCGACCGCTTCTACGTGGTCGAGAGCGGGCAGGCAGACGTCACACACGAGGGCCGTCCGCTGCGGTCGCTGGACGCCGGCGACTACTTCGGCGAGATCGCCCTCCTGCGTACCGTGCCGCGCACCGCCACCGTAACCGCCCGGACGCCCATGACGCTGCGCGCGCTCGAGCGCGCGCCATTCCTCGAGGCGGTGACGCGATACGCCCCCGGGGTGCTGGCCGCCAACGAGATCGTGGAGAGCCGCCTTGCGACGCTGCAACGGTGAGCGGAGCGCGGCTAGTGCGTCGACCGGGGTCAAGTCTTTCATACGCACATAAGGGGCTGCGGCCCGATACCCCTTATGTTCTAATGCAAGACTTGACCCCGAACGTTGGCGCCCGTGATCAGTGCATCACCCAGCCGCCGTCGATCTGGAACAGCTGGCCGGTGATGAACGACGAGGCGTCGCTCGCGAGGAACACGGCGAGGTTGCCGATGTCCTCGGGCGTCCCGCGGCGCTTGAGCGACTGTTGCTCCAGCACCCAGCCGTCGTAGGCCTCGGGATCGGGGTGGATCTTCTCGGCATCGGTCGGGAAGGCGCCGGGCGAGATCGCGTTGACGGTGATCCCCTCAGGCCCGAGCTCCCTGGCCAGCCCGCGCGTGAACGCGACGATGCCGCCTTTCGTGGACACGTAGGAGAGGAGCATCGACCAGCCGCCGAAGAACGTGATCGAGGTCAGGTTGACGATCCGTCCGCGTCCCCGCGCGGCCATCGACGGGTAGCAGGCCCGGGCGCAGAGGAAGTAGCCCTTGAGGTTCGTCGCGAAGACGTCGTCCCACTCCTCCTCGCTGATCTCCGTCCACGCGCGGCGCGGGTAGATGGCAGCGTTGTTCACGAGGATGTCGATCCCGCCGAGCTCTTGTACGACCGTCTCCGCCATGGCGTCGATCGAGTCCTTGCGCGAGACGTCCGTGAGCACGGAGATCGCCTTGCCGCCGGCCGCCGCCACCTCATCGCGCACCTCGTCGATGGTCTCCTTCGTGCGGCCGACGACGGCCACGGCGGCGCCGGCGCCGGCCAGCGCGCGGCACATGTCGGCGCCGAGCCCGCCGCCGCCGCCGGTGACGATCGCGACCCGCCCGTCGATCGCGAACGCGCTCAGCCGGCTCAGAACGGCGCCTCCATGGTCGCCGTACTCTGCCACGGCATGCTGCCGTGGGCGTGAGGTCAGCCGAGACGCTCGGCCGGGAGCGTCAGCGAGAACCGGGTCGCGGCCGCGTAGAGCAGCGAATCGGGCTCGCCGACGTCGAATCCGAGCGCCACGACGGGCTCGACGAGCGGCGGCTCGAGCAGCTCCGCCTCCTGCCAGGCAAGCGGCTCGTGCGAGGAGACGAGGCGGCGCAGCCCCGCGGCGACGACGAGGGCGACATCGTGGACGCCCAGCGGCGTCCCGCCGGCCTCCGGGATCCGGCGCGCGCCGCCGATCGTGCGGTACCGGAGACGGACGCCCGGGCCCGAGGCGCTCACGGCGCCGTTGCGGACGGCGATGCGGGCCGGCCTGACCGGCAGCCCGAACGCGATGCCCCCGAGCCCGGCCGCCGTGACCCGGACGGCGAGCAGGAAGAGCGCGGGCTCGCCGCCGGCCGTGACGTACGTACGCACGGTGAGCTGCGAGAAGGACGGCGCCCCGTGGCCGTTCAGACGGACGCGGGTGTTCCGCAGCCCGACGAGCGACACGAGCGCCCGCCCGTCGTCGGCGAGCGCCGGCTCGACGCCGGGAGGAAGCGCCCCGGCCACGCGCTCGGCGGGCAGGTACCAGGTGGCGACCAGCAAGTCGCGAACGATCGTCTCGACACGCATCATCTGAGCCTACGAGGCAGGAAGCGTCACGTGGCGGCCGAAACGCGGCGCGTGACCACCGCGAAGGCGATCGCACGCTTCCTCGAGAGCCCCCGCCTGGCTGACGCTACCCGTCGCAGCTACCGCGTCGATCTGGACGAGTTCGCCGCCTGGCTCTCGGGCCGCGGTCTCTCGCTCGCCGACGTCGACGCGAGGGCGCTGGCCGCCTACGCCGCCGATCTGGCCGCAGCCCGGCCGGGACGGACGCCAAGCCGGCTCTCGGATGCGACCCGGGCTCGCAAGCTCTCAGCCGTTCGCAGCCTGCTCCTGGCGACGCGAGGGCCCGGGCACGTCCCGGACGTGCCACTGCGCGGCGCTCCGCGGCGCAGGCTGCCGCGGGCGCCGACGGTTCGCGACACGGACGCGTTGCTCGCCGGCCTCGAGGGCGACGGCCCGCTGGCGCTTCGCAACCGCGCGCTCTTCGAGCTCGTGTACTCGGCCGGGCTGCGCTCTCGCGAAGCGGCCGACCTGCAGCTCGCCGACGTCGACTTCGAGCAGGAGTCGCTGCGGGTTCTCGGCAAGGGGGACAAGGAGCGCGTCGTACCGCTCGGCGAGGAGGCGGCGCACTGGCTGCGGCGCTACCTCACCGACGGCCGGCCCAGGCTGGCACGCGCTGCCACGGGGCACGTGTTCCTGTCCGCGCGCGGCAAGCCGCTGGACACGTCCACGCTGCGCCGCCTGGTGCCGAATCCCCATCGCCTGCGCCATGCGTTCGCCACCCACCTGCTCGAGGGCGGCGCCGACCTCCGGACGATCCAGGAGCTGCTCGGCCACGCCTCCCTCTCCACCACGCAGGTCTACAGCCACGTCGACGGACGGCGCCTGCGCCGGGTCTACGACCGTGCCCATCCACGAGCCTGACGACCCGCAGGTCGCGGGCTTTCTCGCCCTGCTCGCAGCCCGCCGCTCGCCGCGCACGGTGGACGCGTACCGGCGTGACCTAGCCGATCTCGCGGCCGCGTTCGGACGGCCGCCGAGCGAGGCAAGTGTGGGCGATCTCGAGACCTGGGCGGCGGGACTACGGGCGCGGGGGCTGTCGCCGGCCACGGTTGCGCGGCGGCTTGCGGCGGCCCGCACGTTCTACCGCCACCTCGTGCTGCTCGGCATTCGGACGGACAATCCGGCGGCGGCCGTCGACCTTCCTCGCCGGCGGCGCCGACTTCCGCCGCACGCTGTCGCCCGGCGAGGTGGAGCGCCTCATCGCCGGAGCGCGCGGGACCGGCCCGCGCGCGCTGCGCGACCGCGCCCTGGTCGAGCTCCTCTACGGAGCCGGCCTGCGTGTGAGCGAGGCCGTCGGGCTCGACCTCGCCCGCATCGACCTCGAGGAGCGGCTCGTCAGACCGCTCGGCAAGGGCGACAAGGAACGGATCGTCCCGCTCGGACGCGAGGCGGTCGACGCGCGTCCGCCGCTACCTCGCCCGCGGCCGGCCGTTCCTCGACCGCCGTCGCCGGCCCGAGCTCTTCCTGAACGCCCAGGGCGGTCCCCTGACCCGCGCCGGGGCGTTCCTCATCCTCCGCCGGCTCGCCGAGCAGGCGGGCCTCGAGCCCGAGCGTGTGCATCCCCATCTCCTCCGCCACTCGTTCGCGACGCACCTGCTCGAGGGGGGAGCGGACCTGCGGTCGGTGCAGGAGATGCTCGGGCACGCCGATCTCGCCACGACGGAGCTCTACACGCACGTCTCCGACCGGCGCCGCCGGGACACGTACTTCAAGGCGCACCCGCACGCTGTTCGCGGCCGCCATCATTGAGGCTCGCTCTCGAGGAGGCAACGCTGGACGTCCCCGACGGCTGGGTGCTCGTCGACCTGCACAACCACTCGGATCGCTCGTACGACGCCGTGAACACGCTCGCCCACTACGAGCGAGCGCACGCGGCCGGCCGCGTCCACGTGCTCGGCATCACCGACCACAACCGCATCGACGGCGCGCTCGAGCTGCGCGAGCGCGCAAGCTTTCCGATCGTCGTCGGGATGGAGATCGACACGTCCGAAGGCGAGCTGATCGGGCTCTTCCTGTCCGAGCCGCTCCCGGTCGGGCTGACCGCTTTCGACACCGCCGAGCGCATCCGCGCCCAGGGTGGGCTCGTCTACGTCCAGCATCCGTTCTACCGGTTCGTCCGCGAGCCGCTCCTCGCCCGGACGCGCGAGCAGCTGCTCGATGCCGGCCTCATCGACATCGTCGAAGTGCGCAACGGCGGCCCCTTCACGGGCGCCGCCGATCGGCGGGCCGCGGCCTGGGCACGGGAGGCGGGGCTCCCCGGAGCGGGCTCGAGCGACGCGCACGAGCCGGCCGACATCGGCCAGATCGTCACCGCCGTGCCGCCGGGCCCGCTGGAAGCCGGCCCGTTCCTCGAGCGCCTCGGGGAGGGCTTCGTCGTCGACCGGCATCGCAGCTCGGCCATGCAGATCGCGACGAAGGCGCGCTACCGCTTCTTCGCGGAGATCCCGAGGCGAGTCCGGGGGGAGGCAAGAAAGCAGCGGCTCCCGTGACCGGCCCCCGTCTCTCAGGGCACGCTAGTGGTGGCGGGCCCGCTCGCGCGTCTTCTTCTTCAGCGCCTCCACCACCTTCGCGGCAGCCTGTCTGAGCTCGCGGTCCTCCTCGTCTGAGGCGGCGAGATGGTCGAGCAGGACGATCGTGTCCGGCTGAGGGGAGGTGTTCTTGAGCGCCAGGACGGCCAGCCGCCGCACGGCCGCGTTCGGATCCGCGTTCGCGAGCTGGTGCAGCAGCGGGCGAACCTGGTTGACGACGCGCGGATGGTCGCGCGAGAGGAGCTCGAGCGACAGCACCGCGGAGCCGCGGCAGGCAGGGCTGTCGTCCTCCAGGCCTCGGCGAAGAAGCTCCGTCTTCGCCCTGAACCGCATCTGGCCGACGGCGCGGAAGGCGATTGCGCGCTGGCGGAAATCGTCGCTTCGCGCCGCTTCCTCGATCGCCTCGTCGGCCGCATGACGCAGCTGGGCCAGCTCGCGCTCGTCGGTCACGTCAGCCGCGCGTGCCGCGAGCTTCGCGAGATCCACCTCGGGCGAGGAATCGGTCATCGACCGGCGACCGTTGCGGGGGCGGATGCCGCCCGGCGGGGATGGGTCATCGACGTATCAGACGTCTGAGAGGTGGCGCGCGGACGGGCCCACGTACCTCGCCGATGGCCGGATCAGACGCCCGGTGCGCTTCTCCTCGAGAATGTGCGCCGACCAGCCACCCGTCCTGGACGTGGCGAACATGGCCGGGGTCATGGGCGGCGGGATGTCGGCGACGTCGAGGACGACGGCCGACCAGAACTCGACGTTCGTGGCGAGCACGCGCTCGGGATGACGCTCGGCGAGCTTTGCGAGAGCCGACTGCTCGAGGGCCTCGGCCACCTCGAACCGCGGCGACCCGAGCTCCTTGGCCGTCCGCCGCAGCACGCGTGCCCGTGGGTCCTCGGCGCGGTAGACGCGATGGCCGAAGCCCATCAGCCGCTCGCCTCGGTCGAGCAGCCCCGTGACGTACTCGTCGACGCTCGAGGCGGCGGCGGCCGCGTCGAGCATCGGCAGCACCCGCGCGGGCGCCCCGCCGTGGAGCGGGCCCGAGAGCGCGCCGACAGCCGCGGAGAGCACGGCGGCGCAGTCGCCTCCGGTCGAGGCCACCACCCGGGCCGTGAACGTCGAGGCGTTCATGCCGTGCTCGGCCGTGCAGATCCAGTACGTGTCGATCGCCGTGACGTGCTTGGGATCCGCCTCACCGCGCCACTCGAGCAGGAACCGCTCCGCGGCCGTCTTCCCGGACGCGACGGTTGCGGCGTCGATCGGCGTCGCGTGGCCGTCGTGGAGACGCGCCGACTGGGCGACGATCGACAGCATGGTGGCGGAGAGACGACGCAGATCGAGCTTGGCCTGCTCGTCCGAGATGTCGATCAGCTTCTCCAGCTGCCACTCGGCCCCGAGACGGGCTGTCGACGCCTGGAGGTCTGTCATCGGGTTGCCGGTGCCGCCCTCGAGCGAGTACGGATCGGCAGGCTCGAGACCGGGCGTCAGCGAATCGTCGACGAGCAGGCCCCACACCTGCTCGAAGGGCACGTGGCCGACGAGCTCCTCGATGTCGACGCCGCGATAGCGGAGTGAGCCGCCCTCCCGGTCGGGCTCGGCGATCTCCGTCTCGAACGCAACGACGCCCTCGAGCCCTGGCCGGAAATCCTGCACGGGTCGGAATCTACCGAATCGTCGCCATGCGACGACTTGGATAGAGTCCGCGCGGTCGAAGCTGGCACGAGAAGGGGAGCGGAAACAGCATGAGACGGAAGATCACGGTCGTCGGCGCCGGGAACGTGGGCGCGACCGCAGCGCAGGAGGTCGCGCGCCGCGACTACGCCGATGTCGTCCTCGTGGACATCGTGGAGGGTTTGCCGCAGGGCAAGGCGCTCGACATGAACCAGGCCGGGCCGGTTCTCGGCTACGAGGCGAGCATCACAGGCGCGAACGGATACGAGGAGACTGCCGGCTCGGACGTCGTGATCGTCACCTCCGGCCGCCCGCGCTCGCCGGGAATGAGCCGCGACGATCTCGTGACCACGAACCAGGCGATCGTGAAGTCGGTCACCGAAGAGGCGGTCAAGCACTCGCCCGAGGCGATCCTCGTCGTCGTCACGAACCCGCTGGACGCGATGTGCCACGTCGCCAAGGATGCGTCGGGCTTTCCCAAGGGACGCGTCGTGGGCATGGCGGGCATCCTCGACACCGCCCGCTTCCGGACGTTCGTCGCCTGGGAGACGGGCATGTCCGACCGCGACGTGCAGACGATCGTGCTCGGCGGGCACGGCGATCAGATGGTCCCCGTCGTCTCGGCGACCACCGTGGGTGGCGTTCCGCTGACGAAGCTCGTGACGCCCGAACGCATCGAGGCCATGGTCGAGCGCACCCGCAAGGGCGGCGGCGAGGTCGTCAACCTGCTCGGAACCTCGGCCTGGTACGCGCCGGGGGCGGCGGCCGCGGAGATGGTCGACTCGATCGTGCTCGATCAGAAGCGGGTGCTTCCTTGCACGGCGCTGCTCGAGGGCGAGTATGGCTGCGACGGCCTCTACATCGGCGTGCCGGTGGTTCTCGGCGCCGCCGGGATCGAGCGGATCGTCGAGCTCGACCTGAGCGCCGACGAGCAGGCGGAGCTCGCCCGCTCGGCCGACGCCGTGCGCGAGGTCGTGGCCGTGCTCGCCTGAGTTCGGCCACTCGTCGACCGACGGCTACGATCGGAGTCGGTGCGACGCGTTCCCAGACTGACCGCTTCGCGCGGCCTCATCGCCGCGGTCGTCGTTCTCGGCGGGCTCGCGCTCGCGCTCTGGCTCATCCCGACAGGGCACTACCTGCTCCTGCCCGACAAGGCCCAACCCGTCGCGCCGCTCGTCGACATCGCGGGCGAAGGACGGCAGGCGGCGGACGCCGACGGCGGCATCTTCATGGTGGACATCCTCGTCCGCAAGGCGACGCTGCTCGAACGGCTCTTCCCGGGCGTCAACGACGGCGCCGACCTCGTGCCGGGCGAGCGGCTCAACCCCGAAGGGCGTGAGCGAGCAGCAGCGGCGCCAGGCGAACCAGCTCGACATGACGCGATCGCAGCAGATCGCCGCCGCCGTCGCGCTCGAGACCCTCGACTACGACGTGGACATCCAGGCGAACGGCGCCGAGATCTCGCTGGTCGTGCCCGATGCGCCAGCGGCGGCCGCCGGGCTCGAGGTCGGCGACGTCATCGTCGAGGCGCAGGGGAAAAAGGTCGAGACGCTCGACGACCTCCGCGCGGCGCTCGAGCCGGTCTCGCCGGGAAGCGAAGTCACGGTGTCGGTCCGCAGGTCCGGCGGCGTGAAGGAGTACTCGCTCGCCACCATCGAGTCCGAGCGGGAGCCCGGCAACGCGGTCATCGGCGTGATCGTCCAGCAGTCCGCCACGATCGACCTGCCGGTCGAGATCGACATCGACGCGGGCGCCATCGGCGGCCCGTCGGCGGGGCTCGCGTTCGCGCTCGACATCGTCGACGAGCTCGGCTCGGACGTCGACCAGGGCCGGCGGATCGTGGCGACGGGCGAGTTGACGCTGGACGGAAACGTCGAGCCGATCGGCGGCATCAAGCAGAAGGTGATCGGCGCGAAGCAGGCCGGCGCGGACATCTTCGTCGTCCCGACCGGTAACGCGCGCGAGGCCGAGCAGTACGCCGACGGGCTCGAGATCGTTCCCGTGGCGACCTTCGACGAGGCGCTCTCCGATCTGGCCTGGCTCCCCGGCCAGCCGGCGCCGCAGGTCGAGGCGGCGTAGGTCGCGTCTACGCGGGTACGCCGGCCAGCTCGCGCACGAGCGCGCCGAGCCGGCGGATCCCCTCGCGGATCTCCTCGACCGAGGGGAAGCTGAAGGCCAGTCGGGCCGACTCGTCGCCGCTGCCGTCCGGGTAGAAGTCCGTGCCCTTGACGAGCTGGACGCCCGCCTCGGCAGCCCGCGCGAACAGCGGGTCGATCTTCACTCCCGGCGGCAGGTCGAGCCAGAGGAAGTAGCCGCCGTCCGGATGGCTCCAGACCGCGCCCTCGGGGAACTCCGCCTCCAGGCTCTCCAGCATGGCGTCGCGGCGCTGGCGGAGCAGATCGCAGACGACGGCGAGATTCGGCTCGAAGAGGCCGCGCTGGATGAACTCGTGCAGCATCGCCTGGGGAAGCGGCGGAGGGCCGATGTACATCGACGCCGCGATCGCCTCGATCGGCTTGACCAGCTCGGGGGGCAGGATCATGTAGCCGATGCGAAGCCCCGGGGCGCCGGTCTTCGAGAACGACGTCGAGAACACGACGCCCTTGCCGCCGGCCAGCTCGTACATGCTCGGCAGGGCCTCTCCGGAGTAGCGGACGAGGCGGTACGGGTCGTCCTCGTAGATGAGCAGCCCCTTGGCCTGCGCGAGCTCGACGAGCGCGTGACGCTGCTCGAGCGAGAGCGTGCGCCCCGACGGGTTCTGGAAGGTCGGAATCGTGTAGATCAGCGCGCGGCGCAGGCCCGTCCGCCAGGATGGACTCGAGCCGGTCGAGGTCGAGGCCCTCCTCGCTCAGCGGCACGGCCTCGATCTCGGCCCTGGCCGCTCGCAGCACGCCGATCGTCCGGTCGTAGCTCGGCGCCTCGATCACGGCCCTGCCCCCGTCCGCGAAGAGGTGGCGCACGAGGAAGTTGAAGCCGGCGAGCGACCCGGTCGAGAGGACGATCTGCGCGGGCTCGACCCCGTGCTGGGCCGCGATCCACTCCCGCAGCGGCGGATAGCCGCCGGCCGGGCCGTAGTTCAGGACCGTCCGCCCGTCGCGCGCGAGCACGGCGTTCGCACACTCCGCGAGCGCCTCGACGGGGAGCACGTCGGGCGACGGAATGCCCCGCGAGAAGAAGATCGAGTCCATGGGGCCAGATTCTATCGGTGGCCAGTTTCTGGCCACCGATAGACCATGCTCGCGGGTCGCCGCTCAGGCGACCCGAGAGGAGAATGTAGGGGCCGGTCCCGACCGGCCCGCCGTCTGCCGCCGCACCGACGTAGGGGCCGGATCTCGATCCGGCCCGCACGTCCCGCCGCCCCGCCGTAGGGGCCGGATCTATCCGGCCCCTACCCGACGATCTCGGCGACCAGTTGGGCGGCCTCGGTCGGGTTCGTCCCGACCCGGACCCCGTGCGCCTCGAGCGCGTCCTTCTTCGCCTGGGCCGTTCCGCTCGTACCGGAGACGATGGCGCCCGCGTGGCCCATCGTCTTTCCCGGTGGCGCCGTGAAGCCGGCGATGTAACCGACGACCGGCTTCGTCATCCGCTCGCGGATGAACGCGGCCGCCTTCTCCTCCTCCGAGCCGCCGATCTCGCCGACCATGACGACGGCCTCCGTCTCGGGGTCGCCTTCGAAGCGCGCCAGGACGTCGACGAACGACGAGCCCACGACCGGATCTCCGCCGATGCCGACGATCGTCGACTGGCCGATGCCGAGCTGCGTCAGCTCGTTCCCGATCTGGTACGTGAGCGTGCCGGAGCGGCTGACGAGCCCGACCGGGCCCGCCGAGAAGATCTCGGCGGGGATGATCCCCACGTTCGCCTTGCCGGGCGACAGGACTCCCGGGCAGTTCGGGCCGATCAGCGTGACGCCGCGCGGCCGGATGTAGTTGTAGACGCGCAGCATGTCGTGGGCCGGGATGCCCTCCGTGATCGCGATCACCGTGGCGATCCCGGCGTCGACCGCCTCGTAGATCGCGTCGGCGGCGAAGCGCGCCGGGACGAAGACCATCGCCGTGTTCGCCTGCGTCTCCGCCACCGCGGCGCGGACGGAGTCGAACACGGGGATCGCCGTCCACCGACTCCCCGCCCTTGCCGGGGGTCACCCCGGCGACGACGGCCGTCCCGTAGGCCTTGTTGCGAAGCGCATGGAACGTGCCCTCGCGGCCGGTGATGCCCTGGACGACGAGCCGCGTTGCCGTGTCGACGATGATGGCCACGGCTCAGGAGCCGCCTGCGGCTAGCTGGACGACGCGCCGGGCGGCGTCGAGCATCGTCGCTTCCGGGTGCACGTTCGGAGGCGATGCGTCCGCGAGCAGCCGACGCCCCTCCTCGGCCTCGGTGCCGTCGAGGCGGACGACGATCGGGACGTCGATGCGCATCCGCTCGAGCGCGTCGAGCAGCCCGCGGGCCACTTCGCCCCCGCGGGTGATGCCGCCGAAGATGTTGAACAGGATCGCCTTCACCGGGTCGGCGGTGATGACCTCGAGCGCGGAGACGATCTCCTCGGCCCTGGCGCCGCCGCCCACGTCGCAGAAGTTGGCCGGGCTGCCACCGGCCTGGGCGACGGCGTCGAGGGTCGACATGACGAGGCCGGCGCCGTTGCCGAGGATCCCGATGTCCCCGTCGAGCTTCACGTACGCGAGCCCTCGTTCCCTGGCCAGCCGCTCCTGCGGCGGCAGCGCGCTTGGGTCCTGGAGCTCGGCGAGATCGGGATGGCGGAAGAGCGCGTTGTCGTCGATCGTCACCTTGGCGTCGAGCGCCTTCACCTCTCCGTCGGGCGTGACGACGAGCGGGTTGATCTCGCACAGCATCGCCTCGCACTCGACGAAGCCCCGGTACAGCGCCTCGACGATCGCCGCGACCTGCTTCTGCTCGGCCGGGTCGTCGATACCGGCCGTGTAGCAGAGCCAGCGGGCCTGGAAGGGCTGGAAGCCGACGAGCGGATCGACGTGGAGCCGGGCGAGCTTCTCCGGGGTGCTCGCCGCGACCTCCTCGATGTCCACCCCGCCCTCTTTCGTGAGCATGAAGAGCGGCTTCTTCTCGGAGCGATCGAACGTGAGCGACAGGTAGTACTCCCGCGCGATGTCGGAGGCCTTCTCGATCCAGAGCCGGCGCACGACGTGGCCTCGGATGTCGAGGCCGAGAATGTCGCGGGCCCTCGCCTCGGCCTCGTCCGGCCCCTCGGCGAGCTTGACGCCGCCCGCCTTGCCGCGCCCGCCCGTCAGCACCTGGGCCTTGACGACGACCTGCCCGCCCAGCTCCGCCGCGGCGGCACGCGCCTCCTCCGGGCTCAGGGCCACACGGCCCTCGGAGACCGGGATGCCGAACCGCTTCCAGAGCTCCTTGCCCTGATGCTCGTAGAGGTCCACGGGGCCGCAATCTACACGCCGCGGCCGGGCCGGAATCAGGAGGTCAGGGGCGTCGGGACTACGATTCCGGCATGGCCGCCACCGACGAGCGCCGTACGGACTCCGGGATCGAGGTCGAGCCCGTCTACTCCGCGGCCGATCTCGGCGAGGTCCAGCTCGAGCCGCCGGGCGAGTTCCCGTTCACGCGCGGGCCGTACCCGGACATGTACCGCGGACGGCCGTGGACGATCCGCCAGTACGCCGGCTTCGGCTCGGCCGAGGAGACGAACGCGCGCTTCCGCTACCTGCTCGAGCGCGGCCAAACGGGCCTTTCGGTCGCGTTCGACCTCCCCACGCAACTGGGCTACGACTCGGACAACCCGCGCTGCGCCGGGGAGGTCGGCCGGTCCGGCGTGGCGATCGACTCGCTTGCCGACATGGAGCTCGTGCTCGCCGGCATTCCGCTCGGCGAGGTGTCGACCTCGATGACGATCAACGCGCCCGCCGCGATGCTCCTGCTCCTGTACGAACTGGTCGCCGAGGGGCAGGGGGTGCGGGGGGAGGAGCTGCGCGGCACCGTCCAGAACGACGTCCTCAAGGAGTACGTCGCCCGGGGCAACTACATCTTCCCGCCGCGGCCGTCCATGCGCATCGCCACGGACCTGTTCGCGTACTGCCACGAGCGCCTGCCGCGGTGGAACACGATCTCGATCTCGGGCTACCACATCCGGGAGGCGGGAGCGACGGCCGTGCAGGAGCTCGCCTTCACGCTGGCCAACGGCATCGCGTACTGCGAGGCCGCGGTGGCGGCGGGCCTCTCTCCGGACGAGTTCGGGGAGCGGCTGTCGTTCTTCTTCAACGCCCACAACCACTTCTTCCAGGAGGTGGCGAAGTTCCGCGCGGCCCGCCGGCTCTGGGCCGAGATCATGCGAGACCGCTTCGAGGCCGCGAATCCGCGAGCGCAGGCGCTCCGCTTCCACGCGCAGACCGGCGGCTCGACGCTGACCGCCCAGCAACCGGAGAACAACATCGTGCGGGTCGCGATCCAGGCGCTGTCGGCGGTGTGCGGAGGCGCCCAGTCTCTGCACACGAACGGCTACGACGAGGCGCTCGCGCTCCCCACGGAGCACTCCGCCCAGGTGGCGGTGCGCACGCAGCAGATCCTCGCGCACGAGGCGGGCTGCACGGACACGGCCGACCCGCTGGGCGGCTCCTTCTTCATCGAGTCGCTCACGACAGAGCTCGAGGAGCGGGCGCGGGAGCTCATCGCGCGGGTAGACGACCTCGGCGGCGCCGTGGCGGCGATCGAGCAGGGATTCGTCCAGGCGGAGATCGAGGACGCGGCGTTCGCCTACTCGCGCGAGATCGAGTCGGCCGAACGGGTCATCGTCGGCGTCAACCGTTTCACGGTCGAGGGCGACGAGTCGGAGGTCGAGATCCACCGGCTCGATCCCGAAGCCGAGCGGCGCCAGCTCGAGCGCACGCGCAGGGTGCGGGCCGAGCGCGACCAGCCGGCCGCGGCAGCAGCGCTCGACGGTGTCCGGGAGGCGGCGCGCGGCACAGCAAACCTGCTGCCGCCGATGCGATCGGCCCTCGCCGCGCACTGCACGATCGGCGAGGTCTGCGACGCCTTGCGCGAGGTTTTCGGCACCTACCCCGCACGCGCGGCCCGGTCCTAGACGGCCTGGCACGTCGAGTGACAGGCCCGGCGCCTTCGCGCAATCCCTCGCGCGGGCGATGCCGCCTCCCCAACTCGGCGTAATACTCGAAACAGGCGTCCTTCCCGGGGCCGCACCATGATGATTCGCTTTCGACAGGCGAGAAGCGACGAGCTCTCGCGCACTCCAGGCATCGCTCCTGCGCAGCTCGCGCTGGGGGTCCTCGGCGCGTTCGCGAGCGGAGGGCTCGCCGCGCTCGGCTACCTGAGCGGGCGACCGATCCTGCTCGTCGCTGCGGCTGCGCTGGCGCCGCTCGTCGCCGTCGGCCTCGATCGGCTGTACACGCGGCCCACGGTCGAGGCGATGAAGCTCGCCCTGACCGACCCGCTCACCGGGCTCGGCAACACGCGGCATTTCCTCGAGCGCCTCGAGCGCGACCTCGACCGAGCTGACGAGGAAGGCCTTCCGCTTTCGCTGTGCGTCGTGGACGTCGACGACTTCAAGCGCGTCAACGACCGCAACGGCCATCCCGCCGGCAACTGCGTCCTCGTCGAGATCGCAGGCTGTCTACGCCATGGCGGCGAGGCGTTCCGGCTCGGGGGCGACGAGTTCGCGCTGCTGCTGCCCGGCCGGGATCAGACGATGGCGCTCGAGATCGCCGAGTCGGTGCTCGGCCGCGTCGCCTCCGCGGAGTACCCACACGGCGGGTCGGTCACCGCGTCGGCTGGGGTTGCGACCTACCCGAGCGTGGACGTGGAGCGCGGCGGCCTGATGCGGGCGGCCGACCGCGCCCTCTACCACGCGAAGAGCATGGGCAAGGACTGCGCGTGCGGCTACGTCACCTCCTCCGGTGACCCCCAGCCGGCGGCCGCCGACGACGAGAGCCGCGGTGCCTTCCTGGACGCCGTGCAGACGCTTGCGCGAGCCGTCTCGGCGCGGGGCTTCGACCCGCGCGGGCCGGCGGCTCACTGCGTCGGCGAGGTGGCGGCGCGCATCGCGATGCGCATGGAGCTGCCCGTCGAGCACGTCGAGCTCGTCCGGCTGGCCGGGATCCTGAGCGACGTCGGCAAGCTGGCGCTGCCCGACGACGTGCTCCAGAAGCCTGGCCCGCTGACCGAGCACGAGCGCCTGGCCGTCCAGCGCCATCCCGAGATCGGGTCGGCCATGCTCGAGTCGCTCGGCGCCGATCCGGTCGCGACCTGGATCCGACATCACCACGAACGCTGGGACGGGCGAGGCTACCCCGAGCGGCTGGCCGGCGAGCGGATCCCCCTGGCGGCGCGGATCCTGTTCGTCGCCGACGCCTTCGAGGCGATGACGAGCGTCCAGGCGTGGCGACCGCGACTGACCCAAAGGGAGGCGCTGGCCGAGCTGGAGCGCTGCTCGGGCACGCAGTTCGACCCCGACGTCGTCTCCGCGCTGGCGGCGGAGCTCGAGGCGCGAGACCGGGTTCCTGCCGACGCGGCCGCCTGAACGGCGGGCCTCGGCGGGACCCGCGCGGGCCGGATGAATCCGGCCCTACAGAGACACGGGGTCAAGTCTTGCATACGCACATAAGCGGCTACCGATTCGCTCGTTATGTTCTTATGCAAGACTTGACCCCGAGTTGCCTCACAGGGGGATGTTCCCGTGCTTGCGGGCGGGCCGCGCCTCGCGCTTCGTCAGGGCCGTCTCGAGGGCGCCGATCAGCACGGGGCGGGTGCGGCGCGGCTCGATGACGTCGTCGACGTAGCCGCGCTCTGCCGCCGTGTACGGGTTGGCGAACTGCGCCTTGTAGTCCTCGATGAGCTCGGCGCGCTTCGCCGCCGGATCGTCGGCCTGCTCGAGCTCCTTGCGGAAGACGATGTTGACCGCGCCCTCGGGGCCCATCACCGCCACCTCGGCGGTCGGCCAGGCGAAGTTGAAGTCGGCGCGGATGTGCTTGGAGCTCATCACGTCGTAGGCGCCGCCGTAGGCCTTCCGCGTGATGCACGCGATCTTGGGCACCGTCGCCTCGCAATAGGCGTAGAGGAGCTTCGCGCCGTGCCGGATGATCCCGCCCCATTCCTGTGCCGTGCCCGGGAGGAAGCCCGGAACGTCGACGAACGTGACCAGCGGGACGTTGAACGCGTCGCACGTACGCACGAACCGCGCCCCCTTGACCGACGAGTCGATGTCGAGCGTCCCGGCGAGCGCGCGCGGGTTGTTCGCCACGACCCCGACCGGATGGCCGCCGAGCCGCGCGAAGCCGCAGACGATGTTCTCCGCCCACAACGGCTGCACCTCGAGGAAATCCCCGTCGTCGACGACGCGAGTCACGACGTCCCGGATGTCGTAGGGCTTGTTCGGGTTGTCGGGCACGACCGAGTCGAGCCCCTCGTCCTCGCGGTCGACCGGATCCGCGGGCTCGAAGTACGGGGGCGGCTCCGCGTTGTTCTGCGGCAAGAAGGAGAGGAGGTAGCGCGCGTCCTCGAGCACCTGCTCCTCGTTCCTTGCCGTAAGGTGCGCGACGCCGGAGCGTGAGGCGTGTGCCGTGGCGCCGCCGAGCTCCTCGAACGTGACCTCCTCGCCGGTCACGGTCTTCACGACCTCGGGGCCGGTGATGAACATGTACGAGGACTCCTCCACCATCAGCACGAAGTCGGTCATGGCGGGCGAGTAGACGGCGCCGCCCGCGCAGGGCCCCATGATCAGGCTGATCTGCGGGATGACCCCGGAGGCCTGCACGTTGCGCCAGAAGATCTCCGCGTACCCGCCCAGGGAGACGACACCCTCCTGGATCCGGGCGCCGCCCGAGTCGTTGATCCCGATCACCGGGCAGCCGTACTTGAGCGCGAGGTCCATGACCTTGCAAATCTTCTCGGCGAAGGCCTCCGAGAGCGTCCCTCCGAACACGGTGAAGTCCTGGGAGAAGACGAAGACCTTGCGGCCGAGCACGGTCCCGTACCCGGTCACCACCGCGTCGCCCCACGGCCGGCGCTCCATCATCCCGAAGTGCGGGTTGCGGTGGCGGACGAAGCGGTCGAGCTCGACGAAGCTGCCAGGGTCGAGGAGCCGCTGGAGCCGTTCCCGCGCGAGCAGCTTGCCGCGCTCGCGCTGGCGCGCGACCGCGCGCTCGTCGCCCACGTGGGCGGCCTCGTCCTGCAGGCGCCCGAGCTGCTCGAGCTTCGCCGCCGTCGTCGAGCCCGGCGTCGCTTCCCGCCGATCGCCGGTCGTCGCCATGGCCGGAGCTTACTCCCAGCTCAGGCGAGGCCGGCCTCGGCGAGCGGCCGGCGGGCCCACGCGAAACGCTCCGAGTACCAGCCTTCCAGAGGAACGAGCGTCGTTCCTCGTGTCGAGGCGTGCGCCATCCAGCCGCCCCCGAGGTAGATGCCCATGTGGCCGATCTGCGAGGGCCTCGACTGCGGGCCTCGCTCGCCGAAGAAGAGGACGTCCGCCGGCTCGATGGATTCGAGCCCGATGCGAAGCGACCGGTCGACCTCTCCGCTCATCGCATACGTCGTGCGGCCCTGGAACACCTCGGCGAGCCCCGGCGCCTCGGCGAAAGGCTCGAGCTTGTAGACACGCCAGACGAACCCGGAGCAGTCGAAGCCGCCTGGCACCGTCACGCCGAACGGCGCCTGTGGGCGTTCCGAGGAGCCTCCCCAGACGTACGGGTAGCCGATGAAGCGCACGGCCCGCTGCAGGACCCGCCGCTGCCAGTCGGTGAGCTGGGGAAGGGCGAGCTCAGCGGCCGGCGCCGCCAGCCCTCGCGCCGGCGTCGGTGGCCTCGAGCTCGAGAGCGCGGGCCACCGAGAAGGCGGTCTCGGCGCGGGTGACCGGGTCGCCCGGCCGCAGCTCGATCTCGTCACGATCCTGCGGGTGGTTGGTGCGCAGACCGAGCAGCCGGGCCACGACCTCGGTTCCGGCGTACGCGGGCGGCGTCAGACCTGCGGCGCCGAGCACGGCACGCACGTGCTTGGCGGCCGGACCGAACCCGAGGAGGCGGACGAGCGCGGCGTCGAGCTCCCGCAGCTTGACGGGGAGCGACGGGTCGGCCGGCGGCGCCGTCACCCCGCCGAGCGCCGCCACGAGCTCAGCCAGCTCACCCTTCGTGAGCGCGTCGTCCGGCCGGAACTCGGCCACGGTCGGAGCCATGAGCCCTGCAGCCACCACAGTCTCGATCTGCGGCTTCGCCCACGACTCCGCCGCCGCGACTGGAGCCGCCGCGAGCGCGACGAGCACTGCGAGCACGCCGACGACCCTGCGCATCATCATGTCTATCGTCCTGAGCCTTCCGCGGCTTTAAGCTTGCGTCCGTGGAGCTCGAGATCCAGCCGGAGCCGACGCCGGAGGAGCGGGCGGCGATCGAGCGGGCACTGGCCGCTATCGCAGCGGGGACGGCCCGGAGGCGCGCGCGGGGCGTGGTGGCAGGCCGGAGTCGAAGAGGCGCTTTCCCCCGAGCCTGGGCAGGCGGGCAGGGACGCGTAGGCCGCTTACAGCACCAGCTCGAACGGCTGCAGCAGCAGCCAGGGCAGGAAGCCCTGGTGCCGGTAGATCCGGCTCGCGGGGACGTTCTCGACCGGAGCGGTAAGCCGCAGCACCTCGCCGGGGTGCTCGCGCCAGTACTCCTCGAGCACCTCCGAGAGGACGAAGCCCCCGATGCCGCGCTCTCTCGCACCTGCCGTCACGCCGTGGAAGACGCGGCGGCGCGCGGGATTTATCCGGACGATCGCGACCATCGCACCGTGCTCTTCCGACACGCGCACCTGGCCGCGCTCGAGTGCGCGACGCCAGACGTCGTCGCTGAGAGCGCTGCGAGCGAAGCACTCCCGGCAGAGCGGTAGCACCGACTGGAGCTCCACGGCGTCCGCGATCCGCGTGCTGATGCCCGGGTGTGCCGGCGACTCGACCGGCCGGTGCAATTCGGGCTTGAGCTTGTAGACGGCCACCGGCCCGCCCCGGGGCTCGAAGCCGTTGCGCTCGAGCATGAGGCGCCCGCCGATGTTGCGCACGCCGATCGACGCCACGAGCCGCTCGACTCGCTCCGCTCGGGCAAGCTCGATCGAGGCAGACAGAAGCGTCCGCCCGAGCTTCCGTCCGCGGTAGGCCGGGGCTACCAGCGGGCCGAAGACCAGGACCTCGTCCTCGAGCTCGATGCCGGCGCAGCCGACGACGACGCCGTCGTCCTCGGCGACCCTCAGCGTCTCCTCCGGCCGGCGGTCGAGGCCTCCGAGCTCCGCGTCGAGCTCCTCGCGCGACGCCCATAACGGCGTGCCGACCTGCTCCTTCTCCCGGGTCTGCGCGCGACGGCTCAGCTCGAGCACGGCGTGCGCGTCGTCGTGCGTGAAGCTACGCAGGCTGACGTCCACGCAGGAGCCCCGGCGCGACCCGGGCGTAGTCGATTCCGGAGACGAGCGTGAGCACGAGGGCGACCAGCAGCCCCCACCAGGCGACGTCGTCGTCCCAGACGCCGGCGAGCGCGAGCCCGGCCAGGGCGACCGCGACCGCCTGCGCCCAGGTCTTCACCTTGGCGATGTCGCGGGCAGACACGACGATGCCGCGCTCGAGCGCCGCGAGACGCAGGCCCGAGACGAGGAACTCGCGTGCGACGATGACCGCGACCATCCAGCCTGGAACGACCGGCACGAGGACGATGAGCGAGGCCAGGACGAGGATCTTGTCCGCCACCGGGTCGAGGATGCGACCGAGGTCGGTCGTCTTCCCGGCGCGACGCGCAAGCCAGCCGTCGACCTGGTCGGTGAGCATCGCGACGCAGAACAGCGCCGTCGCCCAGTAGGCGTGCCCTTCGAACTCCCAGCTGAACAGGAGGACGACGGCCGGAACCGAGAGCGCCCGGCCGACGGTCAGTTGATCCGCGAAGGTCATGGCTGGCTGTCAGGACGCGACCTCTAGGAGAATACGCTTCCGCATGCCGCTTTTCGGAAAGGTGCTCGTCGCCAACCGCGGCGAGATCGCGATTCGCGTCTTCCGCGCGCTGCGCGAGCTCGGTATCGGGGCCGTGGCCGTGTACTCGGAGGCCGATCGAGACTCCCTCCACGTCGCCGTCGCCGACGACGCCTACCTGCTCGGGCCCGGCCCCCCGGCCGAGAGCTACCTCGTCGTCGAGCGGGTCCTCGACGCAGCCGGGCGCGGAGGCGCCGACGCGATCCACCCCGGCTACGGCTTCCTGGCCGAGAACGCGGCCTTCGCCGCGTGCGGTCGAGCAGGCCGGTCTCGTCTGGATCGGCCCCCCGCCAGAGGCGATCGAGGCCATGGGCTCGAAGACCGCGGCGCGCGAGCTGATGCGCTCGGCGGGCGTCCCGATCGTGCCCGGGACGACCGAGCCCGTGGACTCGGCCGCCGACGTGCTGCGGCTGGGCTCGGAGCTCGGCTGGCCGCTCGCGCTCAAGGCCGCCGCAGGCGGCGGCGGAAAGGGCCTGAAGGTCGTCCACTCGGCCGACGAGGTCGAGCGCGCCCTCCAGGCGGCGCAGGCGGGAGGGCGACGCCTACTTCTCCGATCCGACCGTGTACGTGGAGAAGTACATCGAGGACCCGCGCCACGTGGAGGTACAGGTGCTGGCCGACGCGCACGGCACCGTGCTGCACCTCGGGGAGCGCGACTGCACGATCCAGCGCCGGCACCAAAAGCTCGTCGAGGAGACGCCGTCTCCCGCCGTCGGCCCCGAGCTCCGGGAGCGCATCGGCGCCGTAGCCGTCAGCGCGGCCCGGGCGGTCGGCTACCGATCGGCGGGGACGATCGAAGGCCTGCTCGATCGCAACGGCGACTACTGGTTCCTCGAGATGAACACGCGCATCCAGGTCGAGCACACCGTGACCGAGATGGTCACCGGCATCGACCTCGTCAGGGAGCAGATCCGCATCGCGGCGGGAGAGCCGCTACGCATCGCACAGGCGGACGTGGGCTTCTCCGGGCACGCGATCGAGTGCCGGATCAACGCGGAGGACGCGTCCCGCGGCTTCCTGCCCACTCCCGGCCCCATCGAGGAGTACCGCGAGCCCGCCGGGCCGGGCGTCCGCGTCGACTCCGGAGTCGTCGCCGGGTCGGTGGTCTCCGACCTCTACGACCCGCTGATCGCAAAGCTGGTCGTCTGGGACCGCGATCGCGACAGCGCGCGGCTGCGCATGCTGCGCGCGCTGGACGAGTTCGTGATCGCGGGGCCGACCACGCTGATCGGCTTCCACAAGGCGCTGCTTACGCATCCGTGCTTCGCCCGCGGTGAGACGTGCCACGGGCTGGTCGAGAGCGAGGAGCTGGCGACCCGGGCCCGCGAGCTCGCACCGGGACCGGCGTCGTGGCGAACGGCCGACCGAGGCTCCACGCGGCAGCGGCCCGTGCTGGCGGAGGTGGACGGGCGCCGTTTCCAGGTGACGCTGCGCGTTCCGGAGCCGCCCTACGCGGAGCTCGCCCGGAGACGGCGCGACCGTGACGGGGACACGACCGGAGGGTCCGCCGGCCGCGAGGCCGTCGTCAGCCCGATGCAGGGGACCGTGCTCGCGGTCGAGGTCGCCGAGGGCGACGAGGTGCGCGAAGGCCAGGTGATCTGCATCGTCGAGGCGATGAAGATGGAGAACGAGATCGCCGCGCACCGGCGCGGGATCGTCTCCGGTCTCTCCGTGCGGGCCGGCGAGCAGGTTCGAACGGGGCAGGTCATCTGCATCGTCGGCCGCGAGGCCGAGGCCGACTCGCCCGTGACGCTCGACGCCGACGGCTAGGCAGGGTGCGAGCCAGGCCAGACGACCGGGGTCAAGTCTTGCATACGCACATAAGAGCTCGGATGAGGCCGGCCTCGGGCCGCCTCAGAGCAGGATCCGGATCGCGAGCTCCGGCGGGCAGGCGAGCTTCGCCACCAGCCTCCGCGCCAGGTCGAGGTCGACCGCCCGGTCGCTCGCCAGCATCGACGCGTAGAGCTCCGGGTAGCCGCTCTGGACGAGCTGCTCGAAGCGCCACAGCCAGACCGTCCGCTCCTCCCCGGTCTCCTCCGCTTCCTTGCCCTGTTCCGTCTCGATGTCGGTTTCCGGCAACACCGTGCGCTCCTTTCGTGTGTCCGTCGTGCCTGCAACCGGGAACGGCCGCGTTCCTTACGCGGCCGCAGGATGGGCCGGACGCCGCGCCGCCTGAGGCCAACAGATGGAGTACTGCGCCGTCTGGACCCAGCGCGGTCTCCTTTCCGTTAGGCGCTCTTAGAGCGTGCGGCGGTACGCGGTGAACGCGCGGGTGGCGAGCGCGCAGGTGACCGCGACGAAGGCGGCGAGCAGGCCGAGGTACAGGCCGACTCGGCCCCAGTCGGTGTCGAGGCTCGACATCTCGCGGGCAGCAACGACTCCCCAGTTCACCGGATTGAGCTTGGAGGCCCACTGCATCCAGCCCGGCATCAGGGTCTCGGCGATGAGGATGGCGGAGATGAAGATCACGGGGAGCCCGAAGAAGTTGAGGATCGCGATGAGCGGCTCCTCCCGCCGCACGAGCAGCGCGATGCCGTGGGAGATGCCGGCCCACCCCGCGGCCACCATCGCGGCGACGGCGATGATCACGAGCCACCCCGCGACTCCACGCTCGACGCGAGCGCCGAGGAGCCAGGCCGTGCCGAGGATGATCACGGTCTGGACGATCGAGATGACGGCGCTGTGGAGGACCTGCGAGACGATCAGCGAGCTGCGGCTCGTCCGGGTCGTGAGAAAGCGGGGAATGACACCCCGGTCGAGGTCGTCGATCATGGCCATCCCGGACCACGTGGCTCCGAAGAACGCCGTCATCACCACGATGCCCGGTGTCAGGAACTGGACGTAGGAATCCGACTCGAAGCCCGGTAGGTCGACGATCCGGCGGAAGAGCTGGCTGTAGAGCAGGAGCCAGAACATCGGCTGGGTGAGCGCGAACACGAGCCAGATCGGCTGGCGAAGGAAGTTGCGCTGATGACGCACGAGCATCGACAGCGTGTCCTGCACCGCGGCGGTCATCTCTCGCCCGCTCCCGCCTCGTCCTCGGAGCGGAAGTCACGCCCCGTGAAGTGCAGGTACACGTCGTCGAGCGACGGCCGCGACACCGTGACGGACGCGACGGGCATGCCCTGCGCCTCGAGCGCGGAGAGGATCTCCGGCACGGCCTGCGCGCCGTGCTCGACGCGCGCGCGGAGATGGCGCCCGTCCACGATCGCCTCCTCGACGGCCCCGAGGCGACCGACGACAGCCGCCGCGTCCTCGGCCTTCCCGTCCGCGAGCTCGACGGTGACCGCATCCCCGAGCAGCTCGCGCTTGAGCGCATCGGGAGGACCCTCGACGGCGACCCGGCCGCGACTCATGATCGCGACGCGTCCAGCGAGGCGATCCGCCTCCTCGAGGTAGTGCGTCGTCAGCAGGATCGTGAGGGACTCGTGGGCCGCAAGGCGCTCGAGCTCGCCCCACATCGCCGCCCGCGCCTCGGGGTCGAGCCCCGTGGTGGGCTCGTCTAGGAAGAGCACCTGGGGGCGGTGCACCAGGCCCATGGCGACATCGAGGCGCCGCTTCATCCCGCCCGAGTAGGTGCGCACGATGCGGTCGGCGAACTCCTCGATGCCGAACGTGGCGAGCAGCTCGTCGACGCGTCGGAGCAGCGCCGCGTGCGGGACGCGCTGCACCTTCCCCTGCAGCTCGAGGTTCTCCCGCCCGGTCGCGTGGACGTCGACCCCGGAGCTCTGGGGCACGTAACCGATCGCTCCCCGCACGGCGACCGGCTCGCGGGCGACGTCGTGCCCTGCCACCATGGCCACGCCTGCGTCCTGCCGAGAGAGGGTGACGAGGATCTTGACCGTCGTCGACTTGCCGGCGCCGTTGGGCCCGAGAAGCCCGAAGACTTCGCCCTCCTCGACGCGGAACGACACGCCGTCGAGCGCGCGAACTCCCTTCGGGTACGTCTTCTCGAGCCCCTCGACCTCGATCGCCGGCACCGGGCCAGTGTAGGGGCCGGATCTCATCCGGCCCGCCGGCGCAGCCGGCCGATGTAGGGGCCGGATCTCATCCGGCCCGTTGCGTGCCAGGCCCCGCCGCTACGCTGGCCCCATGCGCGTCCGCGTGAAGCTGTTCGCCGCTCTCCGCGAGCGGGTGGGTGCTTCCGAGCGGGAGCTCGAGCTGCCCGAGGGGTCGTGCGCCGCCGACGCCTGGGCCGCTATCCCGGAGCTCGGGCCCCGAGCCGGCCGGCCTGCTCTACGCGCTCAACCGGGAGTACGTGGCGCGCGAGCGAGCGCTCGCCGACGGCGACGAGCTCGCGCTGATCCCCCCTGTCTCGGGCGGCGCCTTCCGCCTCACCGCCGACCCGATCGACCTCGAGGCGGTCGTCGCCGAGGTCGCCGACGAGCGTGCCGGAGCGATCGCCACCTTCGTCGGCACGACGCGGGTCGAGTCGCGCGGGCGCACCGTCACGCGCCTGGAGTACGAGGCGTACGAGGGCATGGCCGAGCAGGAGATGGCGCGAATCGCGGAGGAGCTCATCGCACGCTACGACCTCGTCAAGGTGGCGATCACGCATCGGATCGGACGGGTCGAGATCGGCGAGGCCAGCGTCGCGATCGCCGTCTCCGCGCCGCATCGCGCCGACGCGCTCGCGGCCTGCAAGGACGCGATCGACACGCTCAAGGAGACCGTGCCGCTCTGGAAGAAGGAGATCTACGAGGGCGGCGAGGAGTGGATCGGCCGCGGCTCCTGACCGCGGCGGCCCCGGGCACCGGTCACGAACGGAACCGCCCGACCGGGGGAGTGGGCGCCGGGCACGCCTCGCTACGATGAACGTATGAGCCACCTGGCTCCCGAGCCGGACCCGCCGCTGCGCGACTACGAGCCCGTCCACCCCCGCGGCAGCCTCGGCGAGCGGGCTCGCAAGCTGTGGGTCCCGATCGCGATCCTGGCCGGTCTCGCGTGGAAGTTCAAGGCCGCGGCGCTCGCCGTCTTCAAGCTCAAGATCTTCGCGACCTCCGGGACGATGCTCGTCTCGACCGCAGCCTACGCCTGGCTCTGGGGCTGGCGGTTCGCGGTCGGCTTCGTGCTGCTGCTGCTCGTCCACGAGCTCGGCCACGTGTTCGAGCTCCGCCGTCAGGGGATTCCGGCCACGGCGCCGCTCTTCATCCCGTTCATGGGCGCCGTCGTCGGCATGAAGCAGCTTCCGCACGACGCGTGGCGCGAGGCCAGAGTGGCCCTGGCGGGCCCGATCGTCGGCAGCCTGGGCACTGCCGCTGTGTGGGCGGCGGGCGAGGCGCTCGACTCCGAGCTGCTCGTGGCGCTCGCGTTCACCGGCTTTCTACTGAACCTGTTCAACCTGCTCCCGGTGGTGCCACTCGACGGCGGCCGCGCCGTCGCCGCGCTGCACCCCGCGTTCTGGGGCCTCGGCCTGGCCGGGCTCCTGGCGCTCGCGATCGTCGCGCCGAACCCGATCCTGATCGCGATCCTCGTGATCGGCGGCTTCGAGCTCTGGGGCCGCTTGCGCCACTGGCGTGACCCCGAGTCGCGCGCGTACTACGCGATCTCGCCGCGCCACCGCGTCATCGTCGGCGTGACCTACCTCGGTCTCGCGGCGCTGCTCGCGCTCGCCATGAGCGCGACGCACATCGAGAAGACGTTCTAGTCAATCATCTGGCCGCAGGAGCGCGGCGGGGGCCGCCGTACAATTCGTGCGTGGCGGATACCGCGCCCTCCAACCCGCTGCGCGAGCTGCCCTCGGTCGATCGGCTCCTCGCCGACGAGCAGGTTCGCGCCCTCGCCGGGCGGCACGGCCGCGAGACGCTCGTGGCGGCGGCGCGACGGGCGCTCGCGCGAGCCCGGGAGGAGATCCTGGCCGGCTTCGAGCCCGGCGATCTCGCCGCGCGCGTCGCGGAGGAGGCCGAGCACGCCGTCGCGCCCCGCCTGCGTCGCGTCCTGAACGCGACCGGTGTCGTCGTACACACCAACCTCGGCCGGGCGCCCCTCGCCGGGGCGGCGCTCGCGCGCATCGCCGAGGTCGCGGGCGGATACTCGAATCTCGAGTACGACGTCGCCGCCGGAGCGCGGGGCTCGCGGCAGGATCACGTCGCGGAGCACCTGCGCGAGCTGACCGGCGCCGAGGCCGCCCTCGTCGTCAACAACAACGCCGCCGCCGTGCTGCTCGCGCTGGCGGCCCTCGCCGAGGGGCGTGACGTCGTCGTCTCGCGCGGGGAGCTCGTGGAGATCGGGGACGGGTTCCGGATCCCCGACGTCCTCGCCCGCTCGGGCGCCCGCCTCGTCGAGGTCGGCACGACGAACCGGACCCGGATCGCCGACTACGAGCGCGCGCTGACGGACACGACCGCGGTGCTCCTGCGCGTACACCAGTCCAACTTCCGCATCGTCGGCTTCACGGAGCAGCCGCCGCTCGCCGACCTCGCGCGTCTCGCCGGCAGGCACGACCTCACGCTCGTCGACGACCTCGGCTCGGGCGTCCTGCGCGAGTTCCACGACGAGCCGTCGGCGCGCTCGAGCCTCGCCGCGGGAGCGCACCTCGTCTGCTTCTCGGGCGACAAGCTGCTCGGCGGTCCCCAGGCCGGCATCGTGTGCGGCCGCGCCGACCTCGTCGAGCGGCTGCGGCGGCATCCGCTGCAGCGCGCGCTGCGAGCCGACAAGCTCACCCTCGCCGCCCTCGAGGCCACGCTGGCGCTGTACCGCGACCCGGAGCGCGCGCTCGCGGAGATCCCCGTCTTGCGGATGCTGACGGAGCCGGCCGGCGTCGTGAGGGCGCGCGCCGAGCGCCTTGCCGCCCTCACCGGCGGTGCGGTCGAGTCGACGATCGCCCGCGCCGGCGGCGGCGCCCTGCCGCTCGCCGAGGTCGAGAGCTTTGCCTGCGCGCTCGAGCCTGACCTGGCCGAGGCGCTTCGCGTCGGCGAGCCGCCCGTCGTCGGCATCGTCCGCGACGGCAGGCTGCTGCTCGACTGCCGCACGCTCGCCGAGGCCGAGATCGACGAGGTGGCCGCCGCGGTCGCCGCGGCACGCTCGTGAGCTCAGGGACATGAGGCCGCTGGTACTCGGGACGGCGGGTCATATCGACCACGGCAAGACCTGGCTCGTCCGCGCCCTCACCGGCAAGGACACCGACCGCCTGCCCGAGGAGAAGGAGCGCGGCATCTCGATCGATCTCGGCTACGCGCCGCTGGAGCTGCCGGACGGCCGCCGGCTGTCGATCGTGGACGTCCCCGGCCACGAGCGCTTCGTTCGCAACATGGTGGCGGGCGCGACCGGCATCGACCTCTTCCTGCTCGTCGTCGACGCCGCCGAGGGTGCGCGCCCGCAGACCCACGAGCACCTCGCGATCCTGCGCCTGCTCGGCATCGGCCACGGTGTCGTCGCGATCACGAAGGCCGACGCCGTCGACGAGGAGACGCTCGCCCTCGCGCTCGAGGAGGGGCGGGAGCTCGTGCCGGGAGCTCCGGTCGTCGCGACGAGCGCCAGAACCGGCGCCGGCCTCGACGAGCTCGTGACGGCCCTCGCCGGCGTGGCCGGTGACAGCGGACAGCCGCACGCAGCACGCGCACGCCGGCCTGCCGACGCGCCTCTTCGTCGACCGCTCGTTCAGCCTGCGGGGGATCGGCACCGTCGTGACGGGCACGCTCTGGTCCGGCTCCGTCGGGGAGGGCGACGAGCTCCTGGCGGAGCCCACGCGCACCCGCGTACGGGTACGCAGCGTCCAGGTGCACGACCGCCCGGTCGAGCGCGCCGAGGCCGGTCAGCGAGTCGCACTGGCCCTGCCCGGGCTCGATCGCACGAAGCTCCGCCGAGGCGACGCGCTGGTCGAGCCCGGCGCCTACCCGACGAGCTACCGCCTCGACGTCCAGCTCGACGAGCTCGACCAGCTGGACGACCACGCTCGCGTGCACGTCCATCACGGCACCGCCGACCACTACGCTCGGCTCGTCCGCGTCGGCGAGCGCTTCGCGCAGCTCCGGCTCGCGTCCCCGGCGATCGCCGCGCGGGGCGATCGCTTTGTCCTGCGCGACCGCACGACCGTCGGCGGCGGCGTCGTCCTCGACCCGGCCCCGCCGAGGCGGACGAGCGCCGAGCGTCTGGCCCTGCTCGAGCGCGGCGATCCGGCGTCGATCGTCCGCGCGGCGCTGACCGCGGCCTCCGAGCCACTCGCCCGCGCCGAGCTGGCGCGGCGCGCCGTGCTCGGGCCTCGCGAGCTCGACGCGGGCCTCGCCGAGGCCGTGGAGCTCGGCGGCTTCTACACGACGCGTGAATGGCTCGACGACCTGGCCGGCGCCGTCGCGCAGCGGCTCGCCGACCGAGCGCGGACGAGCCCCCTCGATCCGGGCATCCCGCTCGCCGAGCTGCTGCCGCCGCGACCCTGGGCGCAGGCGGCGCTCGCCGTGCTGCCGCTGGAGCGCCGGGGCGCCAAGGCGTACGCTCCGGGCGCCAGCGCGGAGCTCGGCGATCGCGCCTCGGCGGCGGCCGAGCTCGAGGCGGCGCTCGCCGCGAGCGGCTTCACCCCGGTCAAGGCGGAGGACCGCGGCCTGGCCGTGTTCCTCGAAGAGCAGGGCAGGCTCGTCAGGCTGGGCGACGGGCTCGTGCTGGGCGTCGCGGCGTACGAGGAGGCCCGCCAGGTGCTCGTCGACGAGTGCGAGGCGAGCGGCTCGATCACGATCGCGCGCTTCCGTGACCGGCTCGGCATCGGACGACGGGCGGCGCAGGTCCTGCTCGAGCGCTTCGACGCCGACGGCGTGACGCGGCGGGTCGGCGACGAGCGCGTCCTGCGCCGTCGGCCGCGCAGCGCCGGCGCCTCGACCGTGTAGCAGGCCGGTCGTCAGGCGAGCGGCTCAACCTGGACGCCGGTGACGGCTCTCCCTACCATGAGCGGATGCCTACTCCCCGAGCGCTCCGCCTTACGGTCGCTGCAGTCCTCGCGACGCTCGTTCTCACGTCCCAGGCCTACGCGACGTCAGGGCGGGTGCCCGCACTCACGCCCGCGGCTCCCGACG
Source organism: uncultured Thermoleophilia bacterium (assembly GCA_963838105.1). Taxonomy (GTDB): domain Bacteria; phylum Actinomycetota; class Thermoleophilia; order Gaiellales; family Gaiellaceae; genus CAWJNF01. Next base: position 20,240 of record CAWIQC010000036.1, on the reverse strand, counting down.
GGCTCACGCGTGCCCTCGCCGCGGGCGAGCTGAGCGAGGCGCAGTACGCGCTCGAGCGTGCTCGGGCGCTCTTCCGGCTCGACGCCGTGCGCGCCCGGTACGGGACCGTGCGGGCACCGGGACCGCGTGACGCGACGCTCGTGCTCCGCGACCTCGTCGTGCGGCTGCACCTGCTTTCCCCGGCCGAGCGGGCGGCAGCGCGCCGGCTTCTCGCGCGCCCGACCGACAACCCGGATCCGGACGGCACCACGTACGGCGCGGCCGAGGCAGCTCCCGTACTGCACGACGAACGGTTGCATCCACTACGTGGCCACGACGACCGACGCGCCGGACCCGATCGACGCGAACGCCAACGGGCTGCCCGACTACGTCGAGGCCGTCGGCGCCGAGTTCGAGGTCGTGTGGGCGAAGGAAGTCGTCGCGTACGGCTACCGGCCGCCGAAGTCCGACCTGACCTCGACGAACCACGGGCCGGACGGCCGTATCGACGTCTACATCGCCGATATCGGGGACGACAGGCTCTACGGCTATTGCACCACGGACGACCCGAACACGGACCCGAACACGAGCCCCGCGTACGAGTACTTCGACGTCTCCGCGTACTGCGTCGTCGACGACGACTTCTCGCCCAGCCAGTTCCCGGGCGCCGCCTCCGGGCATCGCTGCTCTGCAGGTCACCCTCGCGCACGAGTTCGCGCACGCCATCCAGTACGCCTACGACGCTCTGGAGGACGGCTGGCTGTTCGAGGCCACGCGCCACGTGGATGGAGGACGAGGTCTACGACGACGTCAACGACAACTACCAGTACCTGCCGACCAGCCCCCTCGCACGGCCGGACTTCCCGCTCGACCTCTACGACAACGACCCCTCGAGCCCGTCGTACGGCAACCAGTACGGCACGTTCATCTTCTTCCGCTACCTGAGCGAGAGGCTGCAGCGACCCGTCGATCGTCCGCCGGATCTGGGAGCGCGCCGACGGGAGCCCGACCGGCCCGGACGACTTCTCCATCCAGGCCATCGACAATGCCCTGCGAAGCGTTCGCGGGAATCGGCTTCTCCGAGCGCCTTCGGCGCATTCGCCGCCGTCAACGCATTCCCGGCGAGCTTCTACGAGGAGGGCGGCTGCCTATCCGACGCCGCCGATCGCCCGCCAGGCGACCCTGACCGCGAGACGGCCGAACCTCTCAGGCCCATGGCGACGCTCGACCACCTCACGAGCGCGTACCACTCGCTGCGACCGGGAGCAGGCGTCGGAGCGAACGCACGGCTTCGCGTGACGCTCGACCTGCCTCCGCGGGCGCAGGGACCGCAGGCCACGCTCGTCGTCGTACGGACGAGCGGGGCCCTGCGCTTCGTCCCGCTGACGCTCAACGGCCAGGGCGACGGGACGGCGACCGTTCCGTTCGGCCGCGGCAAGGTCAAGGCGGTGCTGGCCGTGCTGACGAACGCAAGCACTCGCTACACCAGGCTGCTACGTCCGCCGTTCCTGCCCTACGCCTGCTACGGGCTCCCGGTCGACGACGACCGCGTCTACCGGTACACCGCCCAGCTCATGCAGGCGAGGCGCTAGGCGCTAGGCTGGCCGCGGAGCGGCACGGGCCCGGTGGCCCAGCCGGTCTTCAAAACCGGTGCGGGCGTGCAACCCACGCCTCGGTAGGTTCGACTCCTGCGCCGCTCCGTCGCTAACGAAACGGCCTGGTTGAGCCGTTTGTCGGCCGCTCGTTGGGCGGCTGTCACTCCCTCGTAGCTGGGACTTCCTTCGACCGGGGTGTGCCGAAACCGGCCGTTCCGGCACATATGGACTATCGCAAGACCATCGCGCGCCCAGCATCAGTTCCGTCGATCGCCATGCGCGGACGGTCGCCGAGCCGCTCCTTGACCTCGTCGCGTCCCACGCCCAACGCCTCCCTCGCTCAAGGACGCCGGCCGGCTCGCCTCACCACTCGGCCCCGCCGGCGGCCGTGTCCCGGCAGCTTGACCGCCGCAACCTCGTCCGGCCGCCGGTTCAAGAGCTTGGCGACGGCGCGCCGCCCTAGGCGGGTCTAGCCAAATGACTAGCGAAACGGTGACTGCTTCGCTCTCCTGGCTTCCTAGCGGCGTTTTCGGCCCCCACGAGGAAGGACGTACATCAGCACGAGGAGAGCAACGATGGCCACCGCGGCTATCGCGACTATGGCGACGGTGGACACGGCCAGGAGCACGCGCCCATGTTACCCCTGTGGCCTATTCGGAAGAACCTACGCGCGAGCGGAACGGACCTTGCTCTGGCGAGTGCGACGGCGAGAGCGGCGAGGCCCGAACTCCCTCAGCGCCCACCCGGACTCGCGCTCCCCGCCCGCCGTCAGCTTCCATCCGTGGCCGTTTGTGTTTGACGAGGCCGAAACGTTCCCGCTCTACGCGCGCACGCACGCTAGTCCCCGCTACGCTTCTCGCGTCCAGCCCCACCCCCTTGCAGGGATTGTTTCGAGCTCGGCATCGAGCCGCTAAAGACCCGAAACGGCTGCCGACGGTGGAACGGGGGCCAACTCAACTCAGGCCACCGGAGCTTCCTGCTCTGGCTGCCGCCGCCGGAGGCCCAGCTCCTCACCGATGGCCCAGGTCCGTGTAGCGGTCGGGCCATCAGGGCACTCCAGGATTCACCGCATCAAACCACCCCGTGATGCTGACGAAGAGCAGCGCGCCGGCGCCTGGCCCGGCCAGCCAGTCATCGTCCCGTTCGGCGGCGCAGAGCACGAGTGGGCCGCGGCGGACATCGGCGCCTGGATCGCGCGCGCTCTCGACGCTCCGCTCGGCCTCCTCGGGATCGCCGGCGACCGCGGAACCGGCGCCGTCGAGCAGGCCGCGTTCATGGCCGACTCGCAAGTCCCGTGGGCCGTGGACGCGCTTGGCGGCACGGTCAGCGAGCCCGCGTGGCGGAGCAAGCCGAGCTGGTACCTCGTCGCGACCGAAGACCGGATGATCCCGCTCCGGCCCAGCGCGCGATGTCAGCCCGGGCGGGTTCGACCGTGATCGAGGTCGCGGGCAGCCATTCGATCTATGTCTCGCAGCCGGCGGCAGTCGCCGATCTCATCCAGACGGCGGCCAACGCGACAACTCCCGCTCCCATCAGCACCTAGTAGTAGTCGAACCTGAGGGGAGAAATGGGTCGACGGCTTGTGCCCCGCACCAAGGACGTCGGAGCACGAGCCTCTGCCCATGCGAGGCGCGTGTCTCGTACGGGCGCTAGATACCCGCTCAAGGGGGAACCGGGTCGCTCGCATGGGCTCGCTGGGCGGGCCATGAGCGCCGCAGGCGTACCGGCTAAGCGGAACGATCGATCCGTTCGGTGGAAGCAAGCCGATGACGCTCCCATGCGCGCCCATCGGCGTCCTCGGCGCCCCTGCAGCGGCTGAGGCCGGAGCGGCCGCCGATCTCGGGCTTCACCCCGGAGCGCTGACCCGGCTCGTTTCAGACCGAGTTACTGCAGGAGCGGCGACGGCGGGATGCGGGTCGTGCCGCGGATCCCGTCGACGACGAACCCCACCTCGTCGACGTAGCACCAGCTCCAGTCCTCGCCGGGCTCGAGCGAGCGGATGATCGGGTGCGACGTGGCGTGGGCGTGCGCCGTCGCGTGCCGGTTGGGTGAGTCGTCGCAGCAGCCGACGTGCCGCAGGTGAGGCAGATCCGGAGGTGCAGCCACTTGCCGCCGGTGCGCAGGCAGTCCTCGCAGCCGTCGACCGAGGCCGGCAGCTCGCGGACGGCGATCTCGTCGAGGTGGCTACAGACGACGTTGCTCACGTGCTCCTTGACGGCCGGGGTGCGGGCGAGGTGGGCGTGGACGAACTGGACGGCCATCGCTCCTTCGCCGACGGCGGTGGCGCACCGTTTGGTCGACCCGGAGCGGACGTCACCGGCCGCGAACACGCCGGGGATATCGGTCTCGAGCAGGTTGTCCATGCTTGCTGCCGCGCCGGTGAGGATGAAGCCGTCGTGGTCGCGGGCCACGGTGTCGTCGAGCCACTCGGTGCACGGAAGCGCGCCGAGGAAGAGGAACATGAACGAGAAGGGAAGCTGGTCGCCGCTCGTGAGCGTGACGGCCGCGAGGCGCCCGTCCTCGCCGTGGAGCGCGGCGATCTCGCTCCGGTCGCGGACGGCGACGCCGTAGCGCTCGAGCTCGTGGATGAGGTAGTCCGACATCGTCTCGCGAAGGTCGGCGCGGCGGTGGAGGAGGGTGACGAGCGCGCCGCCACGGGCGAGCCAGACCGCGGCCTGACCGGCGGAGTTGCCGCCGCCGACGACCGCGACGCGTGAGCCGGCGCAGAGCTGCGCCTCGGGCGCGCCGGCGGCGTAGAAGACCGTCAGTCCCTCGAACTCCGCCAGGCGCTCGACCGGGAGCCGCCGGTACTGGGCGCCCGTCGCGAGCAGCACCGCGCGCGCTGCGACCTCGCGGTCGTCCTCGAGCCGGACGAGATGCCGACCGTTCCCCGGTTCGAGGGAGAGGGCGCGGTAGGGCGTCGCGGTGCGCGCGTTGAACTTGCGCGCCTGGGTGACTGCGCGGCTGGTGAGCTCGGTGCCGCTGATCCCGGCGGGAAAGCCGAGGTAGTTCTCGATCCGGCGGGACGACCCGGCCTGGCCGCCGAGCGCGGTGCCCTCGACGACGAGCGTGTCGAGCCCTTCGGAGGCGCCGTAGACGGCGGCCGCGAGGCCTGCCGGGCCGGCGCCGACGATCAGCAGGTCGACCTCCTCGCGGGGCGCGAGCTCGAGCCCGATCCCGAGAGCGCGCAGCACCTGGCCGGCTGTCGGGCCGTGCAGCTCTCCTCCGCCCGGCAGCCGCACGAGCGGCAAGCGCACCACCGCCGGGCGGGGCGGCATCCTCCCAGGTGTACGGGAGCCGGTTCGCGCGCGCGAACTCGAGCATTCGCATCGTCGGCTCCGAACCGTGCGGGCCGACGATCTCCAGGCCGATCCCCTGCACGCTCTGCAGCGCCTCGCGGCGGGAGATGAACGTGGAGAGCAGGAGGTCGCTGAGCGGGCCGTCCTCGTTGAGGAGCGAGCGCAGCGCGCCGCGCTCGACGGCGATGTACCGCAGCGGCTCGGTCACGAGCGCGTTGACGAAGACCGTCTGCCCGGACAGGAGGTTCAGCTCGCCGAGGAAGCCCGAGGGGCCGTGCCGGATGAGCTCGTTCCCGGCCGCGTCGACGATCGCGACCTCCCCTTCGAGGATGGCGACGAACGGATAGATCCGATCGCCGACCCGGTACAGCAGCTCACCGACAGGCGCCGAGCGCTCCTCGCCGATCTCGGCGAGAGCCGCTAGCTGCGACGGGGAGAGCAGTGGGCTGGCGGGTGCTGACACGTTCATTCCTCCGTGACGGCGGTTTGTACCGAAGCCGACGAAGTCGTGCCGTCTGGGATCACGTCCCCGGACTCGACGGTCGCGTCTCGCTCCAGTCGAGCAGGAGCTTCCGCTCGGCGAAGTACCACCTACCGTCAATCTTGGCGAACGTGTCAAGGTAACGGAGCGAAGCGATCATGATCTTCCGCTCACCATCTTCGGTGAAGAGGTGGTGGGCGATCGTGTAGCTCTCACCGGTGGCGTGGTCGGCGTCGATTCGCCTCGGGCGGTCGGTCGTAGCCCATAGACGCCGTGGGCAACGTACGACCCGTGATTCATCGCGTGCGGCGTTCTTGATCAGACAGTCGATCACGGTGCTCCAGGGCAGGCGGCGACCGGCAATTGCCTCAACGCCGCGATGGATGCGGCGAGCGCGCATCGGCTCGCCGTTCTCCTCGAGCACCGCAGTGATCAGGTCAACGGCTAGCACTGCCTTTGGTTCCACCTTTAGCAAGGGAGCAGGAAGTGGAGGCGCTTCGCCGATGAGATCACGCTTCAAGGCGCCTACACCCGCGAGCTCAACCTGGACTCGAGGGTTCGAAAGTGCTCCGTTAAGTTCCATACCCTCGATTTCCAGGGTAATCGCGTGTAACCAAAGTGGCAGGTGCGAAACCCCGACCCGCTGGTGAGCGGGGTTCCTGACCGCAGCCCCAAAGGGATTGTGTGTTACGCGCCGCACGCCTTCGGCCACGTCGTCAACGGCACCCGCCCGGCGGATGCGTTCAGGTCGAGCCCAAGCTCCGCTGGCCCGCGGGTAGCTGCCGCTGAGTCCGCGCCAATCGGACAGTCCCGGGTGGAGGCCGGGAGAGTAGAGCGTGCATCTCGAGTGAGGTCCAGGATCTCGATTGGGACGCTTTCCGCGCGAGGTACTTTCCCGGACGGCGGCCCCGCCACGACTTCGAAGCGGTGATGGCCTACGGCGCGCACAGCCGCGCGCGTTCGAACGGCAGCCTGCCTGCTCACATCAAAGGAAGGCCGGCAGCGGAGAAGGTCTCACTGCAGCACGCGGCCGAGAACGCTTGGGAAGAAGAGGCGCGGCGCACCGCAGCGTCCCGCGAGCCGATCATCGGGCAACTGGGGAGGGACCGGCTGCCTCCTCCACTAGGTCGGTTCGGTCGCTCGTGATTTGGCGCACGTGTTCCCAGACGCTGCCGCCGCACATTGGGCACGTGTCCGGGGCGATGCGCACGATCACGCCGTAGCCACACCCTGTGCAGCGAAGCTCGAATCTCGCCTCGGCATCCAGGACGGGCATAGGGCGGTTGCAGGCTTGCCTGGCCACGTTAGGACTTAGCGACAGGACGGCCGAAGTCGGCGGCGGCGGTGGCGTGGAGCTGCTCGGAGCTGGCTCGGGGGTGGGGCACCAGTTCGATTCGAAGCTCGTAGTGTCCCAGCCGGCGAGGCGGGCGCCGGCTTCGTAGGCGCTCTGGCAGAACGCGAGCAGTGTCGTTCTTGGGTCGCGCGCGGTGCGGACGGCCTCGTAGGGAAGGATCGCCAGCGAGCTGGAGCCCGACGCGATCCACGCGCCGGCGCGATAGCGGCTGGTCGCGCAGTCCCTCGGGCTCTGGGGCGGTGTAGGAGTAGTAGGCGGCGTCGCCGAGGTTGTCGTCGCCGGGCCAGAATCCGAACGAGATGACCTCGTGCGAGTAGGCCTCCTGCGTGACGGGATCGGCGTCGATCAGCGGCCCGGGCGGCCCGAGAAGCGGGTGACCGCGAGGTCGAGGCTGTGCCAGAAGAGGTGCACCGGGCTGGTCTTGCCGTTGAACCAGCCGCTGAACTCCTCGAACACCGAGTCCGACCAGTCGAGGATGCGGCCGAAGCGCTCGATCGCCTCGCGATCCCAGGACGCGTGCTCGACGTCCTGGGCAAAGGGCGTTGTCATCGGGACACCGAACGGCTGCTCCTTGATCTCGACGTCGATGCCCAGCTCGCGCGAGCGTCGCGTGGAGGCGGCGCGTCGAAGTCGGCGACGGGCAATCCGTCGCCGAGCTCGAACGACCTCGTGCGGCCGTCAGCGGTCCGCACGATCAGGGCGTGATCGAGGAAGTCGATCGTGATCTCGAACGTCGTGTGGCGATGATGCAGGCGCCGTGTCGTGAGACCGCGAACGTCGACGTACAGCGGGACGTTCCACCAGTGGTTGCGCGGTGCCGTGGTCGCGAGCCGGATCTTGCCGACGATCTGGCTGTACAGATGCAGCGTGTCTTTCGTCGCGCGCCAGTCGCTCAGGTGCAACTCGGGCAGGCGTCATGGTGTAGCCGACCACGAACGCGACGGTTGTCGAGGTAGCACCAGCTCCAGTCCTCGCCCGGCTCCGCGGAGCGGATGATCGGGTGGCCGGACTGCGGGCGTGGCGCTGTGGCGTGCCGGTTCGGCGAGGAGTCGCAGCAGCCGATCCTGCCGCAGGACATGCACATGCGCAGGTGCACCCACGTTCCCCCGATCGCGAGGCAGTCCTCGCAGCCGGCGATCTCGTCCGGCAATTCCGTGACCGTGATGCTGTCGGTGTGCGAGCAGATCGCGCTCATCCGGCCAACGCCTCCATCAACGTAGCTGCGTCGTAGCCGCCGAGGTGGACGACGCCGTCGATGAACAGGGTCGGGGTGCCGCGCACCTCACCCGACGCCATGCCGCTCTCGACGTCCCGACGAATCCGCCGCAGGACGTCAGCGCTGAACTCGATCCTGGTCGAAGCGTGCGACGTCGAGCTCGAGCTGGGCGGCATACCGCCGCAGGTCGTCGTCTTCGAGCGCCTTCTGGCGATGGAAGAGCAGCTCGTGCATGTCCCAGAACCGGTCTTGGAGTGCAGCTGCCTCGGCTGCGGCCGCCGCGGCGAAGGCGTGCGGGTGGATCTCCATGAGCGGGAAGTGCCGGAACGCGAAGCGGATACCACCGCTCACTTGTTGCTCGACGCGTTCGATCTCTCGAAACGCTTGCCGCGAATACGGGCATTCGTAGTCGCCGTACTCGAGGATGAGACGACCGGCCGTCGGGCCGCGGACATGATCGAACACCTCGTCGAGCGGCTCTACGGTCGGCTGACGCTTCTCCGGGATCGCGTCGCGCGCCATCAGAACCCGACCGGCTGTCGGATGAGGACGACGTGGATGCGGCCGGGCAGCTCCTGGTGGATCTCGAGAACCTTTCCGACGAAGCTGTTCTGCCCGTAGGCGGCGTACGCGCGAGCGTCCTCGAGCTTCAGGCTGTGCTCGGTAGATCCGCTCGTGCGCCGCTTCCAGGGTGGGGACGAGCTTCTGCGCGCCGACGACGAAGATGACGTTGGCGGCGCCCCAGGCGTAGGAGGCGAGCTGGCTGCCGGAGGCCGAGGCGATGACGAGCGTTCCGTCGCGGGTGACCGCGTGGACGCTGCCGAGGGCGTAGTCGGGCTGGCCGCCGATCGCCTTCATCTCCTGCACCTGGGTCGCGAAGTCGAGCGCGAACATCTTGTTGCGCGCCGAGTCGTACGGTCCGCCGTCGTTGATCGCGTCCGCGATCCCGGTCTCCTGCAGCGTCACCGAGGTGTTGGTCATCACCGAGGAGCCTTCGGGGATGCGGGCGAGGACAGCGTCGCGCGCGGCGTCGAGGTCATCGACGACCTCGACGCTGAATCCGTGCTCTTCGAGCGCAACGACGGTCGCCGCGAGCGTCTGGTCGTCAGGCAGTGCGGTGAAGCGGTCGGGTGCGTGGGTTGTGCTCATTTGCGGTCCTCCTTGGTTCGGCCGAGTTGACCTAGGCCGCTACCGGCGCGGGCGCGTCGACTGCTGTGCGTTTCATGCCTGGAAGGGTGAACCCGAGCGGGGCGTTTCGCATCCGCCAGTGGCTAGCCGTCGCGGCCTGTCGTCAGGCGAGTAGCCGGGCTCGTTGACGCGGACTCGCCCTAGACGGAGACGGCCGCCGTGCTCATCGTGTCGAGGGGCTCGAGTCGTTCTGGGGGCGGGCGGCTTCGAGGAAGAGGCGGGCGACGGCGGCGCCGGCGGCGTCGAGATCGGCGCCGCTGAGCCGGGCGGCGCGCAGGGTGCCGCCGAGCAGGCCGCGGAGGGACGCTCCGAGCTGCTCGAGCGGAGACGTCGTCGCGGATCACGCCCTCAGCCTGTGCGCGCTCGAGGACGGCGCGAAGCGGCGCCCCCACCTCACGCTCGAACTCGGGCGACGGAGGAGGTGCGTCCTGGTCGAGCAGCTGCGGGTAACGCGCGGCGACGGTGGCGAGGATCCGCACCGAGGCCGTGACCGCCTCGGCCGCCGGCCGACGCTCCAGCCCGGCTGCGGCCAGTTGCCGGCCGATCTCGGTGGCGGCGAGCTGGGCGACCTCGGTGAGGAGGGCCGCTCGCCAGTGCCGCTCGAGCACGGCCTCGTCGATGCCGGTCGATGTCCGCGAGCGCGCGGAGCGTGCCGGCGGCGCTCTCTGGTCCGAGCGGGAGCGCGGCCCAGAGCGCCGCGAGCTCCGCGTCGAGTGCCGCCGGTGTGGTCGTGCCGCTCACCTGCGCCTCTCCTTTTTGCCGGGCGCCGGGCGCCGGGTGCGCCGGGAGACTCGGCAGCGAGTCGTGTGTTGGGTGCAGTTGTCTCGTTGATCACCGTGGGCTCCTCAGCGGCGGGCCGGGAACGTGCTCCGGCCCGCCGGATGGCTTTGACTTCACGAGCGCTCGCCCACGGGCGCGGGCTCGGCGCTCCGCGCCCCGGTCGGGGTGGTCGCCGACCGCGACGGGCCTGACAGCGGCTCAGGTGGCCGGGCCACCAGACCCTCGTGCCGATCAGGGCGGAGAGGCTGGGCACGAGGATGGTGGCCATGACGAAGCTGACGATGATGACGCCGATCGCGATCGTCACGCCCAGCTGCACGAGCAGGCTGATGCCGGTGAGCCCGAGCGAGGCGAAGGTGCCGGCGAGGATGACGCCGGCCGAGACGACCGTGGGGCCGGCCTGCTCGACCGCGAGCTCGGCGGCGGTGCGCGGGTCGTTGCCCTCCTGCACCTCCTCGCGCAGGCGGGTGGTCATGAGGATGTTGTAGTCGGTGCCGATCGCGACCACGAACATGTAGAGCAGCACCGGCAGGATGAAGAGCAGCCCCGGCTCGGAGCCGAGGCCCTGGAAGAGCGCGACGCCGGCACCGAGGGTGGCGACGAAGCCGACCGCGACCGCGCCGAGCAGGTAGAGCGGCGCGACGACGCTACGCAGCAGCAGACCGAGCACGAGCGCGATCAGCAGCGCGGCGATCGGGAAGACGACGACCATGTCGCGCTCGAGCGCGGAGCGGATGTCGGCGAAGGCCGAGCTGGCGCCGCCCACTCTGACCTCGTCGCCGGCCGTGGAGGCGTGGGCGACGTCGCGGAGCGGCCCCTCGGCGACATCGAGCGCCGCGTTCGAGGTGGCGCTCTCGGTCAGGTTGACGCCGATGCGAGCACCGCTGCCGTCCTCGGAGAGGACCGGCGCGGCGACCGAGTCGACGCCCTCGACGCCGCGGAGCTCGTCGGCGAGCGCAGCCAGCTCGCTCTGCTGGAGAGGCGTGGAGCCGGAGACGTAGACGTCGGTGGGGTTGGCGGCCCCGGCGGCGAAGGCGCCTCTTGATGTCCTCGTTCGCCTGCGAGGACTCGGTGTCGGAGGGGAGCGAGCTGGAGGTGTCGTAGTTGGCGGTGTAGAAGACGGCGCCGGCGGCCAGCGCGAGCATCGCGCCGCCGGAGGCGAGCGCCATCCGGCCGGGACGGCGGGCGATCAGCTGCCCGAGCTTCTTGAAGGCGGTGCCCGTGGGCGCGGTCTGCCAGCGCTTCGAGGGCCAGAAGACCCGCGGCCCGACGAGTGCGATCGCGGCCGGGATCAGGGTCAGGCTCGCGAGCAGGGTGACGGCGACCGAGATGATCAGGCCGGGCGCCATCGTGCGGAAGAAGCCGAGCCTGGCCAGCAGCAAGGCGAGGAAGGCGATGATCACGACCAGCGCGGAGCTCGCGACGGCCTGGCCGACACGGCGGACGGAGAAGGCGACCGCCGCGCGGGACTCGTCGCCAGCGCGCAGCCGCTCGCGGTAGCGGAAGAGCAGGAAGAGGATGTAGTCGGTGCCGATCCCGAACAGCACCACGATCAGCAGCGAGGTGAGCGAGGAGTCGACCTCGAAGCCGAAGGTGTCGGAGAGCAGCGCGACCAGCGAGGTCGCGAGCAGGAACACGAGCCCGATCGTCGCGATCGGCAGGAAGGCGGCGATCGGGCTGCGGAAGATGCCGCCGACCAGGAGCAGGATCAGCACGAAGGTGGCGGCGAAGGTGATCGTCTCGGCGCTGCCGAACGACTCCTCCGTGTCCACGGCGCTCGCGGCGTCGCCGGTGAGGCCGGCCTGCAGGCCGCTGCCGGCGAGCAGGCCTGCTGCCTCGTCGCGCAGCTCCTTGACCGCATCCTTGACCGGGTCGTCGGCCGCGTCGCCCTGGAACGCGACCTGGACGAGCTGCGCCCGCTCGTTCTCGGCGAGCTGCTCGGGGCCGGTCTCGACCGAGTTGACGGCCGCGATTCCGGCCGCCTCGAGACCGCCCGCGAACTCGCGGATCTGGCTCCGGTCGGCGGCGCTGAAGGCCTGGCCGTCCTCGCGCTTGAGCACGAAGCGGGCGGTCGCGCCCGAAGCGGTCGGGAAGTGCTTCTCGGCCAGCGCCTGCGCCCGCGACGACTCGTCGCTCGAGGGCAGGAAGCTCGTCTGGTCCTCGTTCGTCACGTCCGCCAACGACGGCGAGAACGGGACGATCACGGCGAAGGCGACGATCCAGACCGCGATCACCTTCCATGGGTTGAGCGGCCACCAGCCGCCCCAGGCGTGCGAACATCACAGACTCCTTCGGGTCGAGCTACTCGTCATGCGGGTCAGTGTCGGGCCGCTGGGGCGCGTGTCGCATCCGCCAGTGGCCAGTCGTCGCAGCCTGTCGGCACGCGTGTAACGTCGGTGCCGGGCAGATGGCCGCACTTTCCCGTCCGAGGACGCGCGACAGGCTGACGGGCCGGCGCAGCGAACCGACGTGCTCGACCGGCTCGTCGAGGCTGTTCGCGCGGGTGAGAGCCGGGCGCTGGTGGTGCGTGGCGAGCCGGGCGTGGGCAAGACGGCGCTGTTGGAGTACCTGGTCGAGCAGGCGTCGGGCTGCCGTGTGGTGCGCGCCGCGGGTGTCCAGTCGGAGATGGAGCTTGCGTTCGCCGGGTTGCATCAGTTGTTGGCGCCGATGCTGGATCGCCTCGAGCGTCTCCCGGTTCCGCAGCGCGATGCGCTGCGGACGGCGTTCGGCGTCAGTCCCGGGTCGGCGCCGGATCGCTTCTTCGTCGGCCTGGCCGTCCTGAGCCTGCTCTCCGAGGTGGCCGAGGAGCAGCCGCTGATCTGCCTGGTGGATGACGAGCAGTGGCTCGATCGCGCCTCGGCGCAGGTCCTCGCGTTCGTTGCGCGCCGCCTGGAGGCAGAATCGGTCGGCTTGGTCTTCGCGGCGCGCGCGCCGAGCGACGACCTGGCGGGATTGCCGGAGCTCGTGGTCGAGGGCTTGCGCGAGGACGATGCGCGCGCGCTGCTGGACTCGGTGCTCACCGGGCCGCTGGACGCGCGGGTCCGCGACCAGATCGTCAGCGAGACGCGCGGCAACCCGTTGGCGCTGTTGGAGCTGCCGCGGGGGGTGACGCCGGCGGAGTTGGCGGGCGGGTTCGGACTCCCCGGCGCGGTGCCGCTCTCGGGGCGGATCGAGGAGAGCTTCCGGCGGCGGCTCGACGCGCTTCCGGCCGAGACCCGGCGCCTGCTGCAGCTCGCGGCGGCCGATCCGGTCGGCGAGCCGTCGCTGGTGTGGCGAGCAGCCGAGCGGCTCGGCGATCGGGGCTCGAGGCTGCGACGCCGGCGGTCGAGGCCGGCCTGCTCGAGTTCGGCGCCCGGGTGCGGTTTCGTCATCCGCTGGTGCGCTCGGCGGCCTACCGGTCGGCGTCGCTTCAGGAGCGACAGGACGTGCACCGCGCCCTGGCGGAGGTCACCGATCCGGAGGTCGATCCCGACCGCCGCGCCTGGCACCGGGCCCAGGCCGCGCCCGGGCCCGACGAGGACGTCGCCGAGGAGCTCGAGCGCTCGGCCGGCCGAGCGCAGGCGCGCGGGGGCCTGGCCGCGGCGGCCGCGTTCCTCGAGCGCGCGGCGATGCTGACGCCCGAACCCGCTCGCCGTGCGCAGCGCCTGCTCGCGGCGGCCAGGGCGAAGCGCGACGCCGGCGCGCTCGACGCGGCACTCGGGCTGCTGGTCGCGGTCGAGGCCGGCCCGCTTGACGCCCTGCGGACCGCCGAGGTGGAGCACCTGCGCGGACAGATCGCGTTGGAGCAGCAACGCGGCAGCGACGCTGCTCGGCTGCTCCTCAGCGCGGCCAGACGCCTCGAGCCGCTCAACGCCGACTTGGCGCGCGAGACGCACCTCGAGGCGCTCGTGGCCGCGATGTGGGCCGGCGACCTGGACAGCCCCGGCGGCGTGCTGGAGGCGGCCGAGGCCGCGCGCGCCGCGCCCCCCGGTCCCGACCCGCCGCGTGCGGTTGACGTCCTGCTCGACGCGTTCGCGATGCGGTTGACGGAGGGATACGCAGCGGCCGCGCCGACGCTGACCCGAGCACTCGAGCTGGTTCTCGCTCTGGACGTCGGCACCGACGAAGTCGGCCGCTGGCTCTGGCTCGCCGGTGCCAGAGCCAGCGCCATCGTCGCCCTCGAGCTGTGGGACGCCGAGTCCTGGCATGCCCTGGCCGCTCGCCAGGCTCAGTTCGCCCGCGACACGGGCGCGCTCGTGCACCTGCAGTTCGCGCTCAACTTCCTCGCCTGGACCCACCTTCTCGCCGGCGAGTTGACCACGGCGGCGCTGATGATCGAAGAAGATCGCCTGATCGCGGAGGCGACCGGGAACCCGCCGGTTGCGTATACCGAGATGATGCTCGCGGCCTGGCGCGGCCAGGAGGCACAGGCGTCTGAGCTGATCGAGGCCACCTTGCAGGAGGCGACCGCACGCGGTCTGGGCAGGTTGGTCGACTTCGCGACCTACGCGAGCTCGGTGCTCTACAACGGCCTCGGTCGCCACGACGCCGCGCGCGACGCCGCCTGGCGAGCATTCGAGCGCGATCAGGTGGGGTACGGGCCCTTTGTCGTGCCCGAGCTGGCCGAGGCGGCGTCCAGGACCGGTGACGTAGCGCTCGTCAGGGCCGCGCTCGAGTGGCTGTCCGAACGCACGCGTGTGACGCCCACCGAGTGGGCGCTGGGGATCGAAGCCCGCGTCCGCGCCCTGCTCAGCGAGGGCGACGTCGCCGAGAGTCTCTACCGCGAGTCGATCGAGCGCCTCGGCCGTACCCGCGTGCGCGTGGAGCTCGCCCGCGCCCATCTGCTCTACGGCGAGTGGCTGCGCCGCGAGAACCGGCGACGTTGACGCGCGCGAGCAGCTGCGCACCGCCCACGAGATGTTCGCCACGATGGGCATGGAGGCGTTCGCCGAGCGCGCCCGCCGCGAGCTGCTGGCCACGGGCGAGACCGTCCGCAAACGCACCGTCGAGACGCGCGGCGAGCTCACCGCCCAAGAGGCCCAGATCGCGCGGCTCGCCCGCGACGGCCTCTCGAACCCGGAGATCGGCACCCGGCTGTTCATCAGTCCGCGCACGGTCCAGTACCACCTGCGCAAGGTCTTCACCAAGCTCGACATCAGCTCGCGCAACCAGCTCGACCGCGTCCTGCCCAGCGACCCGACCACCGTCCCGCCGCTCTAGCCGCGGCGGGCCCGGTCGGCGGGCCGCCAGGCCGACGACTGGCCACTCGCACTGTGCACTGGCGGATGCGAGCGCGCGCGCGCGAAAGACACTCCGCGCATGAGAAACGAGACCCACAAGGTCGAGGCGGCGGGGATGAACTCGATGGACCGGACGATCGCCGACGGCGGGTTGAAGGAAATGATGCCGGCGAGCTTCCGCTCGTCGTCATGACCGTGACAGCCCCACCGCGTCGGCGCGGACCGTGCTACGAATGACTGCGATCGGCGCTCCCCACCGCGTCGTCGTCGTCGGCGGCGGCTTTGGCGGCCTCCAAGCCGCCTTGGAGCTCCGGCGGGCTCCGGTCGAGGTCACGCTCGTCGACCGGCAGAACTTCCACCTCTTCCAACCGCTGACCTACCAGGTCGCGACCGGCGCGCTGTCGCCCGGCGAGATCGCCTATCCGCTGCGGGCCATCTTCAAGCGGGACCGCAACGTCCGCGTGCTGATGGCCGAAGTTGCGGACTTCGACCTCGAGGCGCGCGAGCTCCGACTCCGCGCCGTCGCCGGCATCCCAGCTCCTCGAACCGTTTCCTACGACACGCTTATCGTCGCAGGCGGTTCCCACTACTCGTACTTCGGCCACGACGATTGGCGCCGGCACGCCCTCGAGGTGAAGTCGCTGGAGAGCGCGCTCGTCGCGCGCAGCCGCCTCCTCGGCGCCTTCGAGGCGGCGGAGATGGAGCCCGATCCCGAACAGCGCAACGCTTGGCTCACCTTCGTCGTCGTCGGCGCGGGTCCAACCGGCGTGGAGATGGCCGGCCAGGTCGCCGAGCTCGCACGCGACACGCTGCGCCGCGACTTCAGCAGGATCGACCCGCGGACGGGCCGCATCCTGCTCGTCGAGGCGGCAGATCGCGTCCTCACCACCTTCCCGCCCTCGCTCTCTGCGAAAGCAGAGCGATCACTGCAGAAGCTCGGCGTGACCGTACTGACTGGGCGGACGGTTGTCGGCGTTGAGGGCGAGGGGGTCATGATCGACGACGGAAGCGGCACGCCGGAGCGGATCCCGAGCCGGACC
The DNA here is from genome assembly GCA_963838105.1 of uncultured Thermoleophilia bacterium. GTDB lineage: Bacteria > Actinomycetota > Thermoleophilia > Gaiellales > Gaiellaceae > CAWJNF01. The sequence goes on along the minus strand of CAWIQC010000036.1, from coordinate 4,089 downwards.
GTCATCTGGGCCACCGGGGTCGCCGCCTCCAGCCTCGCCTCGCGTCTCGCCGAGCTCACGGGAGCCGAAAGCGACCGCGCTGGGCGTGTGACCGTGGAGCCCGACCTCACACTCCCGGGGCATCCCGAGGTGTTTGCGCTTGGCGACATGGTCCGGGTGCGCGGGCCCGGCGGCGCGCCGGTTGTCCTCCCCGGGGTGGCGCCGGTCGCAATGCAGCAGGGACGCTACGCGGCGAAGGTCGTGCGCGCGCGGCTGCGCTCCAGCCAGTCGCCGCCGTTTCGCTATCGCGACAAGGGCAACCTCGCGACGATCGGCCGCGCCAGCGCGGTCGCCGAGATCAAGCGGCTCAAGCTCAGCGGCTTCCTCGCATGGATCATCTGGCTGGTCGTACACCTCAGGTACCTCATCGGCTTCCAGAATCGCATCCTCGTCGTCATGCAATGGTTGACCAGCTTCACCACCCGCGGCCGAGGCGCAAGACTCATCACCGGGCCGGCGGCGACCATGGACGACGGGTCGCGCCGCGCGCAGCCGGCGACCGCCTCAGATCAAGCGGCAGGCCAGAATCGTGCAGCAGGCGCGTCGTCCAGGCGGCGGCAGGCGCCGTCGTCGGCGTCGCGGTCGGCGACCCCTTAGCACCGGATTCACGCCAGCAGGTAGGCGCACCTCCGGCGGGCCGCGAGCCGAGACAGACGGTAGCCGTGAAGACGGAACGCCCTGCGCATGTGACGCTGCGTGGCGACCTGAGCGCCTCGCGAGCTCGACCAACTAGGAGGAAGGCCATGGCTTCGATTGCAAGCGTCACGCATCTACCACCGTCACGGCCCGCTCGGGAGGCGGCGGGGAAAGGGAGTGCGAGCGATCGTCAGCGCCTGCGCGAGCTGAAGGTCTCGCTCCCAGTTCTGGGACCTCTTACGCCAGCGGCGCGCCCTTCGCGACGACGGTCGCGACCCGGACGCGGCTGAGCTAAGGAGGCCGGAGGTGGTCGAGCGCTACGACCAGTAGCGACAGTTCCGCAGGAACGTCGGGCGACCCCGCGACAGCTCAGCCTCGGGCAGCGCCGTTCTCCGGCCGGACCGCATGGGCACGGAGCCTTCAGACGCCGCTGCGGGAGTTCCTGCGCACCGAGACCGGCGGCGCCGCCGTCCTGCTGTCCGCGACCGTCGGGGCACTCGTGTGGGTGAACGCCGACTCGTCGTCTTACGAATCGCTCTGGGAAACGACGCTCTCGATCGAAATCGGCGGATCGGGCGTGTCGCTCGAGCTGGGCGAGTGGGTGAACAGCGGGCTGATGACGTTCTTCTTCTTCGTCATCGGGCTCGAGGCTCGCCGTGAATTCGATCTCGGCGAGCTACGGGAGCGGCGACGGTTCGCGCTGCCTCTCGTAGCTGCGATCAGCGGCATGACGCTTGCGGTCGCGATCTACCTCGCCTTCAACGTGGGACAATCGTCCGCGGTCGGCTGGGGGGATCGCCATGTCGACCGACACTGCCTTCGCGCTGGGACTGCTCGCGCTCGTCGGGCCACGATCGCCCGATCGGTTGCGCGCGTTCATTCTCACGGTCGTCGTTGTCGACGACATAGTCGCGCTGGTTGTCATCGCGACCGTCTACACGGACCGTGTCACCGTTTCGGCGCTGGCGGTCGCTTTGGCCTTCTTCGCAGCCGTCCTGGCGGCGCGGGCGCTCGAGGTACGGCTGGGGCTTCTTTACGTGGCCCTTGCAGCGGGGATCTGGGTGGCGCTGCTCCAGTCGGGTGTCGAGCCGGTCGTAGTCGGCTTGGCGATGGGACTCCTGACCTACGCCTACCCAGCGGCACGATCGGATCTCGAACGCGCCAGCGAGCGGTTCCGTGCCTTCCGCGAACAGCCGACGCCGGAGCTCGCGCGCTCGGCCGGCGTCGAGCTCAGAGCAGCCGTCTCGCCGAACGAGCGCCTGCAGCAGCTCTACCACCCGTGGACGAGCTACTTGATCGTGCCTCTGTTCGCGGTCGCGAACGCCGGCATCGCCATCGACCGTCACGTCGTCGACGGGCAATGGGCTCACCGATCACGCTCGGGATCTTCTTCGGTTATGTGGTGGGCAAGCCGGCGGGCATCCTCGGCGGGTCGTTGTTGGTGACGCGAGTGAGCGGCAACCGCTTAGTCCGCCGGTGGGCTGGGCTGCGGTCGCTGGCGGCGGCACGATCGCCGGCATCGGCTTCACCGTCTCGCTCCTCGTCGCGACGCTCGCCTTTGACGGCCTTGAGCTGGAGGAGGCGACGTTGGGAATCCTTGCTGCGGCGCTCTTCGCGGCAAGCCTGACCTGGCTGCTGTTTGGGGCGATGGCATTCCTGCCGCGACGCACGCGGATCCGCGCGCTTCTGGGTCCAGCCGAGCCCCTAGCCGACCTCTACATCGATGTCGAGCTGGAGCGCGACCACATCCGCGGGCCGATCGACGCGCCTGTCACTGTGGTCGAGTACGGCGACTTCGAGTGCCCCTACTGCGGCCAAGCCGAACCCATCGTCCGTGAGCTACTCCGCGACTTCGGTGATGTCCGCTATCTGCGGCGGCACTTACCGTTGAGCGATGTTCACCCCAACGCCCAGCTCGCCGCCGAAGCGGCCGAGGCCGCCTCGTCACAGAACGCCTTCCGGGAGATGCACGACCTGCTACTGAACCATCAGGACGCGCTCCGTCCCAACGATTTGGTCGGCTACGCCGAGGAGCTCGTAGATGTGCAGCTGAGCCAGACGGCAGTGACGAGCGCCAGTGCGACGAGTGTCGGCACAAACATCGCTAGCGGGAGCACGAGTAACAGCACCAGCGCGGCCACGAAGCGACCGCGGCTCACCGTGAGCCGGCGGTCGACCCGCGTCCGGATCGCCGAGCGCGAGCAGGTAGAGCGCGCATCCACCGCAGAGCGCGAAGGCCGTGACGAAGTCGAACTTCTCTTCAGGCGACCCTTGCGTCGTCTGGGTTGGCCCGGGGGCCAGCCGGATCACGGGCAGGATCCGGTCTGTCTTCTTTTGGTAGTTTGCGTAACGGCGCTGGGCGGTGATGATCCGCTGCCAGCCTTCGTCGCGCCGGTTCCCTTCGAGCTGTTGGGGCACGACGCGGAGTGTGCGGTTGCCGATCTCGATCCAGACCTGGTCGGGGTGCGCGGCGAGGTTGTGGTACCAGCCTGGGTTACGTGCCGACCCTCGCTAACGAGGCGACGATCAGCCACGCCTGATCGCCGTCGGGGAACCAGGCGACCGCGTCTCGCGTCGCTCGCCCGTCTTCGCTCCGACGGTGGTCAGGAAAAGCACATCCATGCCCCTGAACTCGCCGCCCTTGCGCCGAATGCGTTTGGTCATCTCGATATCGTCCCATCCAGCGAGAGAAGCGCCCGCTGCAGGAGGGGACGCGCGCACCGCGCGTCCCCTTTGGCGTCTTCTCGAAGCCCCTTTCCTGTCCCCGACTCGGCGGGCTCTGCATCGCCCGTCAGCTCGCTGAGGGGACATCGACGACGAGGGCATCGCCCTGCACCCGGACCGCATAGACCTGGACTACCGTTTCGCTGGTCTCCGCAGAACGTCACCTGTCGAGACGTCGAAACGGCTACCGTGGCAGATGCACTCGAGGGTCGTGCCGTCGAGCTCCCCCTCTGAAAGCGAGCAGCGAAGGTGCGTGCAGATGTTCTCGCTGAACGCGTAGAAGCTGCCCTCGACGTTCGCGACGGCGATCTCGTAGCCACCCGCGTCGAACTCGGTCAACCCGAACTGCGGGACGGCGCTGATACTCCCCAATGTCACGGGCGTGACCCTGGCGCCGGGCTCGGCTCGCTCCGGGGGCCGGCGTCGGAAGCTGGCCTGGACCAAGGTCTTGATGCGGCGCAGCCGGCTCATCTCATCCTCTCTGGGGGTCTGGCTCTGCTGACCTCTCGGAGAGCAGGCGGGCCGCTTCAACATTCCACCCAGGTCCTCGAAGTTCTCGATTGTGAGTTCAGTGGGATTGTCAGGCATGGCTGTCTCCTGGTCGTTCAGGGTCTGGGTGCCAGCGAGTGTCGTTCGCACGCGCTGCGCTCGCATCCGCCAACGGACCAGTTCGAGTGGCTGGTCCCGACG
>CAWIQC010000035.1:0-45614 GCA_963838105.1 uncultured Thermoleophilia bacterium | reverse complement strand
GCTCCTCGCCGATCTTGAGACGGTCGCTTCGTGCTCGGTGTAGACGTTCTCGTTCTCGTCGACGCGGATGTACGGATACGTGTCCGAGCGAGAATCCTCGTCCAGGATCAGCGCGTCGCAGACGACCTTCGACTTCGAGCCGCGCGCACCCTTCGCCACCTCGAGCAGGCCGCGGTAGCCCGCACGGCCGCCGTTCTTCGAGATCGACTTCGACGTGATCACCGACGACGTGTTCGGCGCCACGTGCACGCACTTGCCACCGGCGTCCTGGTGCTGGCCCTCACCCGCGAACGCGATCGAGAGCACCTCGCCGTGAGCCCGCTCGCCCATCAGCCAGATCGCCGGGTACTTCATCGTCACCTTCGAGCCGAGGTTCCCGTCGACCCACTCCATCGTCGCGTCCTCGTAGGCGACGGCGCGCTTCGTGACGAGGTTGTAGACGTTCGTCGACCAGTTCTGGATCGTCGTGTAACGGCAACGGCCGCCCTTCTTGACGATGATCTCGACGACCGCGGAGTGCAGCGAGTCGGTCGAGTAGATCGGCGCGGTGCAGCCCTCGACGTAGTGGACGTAGGCGCCCTCGTCGACGATGATCATCGTCCGCTCGAACTGGCCCATGTTCTCGGCGTTGATGCGGAAGTAGGCCTGCAGCGGCATCTCGATGCGCACGCCCGGCGGCACGTAGATGAACGAGCCGCCCGACCAGACGGCCGAGTTGAGCGCAGCGAACTTGTTGTCGTTCAGCGGGATGACCGTGCCGAAGTACTCGCGCACGAGGTCCTCGTGCTCGCGCAGCCCCGAGTCCATGTCGAGGAACAGCACGCCCTGCCGCTCGAGCTCCTCCTGCAGCTTGTGGTACACGACCTCGGACTCGTACTGGGCGCCCGACCCCGGCGAGGTACTTCTTCTCCGCCTCGGGGATGCCGAGCCGGTCCCACGTCTGCTTGATGTCCGCGGGCAGGTCCTCCCAGGAGTTCGCCTGCTTCTCGGTCGGCTTGATGTAGTAGTAGATGTTCTCGAAGTCGATGCCGGAGAGGTCGGCCCCCCAGTTCGGCATCGGACGGGCCCGGAAGTACTCGAGCGCCTTGAGGCGGGACTTCCGCATCCAGTCCGGCTCGTTCTTGTGGGCCGAGATCTCGGCGACCCCCTCCGGGCTCAGTCCACGCTGGGACTTGAAGACGTAGTTCTCGGGATCGTGGAAGCCGTACTTCTGCTCATAGTCGCTGCCGATACCGGCAACGACCTCGGTCTCCTGCGCGCTCACGCTGCCTCACCTCCTGGCGCGATGTACCCGCGGATCTCCTTGCCCGTCATCCAGTAGTCGCCCATGATCTCGCGAAGCTCCGCCTCCGGATCGGGCGTGTGTTCCGAGAAGGTCTTCCCGACGAGGATGGCCCACGGCTCTCCCTTGCCGTCTACTTGGTTCCCAGCCGGCTCGACGATTCGGTTCGCCAGTGGGCCGATCTCGAGCAGGGCCACCTTGTAGAAGCTCACCGTAGTGGTCTCTCCGCTCACTCTTGCTTCCCTCGTGCTGTCGCTGAGTCTGCGCGGCCTGGCTTCGGCTCCCAGAGGGAAGGGCAACGTCGTCGAGCAGCTGCGAGAACGGCCGCCACTCAACGTGCTCCCAGCGTGCCTCCCTACACATGGGGCAGCTCGGAGCTTGCCTGTAAACGACGATGCCGTAGCCGCAGGTAGCGCAGCGGTACTCGGCCCGCTTGCCCTTCCTCCCTCGCCCCGCCGCGACCATGCCTCCCTCGACCTTTGAGTCTTCGGCCTCGCGCACCAAGGCGACCCGCTCCGGATCGCCCTCACTCAGCTCGACGATCAGCATCTGATCGCCGTCGCTGAGCGCGGCGGGTGTGGCTGCGGACCTGATGTCAGCGCAATCGCCACTGTGTCCCACCCCGTTCCTGACCCCTCGGCCCGATCGAGTTGCTGGCGGTTCCGCGCTAGGCTCGGAGCGTGTCCGCGGAGCGTGACAGCTTCCGCCTAGTCGCGGAACCGCCATCGAAAGGCTCGCCCTGACCTCGCGGGTCGGTGGTTCCTTCCGATCGAACGAGTCGGTGCCTAGCTCCCTCCATAGGCATCACCTCCTGCCGCTTTTCGACTGCGCGGACGGCCCCTCTTCGCCGATCGCGACTGTCTGCTCGGCTGTCCGTTCTCGGCCGTCCTGGCGGACACGTTGGGGGCGATCTCGAATGCCTCTTCGGGGGTCTGGACAGTCCCGAAGATGGCCTTCTCAACCTGGAGCAGCGAGAGAGCCAACTGATCCTGGGAGAACTCGAGTAGCTTCTTGCGCCGCTCGTGCTCAAGCTGGCGCCATGCCTGGAGCAGCTGGCGCAGCTCCGGATCGTCAGGCGCGATCTGACCCGCGAACTGCCGCCAGGCCTCGAGGTGGTCGCCACCAGCGGCCGTGTGCAGGAAGAGGCGGCCGCCGAGGGCGCAATCCTCCCCGCTCCGAGCATCGTCTAGCTGCTCAAACTGCCGGCGCTTCTGAGCAACTTCGACAGCGCGCCGTTGGGCAAGCATCCCGACTTCGCGCAAACGCTCATGCGCTTCGCGCAGCGGCTTGGCTGCCACCCGTTCGGCCTTGAAGCGGGCCTCGTCCAGATCCCGCTGAGCCTGTGCCAGCGCCCTCTCGGCGTCGGCGAGCTCTTCCCGAAGCCGATGCTCGCGCTCACCCTCGGCCCCGAGTCGCGCGAGCGCATCGGCGTGCTCAGCTTTGCCCGGCTCGGGCAGGGCCTCGATCGCCTCGCGCAGGAGCTGCCGGGCCCTTGCTCCCCTGATGTGTCCGGCGAAGACAAGAAGCAGCTGCGCATCCCGATGGAGGGCCTTGGCGAGCTTTACCAGCGTCTCAGCAACGGGCCGCTCGACCTCGCCCGCCTCGATCCGGCTGATCTGCGCAGCCGAGAGGCCGCTCCGCCGCGCCAACCCCCGCATCGAGAGGCGCGCACGCACGCGCGCCTCTTTGATCACCTCGGCCATCGTCACCTGCGCCAGCGTCTGTTCCTGATCTTGCATCGTGACGCCAAGCCTAGCTGCTTGTGTACCGTCCGTCAAATGCTAAGTGTTTGCTTCCGATGCGATCAGTGATCTGTTACCTAAAGCAACAACGACGCTTGGCTACCGCCCGTTAGACGCCCACGACCGCTTGACTGCCGTTGTTTTCGGTGGAAGCGGCACACAAGAAGACTCGCGCAGCCTTTTCGAGGCGACTCCTGCAAGAGCGAGGAGAAAGCGCGTTTCGTCCAGGCGCCCGCGGCAGGAGCCCTCTCGGTCTACGCCGAAGCGATCGCCTCTCTTGAATCCCACCCGGGCGAGCCGTACAGCGGTGTCGAGTCTGATCCTGCTCGTGGCATTCTCGTAGAGGGGTCGGTGTCCTCACCGACGCATCCGGCGCGGCCGAGAGCTAGCCTGGCCTCCGTGCCCGACCAGGTCAAGATCGGCGACCTTCCCGCCCAGGCGATGCTGGGCATCTACCTGCTGGGCTCTGCAGAGACGAGCACTCAGAGCCGATACCGGACCGAGGTCGCATGGCCGATCCGGTGGGAGGTGAACGCTGGATGACGATCACCGAGACCGAGCTTCCGGGCGGGAACGGCGAGAGCGAGGTGATCCGGTGGCGCCGGGCCGAGCTTCGGCGGGCCGGATACGGGGAGGCGGCGGCGGGGGAGCTCGCCCGGAGGGCAGACGTCGATCTCCATCGCGCGGTGGACCTCGTGCGTGCAGGCTGTCCGCCCGAGCTCGCCCACCGGATCCTCGCCTGACCTGCCCCGAGCCTGCGTCCAACGGAGTGAGGAGATGCCACCGTGTCCACACTCCACACGCAGCGCCCGTCTCAACGGGGGGCCAGGCGCCATCTCAGCCGCGGTCAACCCGGCCACGCCGCAGGCCATCAGTGACCCGCTGATCGCCCAAGGCGGGGCCCACCTTCAAGCGTCACAGAATGCCGCTGCGCGCCCGCGAACCCGGCGAGCCCCATTGGAACCGCCCACAGCGACGGCGAAATCCCGGCAGCCGGCCCAAACCGACGAACGAGCGCACCGGCCCGCCGATAAGGTGCGAGCTAGGGATGGGGAAGCGACGACATCTCCCTGGGCGGGCCTGATTCGGGTGAAGCGCATCTTCGATTTCCTCAAGAGCCGGGAGGCGCGCATGAGCTGCCCGTTCTGCGGCCACGAGCAATGGCAGGGCTGGGACGAACGGGTCGCGCTCGAGCATGTCATCGGAAGCAAGTCGGTCGACAGAAAGACCGAAGCATTCCCCCTCACCTGCGCTAACTGCGGCTTCATCCGCTTCCAGTCCGCCCACGTTCTCGACGATCCGCGGGCCAGTACCAGAAACGCCCCCGAGGCTTCGGAGTAAGAGTCGCCCGTAGCGGAGGTAGCGCGTACCGCGACGCGAGCCCTGTCGGCGTATGCTCGCGCGCCTTGATCCAGATCGACACCTGCGAAGGAAGGGGACTCCGCGGTGGCGGATGCAGACATTGTCCCGAGTCGGTATGCGGGTAAGGTCGCGCTCGTCGCCGGCGGCGGCTCCGGGATCAGCGAGGCTATCAGCAGACGGCTGGCCGCCGAAGGCGGCAGCGTCGCTGTGCTTGACCTCAACGAGCAGAACGGACGGCATCGACGCCCTCTATCAGCGCATCCGTCGAGACGATTGGACGGGATCTCGGGATACCGAGCACAATCCCGCTACTAGACCTGTTCACTTGCTGGGTGTTCGGCAAAGCCAGCGCACCAGCAACCGGCAGCGAGGAGTCGAGGTGGCAAAGGTTCTTTGTGTTCTCTACGAGGATCCAGTCGAGGGGTACCCGCCGGCGTACGCCCGTGACGACATTCCGAGAATCGAGCTCTACTACGACGGTCAAACGACGCCGACCCCCGAGAAGATCGACTTCGGGCCCGGCCAACTCCTAGGCAGCGTCTCCGGCGAGCTGGGCTTGCGGCGGTTCCTCGAGGAGCGAGCTCACCGCTTCGTCGTGACGTCCGACAAGGACGGGCCGGACTCGGTCTTCGAGCGGGAGCTGCCGGATGCTGACGATCGTCATCTCCCAGCCCTTCTGGCCGGCCTACCTGACGGCAGAGAGGATCGCGAAGGCGCCGAAGCTCAAGCTCGCGATCACGGCAGGGATCGGCTCCGACCACGTCGATCTGCAGGCGGCGATCGAGCGGGGCATCACCGTCGCCGAGGTCACCTACTCGAACAGCATCAGCGTCTCCGAGCATGTGGTGATGGTGATCCTCTCGCTCGTACGCAACTACATCCCGTCTTATCAGTGGGTCGTCAAGGGCGGATGGAACATCGCCGACTGTGTCTCGAGGTCGTACGACCTCGAAGGAATGCAAGTCGGAACCGTCGCTGCCGGCCGGATCGGTTTGGCCGTCCTCAGACGGCTGAAGCCGTTTGAGGTGGGACTGCACTACACCGACCGACACCGGCTCCCGGAGGAGGTCGAGCGCGAGCTCGGCGTGACCTACCACCCGGCCGCCGAGTCGCTCGTGCCTGTCTGCGACGTCGTCACGATCAACGCGCCCCTCCATCCTGAGACCGAGCACCTCTTCGACGACGCCCTCATCGCCAAGATGAAGCGCGGCGCGTACATCGTCAATACCGCCCGCGGCAAGATCTGCGACCGCGACGCGATCGCCCGGGCGCTGGAGAGCGGCCAGCTTGCCGGCTATGCCGGAGACGTCTGGTTCCCGCAGCCGGCTCCCGGGGATCATCCCTGGCGGTCGATGCCCAACCATGGGATGACGCCACATGTCTCGGGGTCGTGTCTCTCCGCGCAAGCAAGCTATGCGGCCGGGGTGAGCGAGATTCTGGAGTGCTGGTTTGATCGTCGCCCGATACGCGAGGAATACCTGATCGTCGATCGCGGCACGCTAGCGGGCGCCGGCGCCCACTCGTACAGCGCCGGCGACGCCACCGGCGGCTCCGACGAAGCAGCCCGCTTCAAGGATCGCTAGCCCACCGAGCGGCTTTCGGGTGATACCGCGCGACGCGCCTGGCGCTGCTTCAGGTCCTTGCGCTCCTCCGAGTCTTAGCCCTGAGCATGTCCCGGATCTCCTGGAGGCCGTCCTACTCCGGGGTCACCTCCTCGGATCGACTGCACGGGCCTGCCGTAGACCCGGCTCATGAGGATCTCAGCCGCCTGAGCCCGTTTCGCCAAACCCTCCTAAGCCGCCGTCACGTCGATCTCACCGCGACGGTGACACCCTCGTTGGCGATCGTCAGCCAGCTGAACCGCTAGTCGAAGCCTTCTAGGCTGGATGAAACCGGCGAGCCGGCTCGTCCGTCGAAGTAGTGAGAGAAGGTGCGAAGGGTTGTCATCACCGGCCTGGGAGCAGTGACACCGCTCGGGAACGACGTGGCGTCGACTTGGGAGGGCGCGGTCGAGGGGCGGAGCGGCGTCGACTTCATCACGACCTTCGACACCAGCCAATATCCGGTCCATATCGCTGCCGAGGTGAAGGGCTTCGGCACGGAAGAGCTGGCCTCCCACAAGGAGATGAAACGGCTCGACCGTTGCATCCTCTTTGCGCTGTCGGCGGCGAAGGAGGCGGTCGGTGAGGCGGGTATCGACGGCTACCAGCCGGATCGTGTCGGCGTTGTGCTCGGTTCTGGCATCGGCGGCTTTCACGAGCTGATGCGCCAAAACGACATCCTTAAGGAGCGCGGGCCAGCCCGTGTCTCGCCCACGTTTCTTCCTAACGTCCTCGTCGATGCGGCCAGCGGCCAGATCGCCATCGCGCTCGGTATCCGGGGGCCGAACTACGCGGTCGTCTCGGCCTGCGCTACCGGGTCTCACGCCATCGGCAAGGGAGCTGAGCTCGTGCGGCGCGGCGACGCCGACGCGGTGCTGGCCGGCGGCACCGAGGCGTGCATCCATCCGCTGCTCTTTGCCGGCTTCTGCGCGATGCGCGGTCTCGTGGGCGAGGAGGGGGATCCGTCGCGGGCGTCCCGGCCTTTCGACGCGACACGGGCCGGGTTCGTCATGGGCGAGGGGGCGGGGGTCGTGATGCTCGAGGAGCTCGAGCGTGCGAGGTCCCGCGGGGCCACCCTCTACGCGGAGGTTCTCGGCTATGGCGCCTCCAACGACGCGTACAACATGGCGGCTCCCGATCCGGAGGCCATCGGCGTTGCCGAGATGATGCGGGCGGCTCTCGAACGATGCCGGGTCGACCCCAAGAGGGTCGACTACATCAACGCACACGGGACGTCGACCCCTCTCGGTGACGCTGCCGAAACGAGGGCGATCAAGGATGTCTTCGCTGACCACGCCTACGAGCTCGCAGTGTCATCGACGAAGTCGACGATGGGTCATCTGCTCGGAGCCGCCGGCGCAGTCGAGGGGATCATGACCGCGCTCGCGATCCATCGCGGTGTCATTCCGCCCACGATCAACTACAGGAAGCCGGACCCGCTCTGCGACCTCGACTACGTTCCCAACGAGGCGCGTAAGGCCGAGATCGACGTTGCTCTCTCCAACGCGATCGGCCTCGGCGGCCACAACGGCTGCGTGCTGTTCGGCCGTGTGGACTGACCCGGCCCGGCGCGACGCCAGCGCCCCGCACCCCGCCCGGCGAGAACGCCGTCCTCCTCGCCGCCCGCGTGAAGTCGGCGGGCCCCACAACGCACCAGGCCCTGCCCGCGATCCCGGCCGGCGTCGAGAACCGGCGGTTCTTGCGCGGCCACGCCGAATCTGGAGTGTTCGGTTCCTGGAACGACTGGGCGGTCGCGCTCCTCTGCTGCGTCGTCTTTAACGTCTTCAGCGGCCGGGAGGCGGTTCCCGGAGGGGTCGCAGACCTGCTGCCTAGAGCTCGACGTTCGTCTCGTCGTGCCCTGATCAGAGCGCGAGCTCCTGAAAGGCGACCATCGCGGCCAGCGCGCCGAGCCCGGCCAGCGAGACGGCCTTGGCCGAGGCGTTCGCACGCGCCTCCGGAAGGAGCTCCGCAAGCACCATCCACACCATGGCGCCGGCCGCGAAGCCGAGACCGACCGGGAGAATCGGCTCGAACGTCTCGACGAAGACGAACGCCGGCACGGCCATGAGAGGTTGCGGAAGGCTTGGGTTCGAGCTCACAGATGACCAGGCTCTGACACACGCAGGTTTCCAGGCGACGGGGGACCGGGGGAGCCGAACTCCTCAGCAGCAGACGTTTCCGCAGTGGTCAACGGGCCGATGATCCCGAGCCGGCGACCTAGCGCCCCGACAGCCAGGGGTTCAGCGCCATGGCGGCAGGCGCGTGACGCATGAAGCCAAACCGCAGCGCCGTGAAGTGATCCCCTCGACGAGGGGATGCCAGCGCGAGAAGTACTTGTTCTAGACAAATCGTGCGGACATGCGGTCTCAGGCGCTGGATGCAAACCATTTGCTAACGAGAGCCCTTCCCTAGAACCGGCAGGTTCGCCTGACTTAGGATCTAGAATTGTGGCAGGCGTGACATCCGAAGACGATGTAGCGACTCTCGCTGGCCAGCTGGCGGATCTCACTCGGGTAGTGGAGGACCTGGCACGTCAGATCACGGCGATGCGCGATCGCGCTGTCAACCAGCAAGAGGCCACAGATGCCCAGCAAGACCGGATTGAGCTGGCGGCGCGAGAACTCGCCGACGTCAGTTCTCGTTTGCAGGCGGCAGCGGACGCGCTCCGGACGGCAATCTGAATCGCCGCTGCGCCGCCTTCACGCAAGCACCGTCGCCATGACCTCCGCCGCTCGCTCGTCGGAGCGCGGAAGGACATGCGCGTAGACGGAGATCGTGACCATCGGCGACGAGTGTCCGAGCCGGGCCGAGACGATATGGACCGGCACGCCCGCGGTGATCAGGTGCGTCGCGTGGCTGTGCCTGACGCCGTGCTCCCGGACGCCGGCCTTGTCGCGCAGCCGGACGAACGCCTCGGTCAGCCGCTGGGGGTTGAGCGGCCCGCCGAGCTCGTCGCAGAAGATCAGATCACGATCGCCATAGGCGTCGCCGGCCAGCGAGCGGGCGAGTAGCAGCAGTTTTGAGAGCAGGCGCCGCGGCGCTGCTCAAGCGCGATCCTGAACTCGGAGAGGTCTATCGTGGCGAGGAAGGCATCGACCCTGTCGAAGCCGCCTCCGACTTGCTTTCCAGCCGGGTTTCGTCCTCGAGGAGCTTCCATTCGCCTCGTTCAGGACTTAGGCGCTGCTTGGCCCTCGACGATCGATTGGTGGCCGCCGCCGCTCTTTGTGACCTGCACGCGGCGCGGCTTCGCTGCCTGGGCAACCGGGATCCTCAGCGTGAGCACGCCCTGGTCGTAGTCGGCTTCGAGGCTGTCGGTATCGAGGCTATCGCCGAGCAGGAGCTGGCGCGTGAAAGTGCCCTGCGGCCGTTCGCTGATGACTGGCTCGTCACCTTCCTCGGGTTCGAAGCGCCGCTCGGCCTTGATCGTTAGAACATTCTGCTCCACCGTTAGTTCGATCGCGTCCGGGTCGACTCCGGGCAGATCGAGATGGATGAGGAACTGGTCCCCGCGCCGGTAGGCATCGATCGGGACGCTTCGCGGCGGACCACGTAGCCCGGCGATCTGCTCGGCGACGAGCCGATCGTAGTCACGGAAGGGGTCAAACCGCATTACGGACATCGGGTGCCTCCTTCGGCGAACCTTGCCTTCATTGCTACGAAGGCTACTCTCTTCGGGGGCCTGCGTCGCGCAGATTTTCAAACCGGACCACTACCAGCTGCCTCGCGATCACGCGCAGACGCATAGGCCAACGCGGCCGTGTCATTCAGCTTGGCTGTCCAGGGGTGCCGGCCCCGCCGGAGGCCCACCCAAAGGGGCGCGCTCGCGAGCTTGAACCACGGCGACGAGACCGGCCGACGAGAATACGCCCGAGCCGGCGCCGTGCCTAGATGGCTCTTTCGGCCATGGCTCGACTTCTGCCCTTTATCGCCACTCTGAGCAGGGAGTAGCGGCCTCGCGTGCGCCAGTGTGCGGGAATGTCACTCGATGGGGCCGTGAGCCGCACGTCGTCGAGGCGCGGTGCGGAAGAGCGTCGGACAGACTTCGGCTACGGTCATCCCGTGACCGAACGTCCTCCAGCTCGAGGCCGCGATCGTCGAGCGCGTCCACGCCAGCTTCGCCCGCCAGGGGGCGATGGCGACGCTCGGCGCCGAGCTCGCGGACGTCGCCGCCGGTCACGTCGCGATCGCGGTGCCGGTCGAACCGCGCCTTTCCCAGCAGCACGGGTTCCTCCACGCGGGCGTCGTCGTCGCCGCGCTCGACAGCGCTTGCGGCTACGCGGCGCTGACCCTGATGCCGGACGACGCGGAGGTGCTGACAGTCGAGCTCAAGGTCAACCTGCTAGCGCCGGCGACCGGTGACCGCATCGTCGCGGAGGGCGAGGTCGTCCGCGCCGGTGGCACGCTGACCGTCTGCCGCGGCGACGCGTACGCCGAGCAGGGCAGCGAGCGCGCGCACGTGGCGACGATGCTGGCCACCATGGTGCGTCGGCGCGGCGACTGACCGTCGCACCCAGGCCGACCGACAGGACGTTTGCGAGAGCAGCGCCGGCTGCGCGAGGGATGCTCTCACCTGATTGTCCCTTCGATACGAGCCTCACTCTGCCCTTTATTGCCCGCTGAGCTCGTCGAACCGACCCGATCCGCGCTCCGCTCACGCTCGTCCCCACGTCCACGCTCAGCGCGCGTACGACCGATCAGTCTGCGGCCGCACGCGAGTTGATGGAGACGAGCACACTCTGCGAAGGAGGTCAGGATGCCGGACGTGACTGCGATTGCGATCGACGAGATGGAGGCCATCCACGGTGGCATGGTGCGACGGGCACGAGCCTCGCTCGGCGTGACCGGCTGGGGGATGCAGGTGCTGACGCTGCCGCCCAGCTGGGACGGGTACCCGAGCCACGAGCACGGCCCCGAGGCCTACGATCCGAACCAGGAGGAGGTGTACATCCCGCTCGAGGGTGGTGGCACGCTCGTGGCCGACGGGGCCGAGTACGCGCTTCGCCCAGGCGTCATGGTGCGCGTCGGCCCGACGCAGCTGCGGCGGATCCTGCCCGGCGCGGAGGGGATCCGCGTGCTCGCGCTCGGGGGCGCGCCGGGCGCGTTCTCGGCCGGGCGCCTGGACGGAGCTCGGCGCCGATCCGCCGAGCCCACCCGGCACGGAGGCGTGACGGGGGCGACGCTGCCTCGCACGGGTACGGATGCCCTGCTCGCCGCCGCGGTCGCGGGCGACGAGCAGGCCTTCCGGCGCCTCACCGACCCGCATCGGCGGGAGCTCCACCTCCACTGCTACCGCATGCTCGGCTCGCTCGACGACGCGGACGACGCGCTCCAGGAGACGCTCCTGCGTGCCTGGCGGGGGCTCCGGCGCTTCGAGCCGCGCTCACCGATCGCCGCGTGGCTTCAGGCCATTGCCACGAACGTCTGCCTCACGGGGATCTCCCGACGCCGCCGGCGCCGGGAGATCCCGGCCGAGACGGCCTGGTCCTCGGAGCTGGTTCACCTGCAGCCGTACCCGGACCGCATGCTCGACGAGCTCGCCGAGCCGGCGGCCGCGGCCGAGCTGCGGGAGAGCGTCGAGCTCGCGTTCGTCGCCGCCCTCCAGCTGCTGCCGCCCAGGCAGCGCGCCGTGCTGATCCTGCGCGACGTGCTCGGCTGGTCGGCGAAGGAGACCGCGCTGACGCTCGACAGCTCGATCGCGTCCGTCAACAGCGCGCTCCAGCGGGCTCGTTCGACGCTCGAGGGCGCCCGGGAGGCGGCCGGGCGACCTCATGGGTCTGCCGATGCCCGCCGCGAGCGCGAGCTCCTGGGCCGATTCATGCGGGCGTGGGAGGCGGTCGATATCGACGGCCTCGTCGCTCTTCTGGCGGAGGACGCGCTCATGACGATGCCTCCGGTACCCATGGTCGTTCACGGCGCGGAGGCGATCGGGCGCTTCTTCGCCACCGTTCCTGCGGGAGGGCGTCTCGACGAGATCCGGCTCGTTCCGACGGCCGCCAACCGCCAGCCCGCTCTCGCCGCGTACATGCTGGACTCCGAGTCGGGTGAGCACCGCGGCTACGGCGTCATGGTGCTCGCGCTCGACGGCGAGCGTATCCGCGGCATCGTCGGCTTCGCCGACACGTCCCTCTTCGGGCGGTTCGGCCTGCCGGTGACACTCGAGGACGGGGCGCCTGTCAGGCCGGGAGGAAGCTGATCCTCTCGATCTCGAGGCCCTGGGCGGGCTTCGTGTCCTCGAACAGCCGCGGAACCTGGAGGACGATCGAGTGCCACTCGTCGCCCTCGAGCGGCACCACCAGTGTCATGCGGCCGTCGATCTGGAAGCGCTCGACGCGCTCGCCGTCGACCCGGACGAGGGCCGAGGTGCGTCCGGGCGCGGCGAGCTCGAGCTCGACGTCGGCATCGCCGTAGATCCACATGGGAGCGTCGCGCTCCTTCATGGTGAAGCGGCGCCAGCCCTCGCAGAGGACGGGCGTGGAGCGGTCCGGCTCGCGCACGGGCGGCGGCTGGGGAGCGGACTCCGCCCGCTGAACGAGCGGGAAGAGCCAGACGCTGCCGCCGCGGGCGGACGCGCGGTACCCGGCGTCCTGCAGCGCCTGCCAGAGGAACCACGCCCCCGGACGGCCCGACTGCAGGTAGACGCCGCGGTGGAAGAGGAGCTGACCGACACCGAGCTGGCGCAGCCTCGCCTCGTCCGTCGGGAGCCAGACGCCGCAGTTGAGGCGGTTCATGGTCCAGAAGAACGAGAACGTCACGGGCGGGGCCAGCGTCGAGTAGCCGGCCGGGCGCTCGCGCGGATGCTCGAGCGCGTAGTAGTGGTAGACCGAGCCGTAGTGGATCCCGGGCTCGAAGAGCGGAAGCTCGAGGATCCGCTCCTGCGCCGGCCCGCTGACGGCCGCGTAGGCCTCGTTGCCGGGATCGGCGGCGGTCGGCCCGAAAGGCAGGACGGCGAGGTCGGCGCCTACGAGCACGATCGCGATAGCGGCGGCGGCCGTCCGGCGCCTGGCCGGCACGCGAGCGAAGAGCCAGGCGGCGGCGAACGCGAGCAGCGCCGCGAGCGCGAGCGCGGCGATCGGAATCAGCCGGCCGGGAACGCGGGTGAAATGGAGGGGCGGAAACCAGCGCCAGATGGGCTCGTAGATCGGCGTGTTCGTGCCGAGCGCGAAGACGAGCGGTACGACTACGGCCACGCCGAGCACGAGGGCGAGCCAGCGGTGCCGCCGCCAGAGCACGGCCATACCGGCCGCTGCGGCGATCGGCGTGAGCCAACCGACGTAGACGAACTCCTCGAGACCGTCTTGCCGGAAGCGGCTGACGAGATCCAGCCAGCCCGCCTGGAACATCTCGACCTGGTCGATCGTGCGGCCGGTCGAGGCCAGGGAGCCGGCGATCACGGTCTCGCGGAGGGCGATTCCCACGCCGCTTCCGGCTACGCAGGCAGCGACGATCCAGCCGAGCGCGGCCGGGCTGCGGCGCACGATCGCATAGGCGAGGCAGAACGGCAGCGCACCGACCGCGAGGTGCACCTGTCCCGAGAGCGGCAGCGAGACGAGGGCTGCAAAGGCGCCGAAGCCCCACGCGTGCGCGCGCCCTCCGCGAGGAGGCCGCCCGCGAGCGCTCGAAGGCATAGAGAGCGACAGGGAGGAGCACGGCGATCCAGCCGAGCAGGTGCCCGGCGCTCTGGGCCAGGCGGTAGGGGGCGATCGCGAACGCGAGCCCTCCGAGCGTGGCCGCGGCAGGCGGCAGCTTCAGGAGGCGCAGCCAGCCGTACGTCGCGATCCCGGCGATCACGACACACGTGAGCAGCAGCGTATTCCACGCCACCACGGGGCCGAACGCAGCCTCGAGCGGCCAGAACGGCAGCCCGAAGGGCCAGCCGGCCAGGTTGAGCTGCGGCTCCACGAGCGGCTGGAAGCTGTACGGGTCGCGCCACGGCGCCGCTCCGTCGCCGAGCTGGTGGCCGACGAGCCAGAAGCGATACACGGTCTGCAGGTGGTCGCCGGCGCCAGGCTCGCCCAGGCCCGGCGCACCGCCGGCGATGAACGCGGAGCGGAAGCTGCCGAGGGCGTCCGCCGTGGCGACGACCGCCGCCACGCCGTACAGCGCCACGAGGCCGAGCGCCCGGCCGGCGGGCGAGGCTACGAAGGCAGCGACCGTGCGGCCGACAGCAGCACGTCGAGGTCGGGCACTTCCGAGGGGGCGTACTGCCATGCTCCGCGGATGATGCCGTCTCGGTCGACCAGGAACGCGCTGCGAACCGGAACGTCCTGCATCCCGCGGAACTCCGCGGCGACGCCGAACGCGCGTACTGCGTCGCCGTTCCAGTCCGAGAGCAGGTCGACGTCCGCTTCGAGCACCTGCTTCCAGGCGACGTGCGACCAGGGGCTGTCGCGAGAGATGCCGTAGACGCTCACGCCGGCCGCTTCGAACTCACCCTTCCTGTCACGCAGGAACGTGAACTCCTGCGTTCAGGTGCTCGACCAGTCGTAGAGGTAGAAGAGGAGCAGGAACGGTCCTTCGGCGAGCAGCGCGTCGAGCGGGATAGGTGTCGGTCCCAGGCTCCTGCCAGACCTGGACGCTCGGCACTCGTTCCCCGGCCTCGATCACGACCTCACCGCCTCCGCCTCGATCTCGACGAGCCAGCGGGGATCGAGCAGCTCCTTCACGACGACGGTCGTGTTCGCCGGGCGCACCTCGGAGAACGCCTCGCCGTGGGCTCGGGCGAACCCGTCGAAGACCGCCGCATCGACGAGGTAGACCCGCGTCCGCACGATATCCGCCGGGCTCGCGCCCGCCTCGGCGAGCGCGGCCCCGATGATCTCGAGGCACCGCTTCGTCTGGCCGTACGAGTCGTCGGGCGGATCGGCTCCGTCGGGCATGACCGGCGCCGTGCCGGCGACGAAGATGCGGTCGCCGACGACCACAGCCCGAGAGAAGCCCACCGTGCCCTCGAAGGGCGAGCCGGACGAGATGAGCGTCCGCTGCACGGCGGTAGTATCGCGTCGCGTGCGGGCGCTTGCTGCGATCGACGACTGGCCGGCGCCGCACGCGTCGGTCGCCGTCGTCTCGCCAGGCGGCGTGCTCGCGGCGCACGGCCCGACGACGCGCCCGTCGAGGTGGGCGTCGATCACGAAGCTCGCAACCGCCTGCGCCGTCCTCGTCGCCGCCGAGGAAGGGATCCTCGACCTCGACGAGCCCGCGGGCCCGCGCGGCTCGACGGTGCGCCATCTGCTCGCGCACGCGTCCGGCCTCGGCTTCGATCCCGGACCGCCGCTCGCGCCGCCGGGCAAGCGGCGCATCTACTCGAACGCCGGCTACGAGGTCCTCGGCAGGCTTCTCGAGGAGCGTGCCTCGATGGCCTTCGAGGCGTACCTCGCGAGCGCCGTGCTCGAGCCCGCGGGCCTCAGGGCGACCGCGCTCGAGGGCACCGCAGCGGCAGGGCTCGTCGGGCCGCTCGACGACCTGGCGTCCTTCGCGCACGCGCTCTTCGCCCCGCCCTTCCTCGCGCCGGAGACCCTCACCGAGGCGACGGCGGTCGCCTTCCCCGGGCTGGCCGGTGTCATACCGGGTCTCGGCCGCCAGGACCCCTCCGACTGGGGCCTCGGCTTCGAGCTCAGAGACGCGAAGTCTCCCCACTGGACCGGCTCGCGCAACTCGCCCGCCACGTACGGGCACTTCGGCGGCTCCGGCTCGTTCCTCTGGCTCGACCCCGAGGCAGACCTCGCGCTCGTCTGCCTCGCCGATCTCGAGTTCGGAGACTGGGCCCTGGAAGCCTGGCCCTCCCTCTCCGACGCGGTGCTCGAGGAGCAGAGCAGCTGAGCTCGTCGCTTACGCGACCGGTCTGACGAGCTCGTCGAAGGCCTCGCGGTCGCAGCTCGCGACGATCGCCGGCGTCATGGCCTGCAGCGACTCGCCGAACGGCGTGTGGCCGTTGAGCGCCTCCCCGGGGCGCACGAGGCGTCCTCCCGGGGAGCGGAGCATGCCCTCGATCACGACCCAGAAGCGCTCGCGGTCCTCGTCCGACGCGAGGATCGACTCGCCGGGCGCGAGCTCCTGCCGGATCATGCGCTCGGCGAGGCGCCCCAGAGTCTCGCCGGGGATCCCCGCGAGCATCTCGATGCGGGCGAGCTCGTGGACGGCGGCCAGCTGGTGCTTCACCGGTAATCAATCATCTAGGCTCGGATGCTATGGCGTCCCCGCTCGGGATGTTCGAGGTCCAGCTCGTGGTCGGCGACCTGACGGCGATGACGGCCTTCTACCGCGACCGGCTCGGTCTCGAGGTCTCGCTCGAGGACGCGGTGCGGGGCCGCGTTCATTTCACGCTCGGAGGGCGTGGGCAGCTGATCCTCGCCCGCGAGGGTGGGGAGGAGGCCTCGCCCGACTGGCCCGGCCTGCCGCCGCCGCTCCTCGTCGCCGCCGATCCCCGCGGCGCGACCCCGCCGGGGCACGGGCCCGTGCACTTCGCGATCGAGGTCGCCGCCGCCGGCCTCGTCGAGACCGGCGAGCGGCTACGCAGCGAGGGCGCCGACGTTCGCGGGCCGTTCCGCTGGCCGAGCGGTCGGCTCTCGATCTACTTCCGCGACCCTGAGGGGAACGTCGCCGAGCTCATCGGCGCGCGTCCCGGCGATCCGTGAACGCCTGCGGGCCGTAGCGCGCCGGCCTGCGAGAGGCCGGACGCGCGGCACCGGGCTCTTACGCGAGCCCGAGGTTCTTCTCGAGCATGCTCTTCGGCTGAGCGCCGATCGCGGCCGCCGCAGGCTCGCCGCCCTTGAAGAGCAGGATCGTCGGAATCGACATGACGCCGTAGCGCTGCGCCAGCTCGGGCTCCTCGTCGATGTTGACCTTCACCAGGCGCAGCTCAGCCCGCGCTCCTCCGCGATCTTGTCGAGCACCGGCGCGACGGCGCGGCACGGACCGCACCATTCGGCCCAGAAGTCGACGATCACCGGCTGCTCGCTCTGGAGCACCTCGGCGTCGAACGTGGTCGTCGTCACAGCAGCGGACACAGAAACCTCCCCATTGCGGCCCCCGGGGGACCCCCCAATTTCACCCTATCGAGATAATGCGCACGAGTACGCGCCGTTTGTCTCTCACCTGTGTCAACGAAGGCACGCAGGTGAAAAATCCCGGGCGCGCGCCGTCGCCCGGACCGGGCGCCCCAGCGAGCCGCGCGCCCTCTTGCGCGCTGCGCGTTGCGCACCAGCTCGGTTCCCGGTCCGTTCTCGTCGGCGCGGCGGCGCGGGCCGCGCTGCGGCCTCCCCGGGCGGCAGAGCCATACACTGACCGCGTGTTCGAGCGGCTGCCACCCGTTCCCGACCATGCCCGACTGGAGGAGGAGATCCTCGCGTTCTGGGAGGAGCGCGGCATCTTCGCGAAGCTGCGCGAGCGGACCGCCGGCGGCCCGCGATTCAGCTTCTTCGACGGGCCGGTGACGGCGAACAAGACGCTCGGCGTCCACACCGCCTGGGGGCGCACGCTCAAGGACGTCTTCCAGCGCTACAAGGCGCTGAGAGGCTTCGACCAGCGCTACCAGAACGGATTCGACTGCCAGGGGCTCTGGATCGAGGTGGGCGTCGAGCGTGAGCTCGGGCTCAACTCGAAGCGGGAGATCGAGGAGTACGGGCTGGCGGAGTTCGCGCGCCGCTGCCGCGAGAAGGTGGCGTGGTCCGCCGGAGAGCTGACGCGCGGCTCGATTCGCCTCGGGCAGTGGATGGACTGGGGCAACGACTACTTCACGTTCTCGGACACGAACATCGAGTACATCTGGCGCTTTCTCCGCCACATGCACGACCACGGCTGGCTCTACCGGGGCCACCGCTCGACCGAATGGTGCCCCCGCTGCGGCACGTCCATCTCCCAGCACGAGCTGATCGGCCACTACTTCGACAAGACCGACCCGTCCCTCTTCGTACGCTTTCCGCTGCTCGACCGCGCCGGCGAGTCGCTCGCCGTCTGGACGACGACGCCCTGGACGCTTCCGGCCAACGTCGCGGCCGCTGTCAACCCGGACGCCGAGTACGGCCGGCGTCGAGAACGGCGAGTGGGTAGCCGTCGCACGGGCTCCCGACGACGCGTTCATGGAGCTCGTCCAGGGCTCGGCTCTCGTAGGCCTCGCCTACGACGGCCCGTTCGACAACCTCCCGGCGGCCCGCGGGGTCGAGCACCGCGTCATCCCGTGGGCGGAGGTCTCGCTCGAGGAGGGCACGGGGATCGTCCACATCGCGCCCGGGTGCGGCAGCCGAGGACTTCGAGCTCTCCGGTGTCCACGACCTCGCGGTGCTGACCCCGGTCGACGAGGCCGGGCGATTCAACGCCGACTACGGCTGGCTGCACGGCCAGGGAACCGCCGAGGCGGCCGGGCAGATCGTCACCGACCTGCAGGAGCGCGGGCGCCTGATCGCGGCGGACGAGATCGTTCACCGCTTCCCCTTCTGCTGGCGCTGTCACACGCCGCTCATCTTCCGGCTCTCCGACGACTGGTTCCTGGCGGTCGAGGCGCTCCGGCCGAAGCTGCTGGACGCGAACGCAACGGTCACGTGGACCCCCGCCTACATGGGCAAGCGCATGGACGACTGGCTGCGCAACATGGGCGACTGGAACATCTCACGGCGCCGCTACTACGGCCTGCCGCTCCCGCTCTACCCGTGCGGCTGCGGCCATCTGAACGTGATCGGCTCCCTCGCCGAGCTGAAGGCGCGCGCGACCGCCGGCCTCGACCAGCTGGAGGAGCTGCGCCGACCCTGGATCGACGCCGTCCCGATCTCCTGCGAGGAGTGCGGCGAGGAGGTGCGCCGCATCGAGGAGGTCGGCGACGTCTGGCTCGACGCCGGCATCGTGCCGTTCTCGACGCTCGGCTGGCGGAACGACCGGTGGATCGAGGGCGGGTACGCGACCGGCGCTGCCCGCGGCCTCACGGGCGCCGACCTGCCGGATCACGCCTACTGGGAGCAGTGGTTCCCGGCCGACTGGGTCTCCGAGATGCGCGAGCAGATCCGGCTGTGGTTCTACTCGCAGCTCTTCATGTCGGTGGCGCTCGTCGACCGGGCACCGTTCAGCGCCGTGCTCGGCTACGAGAAGATGCTCGACGAGGACGGCCGTGAGATGCACGGCTCCTGGGGAAACCTGATCGAGGCCGAGGAGGCGTTCGAGCGCATGGGCGCCGACGTCATGCGCTGGCAGTACTGCGCTCAGCCGCCCGACCGGAACCTCCTCTTCGGCTACGGCCCGGCCCACGAGATCAAGCGGAAGCTGCTCACCGTGTGGAACTCCGTCTCGTTCCTCGCCACGTACGGCGCCATCGAGCGGTTCGAGCCGCGGTACGCCGATCTCGAGCACGGCCCGACCGATGCCCCGTTGCGACCGCTCGACCGCTGGCTCATCGCCCGCACGCAGGTGTACCTCGCCGAGGTCGAGGAGGCGTACGAGAGCTACGTGACGGTGGGGGTGACGAGAGCATTCGAGGCATTCGTCGAGGACCTCTCCAACTGGTACATCCGCCGTTCCCGCCGGCGCTTCTGGGAGGAGTCCGACCAGGCGGCGTTCCGCACGCTCTGGTACGCGCTCGTGCAGGCCCTGCGCGGGGTGGCGCCGATCGTGCCGTTCCTGGCCGAGCATCTCTGGCAGGTGCTGGTCGCCCGCACGACCGCGGGCGCACCGGAGAGCGTCTTCCTGGCCGGCTGGCCAGCGGCGCGGGCGGAGCTTGCCGACGAGGACATCGTCGGCGAGATGGCCGAGGCGCGCCGTGCGATCGAGCTCGGCCACTCTGCCCGCCACGGCGCGCAGCTGAAGCTCCGGCAGCCGCTCCGGCGCGTGGCCCTGTTCTCCTTCGAACCGGCGAGCCGGCTCGCGCTCGGACGCCACATCGAGGAGATCGGCGGCGAGCTCAACGTCAAGGAGGTCGAGTTCCCGGTCGACGCCGGCGAGGTCGCCAAGCTCGGGGCGAAGCCACGGCTCGATCTGCTCGGCCCGAGGCTCGGCGCCGAGCTGCCGGAGCTGCGAGGGCTGCTCGCCGAAGGCGACTTCGCGATCGACCAGGGCGTCCTGCGGGCGGGCCACTTCGAGCTGGCGCCCGGCGAGTACGAGCTCGAGTTCGAGGGGCGGCGAGGGCTGGTCGGTCGCCCACGAGCTTCCGTACGTCGTGGGGATCGACACCGGATCGACGAGGAGCTGCGACTCGAAGGGCGCGCGCTCGACCTCATCCACGTCATCCAGCGCATGCGCAAGGACTCGGGCCTCGAGATCACCGACCGCATCGTCATCAGCTACGACGGCTCCAACGGGTACGCCGAGGTGTTCGAGGCCCACGGCGACCGCATCGCCCGCGAGACCCTGGCCGTGCGGATCGAGCGCCAGCCGGGCGAGCCGCTCGCGATCGCGAAGGCCTGACTCCGCTTCGGCGCGGTGGGCTCGGACGTCGCTGTACCGACGTCGAGCCTTCGCGCTGAACGGCGCTGACCTGTCCTCTTCGACGCAGCGGGCTCGGCCCTTCCGTGCCGTCGTCAGGCGGCCGGTCGCGCCGACTGCGCGATTCCCACTCCCAGGAGGACGAGCACGCCGCCGGCGATCTGCCCGGGCGTCAGGGACTCCTCGAGCCAGGCGAAGGCGACGATGGCGGCGAGCACAGGCTCGAGCATCGCGACGATCGTCACCCGCGTGGCCGGGATGTGGTGGAGCGCCCCGACCATCAGGATGAACGGGACGAACGTCCCGAGGACGAGCACGAACAGGAGCAGTGGCCAGACCGGCGTCGTGACGTCTTCGAGGCGGCCGAGCAGCGACACGTCGTCGTAGACGAAGCTCGAGCGGGAAGCTCGACCAGGGCTCCACGATGCTCCAGAAGACGGTCGCGAAGAAGAACCCCCACGCGAGCAGCGACAGCACGTCACGGCCGCGGGCCAGGCTGCGCTCGGCGATGAGGATGTAGGCCGTGTACGCGATAGCGGCGAGCAGGCACGCGCCCACGCCGACGCTGTCGAGCGTCAGGCCTCCCCAGAGATCGACGACGAAGGAGAGGCCGACCAGCGCGACCGCGATCGCGTACCAGAGCCTGCGGCGGACGGGCTCCTTGACGACGAAACGCGCCCAGAGCGCGACGAGGACGGGGGTGATGTACTGGATCACGAGCGAGACGCCGATGTCGAGCCGCTCGATGCCGACGAAGTAGAAGAGCTGGACGAGCGCGAGGCTGAGCACGCCGAACGCGGCCAGCCATGGCAGCTCGCTTCTGCTCACTCGCAGACCGCCGCGGTTGGTCAACACCGCGGCGGCGATGAAGAGCGCCGCCCCGCCGGCCGCACGCACCTCGGACAGGCGGTAGGCGGACATCCCCGACTGCAGGATCACCTTGGAGACGGTGGCGTTGACCGCCCAGAGCGTCACGGCGCCGAGTGACCATGCCGTAGCCGAGCAGCGGCCGCTGCCGCGGCGCCAGCTGGGCCTCGAGCTCGGCGAGATCGCGGGTGAGCGGCGCGTCGACCACGGCCGCCGAGGCTAGCAACGAGCGGCGGAGCGGAGCCGGTCGACGGCGACGGCCGCGCGTGGTCGTGAGACGCGGGTGGGCGGACCTGATCGGGGAGTCAGGTCCGCCCTGTGGGGAGAGGAGTCAGAGCGGGTCTGGAGCCCGAGCGGCGGAGGGGTTCGCCGCGATCTCTGATGGGCACATCAAAGCGGGAGGCGCTCAACGGCTCGCTCAACGCTAGTCAACGCCCTGCGTGCACACGCGGATGCGGGCCGGCGACTCGGCCGCACCCCGCCAACTGGGATCCTTCGGCGTGCGAACTGTCATGCTGTGAGGACATTCGATCGTAGACGGGGCGTAGCTCAGCCTGGTTAGAGCGCTCGCTTTGGGAGCGAGAGGTTCGCCGGTTCGAATCCGGCCGCCCCGACTGATGAGCGTGGCAGATCTCCTCGCGCGGCCGTTGGCCCGCGAGCTCCTGGACGCGCCGCTGGTCGCGAGCCTCGCGACACTCGAGGCGGATGGGTCCGTGCACGTCGTCCCGATCTGGTACCTGTGGGACGGGGAGGCAGTGCAGATGGCGACGAGCTCCACGAGCCGCAAGGTACGAAACCTCGAGCGCGACGAGAGGGCGACCGTCATGATCCACGACTCCCCCGGCGGCGTCGACGTCCGCGGCGTCACGCTCGCTGGACGCGTCGAGATCCTGCGCGGCGAGGCGGCGCGGGCGGCCATCCACGCTGTCCATCTGCGCTACGTCACCGCGAAGGGTCTTCGCCTCCCATCGGTGCAGGAGTTCCTCGCGGGCGACGACGTGATCCTGCGCTTCGTGCCGGAGCGCGGCTCGAGCTGGGACGGCTCGAGCCAGCGAGGCCGCCCGGCAGCTGCGGGAGTCCGGCGAGTACGCCGACTCCTCGAGGGCACCGCGATGAGGCGCGCCCTGGCGTCCGCGGCGGTCCTTGCCGTGGGCCTTGTCCTCGTCGCTCCCGCCGGCGCGGCCGTCCAGGCCTCGGCCGGCAGGCCCGTCTTTCACGGCACGATCTCCCGCATCGACCCGGCGCTGGCCGATCGCATGACGCCGACGTCGTGGCGGCGGGGCTGTCCCGTGGCGCTCGCCGACCTGCGGCTCCTCACGGTCAGCCACTGGGGCTTCGACGGCGCGGTGAAGACCGGCGAGCTGATCGTCCACGAGGACGTCGCCGTCGACGTCCGAGCCGTGATGCGCAAGCTCTTCCGGGCGCGCTTTCCGATCCGCCGGATGCAGCTCATCGACGTGTACGGCGGCAGCGACTTCGACTCGATCGAGGCCGACAACACCTCAGCGTTCAACTGCCGTCGCGCGACGGGCTCCGGGAGCTGGTCGCAGCACGCGTTCGGCCTCGCGATCGACCTCAACCCGATCGAGAACCCGTACGTCGAGGGCGGCCGCGTCTACCACGACGCGAGCTGGCGCTACGTCGACCGCTCGAAGCGCCTCAAGGGGATGGTGCACGCCGGCGGGAGGGTCGTGCGCGCGTTCGCCTCGATCGGCTGGGGCTGGGGCGGCTCCTGGAGCGGCAGCGTCAAGGACTACCAGCACTTCTCGGCCAGCGGCGGCTGAGCCCGGTCGCGCGTCGGCGGCAGAGGCGGTCCGGGGCACCGCGATCGGCGAGCGGCCGAGCACGAAGAAGCCGAGCTCGACAGCCGGGCCGACACCGAGGGCGAAGACCGCCGTCCCGACGCCGACCGAGCCCCCGAGCGCCACGCCGCAGGCGAGAGCGACGAGCTCGATCCCCGTGCGCGCCACGCCGACGCGGGTGCGGGCGCGGACGCTCACCGCGAGCATCAGCGAGTCGCGAGGGCCGGCGCCCATCGCCGCGCCGATGTACAGCGCCGAGCCGGCACCGAAGGCCAGCAGCCCGAGGGCGAGGTAGCCGGCGCGCACGGAGAGGGCCTCGGGGACGGGCACGGCCTCCGTCTGCAGCAGCACCTCGATGAACGCTCCTACGAGCGTCGCGTTCGCGAGCGTGCCGAGGCCGGGGCGGGAGCCGAGACACCACGCGACGAGGAGCACGGCGACGCCGACGACGGCGTTGGCGCCGCCGAACGTGAGCGGCGTTCGCTCTGCCAGGCCCTGATGGAGCACGTCCCAGGGCGGCAGGCCGAGGTCGGCCTCGAGGAAGAGCACGAGCCCGAGCGAGACGAGGAACAGGCCGGCTCCGAGCGAGACGAGTCGTGCCGGGAGACCGCCGCGGACGGCCGGGGGCGGAGCGTGACGCATCCGCGAAACGTACTCAGCCCCAGTGCTCCGTCCCGAAAGTCGTCTTGCGCTCCGGCGGCTGCAAAGCGTCGCCGTGCTGCGTCCTCGGTCGCGCCAATACTTCAAGTCCAGTATTGACGCTCCCTGCGCTCCTTGCCCGGCTCGCTTTTTCGCGCGCCGGAGCATCAAGGGACTTCCGAGACGGAACACTAGAATCGTGCGCGTGTCCGAGACGGTGCCGTTGCACGCGGATCTGGGCTCGCTCGCCGGTCTCGTCGGAACGTGGCGGGGAAGCGGCCGCGGCGAGTACCCGACCATCGAGACGTTCGCCTTCGAGGAGGAGACGCGCTTCTGGCACGCCGGAGCCGCGTTTCTCTACTACCACCTCAGGAGCTGGTCGCCCGAGTCGGGGGCGCACCTGCACAGCGAGCTCGGCTTCTGGCGAGCGGGTGCAGGCGGACGGGTCGACGTCACCCTCGCCCACCCGCTCGGCCTGACCGAGGTTGCCGACGGGACCGTCCACGGGGGCACGATCGAGCTCGCGTCGGTCAGCGTGGAGCGAACGCCGGAGGACGCGGCGCCCGTCACGGCGCTCGAGCGCCGCTACACGCTCGTCGGGGATGTGCTCGAGTACGAGGTGTCGATGGCGACCGACGCCGTACCGGTGGCGCTCCACATCGTCGGCAGGCTGGAGCGCGCCGATGATGGAAGCCGCCTCCGGACGACCTCTAGCAAACTGCCCTCCCGCATGACGCCTGCCAGCCTGCAACTCCCCGAGCCTGCCAGCCGCTGGGGGTGTGGCTAGCCGTATTGGCGGCTCCCGCTCCGCATGCGACCATTCGGGCGTGACCACCGTTCTGATCGTCGACGATCATCCCAGCTTCCGCACCGCTGCGAGAGCAGCGCTGGAGGCTGAAGGCTTCGACGTGATCGGGGAGGCATCGGACGGGGAGTCGGCTGTCACGGCGTTCGCCGTGCTGCGACCGGACGTGGTCCTGCTGGACGTGCAGCTGCCCGACTGCGACGGCTTCGACGTCGCCGAGCGGCTCAAGGCCGACGGCGCGCCGTGCGTCGTCCTCACGTCGAGCAGGGACGCCGCGGACTTCGGGCCGCTGATTCGCGACTGCGGCGCGTGCGGCTTCATCGCCAAGAGCGAGCTCTGCGGCACCGCGATCTCCTCGCTGCTTCAATAAGCGGGATGCGAGGCGCCGCGCTCGGGGTCGGCCTGGCCGGCATTGCGGCCGGCGCCCTGCTGCTCGTCCTCACCGTCGACGCGACGAACCCGAGAGTGACGCCGGCCGTCGCCGTTCTCAACGCGCTCATCGTCTGGTCCTTCGTCGCGAGCGGCATCGTCGCGTGGATCGGCCGCCCGCACAACCGCATCGGCCTGCTCATGGTCGGAGCCGGCGCCAGCTGGTTCCTGTCGGCGCTTCAGGGCGCCGACCAGAGCGTTCTCTTCACGATCGGCGTGGCCGCCTCGGTGCTGCCGCTGGGCTTCCTCGTCCACCTCGTGCTCGCGTTTCCGGAGGGCTTCCTCCGCTCCAGACCGGAACGGGTGACCGTCTGGGTCGCCTACGTCCTCGCTTCACTGCTGCAGGTCGCCGGCGTGCTGCTCTGGGAGCCCGAGCCGGAGCTTCCGGAGAACGTCTTCCTGATCTCGCCGAGCAGCGCTGCCGACCGGCTCTTCCAGGCGGTCAACGTCGTCGGCCTCGTCGTCGCGATAGCCGTCGTCGTCATCCTCACCCGCCGCTGGCGCACGGCCACGGCGCCCGCTCGCAGAGCCATGGCGCCGGTCGTGTGGACGGGCGGGCTCGCCGCGGTCTGCGCCATCGTCCTCTTCGCGGCTGGAGCGGCTCGCGCGGAGGAGATCGTGACCGAGGCGCGGCTCGCCACGTACTCCGCCCTCGTCCTCGTCCCGATCGCGTTCCTCGTCGGTCTCCTCCACAGCCGGCTCGCGCGCACGGCGGTCTCGAGGCTCGTGCTCGAGCTCTCCGGCACGGCGGCGCCCGGCAGGCTGCGGGAGGCGCTCGCCAGGGCGCTCGGCGACCCGTCGCTCCAGCTCGCGTACTGGCTCCCCGAGGAGGAGAGCTACGTCGACGCCACGGGGCGGCCGTTCGAGCTTCCCGGGCAGGGCGAGGGGCGCGCGGTCATGCACGTGGAGCGAGACGGGCGGCGCATCGGCGCGCTCGTCCACGACGCGAGCCTGGCCGACCAGCGCGAGCTGCTCGACTCGGTCTCTGCCGCGGCAGCCCTGGCGCTCGAGAACGAGCGGCTCCAGGCTCAGCTGCGGGCACGCGTCGACGACCTGCGCTCGAGCGAGGGACGGCTGCGCGCGCTCATCGAGGCTTCGCCGCTGGCGATCGTCGAGGTCGACGCGGCGGGCCTCGTCACGTTCTGGAACCAGGCCGCCGAGGACCTCTACGGCTGGACGGCCGAGGAGGCGATCGGGGAGGAGATCTCGTTCATCCCGGTGGAGCGCGAGGGCGAGACCGACGAGCTCCGGGCGCGCCTGCTCGCCGGCGAGCGGATCAGCGGCGTCGAGACCCTGCGCCTGCGGAAGGACGGCTCGCTGGTCGAGGTCGTGGTCGCCGCGGCACCGGTGCCCGACCTGGAGGGAGACGTCCGCTTCATGGCCGTGTCGGCCGACATCTCCGAGCGCAAGCGGGCCGAGGAGGCGCTCCGTCACGAGCGCGACTTCATCTCGACCCTGATCGACTCGACCTCGTGCCTCGTGGTCGTCCTCGACCGCGAGGGCCGGCTGGTGCGCTTCAACCGGGCCTGCGAGCAGCTGACGGGCTACTCGGCCGAGGAGATCCTCAGCCGCCCGCTGTGGGACTCGGTCATCGATCCCGCCGAGGCCGAATCCATCCGCCTCGCGCTCGACCGGGTCTGGGCCGGCGATTTCCCGGCCGAGAACGAGAACCACTGGATCCTCCGCGACGGCACGCGGCGACTGATCGCCTGGTCGAACACGGCGCTCCTCGACGATGACGGCGAGGTCGAGCTCATCGTCTCGTCCGGGGTCGACATCACCGAGCGCAAGCGCGCCGAGGAGGAGCTCCGCGCCAGCGAGGCGAGATTCCGGGAGATGGCGAACGCAGCGCCCGTGATGATCTGGATGGCCGATGAGACGGGCACGATCACGTTCTTCAACAACCGCTGGAACGAGTTCACGGGCAAGCCGGTCGACGAGCTCGACGCGAGCTGGTGGATGAGCGTCCACCCGGAGGATCGGGACGCGAGCGTCGAGATCTGGCGCGAGACGATCGCGGCGGGGCAGGTCTACGAGCACGAGTACCGCCTCCTGCGCGGCGGACGGCGAGTACCGCTGGGTCTTCGATCGCGGCATCCCGCGCTTCGTCGGCGACGAGGGGCTCGCCGGCTACATCGGGATCACCATCGACATCACGGAGCGCAAGGAGTGGGAGGACGAGCTGCGAGCGTCGCGGTCGCGCATCGTCGAGGCCCAGGATGCCGCGCGGCGCCGGCTCGAGCGCAACCTCCACGACGGCGCCCAGCAGCGTCTCGTGGCGCTGGCGCTCGGCCTCCGCCTGGCGCAGGCCAAGGCGCTCAAGGATCCCGAGGGAACGGAGAGCATGCTCGCGGCGGCCGCCGACGAGCTCGCCCAGGCGATCACCGAGCTCCGCGAGCTCGCGCGCGGAATCCACCCCGCCATCCTCAGCGACCGCGGCCTGCCCGCGGCGCTCGAGGCGCTGGCCGGCCGCTCGCCCACTCCGGTCGACGTCGAGGTCGGGCTCGAAGAACGGCTGCCGCCGCCGATCGAGGCGGCCGCCTACTTCGTCGTCTCCGAGGCACTCGCGAACGTGGCGAAGTACGCGGAGGCGAGCCTCGTCCGCGTCAGCGTCTCACGGGAGAACGGCCATGCCCGGGTCGAGGTGGCGGACGACGGGCGCGGCGGAGCCGACCCAGCAGGGGGCTCGGGCCTGCGAGGGCTCGCAGACCGCGTCGAGGCGCTCGACGGCTGGCTCGAGGTGGAGAGCGTCCCGGGCGAGGGAACGCGGATCCTGGCGGAGATCCCTAGAGGGTTGAATCGATCATCTAGGCTACCGCGATGCGCGTCGTGGTGGCCGACGACTCCGTCCTCCTGCGCGAGGGCGTCGTGCACCTCCTGAAGGAGGCCGGCTTCGACGTCGTCGGCCAGGCGGGCAACGCCGAGGAGCTCCTGCTCAAGGTGCGCTCGTACACGCCCGACGTCGCCGTCATCGACATCCGCATGCCGCCGACCCACACCGACGAGGGCCTGCGGGCGGCGCAGGAGATCCGCGAGAAGTACCCGGGCACGGGCGTGCTCGTGCTCTCCCAGTACGTCGAGCCCGGCTATGCGATGGAGCTGCTCTCCGAGAGCGCCGAGGGCGTGGGCTACCTGCTCAAGGACAGGGTCTCCGACGTGGGCGACTTCGTCGCCGCCGTCAAGCGCGTCGCCGAGGGCGGCTCGGCGCTCGACCCGACCGTCGTCTCGCAACTCGTCGGTCGCAGGCGCCGCGACGATCCGCTGGCCGACCTGACGCCGCGCGAGCGCGAGGTGCTCGAGCTCATGGCCGAGGGTCGCTCGAACGCCGGCATCGCCGAGCGCCTTGTGATCACCGAACGGGCGGTCGAGAAGCACGTGACCAGCATCTTCGGCAAGTTGCGGCTCCCTACCGCCTCCGAGGATCATCGCCGGGTGCTGGCCGTGCTCGCCTACCTGCGGTCGTAGCAGTGCAGCGGGACGAGTTCGTCCGGGCGCACCTGCCCCCGCCGCCCGCCCGGCTGCTCGAGGTGGGCTGTGGGCAGGGCGATCTCGCCCTGTCGCTTGCGGAAGCGGGCTATCGAGGTCACGGCGATCGATCCCAACGCTCCGGACGGCTCGATCTTCCGCCGCGTCGGAATCGAGGACTTCGCAGGGCCCGGCCCCTATGACGCGGTCATCGCGAGCTGGTCGCTCCATCACGTCGCCGACCTCGAGGCCGCCCTCGACAGGATCGCGTCGCTCCTCGCGCCGGACGGGATACTCGTGCTGGTCGAGTTCGCGCATGAGCGGATGCGGGGCCGCACGGCGGCCTGGTTCCACCGCCAGGAGCAGGCTCTCGCGGCGCTAGGGCTCGCCCGGCCGGTTGCCGAGAGCGTCGACGACTGGCTGCGCGCGCTGGGAGGCCGAGCACGCAGATCTCCACAGCGGCGCGGCGATCGCGGAGGCGATCGGCAAGCGCTTCGACGAGCGCGTGCTCGAGTGGGTGCCGTTCCTGTTCGAGTACGCGCCAGACGAGGCGCTCGAGCCGCTGGAGCGAGCGCTGATCGCGCGCGGGCTCATCGAGGCCACGGGGTTTCGCTACGTCGGCTCGCCACGATAACGGCGTCCCCTCGGGTTCGCTCGCACCGGCGTCCCGACCGGCGTGCAGCTCGTCGGGCGCACGTACGACGACGTGTCCGTCTTCCGGGCCGCCGCTGCCTACGAACGAGCTCGCCCCTGGCT
The DNA here is from genome assembly GCA_963838105.1 of uncultured Thermoleophilia bacterium. Taxonomy (GTDB): domain Bacteria; phylum Actinomycetota; class Thermoleophilia; order Gaiellales; family Gaiellaceae; genus CAWJNF01. Next base: position 16,464 of record CAWIQC010000035.1, on the reverse strand, counting down.
CGACACGCCCGAGCGGCGGCCGAGCTTGCTAGCGCGGTCATACGCTCGCGAGGAGTGACGACCGGTGTGGCTAGCCGTACCGTAAGACACCGGGTGGCGCGATTACGGGGAACGCGCTGAGATGGGAGTCTATGGGCGCGAGATCGAGATAGTGAGCAAACGCGGGCGGCGCTTCCGCCTAGGAACACCGCCCGCTCACCGGTTCCGGCTCCTCCTCCGCCGGATCTCCCACCTGAAGGCCGCCGAGAGGCGGCCTTCAGGGTTCGTGGGGTGGCGCCGGCGCGTTCAGGCGGCGCGAGCCAGCACCCGGGGCTCGAGGCTCCCGGTGACCCGCACCGGCACGACGTAGAGCTCGGCCAGCGACGCGGCCAGCGCTTCGGCGTCGAGGATGGAGACCCGTCGTCCGCGGCGGCGGTAGTGGGTGACGCGCGCCGGGAGGTAGAGCTCGGTCGGGTAACCGCGCTCGGCGCGCCAGCCCCACTCGGCCTCGACCACCCTGCCCCAGAGGCTCACGCGGCCGATCGCCATGACGACGTCGTAGCCGAGGATCTCCGGCTGCCGTGCTCGGAGGGTCTCCTTGATGTGCGGGGGCAGGTAGGCGACGGCGAGCTCGGGGTCGCGCGCAGCGTAGAGCCCGCAGCGGCAGCCGGCCGCCGGCGACGCGTGGGGAACCGGGCAGGATGCCTCGGCCGGCCAGCCAGGCGTCCAGCGGAGCGAGTGGTGCGCCGAGAGGAGCACGAGTCCGTCGGCTTCGTCGGCAACCCGCCAGCAACGCCACCCCACAACCGGCTCGACGGCGTCGGGGACGACCATGCCCGCGAGCATAGAACAGCCGAAATCGACTCGTCGCGGACCATCGTCTATCGTGGCGGCAAGGATGAGCCCGCGGCCCGGCCCGGCCGAGCTTCAGCCCGGCGAGACGTTCGCGGGCTTCGTCGTCGAGCGCCTCGTGGGCCGTGGCGGCATGGGCGTCGTCTACCGCGCGAGCGACCCTGCCCTCGGCCGCCGGGTGGCGCTGAAGCTGCTCGCGCCCGAGCTGGCCCGAGACGAGCGCTTCCGGAAGCGGTTCCTGCGCGAGACGAAGCTAGCCGCGTCGATCGAGCACCCGCATGTGCTGCCGGTCTACGCGGCGGGAGAGGCCGACGGGGCGCTGTACCTCGCGGCGCGTTTCGTCGAGGGCGAGGACCTGCGCACGGTCCTCGCACGCGACGGGCCGCTCGCCCCCGAGCATGCCCTGGCTCTCGCCGAGCCGCTCGCCGACGCACTCGACTGCGCTCACGCGGCCGGCCTCGTGCACCGGGACGTGAAGCCGGCGAACGTTCTCCTCGACCTCGCGGGTCGTCCATACCTCGCGGACTTCGGTCTCGCGAAGCCGGCGAGCGCCGACAGGAGCCTCACGGGCTCCGGCGAGTTTCTCGGCACCATCGAGTACGTGGCCCCGGAGCAGGTGCGCGACGACCCCGTGGACAGGCGCGCCGACCAGTATTCGCTGGCCTGTCTGCTGTTCGAATGCCTCTCGGGTCGCGTGCCCTTCGAGCGCACGAGCCCGCTCGCCGCCCTGTGGGCTCAGGTCCAGGACCTGCCGCCGCGCCTGTCGGAGGTGCGTCCCGAGCTTCCGACCGCGCTCGACTCCGTGCTCGACCGGGCGCTCGCCAAGGATCCCGAGAGCCGCTACGTACATTGCGCGGAGCTCGTCGAGGCGCTGGCTGCGGCTCTTCGGTCGGAGCACCCGAGCGCGGCGGCGGTAAGGCGCCCCGGCAAGGCCGCGCGCGACTTTGTCGGGCGGGAGCGCGAGCTGGCCGAGCTGGAGGCGGCTCTCGCCGACGCGTTCGCTGGACACGGGCGCCTCGTCCTGCTCGCCGGCGAGCCGGGCATCGGCAAGAGCCGCCTGGCCGAGGAGCTCGCGGCCCGGGCGGTCCGGCGGGGGGCGGAGGTCCTCGTCGGCCGCTGCTGGGAGGCGGGCGGCGCCCCCGCCTACTGGCCCTGGGTGCAGGCTCTTCGACCGCTCGTGGCGGACGCCGCCCCCGATGCCCTGCGGGAGCAGCTCGGGTCGGGAGCCGGCTACGTCGCCCATCTGCTCCCCGACGTGCAGGCCGTGCTGCCGGACCTCGACGTGCTCCCGTCGCTCGACTCGCAGCACGCGCGCTTCCAGCTCTTCGATGCGGCCGCGAGGTTCCTGCGCAGCGCCGCGCTGGCTCGTCCCGTCGTCATCGTGCTCGACGACCTCCACGCCGCCGACGAGCCTTCGCTCCTCCTGCTTCGCTTCGTCGCCCGGGAGCTCGGCGGCGCCCGCCTGCTCCTCGTGGGGGCCTACCGGGACGTCGACCCGGTCGTGCAGGAACCGCTCGCCTCGAGCCTCGCCGAGCTTGCGCGGGAGCCCGCCGTCTCGCACCTGCGCCTCGGCGGTCTCGACCGCGCCGGCGTCGCCGACTACATCGAGCGCTCCGCGGGCCGCAGCCCGGCGGGCGCGCTCGTCACAGCCATCCACTCGACCACGGAGGGGAATCCCCTCTTCGTCTCCGAGCTCGTGCGGCTGCTCGAGGCGGAGGGCGGGCTCGAGCTCCCCGAGGGCGCCGCTCCCGAGGTCCGAGTGCCGCCGGGGGTGCGCGACGTGATCCGCAGCCGGCTCGGCCGGCTGCCGGCGGAGAGCGGCCGCGCGCTTGCGACGGCCTCCGTGCTCGGGCGCGAGTTCGGCTTCGAGGCGCTCGAGCAGGTGAGCGATCTCGCCGGCGAGACGCTGCTCGAAGCTCTCGACGCAGCGACAGCGGCGGCGATCCTCGTCGACGTGCCACGGGCGCCCGGCAGGCTCCGATTCGGCCACGGGCTGATCCGCGAGGTGCTCTACGAGGGTCTCGGTCCGGCGCGCCGCGCACGGCTGCACGGGCGGGTCGCGGCGGCGCTCGAGGAGCTCTACGCCGCCGATGTCGAGCCCCACCTGGCAGAGCTCGCCCACCATTACGCGGCCTCCGGGAACACGGCGAGCGCCGTCGCGTACGCCCGACGAGCGGGGGACCGGGCCGGGCAGCAGCTCGCCTACGAGGAGGCCGTTCGCCTCTACCGCGCGGCGCTCGCTGCTGCCCAAGACGCGGGTGAGGGCGCCCACGTCGAGACGGACCTGCGCCTCGCGCTCGGCGACGCGCTGGCGAAGGCAGGGGACATGGCGACGGCGCGCGAGACGTTCCTGCAGGCGGCGGAGCGGGCGCGCGAGGCGCGGCTGGCCGACCGGCTCGCCCGCGCCGCGCTCGGGTACGGCGGTCGCTTCGTGTGGGGTCTCGCCGAGGACGACCGGCTCGTGCCCCTGCTCGAGGAGGCGCTGGCAGCCCTCGACGGCCAGGACGGCGCGCTCCGCGCCCGGCTGCTGGCCCGTCTCGGCGGGGCGCTCCGAGTCGCCTCGCCGCAGCGAAGCGCCTCGCTGACTCTCGAGGCCGTCGAGGAGGCTCGGCGCTGCGGCGACCACGCCGCGTTGGCCTCGGCTCTCGTCTCACGCCGCGTTGCGCTGTGGGGCCCTGACAACCTGGAGGAGCTCTTCGCGCTCTCGAACGAGATCATCGAGCTCGTCGAGGCCGCCGGTGACCGCGAGCTGGCTGTGTCGGCGCATACCCTGCTCCTCGAGCTGCACCTCACGCGGGGCGACATCGCGGGCGTCCGTGCCGAGCTCGACGCGGCGCGGCGCCTGGCCGAGGAGCTCCGTGTCCCCGCGCACACGTGGCACGTTGCCGTGCACGAGACGGAGCTGGCGCTGCTCGAGGGCCGGTTCGACGAGGCCGAGGAGCTCGTCGAACAGGCGTACGGGCTGCGCGAGCAGTGCGACCCGGCTCAGGTCGAGGAGTGCGCCGTCGCCCAGCGCGTCGCGTTCCTGCGCGAACAGGGCCGGCTCGAGGAGATCCGTCGGTCGCTCGAGGAGCTTTCCTCCGACGCCTACCCGATTTTCGCCTGCCTGCTCGCGGATGCGGAGTGCCGTCTCGGTCGCCCCGACCGGGCGCGCACGATCTTCGCCTCGCTTGCGCAGGAGCGCTTCGCGGGCATCCCTCGCGACTCCGACTGGCTCCTGGCGATGGGAACGCTCGCCGAGGTGGCCGTCTCGCTCGGCGACCGGGAAGGGGCGGCGACGCTGTACGAGCTTCTGAGCCCCTACGCGGAGCTGACGATGGGCGCCGCCCATCGCTTTACCGTGGGCTCGGCGGCCCGGCATCTGGGGCTGCTCGCCGGTGCGCTCTCGCGTCTCGAGGACACGATCCGCCACTTCGAGGACGCCCTTGCAGCCAACGAGCGCCTGGGCGCGCGGCCGTGGCTGGCCCACACCCAGCACGACTACGCGCGGGCTCTGCTCGAGCGCGATCTGCCCGGCGACCGCGAGCATGCACGCGATCTGCTCGCGCACTGCCTCGCGACCTGCCGAGACCTCGGCATGCCGGTGCTCGAGGCGAAAGCTGCGAGCCTCGCCGCGTAGCGCCCGAGCCGGCGGGCCGGATGAGATCCGCCCCCTACCGGGCCGGACGAGGACCGGCCCCTACCCCAGTTCGCGGTCGAGGTTGAAGGCGGACGAGATCAGCGCGAGGTGCGTGAAGGCCTGGGGGAAGTTGCCAAGCTGCTCGCCGGTCGGCCCGATCTCCTCCGAGTAGAGGCCGAGGTGGTTCGCGTAGGTGAGCATCTTCCCGAAGGCGAGCTGTGCCTCCTCGACGCGGCCCGCGCGCGTGAGAGCTTCGACGTACCAGAACGAGCAGATCGAGAACGTGCCCTCGTCGCCACGCAGGCCGTCCGGCGAGGCGCCGACGTTGTAGCGGTAGACGAGCGAGTCGGACACGAGCTCCTTCGTGATCGCGTCGAGCGTCGACAGCCAGCGCGGATCGGTCGGGGCGATGAACTTGACGAGCGGCATGAGCAGCACCGACGCGTCGAGGAAGTCGGTGTCGTAGTGCTGCACGAACGCCTGACGCTCCTCGCTCCAGCCCCGCGCCATGATCTGGCGGTAGATCGTGTCGCGCGTCTCGAGCCAGCGAACGAGATCGGCGGGGAGGCCGCGGAAGCGGGCGATCCGGATCGCGCGCTCGATCGCGACCCATGACATCAGCCGCGAGTAGACGAAGTCCTGCGGGCCGCCGCGCACCTCCCAGATGCCCTCGTCCTTCTGGTCCCAGTTCTCGCAGACCCACTCGACGATGCGCTGCAGGTCCTCCCAGGCGCCGTGGTAGACCGGCTTGCCGTACTTGTTGTAGAGGTACACCGAGTCCATGAGCTCGCCGTAGATGTCGAGCTGGAGCTGGTCTGCGGCCCCGTTGCCGACCCGCACCGGCGCCGAGCCGCGGTAGCCCTCGAAGTGGTCGAGCACGATCTCCTCGAGCTCGGAGCGCCCGTCGATGCCGTACATGATCTGGAGCGGCCCGGCCCGATGGTCCTTGTGCTCGCGGAAGCGCTCCGTGAGCCAGGCCATGAACGCCTCGGCCTCCTCGGTGAAGCCGAGCCGCAGGAGCGCGTAGAGCGAGAAGGCGGCGTCGCGGATCCAGGTGTAGCGGTAGTCCCAGTTGCGCTCGCCGCCGAGCTGCTCCGGCAACGACGCGGTCGGGGCGGCCACGATCGCGCCCGTCGGGCGGTACGTGAGGAGCTTCAGCGTCAGCGCCGAGCGGTGCACCATCTCGCGCCACCGGCCCTGGTAGCGCGAGTGGCCGAGCCAGCCGCGCCAGTAGCGCACCGTTCGCTCGAACAGCGCCGTCGCCTCGTCCTGATGAAGCGGTGGCGGGAGCACCCCGTCGTCGGCCTGCTCGAGCGCGAACGTGGCGCTCTGCTCCGCGGACAGCGTGAACTCGCTGACCACGCCGGCGTCGTGACGCTCGAGCGGTACCTCGGTCGAGAGCGCAAGCGTCAGCGTGGGGGAGCGAAACAGCGCTCCGTGGTCCGCGATCTCGACCTCGTGGGAGGCGCGGCCGTAGTCGAAGCGGGGCTGGCACTCCACGCGCAGGCGCATCTCGCCGCGCACGCCGACGACCCGCCGGACGAGGTGGCGCCGGTGGTGCGGATCGCGGTGGATGGGCATGAAGTCCTCGACCTCGGCGACGCCGTCCGGCGTCAGGAAGCGGGTGATGAGGACGTTCGTGTCGGGGAAGTAGAGCTGCTTGACCGTGTAGTCGACGGCGGCCGGGGCGATCCGGTAGAAGCCGCCGCGCTCCTTGTCGAGGATCGAGGCGAACACGCTCGGCGAGTCGAATCGCGGCGTGCAGTACCAGTCGATCGTGCCGTCCGTGCCGACGAGGGCGACCGTGTGGAGGTCGCCGATGACCCCGTGCTCCGCGATGGGCAGGTAGTCGGTCGTGGCGGAGCCGTGCGCGGGCACGGCGCGACGTTACAGCGCGCTCCGGAGGCCGTCTACCCGGCGGGCGGGTTGCGTTCCGGCGTTCCTGCCTACTCTATGCACCATCGGCGAAGGGGAGAAACGACATGGCACGCACCCGCAGGCTCCACGGCGGCATCGACCTCGGCGGCACCAAGATCCAGGCGGTCATCGTCGACGCAGCGGAACGAGGTCCTCGGTCAGGCCCGGCTCGCCACGCCGACGACCGGCGGCCCGGCACGACGTCGTCGAGGAGATGGCTGCGGCGCTCCGCCAGGCGGCTGACGCCGCCGGCGTGGCAGCTCGAGCAGGTCGCTGCAGTCGGTGTCGGAGCGCCGGGGGCCGCGAACACGGAGACGGGCGTGCTCGCGCACGCGCCGAACCTTCCCGGCTGGGACGGCGAGCATCCGCTCGCGGAGGATCTCGGGCCAGCGCGTCGGCGCCAAGGTGGTGCTCGGCAACGACGTCGGGGTCGCGGTCAACGCGGAGTTCGAGCTCGGCGCCGCGCAGCCCTACCGGTCGATGGTCGGCATCTGGTGGGGAACCGGCGTCGGCGGCGGCATCATCCTCGACGGCTCGCCGTGGCGCGGTCGCGGCGCAGCCGGTGAGCTCGGTCACATGGTCGTGAAGCTCGGCGGGCGAGCCGAGCCGAACGGGCTCGAGGGACGATCGAGGCGTACGCCGGGCGGGCGGCGATGGAGCTGCGTGCGCGCCGGCTCGCCAAGAACGGCGGGAAGACGAAGCTCTTCAAGATCATGGAGAAGAAAGGGAGAACGAGGCTGGCGAGCGGCGTCTGGGCGGACGCGCTCGAGGAGCGCGACCCGGTGGCCGTCCGCCTCATCGACCAGGCCGTCGCGGTGCTCGCTGCCGGCGCCGCCTCCGTCGTCAACCTGCTCGACGTCGAGGCGGTCGTCATCGGCGGCGGGCTCGGCACCCGCCTCGGCCAGCCGTACGCCGACCGGATCGCGAAGGCGATGGGCCCGCACCTGTTCCGGCCCGAGACCCCGCCGGACGTTGCCGCCGCCGCGCTCGGGGATCTCGGCGGCGCCGTCGGCGGTGCGCTGCTCGCCCGGAGCGCGACGGCGCGCCGCCGCAAGCCTGCGCCGGCCGCCTGACTCCGTCGACGATCTCGTCGCGGCGCGCAAGTTTTCCACACGCCTGCGCTCTAGCATCATGAGACTCCGGAAACGGACTCTCTCCCCCTCCCAGGTTTGCCCCGACGGGGGCGGCGCATCCCCCGTCGGGGCCGAGTCGATCCTCGAGGTCGTCGCGTGGCCCCGGGGCCGGGACACCTCGTAGAATCGCCCGATGCCGCCGGCCGATCTCCCCTTCCCGCCCATGGAGGCCGAGCTCGTCCGCGAGCTCCCGCCCGGTGAGGGCTGGCAGTACGAGCCCAAGTGGGACGGATTTCGCGGCGTGCTCGAGAACCTCGACGGCGAGCTGCGTCTCTGGAGCCGGAACGAGCGCCCGCTGCTTCGCTACTTCCCCGAGCTGGAGCCACTCGGGGAGCGCCTGCCGCCCCGCTCGGCGCTCGACGGCGAGATCGTCATCGAGCGCGACGGCGCGCTCGACTTCGACGCCATGCAGATGCGCCTCCATCCCGCCGAGAGCCGCGTGCGCAGGCTCGCAGCCGAGATCCCGGCGCGCTTTGTCGTCTTCGACGTGCTGGTCTGGGACGGGGAGCCGGTCTGGAAACAGCCGCTCGAGGAGCGGCGCGTGCACGTCGAGGCGCTGGCGTTCGACGTCTCGCCGTGCACGAGCGACCGGAGCGTGGCGGAGCAGTGGATGGAGCGCCTCGACCCGGCCGGCTTCGACGGCGTGATCGCGAAGCGCCTGGGCCAGCCCTACCGGCCGGGCTCGCGCGAGGCCGTCGTGAAGGTCAAGCGGCACCGGACGGCCGACTGTGCCGTGATCGGGGTCCGCTTCGCCGAGAAGGACGGGCGCATCGCGACCCTGCTGCTCGGGCTCTACGACGACGCGGGGGAGCTGCGCTACGTCGGGACTGCCGCGGTTGCGCCGGCGAAGCACGACCAGATCGCCGAGCTCGTCCTGCCGCTCAGGGCCGACGCGCCCGAGCGCCGCTTCAGCGAGCCGAATCGGTGGGGCAGCGGGGAGCTCGAGCAGGCGCCCGTGCGACCGGAGCTCGTCGTCGAGGTGCGTTACGACAAGTGGCAGCGCATGCGGTTCCGGCACGGAACGCGGCTCCTACGCTTCCGGCCCGACAAGGAGCCGGAGCAGTGCACGGTGGCCCAGGTACGGCCCCGCCCGAGTCGGGGCGACCCGACCGTCTCGGCGCTGCTCGGTCGCTGATCCGAACCCGCAGGGGTCGGAAATCCGAACCTCGAGACGCCAGCCAGCGCGATTCCTCTCGCGTGTCCTCGGTGCGAGCCTACGGCTTGTAACCGAGACGTTGAGAGGAGGCCCGAGATGACCGCAATCACAGCCGAGCTCCAGACGAAGGCGATGGTCGAGCTCATCGAGCGCAAGCTCTTTGCGCGGCGGATCGCGTTCGCCTCGGCCTCCTTCACAGGGCTGATCGCGATCATCGCCTCCGTTCTCGCGCTCGCCGCCTGAGCTCCACACACCGCGATGCCACGGCCGGGCCTCCCCCCGGCCGTCGGCACGTTCCCGGTCCGGTCGCCCTCCCCTACGTGACAGGCCGCGCGAGCCCCTCGGTTACATGCCGGGCTGGAGGTTCTCGGGCCGGATCGCTTCCGGCCCGTTGAAGCGGAACTCGTCGCGGAAGGCGGTGAACTCCTCGACGTCGAAGCCGTCGCATGTCATGAGGTGCGTCCAGGCCGTGAGCGCGATCCGATCCTCGAGCTCGGGGAGCGGCGCCAGCACGAGCGCCACGGGATCCTCGAGGTACCACTCGGCGGCGGCCTGCAAGTCCTCCTCGGGGAGATCGGGGCCGAACTGGACGACGATGCCGCCGTGCTCGAGGTTGTGGACGAGGTTGAGCGCGGGCAGGGGCTGGGAGTAGGCGTTCCATATGACCCACTCCGCCGCATGCGGGCCACTCGTCGCCGGGAAGGAGTTGTACTCGAAGTCGTCCGGAAGCTCGTCGACGTGGTTCTGTCCCTGCGAGGGGAACTCCTCACGACTGCACGTCGCTGTCGCGACCGACTCGGTCCCGGCGGCCGTCTCCGGCGCAGTCGTGACCGTCTCCGGCTCTGTGCTCGCCGGCGGCGCCGGGGCGGGGGCCTCCGCCTCGGACGAAGAGCCGCCGCAGGCGGCGAGCACCGTGGCGACGACGGCAAGCGCGATGGCTACGGGGCGGCGCACGGCGGGTCAACGGTAGCGTTCACCGCCGGGTCGCGGCCGCAGCCTCGGTGGGCGCACTGCGCTGTCGGAGGTGCCGTATCCTCCCGGCCGGCGTGCAGGGTTCCGGGGACGGGTGGAGAGGAGGCGCCGGTGCTGTTCGGAGCCTACGCACCGCCGGCGCCTGAATCCGGGATGGCGGCCGTCGAGGAGCTCGAGCGCGCCGTCGGCCGCACGCTCGACATCGTGCTCTGGTACCAGCACTGGGACGGCTGGGGCTCGGCGTTCTCCCCGGAATGGGTCGACGGGATCGTCGCCGGCGGGCGTATTCCCTTGCTGACCTGGGAGCCGTGGGCGCCGGGACCGCGCCGACCAGCCGGCATTCCGGCTGTCCCGAATCGCCGACGGGGCGTACGACGCGTACATCGAGGCATGGGCGCGCTCGCTCGAGGCGTACGGCAAGACGCTCTACCTGCGCCCGATGCACGAGATGAACGGCACCTGGTACCCGTGGGGCGCCGAGGTCGACGACAACTCGCCCCGCGATCTACGGCCGCCTGGCGCCGCATGCACGGCATCTTCGCCGAGCGGGCGCGACCAACGTGAGCTGGGTCTGGTGCCCGCCGAACTCCGACGTCGCCGGCGAACGCGATGGAGGCTACTACCCCGGCGTCGAGCTACGTCGACGTCCTCGCGCTCGACGGCTACAACTGGGGCACGCCAGCACCCGGATTCGGCGGCTGGCAGTCGTTCGAGCAGGTCTTCGCCGCCGCCTACGAGCGCCTCACGCGGCTCGGGCCACCAGCCGGTCTGGATCGCCGAGGTCGGCTCGGCCCCCGCAGGGCGGCGACAAGGCCGAGTGGGTGCGCGACATGTTCGCGGCACCGCCCGCGCTGGGACCCGGCCATCGACGCCGTCGTCTGGTTCCACACCATCAAGGAGAGCGACTGGCGCGCCACGAGCTCGCCGGCGGTGGCGGCCGCGTTCAGGGCGTCGGCCGGGGCGCGAGCAGCGTGAGCGGCTGCCCCCAGTGGCTCGAGCGCGCCGAGGGCGCTGCGCAGCGCCTCCGTCTCCTCGCCCTCGAGCCGGAAGTCGGCTTCGCCCGGGTAGGGCGCGTCGAACCAGACGACCGCCTTGACCTGCGGCAGCGCCTCGTCCTCGACGCGAAGGCGAGCCAGTGCGCGGGATCGACGCCTGCGGCGCCCGTCCCGATCTCGGCGAGCATCATTGGCTTGCCGAAGCCCGTGACGACGTCGACGGTCGGCCGGAAGGTGGCCGACGAGCGCTCGGCTCGGGTACACCGGCTCGTCGCCCCAGTTGAAGCCCGCACCGACACCCAGTCGACGTACTCGTCGCCGGGGTAGTAGGCCCGACTGAGGCCGCGGTGCTCGTCCTCGAGGCCCGCGAAGCTGTTGATCGTCCACACCCAGCTCACGTTGGTCGCGCCCTCCTCGGCGAACAGATCGTGGACGTGCCGCCAGGCGGCGATGTAGGTCGCCTCCGAGTTGCCGTTCGTGGTGATCGACCACGGATACCAGTTGCCGTTCATCTCGTGCATGAAGCGCAGCATGATCGGGCGCTCGTAGTCCGCCGCGGCGCGGGCCCAGGAGCGGATGTAGCGGTCGTAGCGACCCGCGGCGACATATGCGAGGCCGACCTCGGGCTGGAAGGGTGTGTGAACCTCGCCGGGAGGCTTCTCCCAGGGCTCCCACGTGATCATCGGGACGGCGCCCTGGCGGGCGACCATGTCCAGCCAGTCGGCACGGAACCGCGTCTCTCCGGACAGCCACTGCTGGTACCAGCTCACGATCTGCACGTCGACGTCATGACGGGCGCCCCAGCGCTTGGCGGTGCGGTCGCTCACGAGCGCTTCGGGGCTGTAGAAGCCGATATAGGCGCCCTCCGGCGGCGCGCCGACCTGCATCGGCCCCTGTGCGAGCCCGGCGGCCCGCGGAACCTCGCCCACGGCTGGTGCGGGGCGCCGGAGCACCTAGCCGGGTCTCCGGGGCGCGTAGGCGAGGCTGCCGCGGGCTCCGCCCCGGACGGCGCCTCCACGACGGCGGGAAGGGCGCCAAGCACGACGACCCCGGCGACCACGGCGGTCGCCCCGGCGAGGCGCAGCCGGCGGGCCACCGGCGGCGAGAAGCCGACTGCCGTCGTGAACGGGATCAGCGCCGCGAGCAGGAGCGCGGTCCAGATGGCCGCGATCGTGAGCGTGCCGCCGCCGTCCCGTAGCGCGGCCCGACTCCCGCGACGCACAGGGCGGCGAAGACGAGCTGGGGGATGAGCAGAGGGAGAACCCGGTGCGACGCGCCTTGTCGGTGACGCCGGCCGGCAGCCTGAACGGCACGAGCGCCCCGACGATCGCTACGCAGTAGACCGGCGAGAGGAAGAGCTGCTGCTGGATCACGCGAAGCCCGCCGCGAACGCCGCCGTAGACCGTGAGCACGAGCAGGATGGAGGCGTAGTACGGCAGTCCGTGGGCGACGTAGTCGGCGGGCCCCGAGAAGCGCATGACGGAGAGATTCCCCCACAAGAGGTAGAGCGTCGGGCCGGGTTCTCCCTCTGCTCATCCCCCAGCTCGTCTTCGCCGACCTGTGCGTCGCGGGAGTCGCGGTCGCGCTACGGGACGGCGGCGGCACGACTCACGATCGCAGGCCTCTGAACACGCTCCTGCTCGCGGCGCTGATCCCGTTCACGACGGCAGTCGGCTTCTCGCCGCCGGTGGCCCGCCGGCTGCGCCTCGCCGGGAGCGACCGCCGTGGTCGCCGGGGTCGTCGTGCTCGGCGCCCTTCCCGCCCGTCGTGGAGGCGCCGTCCGGGGCGGAGCCCGCGGCAGCCTCGCCTACGCGCCCCGGGGACCCGGCTCAGCTGTCCCCGGCGCCCGCACCAGCCGTGGGCGAGGTTCACCGGGCGACCGGGCTCGCTCAGGGGCCGATCAGGTCAGCGCACCAACGGAGGGCGCCTATATCGGCTTCTACAGCCCCGAAGCGCTCGTGAGCGACCGCACCGCCAAGCGCTGGGGCGCCCGTCATGACGTCGACGTGCAGATCGTGAGCTGGTACCAGCAGTGGCTGTCCGGAGAGACGCGGTTCCGTGCCGACTGGCTGGACATGGTTCCGCACCGCCAGGGCGCCGTCCCGATGATCACGTGGGAGCCCTGGGAGAAGCCTCCCGGCGAGGTTCACACACCCTTCCAGCCCGAGGTCGGCCTCGACATATGTCGCCGCGGGTCGCTACGACCGCTACATCCGCTCCTGGGCCCGCGCCGCGGCGGACTACGAGCGCCCGATCATGCTGCGCTTGATGCACGAGATGAACGGCAACTGGTATCCGTGGTCGATCACCACGAACGGCAACTCGGAGGCGACCTACATCGCCGCCTGGCGGCACGTCCACGATCTGTTCGCCGAGGAGGGCGCGACCAACGTGAGCTGGGTGTGGACGATCAACAGCTTCGCGGGCCTCGAGGACGAGCACCGCGACCTCAGCGGCTTCTACCCTGGCAACAAGTACGTCGACTGGGTGTCGGTCACGGGCTTCAACTGGGGCGACTCGCTCGGCGTCGACGCCTGGCGCAGCGTCGACGAGATCTTCCGGGGCTCCTACAACGAGCTCACGCGCCTCGGCAAGCCGATCATGGTCTCGGAGATCGGGACGGTCGCCGAGGGCAACGGGGATCCCGCACACTGGATCCAGAGGGCGATGTCGCGTTTCGCAGAGGCCTATCCGCAGGTCAAGGCGGTCGTCTGGTTCGACGCGCCCTACCCGGGCGAAGCCGACTTCCGGCTCGAGGGCGAGGAGACGGAGGCGCTGCGCAGCGCCCTCGGCCGCTCGAGCCACTGGGGGCAGCCGCTCACGCTGCTCGCGCCCCGGTCGACGCCCTGAACGCGGCCGCCACCGCCGGCGAGCTCGTGGCGCGCCAGTCGCGCTCCTTGAGGGTGTGGAACCACACCACGGCGCCGATCCTCGGGTAGCGCGGGAGGGCCGCGAACATGTCGCGCACCCAGGCGGCCTTGTCGCCGCCTGCCGGCGTCCGAGGCCGTCTCGGCTATCCACACCGGCTGTGACCCGAGCCGCGCGATGCGGGCGTAGGCCGCGGCGAACATTGCATCGAACGACCGCCAGCCGCCGAACCCGGGCACCGACGTGCCCCGGTTGTAGCCGTCGAGCGCGAGGACGTCGACGTAGCGCGACCCGGGGTAGTAGCGTTCCAACGCGTTCGCCGGCGTCGCAGGTACATCATCGACGAGCGGCGACGAGCCCAGCGCACGTTCGCCGCGCCCACGCGAGCGAAGATCCCGTGCAGGCGGCGCCAGGCCCGCACGTAGTCGTTCGCCGAGTTCTCGTTCGCCGTCCCGGCCCACGGGTACCACGAGCCGTTCATCTCGGTGCATGGGCCGCAGGTAGAGCGTCTTGCCGTACACCTCGAGCGAGCGCGCCCATCCCTCGACGTACGAGTCGTACGCCCCGTCGGCGATTCGGGACAGCCGAAATGCCGGCTGTTCGGGCGGTCCCGGCGCCCACGGCTCCCAGGTCAGCAAGGGAATCCGCCCGCCGGCGACGATCCCGTCGACCCATTCCGGGGAGAACGCCGAGCCCGGCCCGTCCGAGTGCTGGTACCAGAGCACGATGTCGAGCGTGCGGCCGACGGCGCGCTCAAGCTCCTCGACGGCCGCCATCCCGGATTCAGGCGCCGGCGGTGCGTAGGCTCCGAACAGCACCGGCGCCTCCTCTCCCACCCGTCCCCGTAACCCTGCACGCCGGCCGGGAGGATACGGCACCTCCGACAGCGCAGTGCGCCCACCGAGGCTGCGGCCGCGACCCGGCGGTGAACGCTACCGTTGACCCCGCCGTGCGCCGCCCCGTAGCCATCGCGCTTGCCGTCGTCGCCACGGTGCTCGCCGCCTGCGGCGGCTCATCCCCCGAGGCGGAGGCCCCCGCCCCGGCGCCGCCGGCGAGCACAGAGCCGGAGACGGTCACGACTGCGCCGGAGACGGCCGCCGGGACCGAGTCGGTCGCGACAGCGACGTGCAGTCGTGAGGAGTTCCCCTCGCAGGGACAGAACCACGTCGACGAGCTTCCGGACGACTTCGAGTACAACTCCTTCCCGGCGACGAGTGGCCCGCATGCGGCGGAGTGGGGTCATCTGGAACGCCTACTCCCAGCCGCTGCCCGCGCTCAACCTCGTCCACAACCTCGAGCACGGCGGCATCGTCGTCCAGTTCGGCCCCGATCTCCCCGAGGAGGACTTTGCAGGCCGTCGCCGAGTGGTACCTCGAGGATCCCGTGGCGCTCGTGCTGGCGCCGCTCCCCGAGCTCGAGGGCCGGATCGCGCTCACGGCCTGGACGCATCTGATGACGTGTGACGGCTTCGACGTCGAGGAGTTCACCGCCTTCCGCGACGAGTTCCGCTTCAACGGGCCGGAAGCGATCCGGCCCGAGAGTCTCCAGCCCGGCATGTAGCCGAAGGGCTCGCGCCCGCGCGGCCTGTCACGTAGGGGAGGGCGACCGGACCGGGAACGTGCCGACGGCCGGCCTAGGCCGTGGTCGCGGTGTGTGGAGCTCAGGCGGCGAGCGCGAGAACGGAGGCGATGATCGCGATCAGCCCTGTGAAGGAGGCCGAGGCGAACGCGATCCGCCGCGCAAAGAGCTTGCGCTCGATGAGCTCGACCATCGCCTTCGTCTGGAACTCGGCTGTGATTGCGGTCATCTCGGGGCCTCCTCTCAACGTCTCGGTTACAAGCCCGTAAGGTTCGCAAGCGAGGACACGCAGAGAGGAATCGCGCTGGCTGGCGTCTCGAGGTTCGGATTTCCGACCCCTGCGGGTTCGGATCAGCGACCGAGCAGCGCCGAGACGGTCGGGTCGCCGCGACTTCGGGCGGGGCCGTACCTGGGCCACCGTGCACTGCTCCGGCTCCTTGTCGGGCCGGAAGCGCAGGAGCCGCGTTCCGTGCCGGAACCGCATGCGCTGCCACTTGTCGTACCGCACCTCGACGACGAGCTCCGGCCGCACGGGCGCCTGTTCGAGCTCCCCGCTGCCCCACCGATTCGGCTCGCTGAAGCGGCGCTCGGGCGCGTCGGCCCTGAGCGGCAGGACGAGCTCGGCGATCTGGTCGTGCTTCGCCGGCGCAACCGCGGCAGTCCCGACGTAGCGCAGCTCCCCCGCGTCGTCGTAGAGCCCGAGCAGCAGGGTCGCGATGCGCCCCGTCCTTCTCGGCAAAGCGGACCCCGATCACGGCGCAGTCGGCCGTCCGGTGCCGCTTGACCTTCACGACGGCCTCGCGCGAGCCCGGCCGGTAGGGCTGGCCCAGGCGCTTCGCGATCACGCCGTCGAAGCCGGCCGGGTCGAGGCGCTCCATCCACTGCTCCGCCACGCTCCGGTCGCTCGTGCACGGCAAGACGTCGAACGCCAGCGCCTCGACGTGCACGCGCCGCTCCTCGAGCGGCTGTTTCCAGACCGGCTCCCCGTCCCAGACCAGCACGTCGAAGACGACGGCGGCGGGGATCTCGGCGGCGAGCCTGCGGACCCGCGATTCCGCGGGGTGGAGGCGCATCTGCATGGCTTCGAAGTCGAGCACGCCGTCGCGCACGAGGATGAGCTCGCCGTCGGCCACCGCGGCCTGCGGAAGTGCCTGGAGCAGGCCCTCCGCGAGCTCCGGGAAGTACCGGAGCAGGGGCGGTCGTCGCGCGAGCGGAGATCGAGGTTCGCCGTCGCGGAACACGAGGACGCGGAACCCGTCCCACTTGGGCTCGTAGAGCCACCCTCACCGGGCGGGAGCTCGCGGACGAGCTCGGCCTCCATGGGCGGGAAGGGGAGATGGGCCGGCGGCATCAGGGCGATTCTACGAGGTGTCCCGGCCCCGGGGCCACGCGACG
>CAWIQC010000034.1:0-188136 GCA_963838105.1 uncultured Thermoleophilia bacterium | reverse complement strand
TCGTCGCGTCGGGATCGTCAACATTCCCTTCACC
The DNA here is from genome assembly GCA_963838105.1 of uncultured Thermoleophilia bacterium. Classification (GTDB taxonomy): domain Bacteria; phylum Actinomycetota; class Thermoleophilia; order Gaiellales; family Gaiellaceae; genus CAWJNF01. The sequence goes on along the minus strand of CAWIQC010000034.1, from coordinate 188,102 downwards.
TGGCCGGCACCGCCTGTCGACGGCTTCGTCGTCGCCGGCTTCGACGCCGGGGGCGCGAGGAGGGATGGACACATCCGCCGAGCTTGTCGACGAGTTGCGCGCGCTACGGCTCGCTCGAGCTCGACAACAGGTTTCCCGCTCGGCGCCGACGGAGGCCGCTCGACCTGGTTCAGGTGCGCCAGGCAGCGGAGCAAAAGGTCGACGCGACCCTCGGTTGATGACCGTTTCGATCCGGACCTTCTCTTCGTCGTGTTCATGGCAGCAGACCACGTCCAGCACCTGAGCTGGCGGGAATGGGAGCGCGAGGGGATGCGCAGCGCCGTCGCGGCGACCTACAGCATCCTCGACGACGCGGTGGGCGATGCTCGAAAGTGCGCCCGCAGACGGCAACGTGCTTGTCGTCTCGGATCACGGTGCAGGCGCGCTCGAAGGCGTGGTCAACCTGAACGCGTGGCTCGCCGATCTTTGGCCTCCTGGCCTTCGGAGGGGACAGAGAGGAGCCGCGCGACGTGCGGCGGACAGCTTTTCGGTTTCGCCGACGTGCCCGCGAGGCTCCGCTCGGCAGCGGTCAAGCAACGGCTTCCCGGGCCTCCGCGAGCGCGCTTACCGCCAGACCGACTAGGCCGTCAGTCGACTGGTCGCACGACCGGCGTTCGCATACGGCACGTTCGGCAATGTCGTCGTCAACGTACGAGGCCGAGAGGCGCAGGGCATCGTCGAGCCCGGTGAGAGTACCGCCGGCTGATGCGACGAGGTCGCTGAGCAAGCGCGGGAGTTGCGGGGCCAGACGGCGAACCGATAGTCGCCGCCGTCTATCGCCGCGAGGGCTTCTTCGACGGCCCGGAGCTCGAGAACCGCGTCCCCGACCTGATCGTCGAGTTCGACGACTATGCGCTGGCTCGGCAAGGGCAACCTGAAGAGCAGGAGCACCGAGCTGTGGGACCGGGTAGAGATCGAGCCGGGAGCTCCGCTCGTACGTCGGCAGCCACCGGGTTGCCGGAATGGTCGCCCTGCCGGGCCCGCGGCGGCCTCCGGCATCGACGATCGCCGCCGGCATCGAGGACGTCGCGCCGACGGTCTTGTATCTCATGGGCGAGCAGGTGCCGCTCGACCTCGAGGGGCGGGTTCTCGAGGAGGCCGTCTCTCCGGAGACGCTGCAACAGAGCCCGCCCAGCTACGGCGAGGCGGAGATGGTCGAGGTCGGCCGTGCCGAGAGCTACAGTCCCGGCGAAGCGGCCGAGGTCGAGAGCAGGCTGCGCGACCTCGGCTACCTCGAGTAGACGCGGCCGCGATTCGCTCAGCTGCGCGCCGCCTGCTCGAGGAGGTACGACCGCAGGTCGCCGACAAGCCGCTCGTCCATCCGGACCGCGGCCTCGGCCGCGACCCGTCGGCAGTGAGCGCCGACTCGAGATCGGCCGGATCCTCGACGAACAGGACGAGCCCCTCCTCTCCGAGGCGGCGGCCGAGCGGCACCTGGTGGTCGTCGACCGCCTCGCCGAAGCGGGCGAGCCGCGGTACGACGACGGGCCGCTTGCCGTTCGCGAGCGAGGAGAGCATCGAGCCGACGCCGGCGTGGGTGATCACGATCGAGCGCGGCGAACGGCCGCGACGACGTCGTCGAAGGACAGGTAGTCGACGCACGTCGCCGACGACGGGCGCACGGTGGACGGCCCATGCTGGACGACAGCTCCTCGTCGGTCGTCAACGTGTCGACCGCGCGGAGGAGCCGATCGAATGTCGCCTCGTTCGTTCCGACCGTGACGAAGATCATCGAGCCGAGAAGATGCTGCCGAGATACCTCGACCCCGGCCAGCCGCTCGGCCAGCTCCGGCCACTGCACGTACACGCGGTCGGCTACGGGCCGTATCAGGCGGCAGCTGAGCGATGGGCCGTCGATCGTGTGAAGCTCTCGACGTAGGCGACGCGGGCCCCGCGCAGGCGACCGATCCATGCGAACGGGACGGCGACGCCGGCCCCTGTGGTCACGATCACCTTCGGGCGGAGCGTTCCAGCGAGCGCCACGCAAGTGGCAGGTTGCGCAGGAAGTTCCCGATGTTGCGGTTGGTCGGCCCGTGGGCGAAGTACACCCGCTCGCTCGCCGAGCAGCGAGCGGGCGTCGCTCTTGTCGAACGTCACCCAGGCGCGTCGAGGCCCGCCCAGGCGCCGCCGAGGGCGACGAGCTGCAGGAGATGCCCTCCGGTCGAGCAGACGAGCAACACGTCCACGCTGGAGCCGCGATCGTCGGTTGGCGGTACGGGCTGGTGGCTGTCCTGCATGGCGTCAGGCGATGCGTCGCGGCGACCGGAGGCGTCCACGAGCTGTGGCTCGGGCTGCCCGGACGGATGCTACTCGGAGCGCCTGCATAGAACGAGCGGCCAACTCGCCAGTCGCCGCTCGAGGGTGCCGTCTCTCATGCTGACAGCCGACGGCAGGAACTGGTCGATCGGTTGGCGATCGACCGCTCCGGGCAGGGCCGTGGCGGGCCACATCGAAAAGGCGAGCGCAAGAAACACGGCAGAGCAGTCCTCATGGCCCTTTAGAGTCGCCCATCAACGGAGGAGGTTGAGCACTGTGGCGGATCCCGAAGGTTTTGACGTGGCCGGATTTTCATCGGCGCGTCGCATACCCCGCCTACTCGTGGCGCTGGCGCTCCCCAGCACGATCGCTGTGTCGGCAGCGTCCGGCGCCGGAGCAGCGATCATCGGAACCGGGGGTAACGACACGCTCGTCGGCACCGAAGGCGCCGACGCGATGGACGGCCGGGGTGGCAACGACATCTCGACGGCCGCGGCGGAAACGACAGGATCAACGGCGGTCCGGGTGCCGACACGATCGTTGCCGGAGCTGGCGACGACACCGTGTACACCCGCGACACGGCGATCGACACGATCGGCTGCGGCCCCGGAAACGACTATGCGATAGTCGACGCGCTCGACCGGATCGCCGCCGACTGCGAGCGGCGCTCGAGCGGCGGTGGCGGCGGCGGCGGCGGCGGTGACGGTGGCGGCGGCGGCGCGGTGGCGGCGGCGGCGGCGGCCCCGCGACCGCGGCGGATTCCGGCGGCGGCGGGACACCACCCCCCGCGGGAGGAAGTGCTCGATCGTGAGCACGGCCGGCTGCGTGCCCGCCCGACGCTGACGTACACGAACCAGACGTGGACCTGTAGCGGCCGCTCGCGAGCTACGGCACGCTCCCGCTCAGGGTCGTCATGAACTACACCAACAACCAGACGGCCTTCGGCGTCCGCCTCGGCGCTGGCTGCGTGGGAGACAGCAATCGAGCAGCATCGACCTGATCCTCGACATTCGCGGCAACGGCCAGACCTTCGGGACAGGCGACGACGCGATCAGGATCATGAACGAGTCTCCCCGGTGCGAGCAACATCCAGATCACCGGGCAGGCGAACTGTGGGAAGAAGCAGAGCTCTCCACCAGGACGGCGTCCAGGCGCTCGGTGGCACGAACATCACGTTCGTGGACTTCACGATCGGCAACTACGACGCCGGCATTGCCACGTGCCAGGGCGCTGGCGGGATCATTTCTACTCCGGCTCCCCACGAACATGAACGTGGTTCGAGGCAAGTTCATCGGCTGCAACCACGGCCTGCTCGACGGCATGGCGCCGCCTCGGGCTCCGTGGTCGGAGCGAATTCCGGACGGGCCGCTACGACATGGCCACGGGCCTGTGCGAGGACGGGAACTCGGGACAGCCGTTCTCGGCGTCCCCGCCCTGCCTCACGTCGAACCCGATGGTGACGCAGAGCGGCCGACCTGCCAGCGTGGAACCGGACCACGCCACAGTGGGTCGCACAGTAGCGCTCGTGAAGCCACGCGGCCGGTGCCCTCGCCTGAGGGCGCCGGCCGACTGGCGGGCCCCGGCGCCGATTTGCTACGGTGGCTCGGGTCGGGCCCTGGCGTGCCCTGGGGGTCCGGTCGCGCGACGGCCTGCAGCTATGGCCATGTGGCGTACCAATGCATCGCGATCGGCGCGCCCCGGCCACCGCCCGACGCTGGAATCTCCCGACACGCTTTCCGCCTCCGAGCGGCCTTCCGGAGCCGTGCGTCAGGCTCGTCTGAAGGCCGGCTGCTCGGCCGGCGATCGATTCTCGTCGCCCTCGTCGGGTCTCCGATGCCTCGCCGGCGGTCCGGATCGGCACGACGGCCCCGACGTCCTCCGCGGAACGGCCGGGCCCGACCAGCTGAGCGGCCTCGGCGGCGCCGACCGCTCTACGGTCAGCGCGGCGCCGACCGGCTCGCGGGCGGCCGCGGCGATGACGTCCTCCTAGGAGGCCCGGGCGCGATGCGCTGAGCGCCGGCCCCGGAGACGACCGCATCGACGCACGCGACGGACAGGTCGACACGATCGCCTGCGGCACCGGGCGTGACACGATCCGCAGGATCCGATCGACCAGCGAGCGTCCGATTGCCCTGCACGCGTGCACGGTCGACGTCACCACAGGATGCACGCCTCGAACGACGCTCAGCTTCACGGACGAGACCTGGAGCTGCACCCGTCCGCTCGCCCGCTACGGCAGGCTGCCGATCAAGGTGACCGCCACGTTCACGAACAACCTCACGAGGTTCGGCGTCCGGCTCGACCCCGGCTGTACCGGAGACGGAGACCCGGGCACCATCGACCTGATCCTCGACGTCCGAGGCGATGGCCAGACGTTCGGGACGGGCGACGACGCGATCCGGATCACGACCGACTCGCCGGGAGCCAGCAACATCCAGACCACGGGTCATGCCGATTGTGGGGAAGGAGCACTAGGGCCGGACGGCATCCATGATTCGGCGGAACGGACATCACTTTCGTGACTTTCATCGGCGACTGGGCGAGCGGCAGCCGCCACCTGTCGGCTGCGCCGGCGGCGCAGTCTTCTACTCCGGCGCGGGCCGTCTCGGCGGCAGCATGACGGTGGTCCGGGGCCGATTCATGGGCTGCAACCACGGTCTCCTCGACGGCGACGGGCAGGCGACGCCACCGACCGGCTGCGTCTTGAGCGCGGGATTTCGGTCAGGACGCAGCGATCGGGCTCGGGTCTCTGCATCGACGAGGCCTCCGGCCACCCTATTCGGTTCCCCGCCCTCGTCACGAGGAACGGGCTCGTGATCGAGCGGAATCTGATCTGCCAGGGTTGGGACCCGCCTGGCGGCGGTGGGTGGGGCTAGGGGGTAGGAGGCGCTGATGGCCGCAGTGACCAGCTACCCGAAGCCCGACCGCGGAGACGGGGGTCGGTAGTGGTGCGCCAACATGCGGACGGCGACCCGCTGCCGGCCTTACAGGAATCTGGTGTCAGGGGCCGATGGTCGCACGCCCGCTTTCGTGGCCCTTGCGGCGCTGCTGGCCGGTACGGTCATCGTCGTTTTCGCCGTCGCCGCGGGTGACGCGGCCGCGCAAGCCCGGCACCGACGGACGCGACATGATCCGGGTACAGCCGGCGCTGACAATCTCCTCGGCCTCGGGGGTGCCGATCGTCTTTACGGCTTCGAGGGGGACGACCGCCTCACGGGCGGCCCCGGCCCCGACGTCCTCGTCGGCGGCGCCTGGCCGCGACGTCCTCGCCGGCGGGCCGGGCAACGACCGGCATCAACGCGCTCAGGACGGCGAGCCGGACCTCATCTACTGCGGCTCCGGAACCGACGCATCGTCCAGGACCGCTCTCGACGAGCGCGCCGGACTGCCCGGCCGCCGAGCCGCCGGGCCGACGATCACGGATCGCAGACGGTGATCCTCGACGACCGGTCGTGGTCGTGCCGCGAGCAGGTCGACCTCGATCTCGTCAAGGTGACGATGCGACGAAGGTCGACGACGCGATCTCGATCGACGAGAACTGCTCGGGCCGCATCGGCCGGCTCGAGGTCGAGACCTGGACGGGCGACGGGATCAAGGTGCAGAACCGCGGGCATCGTCGCGCACGACCTCGTGATCGAGTCGGGATACGTCAAGTGCCACGACGTCTACGGCGACTACCACCAGGACGGGATCCAGGTCATGGGTGGTCTCCGGCTGCACGTTCAGGAATCTCGCCGTCGACTGCCTCGGGAACGCGAACCTCTTCCTGAGCGAGGGCGGGGGCCTGCGGTCGACGCCGACGGACGTCGTTTGCGAAGGGTGTATCCTGGACCCGAACTCGGCCAGACGCTGTTCTTCGCGGGGTCGCTCCGTTCGGGCGTTCGAGACACAGTGGTCTGCACCGGCCGCTTCCGCGCGATCCGCATCGAGCCCGAGGCAGAGGAAATCGTCGAGGAGAACACCAGGGTGCTCGCCGCACGACGATCCCGCGTGCGCCGACGTCACCGGGGCCCCGCAACGCCGCTCGAGCCGGTGACGCGCATGGGACTCGGTGAGCGCACTCGTGAATGGGCGAAGCGCAGCGACACGGTGCAAGCGGCTGGCGCGAGCAGCGCTACCGGCTCTTCATGAGCCTGTGCCAGGTCAAGCCCGAGGAGCGGATCCTCGACGTCGGCGCCGGCGAGGGAAGCGCGCTCGAGCGCTTCAACCGGACGAACCCGATCACCGCGGTCGATCTGCGCACGGATGCCCGAGACTGGCTCGCCAGCGAGAACGTCAGCGTCCGTACGCGGACGGCACGCAGCTGCCGTTCCCCGGACGGTCGTTTCCGATCGTCTTCTCGAACTCTGTGATCGAACATGTACCCAAGGACCTGCAGCCGGCCTTCGCCCACGAGATCAGACGGGTCGGCGAGCGCTACTTCGTCCAGACGCCCAACAGGTACTTCCCGATCGAGCCCCACTACCAGATGCCCTTCGTGCATTCCTTCCCGAGAAGACGCTGAAGGCCCTGAACCGGCGCTTCACGATGGGCTTTCGCGCCAAGGGCGAGTGGTACGAGACGACGCTCCTGACGAGTCCGACCTGCGGCGGCTGTTCCCGGACGCCGAGATCCACCGCGAACACATGTTCGGGGTCACGAAGAGTCTGATGGCGGTTCGTCCGGCCCGGCCGGCCGGTGACCACGGCACTGACTCGGCGACGGGCGACAGCCCGTCTTCCTGACACCGAGCCGGCCGACAGCACTGCCGGGCCATTGGGGCCGGCCGACGCGCGTTACCCGGTTCGAGCCACTCCGGCGACGTCCGGCGCCTGGGTAACCCGGCTCGCCGTAGCGCCGTGGGCCGAAACCCCGGTCTGAGGGAGCCAGGGACGCGGCCGCTCGGCCGAAGACCCGTGTGTGCAGCCAACCCACGGACCCGAAGGAACCCCACCCATGTCGCTTGCTCTCGGATCGGAGGTCGAGGTGCCAACCCGACCGCGTACCGGCGCACCTGGCGCCGGCCGGACACGTCGACGACTCTCCACGCTCGTGGCGCTGGCGCTCGGCGGCGTCTGCGCTCTGGCGCTGGCTTCGCCCGCCAGTGCGGCAACTCCGCCGACGAGTCTCCGGGCCTCGAGCGCCGGCCAGTCGACGATCACCCTGTCGTGGAACGGGGTGCAGGCAACGTACGGCGCGTACCTCAACGGCCGCTACGTCGCCAATACGAAGGTCTTCTCGTACACGTTCACCGGCCTCTCCTGCGGGAGGGCATACACGCTCGGCGCCAGGACGTTCCTCGCCGGCGGCGACGCCTCGACGGTGGCCACCATCTCCGCCGCGACAGCGTCGTGCTCCGGCGCCCCTTCCCCCAGCCCGAGCGCGACGCCCGCGGCGCCTGTCAACACGGCGCTCCCGAGCATCTTCGGCACAGCACAGGCCGGTGCGACGCTGACCGCGTCGGCCGGCACGTGGAGCGGAAGCTCCCCGTTCTCCTCGCGTACCAGGTCGAGCGCGACGCCGCGGGCGCCAGCTGCGTCCCGCTGAGCGGCCGGGTGGCCTCGACCTACGTTCCGACGGCTACCGACGCCGGCGTCCGCATCCGGGTCACCGTCCGCGCGTCGAAGCGGACCGGCTCGACGTCGGCGACCTCGAACGCCACGGCATCCGTCGCAGCCGCACCGAGCACGCCGTCGTCCCCGCCGACCGCGAACCCACCGCCGTCCGGTGGAGGTGGCTCGGCCAACTGCCTCGTCTCGAACCGCAGCCAGTGGGCCGTCGGCGGCCAGAGCTGCAGGTACGGGACGTTGCTGAACATGGGCAGCTCCCAGTTCAGGTGCTCCCAGCCCCTGTCGAACTACGGCGCGCTGCCCCTCGGGTGACGTGGGACTTCGCTGCCAACCGGAACCCGGCTGGGCGCGCTCGACCTGGTTTCCGGCTGCACCGGCGACGGCAACCCCGACACGATCGACCTCATGACCTTGTGCCCGGTGACGGCCGGAGCTTCGGCTCGAGCGGCGGCGCGGCCAAGTTCCGGGCTCCGCCCGGCCCGACCAACCTCCAGGTCACGGGTGTCTTCCAGTGTGGCCCTGTCGCCGCCGGCTCGGCAGCCCACCAGGACGTCTGGCAGTTCCAGGGCGGCAGCGCCGGCTCCAACCTCGCCATCGTCAACGGCGTGTCCGGGAACTGGGATGCCGGAATGGCCACGTGCATCGGCGCCGGCGGCGCCACGTTCTGGAGCACGACCAACGACATCGACATCCTCGGCGGCCAGTACGTCACGTGCAACCACGGGTTCTTCGGCGCAGGCCAGGGCGCCGCTGGGAACCAGGTGCGTGGCGCCGGATTCCGCACCGGCCGGACGGAAGCCGCCGCCGGCGGCGGCGATCCGCGGTGTGTGGGCTTCAGCGCCTCGATCCCGTGCCTCGGAACCTCGAGGTTCGCGTTCGCCGACGTGACGTGCCAGAGATGGAACGCCGGCACGAACGACTGGGACGACGTGAGCCCGAGCTAGTTCGTCTTCCCACTCCGGATCGGCCAAGCGAACTCTCCGGCGCCTCCCCTCGCGGAGGCGCCGGCCGTTCCGGTTGCCTCACACCGCCTCGAGCAGGCTCTTCTTGCGCACCTTGCCCGAGTCGGTCTTCGGCAGCTCGTCGAGGAAGGTCACCTGCTGGGGCACCATGAACGCCTCCAGCGTGAGCCGGCACGCGGCGATCACTTCCTGGCTCGTGAGCTCCACCCCGTTCCCGAGCACGACGTACGCGTGGATCGCCTCGCCGAGCGTGTCGTCCGGAACACCGACGACCGCCGCCTCGCTGACGCCGCTGATGCCGACGAGCGCGTTCTCTACCTCGAGCGGGCTGACCTTCTCGCCGCGCGTCTTGATGATGTCGTCGGTCCTCCCGACGAAGTACAGGAAGCCGTCCTCGTCCACGGTGAAGTGGTCGTGCGTGCAGAGCATCCGCTCGCCCGGAACCGGGCCGTCGACCAGCATCTCGGCGGTGAGCTCGGGCTGGCGCCAGTAGCCGGCCATGACGTGCGGGCCGCGCACGTACAGGATCCCGGTCTCGCCCGGGGTGACCCGCGTGCCGTCGGGGCGCAGCACCATCGCCTCCGTTCCCGGGATCGGCCGCCCGACGGAGCTCGGCTTCTCCTCGAGCAGCTCGGGCTCGAGGTAGCTCACGCGCTTGCACTCGGTGAGGCCGTACATCGCGAAGACGAGCGCGTTCGGGAAGATCCGCCGCAGCCCCTCGTGGAAGGCGGGTAGGAGCGCTGCCGCGGTGTTCGTGACACGTCGCACGCTCGGAAGCTCGAACGGCTCCCGCTCGCTCATCGAGACGAGGGTCGCGTACACGGTCGGGACGCCGGGAAACACGGTCACGCCCTCGTCCTCGACCCTCCGGACCGTCTGCGCCGGGAAGACGAAGGAGCGCTCGAGCACGAGCGTCGCGCCGAGCCGCGTGCTCATGAGCAGCTGGTAGAGACCGTAATCGAAGGCGAGCGGCAGGAGGCCGAGGATCCGGTCCGAGGCGTCGAGGCGCAGGTACTCCGAGATCGAGCCGGCCGCGAAGACCATGCTCTGATGGCTCATCATCACGCCCTTCGGGTGCCCGGTCGAGCCCGACGTGTAGATGAGCGCGGCGAGATCGAGCGGGATCGTGCCACGAGCCTCGGGCTCGGGCTCGCACGCGAGCAGCTGCTCGAACGGCGTCATGCCCTCGACCCCGTCCGGGGCCGCCGCGCAGACGACGGCCTTCAAGCTCGCGACGCGCGGGGCGGCCGAGGCCGCGATGCGGGCGATCGAGCCCTCGGTGATCAGGATCGACGCCTCGCTGTCCTCGAGGATGAAGGCGAGCTTCTCCTCCTTTGTCTGCGGGTTCACGACCATGAACACGCCGCCCGCGAGCAGCGTTCCGAAGAGGGCCGTGACGCAGGCCGGCGAGTTGTCCATGTAGAGGGCGACGCGCTCGCCGCGCTCCAGCCCGAGCTCCTGGAGGCCACGCGCGACTGCGAGCGCCGACTGCAGGAGCTCCGCGTACGTCGCGCTTTCGCCCGGCACGATCAGTGCCTGCTTGTCCGGCTCCCGCTCCGCGGCCGCGAGCAGGCTGTCGTGCAACAGCCGCTGGTGGACGAGCGTCATGCGACCGCGGCCTCGAGCCTCGGCTCCACCCGGTCACCGACGACCGCCCTGGTCGGCTCGAGCGCCGGCGCCAGGGTCGGGCGGGCCACGAGCCGGTCGTGGAGCAGCATGACCGAGACGGCTCCGACGAGCGCCATCTCGTCGGTCTCGCCGGCGGCGGCACCGGCGCCTGCGAGCTTGCCGGCGACCCTGGAGACCGCGTCCGGCGAGAGCACCCCCGCATCGGCGACGCGCTCCGGCGACAGGAGCTCGGCGACCCACTCGGGCGCCCTGGGACCGGCGAAGACCTCGGCGATCGGCGCCCGGTAGGGCACCTTGCGCCGCTCGCCCACCTCGCGCGGCACCAGAGGGGCGACCGCGCGCCGGAGGGCGTGCTTCTCCTCCAGGCCGCGGAGGCGCATCCGGTCGGGGAGCGACGCCGCGAGCTCGGCCACGCGGTAGTCGAGGAACGGGAACCGGCCCTCGATCGAGTTGCCCATCAGCATTCTGTCGCCCTGGGCGTGGAGGAGGTAGGCGTCGAGGAACGTGACGATCTCGAGGTACTGCGCCCGGCCGAGCGGCGTGAAGCCGCCGAATCCCTCGGGCAGCCTCGCGGTCAGGCGCGCGAGCGGGTCGCCGGCCGGCTCCGCAGCGGCGAGGACGTCCGGCGAGAGGATGCGCGCGAGGCGCGACGTGTTGGCGAAGCGGATCCGGTGGCTGTAGAGCGGATCGTCCGTGTCGGTGAGCCCGCGGGCGTAGAAGCCGGTGAGGAAGGGGCCCGAGCGGCCGAGGTCCCGTCCAGGAAGGCGTTCAGGCGGGCCAGGAGCCTCGGGCGCAGCTCCGACTCGGGGTCCCGCGCCCAGAAGCGGCGCACCTTGTCCTCGCGGAAGATGTCGTAGCCGGCGAAGAGCTCGTCGGCGGCCTCGCCGGTGAGCACCACCTTGAGCCCCGCCTGCCGCACGGCGCCGGACAGCGCCAGCAGCGGCGCCGGCGCTGTGCGGAGCGTGGGCTTCTCCCACAGCTCGATCGCCCGTGGCAGGAGCTCGGCGATGTCGGGCGCGTCGACCTCGACCTGCGTCAGCGTCGTTCCGAGCGCCGCGGCGATCTGCGCCTGGTGCTCCCGCTCGTCGAAGCGCTCGTCGCGGAAGGTCAGCCCGAACGAGAAGAGCTCCTCGCGGTTGAGGCGCCGCGTGAACGCGGCGATGGCGGAGGAGTCGAGCCCGCCGCTGACGTAGGCGGCGACGGGCACGTCGGCGCGCAGCCGGATCCGGGTCGCGTCCTCGAGCACCTCGCGCAGCTCGTCGACCAGCTCGTCCTCCGACTCCGCAGCCCGGGCCGTGTCCGGGGAGAAGTCGATGTCCCACCAGCGGCGCTCCGCTCGGATCCCGCCCGAGCCCGCGATCAGGTAGTGCGCCGGCGCGAGCTCCCGGATGCCCTTGAACGAGGAGCGGTCGGGAAGGATGGCCCAGGTCGTGAACGACTCGACGAGCGCGGCCGGGTCGAGCTCACGGCGTGCCGCGGGATGGCGCAGGAGCGCCTTGCACTCCGACGCGAAGCAGAGGTCGCCGCCGAGCTCCGCCAGGTAGAGCGGCCGGGCGCCGAAGCGATCGCGGGCGAGGAAGAGCTCGCGCGCGACGCCGGTCCCAGACCGCGAACGCGAAGTCGCCGTTGAGGCGGTCGAGGCAGGCGGGGCCCCACTCCGCGTACGCGACGGCGAGCACCTCCGTGTCCGACGCGTGGCGAAGCGACGCCCCAGGCCTTCGAGCTCCGCCCGCAGCTCGACGTAGTTGTAGATCTCGCCGTTCTGCATGACCCAGTAGCGGCCGCTCTCGTCCGCGAGCGGCTGATCTCCGCCGGCGAGGTCGATGATGGCCAGACGCGTGTTGACCATGCCGAACGACCCGTCGAGGTAGAGCCCGGTGCCGTCGGGCCCCCGATGGCTGAGCTCGCCTGCCATCTCGAGCAGGAGTCGTGTCGGCGGCGAGCCGTCACGCGAATACATCCCGGCGATGCCGCACACGCTGCTTCCCAGGATATGGACGCCCCGCCGGAGCCGCAAACGCAAGCGCCCGCCTCGATCTCGTACGGGCGAACCGACCACGGCTGCTAGACTCGCCAACCGCACAGCACCCTCTCATGGACCCTTCCGCGATCGAGCTCGACATCCGCCGCTTCCTGACCGAGAACTTTCCGCTCTCGGCCGGCGGCTTCACCCTCGGCGGCAGCGACTCGCTGCTCGAGGCGGGCGTCATCGACTCGACCGGCGTCCTCGAGCTGATCGAGTTCATCGAGGAGCGCTACGGCGTCGCGATCCCCGACCACGACGTGCTTCCGGAGAACCTCGACTCGGTCGACGCGATCGTCCGCTACGTCGGCGCCAAGCTCAACGGCGTCGGCGGATCCTAGGATGCGCGGTGCCGGCCGGCGAGGCTGAGCCCACGCTGACCGCGGACGTCCTCCGGCTCGACGCGGAACAGGCCGTCGCCGAGATCGTGGAGGCGCTCCAGGCCGCCGTGGGCGGCCGGCTGCGGCGCCGTGGGGCCGTCCTCGGGCTCTCGGGCGGCGTGGACTCGAGCGTCTGCTGCGCCCTCAGCGCCCTCGCCTTCGGGCGCGAGCGGGTCCTGGGGCTGCTCATGCCGGAGGCGGACTCGGCGCCCGACACGCTCGCCCTCAGCAGGCTCTCGGCGGAGAGCGTCGGCGTCGAGACGGCGCTCGAGGACATCACCGGCCTGCTCGAGGCGGCCGGCTGCTACCGGCGCCGGGACGAGGCGATCCGCCGGGTGATTCCCGAGTACGGGCCGGGCTGGCGCTCCAAGATCGTGCTGCCCGGGCTCGCGGACGGCGAGAGCTTCCGTCTCTTCTCCGTCGTCGCGGAGTCGCCGGAGGGGGAGCGCACGGAGGCGAGGCTCACGTCCGTCGCCTATCGCGAGGTGGTCGCCGCGACGAACTTCAAGCAGCGCACGCGCAAGATGCTCGAGTACCACCACGCCGACCGGCTCGACTACGCGGTCGTGGGCACCCCGAACCGGCTCGAGTACGACCAGGGCTTCTTCGTCAAGTGCGGGGACGGCGCCGCCGACGTGAAGCCGATCGCCCATCTCTACAAGACCCAGGTCTACCAGCTCGCCGAGCACCTCGGCGTGCCCGAGGAGATCCGTCGCCGTCCGCCGACGACCGACACGTACGCGCTCGAGCAGAGCCAGGAGGAGTTCTTCTTCTCGGTGCCCTACCAGGCGATGGATCTCTGCCTCTACGGCCACAACGCGGGCATCCCGCCCGCGGCCGTCGCCGAGGCGGCCGGCCTTCCGGTCGAGGCCGCCGAGCGCGTCTACCACGACATCGAGGCGAAGCGCCGCGCGACGGCCTACCTGCACCTGCCGCCGCTCCTCGTCGAGCCCGTTCCCGAGATCCACGGCTAGGCGTAGGGCTCGCGCCGGGCTTCATTGGCGCGGCGTCGAGGGCTACAGCCGCCGGCTCACAGGCGAGACGCTGCTCTGGCGGCCGGCCGCGCGTCGGCGCCTCCGACGCGGTCGCGCTCTGGCTCGCCAGCCCGCCACACCGCAAGATCATCCTCGCCGCCGAGTTCCCGGCGTCGGAATCGGCGCCGTTGGCGTGACGCGGGCGCCGGGAGCCTTCGGCGGCCGGGATGTCACGATCGTGGTCGCCGACTTTGGCGTTCGCTCCTGACCTGCCGGGTCGCTAGGGTGGACACGATGGAGGACAGGAGCCACGCCGTTCCATGCCGCCGGTGAGCCGGCAGGCTGCAGCCGCCCCGGTCCCGTTCGACAGCCCGGCCTGCGGTCGGCTCGATACGGGCTGCGCCCGAGCCTGACGACCCGTTGACCTGGCAGCTCACCCTCACCGGGCTCCTGATCGGCGCGCTCGTCGGGCTGACGGGCATGGGCGGCGGGTCGCTGATGACACCCGTGCTCGTGCTCGGCTTCGGCTTCAGCCCGACATTCGCGATCGGCACGGACATCCTCCACGGCGCCATCTTCAAGTCCGTCGGAGCGGTGCGCCAGCGCACGCTCGGCCACGTCAAGGCGCGGCTCTCGGGCTGGATGTTCCTCGGCAGCGCGCCGATGTCGCTCGCCGGCGTAGCTCTCGCGACATGGCTCGAGCGCACGTACGGCGGCGAGGTCGAGTCGGTCGGAGGCAACGTGCTCGGAGTCGCCCTCCTCATCGGCGGGATCGGCCTCGTCGCGAAGAGCCTCGTGCGGCCGCGGACCGGCCCGGAGCTCAAGCACCTCACGAACCGCGACCGTGCCGTCGCCTTCACGATCGGGTTCTTCGGCGGGTTCATCGTGGGCCTCACCTCGGTCGGCAGCGGCGTCTTCTTCGCGCTCACGATGCTGCTCGCCTTCCCGCTCCGGTCGGCCAAGGTCGTGGGTACCGACATCTTCCACGCCGCGGCGCTGCTGTGGGTCGCGGGCATGGGGCACTTCTTCGCCGGCAACGTCGACCTCCGCGCCGTCGGCTGGCTCCTGATCGGCTCCATTCCCGGCATCCTCATCGGAAGCCAGTTCACGGTAAAGCTGCCGGAACGGGCCTTCCGCGGGCTGCTCGCGACCGTGCTCGTCGTCGTCGGCCTCCGCCTGCTCGAGGTTCCCGGAAGCTCGATCATCGTGATCGTCACCCTGAGCACCGTCGCTCTCTGGCTTTGCCTGTGGCTGCCCGCCCGGGCATTCGTGCGCCGGCGAGAGGAACGTCGCGTGCTCGCTCCCGACGACCGGCCCTTGGCCGGGCGGCTGCGGGCCGGCAGCCGTCCGCCGCCGGCCCTTATGCTCTAATGCAAGACTTGACCCCGGGCTGAGTCTCCTCCCTACGCCACGGCGGCCGCGTGCGCTTCGCTGCCGAGCGGCGGGTGCGCGTCCGACCACGGCCGAGCCTGCTCGAACGCCGCGGCCGCGCGGAAGACGGACAGGTCGTCGAAGGTCTTTCCCACGATCTGGAGGCCCGTCGGCACTCCCGTGTCCGGGCAGAAGCCGCTGGGCACGGAGGCCACGGGGCACTGGCTCACCACGTTGAACGGATACGTGAGGATCCACCCCACGTACGGATGGACGGGCCTGCCGTTGATCTCGAAGCCGGGGTCGTCGTTGGCGTGATCGGCCTTGACGGCGGGCACCGCGAGGGTGGGACAGATCAGGATGTCGTGGGTCTCGAGGATCGGCGCCAGCTTCTGGTACATGTCGTACCGGGTGCGCTGCACGCCGTAGAACTCGGGACGCTGCGGCGGGAGCCGCTCTCGAGGATCTTGACGACGAAGGGGTCCATCTGGAACCGCCAGCGGGACACCATGTCCTTCATGAGCGCCCAGAAGATTCCCTCCCAGTTCGTCAGCCAGGCCTCGAGGACACGCTCGTCCCAACCGAGCTCCACCTCCTCGACGGTGCAGCCGAGCTCCGTGAACGCCTCAGCTGCCTTGCGGGTGTTCTCCCGCACCGTGTCGGAGACCTCGACGTAGCCGAGGTCCATCGACAGCGCGACCCGCCAGCCGTTCACGTCCTCGAACTGCGCCGGCAGCTCCACCGTGTCGCGCAGCGAGTAGATGTCGGCGGAGTGCGGGCCCGACATCACGTTCTGCATGAGGGCCGCGTCGGCGACCGTGCGCGTCAGGGGGCCGTAGTGAAGCACGGTCTCGCCGGGATGCTCGTGATCCAGCGGATTTCTGCCGAACGGGGGCTTGTAGCCGACGATGCCGTTGGCGGACGCCGGAATGCGGATCGACCCGCCGCCGTCGGTTCCGTCCGCGATCGTCGTCATGCCCGCCGCCACCGCCGCGCCGGCGCCGCCCGAGGAGCCGCCCGCGCCGTAGTCCAGGTTCCACGGGTTGCGCGTGGTGCCCCAGAGCGGGCTCTGCGTGTTCCCCGAGTGGGCGAACTCGGGAGTGGTCGTGCGGGCGTGCATCACCGCGCCGGCCTCGAGCAGGCGCTCGACGGTGGGCGCCGATCGCTCCGGGCGAAAGTCCTTGTACGCCCTCGACCCGTAGGTCGTGACCTCCCCTGCGACGGAGTGCCAGTCCTTGATCGCGCACGGCACCCCTTCCAGCGGCCTGGCCGACTCCGGAGCGCTCGCGTAGATGCGCTCCGCCTCCCGGGCCTGGGCGAGCGCACGGTCGAAGTACGTGTAGGTCAGGCAGTTCACGCTCTCGTTCGTCTCCTCGATGCGGTCGATGACCGCTTGCAGGAGCTCGACGGGCGAGAGCTCCTTCGCCTTGAAGGCACGGATGGCATCGGTGGCCGAGATGAAATGAAGGTCCGAGTCCGTGTGCTCCACAACTCCTCCTTCGTGGCGCCGTCGTCACGTGGGGACGCATCCGCGGTCGCCCGTCGCGAGTGTCCGTCAGGGGACGGAGGATCCGGTCAGCGCATGGTGCCACGCCATGCCCGGAAGCGTCAGCGGTCTCTCCAGTTCAGACGGCCGCGACCGGTGCGCTCGAGGATGGCAAGCCGCTGGCCGTCGACCGCAAACCGCCAGCCTCCGTGGTAGGTGCGCCGCACCACGGGTTCCGTCGAAAGTCGCCCGAGGCTACTGCCGGGGCAGCAGCGGAGGCGGGGCGACGAACTGGGAGCGCCGGCTCGGTCAACGAGACGCCCCGGGCTTCCACAACGGCTCCTCGCGACCCTCGGCAGCGTTCGCCGCCCTGGCGAGGATGAACAAGAGGTCGGAGAGCCGGTTCAGGTACCGGAGCGCCTCGGGGTTCACGGCCGCGTCTGCGGCAAGCCCACGGCCAGGCGCTCCGCCCGCCGGCAGACCGTCCGCGCCACGTGGAGGCGCGCGGCCACCTCGGTGCCTCCCGGGAGCACGAAGCTGCGCAGCGGCTCGAGGCGCTCGTTGACGAGGTCGCAGAGCTCCTCCAGCGAGCGCACCTGGCCCGCGTCGACCCGGAGCCGTTCCCTTGTGTCGTCGAGCGGCACGGAGAGGTCGGCGCCGAGGTCGAAGAGCTCGTTCTGGATGCGCTCGAGCCAGCCGCGGAACTCGTCCGGCGGGCCCGCCGCGAGGACGAGGCCGAGCGCGGAGTTGAGCTCGTCGACCGTTCCGTACGCCTCGATCCGGGGATCGGTCTTGGACACGCGGGCGCCGTCGCCGAGGCTCGTCTCCCCCGCGTCGCCGCCCCCGGTGTAGATCCGCGTCAGGCGGACCGGCTCGTCGCGCTTGCGGCTGGCATCACGCGTACTCGAAGAAGCCTCTGCCGCTCTTGCGGCCCAGCCGGCCGGCGGCGACGTACTGGCGCAGGAGCGGGCACGGAGCGTACTTCGGGTTCCCGAGCCCGTCGTGCAGCACCTCCATGATCGCCACGCACGTGTCGAGGCCGATCAGATCGGCGAGCGCCAGCGGGCCCAGCGGATGGTTGAGGCCGAGGCGGGCGATCGTGTCGATCGACTCGGCGTCCGCGACGCCTTCCATGAGCGCGTAGGCCGCCTCGTTGAGCAGCGGCATGAGGATGCGGTTCGCGACGAAGCCGGGGTAGTCGCGCGCCTCCGCGGGCGTCTTGTCGAGCTCGCGGGCGAGCCCGATGACGGCCTCGGCCGTCTCGTCCGAGGTCTCGAGCCCGCGGATCACCTCGACGAGGCCCATCAGCGGGACCGGGTTGAAGAAGTGCATCCCGATCACGCGGTCCGGCCGGGCGGTCGTGGCCGCGAGCTGCGTGATCGAGATCGAGGACGTGTTCGAGGCGAGGATGGCCTCGGCCGGCAGCAGACGGTCGGCGCGGCGGAAGAGCTCCTCCTTCGCCGCCGGCTCCTCCACGATGGCCTCGATCAGGAGGTCGGCCGGAACGAGGTCCTCGCCCACCTCCACGCGAGCGAGCACCTCGTCGGGTCGGTGCGGCGCTCCTTTCGCAGCCAGCTTCTCGAGGCTGGCCGACATACGCTCGAGCGCCCGGTCGGCAGCGCCGGGTACCTCGTCGAGCAAGGTCACGCTGCCGGCCGGAGGCAGCGAGCACCTGGGCGATCCCACCGCCCATCTGGCCCGCGCCCACGACCAGGACGTGAGGAAACCGCATGTTCCAAGCCTACTCGGCGCGGCCGCGGGAGCCGTGCCGAAGCGTCTTGCTACGGCCCTGGTCGCCCGGTGGCTGTCGCGGCGGGCACCGGCACCGGCTCGATCGCGTTGACGACCGGGCTCGGCAGCGCCGTCAGGTCGGTGAGGCGCGCGGCGGGCGGGGATGCCTCGACGACGAGCGACCCGGCCAGGGCGAGCAACCGGTCGCCGGCGAGCGTCGCGTCCGAGGCGGCGAGCAGCTCGCCACGGGCCATGAGCCGCAGGGCCGGGTTGTACACGCGGATGCGATCGAAGCTCCGCACGGGCGCGAAGACGACGCGCTTCGGAGAGAGCCAGAGCATCTCGCCGGTCACGTAGGGCTCTCCCAGCGGCGCCGTGCGAACGCGGTCGGCCGTCAGGTCGGCGACGACGGCGCGGGACGGCGCGTCGCCGCTCGCCGGTGAGCTGAAGGCGACGCCGGCGAGGTAGCGCCCGTCCGGGCTCGGCGACAGCGGCCCGACAAAGGGTGGCAGCTTCGCGAGCAGCGTCTCCCGACCGGTCGCCAGGGAGACGGCGACCGCGCGCGTTCCCTTCGCACCCTTGCAGAGGTAGGCGCGCCGGGCAGTCGAACGATGCCGCCCATGCGCTCCCGCGCCAGACGAGCTCGGACGCACCGGCCGTCAGGCGCAGCACCCGGTCGGGGCGGCCGTCGCCGAGGTCGCCCGCGAACACCACCGCCGCGGCAGCGCCGCGGCCGAGGCAGCGGATGGCCTCCGGGTAGCTGCCCGCGAGGTCCCGCGGCGCGCCGAGGCGGCCGGTGATCGCCATCGTCCCGAGGTCGCGAACGTCGACCACGTAGCCGCCGCCGTCCTCGACCGGGCGGTGGACGATCTCGACCGCGTGCTCCGAGCCGGGGCAGACCGAGAGCGCGAGCACGTCGCCGTCACCGGCGCCGTAGGCGAGCACACGGCCGCGTTCGTCGAGCGCGACCGTGCGCACGTCGCCGAAGCTGCCCCCGACGAGCACCGCGACGGGGCCCGAGCCCGTCGGCGCCGGCAGCGGCGCCGCGGCCGCGAGGAGCTCGTCCGGATCGATCTGCTGGCAGAGACTCGACGTCCACGCGTCGCCCTCCCGGTCGAGGAACAGCCCGACACGCTGCCCGACGGCGATCTCGAGGCCGCAGGTCGCGCCGTCGCGGTGGCTCCTGACCTGGACTGTCGTGCCGAGCGAGCCCTTGACGGCGTGGTCGACGCTGAACGTGTGCAGCGCCTCCTCCCCCTCGACGACGCGCTCGAGCAGCGTGCCGGTGAAGGCGCCGGTCGGATCGCTCGAGCATGTCCCGGGGGTCGCCCACGAAGCACGAGCAGGCGAGGGCCTCGCCGGCGAGCATCAGGGCGGCGACGAGCAGGCAGAGGCAGAGCAGGGATGCGTGTCATGCGGGTTCGACCACGACTGAGCGCGAAAGCATCCGGGCCAGTGGGGGGAGGTGGATGAGAGCCCGCCTCAGCGCGTTCCGACCACCGCCGTGCCCGGATTGTTCCAGCCGTCCGGCGCAGTTACCGCTCGAGCAGAACGGCGTCCCCCTGGCCGCCGCCGGAGCAGATCGCAGCGAGGCCGAGCCGCCCGCCAGAGCGACGCAGCTCGTGGGCCAGGGTCGTCAGCAGCCGGGCGCCCGAGGCTCCGATCGGGTGCCCGAGCGCGACGGCGCCGCCGTTGACGTTGACCCTGCTCCGGATCCGCGCCGAGCATGCGCGTCGAGTGGATCGCGACGGAGCAGAACGCCTCGTTGATCTCGATCCGCGCTCACCTCCCCGATCCGCTTGCCCGCGCGGTCGAGCGCGCTCTGGCCGGCGAGCGCCGGCGCCCGGGCGAGCAAGGCAAGTCGTTCGGCCGCATACCCCGAGGACACGATCCGCGCGAGCGGCTCGAGCCCGCGCCGCCGGCGTAGTCCTCGCTCGCCACCACGAGCTGCCGCCGCGCCGTCGTTCAGGCCGGGAGCGTTGCCCACCGTCGTCGTGCCATCCGGGATCCATGACGGGCGGAAGCCGTGAGAGCTTCTCGAGCGACGTGTCGCGGCGCGGCGCCTCGTCGTGCTCGAGGCCGTCCATGGCGACGATCTCCTCGCGCCAGGATCCCGGCGTCCGTCGCCGCGATCGCGCGCTCGTGCGAGCGCAGCGCCCAGGCGTCCTGATCCTCGCGGTGATTCCGAGCTCCCGTCGAGCCCTTGCGACGCCTGCTGGATCATGTGCCAGCCGTCGAACGTCGACGTCAGCCCGTCGTAGACGGCATGGTCGACGATCTCGCCGTCGCCCGAGCCGGTAGCCGAACCTCGCCTTCGGGCAGCAGGTACGGCGCGTTCGACATCGACTCCATGCCCGCCGGCGACGACCACCTCGATGGTCGCCGGCGCGGATCATCTGGTCGGCGAGCGTGACGGCCCGCATGCCCGAGGCGCAGACCTTGTTGATCGTCTCCGAGCCGATCTCGCGCGGCAGCCCCGCCGCGATCTGCGCCTGGCGCGACGGGATCTGGCCGCCCCCGCCTGGAGCACCTGACCCATGACGACGTAGTCGACGTCCGGTCGGGCACCGCCGAGCGCTCGAGCGCGGCCCGCATCGCGCGGGCCCCGAGCTCCACCGCGCGAGAAGCGCGCGAGGCCGCCGGCGAACTTGCCGAACGGCGTGCGGGCCGCTCCGAGGATCACGCTCGGGGCCATGCAGCCTAGCGCCGACAGGTGCGGCCGGGGCCGTCGACGCAGGATCCCGGGCCTCTCCGGGTTGACGCCCCGGCTGGCGTTCCGTACGCTGACGAGCGCGATGACGACTCTCGCTTCGCGCTGGTGGGGCTGGCGCCGCGAGCGGGGCGGGAGCGTCGCCTGAGTTCCTGAGGCAGACGCGAGCCCGTGCCCGCTCGAAGACCTTCCCGCCCGGGGGTCTTTTTCGTCCTGCGACCGTCAGAATGGATCCGTGATCGAGACCGCCACCGAGATCCCGACCGACCTGATCACCCCGCTCGGCGCGTACCTGCGCCTGCGCGAGACGGAGCCGAGTTCCTGCTCGAGTCCGTCGAGCAGGGACGGCTCGGGCCGCTACTCCTTCTCGGCTGCGGCGCCCGCCTGGTCGCCTTCGAGGATGCCGAGACGCGTCGGGCGGCCCGCCCGTGGTCGGCTACCTCGGCTACGACCTCGTCCCGAAGCTCGAACCGACCGTGCCGCTTCCCGACGAGGGGCCCGACCTCCCGAGAGCCGCTTCGTCGTCGTCGACACGCTCGTCCGCTTCGACCATCCCCGCGGCATCGCCGAGGTTCTCGTCGGCGATCCCGTCGACGAGGTCGCGGCAGCGCCTCGAGGCCCCTGGCGCCCCGGCGCCCGCGGGCACCGGCGAGCGGCCCGCTCGTCCTTCCTCCGCGGACCAGGCCGAGCACGAGCGACGCGTCGCCCGCGGCCAAGGAGTACATCCGCGCCGGCGACGCGTTCCAGATCGTCGTCGCGCAACGAGCCCACCGGCCGACGTCAGCCTCGCCTGTCGCGCTCTACCGCGCCCTGCGGCGCGTGAATCCGTCGCCCGTACCTCTTTCTGCTCGAGCTCGGCGACCTCGCGCTCGTCGGCTCCTCTCCGGAGACGGTCGTGAAGTCGAGGGGCTCGCGCGCGAGCGTCAACCCGATCGCCGGCACGATCCGCGCCCGGCGAGGGCGACGCAGGAGCGCCTGCTCGCCTCCGAGAAGGACCGCGCCGAGCACGTCATGCTCGTCGATCTCGGCCGCAACGACCTCTCCCGCGTCTGCCGGGCGGGCACCGTGCACGTCGAGCGCTTCCTCGACGCCGAGCGCTTCTCGCACGTCACCCACCTCGTCTCCGAGGTCGGCGGGAGCTGCGCAGGCCGGGCGATCTCGTCCTTCGACCTGCTCCGCGCGCATGCTTCCCGGCGGGCACGGTCTCCGGCGCGCCGAAGATACGGGCGATGCAGATCATCTCCGAGCTCGAGGGCTACCGCCGCGGGCCCTACGCGGGAGCGGTCGGGTACGCCCTCCGCCGGCGGCACGCTCGACACGTGCATCGCGATCCGCACGCTCGTCCTCCGCGACGGTGTCGCCATCTGCAGGCCGGCGGCGGCATCGTCGCCGACTCCGATCCGACCGCCGAGCACCAGGAGTGCCTCAACAAGCTGGCGGCGCTCGAAGCGGCGATCGACCTGGCGGAGGCGCCGCATGACGCGAATCGCGCATCCTGCTGGTCGACAACTACGACAGCTTCACGTACAACCTGGCGCACCTGCTTCGAGGAGCTCGGCGCGGAGGTGACGGTGCATCCGCAACGACGTGATCGACGCGGACGGCGCGGAGAAGCTCGCGCCGACGCACCTCGTCATCTCGCCCGGTCCCGGACGTCCGGCCGACGCCGGCGCGAGCGTCGAGATCGTCCGGCGGCTCGGCCCGCGGTGCCGACCCTCGGCGTCTGCCTCGGCCACCAGGCGATCGTCGAGGCCTTCGGCGGCGAGGTCGGCCAGGCGAAGCGGCTCGTCCACGGCAAGGCGAGCAGCGTCGAGCACGACGGCCAGGGTCTCTTCGAGGGCCTCCCGAGCCCGCTCGAGGCCGGCCGGTATCACTCGCTGGCGGCGCACGAGGTGCCCGGACTCGCTCGAGGTCTGCGCGACGACCGACGACGGCGAGGTGATGGCGCGTGCGGCACCGCGAGTACGCCGTCGACGGCATCCAGTTCCATCCCGAGTCGGTCCTGACGCCGCTCGGGCCCGAGATCGGCAGGCGCTTCCTGGAGGCGGCGGCGGATGATCCAGCTCGCCCTCGCGCGGCTCCTCGACGGCCGCGACCTCACGCGGTCGGAGGCGCGCGCCGTCATGGACCAGATCATGAGCGGCGAGGCGACGGCCGCGCAGATCGGCGCCTTCCTCGTCGCGATGCGGATCAAGCGCGAGACGCCGGACGAGATCGCCGGCTGCGCCGAGGCGATGCGCAGCGCACGTGCTCGCCGTGCACCCGACAGCGCGACGATCTCGTCGACACGGCGGGCACGGGCGGCGACGGCGCGCGGACGTTCAACATCTCGACCGCGGCCGCGCTCCTCGCCGCGGCGGCCGGCGCCGGGGTGGCGAAGCACGGCAACCGCGCGGTCTCGTCGGCCTCCGGCTCGGCCGACGTGCTCGAGGCGCTCGGCTTCGAGCTCGAGCTCCCGCCGGAGCGGATCGAGCGCTCGATCGACGAGCTCGGCTTCGGCTTCCTGTTCGCCCCGTCCCACCACCCCGCCATGCGCCATGCGGCGCCCGTCCGGCGCGAGCTCGCGACGCGGACCGTCTTCAACGTCCTCGGGCCGCTGACGAACCCGGCCGGCGCGCGCGCGCAGGTCGTGGGGGTCTACGCGGCCGAGCTCGTGCCGACCCTCGCGCAGGTGCTCGTCCAGCTCGGCGCGGAGCGGGCGTTCGTCGTCCACGGCGCGGACGGCATCGACGAGCTGTCCCCGACGGGCCCGAACCTCGTCGGCGAGGTCGCCGACGGAGCAGGTGCGCCAGCGGGAGATCGACCCGCTCGAGCTCGGCATCCCGCGCTGCGCCCCGTCCGAGCTCGCCGGCGACTCTCCGGAAGCCAACGCGGACACGATCCGAGAGATCTTCGCGGGCGCCGACGGGCCCGCGGCGACAGCCGTGGTCCTCAACGCAGCCGGCGGCGATCGCCGCAGCCGGCCACGCGGACGACCTGCGCGACGGGCTCGCCCTGGCCGCCGAGGCGATCGACTCGGGCGCCGCGGGCGAGCGGCTCGAGGAGCTCGCCGCGTTCTCAGCAGGAGGTCGGCCGGACGAGACGCTCCGGGCGGAGGCAGGGGCTGATGGGACGCTTCCGCGACGCCCTGGCCGGGCGCGGGCTGGCGGCGATCGCCGAGGTGAAGCGCCGCTCGCCCTCGGCCGGCGACCTGCGCCCGGACGCCGACCCGGCGGCTATCGCCGCCGGCCTACGAGCGGCGCGGGCGGCCGCGGCGGTCTCGATCCTCGTCGACGCGGAGCGCTTCGGCGGCAGCTGGGACGACCTCCGGGCAGCGCGGCGGGCCACGGCCGTTCCGCTGCTCGCCAAGGGCTTCTTCTCGTCCGAGGAGGACGCGCGGACGGCGGCCGAGGCAGGCGCCGACGCGGTCCTGCTCCTCCTGCGCGACCTCGACGACGTGCCTGCCGGCGGCTGATGGCGGGCCGCCGCCGACAAGGGCCTCGACGCGTTCGTCGAGGCCCACGACGCCGGCGAGCTCGCGCGGGCGCTCGCGCTCGGCGCGGACCCGATCGGCGTCAACGCGCGCGACCTCTCGACCTTCGACATCGACAGGCGGACGCAGCTCGAGCTCGTCGCCGCGGCGCGCCGGACCGCCGACCGCGTCGTCGTCGCGGAGAGCGGCATCTGGAACCGCGCCCAGGGCGCCGAAGCCGAGCTCGCCGGCGCCGACGCGATCCTCGTCGGCTCCGCGCTCATGAAGGCGCCGGACCCGGCGGCCAAGCTCGCCGAGCTGATCGCCCGGCCGCTCGTCAAGGTCTGCGGCCTGACGCGAGAGGAGGACGTGGCCTGCGCGGCCGAGGCCGGCGCCGACCTCGCCGGCTTCATCCTCGCCGACACCCCCCGGCGCGCTCCGTCCGTCCTCCCCGTCCCGGACACGATGCTCTCCGTCGCCGTCTTCGTCGGCGCGGCAGAGGACTCCGGAGCCGACCTCGTGCAGCTCTACGAGGAAGAGACGGCCATCGTGGCCGCGACGCCGTGCTCCTGCGCGACGGCGAGCGGGTCGCGCGAGGTGGTCGACCTCCCCTGGCTCGGCGAGGGCCGGGAGCACTGGCAGCGGGCGACGCGCGCCGAGGGCCGTGTCGTGCTCGCCGGGGGCCTCGCGCCCGAGAACGTCGGCGCCGCGATCGAGGCCGTGCGGCCCTGGGCGGTCGACGCGGCCCGGAGCCTCGAGGCGGCGCCCGGGATCAAGGATCACGAGACGGTGCGCGCCTTCGTGCGCGCAGTGCGAGGCGGCGAGCATGACGCCATCCGCGAGCGAGCGATCGGCTACTTCGGCCCCTACGGCGGGCGCTACGTGCCGGAGACGCTCGTGCCGGCGCTCGACGAGCTCGAGCGGGGCTGGCGAGAGATCCGCGCCGACCCGTCCTTCCTCGCCGAGCTGGACAGGCTCCAGCGCACCTACGCCGGCCGGCCGACCCCGCTCACCGACCCCGACCGGCTCGCGCCCGGGCGGACGATCTACCTGAAGCGCGAGGACCTCTGCCACACGGGCGCGCACAAGATCAACAACGCGCTCGGCCAGGCGCTGATCGCGCTCAGTCTCGGCAAGTGCCAGGATCGTCGCCGAGACGGGCGCCGGCCAGCACGGCGTCGCGACCGCGACGGTCTGCGCGCGCTTCGGCCTCGAGTGCGTCGTCTACATGGGCGCCGAGGACATGCGCCGCCAGCGGCCGAACGTCGAGCGCATGTACCTGCTCGGCGCCGAGGTGGCGCCCGGTCGAGTTCGGCACGAAGACGCTGAAGGAGGCGCTCTCCGAGGCGATCCGCGACTGGATCACGAACGTCGAGACGACGCACTACCTGATCGGCACCTGCGCGGGCCCGCACCCGTACCCGGAGATCGTCGCCGAGCTCCAGGCCGTGATCGGACGCGAGACGCGCGAGCAGATGCTCGAGCTCGAGGGCCGCCTCCCCGACGCCGTCGTCGCCTGCGTCGGCGGCGGCTCGAACGCGATCGGCGATGTTCGCCGGCTTCCTCGACGATGAGGGCGTGCGGCTCGTCGGCGTCGAGGCGGCGGGTGCCGCCAGCCTCGCACGGGGCGCACCGGCGTCCTCCACGGCGCCCGCTCGTCGACCCTCGCCGACGAGGACGGGCAGATCCTCGACGCCCACTCGATCTCCGCCGGCCTCGACTACCCGGGCGTCGGCCCCGAGCACGCCTAGCTGCGCGACACCGGCCGGGCCGAGTACGTCCCGATCACCGACGAGGAGGCGCTCGCCGCCTTTCACCTGCTCGCCGAGCGCGAGGGCATCATCCCGGCGCTCGAGTCCTCGCACGCCGTGGCCCAGGCCCTGACAATGGACGAGGAGCTCATCCTCGTCTGCCTCTCCGGCCGCGGCGACAAGGATCTGCAGACCGTCCTCGAGCACGAAGGCAGGACGTGAGCGGGAAGGCCCTGAACGTCTACCTGATGGCCGGGCCGGAGACGCCCGAGCTCGCCGAGGCGGCCGTCGAGGGCGGCGCCGACCTGCTCGAGATCGGGTTGCCGTTCTCCGACCCGCTCGCCGACGGGCCGGTCATCCGGCTGGCCGGCGAGCGCGCGCTCGCACAGGGAATGCGGCCCGCCGCCTGCCTCGAGTGCCTCGCGGAGATCCGCCGGCGCGTGGGGCCCGGCATGCCGCTGATCCCGATGACCTACGCGTCGATCCTCGAGGCATACGGCTACGAGCGCTTCCTGAACGACGCCCGCGAAGCCGGCGCGACCAGCCTCATCGTCGCCGACCTGCCGATCGAGGCCGCTCCCGAGCTCCCCCGCATCCAGCTCGTCGCGCCGACGACCCCGACCGAGCGCCTCCGCCTGGCCGCCGAGCGCACCGACGGCTGGCTCTACCTCGTCTCGGTGACGGGGACGACCGGCGCCCGCGCGGCCGGCTCGACACAGCTTCCCTCGCTCGTCGAGCGGGCGCGCGCCGTGACCGACGTGCCGCTCTACGCCGGCTTCGGGATCTCGACGCCCGAGCAGGCCGCCGAGGCCGCTGGGCTCTGCCGACGGCATCGTCGTCGGCAGCCGCGCGGTCGAGGTCGGCGAGGCGGGCGGGCCCGAGGGCCTGCGCGACTTCGTCGCCGCTCTCCGCGCCGCCATCGACGCCCCCACGGTCAGCAGCGCTCTAGGCGCGCCCCGGCGGGCGCAGGACCGCGAACTGGTCGGTGACCTCGAGCCGGCGCACGCGGAAGCGGTACAGGGCCGCCGGCCGGCCGCCGGCACGTCCCGGCTCGCGCCGGCCGCCGGTCGGCTCGAGCGTCCGCGCCGCACGAGAATCCGCTGCAGGTTCGTCGCGGAGACCTCGTGCCCGAGCGCGGCGACGTAGAGGTCGCGGAGCTCGGAGATCGTGAACTCGGCCGGCGCCAGCGCGAAGCCCGACGTTCGTGTACGAGAGCTTCGCGCGTAGACGCTCGCGGCCGGCGAGAACGATGGCCGTGGTCGAACGCAAGCTTCGGGAGTCGCCTCGACGGGGTGCCAGCGCGTGTCCGCCGGGAGCGCCGGGTCGACGTCGCGAGGGACGAGGCCGAGGTACGCGGTCGCGAGCTGCCACTCGCTCGGATGGCGACCCGGCTCGCGAGAGGGTCTCGAGCTGCTCGAGGTGCGACAGCTCCCGGACGTCGACCTTCACGGCCAGATGGCGCCTGATCGAGTCCTCGAGGGTCTCGCCCGGGACGAGGTAGCCGCCCGGAAGCGACCAGCGCCCGGCGAACGGCTCGAGCGCCCGCTCCCAGAGCAGCACCTGCAGGCGGCCGTCGCGCACCTGCAGGACGACGGCCAGCGTGACGTGCGTGGGCGCTTCCCGGTCCATGTTTTCGCTTGCAGAGTTGCGAACTCTGCTAAACTCGTCTCCGAGGTTTTCGCTCCATGGTCGTAAACTAGCAGAGGGAACGCGCGCGTGGAAGAGCAACGGGTCGACCTCCTCGTCGTCGGCTCCGGCCTCGCCGGCCTCACCGCCGCCCTGACGTCTGCCGCGGAGGGCGCCTCCGTCGCGCTCGTCACGAGCGCCCCGCAGGCCTCGCTCGTCGAGCTGGCGGGCCCAGGGCGGCATCGCCGCGGCGCTCGGCGAGGACGACTCCCCCACGTTGCACGCCGACGACACGCTCCGGGCCGGCCGGGGTCTCTGCCGACCGAGCGCGGTCGAGGCGCTCGTGGAGGACGCCGCGGCGCGCGTCGCCGACCTCGTGACGCTCGGCGCCCGCTTCGACGCCGACCTCGGCCTCGAGGGTGGCCATTCGCGCCGCCGGATCGTTCACGCCGGGGGCGCGCAGACCGGCGAGCACGTCGCCCGGGCGCTGTGGGAACGCGCCGCTCGCGCGATCCCAACGTGAGGCTTGTCGAGGACACGCGCGTGCTCGCGCTCCGCGAGCACGACGGCCGCTGCGTGGGAGCGATCACCGAGCGCGGCGCTATCGGCGCCCCGGCCACGCTCCTCGCAACCGGCGGCATGGCTGCTCTGTGGAAGCGGACGACGAACCCGCCCGGCGCGGTCGGCGACGGCGCGCTGCTCGCCTGGCGCGCGGGCGCGGCGCTCGCCGACCTCGAGCTCGTCCAGTTCCATCCGACCGTGCTCGCGCGGGGCGGGCTCCTCCTCAGCGAGGCGCTCCGCGGCGAGGGAGCCCTTCTGCTCGACGGCGGCGGCTCCCGGTTCACGGACGAGCTGGCGCCCAGGGACGTCGTCGCGAGGGCCGTCGGGTCGCAAGGGAACGGCGCTGCTCGACCTGCGCCCGGTCGACCGCGCGCGCTTCCCCGCGCTCATGCACACGCTCGCCCACGCAGGCTTCGATCCGGCCGCGGAGCCCGTGCCCGTCGCCCCGGCGGCCCACTACACGATGGGAGGCGTCGTCACCGATCTCGAAGGGCGCACCGAGGTGCCCGGCCTGTACGCAGCCGGCGAGTGCGCCTGCACCGGAGTCCACGGGGCGAACCGGCTCGCGTCGAACTCCCTGCTCGAATGCCTCGTCTTCGGGCGCCGAGCGGCGCTCGCCGCCCGACAAGAGCCAGATCTTCCGGGTCGCCTCTCGACGCCTCCAGAAGCCCGAGCCCCTTCCGGCCGTCACGCCCGCGCTCCGGCGTGCCATGTGGGAGCACGCCGGGCTCGTTCGCGATGCGGCGGGCCTCGAGACCCTCCGCGAGCAGCCGCACCCGCTCGCGCGGCTCGTCGCCGAGGCGGCGCTCGCCCGCGAGGAGAGCCGCGGCGGCCACTTCCGGGCCGACCACCCGAGCCGAGGATCCGGCGCCTGGCGCTGCACATCGTCCACCGGCGCGGGCAGGAGCCCGCCTTCGAGCGATGGACCTGATCGCCCTCCCGACAGCCGAGCTGGCGCGTGTCGTCGAGACGGCGCTCGAGGAAGACCTCGGGCCCGGCGACGCGACGAGCAACGGGCTCTTCGACGCCGACGAGACGTGTCGCGCCGCGCTGCTGCTCAAGCAGCCGGGTGTCGTCTGCGGGCTCGCAGCCGCGGAAGCGGTGTTCCGCGCGCTCGATCCGGAGGCCGCGCTTCGAGCCGCTCGCGGCCGACGGCGACGCCGTCGGCGAGACGCCCGTCACGGTGGCACGAGTCGAGGGCGCGACGCGGGCCCTGCTCTCCGGCGAGCGGACGGCCCTGAACCTGCTGGGGCGCCTGAGCGGCATCGCCACGCTCACGCGCAGCTACGCGGACGCCATCGCCGGCACCGGCGCCGTGCTGCTCGACACGCGCAAGACGACACCGGGCCTCCGGGCGCTCGAGAAGTACGCCGTGCGCTGCGGCGGCGGCACGAACCACCGGCTCGGCCTGTTCGACGGCGATCCTCGTCAAGGACAACCATCTGCGCCTCGCCGGAGGAGTCGCCGAGGCCGTCGAGCGGCTGCGCGCCGCCGGCTCCGGCTTCGAGATCGAGGTCGAGTGCGACACGCTCGACCAGGTCCGCGAGGCGCTTGCCGCCGGCGCCGACCGAATCCTGCTCGACAACATGCCGCCCGAGCTGCTGCGCCGTGCGGTCGAGCTCACGGCCGGGCGGGCGGAGCTCGAGGCTTCCGGCGGCGTCACGCTGGAGACGATCCGCGCCGTCGCCGAGACCGGCGTCGACGTCATCTCCGTGGGCGCGCTCACGCATTCCGCCCGCTCGCTCGACGTGTCGATGGAGGTGCTCGCGTGAGCGCGCTCGCCGAAGCGCCGACGTATCGGGCCGGACGAGATCCGGCCCCTGCAGGAGGAGGTGCGCGAGCTTGCGCGCGCCCGCGACGCCGTGATCCTCGCCCACAACTACCAGCTGCCCGAGGTCCAGGACGTCGCGGACTTCGTCGGAGACTCGCTCGGCCTCGCGCGCGAGGGAGCGGCCACCGACGCCGCGACGATCGCGTTCTGCGGCGTCCACTTCATGGCCGAGACGGCCGCGATCCTCTCGCCCGAGAAGACGGTCCTCATCCCCGACCTCGACGCCGGCTGCTCGCTGGCCGCCTCGATCACGGGCGCGCAGCTCCGCGCCTGGAAGGCCGAGCACCCGGACGCGGTCGTCGTCTCCTACGTCAACACCACCGCGGAGGTGAAGGCGGAGACGGACTACTGCTGCACGTCCGGCAACGCCGTCCAGGTCGTCGAGGCGATCCCCGCCGACCGGGAGATCCTCTTCCTCCCCGACCTCTACCTGGGCCTGTGGGTCGAGCGCGTCACGGGTCGCAAGCTGACGATCTGGATGGGCGAATGCCATGTCCACGCCGGCATCCGCCCGGCCGACATCGAGCGCTGGCAGGCGGAGGCCCCCGACGCAGAGCTGCTCGTCCACCCGGAGTGCGGCTGCGCGAGCCAGTGCATGGCGTTCGGCAACGACCGCACGCACATCCTCTCCACGGAGGGGATGATCCGCTTCGCCCGCTCCTCCCCGAAGCAGCGCTTCCTCGTCGCGACCGAGACCGGGATCCTGCACCGGCTCGCCAAGGAGGCGCCGGAGAAGCGCTTCGAGGCCGTCTCCGAGCGCGCGATCTGCAAGTACATGAAGATGATCACGCTCGAGAAGCTCCGCGACTCCCTGCGCGACGAGAAGTTCGCCGTCACCGTGCCCGAGGAGACGGCCGCCAGGGCGCGGCGCGCGCTCGAGCGCATGGTCGCGATCGGCTGACGGGATGCGAATCGTCTCCTTTCCGGAGGCGGATGTCCCCCGAGAGCTCCGCGCACAGGTGCGGGCCCTGCACGACGAGGCCTGGCCCGACTACAAGCCGGAGCGGGACGGGCCTGTGCACGACCCGGCGTTGCGGCCGTTGTCGATGCTGCTGCTCGACGGCGACCGCGTGCTCTCCGCGCTCGACATCCTGTCCAAGCAGATCCACCACCGGGGCCAAGCCTTCGACGCCAGCGGGCTGAGCACGGTCGTGACCGGCAAGGCCAACCGCGGCAAGGGCCATGGTCACCGGCTCGTGCAGGCTGCCCGCGATGCGATCGAGGCGAGCGGCGCGGACCTCGGTATCTTCACCTGCGACAGCCCGCTGCAGGCGTTCTACGAGCGCGGCGGCTGGCAGCTCCTGCCGGGCACGGTACTCGTCGGAGGGACACCGGAGGCGCCGTTTCCCGAGCGACCAGTTCGACAAGGTCACCATGGCGCGCTTCTTCTCGCAGCGAGCGCAGCACCCTCGCCGACGCGTTCGTCGGTTGCCGGATCGAGCTGTATCCCGGCGAGATCGACAAGCTCTGGTAGCACGCGGCGCGTCGCCGGTGCGATTCTTACCCTGCTCTTAGCCCGCTCTGAGGATCGCGTGAAGATGTCGCGGTGTAATCGACCGGGCGCGACCGCCGCGCTGACCGAGACCACGGACGCGACGCAAGGAGGAACGACGTGACGAGGCAGGCCGAGCCGAAGCCCGGAGTGATGCACGAGGAGCCTGACGATCACGACCGAGGGCTCGCGTTCGACCTGACGACCCTCATGGATCGGCGTCAGGTCATCAAGCTGATCGCCGGCGCCAGCCTCGTCTCCCTCGTCGGGGTCGCCTGTGGAGGCGACGATGGTAGCTCGACCGCGGCAGCGGGGGCGGCAACCGAGGACGCGGCCGGAGCGCAGACGACCGCGGTGTCCGTCGAGAGCTGTGAGGTCATCCCAGAGGAGACGGCCGGCCCGTATCCGGGCGACGGGTCGAACGGCCCCAACGTCCTCGCAGAGACCGGGATCGTTCGCAGCGACATCCGCTCGAGCTTCGGCTCGTCGAGCGGCGTCGCCGACGGGGTTCCGCTCACCGTCAACCTGCTGGTCCTGGACGGCGCGAGCGGCTGCGCCCCAGTCGAGGGAGCGGCCGTCTACCTGTGGCACTGCGACCGCGAGGGGCGCTACTCGCTGTACTCCGAAGGTGCGACCGACCAGAACTACCTGCGCGGCGTGCAGGAGGCCGACTCGGGTGGCGCGGTCAGCTTCACCAGCATCTTCCCCGCCTGTTACGCGGGCCGCTGGCCGCACCTCCACTTCGAGGTCTACTCGGACGTCGACAGCGCGACGGGCGGCGATGCTCCGATCGCGATCTCGCAGCTCGCGTTCCCGGCCGACGTCTGCGAGACCGTGTACGCGACCGACGGCTACAGCCAGAGCGTGACGAACCTCGCCCAGGTGTCGCTCGAGTCGGACAACGTCTTCGCCGACGGCTACGAGCTCGAGCTCGCCACGATGACCGGCAGCGCCGCGGACGGCCTCGTCGCCGAGCTGACGGTTGTCAGGTAGGGGCCGGTATATCCGGCCCCTACTGCAGAAACCCGACCACCTCGGCCGCGCCCGCCACCGCAGGTGGCCTACACCGCCTCGTCGCTCCGGCCAATCGCCCCCTCAACCGCGACTCAGCGTTTCGTCCTCGCCGTCGGCGACCACGAACACGGTCTCGCAGCCTTCGGTCACGTCGCCCGCGCGCACGTAGGCCGTGTCGGTGCCCTCACCGCAGTCGAGGTGATCGCGGGCGCCGTCGTCCGCCTTCGCGAACAGCACGTCGTCGCCGCCCTCGCCCCAGAGCGTGTCGGCGCCGAGACCGCCGCCGAGCCGGTCGGCGCCGTCGCCGCCCCGCACGAGGTCGTCGCCCTGGTTCCCGCGCAGACGATCGTCGCCGTTCCAGCCTCGGACGCGATCGTCGCCCTCTCCTCCCCACTCGTCGTCGTTCCCGCCCCCTCCGCCGAGATCGTCGGCGTCGGGACCTCCGTCGAGGATGTCGTTGCCCGCCTGCCCTCGCACGATGTCTCTCCCCGCTCCCGACAGGACGACGTCGTTGCCGGCGAGCGCGACGATGACGTCTCCCTTCGGCGTTCCCGGCGATGGCGTCGTGGCGGTCGGTGCCGACGATCACGGCGGCCGTCGCTCCCGAAGCCGCGACGAGGGATGGCGCCGAGCGCGACCAGAATGGAAAGCCTGAGCTTCACGATGCTCCTCCTCGGTTGACCTCAGGGAGGAGACCAGCCGCGTGCTAGGAGGGAGTGAGAAGATCGTGCGCGTCTCGTTCGGACTCGGTGAGCGGCGCTTACGAGTTCTGTAAGGCGTTTGTGAGCGCCTGCCGCGGCCGCCGGACGAGCGCCGGCGGCGGCGGTGCCTACCGAGCACGCATACGCTTGCGGTGATGCACGCTATCGAGCTCACGGACGAGGAGCTCCGGATCGTCCGCACGGCGCTGCACGCCTTCCTCGACGACTTCGGGCACGAGGAGGCGGACATCCTGCAGGCCGTCAAGGCGATCCTCGCGAAGCTCCCCGACGACGCGTAGTCGCTTGGCGATCCTCGAGACGAGGGTCGATCGCGCCAGCCCGGCGTTCGCCGAGCGTCGTGCGCGCATGGAGGCTCTGGTGGCCGAGCTCCGCGAGCGTCTGGCGCACGTGGCGAACGGGGGCCCGCCAGAGGCGGTCGAGCGCCACCGAGCGCGCGGAAAGCTACCCGTGCGCGAGAGGCTCGAGCGCCTGCTCGACCCGGACTCCGCCTTCCTCGAGCTCGGGGCGCTCGCCGCCTGGGACTGCTACGGCGGCGACGCGCCGGCCGCGGGCATGGTCACGGGAATCGGCTCGATCGAGGGCCGCGAGTGCGCCATCGTGGCCAACGACGCCACCGTGAAGGGCGGCACGTACTACCCCCTCACCGTCAAGAAGCACCTCCGGGCCCAGGAAGTCGCCGCCCAGAACCGGCTGCCCTGCGTCTACCTGGTCGACTCGGGCGGGGCGTTCCTGCCGCTCCAGGCCGAGGTCTTCCCCGACCGCGACCACTTCGGACGCATCTTTTTCAACCAGGCGACCATGTCCGCGGCAGGGATCCCGCAGATCGGCTGCGTGATGGGCTCCTGCACGGCAGGGGGCGCCTACGTCCCGGCGATGTCGGACGAGGCCGTCATCGTCCGAGGCACGGGCACGATCTTCCTCGCGGGCCCACCGCTCGTGAAGGCGGCGACCGGTGAGGAGGTCTCGGCCGAGGAGCTCGGCGGGGCCGATGTCCACACGGCGGTATCGGGCGTGGCAGACCACTACGCCGTCTCCGACGAGCATGCGCTCGCGATCGTCAGGGAGATCGTGCGCGGGCTCGACTTTCGCCGGCCCGACGCGTCCTGGGAGCTCGAGGCGCCCGAGGACCCCCTCTACGACCCGGCCGATCTCTACGGGATCGTGCCGGAGGACTACCGCGTCCTGTACGACGTCCGGGAGGTCATCGCGCGGCTCGTGGACGGCAGCCGCCTGCACGAGTTCAAAGCACGCTACGGAGACACGCTCGTCTGCGGGTTCGCGCGCATCGAGGGCTTCCCGGTCGCGATCCTCGCCAACAACGGCGTCCTGTTCTCCGAGTCGGCGCTCAAGGGCGCGCATTTCGTACAGCTCGCCTGCCAGCGGCGCACGCCCCTGCTCTTCCTCCAGAACATCACCGGCTTCATGGTGGGCAGGGAGTACGAGGCGGGCGGGATCGCGAAGGACGGCGCGAAGCTCGTCACCGCCGTCTCGTGCGCACAGGTGCCGAAGTTCACGGTCGTGATCGGCGGATCGTTCGGCGCCGGCAACTACGGGATGTGCGGTCGCGCCTTCGCCCCGAGGCAGCTCTGGATGTGGCCGAACGCGCGCATCTCGGTCATGGGCGGCGAGCAGGCGGCCATGGTCCTCTCCGCGGTCGGCGATGCCGAACCGGACACGATCCGCGCCACCTACGAGGCCGAAGGCAACCCGTACTACTCGACCGCCCGGCTGTGGGACGACGGGATCCTCGACCCGCTCGACACGCGCCGCGCCCTCGCCCTCGGTATCGCAGCCAGTCTCAACGCGCCGATCCCGGAGACGACCTTCGGCGTCTTCCGGATGTGAAGGAGGAACGCATGGGCTATGCAGTCGTCGACAGCGCCGACGTCGAGCCCCGCGAGGGTCGCAACGGCGCGTTCCGCCAGATGCGCCGGGCGCTCGGCGTCACGGCCTTCGGTATCAACCAGTTCGATTTGCCGCCCGGAGCGGAGGGCCTCGAGCACGACGAGTCCGGCTCGGGCCAGGAGGAGGTCTACGTCTACCTCGCCGGCAGCGGCGTGCTTCATGTCGAGGGCGAGGAGATCCAGGTGCATCCGGGCCGCTGGGTCGCTCGTCCACGCCGGCACCACCCGCAAGCCGGTCGCGGGCCCCGACGGCCTCTCCTGGGTGGCCGTGGGCTCCGTCCCGGGCGGTGCCTACGAGGCGCGCGAGCCGTTCTGAGCCTGGGTCGGCCACGTCCGGCCCCTACAGCACGACCTGCTCGGGAAAGACGGCGCCGAGCGCGAACCGGTCGAGCCTGTAGGGCGTGAGGTCGAAGGACGGCTCCTGCTCGAGCACGAGCTCGGCAACGGCGCGACCGACGGCCGGCGACTGCATGAAGCCATGGCCGGAGAAGCCGCAGGCGGTGACGACGCCGTCTGCGACCCGGTCGATGATCGGATGCGCGTCCGGGGTCATGTCGTACAGGCCTGCCCACGCCCGCTCGAGCCCGACGCCGGCTGCCGGAGGGTAGCGCCGGCCGAGCCGGGCCATACGGTCGGGAAGGACGGACTCGTCGACCGTCTCCTCGCTCCCCCAGCGCGGCGCAGGATCGACCATCGCGATCAGCAGCCGGTCACCCCGCCTCCGGAAGTGAAAGCCGGTCTCGGCCTCGATGACGAGTGGAAGCCGCTCCGGCACCCCCGGTACGGGCTCCGTCAGGATCAGCTGCCGCCGCAAAGGCCGCACGGGGAGGTCGACGCCGTACGAGGCCGCGAGCTCTGCCGACCACGGCCCGCACGCGATGACACGGATGTCCCCGTCGACCTCGCGCGCGTCCGTATGCTCGCGCAGCTCGACGCCGAGCTCGACGGCGCGGCGGACGACCTCGCGGCAGACCGAGGGCGGATCGGAAAGCCCATCCGCCGTACCGAGCACCCCTCCGAGCACGTCGTCGACCGCCAGGCCGGGCGCGAGCTGCGCGATCCGCCGAGCGTCGACACGCTCGATCGGCACCCCGAGCTCCTCCTGGAGCGCACGGCGCTCCTCGAGCGCCTCCAGGCCCTCCGCGGTCGTGGCCATGAACAGGTACCCGACCTGGAGGAACAGCGGCTCGCCGAGCTCCTCGAAGAAGCGCACGCTCGCCTGCGCGAGCTTGACCTCCGCCGCCGTCGAGAACTGCTGGCGAACGCCGCCGAAGGCCTTGGCGGTCGCGCCGCCGGCCACCTCGCCGCGGTCGCAGAGCACGACTCGTCCGGCCCCGGCGAGCGCCAGGTGGTACGCGATGCTCGCGCCGGTCGCGCCCGCGCCGCAGACGACGATCTGCATTGCCGAACGATACGGGCCGGATACGATCCGGCCCACGGTGACGGCGGTGCGTGTCGCGCGGGACGGGCCCGTACTGCGGGTGACCCTCGCACGCCCCGAGCGTCGCAACGCGTTCGACCCGACGCTGATCGACGGGCTCGCCGACGCGTTCGCCGACGTCGGAGACGCGCGCGCCGTCGTGCTCGACGGCGAGGGCCCCAGCTTCTCCGCCGGGGCCGACATCGAATGGATGCGCGCATCCGTCGAGCTCACCGAGGAGGAGAACGTCGAGGACGCCATGCGCTTCGAGCGGATGCTCGAAGCCGTCGACGCCTGCGAGGCGCCCGTCGTCGCTCGCGTCCACGGCCATGTCCTGGGCGGTGCCGCCGGCCTGATCGCGTGCACGGACGTCGCGCTGGCCGCGGAGGACACGGTCTTCGGCTTCTCGGAGGTGAGGCTCGGCATCGTGCCGGCGATGATCTCCTCGTTCGTGATCGCCCGCATCGGCCCGGGAGCGGCCCGCCGCTATTTCCTGACCGGCGAGCGCTTCGGCGCGCGTGAGGCCCTGCGCATCGGCCTCGTCCACGAGGTGGCCGATGACCTCGACGAGGCGTGCGCCCGGATCGTCGAGAGCTTGCTCGCCGGTGGCCCGGCCGCCGTGCGCGCGGCCAAGCGCCTCGTCCACGATGCGCCGTTGACGGCCGTCGAGGCGGCGAGGCGAATCGGCGAGCGGCGGGCGAGCCCGGAGGGCCAGGAGGGCCTCCGCGCCTTCCTCGAGAAGCGACCGCCGTCGTGGAGCTACGAGGCCGCTCGCCGCAGGAGCTAGGGTTTCCGTCTCGGAAGTTGGATGCTCCGGCGGAAAGCGAGCCGGGCAAGGACGCAGGGAGCGTCAATACTGGAAATAGCCTCGGGCCGACGGGACGCTTCAGCCGCGGAGCGCAAGACGCTTTCACGGAGCCTTAGTACGGTTCCCGAAGTCGATCACCCAGAGGGCTACCCGGTCGTGCCCGAAGAGCGCCCCGCGCCACAGGGAGATGCCGATGTCCCTCCAGCCGCGGCGCAGGAAGTTCGCCCTGTGCGACGGCGAGTCGAGCAGCGCAGCGAACGCTCGCGCCGCGGAGCCTCGATCGCCGGCACCCCAGGCGAGATTCTCGCCGACCGTCCAGCTGCCGACGGCGTAGCCGGCGTCGATGAAGGTCGACGCGAACGCCAGGCCACAGGGGGTGTGCGAGAAGTGCTCGCAGCGGACGATCGCGCCAGCCTTGAGGCGGGCCGCTCGCTCGAGGCCCGCCGACGGTCGCAGGGCCCTGAGATCCTTCCCCTCGCGCAGCTCGTTGACGAGACACAGAATGGCGGCCCTCTGCTGTGCGGGGGGCGCATCGACAGACGGGTTGGCGCACGCGTTTGCGCCCGCTGCCCCGAGCCCCGTGGCAAGCAGCACAGCCGCCCCGGCGCAGGGCGCGAGAGTTGTGACGAGGTGACGGAGCCTTCCCTCCACGTCTCACCTACGTCCCGGGCGAGGAAGTCTGCCAGCTTTTCCACAGGGGCGCAAGGAATTCGTGGAAAACCGGCATGAGCGGGAGGATCGAGCGGCTCTTTATCGCGAACCGGGGAGAGGTGGCCGTCCGCGTCGCGCGCACGTGCGCGCGGCTCGGGGTGGTGTCGGTCGCGGCGGTCACCGCCGACGATCGAGGCTCGCTGCACGCCCGCATGGCCGACGGCGTTCGCGAGGTCGGCAGCTACCTCGACGCCGGCGGGCTCGTGGAGGCGGCCGTCGAGGCGGGCGCCGACGCCGTACACCCCGGCTGGGGCTTCCTGGCCGAGAGCCCCGCGCTGGCAGAAGCGGTGAGCGCCGCGGGTCTCGTGTGGGTCGGTCCGCCGGCGAGCGCCATGCGCCTCGCCGCCGACAAGCTCGAGGCGAAGCGGATCGCCGCGGGCGTCGAGGTTCCGACGTTGCCGACCGGGACGGCCGAGGAGGTGGGCCTGCCGCTCGTCGTCAAGGCGGCCGCCGGAGGCGGCGGCCGGGGCATGCGCGCGGTCCGGGAGCGCGACGAGCTCGAGCCGGCGCTCGCGGCGGCCCGCCGCGAGGCGCTGGCGGCGTTCGGCGACGACCGTGTGTTCTGCGAGCGTCTCGTCGAGGGCGCCCGTCACGTCGAGGTTCAGCTCCTCGCAGACGGCCACGGTGCCGTCCAGGCCCTCGGCGAGCGCGACTGCTCGATTCAGCGACGTCACCAGAAGGTGCTCGAGGAGACACCCTCGCCCGGCCTCGCGGCGAGCGCCGGAACGACGATCGCCGCGTCCGCGGTCGCGCTCGCCCGCGCTGTCTCGTACAAGGGCGCCGGCACGGCCGAGTTCCTCGTCGCCGGGGACGGCTTCTGGTTCATCGAGCTGAACGCCCGCTTGCAGGTCGAGCATCCCGTGACCGAGCTCGTCACGGGTCTCGATCTCGTGGAGCAGCAGCTCCGCATCGCCGCCGGCGAGCCTCTGGACGCTGCTCCAGAAGCGCGCGGTCATGCCGTCGAGGTGCGCCTCTACGCGGAGCATCCGCTCACCTTCCTCCCGCAGGACGGCCTGCTCGAGCGCCTCCGCTTTCCCGACACGAGTTCGCGTCGATCCCGGCGTCGAGGAGGGCGACCGCGTGCCGGCTGCCTACGACCCCTTGCTCGCGAAGCTCGTCGCGGGCGCCGCGACGCGCGACGAGGCCTTCGACGAGCTCGACGCTGCCCTGCGCGAGACCGAGGTCGGCGGCGTCGTGACGAACCTCCCCTTCCTGCGCTGGCTGGTGGCCCACCCCGTCGTGCGTGCCGGCGAGGCGACCACGGACTTTCTCGCCCTCCACCCACCCCTGCAGCGGCTCCGCTCGGCCCGGGGGGCGTTCTCCGGGTGGTGGAGAGCGGGCCGCGGCCCCACCGCCCAGCCGCCCGCGCCCCGCGGCGCCCCCCCAGGTCGAGCCCAGCACCCACACGGCGGCTCCGGGCGGCCAGGCGAGCGTCGTCACGGCCCCGATGCCGGGCGTGGTGCTGCAGGTGCTCGTGGCCGAAGGCGACCGCGTCGAGGCACGGCAGCCGCTGGCCGTGCTCGAGGCGATGAAGATGGAGACGCCCGTGCTCTGCCCCTTCGACGCGACGGTCGGGCGGGTTCGAGTCGTCGAGGGCGAGCGGGTCGGCGCAGGCGCTGTCCTCGTCGAGCTCGACTGATTTCGCAGCCGGGGAAGATCGGAGGCGCCCGGAGCGTCTTGTAGTCGTGACGACGGCGAGCGAAGCGGCGCGGCTCCGGCTCGACCGCCATAGCGCCGAGCTGGTGCGGCTAGCTCGACGCAATCCGGTCGCGTACGCGGTCGGCGAGAGCCGCCGCGACGAGCGCGTGAGCTTCCTCGCGCGCGGTCGCCGCGCCGGCGCACTTGCCGACTCGCCACTCCGGGGGGAGAATGGCGGCAGGCTGCGCCGCTTCGTCGTCGGCCTGAATCACGGGTGATCACCGAAGAAGGAGGTCTGCAGTGGGAGAGCGCGAGAAAAAGCCGAAGGCGAACGAAGAGGGCGACGTGCGCGAGAAGAAGCCCAAGGAGCACGACGAGCCCGATGTCGTGGCGCACATCATGTTCAAGCGGAACGACGAGGCCGACGAGCTAGGCGTGCGCGAGAAGAAGCCCAAGTAGAGCTTCGCTCGACGCAATCGCCGTTCGCGCACGCGGTCGGCGAGAGCCGCCGCGACGAGCGCGTGCGCTTGCTCGCGCGCGGTCGCGCGCCGGCGCACGTGCCGCCCCGCCACTCCGGGGGAGAACGGCGGCAGGCTGCGCCGCTTCGTCGTCGGCCTGTGCTACGGTTGATCACCGACGAAGGAGGCCCGCAAATGGGTCGAGCGCGAGAAAAAGCCGAAGGCGAACGAAGGCGGCGTGCGCGAGAAGAAGCCCAAGTAGAGCTTCTGCGGCTGTCTGCGAGAGGCCCGCATCGCGGGCCTCTCGTGCTTCTCGGGAAGATCGCCGCCGAGTTCCCCGTCTCGTAGGTAGGAGCGAGACGGGATGATGACCCCTCACCTCAACGAGCAGATCGCCCGCCAGCGGGCCGCCGAGCTCAGGCACGCGGCCGAGCGGGAGCGCCTCGCACGCTCGCTCTCCCCCGGCGGCCCGCATCCGCTCGAGAGGCTCTTCGGCGAGCTGCTCGCCCGCCTCGCTCGCGGTCGCCGCCTCCCGCGCGGACTTCCGGCGCCGCATCCCACGCGGCCCGTCAGCACCCCCTCCTAGGCCCCCTCACCGCGGCGGGGCGGGATCCCCACCCGCCCCGCCCCTCCCCGGCCGGAGGGGCCGGACCAGGTGAGCGGGGCCGGCTGACGATCCGGCCCGAAGGGCCGGTCGGGGACCGGCCCCTACACGTGCATCCAGGTGCCGATCGCGGCTCAGCGGGACTGGACCGCCCGGCGCGGGCCGGATGAGATCCGGCCCCTACAGGTCGGCGAGTCGCCGGCGCAGAAGGTCGACGAGCGCCCGGTCGGGCTCGTAGCCCTCGCGCTCGAGCGCCCGCTCGAGATCGGCGACGAGCGCCTGCCGGAAAGCGGCGTCCGCCTCGGCGCGAGCAACGATCTCGTCTAGCCCGAGGCGCGCCAACGGAAGCTCCTGCGCCGCGCGAACCCAGCCCTCCGGCGCCGGCGGCAGCTGCTGCAGCAAGGCAGCGATGCGCTCCTCCTCGTAGCTCATCGATTACTGGACGGAGAAGTGGTCTCGAATCTTCCCTCGAGCTGGTCACGCAGCTTTCCGAGACAGCGCGAGATGCGGCTCGCGATCGTCCCGGCCGGGATACCGAGCAGCTCGCCGATCTCGCGGTAGCTCTGGTCGCGGCAGAAGAACCTGTCGAGGATCTCGCGGCAGTCGTCCGAGAGCGCGGCCAGCGCGTCTTGCACGGTGAGCGCCTCCTCGATCTGCTCGAGGCGCGTGTCGAAGGCCTCGACCTCGTCCGGGGTTGCCTCCAGCTCGATGCGCCGTCCGGCTCTGAGTCGATCCACGCACAGCCGTCGCGTGAGCTGGCCGATCCAGGGCCGGATCGCCTCGTCGGAGCGGAGCTTTCCCAGGTGCTCGTAGGTGCGCGAGAAGACCTCCTGGAAGACGTCCTCGGCGTCCTCGTGCGTGAGCCGGTACGCCTGGGTCGCGATCGCGTAGACGTAACGGGAGAACCGCTCGACGAGGAGGTTCCAGGCCTCGGGCTCGCCGGTGCGGCAGCGCGCGACCAGGTCTGCGTCGGTGAGCGCATGGGCGCTCACGACGTCGCGGCGACCGCCCGGTGAGCCGCTCGGGCGGCGGCGTCGGCGAGCCAGAGCGCACGCTGAACCCGTTCGTCCTCCTCGCGCATGGTCAGGTTGATAACGACGAGGTTCGCCGCGATGCGCGCACCCGCCTCGGCGAGGATGGCGGCAGCAGCAGCGTCGCCGCGCAGGTTCTCGTTCCCGCGTTCGGCCACCTCGCCCGCGAGCTCGGCCACGTCGGTCGCGACCTCGGCGACGCGAAGCGGTACGTCGGCGGCCCGGGCGAGCGCATCGCCGATCTCGCGGTCGCGCGCCTCGGGGTCGCCGCTCCGCGGTGCCCGGAGGGCGTCGAGCGCCCGTTCGTACGCCACCGCGTCCTCGTCGGCGAGCGGCGCGGCACGCTTGCGCAGCGCCTCACCCTGGGCGACCGCTCCCGCAGCTCCGTCCCAGTGCTCGACGGAGAAGCGCGCCGCCATGGTCGCGAGCCCCGCCGCCAGCGCGACGGCGATCGCCGCGACCGAGCCGCCCCCGGGCGCCGGCGTCCGCGCGGAGACGCGCTCGAGGAGCTCGGCGACCGTGTTGTCGAGGTAGGACGAGCCTGCGTCCATCGGTACATCGTAGGCTGCCCGTGCCGCCCGGGTGCGACGCGCCCGCTCCAGCTCTAGTATCCAGTGCCGATGGCGACCGATCGCATCGACATGCTCGCGCGGGTCGCCGCCTTCGAGGGACTTTCGCAGCCACAGCTGCGGGAGGTCGCCGAGCTCTTCCGCGAGCTCGTCTTCGAGGCCGGCTCGACCGTCATCCGGGAGCACGAGCGCGGGCGCCCGGGTGCTCGCGTTCTTCGTCGTCGTCGAGGGCGAGGCGGCCGTGACGCTCGCGGGCGAGCATCTCGGGACGCTCCGCGCCGGCGACCATTTCGGCGAGATGGCGCTCTTCTCCGACAGCCCGCGGACGGCAACGGTGACGGCGACGAGCGACCTGCGCTGTCTCGCGCTGTCCTCCTGGGAGTTTCGCTCGTTCGTCGAGGCCCATCCGCCCGTCGCGTGGCGCCTGCTCGAGACGATGGCGGCGCGGATAGAGCGGCTCGCCGAGCAGCCCTGATCACGCACCGCCCGGCGGCCGGCGGCCGGCGCCGAGCCGCGACACGACGACCGCGTCCGCCGCCTCCGCGCTGCTCGCGTGCCCCGTCACCGCGCCGAGGAACTCCGCCGCCTCGAGAGCCAGGAGCGAGGAGCTCGTCGACGCCACCACTGTCGCCGTGCGCGGCACGTCGCGCACGAGCGCGATCTCGCCGAAGAACTCCCCCGGGCCGAGCTTGCGAAGGAGCCGGTCCGCGGCCCGGACCTCGACCTCGCCCCGATCGATCACGTAGAAGCGGTCCCCTCGATCGCCCTCGTGGAACACCGTCTCCCCCGCCTCGACCTCGACCGCAGCAAGGGAGCCTGCCAGGTGCTCGAGAGCCGGGGCCGGGAGCGGCGCGAGGAACGGCACACCGCGCAGCAGCGCCAGCCGCTCGCCCGGGACCGGAGCCGCCGCGTCGATCCGCGCGAACCGGCGCCAGCAGACGATGGTGACCACGGGCAGGAGCAGGCCGGTGGCGATCAGCGCGCCGTCGAGGCCGAGCCAGCCTTTCAACGCCGGCGCCAGCGCCGAGCCCGCCGCCGTCATCGCCAGCAACAGGCTGCCGAAGACGCCGAAGGCGCGCGCGAGGACCTCGTCGCGCACGCCTCGCTGTAGCAGCGTCATCCCTGCGACGTCCGCCACCGTGTTCGCGAGCCCGACGACGCCGAGCAGGACGAGGACGACGGCGTGCTCGGGCAAGACGGGTATGAGCGCGATCGGAGCGCCCCACAGCAGCATGCTGGCGCCGAACGCGAGCGAGAGCCGGCGACCGACGAGACCGGCTGCGACGAACGCCCCGGCCAGGCCGCCCACGCCGAGCGCCGCGAGCAGCGAGCCGAGGCCCTCCTCCCCGGTGTCCAGCAGCTCGAACGAGACCGGCACGATGAGGACGTACAGCATCCCCCAGACCAGCACCTGGGCGGCGAAGAGGCCGACGAGCAGCCGCAGGGAGGCGTCCCGGACGATCGCTTCGCCCCCCGCGACCAGCTCGCGCACGACGCTCCCTGCGTCATCGCCGTCCGCGTCGCGGGCAGGCGGCTCGTCATGGCGCACGCCCACGATGAGCACCGCGGACCAGACGAAGGCACCCGCGGTGAGCGGCGAGACAGGCGGCAGGCTCGGCGACGGCGAGGAGCACGCCTGCGATGGCCGGCCCGGCGAAGGACATCAGGCTCTCGAGCGTGCTCGTCGCGACGTTCGCCGCGGTCAGCTCGTCGGGTGTCCGTGCCAGCGTGGGGA
Source organism: uncultured Thermoleophilia bacterium (assembly GCA_963838105.1). Lineage (GTDB taxonomy): Bacteria > Actinomycetota > Thermoleophilia > Gaiellales > Gaiellaceae > CAWJNF01. The sequence goes on along the minus strand of CAWIQC010000034.1, from coordinate 143,666 downwards.
GAATCGCCGCCTCGGCCGGGCGAAATGCCGTAGCGGCGACGGCGACGATCGCGGCGATCGCGTAGATCGATCCGATCGGCGCGCCGGCGAAGGCGAGCGCGCTCGCGGCGCCGACGAGGACGGCTCGCACGAGGTCTGCTCCGATCATCACGCGCCGGCGCGAAAACCGGTCGCCGAGCAGCGCGAGGAACGGTCCGGCAAGCGCCGCGGGCAGCATCTGCACGAGCACGACGAGGCTGACGGCGCCGGTGCCGGCCGACCGGAACGCGAGCACCGAGAGCGCGACGGAGGCCGCCCACTGCCCGATCTCGGAGCCGGCGAAGGCAAGCTGGATGCGGCGCAGATCGGGGTTTGCGAAGACGCCGGCAAAGGCCGTGCGCGACTCGCGCAAGGCAGCGGCCGCGCCCACCGGCATCAGCGCTCGCGGCGCCCCGACCGGCTCACGATTCCGGCCCGAGCAGCTCTGCGAGCGCCTCGAGCAGGCGGTCTGCGGCCCGTCGCCGCGCTCCCTCGAGGTCGTCGACCGCCGCCACGAGGCGTGCGGCCGGGCCGCTCTCGGCCTGACCCTCGCGTCTGGCGCCCGCCAGGAGGTCGAGCGCGATCGCCGCCTGCTCGGCGAAGAGACCGAGCAGCTCGATCTCCTCGAGGGCCGACCGGGATCGATCACGGCGGTCGAGCACCGACAGCACGCCGAGCGGCCGGTCCCCCGAGACGAGCGGAACGGCCATGATCCCCGACGGGACGTAGCCGGTCGCCTCGGCGGCCTCCCTCGCGAAGCGGGGATCCTGCTCGACCTGCTCGACCACGAGCGGCTGGCGCGTGGCGAGCACGGAGCCGGCGATGCCCGTGCCCGCCGGGAACCGCCGGCCGACGAGCTCGTCCGAGCCCTCCCCGGCGACCGCCTCGAAGACGAGCTCGTTTCGCTCCTCGTCGTAGAGGAAGACCGACGAGGCCGCCGCGCCGAAGATCGCCCGGGCGGCCTCGACGATCGCCTGGAGCAGCGCTCTGTGCTGCGCCTCCGCGGGCTGGCTCACGGGCCGTCCGCCACGTTCGTCGCGGTGAGGTAGAGCACGCTCTTCAGCTGAAAGGGAGTCAGCTCCGGGTGCTTGGACAGCACGAGCGCGCAGACGCCGGCGAGGTGCGGCGTGGCGAGGCTGTTCCCCGTCGCCAGCAGGTTCCCGCCTCCCGGCCACGCGACCTCGACTTCGACGCCGCGCGCGAAGAACTCCACCGGCGGGCGCGGGTTGTAGTGCCAGGCGAGCGGCTCCGTCAGCTCGTGGCTCCCCACGGAGATCACAGAGGCGAACCGCCAGGGATAGCTCTCGATGGCGAGGTTGTGCGCCGAGCACACGAGCACGGTGCGCGCGAAGTAGGCTCGATCGGCGAGGTCGTGCAGAGCGAGCGCGAACTGACGCTTGCGCGTGGAGAGGCTCATGTTGACGACGCCGTAGCCTTCCTCGACCGCCCAGCGGAGGCCGGCGAGGAGGATGTCGCCGGAGCCCGTCGAGTCGGGCCCGAGCACACGGACGCTCGCGAGCTCGACCCCCGGTGCCAGCGCGCGCACGATGCCGGCGCAGGCGGTGCCGTGACCGCTCGCGTCGCCCTCGCTGTCCTCCTCGACCGCGATCTCGTCCTCGCCCCCGGTGACGACGACCGCGCGGTCGACCCCACCCACGAGCGGATGGCCGGCGTCGATGCCGGAGTCGACGATGGCGACGCGCACGCCCGTCCCCGTCGCGCCGCCGAGCGCCCACTCGCGCGTCACGCCTTCCGGCCAGTTCGGCGCGATACGCTCCTCGGCTCCGGCCGGCAGGCTCCACGCGGGGAGATCGCTGTCAGCGGTCGCGTGGTCCCGGTCCGGCATGGCGGAATCCTACGGTTCCATGCCCGATCCTACGGTTAGGATCGCGCGGGACGTGCTCGACCCTGAGACAGCCGATCCCGATCCGATCGCCGCGTTCGGTCGCTGGCTCGCCGAGGCCTTCGCGAGCGGGATCCAGAACGCCGACGCCTGCGCGGTCGCGACGGCGGCGGCCGACGGGAGCCCGTCCGTGCGCTTCGTCCTCTGCAAGGGCGCGGACGCGCGCGGCTTCGTCTTCTACACGAACACCGAGAGCCGCAAGGCAGCGGAGCTCGCCGAGAACGCGCAGGCGGCCCTAGCCTTCTACTGGACCGGCCTCGGGCGCCAGGTGCGGGTGACGGGCCACGTGGAGCCCGTGTCACGGGACGAGGCGGAGGCGTACTTCCGGTCGCGGCCGCTCGGCTCGCAGCTCGGCGCCTGGGCGTCGCCGCAGAGCCGCCCCATCGGCTCGCGGGACGAGCTCCAGAGTCTCGTGGCCGAGGTCAGCGAGCGCTTCCGGGCGGCCGAGCCGCCGCTGCCGCCGCACTGGGGTGGCTACCGCGTCGTGCCGCGCGAGATCGAGCTCTGGGAGCATCGGGACGACCGGCTGCACGACCGCGTTCTCTACACCCGTGCCGACGACGGCTGGCGACGCGAGCGGCTCGCGCCCTGAAACGCCGTAGGGGCCGGATATATCCGGCCCCTACGAAGGCGGGGTCGGGGACCGGCCCCTACTGCAACTCAGGGTCGACCGCGACGTGCGCGTAGGCGGTCGTGCCGCTGAACTGGTCGTAGTCCCACTGCACGACGGCCGGGCCGGTGATCTGGATGTTGTTCGCGAAGAGGTACGGAACCCAGGGCACGATCTCCTCCATCAGCTTCTTGTCGAGGTCCTCGAAGCACACTCGGCGCTCGTCGCCCGACAGAGCACCGCACGCGTCGATGTCGGCGTCGACGCTCGGCACGTCCTCGATCGAGCCCTTGGCCCCCAGCTCGGCGGCTCGTTCCGGCGTCAGGCCGACGAGCGAGTAGTTCGAGTTGCCCGTCGGAGTGAGCGTCCGGCCGTTGAAGAGGTAGAAGAAGAACGTGAACGCGTCCGCGTAGTCCTTGCCCCAGCCCGGCTGGGATGAGATCGGAACGTTCCGCTCCACGGTCTGGATGGCCGAGTACGAGTCGGCGAGCGTTCGCGTCTTGACCTCGATCCCGATCTGCCGGAGCCCGTCCTCGACGACGGGGATCATCTGCTGGCGGCTCGCCGAGTCGCCCGTGATGTGGACGATGTTCGAGCACTCGGGCGCGTCGCAGAGCCCGTCGCCGTCGGTGTCGTAGCGGGACTGGCTCATCTCCGCCTTCGCGGCCTCGACGTCACCGCGGCTCTCGGGCGTCGCGTACGGGTCGTAGCCCTTGAGCTCGTCATTGAAGATCGGGTCCGGAACGATGTGGGTGCCGATCTCGCCCGCAATCGGACCGCCCCAGGCGAGGCGCAGCGCCTGCTTGTCGAGCACGAGGTTGACCGCCTTGCGAACGTGGACGTCGTCGAAGGGCGGCTGGGTGAGGTTCATGGTGACGTACCACGTCCGGTCGCCGGAGCTGGCGTGCAGGCGCGGGCTCAGCTCCTCGTCCTCGGTGTACTGCTTCAGGACGACCGGCGTCTCGGTGGCGACCTCGTCGTCGATGAGGCCGGCTTCGACGCGGTTGTAGATGTCGTCGTTGTTCGTGTTGATGCGCCACTCGAACCGGTCGACGAGGTTCTCCCGTGCCTCCGGCGTGTCGGTGGCCGGGTCGTAGTCGGGGTTGCGCACGAGCGTGAGCGACGTGTCGCCGTCGAATCCGGAGATCGGCTCCAGCGTCTCGCAGCTCGAGGCGTCGAGGGCGTCCGAGCCCTCGATCATGTACGGGCCCGAGGAGATGACGTAGCGGCCGTACTCGCCCGCCTGGTCGAAGCACCCCGCCACTTCCTCGGGCATCGGGCCCGTGGCCGGCATGGCCAGCCGGTAGAGGAAGTCGCCCGTCGGCTCACTGAGCCGGAAGACGACGGTCTTCTCGTCCGGTGTCTCGATGCCCGAGATCGTGTCCGCCGTCCCCTCCAGGAACTCGGGCATGCCCTCGATGACCTGGTAGTAGCCGCCGTACTGCGCGACGAGCGACTCGGTGCCGATGCGCTCGAACGCGAAGGCGATGTCGGCCGACGTGATCTCGCGCGAGAGCGGCGGGCCGAACGCGATGCCGTCCTTCAGCGTGAACGTGTACGTCAGCCCGTCGGCGGAGACCTGGCCGAGATCGGTCGCGAGATCGGGGATGAGCTCGTTCCCGGCCGCACCGGCGGTGTGCCGATAGCCGACGAGCGTACGGATCAGCAGGCTCGAGTAGATGCCCCAGACCTCCCCGAGATACTCGCCTGTCGGGTCGAACCCGTTCGTGAAGTTGAACGACGCCTCCCAGTCGACGCGGTAGACGCCCCCTGCCTGCGGCTCCTCGCTCGTCGCGGGCGGCGGCTCCGCGCCCGGCTCGGCCGGCTGCGTCGCCGTCCCGGCGGCGGCGCCGGGGCCGCCTCCTCGTCACTCTCCCCGCCGCCACATCCAGCCGCGAGCGCGGCCGCTGCGACGACAGCCGCGATCCATGCAGGTCGCGAGCGTCTCACTCGACACCTCCCCGTGTCGATGCGCCGCCGCCGTCCCGGCCGGGGTACGGGCGAGAACGGCGACGGCGCCCTTCCCTCAGACGCGAGGAGGTCCGCCTCCTGCGGCGAGGGCGTCCCTCCCCGCGCCACGCGCCCGATTGAACCGGCGCGGCCTAAGAGAACCGTGAGCCTGCGCGAAGAATTCTCTTAGAGCGCGCAGCGAGAGGAGCCGCTCGTACGGGCTGGAGATCGCTCGGCTCTAGAGACACGGGGACGGGAGCCGGAGCATCCTCGCGCCGAGCCTCGGGCACGTCGAGGACGGAGCCCGCCAGGTCGAGCGTCAGCACGGCTCCGCCGGCGGGGCCGTTCGCGGCCGTCACCGTGCCGCCGTGCGCCTCCGCGACATGCTTCACGATCGCGAGGCCCAGGCCCGAGCCGGGAAGCTTGCGAGCCTCGAGCGAGCGGTAGAAGCGATCGAAGACATGAGGGAGGTCGTCGGGCGCGAAGCCCGGGCCGTGGTCGCGAACGGTCACGGCGCCGTCGCCGGTCGTCACTTCGATGGCGCCGCCGGGCGGGCTCCACTTGACTGCGTTGTCGAGCAGGTTCTTGACGGCGCGCAGGAGCAGGTCGGGGGATCCCGCGACCGTCGTCGGCTCGAGACGCGGCTCCAGCACCACGCCGGGAGCGCGGTGGCGCGTCCGCTCCACCGCCTCGTTCACGAGCAGATCCAGCCGGACGGGCTCCTTCGTCAGCTCCTGATGCTCGCCGCGGGCGAGCTCGACGAGGTCGGCGACGAGGACCGCCAGCTCCTCGACCTGGTCGACCGCCTCGCCGAGAACCTCGTCGCGCTCGGCGTCGGGGAGGTCGTCCTCGCGGCGCAGGAACTCGAGGTAGGTGCGCAGGCTCGTGACGGGCGTTCGGAGCTCGTGGGACGCATCCGCCACGAGCTGTCGCTGTGAGCGCTGCGATGCTTCGAGCGACTCGAGCATCGCGTTGAAGTCGTGCGCCAGCTCGGCGAGCTCGTCCCTCCCCTCGGCGTCGACACGCGCGCTGAGGTCGAGCGTCGAGCGGACCCGACGCGTGGCGGCCCCCAGCCGCCTGATCGGGCGCGTGGCGCTGCGCGCGACGAGATGGCCGAGCGCCGCGCCCAGTCCGAGGCCGGCGACCGTGAAGCCGGCGAGGATCAGAGTTAGACGATCCAGGGTCGCATCGAGCTCGTTCAGAGGCCGGGCAAGCTGCACGGCGAGTCCCGGGCGGGTCGGACCGGTGAGGACCCGCAGGTGCTGGCCGTCGACCTCTGCGTCGACGAAGAATGCCGGCTCCCGGCCGGCGGCGACCGCCCGCTCCCGCTCGCCGACCGGAAGGGTGACCTCGCCGCTGCGACTGAGCGCGCTCGACACGCTGGACGAGATCACCTGGGCGAAGACCTCGGTGCCGCCGAACGGCTGGTCGCCCAGCGGGTCGTCGATCGAGCTGAGACCCGACTCGGGTCGGGAATCGGACGGCTGCGGCACGAGCCGGTCGACCTCGAGAGCCTCGAGGCGATCCTGCAGCGAGCGGTCGATCTCGTCTCGCAGAGTCCCGCGCACGCTGAGGTAGAGACCGATCGAGGCGGCGGCCACGGCGAGCGCGACGGCCGTGCCGGCGAGGATCGTGAGCCTGCGCTGCAGCGTCATGGCTCTCGCAGAGCGTAGCCCACGCCGTGCACCGTGTGAATCAGTCTCGGCTCGCCGCCCGCCTCGGTCTTGCGTCGCAGGTAGCCGATGTAGACACCGAGGGAGTTCGAGCTCTCCGAGAGATCGACGCCCCAGACCCGCTCGAAGATCGTCGTTCTCGTGAGCACCTGCCGCGGATTGCGGAGGAACAGCTCGAGCAGCAGGAACTCGGTGCGCGTCAGCTCGATGGGCCGGCTTCCGCGGCGCGCCTCGTGCCGGCGCAGATCGAGGGCGAGGTCGCGAAAGGAGAGCTCGACGGCGCCGTCGGACGTCGACCGGCGGACGAGCGCGCGCAGCCGCGCCAGCAGCTCCTCGAGCGCGAACGGCTTCGCGAGGTAGTCGTCCGCCCCGGCGTCGAGCCCGGCGACGCGGTCGCTCACCGCCTCTCGCGCCGTGAGCATGAGCACGGGCGTCCAGTTCCCCGCCACACGCATGCGCCGGCAGACCTCGAGGCCGCTCATCTCGGGCATGAGCACGTCGAGGATCACCACATCCGGCGCGGCGTCGGCGATCTTCCCCAGCGCCTCCGGGCCGTCGGCGGCAGTGTCCACGTCGTAGCGCTCCGCCTGGAGCACCCGCCGGAGGGAGTCGCGAACGGCCGGCTCGTCGTCGACGATGAGCGCCCTCACCCCTCCGCGACTGTACGCGATCGGTCTAAGAACGGCGTAAGAGGAGGCTCATTTCGCCCGGCTTTCAGCACACCCGCGTCACACTCTTGGCACGGTGCGTCACACACGTGTAGGGGGTCTGACCCATGGGTCAGACCCCTCCCGGAAGACAGGCGGCGGGGTATACCCGCCTGCGCGGCGGCGCTGCTAGAGAAACAGGTCCTTCAGCTTGAGCGCGAGCGACATGTCGCCGTCCACTTTGATCTTGCCGGTCATGAAGCCGGTCATCGGGTTCTGCTGGCCTCGGCGGAGCTTCCCGAAGACCTCGTCCTTCATGCGGATCACGCAGTCCCCACCCTCGTCGGTCTCCGTGACCGTGGCGACGCCGTCGGCCACGTCGACGCGCCAGCTTCCCGCACCGGCGATGTCGAAGCGGTAGGAGGTTGTCACGCCGTCGAGCCTGGCCGGGTCGATGCGACCGGCGAGGCTCTCGAAGAACTCGCGCGTGGTCTCTGTCATCACGTCCTCATATGGTCGTTGCCGCTGTCGGTTCTACCACCCCATGCGGCCTCTCTGTCGGGAGCCAGAGGGCCACGATCGCCCCCACGATCGGTCCGATCGCCGTAGCCAGCACTGCCGTCTTGAGGTCGGCGGAGTCGGCGACTCCGCCCAGCGCCACCGCGAACACGCCGCCGAGCCCCATCGCGAGACCGATCGAGAGCCCGGAGGCGAGCGCGATCCTGCTCGGCAGAAGCTCCTGGCTCAGCACGGTCGTGATCCCGAAGGTGCAGATCACGCACATCCCGGCGAGTGCGACCGCCACGTGGCCGACGGTGCCGCCGGCAAGCGCGTACAGGATCACGAGCGGTGCGGTGAGCAGGTAGCTCCCGACGATGACGGGCTTGCGCCCGATCTTGTCGGCGAGCGGCCCGATGAGCAGCGTGCCGACCGCGCCCGCGCCGAGGAAGAAGAAGAGGAGCCGAGTGGCCTCGGCCTCGGTCGCGCCCTTCTCGATCTCCCAGAGGGGCACGAACGTGAACAGGCCGTAGTGGGCACGACGCTCCGCGCGACGACCGCCACCTGCAGAAGAACGAACGCGCGGGGCCGGTCCGGCTCACCGGAGAAGCGAGCTGGCGCTCGTCGCCCCGAGGTCGAACCGCTCGAGGTACCGAAGCTCGGCGATGAGGAGCGCCGCGATCGCAAGACCTGGCACGGCGAGCAGCGGCCCGTACCCGAGGCCGACAGCGAGCACCGCCGCGCCGAACAGCGGCCCGATCGCGAAGCCGGCGTTGCCTCCGACCGAGAACAGCGCCATGCCGCTCGCCCGGCGCGAGCCGCTGACGAAGCTCGCGAACTTCGATCCCTCCGGATGGAACGCGGCCACGCCGAGCCCGGAGACGAAGACCGCAGCGAGCAGCATCGGCGTAGCTCTCGGAAAGCGGGGCAACGGCGACGCCGGCGGCCGCGAGCACCACGCCGCCCGGCAGGAGCCACATCGCGCCGCGTCGATCCGACCAGAGTCCGAACAGCGGTTGCACGAGCGACGACGCCAGCGCCGAGACGAGCACGACAGCGCCGGCCATCGCATTCGTGAGCCCGAGCTTGGGCACGAGAAAGACGAGGATGGCCGGAATCGTGCCCTGCGCGAGATCCGTGGCCAGATGGCCGGCCGACAGCGACGTCATGCCTCGCCTGTCGAGCCCCCCCGCCACGTGGATGAGCATAGCCCGCTCGCCGATCGAGCCCGCGAGGCGTTCCTTCGGAGCGTCAGCCGGTCGCGCCGGGACCGTGGCACCAGCACGCAGGCGCTCCGGCAGAGCGATCACTGCTGAAGAACGTGCCGGTCAGGCCGCGGCGGCGCCAGGCCGGTGGCGCGCGATCAGCGCATGCGAGAGCTGCCACTGGGCGCGCACGATGTCCCGGCGGTTGCGCTCGAGCGTCGGAGCGGTCGGCGCCCATGCGGCGCAGCTCCTCGCGCTCCAGGACCAGCCCTCCAAGGAGCTCCTGGAGGGCCTCGACAGGCAGAGGAGGTTGCCCGTCGAGAGCTCCGACGGGCTGGGACGAACTGGCGCTGTCTGCGCGATCGTCCATCCGCTCCTTTGTATCGACGCGAGGCCGGCTTCCTTGAGCCGGCACCATGAGTTCGTCGAATGGCTTGCCGCCGGTTCGAGGCATCGAGCCAGGGTAGCTGCCGCGTCGGCTACCATGCGCCGGCTGCAGATGCAGATCTCCGTCGTCGACGCGCCGCCCGAGTCGGTCGAGGCGGACATCCTCGCTTTCCCCGTCACCGAGCCCGCGGCGCTGGGGGAGGTGGGTACGCAGCTCGACGGCCTGCTCGCCGGCCGTCTCGCCCATCTGGCCGAGGATCGCGAGATCAAGGGCCAGCTCGGCCACCTCGCGCTCGTGCACACGCTCGGCGAGCTCGCTGCGCACCGCTTGGCGCCGGTCGGGGTCGGCAAGACGACCGGCCTGGACGCGGACGCTCTCCGCACCGCGGCGTCCCGCGTCGTCCAGCGAGCGGGCGGACTCCGCGGCGGAACGGTCGCGTGGGCGCTCGAATCTGGGCTGCGCCTTCCCACCGGCGAACAGGCACGGGCGATCGTGGACGGCACCGTCCTCGGCGCCTACGACGCCGGCCGCTGGAAGACGAGGGACAGCGAGCGAGCGCCGGTCGAGCGTCTCGTCCTCTGCGGAGCCGGGGCTCGCGCCGCCGCCGAGACGGCCGCACGAGCAGGGGTAGCCGCGCACTGGGCCAACCGCTGTCGCGAGCTCGTCGACGCCCCCGCCAACGAGCTCACGCCGGCCGCGCTTGCCGAGCGTGCCGGCGAGGTCGCGTCGAGCGGCGGCCTCGCGGTCGAGATCTGGGGCCGGGCCGAGATCGAGGCGGCCGGCATGGGCGCGTTCGCCGCCGTCGCCCAGGGCGCGGAGTCGGAGCCCCGCCTGATCGTCCTCCGCCACGAGCCCGAGGACGCCGTGGAGGGCATCGTCCTCGGCCTCGTCGGCAAGGCGATCACGTTCGACACCGGCGGTATCTCGATCAAGCCCTCCGCCCGCATGGAGGAGATGAAAGGCGACATGGCCGGCGGCGGTGCCGTCGTCTCGACCATGGGGGCGATCGCGGAGCTCGGGCTTCCGTTGCGCGTGCTCGCGGTCGTGCCGGCCTGCGAGAACATGCCGAGCGGGCGGTCGTACCGGCCCGGCGACATCGTGACCGCGCTCAACGGCAAGACGATCGAGGTCACGAACACCGACGCCGAGGGACGGCTCGTGCTCGCCGACGCGCTCACGTACGCCCGCCGGGAGGGAGCGACGCACCTCATCGACCTCGCGACGCTCACGGGCGCGGTCGTGGTCGCCCTGGGCGACTACTACGCCGGAGTCATGGCGAACGACGAGGAGTGGGCCGGGCTGATTCTGGCGGCCGCCGCGGCGAGTGGAGATCACGCCTGGCGGCTGCCCCTGCACGACACGTACAAGCGGCTCTACCGCTCGACCGTTCGCCGACATGAAGAACTCGTCCGACCTGCGCCAGGCCGGGCCGGTCTACGCCGCTCGCTTCCTGCAGGAGTTCGCCGGCGAGGGCCCCTGGGCGCATCTGGACATCGCCGGCACCGCCCATCTCGACCGCTCCCGTGGCGACTACTACACGCAGAAGGGCGCCACGGGTTACGGAGTACGGCTGCTCGCCGAGCTGGCCGCCCGCCTGGCAGAGAGCACGCGGGCGGCGTGAACCTCGATCTCGGCGAGGACCGCGAGCTCCTCCGGCGCACCGTGCGAGAGTTCGCCGAGGCGCGGATCGCGCCCGTCGCCGCGGAGCTCGACCGGGAGCACCGCTTCCCGTACGACATCGTCGCCGGCCTGGCCGAGCTCGGCGTCATGGGCGTCCCGATCCCCGAGGAGCACGGGGGCGCGGGTCTCGACACCCTGTCGTACGCGCTCGTGGTCGAGGAGCTCGCCCGCGTCGACTCGTCGGTGGCGATCACGGTCGCCGCCCATACCTCGCTCGGAACGATGCCGATCCTCCTCTTCGGCACCGACGAGCAGCGCGACCGCTGGCTCCCGGACCTCGCGTCGGGCCGCCGGCTCGCCGCCTTCGGCCTCACGGAGCCCGATGCCGGCTCCGACGCCGGGCGCGACCCGTTCGCGCGCAGAGGAACGGGACGGCAGCTGGGTCGTCAACGGCTCCAAGATGTTCATCACCAACGCCGGCACGGACATCACGGCGTGCGTCACGATCACGGCCGTCACCGGCGAGCACGACGGGGAGCCGGAGATCTCGAACCTGATCGTGCCGGCCGGCACGCCCGGTCTCGAGGTGTCGCTGCCGCTCGAGAAGCTCGGCTGGCGCGCCTCCGACACCCGCGAGCTGTCGTTTCGGGACTGCACGGTTCCCTGGGACGCGCTGCTCGGGGAGCGTGGCGACGGCTTTCGCCAGTTCCTCGAGATTCTCGACGGGGGCCGCATCTCGGTCGCCGCGCTCGCCGTCGGCCTCTCCCAGGGGGCCTACGAGCAGGCGCTCGCCTACGCGAAGGAACGCCAGCAGTTCGGACGGCCGATCGGCCGCTTCCAGGCGGTGCAGTTCAAGCTCGCCGACATGGCGACCGAGATCGCCGCGGCCCGGAGCCTCGTCTGGCAGGCGGCCTGGCTGAAGGACGAGGGCCGGCCGTTCGCCCAGGAGGCCGCGATGGCGAAGCTGTTCTCGGGGCTCGTTTCGAACCGCGTGGTCAATGCGGCCCTCGAGCTGCACGGCGGCTACGGCTACATGGAGGAGACGCCGATCGCGCGCTTCTACCGCGACCAGAAGGTGCTCGAGATCGGCGAGGGGACGAACGAGATCCAGCGTCTCGTGATCGCGCGCGGCCTCGGCCTGTAGAAGACCGGCCTGCGCGTCGAGCGAGCGGGTCAGCGGCGGCGGGCGAAATCGCCACACATTCGCGCGCGTCTTGCCACGCTTCCGCGCCGAAGTCGTGGCCGGACGCGCGCTACCCTTGGCCCCCACCCAATGGGTGGGGGGTGGGCGTGGGGACCCCGCCACGCCTGCCACCGACCGGCTCTGGAAGGGCTCCGCGTCGGCGGTGCGGGCGCTACGGACGCTCGAGCAGCTCCACGGTCGTGTAGCGCAGAGGCGCGTCGCCCACGTTCGTCAGCTCGTGGACGAGCTGCTCGCCCGGCGCGAGCTCGTGGAAGGTGACCTCGCCGGGGGCGTCCTCGCCGACCAGCACCTCGCCCTCGATCGTGCGTAGCCGCCAGCGGCCGCCCGACTCGCAGCGGTAGAAGTAGGTCGTGCGATGACAGTGGAACGGCATCCGCTCGCCCGGGCCGAGCGTGATGTCCCAGACCCGCACGCGCTCGTTCTCGAGCAGCACCGTCGTTCCGACCGTGAAGTTCGCCGGCGCGGCCGCGAGCTCGTCACTGAGAGATGTCCGGGAAGGCTGCAGCAGCGTCCACGAAGGTCCTTTCGCTCGGTTCCGCTGATTGTCACATGTGCCCGCCAGGCACGAAACCCCCGGCAACGACTTCCTACGCGCAACGCGCCGGCCGCAGTAGGCTCGGCGGCCAGCCGGCGCTTGCGCGGGCGAGCGAGTCCGCAGGAGCGGCGAGGCGTCGGAGTCGTCAGCGGACGCGAACGGCCGGATAGCCCCAGGACGCCATGTCGGCGAGCAGGTCACGGCAGTGCTCCTCGTCACGCGTCAAGAGGGTCAGCTCGATCTCGGTCTCCCAGACCGCGATGTCCACCCCCTCCCTGCGGTGCTGCACCTCGACGACGTTGGCCCCCTCCTCACTGGCGAGCCGCGTCAGCAGCGCCGCGAGCTGGCCGGGACGATCCGCCATTCGCGTGCGGAGAACGAGGTAGCGGCCCGCCTGGGTCAGACCGTGACGCGCGACCTGGACGAGCACGGTGGCGTCGATGTTGCCACCGGACAGGAGGCAGCACACAGGCCCGTCGCCGTCGACGACGCCGGCGAGGAGCGCGGCGACCGCCGCGGCACCGGCGCCTTCCACCACGAGCTTCGCGCGCTCGAGCAGAAGCACGATCGCGAGCGCGATCTGCTCGTCCGTGACCGTGACGACCGCGGCCAGCCGCTCATCCAGGATCGGGCGGGTGAGGGCGCCCGGCTGCTTGACGGCGATCCCGTCCGCGATCGTGTAGCCGAGAACGGTCTCTCCCGCGAGCGGAGCGCACCTCGCCGCCTGGACGCCGACGACGCGCACCTCCGGGCGCAGGTCCGCCAGCGCGATCGCGATGCCCGCGGCGAGCCCACCTCCACCGACCGGCACGACTACCGTCTCGACCTCGTCGAGCTGCTCCACGAGCTCGAGCCCGATCGTCCCCTGGCCCGCCACCACCAGCGGGTCGTCGAACGGGTGGACGAGCACGGCGCCGGCCTCGGCGACGTACTCGAGCGCCCGCTCCAGGGCATCATCCAGCATCACACCATCGAGCCGCACGTCTGCCCCGTACCCCCTTGTCGCCTCGACCTTCGCGAGGGCGGCCTCCTCGGGCATGAACACCGTTGCCCGCACCCCTGCCTCGCGGGCCGCCCAGGCGACCGCCTGCCCGTGGTTCCCCGCGCTGGCCGCGACGACGCCGGCGTCCCGTTCCTCGTCCGAAAGGGCTGCGATTCGGTTCAGCGCGCCTCGAACCTTGAACGAGCCTGTGCGCTGGAGGTTCTCCGCCTTGAGCCACACGGGCCGCTCGCAACGGCGGGTGAGCGTCTCGGAGGGAAACGCGGGCGTCACCCGGGCCACCCCGGCGAGCACCCGACGCGCTGCGAGAACGTCGTCGGGGCCGGGCGGCGTGGCCATGCGGAGAACGCTACCGCGCGGCTCGCCGGCGAGACCGCCCCCGCTCCGTGCTACGCCCGGTCGGGCGGGATCCGGAAGACCTGCTCGAGGATCTCGCGGACGGCGGAAAGCGGGTCGAGCTCCCGCCGCTCCACCGCCTCGAGCAGCCTCCGCAGCTCCGGATCGCCCTGCACGGTCCGCTCGAGGTGCTCCTGCGCCCTGCCGCTGGCGACGGAGAACACCTCGGCGGCGAGCTTCGCGCGTCTGCGCTCGGCCAGCCGGCCGTTCTCCTCCAGGTAGGCGCGGTGCGACTGGATCGCTTCCCAGAGCCCGTCGACCCCGACCTCCGTGATCGCCTCGGTCAGGACGATCGGGGGCTCCCACTCCCGCTTCGGAGCGAGCGCGAGCACGCCGCGCACCTCCTGGAGCATCGTCCGTGCGTGCGGGTGATCGCGCTTGTTGACCGCGATGACGTCCGGGATCTCCATGACCCCGGCCTTGAGCGCCTGCACCGAGTCTCCGGAACCGGGCATCAGGACGAGCACGACGGTGTCGGCGACCTGGGCGATCTCGACCTCGCTCTGCCCGATCCCGACGGTCTCGACGAAGAGCAGCTCCTTGCCGGCGGCGTCGAGGACGAGAGCGGCCTGGAGCGTCGCCTCGGCCAGGCCGCCGAGATGTCCACGCGTGGCCATGGAGCGAATGAAGACGCCGGGATCGAGGAAGTGGTCGGCGAGCCGGATCCGGTCCCCGAGCACGGCCCCGTGGCTGAACGGGCTCGTCGGATCCACCGAGACGACCCCGACCGTCCGTCCCTGGGCACGAACGTGCCCGACCAGCGCCGCGATGAGGCTCGACTTCCCTACCCCGGGTGGTCCAGTGACTCCGATCGCGTAGGCGCTTCCGGTGCGCCCGTACAGCTCCTTGACGAGCTCGTAGGCACGCGGGTCGCGATCCTCGACGAGCGACAGCGCTCGCGCGATCGCCCGCCGGTCGCCTGACGCGACGCCGTCGACGAGCGCCTCGTGCGTCAGCTCGCTCGGCATCAGGAGCGCGTGCCTGTCGAAACGGCGCTCGGCTCACCCGGTACGACCTCGCCCGAGCCGGCACGCGACAGTACGAAGGCGACGGGCGCGGCGAGCGCGAGCACGCCCGCCGCGATACCCCAGACGGCACGCGGCCCGAGCGCGTCGGTGAGCGGGCCTCCGCCGATCATGCCTACCCCCAGCGCGGCGTAGCTCAGGCTCATGGCGACCGTGAACGCCCGGCCTCGCAGGCGATCCGGCACGCCTCGCTGGATGAGCACCGCGTTGCACACGAGCGCGGCGCCGTTGCCGACCCCGCTGAGGACGAGGAGCACCGCGGCCACCCACACGTTCGGCGCCGCCGCCGCGCCGCCGATGCCGACGGCCATGAGGGCGATCGCAGTCCCGTAGACGCGACCGGCTCCCTGCTCCTCCAGGCGGCTCGCACCGAGGTAGCAGCCGACCACGAGCCCCAGACCCATCGCGGAGAGCATGAGCCCGTAGCCCGCGTCGCCGGCTTCGAAGACGTCCTTGGCGAGAACGACCTCCGCAACGCCGATCGCGCCCGAGCCGAGCATCGCGAGGCTCCACACCACCACCACGGTGCGAAGAGCGGTCGAGCGGGACACGAGCGAGAGGCCTGCGACGAGATCCCGCCAGTGGCCCTCGCTCGGCTCCGGCTTCTCCTCGAGGCTCCGTCGGATGCGCACGATCAGGAGCGCGGAGAGGGCGAAGGACGCGGCGTTGAGCACGTAGGCCGGATCGGGCCCCGTCCAGGCGACGAGCAGCCCGCCGAGGAGCGGGCCGACGGCGAGCGTCACGTTCTCGCTCATCTGGAGCAGGCCGTTCGCCCTGGGGAGCTCCGTGTCGCCGTCGACGAGACTCGGCAGGCCCGCATAGAGGGCCGGTCGGAAGAGGCTCGTGGCTGCGCCTGCGATCAGAGCAAGAAGAATGATCTGCAATGGCGCTAGTAGCGAAAGGGAGAACAGCGAAAACACCAACGCGTATAACATCTGTCGCAACAAGGACACGCCGTCGGGGCAGGCGGTCGAGCAAGGGCCCGGCGAGAAGGCCGATGACGACCAGCGGCGCGAACTCGGCGACGAGGAGCGCGCTCACCCACGCCGCGCTGCCGGTGCGGTCGTACACGTCGACGACCAGTGCGACGAACGCAAGCCACGTACCGATCGACGAGCCGAGCGAGGCGAGGAAGAGGAGCCGGAAATCACGGCGCGCTCCGAGCAGCGTCGGCACGGCGAGGCGCGGCATCGAGGTGCGTACGCTATCCGACGTCAGGGACGGCTTCCCGGCCCGGGCCGGCGACCCTCGCGGACGGACGGTGGCCCGTCAGCACTGGGCGACCGCCTCGACATCGCGTCGGCTCGGCTCGATCAACTCGACCGGCGTTCAGCACGCGGCGGAGCGCCTCGAGGCAGGCGGCGCACTCCTCAGGCGTGCCCACGCTGACCCGGATCGCCGTGGGCGCCCCGAAGCCGTGCAGCGGCCGCACGATCACCCCTTCGCGCAACAGCGCCTCGAACAGCGGGCGGCTGTCGCCGTCGACCTCGGCGTAGACGAAGTTGCCGACCGGCGGCCCGGCGACGCGCAACCCGAGCCCGGCGAGGCCGCTGCCCAGCGCCTCGAGGCCCTCGGAGTTGAGCCGCCGGCGCCGGGCGATCTCGGCATCGTCGCCGAGCGACGCGAGTGCCGCATCCTGGGCCGGCTGCGTCACGTCGAACGCGTTCTGCACCTTGCGGATCGCGGTGACGACCTCGGCCGGCCCGACGCCGTACCCGACGCGCAGACCGGCAAGCCCGTAGATCTTCGAGAACGTGCGCAGCACGAGCACTCGCCGTCCTTGCTTGAGGTGCTCCTCGATGCCGTCCGGATAGTCGGGATCCTCGACGTACTCGAAGTACGCTTCGTCGAGAACGGTGAGCACGTGGTCGGGCACGCGCTCGAAGTAGGCCTCGATCTCGCCGCGGCCGACCATGGTGCCGGTCGGATTGTTCGGGTTGCAGACGTAGACGATCTTCGTGCGCCGTGTGATCGCTCCGAGCATGGCGCCGAGGTCGTACCGATCGTCCCGGAGCGGCACCTGCCGGCAGGTCGCGCCGAGCTTGAGGGCGTCCAGCACATAGCTCGGAAACGACGGCCAGCCGCAGACGACCTCGTCGCCCGGGTCGAGCGCCGCGAGCGACAGGTACATGACGACCCCGTCGGCGCCGGACGCCGGCGCCACCTGCTCCGGGAGCACGCCGTGCCGCTCGGCGAGCGCATGGCGGAGCCGGTAGAAGCCGCCGTCCGGATAGCGGTTGAGGTCGGCAATCCCCCGTGCGAGCGCTTCGTTTGCGGCCGGGAACGGCCCGAACGGCCCCTCGTTCGACGCCAGCTTGACGACCTTGGCCAGGCCGAGCTCGCGCTGGACCTCCTCCGCGGGCTTGCCGGGCTCGTAGGGGACGATCCCGGCCAGCGCGGGCTTGAAGAACGTCTCGGCGACTCGCGCGACCGCGTAGGAGTCCACTCGAAGACCTTACTCTGTCGCCATGGAGGAGATCGGCCTCTTTCCTCTCGGCCTCGTGCTGCTGCCCGGAGAGCGCGTGCCGCTGCACATCTTCGAGCCGCGTTACCGCGAGCTCATCGGGGAGTGTCTCGACGAGGACCGCGAGTTCGGCCTCGTGCTCGGCGGCGAGAGCTCCGTGGAGGAGGTCGGGACCACGGCGGCCGTCGTCGCCGTCATCGACCGTTTCGAGGACGGCCGTCTCAATATCGTCGTCGAGGGTCGGGAGCGCTTCCGTATCCTCGCCGAGACCTCCGGCCGCTCCTTCCGCACCGCCCGCGTCGAGCCGCTTCCGGACTCGGAGGACGAGGAGCCCGCCGAGGAGGACGTGGCGCGCTGCGTCGCCGCCTACCGGGGGGTCGTCGAGGCTGCCGACGAGGAGTTGATCGAGCCTGATCCGGGCTTCGAAGGCCTGGCCTACTGGCTCGCCGCGCGGGTGGACTTCGGCCCCGAGATCAAGCAGGAGCTGCTCGAGCTCACGTCGGAGCGGGAGCGCATCGCGCGCGTGGGCACCCTGCTCGCCCGGGCCCGGGTGACGCTCGCGTGGGCGAGGACGGCGCGGGAGCGGGCTCCGGGCAACGGTCGCGTCGAGCCGCCCGGGTAGCGGCTTCCCGGGCGACTGCACGGCCACGAACGGCGAGCGTCACTGCGCACCGAGCGGCACGTATCTGCGATGGAGAATCAGCACGTTGCCGTCCGGGTCGCGCAGGAACGCCATGAGGCAGACGCCGGTGTCGACGGTCTCGCCGAGGAACTCGACCCCGGCCTGCTCGAGCTCCCCGACGCGCCGCGGCTACATCGGCGACGCGCAGCGCGATCCCGGCGGTGGTGGGCTCGAAGGGCTCGCCGTCCGCCTCGGGTAGCCAGAGCCCGAGAGTGACGTTGGCGGTCTCGAACTCGTCCGGCGTGTGCGCGACTCGGCCGCAGACCCAGGGTCTCGCCGTAGAAGCGCCGCGCCCGCTCGAGATCCCGCGTCGGGATCGAGACGAAGTCGACTCCCTCGACGTTCAGCACAGGCCCGCCGGCCTCAGGGACGCCTGACGCCGTGCACGGGCCGGCCGGCCGCCTCCCAGAGGTAGTAGGAGGCACACGGGCCGAAAGCCGGCTCGTAGCTGACGACCCGCGGGTTCCGGCCGATCTCCTTCGCCCGCTGAGCATGGCGCAGGAGGTTCGGGTCGTCGCGCTCTTCCCAGACGAGGATCAGGTGCGCCGCCGTCATGAACTCCGCCACGTAGGTGCAGCCCGCGGCCGGGCAGGGAAACGGGTCGGTAGCCACGCAGAACCAGCCGGTGTAGTCGGAGTCGGAGTCGTCCGTCCACAGCTCTTCCTCGACGCCGAGGTCGACGTCCTCGAGCGTGATCGTCCCGCGTCCCGGCTGCTCGCTCTCGCTCACCGGCGAAGCTTGACGCATCGCCGAGGGGCGCGAAGGCTCGACCGTGCGGCGGCGAGTCAGGCACGCCGAGAGATCTTTTGCCATCAGGATCGAGTCGACGTAGGTGTCGCCCCGGCGGAAGTGAGCGACGCGGTGCCCTTCCTGCCGGTAGCCGCAGCGCCGGTAGAGCGCCAGGGCCGGCGCGTTGTGCGGGAACACGGAGAGCTCGAGCTTGCGGACGCCCACATCGCGGGCCCAGCTCTCGGCGGCGGCGAGCAGCGCGCTGCCGACCCCTTCCCGGCGATGGGATCGCGCGACCATCAGGCCCAGGTCGGCCACGTGCGCACACGCCGGATGGAGGTCGCGGACGATCGACAGGCGACCCACGATCCCGGCATGGTTCTCGGCCACGAGGACGGCCACGTCCCGCGATCGTCGGGCGGCCGCGAGCTGCCGGCGCTCGTCGCGGACGCTGCGCCAGTCCCCCTCGCTGATGAGCCATCCCTCGGGCTCCGCGCCCACCTCGTGCGCGAGCTCGACGAGGGCGCGGGCATCGCGCGGGCTCGCCAGCCGCACACGGACGCCTGACGTGGACGCCGGGCGTCTCACGCCACGACCACTCCGTGACCGCCGCGGCGGGAATCGCCCGCCGCCTCGAGCTCGCCGCGCGAGCCGAGCCCGACGGCGGCCACGCCGCCGAAGTAGAGATTCCGCCGGGGTCCCGGCCAGCGCACGAGCGGGTAGCCCATGGCCTCGAGCTCGCTCATGACGGCGTCGTCGGTGCCTCCCTCGCAGTGGAGATCGGCACCGTCGAGGTGAACGCGAGGACGCTCGATCGCCTCCGGCACCGCGAGCCCGTGGTCGACGACGTTCACGATCGTCTGGACGATCGCCCCCCGCAGCCGCTCGGAGCCCGCGCTTCCGAGCACCAGCCGAGGGCGCCCGCCTTCGAGGACGATGGTAGGCGCCATCATGCTCGTCAGCCGGCGGCCGGCCGCGCGCGGCGGCCCGCTCGGGTTCAAGTCGTCTTCGCCGAGCATGTTGTTCAGATGGAGTCCGGTGCCGGCCACCACGAACCCGGAACCGCAGCCGGTCGATGCCGAGAGCGAGGCCGCGTTGCCCCGGGCATCGACCACGCTCACATGAGTCGTGGAAGGAAGCAGCGCCGGCTCGCGTCGAGCCGCTCCGATTCCCCGACGGCGGATGTCCGCCACCACGGCGTCGACGCGCTCGTCGGCGAGCAGTCGCCTGGCGAGCCCGCCGCGGGTCAGCTCGGCGGCGAAGCCGGCGCCGCGCGCGCCGGCGGCCGCACGGGCCACTTCCGCCTGGTGGGCGAGGGCGGACGCGCTTCCCGGCGGCCCTCCCGGCCCCAACCCGTCGAGCAGCCTGAGCGCGTACGCGATCAGCACGCCGCCTGACGACGGCGGCGGGTTCGCGACGAGCTCGTGACCGCGGTACGCGGCTCGTACGGGGCGGCGGTGGATGACGCGATAGCCGGCCAGATCCTCCTCGGTGATCCGGCCGCCGGCGTCGCGACAGGCCGCGGCGATCTGCCGCGCCAGCGTGCCACGGTAGAAGACGGAGGCGCCCTCCTCGGCGAGCCGCTCGAGCGTCGCGGCGAGATCCGCCATGACGAGGCGCTCGCCCGTCTCGAGCGCCCGCGCCTCGCCGTAGACGGTGCGGCTCTCCGCACTGCGGCGCAGCACGGCATCGAGCAGGCCGTGGACGAATGCCTGGGACTCCGTGAGCTCGACACCCTCGCGCGCGTGGCGGATCGCCGGCTCGAGGAGCGTCGCCCACGGCATCGTGCCGAAGCGCCTGTGGGCCTCCGCGAGGCCCGCGACGGTGCCCGGGACGGCACATGAGGCCGGACCGATGCGGAAGCGCTGGGTCGTCTCGCCGACTCCGAAGGGGA
The DNA here is from genome assembly GCA_963838105.1 of uncultured Thermoleophilia bacterium. GTDB lineage: Bacteria > Actinomycetota > Thermoleophilia > Gaiellales > Gaiellaceae > CAWJNF01. Next base: position 123,225 of record CAWIQC010000034.1, on the reverse strand, counting down.
CGTCGACGACCTCCATCTCGAGGCCCACGCCTCGCGGCAGGCCGAGCCCCGGCGTCGAGGCGAAGAAGTCGAGCAGCCAGTCGCGGCCGTCCCGTGCGCGATGGACGAGCATGAAGCCACCCGCGCCGGGGCCGGTCAGCGGGCTCTCGGCAACCCACGAGACGCACGCCGCGGCCACGCACGCGTCGACCGCGTTGCCGCCGAGCTCGAGCACGCGCGCGCCCGCCTCGGCCGTGCACGGGTGCCCCGCCGCAACCGCACCTCTCATCCCGTCAGTGTAGGGGCCGGTCCCCGACCGGCCCTCCGGCCACGGAAAGCCTGACGTAGGGGCCGGTCCCCGACCGGCCCTGAGGAACGAAGCGGCCCCGACGGCTAGGGCCCGGGACTCGTCCCGACCGGCTGGTTCGGCGGCGGCGCGCAGCCCGACGGACCTCGGGCGGCCAGCGACGGGAACGAAACGCGTGGTGACTGTCACCGCCGGAGCGGTGACAGTCACCGGGCTAGAGATCCTGCAGGAAGCTCGGCGGGTCGAGCTGCGTGGGCTCGCCACGCTCGCGTCGCAACGGTGTCACTGCCGGCCCGTTCCCCTTCTTGCCGAGCCCGGTCGCGATCACCGTCACCCAGACCTGGCCGTTGAGGCGCGGGTCGACCGTGGCGCCGAAGATGATGTTCGTCTCGTTGGTCGCGGCGCTGCGTATCACCTCGGCAGCTTCCGTCACCTCCAGCAGAGAGAGATCGTCGCCGCCGGCGATCGAGAGCAGGATGCCGCGCGCTCCGACGATCTCGGTCTCGATGAGCGGCGAGCGCAACGCCCGCTCGGCGGCGTCCTTCGCCCGAGTCTCGCCCGTGGCGAAGCCGATGCCCATCAGGGCCGAGCCCGCGTCGCGCATGATCGTCCGGACGTCGGCGAAGTCGAGGTTGATGAGCCCTGGCATGGTGATCAGGTCACAGATGCCCTGCACGCCCTGGCGGAGGACGTCGTCGGCGATCCGGAACGCTTCGAGCATGGACGTCGACCGATCGAGGACTTCGAGCAGCCGGTCGTTGGGGATGACGATCAGCGTGTCGCAGACGGCGCGCATGTCCTCGACGCCGGAGTCTGCCTGGGCGCGCCTGCGAGAGCCCTCGAACCGGAACGGCGTCGTCACGATGCCGACCGTGAGCGCACCGACCTCCCTCGCGATGCGCGCGATGACGGGGGCCGCGCCGGAGCCGGTTCCACCCCCCTCGCCTGCCGTGACGAAGACCATGTCGGAGCCTCGGAGAACGTGCTTGATCTGGTCGTACGACTCCTCCGCGGCTCGGCGGCCGACATCCGGGTCGGCGCCGGAGCCGAGACCCTGCGTCAGCTCCCGCCCGACATGCAGCTTGACCGGTGCCTCCGAGGTGCGGAGCTGCTGGATGTCGGTGTTGACAGCGATGAACTCGACCTGCGAGATCCCCGCGTCGATCATCCGGTTGACCGCGTTGAGACCGGCGCCGCCGACCCCGACGACGCGAATGACGGCGAGATAGGCAGCCGAGTCGGCGCGCGGCACTCGCTGCAGGCGCGGCGCCGTCGCAGCGACGGCATGCCCGTCGCTCGGCCGCGCGGCCGTCCCTCGAGTGGACTTGCGAGCCTCAGCCGGAGATCGCTGCGCCGGCCGTGGCTCGCGGCTCGCGCGCGCGGACGCGCGCTCGGGCTGCGCTGACGCCGGCTTCGCATCGGGCGCATCGGTTGGATCGGGGCCGGCCGCCCCTGCCGCCTGGAGCACGGGCGAGGGAGCATCTTCGGCTGCGAGCCGCGTTTGGGTGTTCTCACCCGCGGCCGGTGGCGTCACGGGCTCCTCCTCGGCGGGCAACGCCGAGATGACCTGGGTCTGCTCTTCGGAAAGCGACGACTCGACGGTCGGCTGTTCCCCGACTCGAAGCCGCTCGGCCTTGTCGTCCTGATCGGGATCTGTCTGCCGCTGAGCCGCTTCGGTCGCCCGGAAGAGCTCGGCCAGCGGGCCTTCTCGCATGCTAGCTCGGCGCCGCACCGTTCAGCACCTCCTTTGCCAGGTCACGGTACGCCTGGGCCGCGGGGCCCTCGGGGTCGTAGCGCAGCACCGAGCTGCCCTGCACGGGCGCCTCGGCGTAGCGGACGGTCTTGCGGATCAACGTCTTGAACACGAGCTCGCCGAAGCTCTCCTGGAGCAGCTCGATGGCCTCTCGGCTGTGCAGCAGACGGCTGTCGAACATGGTCGGCAGGATGCCGCGGATCGAGACGCTCGGGTTCAGGTTCTCGCGGATCAACTCGAGCGTGTTCTGCAGCTGCGCAAGCCCTCGCAGCGAAAGGTACTCGCACTGCACCGGCACGATCACGTCGTCGGACGCCGTCAAGGCGTTGATCGTGAGCAGGCCGAGCGACGGGGGGGTATCGATGAGGATGTAGTCGTAGTCGTGGCGGGCCGGAAGCAGCGCCTTCTGCAGCGCTCGCTCGCGCCCGATCATGCTGGACAGCGCCAGCTCGGCGCCGGCGAGGTCGATCGACGACACGGCGACGTCGACCTCGACGCGCCGGATGGCGTCCTGAATGGGCACCTGGCGAACGAGGACGTCGAACATCGACACCTCGATCTCGTCCGGGTTCATGCCCTGGCTCATCGTCAGGTTGCCCTGCGGATCGAGATCCACCGCGAGCACGCGGTAGCCGAGCTCCCCGAACGCGACGGCGAGGTTCAACGTCGTCGTCGTCTTGGCTACGCCGCCCTTCTGGTTGGCGAACGCGATGACCTTGCTCAGCATCGGTCCTTGCGAGGAATGGGCGCCCTCGTCAGGGCGCGAAAGAAGGGAAACCATGGCCCGCCCTCTTTCGTGCCAAGGTAGCACAATCCTTCCGGCCCACCTTCCCTCGTTCGAGGGGCTCGCGGACGGTCGCGGGACGCCGTTTCTAGGCTGGGTTCTCGGCGCTTCCCGAGGGGGCTGGACAGGAGGCCTGAGCCCTGAGGCGAACGCCCACCGCGACGCCGAGCAGGACGATTGCGACGCCGCCCAGGACCGGCTGGAACGGCCCGAACACGCTCACCGCCCCGCCCGTCCCGAGCAGGAGGACGGCGGGCTTGTTGCAGACCGGGCACGCGACGGCGAACAGGGCCAGCGCTCCGCCGCCCGCGAGCGGGCGTCCCGGCCGCAGCTCGGTCGCGACGAGCAGCCCGGCGAGAAGCGAGGAGACGATCCAGACCGGGTACGCCCAGACGGTCACGGGGATCGTGCGTCCGAAGAGCGGCGTGTCGATGAGGTCGGTCGGGATGCCGGTGACGACGGCGGAGACGGCGGCCGCGGCGGCCGCGAGCGCCCAGCGCCGGGCAGGCCAGAGCCTCAGCTGGACGAGTGCGACTCTCACCTCGCGAAGCCTACGCGACACGTCGGCAGCGCCGAGGTCGCCGTCGTCGTCGGGCGAGACCGCCGCCCGGCCAGACATGTGTGCGAGGCGTGGGTCGTCCAGTGGCAGGCTATTGCTTGATGGATATTATGCAAAACACCTATAGCACATCCAAGTCTGCGAAATCAGCGCCGGAGCGCCAGCAACGAGAGCATCTCGAAGCAGGCGTTCGCAGCCACGAGCGCCGTCACAGCGCCCGAGTCGAACGGAGGCGACACCTCGACGCAGTCGAAGCCGCGAAAGTCGAGCCCGGCCAGCGAGCGCACGTACGTCAGAGCCTCGCGACTCGACGGCCCGCCCACCTCCGGAGTGCCCGTCCCCGGCGCGAAAGCCGGGTCGACGAAGTCGATGTCGAACGAGAGGAAGCAGGGCCCGTTGCCGACGCGATCCCTCACCCTCATCGAGAACTCCCCCGGCCCGAGCGCCGCGAGCTCCTCGAAGGAGAGCGCGTCGATCCCGAAACGCGCGGGCAGCTCGACGTCATCAGGCCCGTACAGCGAGCCGCGCAGCCCCGCCTGGAGCGAGCGTGCGGGATCGATCAGGCCTTCCTCCACGGCCCGGCGAACGATGCTCCCGTGAAACACCTTCTGCCCGAAGTACTCGTCCCAGAGATCGTGGTGAGAGTCGAGCTGGATGAGCCCGAGAGGACCGTGCACCGCCGCCAGCGCCCGCAACTCCGCCAGGAGAATGGTGTGATCGCCACCGAGGCAGAGCGGCGTGACCCCGGCGCGCGCCACCGTCTCGACGGCCGCCCGCGTGCGCTCGAGCGAGTCGACCGCATAGCCGGGGACGGTCGGCGCATCGCCCCAGTCGACGATCGACAGCCGCTCCGCGACGTTCACGCGCAGGATCGGGTTGTAGTTGCGCAGCAGCACCGACGCGCTGCGGATCGCTTCCGGCCCGAAGCGGGCGCCGCTGCGGAACGACACCGCGTCGTCGGTCGGGATGCCGATCACGGCGACGTCGACGTCCTCGAGCTCGCGCACGTGCGGGCAGCGCATGAAGGTCCTGACGCCCGAGTAGCGGGGAAGCTCGAGCGCGTTGGGAGGCCCGTAGCGCGGCACGGCGACGCGATTCTAGAGTGCGGTTCGCCTCGGCATCACCTCCCCGTCGCGAGCGTCAGCGGCACGGCCGGCCAGCGCCTCGTCGAGTTGGGCGAGGGCGTCGGCAGCCCTTCCGATCGGCCCGCCATCCGGCGGATCGGCAGGAGCTCCTCGCGCGTCGGTCGCGGCCCGGTTCGCGTCGGCGCCGGCGAGACTCGCTCGGGCAGGCTGCCCGTTCCCGACGACCTCCTCCCGTGCGCCGGCTTGCTCGGCATCCCGCCAGGCCTGCCCCTCCGCGAGCAGCGCCCGTACCTCGCGCAGGATCACCGCAGGGCTCGCGTGGGCTCTTCGGAGCCCGTCGATGCGCTCGAGCCGATCGAGTACGCGTCGCGCCTCGTCCATGCAACAAACGTAGCTGCTCGAACGTCAACGAGAGATGTCACGTCATGTGCCGAATCTGCGCCATCGCCGTCACGGTTCTGTCGCTGCTCGTCTCCCCGGCAGCGCTGGCCGCGACCGATCCGTCGCTGATCGTCGTGGGCAAATCGATCGGGCCCATTACCCTCGGCATGTCGAAGGCCGACGTGGTGGCGCGCTTCGGCAAGCCGTTCGCCTCGACGCGCTTCGAGTTCGTGAGCGGCGAGGTCGGCCGCGTCGTCCGCTACCGCAAGCACGGCGGCTCGTTCCGGATCACGTACGTCGACGGCACGGTGGTCGGCATCTCCACCGCGGCGCGGTTCTATCAGCACGGTCGAAGGCGTCGGGCCCGGAGTGCCGCTCTCGCTCGGCGCCTCGCTGCCCGGGTTCCACTTCGATCAGTGCACCGGCGGCTTCGTGCGACAGGCGTTCCGCGCACTGACGTTCTTCAGCTCGCGATCCGGAAGGATCGACGGGGAGATCAGCCGCGTCGAGATCTACCGGCTCGGCTACATCGACTGCTAGGCCGGCCGCCGGTCGTCAGTGCGCCGCGATTACGCGCGTGGCTCCGGTCACCTGCTGGTGCGGGCGGAGCCCGAGCAGCGCGTCGTCGAGCGACGCGATCAGGATCTCGCGCGACTCGGCGAGCAGCGCCTCCACGAGCGTCCGCCGGACGGCGTCCTCCGCGCGGGCCCCCGGCCCGTCGCCGTCGACGAGCGCACGCAGCGCGCCCAGCAGCTCGGCCCGCTCGCGCGGGCTCTCGCCGAGCAGCACGGCGGCGCGCATCGCGGCCGCCCAGGCGCCGTCCTCGCCGCCGAGGAGGAGCACGAGGGCCTCGCGCAACTCGTCGGCCCGGAGCGGCCCCCGGTGGAAGAGGGCGATCTCGAACCGCTCGAGGGCCTCCGGCAGATCGTGGTCGTCGCCCGGGTGCTCCAGGCGGCGGATCAGCTCGGCGGCGAGCCGGCCCCGAAACGGATCGAGCCGCGTGGCCTCGCCCGTCGGCAGCTGGGCGGCGAGCGGCGGCATCGGCTTGACGTCGTAGGGTCGCCAGTCGAGCCGCTCGAAGAGCACCGGCCCCGCCGCGATCGCGCCGGGAGTGGCGAGCCGCAGGGCGCTGATCGCGCGCCCGAACACGGACGGTGCGTCGGGAACCTGCGGAACGGCCGTGTCGAGATCCACGGCGAGCTCGGCGACGAGCGTGCGATCCCACTCCCGCCCGTAGTCGCGCGGGAGCAGCCGGCTCGCTTCCGGCCAGTGAGCGGCGAGCTCACCGGCAGCCGCGGGCCGCACGCGCAGCCCACCGCCGAGGTCGATCTCACCGCCGGCCGTGAGGCCGACCAGCGGGACGAGCGCCGCGTACGAGCGCCGTTCCCCGAACAGAGAGCGCTCGAGCTCGTCGTAGGCGGAGTCGAACGCTCCGTCCTCCCAGTCGAAGCCGCCGCAGCGCTCGGCGCTTCGAACGAGCAGGGGAATCAGGATCGTGCGACGCAACGCCTCGTCCTCTCCCGCGTGCTCGTGCGCGTGCGCCCGGGCGAAGATGCCCGCGGCGGGCTCGTCCTTGAGCGCGACAAGCGCGCTCGTCGCGTCCTCACGCTGGCCGAGCCAGCCTGCCCGCTGCTCGACGAAGGCACCGACGAGCGGCCGATACTCGTAGAGCGTGGGCCGGTTCGGCCCAGCATGCTCCGTGAGAGCCGCGGGAAGGTCGGCGCCGGCTTCCAGCTCCTCCGCGAGCGCGAAGAACGAGCCGAGGCAGAAGTTGCGCAGCGCTCGGTAGAGAGACGGCGACTGGACCGGGCGCTGCGTCACGCGGACCGTTACGCGCTCGCCCCTCCGGTTCCTGCCTGGCACACGGGACACCAGTAGGCGGTCCGGGCCGCGTCGCCCTGTCGGCGAGAGGCGATCGGCGCCTGGCAACGCCGGCACGGGAGGCCGGCGCGGCGGTAGACCTGCCGGTCGCCACGCCGAGCCCGCATCAGCGCGGCCGCCGCTTCGAGCACGCGGCGCAGGTCGTCGTCGGTCAGCTCCCCGAGTCGTCGCCACGGGGACGTCGCCGCGTCGAAGAGCGACTCCGCCTTCCACATGTTCCCGATCCCGGCGACGAGGCGCTGGTCGAGCAGCGCCTCGCCGATCTCCCGCGACTGATCGGCAGACCGCAGCCGCGCGATCATCGCGTCGAGCGCCGGCGGATCGGCCAGGATGTCGGGCCCGAGGCCGGCGAGCCCCGTCGGCCGCCTGCCGCGGGCAAGCTCGAGCACCGGGCCGTGCCAGAGCACGGCTTGATGGCGCTCACCCCGCAGCACGAGCCAGGGCAATCCGGCCACGGCCGCGCCGGCCTCGCGCACGTGCCAGCGCCCCTTCATGCGCAGGTGGCTGCGAAGGACGAGATCGCCCTCGAACGTGAGCAGCAGGTTCTTGCCCAGCGCCTCGACCCGCTCCAGCCGGCGGCCGTCGATCCGAGGGGCGATGCCGAGGACGGCCGCGCGAGGGTGCGGGCTCTCCGCCGATACGACCTCGCCCTCGAGCACGCGCAGCCGCTGGGCCGCCCGGTGGAGGGCGTCGCCTTCGGGCACGGCTACTCGGGCCGTCGTGCCCGTACGAGCGCGTCGATCGCCTCGTGCAGGCCGTCCTCGTCCTCGACCGGGCGGATGACACGCTCGGCCCGCTCGACCGCGAGGCCGGCAAGATCGGCGACGAGATCGTCGGGGTGTAGAGGACGTCCGCCGACGTCGGGCCCGCGTAGCCGTCCGTGAGGTTGGAGAGGTCGTGGCCGACGACGAGCATGGTCCCACCCGGCGCCAGCGCGCCGGCCGCGCGGCCGAGCACGAGGCGCCGCTCGCCGGCCGGGAGCTGGAGGTAGAGGACGCAGACGAGGTCGAAGGCGCCGACGGGAGGCGACCAGTCTGTGAGGTCGGCGAGGATCCAGTCGATGTCGACGTCGCTGTCCGCCGCACGTCGGCGCGCCTCCGCGAGCGCGACCTCCGAGTAGTCGACCGCGGTGACCCGCCAGCCGCGCTCGGCGAGCCAGATCGCGTTGCGCCCAGCGCCGCAGGCGAGGTCGAGCGCGCGTCCCGCGGGCAGCTCGGAGACCTCCTCGACGAGGAAGCGGTTCGGCTCCGAGCGCGCTCCGGCGCCGCGCTCGCGCCACTTCTCGTTCCAGCGGTCGCGCTTCATGTGGCCTCCTGGCAGACGCCAGGGCGGGTCGAGACGGTTCTCGCCCGCGTGGAAGAGGCAGATCACGTGCCCGTCCGGGTCACGGAGCCGGGCCTCGCGCCAGAGCCAGCGCTGGTCGACGGGGCCGTGCTCGAACGCGTAGCCCGCCCCTTCCAGCGCGGTGACTCTGGCGTCGAGATCGTCGCACTCGAAGTAGACGGTCGCCGGCGTCCACTCCGGCAGCGGACGGTCGGAGAGCTCGACCGAGAACGTCGAGTCGCCGTCCGGGCAGGCGAAGCGCGCGTAGCGGTCGTCTCCCCCCACGATCTGCTGGAGCCCGAGGCCGCGGTAGAACTCGACGGCGCGCGGGACGTCCGAGACCTCGAGCGTGACCTGGTTGAGCCGCATCGCAGTGATGAATGATGCCCGCTGGCGTCAGTCGTGCTCGTCCTCGAGCGCGTAGGCGATCGCGTCGTCGAGGGACATCGCCCGCCCCTCGGCAAAGAGCCGCTCGAACTCGTCGTCCCCGAGCGCCTCGCGCGCGGACGCGATCGCCGCCGCCCTCTCCTCGAGAAGCACGGTATCGAGCGCTGCGCTCATCGACTCGAGACTCGCCTGGCTCGCACCCCATAGCCGAGCCGCTCGGTCGGGTCTTCCTTCGAGCGCAAAGACGATCGCCAGGCCGTCGACGGGGCATGGGCAAGCGCGGCCCCTCCGCCGCATCCCGATACGTTGTGATGACCTCGGCGTACAGCGCAGCCGCCCCCTCTGGATCGCCTCGGCGGACGCAGAACTCAGCGAGATTCGTGAGCACGACGACCAGAGTGGCCCTGTCCCCTTGCCGCTCGGACAGCCCACGAGCCTCCATCAGGAGGGACTCGCTCTCGGCCAACCTACCCTGGCCGAGGAGGCTGTAGCCAAGGTCGTTGAGCGTCCATGCTACAAACCGATCTTCGCCCGCCCTCCGAAGGACGTCGAGGCTCTCGAGGAAGAGCTCGTCTGCGCGCGCGTGCTCCCCGCGCGCGCCGAGTGCGTTCGCAAGCTGTCGCAGCGCCATGCCCACACCGAGACTATCGCCGGCATGCCTGAAGCTCTCTAGCCCCCTCATGCAGATGCGCTCGGCGTCCACGAACCGGCTCTGCCTGTGGCGATCGTGGCCGCGCCGAACAAGACCCAACCCCAAGGTCGCTCCGGCTCGTCTTCGGCGAGCAAGAGCATGGCGTCCAGAAGCGTGCGACCCTCCTCCAAGTGCCCGAAATCGGCCCAGAAGCGTCCGACGCCTGCCCCGATTCGGTGTACCAGGTCGACGTCCCGTCTGGCAAGCGCAAGTGCGACGGCGGCGCGGATATTCGCGTGATCCTCCACGAGCCGCCGCATGAGGGTCGTCTCCCCGCTGAGCCACGCGTGCCACTCCGCCTCTACGACCTCGGCGTAGACCTCTGCGTGCCGCCTCCGAATGCCATCTGCCTCACCCGCCTTCTCCAGCTTGTCGCGGGCGTACTCGCGGATCGTCTCGAGCATGTCGAGGCGCGGCTCACCGTCCGGGTCGTTCCGCCGGATGAGCAGACTCTTCTCGACGAGCGACTCGACCAGATCGAGCGTGCCGTCGCAAACGGGCTCGATCGCGTCGAGCCTGGCACCGCCGGCGAACACGGCGAACCTCGCGAAGAGCCGCTGCTCGTCTGGCTCGAGCAGCTGGTAGCTCCAGTCGATCGCCGCCCGAAGCGTCTGCTGGCGGTCGGGAACGTCACGAGGGCCTCCGGTCAGCAGATCGAACCGCTCGTCCAGCCGGGCTAGGATCGCTTGCGGCGAGAGCAGCCGCGCCCGCGCTGCCGCGAGCTCGATTGCCAGCGGAAGCCCGTCGAGCCTCTCGCAGATCGCGGCGACTGCCCGCCCCGTCTCGTCACCAAGAGCGAGATCCGGCTGGGTCGCTCTCGCCCGCTCCACGAACAGCTCGACCGCCTCGCGCTCGGCCAACGCGGGAACCGGAAACTCACGCTCGGCCGCCAGGCGTAGCGGTGCACGGCTGGTGAGGAGCACCGTGACCTCCGGGCTAGTCCGGTGGATCTCGGCAACGAGCGGTGCCGCTTCGAGCAGGTGCTCGATGTTGTCCAGGCACAGAAGCAGCCGGCGTTCGCGCACGTAGTCGACGAGCAGATCAGCAGGTGGCCGGCCGCCCGACTCGCGCAGCCCGAGCGCCTGGGCGATTGTCGCGGCCACCAACCTGTGGTCGGCGATCGGTGCGAGCGGCACGAATACGGCGCCATCCGGGTAACGCGGAGCAAGCCGTGCCATGAGCTCCAGAGCGAGCCGCGTCTTGCCCACGCCGCCGGGCCCGATGAGGGTCAGCAGCCGCACGTCTTCCCGACCAAGGAGGTCGGCGAGCTCCGACAATTCCGGCTCCCGACCGACGAGCGGAGTCCCAGGGCGCGGCAGGCTTTCCGGCGCTGCCAGACCCGGAGCGGCGGGCGTCGAGCCCGCACGGAGCGCCGCATGCGCCGCCTCTGCCAGCTCCCCGGCCGTCGCGAAGCGATCGCCCGGGTCCTTCGCGAGCGCCCGTGCCACGACGCCGTCGAGCCCGACCGGCAGCGTCGGCTCCAGCGCCGACGGCGCCGGCGGATCGTCACTCACGTGCGCGAACAGGGTCGCGAGCTGCGAATCGCGCTCGAATGGCACGTGCCCGGTCACCAGCTCGAACAGCACGCAGCCCAGCGCGTAGACGTCCGACGCGGCGCCGCTCTCCTCCCCCTCGATCAGCTCCGGCGCCAGGTAGTCCACCGTGCCGAGCAGCTGTCCGGCTTGCGTGAGGCTCCGCGCGTCGGGGTCGGCAGGCTTCGCGACTCCGAAATCCGTCAGCGACGCGTGCTCGATATCCCCACGACGTTCGACCAGCACGTTCGAGGGCTTCACGTCCCGATGCACGAGCCCATTCGCGTGCGCGGCATCCAGCGCCGCCGCGATCTGGCCCACCAGCGCGACGGCCCGCGCCGGCTCGAGCCGCCTCTCCCGCCCGAGCAGCGACCCCAGATCCTCCCCCTCCACGAAGCGGACGGCGAGAAACAGGTGCCCGCCCGCCTCCCCCGCCTCGTGCACTGGCAGCACGTTCGGATGCTCGATCGAAGCAGCGAGCTGTGCCTCCCGCAGAAAACGCGCCCGGTACACCTCGTCCTCGGCCAGCACCGGCGCCAGCACCTTGAGCGCAACCGAGCCGGTCGAGCGAGCGCTGACGCGCCCGATACACGACCCCCATTCCACCCCGCCCGACGAGCTCCTCAACCTCGAAGCCGGCGAGGACAGCACCCGGTTCGAGGCCTTGCGCCGGCGGTGCTGCAGGCGTCGCCGCAGGCGTGGGAGCCAGCGGCTCCTCGAGCGTCTCGAGCGCGTGCTCGATCGCCTCGTCGAATGTCATCGCGCGCCCCTCGGCCCACGCCACCTCGAACCCCGCGCCCAGCCGCTCGCGCTCCGGCCAGATGTGCCGTTCGAGCAGACGCTGTTGCATCGTGTCCCAGGTACCGCCCATCCGCTCCCAACGGGCCTCTGCCGCCCCGGCAATTCGCGCCGCGTCACGGGGCTCACCTCTCGCGGCGGCACACGCAGCGGCAACCGCGAGCGCCTCGACCGCGAGCCGCACATCGCCACGCTCGCGAATAAGCGGCAGGCTCTCGCGCAGGATGGTCCTCGCCCGCCCGAAGTCCTGCTCGACCACTGCCAGGACGGCAAGGCCGCCGAGCGCGAGCGCTACGTAGAACGGATATCCACCCTCACGGGCTATCGCAAGCGCTTCCTCCTTCAGCGGCCTTGCCCGGGCGTAGTCGCCCGCGTGCATCGCCATCGAGCCGATGCTGTTGAGCGCGTCGCCCATTCCCCCGCGGTCGCCGTGCTCCTGTGAGATGCGGCGTGCTTCCTCGAAGAGCCCGAGCGCGCGATCGCGATCGCCGACCTCGGCGAGCGCCCAGCCCAGCCACATCCGCACCTCGAACTGAACCTGTGGCGTCCGGATTGCCGGCAGGAGCTCTAACGTCTCGTCGACGAGCGGGAGCACAGCGTCGCCCTCGTCGCTCTGCTGGATGACCCAGACGAGCAGTGCGAGCGAGCGGGTGAGTCGCTCCTCGTCTCCGAGCGACCGGAAGAGGCGAGCCGCCTCCTCGAGCAATCCGCGCGCCCGCGCGAGCTCGCCGTCCCTGAACATCACCAACCCGAGCGCGTCGAGCGTCCTCGCACGAACGGCCGCCGGTACGGCGCCATCGAGCGCGAGCGCCTCCTCGAGCCGGGCGGACGAGCGCGGCCGGCTCGTCTCGACAAGAGCGCCCGAGAAGGCCGTCGCGAGTCGCTCCGCCTGCTCTGCCTCGCGCGCGTCGAGCGCGAAGCCAACAGCGGCATGGACATTGTCGAGCTCCCTCTCGAACCGGTCAAGCCACCCGCCGTGCGCAGGTCCGTACAAGGACGACTCCACTTCCTCCGCGAGCACGAGGAACTGTCCGGCATGCCGGCGTCGGTACTCCTCCTCCTCACCGCGCTCCTGCAGCCGCTCGAGCGCGTACTCACGGACTGTCTCGAGCAAGGAGTAGCGCGGCTGACCGTGGACGTCCTCCTCCCGGAGCAGGCTTTGCTCGACGAGCGACGCGAGCGTGTCGAGGTCGGCGTCGCAGACCGACTCGGCCGCCTCGAGCGTGCAGCCACCCGCGAAGACCGAGAGCCGGGCGAGCAGGGCCTGCTCCTTCACGCCGAGCAGGCCATGGCTCCAGTCGATCGTTGCCCGCAGCGCCCGCTGGCGGGCGGGCGCGTCGCGGCGTCCCTCCGTGAGCAGCGGGAGACGCTCGCCGAGTCGCTCGCTGAGCTTCTCGGGCGTCAGCGCCCGGATTCGCGCGGCCGCAAGCTCGATCGCGAGCGGCAGGCAGTCGAGCCGCTCACAGATCTCGGCGACGGCAGCCCGGTTCTCCTCGGTGACCATGAACTGATCTTTCGCTGCTTGCGCGCGCACGGCGAATAGCTCCTGTGCCTCTGCAGGCTCGAGTGGGGGAACCCGGTGCTCCCGCTCGCCGGCCAGGCGAAGGGAGGCGCGCGAGGTAACGAGCACGCGGAGCCCGGGACAGGCAGTAAGCAGGCGCGAGACGAGGGCCGCTGCCGCGAGCAGGTGTTCGAAGTTATCGAGGCTGAGGAGTAGCTCGCGCCGGCCGAGGAAGGCAGCGAGCGTCTCCTCCAGCGGGCGGCCTCCCGCCTCCTGCACGTCCAGCGCCTGAGCGATTGCCGAGGGGACGAGCGCAGGATCGGCGAGCGGTGCGAGGTCGACGAAGGCCACGCCGTCCCGATACGACCCCTCGAGCTCGCCGAGCACCGCGAGCGCAAGACGCGTCTTTCCGGTCCCGCCCGGTCCGGTCAGCGTCACCAGCCGACTCTCCGCCAGCAGCGCGCACACGCGGGCGATCTCGCCCTCGCGCCCGATCAGCGCAGTCGACGGGATCGGAGGCCGGGCGATGTTCATCGCCATCGTGCCTCAAGGATAGGGCGGTATCGCACAAGCCAACGCCGCCTGCTGGGCGAGACGCCCCGCCGGTGTCAGACGGGATCTATCGCCACGTATGACGCGCCGAGGGCCGCGGCGAGAGCGCCGTGCGCGGGCCCGGTCCCGACGACGAACGAGCGCACGGGATCGACGTCGTGCGTGCGCGCGAACGCGAGTGGCAGTCCCGGGAGCGGCGGGCGGCACCAGCAGACGGGCGGGCCTCCTCCGTGCGGGCAGAAGGCGGATTCCACCGGGCCCTCAACCTCGGCCGCGAGGCGTGCGACCAGATCGTCGAGCCCGTGGGCGACGCCGTCGGCGCTCCAGTCGAAGACGAGGCGCGGATCACCGGGGTCGCCCACGGCACGAACGCGCTCCCACCCGCCGCCGCGAAGCGCGGCGGCGGCGATGAACACGCCTGCTCGGCGACGCTCGGGCTCGCGCCGCGCGAGCGAACGGCACGACCTCGACGGCGTCGAACCCCTCGTCCGGAGCCGGCGGCTCGAGCTCGCGCAAAGCGCGCATCTGCGACGTCGGCGCCATGACGCCTGCCTCGCGGCGCGCGAGCTGCCGCAGCTCGTCCGGCCCGGGAGGCGCGCCGTGGCGATCGAGCAGCCGCTCGACCAGGTTGACCTGCGCCTGGGCGAGCGGCGTGTCGAGCCAGACGCAGCGCGTCGCCAGCGCATGGCGGACCGCGGCGTCGACGACGTGGCTACGTGACGCGCGCGTCAGGTAGGTGTTGTCGAGCACGACGCGACGTTTCCCACTCGCGAGCTCCTCGTCGAGCGCACGTGCCAGCGATCGCAGCGAGCCTCCGGTCTCGTCACGGTTCAGTCGCCGATATCCGCGCGCGACGTAGTCGGCGACGGCCTCCGTCTTCCCCGCGCCCGGGATCCCCATGATCAGCACGACCTCGCCGTCTCCCGCCACGCGCCGGGCGCGGAGGTCCGCGCCCCGTGCGCGCGGTGGGGCGGTTGTGAGCACGCCACGATCGTCGTCGCTCAGCTGGAGACGCGCCGCGGCGGCGCCCGACCGTGCGGTCTCCGGGCGGCGGGCGCCGGGGATCGCGACGATCGTCGCATCGAGATCCAGCAGCCAGGCGAGCGCGATCTCGGCCGGCGTAGCCCCACGCGCTGCCGCGACCTGCGCGAAAGCGGAATCGCCGGCGAGGCGGCCGGCGCGGCGGGGGCCGCCGAGGGGCGAGTGCGCGATGACGACCAACCCGGCCTCGAGGCAGCGCTCGACCACACCGCCGCGGAGCGCCGCGTCGTCGAACGGGCTCAGCGCAACCTGGACCGCCGCCAGGGGGGCGAGCTCGAGCGCCTCGTCGAGCTGCGCGCGATTGACGTTGCACACGCCGATACGAGCGGCAAGCCCTTCGTCGTGGATCCGAGCGAGCGCGCGAACCGACGTCCGCCACGGAACCCGAGGGTCGGGAGCGTGCAGCAGATAGAGGTCGATCGGCAGGCCGGCGAGCGCGGCCAGGCTCGCTTCGCAGTCAGCCCGGAGGGAGCGGGCCCGCCCGTCCGGTACCCATCGGCCGCCAGGTCGCGTCATGCCGCCCTTCGTGACGATCCTCGCCAGGGGCGCGTTGCAGGCACCGAGAGCGCGAGCGAGCAGCCGCTCGTTGTGCCCGAGCTCGGTCTCGTCGCGCCCGTAGGCCCGGGCGGTGTCGAAGACGGTGATGCCGGCGTCGACGGCCGCCGCGATGGTCTCGACGGCGCGCTGCTCGTCTCGGTCGGCGTCAGTCGAGAGCCGCATGCAACCGAGGCCGATCCGCAGCTCGGAGGGGTCGAGCCAGACCGGCGAGGCGGGAGGCCGCGCGGCCGGTGGTTCCATCGTGGTCGAAGGATAGAGCGGCGCGGTCCGAGCCCTTGACACGAGCGCGGCGCCCACCTACCGTGGCGCGGCAAGCGACGGGAGGGGTGTGACCGACCGGTCCCTCGACACGTTGCTGCGGCCCACGAGCTGGAGGCTGACACCGCCGGTCGCGCGACGCTGCGCCCGCCGGACGACGGCCAGGACGCGACCACGGCGGGAGGAGCTCCATGCCTGAGGACAGGACCTACACGTACCGCGACGGCGAGAAGGTGGAGCTCGAGAAGGAGCCGGACCAGTTCGTCGTCAGAGCGCTTCCGGACGAGGTGGCGGAGCTCGGCATCGACGATGCGGAGCAGGTGTCGTCAGGCTCCTCACGCGTCACCGTCCGCCGGACGGATCTCGAGCCGTCGATGCGCCGCGCCCGCGAGCTCGCCCCGACGCACCACGCGTACCGGATCGCCGACACGGGCGAGGAGTTCCTCATCACCGACCGCGTCTTCGTGACGTTCACGGAGCCGCTCGCCGCCGAGCAGCTCGCCGAGTTCGCCGGCCGCTACGGGCTCGTCCAGCTCGAGGAGTACTCGCCGCGCGAGTTCCTCTACCAGGTCACTTCCCACACCGGGATGAACCCGGTGAAGCTGATCGTCGAGCTCACCGAGCGGGAGCCGCTCGTCGAGAGCGCCGACCACGACCTCAACCTCCGCGCCTCGACCTATCAGTCCCTACCCCCGACCGACCCGGCCTACGTGCGCCAGTGGCACCTCCACACCCGCCGCGTCGACCCCGCGATCGACCCACGCTCCTCGTCGCGCTGCGAGGAGGCCTGGGCGATCCTCGGCCACGGCGGCCTGCCGGAGGTCGTCGTCGGCGTGACCGACGACGGCTGCAAGCTCGACCACCAGGATTTCGACAGCCCGGACAAGTTCGCCGGCTGGGGGTACTTCGAGGGCACCCGTCTCGTGCGGCGCGGCGACGCCGACGCCGACCCGGCGAAGATGTACCAGGCCGGCTCGAACCACGGGACATCCTGCGCGGGCGTGATCGCAGCCGAGGCTGACGCGCTCGTCACCGTGGGCGCCGCGCCCGGTTGCCGGCTCCTCCCGATCAAGTGGGAGTCCTCGGGTCGCAGCCTGTTCATCAGCGACTCGAAGCTCATGACCGTCCTCGACTACGTCGCCGGTCGCATCGACGTGCTCTCCAACTCGTGGGGGATCGTCCCCACGAACCTGCGGGCGCCGATGGTGCGCGACCGGATCGCGTCGCTCGCGCAGATCGGCGGGCGCCGCGGCAGGGGCATCCTCTTTCTCTGGGCGGCGGGAAACGAGGCCTGTCCCATCCAGCACGACGCGAACGTCGACGTCCCGTATACGAACGGCTGGGACCAGTCGGGCGCGAGCCCCGTCTGGGTGGGCGTCCAGAAGGCCAGGCGCTTCCGGAACAACCTGGTCGGCGTCGCCGGCGTCATGCACGTGGCCGCGCTCGCGAGCACGGCGCAGCGGAGCCACTACTCGAACTACGGCACCGGGATCGAGCTCTGCGCGCCCAGCAGCAACAGCCACCGCTTCGGGCGCCTCACCGTCCGGGGGCTCGGCGTCACGACAGCGACCGGAAGCGGCCTCACCGACCGCTTCGGCGGGACGTCGAGCGCCACGCCCCTCGTCGCCGGCATCGCCGCCCTCGTGATCTCGGCGAATCCCGAGCTGACCGCCGTCGGCGTCGCTTCGATTCTCAAGCGAACCGCCTCCAAGGATCTCGTCATGGACGCGTACCCGCGTACTCCTCCGGCTTCCTTCGACCAGGACACCTCCTGGGACGTCTCTCCGATCGCACCCTTCCACCTCGGCGCCTTTGCCGAGAACGGCAGCGCGGACGGCTCGTGGAGCCCCTGGTTCGGCCATGGGCGAGTCGATGCCGCTGCGGCCGTCGCCGAGGCGGTCCCGGCAGCGCCGGCGAGACGTGACCTCGCGCTCGAGTCACGACCGGACACAGCCGATCCCGGACGGCGACGCGACCGGCATCGAGGACCGGATCGGGGTGGACTCGAACGGCAGCGTCGAGTCGATCCGTGTCGGCGTCGACATCGTGCACCCGTGGATCGGCGACCTGCGCGTCACGCTGCTCGCGCCGGATGGGCTCGCCGTCGTCCTGCACAGCCGGAGCGGCTCGAGCCAGGACGACATCAAGCGCGTCTTCGACACGACCGCCCTCCCCGCGCTCGCGTCCTTCGTCGGCCGCCCGGCGCGCGGCGACTGGACACTCCGCGTGCAGGATCTCGCCAGGCGGGACACCGGCACGCTGCGCGCCTGGAACCTCGATCTCGCCGTCTCGAGCGAGGTGACTTCCGTGGCCGACGAGGCAGGAGCGACGATTCCGGACGACGACCCGGGCGGTGTGACGCGCACGCTCTCGGTCACCAACGGGACGATCGACGACATCGCCGTCGCCGTGGACATCACGCATCCGTGGATCGGCGACCTCCGCGTCGCGCTCACGCCTCCCGGCGGCAGCGCCATCGTCTTGCACGACCACACCGGACGCGACGCCGACAACATCCTCAGGACATGGCGGGCCGCCGACCTGCCTGCGCTGGCGGCGCTGCGCGGCAGCGATGCCGGCGGGACGTGGCGCCTCACCGCGGCGGACACGGCCCAGCGCGACGTCGGCAAGCTCAACCGCTGGAGCATCGAGGTCACATCTGGGTAGCCCGGCGGTCGGGTAGTACGCTCGCCCAACCTGACCGGAGGAGGTCCGACGTGGCCGAGCCGAAGACGAAGCCGAACGACGCGGATGTGCAGGCGTTCCTGGCCTCGGTGCCGGACGAGCGCCGGCGCGGCGACGCGATCGCCGTCTGCGCGCTCATGGAGGAGATCACCGGCGAGCAGCCCACGATGTGGGGAACGAGCATCGTCGGCTTCGGCCGCTACCGCTACCGCTACGGCAGCGGCCGCGAAGGCGAGTGGCCCGTGGTCGGCTTCTCGCCCCGGAAGCAGAACCTGACGCTGTACATCGTGGACGGCTTCGGCGAAGTACCAGGAGCTCCTCGGCCGACTCGGCAAGCACTCGACGGGCAAGGCGTGCCTGTACCTCAAGCGACTCGACGACGCCGACCCTCAGGTGCTGCGATCACTGATCGCGCAGTCAGTCGAGCACGTCCGGACGAGAGACCTCGGCCCGCACGGCTAAGTCGCCGTCTCAAAGCCCGGGGTCAAGTCTTGCATAGCAGCATAAGCCATCGGGCAGACCGCCCTTATGTGCGTATGCAAGACTTGACCCCAGAGCTTCAGCCGCTGCGAAGGACGGCGCGTCGCGGGCCGGCGCGGAACCCGGCCTCGACGAGTAGGTCGAGCGCATCGGTCTCGGTGATCGGAGCGCCGTCGAAGCGCTCGACCGCCAGACGCTTGACGCCGGCCGTCCGGCGAGCATGCTCGACGAGCGCGGTGAGCGCCGGGCGCATCCAGTCGGGCTCCGGCTCGCGGAGCGGGACGAGCGTCCTGCCCCCGCGCTCGACGAAGAGCGCGGGCTCGCCGTCGAGCAGGACGACGTACGCGCCCGCGACGCGCGAGGCGCGCCCGCCGGCGCGCTTCGGCCAGGGAAGCGCGGCGCCGTACGGCTGGGCCGGGTCGGCCGCCGCGAGCACGAGCGCCCCGGGGGCCTCCTCCGACGACGGCCGCTCCCGCAGGCGCTCGACGGCGCCCGGCAGCGCGAACTGCGCCCCGCCCAGCCCCTCGACGAAGTAGCCGCGCCGGCAGACGCCGACCGTCTCGAGCTTACGCAGCTCGCGGTAGACAGGCGCGTACCCACCTGGCACGCCCTCTCCGCGGACCCCGTCGCGCGTCACGATCCCCTGGCGCTCGAGCAGAAGCTCGGCGAGCGCCCGCGCCTCGACCTCGCCGGCGAAGAGGCCGCGGGTAAGAGACCACCTCCCCTGCGTGGCCATCACGCGGTCGGCGCGCTGGCGTGAGAATCGGCGGCTCCGGGCCCGGCCTCAGGGTCGCGGCGCCGCGTAGCGGCGGCTCGCCCTCAAAGGCTGCCAGGCGTCGTTCGTGGCCTCGCCGGCCCAGACGAGCTCCCACAGGGCAGGGAGGGCGACCTCGCCCTCGAGCCCGCAGGCGTCGAGGAGGTCGTGCCAGAAGAACGCTCCGCGGCCGAGGGCCGCTCGCAGACGCTCGGCGTCCTCGCCCTCCGGCGGGGGTAGAGAGCCCGGCTGACCGAGCGCGGGCGCGTCCTCGCGGTAGTAGAGGGCAACCCGCTCGAGCCCGGCGCCGACCCAGATGACCTCTCCGGAGGCGCAGAGCTGGTCGAGCTGCTCGGGCCGGTAGCCGGGCACGCGCCGCGGCAGGACGTCCGACTCCCACAACGGGACAGGGAGGGACACGCCCTGGAGCGGCACGAGCGCTTCGCGCAGGCTCGCGCGGCGATCGACTCCCTGCCAGGCCGGTAGGAAGCGGGCGAGCGCGCTCGGCTCGACCGGCTCGACCTCCTTCCGCAGGCGCGCCAGCGTCGCGCGACGCAGTCGGCGCAGGACGTCGGGATCGCACCACTCCCGCTCCGTGCCGCCGGGACGAAGCTCGCCGCGCACGAGCCGACCTTCCCGCTCGAGGCGCGCGAGCGCGTCCTCGATCCGCCCGCTCTCCATGCCGAAGCGGGTCACAGCCTCGGCCGTCGTGAAGGGCCCGCGGCCGCGGGCGAAGCGGACGAGGATGAAGCCGACCGGATCCTCGTCGCTCTCGAGGAACGCGCCCGGCAGCCCGCCGGGAGGCATGGCACCGAAGGCGTCGCGGTAGCGCCCGGCGTCCTCGGCGGCGATCAGCCGCCGCCCGCTCGCCAGCCCGACCCAGATCGCGCGCCGCTCGGAGACGAGCTCCTCCGCGTGCGCGGGATCGACGTCTTCCAGCAGCTGCTCGCCTCGGCGCAGAAGGAGATCGTGCAGCTCGTCGGGGGTTCGCGCCCGTCCGCGAAGCTCTTCCTCCACCTCCTGGATCGCGGAGCGATCGAGGAGGTCCCTGAGCTCCTCGGCTCCGAGCAGCTCCCGCAGGAGGTCGCGGTCGAGGGCGAGCGCCTGCGCGCGGCGCTCGGCCATAGGCGTGTCGTCCTCGTACATGTACGTGGCGACGTAGTCGAAGAGGAGCGAGGACGCGAACGGGGACGCCGAGGCCGTCTCTACCTCGACCAGGTCGAGGCGGCGCGCTTCGAGATCACCGAGCAGCCGGCGCAGCGCGGGCATGTCGAACACGTCGCGCAGGCACTCGCGGTAGGTCTCGAGCACGATCGGGAAGTCCGAGTAGCGGCGCGCCACCTGCAGCAGGCCCTGCGCTTTCAGCCGCTGCTGCCAGAGCGGCGTCCGCTGGCCGGGGCGCCGTCGCGGGATGAGCAGAGCGCGGCCTGCGTTCTCGCGGAAGCGCGAGCCGAAGAGCGCCGAGCCGGCGAGCTCCTGCACGACGACGTCCTCGACCTCGCCGGGCGGGACGAGCACGTCGGTCGTGGGCGGCGGCGCCTCGGCGTCCGGGAGGTGCAGCGCGATCCCGTCGTCGGACCAGATCGCGTTCACCTCGAGCCCGAGCGAGTCGCGCAGGCGTGCGGCGAGGGCGAGCGACCAGGGCGCGTGCACCCGGCTGCCGAAGGGCGTCAGGATGCAGAGCCGCCAGTCCCCGATCTCGTCTCGGAAGCGCTCGACGACAACCGTCCGATCGGACGGGAGCGCCCCGGTGGCCTGCTCCTGCTCGCGCAGGTAGGTAACGAGGTTCGCGGCGGCGCGGGCGTCGAGGCGGTGCTGGCTCGTGAGACGTGCGACCGCGGCGTCGTCGGCGAGCGCAGCCAGCTCTCGCGCCGTGCGGCCGATCGCCTCTCCGAGCTCGTACGGGCGGCCGGTGCCCTCGCCCTTCCAGAACGGCACCGCTCCGGGGACGCCCGGCGCCGGCGAGACGAGGACGCGATCTCTGGTGATGTCCTCGATGCGCCACGTCGAGGCGCCCAGCATGAACGTCTGGCCCTCGCGCGCCTCGTAGACCATCTCCTCGTCCAGCTCGCCCACGCGCCCGCCGCCGTCGACGAGAAACACGCCGAAAAGACCGCGATCCGGGATCGTGCCCGCGTTCGTCACCGCAAGCCGCCGGGCACCCTGCCGGCCGCGCACGACGCCCTTGATCCGATCCCACACGATCCGCGGGCGCAGCTCGGCGAACTCCTCGGACGGGTAGCGGCCGGCGAGCATGTCGAGCACGTTCTCGAGCGCCGCCCGGGAGAGGTCGCGGAAGCTCCAGGCGCCCCGCACGAGCTCGTGCAGCTCGTCCACGCCGATCTCCTCGTCGGCGCAGACCGCCACGATCTGCTGGGCCAGCACGTCGAGCGGGTTGCGGGGGATCTGGGTCTCCTCGATCGCGCCCTCCTCCATCCCCCTTGCGACGACGGCGCACTCGAGCAGGTCGCCGCGGAACTTCGGGAAGATGCGGCCGCGCGAGACCGCATCGAGCGTGTGGCCCGCGCGGCCGATGCGCTGCAGGCCGCGCGCCACCGACTTCGGCGACTCGATCTGGATCACGAGGTCGACCGCGCCCATGTCGACGCCGAGCTCGAGCGACGAGGTAGCGACGAGGCACGGGATCTCGCCCCGCTTCAGGAGCTCCTCGATCTCGACGCGCTGCTCGCGCGCCAGCGAGCCGTGATGGGCGCGGGCGATCGGCTTCTCGGCGAGCTCGTTGAGGCGCACGGCGAGCCGTTCCGCGAGACGGCGGTTGTTGACGAACAGGATCGTCGAGCGGTGCCGCTCGACGAGGTCGAGCACCGCGGGGTAGATCGACGGCCAGATCGACCGCGACGAGCCTTCGACCCCGGGAGCCATCTCGACGCCGTCTGCCATGACCGGCGTCGAGAGGCCGGCCGTGCTCTGCAGCTCGCGCATGTCCTCGACGGGCACGACCACCTCGAGGTCGAGCTCCTTGGCGCGACCGGCGTCCACGACCTCGATCGGCCGGCCTCCGGAGACGAAGCGCGCGATCTCCTCGAGCGGTCGCTGGGTGGCGGACAGACCGATGCGTTGCATCGGCTCCTCCAGAAGACGCTCGAGCCGCTCGACGCTCAGAGCGAGGTGCGCCCCGCGCTTCGTCCCGGCGACCGCGTGCACCTCGTCGAGGATGAGCGTCTCGATCCCCGTCAGGATCTCGCGAGCCTGGGACGTCAGCATGAGAAAGAGCGATTCCGGCGTCGTGATCAGGATCTCGGGCGGGCGCTTGCGGATCTCCGCGCGCTCCTTCTGCGGCGTGTCGCCGGTGCGCACGGCGACGTTCAGCTCGAGCCCGATCCCGGCCAGCGGCCCCCGCAGGTTGCGCTCGACGTCGTAGTTGAGCGCTTTCAGGGGGCTCACGTAGAGCACCTGCAGGCCATCGCCCGGACGGGCCCGGTCGAGCGCCCAGAGGAAGGCTGCGAGCGTCTTGCCGGATCCGGTCGGCGCCTGGATCAGCGTGTGGCAGCCGGACGAGATGATCGGCCAGCCGAGCTCCTGCGGCGGCGTCGGCGCCGCGAAGCTCCGCTCGAACCACGAGCGCACGGCCGGGCTGAAGGGCGCGAGCGCGTCCACCGTCCCAGGGTATCGCGCTCGCCTCCCGGCGCCGGACCGGTTGCGGAAACGCGCGAGCGCAGAAGATGGCCACCCGACGTCAGCCCGCGCGCAGTCCCCCGCCCTGGGTGGGGGACCCGCGGTCCCGCTTCCAGGGTACGGGGCCGGGCCGCGCAGGTCTCACGCGATCCGCAACGATTTTCGCACGCGATCGTGACAATTCGGCCGCCGACAGCCCGAAGGCCTTACGGCGGGTGAGAAAAACAAGCCAACGCCTCGGCGGCCGCGCACGACAGGAGACTCCAGCAGCGGGCGGGCTCGGCCTGAAAACGTCGCAGTGGTCGCCGCGCCGGCGCTACACTCGCCGCATGGCGACGACCGCCGACGACCGGCTGTACTTCACCGGCGACGACGAGGCCGACCGGCTGCTCGTCGAGGAGCCGCTCGCCCTGCTCGTCGGCTTCGTGCTCGACCAGCAGGTGCCGCTGCAGAAGGCGTTCTCGGGCCCGCTCGAGCTGAAGCGCAGGCTGGGCGCGCTCGACGCCGCCGAGATCGCGGGCATGGATCCCGCCCTGCTCGAGGAGGTCTTTCGCCGGAAGCCGGCCCTGCACCGCTTCCCGGCGAACATGGCCCGGCGCACGCAGGAGCTCTGCCAGGTCGTCGTCGACGAGTACGGAGGCGACGCCGTCTCGCGTCTGGGAGGAGGCTGTCGACGGCGCCGACCTCGACCGGCGGCTCCGAGGCCTGCCCGGCTTCGGCGACATGAAGGTGCGGTCGCTCGCCGCGGTGCTGGGCAAGCGCCTGGGCATCCGCCCGGCCGGCTGGGAGGAGGTCGCCGCGAACCACTTCTGCCTCGGCGACGTCGACTCGCCGCAGAGGCTGGCCGAGTACCAGGCCGCGAAGCGCGCCCACAAGGCGGCGCTGCGCGAAGCCGCGTCCGGCTGACGGCGTGCCGCGCTTCGCGGCGCGCGTGTCGAAGAACGCCTCGGGCGGGCACACGGTCGTCGTCCCGTTCGACCCGAACGCAGCCTTCGGGAGGGTGCGCGCCCCCGTCCGCGCGACCGTCAACGGCCACACGTTCCGCACCAGGCTCGCCCGCTACGGCGGCGTCGACTACCTGGGCTTCAACCGCGAGGTGCGAGAGGCGGCGGGCATCTCGGACGGCGATCTCCTCACGATCGAGCTCGAGCTCGACGAGGAGCCGAGGCCGGTAGACATCCCGGACGAGCTCGCAGCCGCGCTGGCGGGCGACGCCGCGGCGCAGGCCGCGTTCGACGCGCTCTCGCCGAGCCATCGGCGCGAGTACGCGAACTGGATCGCCGAGGCGAAACGGGCGGACACGAAGGCCAGACGCGTCGGGCGCACGCTCGAGCAGCTGCGCGAGCGCGCCGGCCCGACAGGGCCGGGTCGGCTAACGCCCGTACCTGCGCTCGCGCTGCTGGTAGGTCCTGAGCGCACGCAGGAAGTCGAGCTCCCTGAACGCGGGCCAGTAGACGTCCGTGAAGTGGAACTCGCTGTGGGCGCTCTGCCAGGGGAGGAAGCCCGACAGGCGCACCTCGCCGCTCGTGCGGATGATGAGGTCGGGATCGGGCGCGCCGGCCGTGTACAGATGCGCCTCGAGCGTGTCCTCGGTGACGTGCTCCGCCATCCCTTCGGCGCGTCACTCCGCGCCCGGCGAGCGCCGCTGACGAGCGCGCGGCACGCGTCGACCAGCTCGTCGCGGCCCGAGTACCCGAGCGCGATGTTGAGCCGCAAGCCGCCGTATCGCGCGGTCGTCGCCTCGGCCTGCTCGATCGCCTCGAGCAGGCGAGGCGGAAAGCCGTCGAAGCGCCCGAAGACCCGGATCCGCATCGGCCGCCTGGACGCGTGCTCGACGAGCGAGTCGAGCTTCTCGGCCACGACGTCGAGCAGCGCCGCCAGCTCGCCGGCTCGCCTGGCCAGGTTCTCCCCCGAGAGCGCCCAGAGCGTCACCTCGCCGATCCCGAGGTCGGAGCACCAGTCGAGCAGGTCGTCGATCTTGTCGGCGCCCTGCCGGTGACCGTCGCTCAGGTCTCGCAGCCCGGCCTCGGTCGCCCAGCGGCGGTTGCCGTCGAGGATGACCGCGACGTGGTGGGGAACGACCGCCTGCCGCACCTGATGGCGGAGGCGGTCGGTGTAGAGCCGGTAGAGGGGCGCGAGCAGCGCCCCCGACACGGTGCGGCGAGCCCGCCCGGCGACCGCGAGCGGCCTCGTGACGAGCGGAGGGGCGGCGACACGCTCGGCCATGTCTTCGCCTACGACACGCCCGCGAGCAGGAAGGCGCGCTCCTCGCGCAGCATCTCGCGCGCGATCACGAGCCGCTGCACCTGGTTCGTGCCCTCGTAGATCTGGGTGATCTTCGCGTCGCGCATCATCCGCTCGACCGGGTACTCGCGCATGTAGCCGTAGCCGCCCAGTATCTGGACGGCGTCGGTCGTCACCTCCATCGCGATGTCGGAGCAGTAGAGCTTCGCCTGCGCCGAGGCCTTCGTCAGCTCGGGCCCGTCGACGCCCTCGTCGAGCATCCTGCCGACCCGGTAGAGGAGCCCCCGGCCGGCGGCGCATTTCGTCTCCATGTCCGCCAGCATGGCCTGGATCATCTGGTGGTCGGCGATCGGCCGGCCGAACGTCTCACGCGAGCGCGAGTACTCGAGCGCGTAGTCGGTCGCGCCCTGGGCGATCCCGAGCGCCTGCGCTCCGACCCCCGGGCGCGAGCGATCGAGGACGCGCATCGCGATGCGGAAGCCGTCGCCCTCCTCGCCGATCCTGTTCTCCGCCGGCACGCGGCAGTCGGTGAGGAACAGCTCGCCGGTCGTCGAGCCCTTGATCCCCATCTTCGGCTCGATCCTCCCGACCTCGAAGCCGGGCGTGTCCGCCTCGACGAGGAAGCAGCTGATGCCTCGGTGCGCCGCCTCCGGATCGGTCTTCGCGAACACGGTGTAGAGCTTCGCCACGCCCGCGTTCGTGATGAACCGCTTGGAGCCGTTGAGGACGTACTCGTCGCCGTCGCGGCGCGCCGTCGTCAGCATCGCCGCCGAGTCGCTCCCAGACCCCGGCTCGGTCAGCGCGTAGGCCGACAGCCATTCCCCGGAGGCGAGCCGCGGCACGTAGCGCGCTTTCTGCTCCTCCGAGCCGTGGAGGTCGAGCGCGATCGCGCCGAGAGACTGCACCGCGAGGATCAGGCCGGTCGTCGCGCATACCTTCGACAGCTCCTCGATCGCGACGAGCAGCATCAGCGAGCCGGTCCCGGTGCCACCGTGGCGCTCCTCGAACGGGAGCGCCAGGATCTCCGCCTCGCGCAGCGCCTCGACGACGTCCCACGGAAACTCCCCCGTCGCGTCGATCTCGGCCGCCCGGGGCGCCACCCGCTCCGCCGCGACCTGGCGGACGAGGTCGCGCAGCTCCCGCTGCTCGTCCGAGAGCCAGTCGTGCGCCACGAGACGGATTGTAGTTGGCTCGCTCCCCGATTCCGAGGGATCGGGCCCCTGGAGAGCTAAAGCTCCCGAGCGCTCGAGCCGATAGTCGGGGTTGCATGAGGCGAACGCTCATCAGGTTCCTCGTCGCAGGCGCGGCCGTCGCGGCGCTCGCATTCGGCGGGCGCCGTCTCGGCCGCGCCATCCGTTATCTCGAGCGGCGTCGTCAACCTGGTGATTCCGCCGAGCGGCCGGCTCATCGCTCGAGAACGAGCTCTCGGACGTCGATCTCGGCCCCGGATTCGAGAACGCGAAGATCACCGACGTCAACCTCCACCTCCGCATCGACCACACCCGGGACTCCGATCTCGACATGTGGCTCACGCACGAGGGCGTCACCGTCCAGGTCATCGAGGACAACGGCGACGATGGCGACGACTTCGGCACCGGCGCCGACTGCACCAACGCGACGACGCTCACCCGCCTTGACGACGAGGCGACGACAGCCATCAGCTCCGGCGCAGCTGCCGTTCGCCGGCTCCTTCCAGCCCGACAACCCGCTGAGCGCATTCGACGGCAAGCCGGCCGAGGGCGACTGGACGCTCAAGATCGTCGACGACTCCGACAACGGCGAGACCGGCACGCTCGTGTGCTGGAACCTCGAGATCACCGTTGCCGTCGCCGACCTCGAGGTGACTGTCACCGATTCGCCCGACCCGACGTCCGTCGGCAACGAGCTCACGTACAGCGCACCGTCAAGAACCTCGGGCCGGACAAGGCGAAGACCGCGAAGCTCACGGTCAAGCTGCCCACCGGCGCCGAGTTCGTCTCGGATACGCCGGACACGTGCGGCGACGCCGCCAGCAGCGAGCTCGTCTGCGACCTCGGCGACCTCGACAACGGCGCGTCCAGCGTCGTCGACATCGTCATCAGGCCGGGCACGCGGGCACGGCCAGCGCCTTCTTCAGCGCCACGAGCGAGGCCACCGACACCGCGCCTCTGAACAGCAACCAGGTCAAGGTCGATACCGCCGTTCAGGAGACGGGAAGCGGCGGCACCGAGACGATCACGGTCGAGACGCTCGGCACCGGCCGCGGCACGGTCACCAGCGACCCGGCCGGCATCGACTGCGGCAGCGACTGCGAGGGCGGCTTCCTCGAGGGCACGGCAGTGACGCTGACGGCCACGCCCGCCGACGACTCACAGGTCGCGGCCTGGGGCGGCGCCTGCGACGGTACTGCGCCCGACGCAGCCATGTGTGGTCACCGCCGACGGCGCCTCGAGCGTGACCGTCACGTTCGAGAAGACGCAGCGCAGCGGCGGCTCCGGCGGCGGCGGCGGGCGGCTCGGGCGGCAGCTACGACATCTGCACGATCACCGGCACGAGCGGCGCCGACGTCCTCAAGGGTACGAAGGGCACCGACGTCATCTGCGGCTTCGGCGGCAACGACAAGCTGTACGGGCTCGGCGGCGCTGACCGGATCCACGGCGGCGGCGGCAGCGACAAGCTCTACGGCGGGCGCGGCGCCGACAGGCTGTACGGCGGCCCCGGCCGCGACACGCTCGTCGGCGGCAAGGGAGCCGACCAGGCGAAGTCGCGACGTCCGCGACACCCTCAGCGGCGTCGAGGGCGCGCTCTAGCCGTCCTTCGACCCACGCCCGACGCAAAGCCGCTACAGCTCGATCAGCTCCTCCGGCGCGGTCGTCAGCTGCTCGACGCCGTCGGCGGTCACGGCGTAGGAGTTCTCGATGCCCACGGCTCCCTCGCCCTCGTAGACGAGCTTCGGCTCGAGCGCGAACACCATCCCCTCCTCGAGCGGCACGTCGTAGCCGCGCGCCAGGAAGGGCGGCTCGTCGATCTCGAGGCCGAATCCGTGCGCGACGAAGGAGATCCGCCCTGCGCTCGCGTAGTGGTCGCGCAGCGGGCCGGCAAGCTCGATGGAGAGCTCCCAAAGGCTCGCTCCGGTGACCCCGGGGCGCGCCGCGGCCGCCACCCCGCGCATGATCGCGACGCGACGTGTCGTACGCCTCGCGCAGGTGTGCCGCCAGCGGCCCGAGGGAGAACGTGCGCGTCTGATCGGCCATGTAGCCGCGCGACGAGCCGAGACAGTCGACGATCACCGGCTCGCCCCGCTCGATCGGCCGGGACGAGGGCCCCTTGGCGACGTAGGGGTTCGGGCCGACCCCGACGAGAGGGGTGTCCGTCCCGCCGGGCTCGGCGGCGGCAGGGCCTGCCGCGATGGTGCCGTAGTGCACCTCCCCGTTGAACGCCCGCATCCGGATGACACCCTGGTGCCCCTGGCGCCGTAGCCAGGCCTCGACCTCGGCGGCGAGCTCGATCTCTGTCATCCCCTCGCGCAGCACGCCGCGCGACGCACTCGTCCACGCCGGCGACCATGGCGCGCGGCCTCGCGGATGCGCTCGAGCTCCCAGGCGCTCTTCACCGCCCGCAGGCCCCGGATCAGGCCCGAGCAGTCTGCGAGCTCGAACGCCGGGAGCCGCTTCGCGTAGTCGAGGTAGCGAAGCGCCGGCAGCACGTCGAGCTCGAAGCCGAGCCGACCGCCCGAGACACCGGCCCCGTCCAGCGCCGCGGCGAGATCCCGCAGCGAGCGGAGCGCCTCGATTCGCTCGAGCGGCGACTCGGCCCGTGCTCGCTCGAGCGTTCTGCGCACGAGCAGGACGGGCTCGCCCTCGGCAGGGACGACGAGGTGGGCGTTCTGCGTCGTGCCGGTGAAGTAGTAGAGGTCGACGGACTGGACGAGCACGGCGCCGTCCAGCCCGTGCTCTCGCAGCGCCTCCTGGAAGGCGCCGAGCCGGCGCTCCACCTCGGTTGCCGGGACGAGCTGGTACACGCGCGGTAGATTCTGCCCGTGATCCTCGAGGGCGGCACGATCAGGACGATGGACGCCGCGCTGCCGACGGCACGCGCGCTCGCGATCGCAGGGGAGCGCATCGCCGGGGCCGTGGGGACGCACGAGACGGCCCTCCCCACTCCGGAGCGCGTCGACCTGGGCGGACGCTGCGTCGTTCCCGGGCTTCACCGACTCGCACGTGCACTTCCCCACCTGGGCGCTCGCCCAGCGGCAGGTCCGCCTCGAAGGCTGCGCCTCGCTCGACGAGGCGCTCGGACGCGTCCGCGACGCGCTCGCCACGCAGACGTCCCCGGGCTGGCTCGTCGGCTACGGCTGGCGCAGCGCGGACTGGCTCGAGGGGCGTGAGCCGGCGCGCCACGATCTCGACGCCTTCAGCGGGGACACGCCCGTGGCGCTGTGGTCGAAGGACGACCACTCGCTCTGGCTGAGCTCGGCTGGCCTCGCCCGCGCGGACGGCGACCTCGCCACCCGCGGCGGCGTCGTCGAGGTCGACGAGGCCGGCGAGCCGACGGGAGTGCTGCGCGAGGAGTCCGCCTGGCGCTTCCACGACCTCATCGCGGTGACGGACGACGAGTACCTGGACGCCATGCGCGCGGGGATCCGGCTCGCGCACGCGCGTGGCGTCACCGCGATCCACGACAAGGACGGCTGGCTCGGCGCACCGCGGCTCTGGCAGCGGCTGCACGAGGAGGGAGCGCTCACGCTGCGGGTCTGGCAATCGCTGCCTCACGAGCGGCTCGACGAGCTCGAGGCGCTGGGCCTGCGCTCCGGGATCGGCGACGACTGGTTCCGGATCGGCTACCTGAAGGCGTTCATGGACGGCGCCCTCGGCTCGGGCACCGCCTGGCTTCTCGACGGCTCCGGTGTCCGGATCACGAGCGGAGAGGAGCTCGCGGCCGTCGTCAGCAGGGCGGCTCGAGCCGGCTGGCCCGTCGCCGTCCACGCAATCGGCGACCGAGCCAACCGGGAGGCGCTCGACGCCTTCGAGGCGACGCGTGGGGAGTGGTGGCCGCGCCGACTGCGCCAGCGCGTCGAGCACGCCCAGTGCCTGAACCTCGAGGACGCGCCGCGTTTCGCCCAGCTCGGCATCGCGTGCTCGATCCAGCTCAGCCACGCCCCGTCGGATCGCGACCTCGCCGAGCGGCACTGGGCCGATCGCCTCGAGGGTGCCTACGCGTACAGGACGCTTGCAGACTCCGGCGCGCTGCTCGCCAACGGGTCCGACGCCCCGATCGAGGAGCTCGACCCGCTCGCCGGCATACGCGCCGGTGTCCTACGGACGCTGGACGAGCGCGAGCCATGGCGGCCCGAGCAGGCGCTCGCAGTCGAGCAGGCGCTCGCCGCGAGCACGGTCAACCCGGCCTTCCTCTCGGGCGACGAGCGCCGCCGGGGAACGCTCGTGCCCGGGCGGCTCGCCGATCTCGTCGTGCTCGACCGCGACCCGGTCACGTGCCCGGCCGACGAGCTACGCGACGTGGAGGTCGTCGCGACGATGGTCGCGGGGCGCTGGGTGCACAACCCTCCCCCCTGGACGTGACCTCAGTCCCCCAGGGGAGGTAGCCGTACCGACACCGGCCGCGGAGGCCGCTACCATGCGTCTATGCGCACGATGCGACCGGTTCATGACGCAGAGTGCGCCGTCGCCTGTACGGCCGACATCATCGGCTCGAAATGGACGGCGGTGATCGTGCACGACCTCTCGGAGGGCCCGCGCAGGTTCTCCGAGCTCGAGCGGGCCTGCCCCGGCATCAGCCCTCGTACCCTGTCGGAGCGGCTCGACATGCTCGAGCGTCAGGGCATCGTCGGGCGGCAGAGCTATCCCGAGTCGCCGCCCCGGGTCGAGTACGAGCTGAGCGCGAAGGGCTCGGCGCTCCTGCCGATCATCCAGGCCATGAGCGAGTTCGGGCATGCCTGGCTCGTCAACGACGACGAGCACGTGCGCACTCACGGGCGCGCCGGCATCGCGTCGGTCAACCACTGACAAGCCCGAACGGTCAGGCGACGCGCGCAGCCGCCGGCGCCAGGGCGCGCACGGCGCCGGCGATCGCCTGCTCGATGCCGCCCGCCGAGACGTCGAGGTGCGTCACGGCGCGGAGATGCCCCGGCCGCGCCGCCGCGGAGAACAGCACGCCCTCGTCGCGCAGACGGCGCCGCGCACTCCTGCACGGTGAGCCCGAGCGCCGGGCAGTCGAGCAGCACGAAGTTCGTCTCCACCTCGCCCGGATCGACCGGGAGCCCCCCTTCCGCGAGACCCTCCGCCAGCCGGCGGGCGTTCGCGTGGTCGTCGGCCAGCCGGTCGACGTGGTGCTCGAGCGCGTAGACCCCCGCCGCGGCGACGATGCCCGCCTGGCGCATGGCGCCGCCGAAGAGATGCTTGAGGCGCCGCCCTCTCGCCATCAGGTCCTCCGATCCCGCGAGCAGCGCCCCGAGCGGGCAGCCGAGGCCCTTCGAGAGGCACAGCGTCACGGTGTCGAACTCCCGGCCGTAATCGGCCGCGGGGACACCGCTCGCGACCGAGGCGTTGAGGAGCCGGGCGCCGTCCAGGTGCAGCGCGAGCCCGTGGCGGCGTCCCTCGCCGCAGACGTCGCGAACCTGGTCGAGCGGCCACACGACGCCGCCGCCGCCGTTGCTCGTGTTCTCGAGCGAGAGCACGCGCGTGGGCGCGAGGTGGGGAATCGCAGGGTCGTTTACCAGCGGCCTCACGTCCTCGGGGCCGAAGAGGCCGCGGCGGCCCGCGATCCGCTTGATCACGAGGCCCGAGTGGAACGCCGGCCCTCCGGCCTCGTAGCGGATGACATGCGCGAGCTCCTCGGCGATGACCTCCTCACCCGGCTGGGAGAGGAGCTTGAGCGCGATCTGGTTCGCCATCGAGGCGGTGGGCAGGAAGATGGCCGCCTCGTGGCCGAGCAGGGCGGCGGCGCGCTCCTCGAGGCGATTGACGCTCGGGTCCTCGCGGCGCTGCTCGTCCCCGACCTCGGCTTCGGCGATCGCCCGCCGCATGCCGGCGGTGGGAAGCGTGGCGGTGTCGGAGCGAAGGTCGATCACGCCGCGGATGCTACCCGGCGGGCGGAGGCGGCTCGCCGCCGGGGCGCTCGAGCTCGGCGGCGCGGCACCCCGCCTGGCGCGACAGCAGGCGGGACGAGGCAATCCGCTCACACGGGGCCAGAGCTTGAGCGCACGAGGCCTGCGCTGCTGCGGCAGCCTCTTCGCTCCCGGCTTCGTGACCGGCCTCGAAGGCGGCGGCACGACCGGGCCGATGTCCCCGTCCCGCGCCTCGTCGAGGTCCACGATGACCGGCGCGTGATCGCTCGGGCCGGTGCCCTTCCGGGCATTCCGGTCCACCCATGCCGCCTGAACGCGTTTGGCAACGGGCGCGCTGGCCAGCACCAGATCGATTCGCATCCCCAGGTCCTGGTGGAACATGCCTGCCCGGTAGTCCCAGTAGGTGAAGACACGCTCGTTCGGCCACCGGTCGCGGACGACGTCGCGCAACCCGAGCGCCTGCAGCTCGGCCAGGGCCGCCCGCTCCGGCGCCGTGACGTGGGTCTGGCCGACGTAGGCGTCCGGATCGAACACGTCGTCGTCGGTCGGTGCGATGTTCATGTCGCCACACACGATCGTCGCCTCGGGACCGGCGGCGATCATCTCTCGCAGCGAGCCCAGCCAGTCGAGCTTGTACCGGTAGTGCTCGGAGTCCGGGACACGGCCATTCGGCACGTACACGGAGACCACGCGTATCCCGTCACAGGTGGCGGACACCGCCCGCGCCTCCGGATGTGGGAAGCCCGGCGCGCCCGCAAGTCCCTTCTCGACGTCCTCCAGGCCCACTCGCGAGAGGACGGCCACCCCGTTCCAGGTCGCCTCGCCGTGAGCCGCTACCGCGTAGCCGCGGCCGGCGAGCTCTTCTCCGAGGAGGTCGCGGAACGCGTCGTCCGCGAGCTTGGTCTCCTGGAGGCAGACCACGTCCGGCCGCCGCTCGTCCAGCCAGGGCAGCAGCCTCGGCACGCGCTGCTTGATCGAGTTGACGTTCCAGGTCGCTATCCGCACGCCCCCACGGTAACGGGGCCTCGCGGCGCCGGGGCCGGAGGCCGAGCTCGGCGTCCTTCACGCAGGCGTCTCGACGCGCTCGGGCTCGCGCTCGGGGGTACGCGGGAGCGGCCGAAGGTCGGCGGGCGCGAGCAGGCGCTGCCGCCGCCGTGCGCGCAGGCGCTCGGCGGCGACATAGCTCCCGACCACGAGGGCCACGGCGGCGGCCTGCGCGGCGATGCCCTCCCAGGTCGGGAAGACGCCGAACCACGCGCCCACCCAGTACGGAAGCCGGACGCCGTCGACGGCGTGCACGGGCAGCCAGCCGACGACCTGGCAGACCTGCACGGTCTTCCCGACCATCACGACGAGGACGGCGAGGATGAGGACGCCGGTCAGCTCGAGCATGCGCCTGTGCGGAAGCTTGCGCTGGAGGGCGATCGTCGCGACGGCGATGACGGCAACGCCGGCGAGCCCCAGGGCGACGCCCTCGGCGACGGGCCCCACGCCGGCCTCCAGCACGATCGCCTGCAGGAAGAGCACCGTCTCGAAGCCCTCGCGGTAGACAGCCGAGAAGCCGAGCATCGCGAGGCCCGCGACCTGCGCGGCGGCGGCGGTGAGCCCGGCGCCTCGGAGCAGCGTCTTCTTCCTGCCGTGCAGCCCGGCGAGGTGCTCGCTCCAGTACACCTTGTGGAAGAACCAGTTGAGGATCACGAGCAGCACCGCGATCGCGACGAGCGAGACGATGGCCTCGAGCTTCTCGCCGTAGCGCGTGAGCGAGCTCGAGCACCGTCTGCGCCACGACGAACGTCGCGACCGACGCGACGAGGGCGCCGGCCGCGCCCGAGTAGGAGCGGCCGGCGGAAGCGCCGTTGCGCGCCGACCATGCCCGCGGTCAGCGCGGCCAGGATCAGCACCGCCTCGAGGCCCTCGCGAAAGACGATGATCGCGGTGTTGGTGACGACGGCAGAACGTCGACTGCGGCCCGGAGCCGACCGCGGCCTCCGCGTCGGCGAGCGCCTCGTCGAGAGCCGCTCGCGTCGCCTTCACCTCCTCGCGGCGCCGACTTCCGCGCGAGCAGCTGCGCCAGGCCGGCGTGATCGCCCTCGCCGTACCAGAACAGCCCCTCGACGCTGACGAACAGCTCGGGCGCCAGCCCCCGCAGCCGCTGCTCGGGGCCGAACTCGAAGAACGCGTACGCCTCGAGGCGCGCCTGCTCGGCCTTCCCGCACTCGCCGGCCGCCATGGCGCCCTCGACGCGGTCGAGGGACGTGCGGATGACGTCGAAGTCGGCCGCCTCGGTGTCCTTCCACGCCTCCGGGAAGATGCCGTCCGCGAGGGTCGAGCGCCTCCTCCGCCAGCGCCTCGACGCGCTCGGGATCGGCCACCTGCTCACCCCGCGCCGCCAGCGCGAGCGCGCTGCCGAGCTCGTCGACGACGACGCCGATGCGCGCCGTCGCGGCTGCGTCGCGCCTGGCCAGGGCGGCTTCGAGATCGGCGTAGGCCTGGGCGGCGCCGTCCCGGAACGTGATCGCCTCCTGCACCTCGAAGTCGAGCGTCACCCGGCCGTCGTCGACCCCGCGGCCGTACTCGACCGGCACGAGCGCGAGGAAGCGCAGGAACTGGCCCGCCCGGCGCTCCTCCTCCTCGGCGGACAGCGGCGCGGCGCGGAAGCCCGCCAGCGCCTCGTCGAGCGAGGCGCGCGCCTCGTCGTAGGCGGTCTCGTCGCCGGCGAGCGCAGCCGCGGCAAGCGCCTGCGCAGCCTCGTCGAGGCCGGCCGCTGCGGCCGCTCCGCGCTGCTCGCGGTAGGCCGGCGCGAGGATGCCGGCGTAGCCCGGCCGCCAGCGTCGCCTCGCTCGCCGCCCGGGTTGCGAAGCCCGCGCTCGACGGCCTGGTCGGCCGCCTCGAGCGCAGGCGTTCAGCCGAGCCTGGTAGGTGTCGAGCAGGTCGGCGCGTACCGCCGCCAGCGCCGTTTCGGGGGTCGTGGTTCCGCCGCGAGCGCCCCGAGCGCCAGCGTCGCGTCGGCTCCCGGGCGAGAGAAGCGCGTCGGCTTGCGGAACTCCCGCACGAGCAGCCAGGCGCGCGCGGAGGCGACGTCACCGGCCGCGATGGCGGCGGCGACGGCCTCGTAGGCTCCCGCGTAGCACGGCCATCCGCGCCTCGGCCCGGGCGATCGCCAGCTCGACGCCGGAGCCCGCCGCGGCGCGCCGCGGCGGCCCGCTCCACTGCGGCGAGAAGATCACCGGCGGCTGCGGGCGCAGCGGGCCTGATGAGCTCGGCGAGCGACTCCGCCACGGGCCGGGCAGCGTCGACGTGCGCGACCGCTTCCTCGGGCCCGTCGAGGATGAGCGTCTTCTCGGCGTCGGCGAGGAGCGTGCGCAGCTCCCCGGCGAGCTCGCCAGGGCGGGGCCGTGTCGGCCGCCGCCGCGAGTGCGGCAACAGCGAGCGCGCCTGCCGCGACGAGCGCGACGAGGCTCAGGACGATGCGCGGGGCCCGCCGGCGCACGGCACCTACTGCTCGATCGCGATCCCGAGCTCGGCTGCCGCCTGCGAGACCTGCCCGGCGATCGCCGTCGCCCGCTCCTGCGCCTCGGCGCCGAGCGTGTCGGCCTCTTCCGGCGTGAATGTGTCGCCCGCCTGCTCCTGGTCGTAGCAGGTCGCTCGATGAACGCGATCAGGTCGTCGAGCTCCTGCCCGGTCTGGTTGCTCTGGCCCTTCGTCGACCGTCGCCACGAGCGGCTGGACGCCGCCGTAGATGATGTCCAGCCCGCCCAGGATGTCCCGGATGTCGGAGAGCCTCGAGACCACGTTGAACGAGTCCGAGGTCGCCGCGTCTCCCTGGACGAACCGCGACTCCTTCCACTGGCCGAAGTACTCGCTCATGGTCGGCACCATCACGACGAGAGCCGTGAACGCGTCGGAGTCGCTCGGCTGCCACTCGTTCGACGAAGCGTCGAGCTCGCCGGCGTACTGGTCGAACGCCTGCGCCGCCGAGAGCAGGAAGGCTGCCTCGGGCAGCACCTCGCCGAACGTCGCCTCGCCGTCACCGTCGAGGTCGATGGACGTGGATGGTCTGCCGAGAGTCCTCGGGCAGCGTGCCCCAGAGCGTTCCCTCGGTCAGGTTGAAGAGGTTGCCCGGCTGCTCGAGCACCGTTCCGTCCGGCAGCGTCAGGTCGAACGGCACGGCGCTTTCCGGATCCTCCGCCGCGCTGGAGCCGGCGTCCAGGATCACGTCGTACTCGGCGAGCGACGGCGTTCCGGCCACGACGCCCTCGACGCGCTCGTAGTACGGGTTCCCCTCGATCCAGAGCTCCTTCATCTCCTCGACGAGCGGGCCGACCTCGGCGGCAGAGTCCTGCCAGAGCGCCTCGTAGTCGAAGCCGGCCGCCTCGGCGAGGTCGTAGTACTCCTGAGCGGCCGCGGCGAACTCGCCCGTGAAGCCCGTCAGCAGAGCCGTGTGCTCGAGGAGGTAGTCCTTCACGCCCGCGAGGTCGGCCTCGGAGGCGCCGCTCGCCGGAGCCGTCGCCGGCGCGGTCGCGGGGGTCTCGGCCGGCGCTGCCGCTTCGTCGTCGGAGCCTCCGCACGCGGCGAGCAGAGCGATCGCTGCGACCGCGGCGAGGGCGGCGAGGGCGCGCAGACGGGTACGGGCACGAACCATCGAGACCACCTCCGGGCAAAGAAACCAGACGGGCGTTGTAAGGACGACCTTACATCACCGCGCCGCGCCGTGTCGGAGGTTCCCGAGGAGCTCTACGGGAGCGCGGCGAGGGCGCGCAGTGTCTCGCGCGCGGCCTCGACGCCGAGCGTGAGGTGTCCGAGCGGGAAGCGCTCGTTCGGAGAGTGCACGTTGTGGCCGGGGACACCGAATCCCGAGAGGATGGTCGGGATGCCCTTTGGCCGCCAGGGCGGGGATGATCGGCAGGGTGCCGCCGGTGCGCAGGAGCAGCGGACGGCGGCCCACGACCCGCTCGAAGGCGTCCTGCGCGAGCTTGATCGCCGGCGCGTCCGGCGGGATCAGCCCCGGTGGGCTCGATGCCCAGCGCTCGACCTCGAGCTCCGCGCCGTCGGGCACGGCCTCGCGCAGGAGGCGCTCGAAAGCCGAGGCAATCCCCTCGAGGTCCTGCCCGGGCGCGAGCCGGATCGAGACATTCGCGTGCGCCTCGACCGGGAGGACGGTCTTCTGGAGGTCGGGCTCGCCGCCGTGGATCCCGTTCACGTCCACGGCGGGCCCGGCGAACGTCCGGAGATAGAGCTCCTCGGCCGCCCGCGCGTCCAGCGGCCGCGCTCCGTCGCGGGCGAGGACGGCCTGCCCGGGCTCGAGCTGCTCCCAGGCCGCCAGCTCCTCCTGTGTGGGCGCAGCGGCACCGGCACGCAGCTCCTCCGGGACGGCCACGACGGCGGCGAGCACCCGAGCAAGCGCGTGCACCGCGTTGAGCGCGGCGCCGCCGAACAGGCCCGAGTGCAGGTCCCGCTCGCCGCTCCGCAGACGGACGTGGTAGTAGACGAGACCGCGCGTGCCCACGTCGAAGGCGGGAAGCCCGTCCTGCGGCATGACGCTGTCGAAGATGAGGGACGCGTCGGCGCCGCGCTCGTCCGCCGCGATGAAGTCGACGATCGAGTGACCGCCGGTCTCCTCCTCCCCGTCGCTCGCGACGCGAACGTTGACGGGAAGCGAGTGCTCGGCGGCGAGCGTCGCGGCGGCCTTGAGCAGGAGGTAGAAGTTGCCCTTGTCGTCCACCGAGCCCCGGCCGTAGATCCACCCGTCACGCACCTCGGGCGCGAAGGCGGGCGACTCCCAGAGCGACTCGTCCCCCGACGGCTGCACGTCGAAATGGCCGTAGAGCAGGATGGTCGGTGCGTGCTCGGAGTCGGCGGAGGCCCGGAGCTCGCCCACGGCAAGCGGTAACGGGCCTTCCGTCTCGACGAGCTCGCAGGCGCCGCCGGCCTTCCTGACGAAGTCGCACAGCCACTCGCCCGCGCCGCGCACATCGGCGGCGTGCGCGGGATCGGCGCTGATGCTCGGGATCCGGAGCCAGTCGAAGAGCTCGTCGAGCCAGGATTCGTCGAGTTCCGCCACAACCGGAACGAGCCTGCTCCCCCAACGCTAGGCGACGCGGTCGCGCAGCGTCTGCGATTCCGCCAGCGCCTGCAGCTTGCGGAGGCTCTGGTGCTCGATCTGGCGCACGCGCTCCCGGGTCACGTTGAAGGCGCGGCCGACCTCGTCGAGGGTGCGCGGCTGCTCGCCGTCGAGCCCGTAGCGCATCTCGAGCACTCGCCGCTCACGGTGAGAGAGCGCGGCGAGGGCACGGTGCAGCGCCTCGTGCCGGATCCGGTTCTCGGCCGCCTCGTCGGGGCGCGGGACCGAGTGATCGGCGATGAAGTGCCCGAACTCCGATTCGTCCTCGTCCCCCACCGGTTTCTCGAGCGAGACGGGAACCTGGGCGGAGCGGCGGATCTGGTCGATCTCGTCAGGGTCGATCTCGAGCTCGCGCGCCAGCTCGGCGACACTCGGCTCGCGACCGAGCTCGCCGATCAGCTTGCGCTCGATGCGGGCGATCTTGTTCAGCTTCTCGACGACGTGTACGGGCATCCGGATCGTGCGACCCTTGTCGGCCAGCGCCCGTGCGACAGCCTGGCGGATCCACCACGTCGCGTAGGTGGAGAACTTGTAGCCCCGCCGGTGGTCGAACTTCTCGGCCGCCCGCACCAGCCCGATCGTGCCCTCCTGGATCAGGTCGAGGAACGGCAGGCCCTGATTGCGGTAGTTCTTCGCGATCGACACGACGAGCCGCAGGTTCGCCGAGACCATCTGCTGCTTGGCGAGGTGGTCGCCGCGCTCGATCCGCTTCGCCAGCTCCACCTCCTGCGCGGCGGTCAGGAGCGGCACCTTGCCGATGTCCTTGAGGAAGAGCTGCAGCGAGTCGGTCGACATCTCGGCCATGCCGACGTCGAGGTCGACCTCGGCCCGGGCGTCGCCCGACTCCTCGACGACCTCGATCTGGAGCTCTTCGAGGGCGTCGTAGAACTCGTCCACCTCGCCGGGCCCGAGGCCGAGCTCGTCCAGCGCGAGCGAGATCTCCTCGGCCGTGAGGAAGCCGGCCTCCTGCCCTTGCCGAACCAGCGCCTCTGCGCTTTCGTGCCGTTCGAGCATCAACGGCCTCTCCCCGTCGCCATTCCCGGACACGGGAACCCTGACTCCCAACCTAACCGCCCTGCCGATGCATGTCAACGGCGCCCGTGTCACGCCTCCGTCATGCCTTCGACGCGACTCTCGCATCTCAATCGGACGGCGCGCTGCGGCGCTTGTTAGCCGGCGCGTCCGCCGCCGACCGCCTATCCGCTGGCCGAGTCGAGGCTCTCGAGGAGCTGGGCCGCCTGCCTCCCCCAGATCGTCTCTCCCCCGATCGCCACGGCCTGCTGGAGCTGGTCGCGCGCCTCCTCGACCTGGCGCAGCCACAGCAGGCAGAGGCCGAGATGGAAGCGGACGACGGGCTCCTGTCCCGAAGCGGTCGGACAGAGGGCCCAGCCGGGAGAACGCCTGCGACGGATCGTCCTTCTCGAACCGGGCGACAGCGGCGCCCGCCAGCGCCTCCACGTTGTCGGGCTCGAGCTCGACAGCTCGGTCGAACGCAGCCCTGGCCGACAGCGGGCGGCCCGCGCGCTGCAGCGCGACGCCGTACTGGATCCACGGGGTCGCGTCGGTGGCAGCGTTCGGCGCGCTCCTCGAGCATCTCGAGCTGAACGAGCGGGAGCGCACCCTCGAGCTCTTGCGGCAGCGGCTCGGACGGGACGAAGAACGGCCGCCCTGCGGGCATCTCGGGGTGCAGGAGGCTCTCCGCGCGAACCGCCGCCGAGGAATCGGGCTCGAGCTCCTCGGCTCTGCGCCACGCTTCCTGCGCCTCCTGCTGGCGCCCGTCCCAGAACAGCGCCAGCCCGAGGTGCAGCTGCACGAGCGCGCTTCCAGGCTGACGCTCCTCGAGCCGGCGCAGCTCCTCGAACGTGCCGTCCGGCCAGAGAGCGAACGCCGCGCCCACCTGCGCGTAGAGCGAGTCGGGGCTCGACTCGAGCACCTGCCGGAAGCCGTCGAGCGCCGCGCGCCGCTGCCCGTCTCGATAGAGGCGCGCGGCGCTCTCCAGGCCGACGGCCTCCGCCCGGTCGGCGACCAGCGCGTCGAGCGCCAGAGGCGGAGCCCCCTCACGCCGTCCAGCCGCCTCCCGGGCCTGCCCGTCGTCGGCTCGCCCGGCCCAGGCCACAACCGCGGCAACGGCCGCGGCCACGGCCGCAACCGCGACGACGACGACTCGCGCACGCGTGCGGGAAGACACCCGGCGAGCGTAGCGTTGTGCACCTGTGACGGCGGCTCGCTTCACGTTCGCCAGTCGCTATACTCTTGAAAGCAATGGCACAGCTACCGCGACCTCCTGCAGCAGGTCAAGGCCGAGATCGACGAGGTCGACGCCCCCGGCGCAGCGGCGCTTCTCGACGGCCCACGAGGCGCCTGCGCTCATCGACGTTCGCGAGCGCGACGAGTCGGGACGAGGCAAGATCCCGGGCGCCGTGCACGTCCCGCGCGGCATCCTCGAGTCGCGGATCGAGCAGGCCGTGCCCGACCGCGACACGCCCGATCGTCGTCTACTGCGCCGGCGGCAGCCGCTCCGCCTTCGCCGCCAAGACGCTCGGCGAGCTCGGCTACACGAGCGTCTCCTCGCTCGCCGGCGGCTACACCGAGTGGAAGCGCGCCGGATTTCCGTGCGAGGCCCCGCGGTCACTCGGACGCCGGGCAAGCGCGCGCGCTACAGCCGTCATCTGCTCATCCCGGAGGTCGGCGAGGAGGGCCAGCTCAAGCTGCTCGACTCCCGCGTCCTCATGCTCGGCGCCGGCGGGCTCGGCTCTCCCGCCGCGCTCTACCTCGCCGCGGCAGGCGTCGGCACGATCGGGATCATCGACCCCGACGTCGTCGACGACTCGAACCTCCAGCGCCAGGTGATCCATTCGACGGAGCGCATCGGCGAGCCCAAGGTGCTCTCGGCGAAGCAGACCCTCGAGGCGCTCAATCCCGACGTCACGGTCATCCCCTACGAGGAGCGCCTCGACTCCGACAACGATCGAGCGGATCCTCGCCGACCGCTGGGACGTCATCGTCGACGGCGCCGACAACTTCCCCACGCGCTACCTCGTCAACGACGCCTCCGTCTGGCACGGCGATCCCGGTCGTGCACGGCTCGATCTTCCGCTTCCACGGCCAGGTGACCGTGTTCAAGCCCGGCGATGGCCCGTGCTACCGCTGCCTCTTCCCGCAGCCCCCGCCGCCCGAGCTCGCGCCGAGCTGCGCCGAGGGCGGCGTGCTCGGCGTCCTGCCCGGGATCATCGGCACGCTGCAGGCGAACGAGGCGCTCAAGCTCCTGCTCGGGATCGGCGACCCGCTCGATCGGCCGCTCGCTCCTCTTCGAGGCGCTCGAGGGCTCGTTCACCGAGATCAAGCTCCGCGAGGACCCGGCCTGCCCGGTCTGCGGCGAGCAGCCGACGATCACCGACTACATCGACTACGTCGAGTTCTGCCTGGGCGGCGCCGGCCACCGGAACGGCGGACCCACGCCGAGCACGCCGCCGCCGAGGCCGTGTCGTGACGAAGATCCGGATCCCGCCGACGCTCCGTGCCGAGGTCGGCGGCGCCCGGGAGGTCGAGGCTGCGGGCGGCACGATGCGCGACGTGCTCGGACGACCTCGCTTCGCGCTACCCCGGCCTCGGCG
Organism: uncultured Thermoleophilia bacterium; assembly: GCA_963838105.1. GTDB lineage: Bacteria > Actinomycetota > Thermoleophilia > Gaiellales > Gaiellaceae > CAWJNF01. The sequence continues at coordinate 81,258 of CAWIQC010000034.1, read as the reverse complement.
CTCAGATCCTGAACGACGGCGACATCGCGCCGTTCGTGAACGTCTACCTCGACAACGAGGACGTGCGGACGCTGCAGGGGCTCGACACGCCGGTCGCCGAGAGCTCGACGATCATCCTGCTCCCCGCCATGGCGGGCGGCCAGGCGCCGCTCGTGCAGCGGCCGCCGCTCGTGGCCTCGAGCGTGCTCGACCTGATCGGCTCGACGCCGCTCGTCGAGCTGCGTCACCTGACGCCGAACCCGAACGTGAAGATCTACGCCAAGCTCGAGGGCCAGAACCCGACCGGCTCGATCAAGGACCGCGTCGCGAAGGCGATGATCGAGACGGCCGAGGCGCGCGGCGAGCTCGTCCCCGGTCGCGAGCTGCTCGAGCCGACGAGCGGCAACACGGGCATCTCGCTCGCGATGGTCGCCAAGCTCAAGGGCTATCCGCTGACGTGCGTGATGCCCGAGAACGCGACGGCGGAGCGCATCCGCCTGCTCGAGCTCTTCGGCGCCAAGGTCGTCTTCTCGCCGGCCGCGGAGGGCTCGAACGGCGCCGTGCGCCACGCGCTCGAGCTCGCCGAGCGCGAGCCGCGCTACTTCATGCCGTTCCAGTACGCGAACGAGGCGAACCCGCGCGCGCACTACGAGGGCACCGGCGCCGAGATCGCCGACGCGCTCCCGCGGGTCGATGCCTTCGTCGCCGGTCTCGGCACGGGCGGCACGCTGATGGGCTGCGCGCGAGCGGCTTCGCGAGTCGTTCCCGGAGATCCAGGTCGTCGCCGCCGAGCCGCTCCAGGGCGACCTCATCTACGGCCTGCGCTCCCTCGACGACGGGTACACGCCGCCGATCCTCGACGTCTCGAAGCTCGACCGGAAGATCCTCGTCTCCAACCAGGAGTCGGTGGTCGGCCTGCAGCTGCTGCTCGAGCGCGAGGGGATCTTCGCGGGCGTCTCCTGCGGAGCGGTGATCCACGTCGCGCGCAAGATCGCGCGCGAGCTGGACGAGGGCGTCGTCGTCACGGTGCTCGCCGACGGCGGCTGGAAGTACCTCTCGGCCGACTTCTGGACGCAGCCTCTCGACGAGGTCGAGCAGTCGATGGACGACCGCGTCTGGTGGTAACCCGCGTCCCGCGGTAGGGGCGACGTTGCTGATCCCACCGGAGGTGCGCGCGGCGCTCGTCGAGCACGCCGACGCGGAGAGCCCGAACGAGTGCTGCGGTCTTATCGCGCTCCGCGACGGCGTCGCGGAGCGCTACATCGCGTGCACGAACGCCGCGGCGAGCCCGTATCGCTTCGAGCTCGACGCCGAACCCGAACGTGCGTTCCTCGAGGACGACGGCTACGAGCTCGCGGTCTTCCACTCGCATCTCTCGAGCCCGCCGCGGCCTTCGCGCACCGACATCGAGAACATCGGCCTCTGGGAGGGCCGGCCGTACGTCATCCTGACGCTCTCGACCGGCGAGCTCGCCGCCTGGCGCATCCGCGACGGCAAGGTCGAGGCAGCGCCGCTCTCCTGACCGGGGCCTAGACGATGCGGGGCCGGCGTCGGCCGGCCCCGCACCAGCGGACGAGCTTCGCGCTAGGTGACCCTGAGCGTTCCCCTCATGCTGCTCGCGTGCGGATCGCACACGAACCTGTAGGTGCCCGCTCGAAGCGTCAGGTTCCAGGCGGTCGTGCCCGTCCCGGAGACGCTCGTCCTCTTGTTCACGCCCGGGCCCGTCAGGTGGAAGTTGTGGATCCCGGACCGGTCGTTGATCGTGATCCGAAACTGCCCGTGGGCGACTGTTCGCTTGCTCATCCCGATGACGAAGCCGGGACCGTCGAAGCCGCTGAGCCGCTTCCTCGCGTCCGGGGCGGCTTGAACCACATTCGTGACGACGAGCGCCGTGAGAGCGGCGAGCGCCGCAAGCGTCAGGGTGAGTCGACGACGCATAGAGCTCCTTTCTCGTTGCTGCCAAAGGTGACTTCGAGATCGGGCGGCCTTCCGGTTTTCACGTCAGCGTCGCAGTGCATACTTCGAAAGGATGAGCAGATCGTACCCAGCCGGCTGGGAGGTGGTGGACGAGGCGCTCGAGCGAACGTTCGAGTTCCCGTCCTTCCCCGAGGCGATCGCTTTCGTGAACCGCGTCGCGGAGGCGGCCGAGGAGGCGAACCACCATCCGGACATCGCAGTGCACTACCGTCGCGTGACTCTCCGGTACTGGACGCACACGGAGAACGCGATCACCGATCGCGACGTCGCCGAGGCGGCGCGCATCGGGGCGCTCGCCGGCTGACCGTCGGTGATCGTCGCGCACCTCGACCTCGACGCGTTCTTCGCGGCCGTCGAGGAGCTCGAGCAGCCCGAGCTCCGCCGGCGCCCGCTCGTCGTCGGCGGCGACCCGCACGGCCGCGGGGTCGTGGCGACCGCGAACTACGTGGCGCGCCAGTTCGGCATCCACTCGGCGATGAGCTCCGCCGAGGCCCTCCGCCGATGCCCTGCCGCCGTGTTCGTGCGGCCGCGTCACCGCGTGTACAAGGCGTACTCCGAGGCCGTCTGGCGCAGCGTCCGCGAGGTCTGCCCGACCGTCGAGCAGACCGGCATCGACGAGGGCTACCTCGACGTCGAGGCGGTGGCGGGCGAGTTCCGGCGCGCCCGCGACGTCGCAGAGGCCGTGCAGGCGGCCGTCCGGGCCTCGACGCGCCTCTCGTGCTCCCTTGGTGTCGCAACCTGCAAGGTCGTCGCGAAGGTCGCGAGCGACCGGCGCAAGCCCGGCGGACTGACCGTGGTGCCTCCGGGTCGCGAGCGCGCCTTCCTCGCGCCGTTCGACGTCCGCCTGCTGCCGGGTGTCGGTCCTCGGGCCGAGGCCCGGCTCGTGCGGGCGGGGGTGACCACGATCGGCCGGCTGGCGGACCTCGCCGACGACGAGCTGTCGCGGCTCCTCCCCGGCAAGATCGGCGTGCTGCTCCGTGACCGCGCCCGCGGCGTAGACCCCCGGCCGCTGGAGACCGAGTCGGAGTGGCTCTCGATCTCGACCGAGGAGACCTTCGAGCGCGACGTCGCCGACCGGGACGCCCTCCACGACGAGCTCCGGCGCATGTCGCGATCGGTAGCCGGCCGGCTCGCCACGGAGGGCCTCGCCGCCCGTACGGTCACGACGAAGGTGCGCTACCCGGACTTCGCGATCAGGAGCCGGTCGCAGACGCTCCCGGTGGGGACCGAGGATCCGGACCACATCGCAGAGCTCGCGTGCGCCTTGCTCGACCGGGCCCTCGCAGATCGTCCCGGCGCACTCAGGCTCGTCGGCGTCGGCGTCTCGAACCTCGAGCCCTTCCGCCAGCTCGCGCTCGCCTGAGCGGCGAGCACGAGCCGCGTAGGGGCCGGATCTCATCCGGCCCGCGTGCTCGCCTGAAAGGCGAGCACCAGCTCACTGCACCGTGAAGGCTCCGTTCATCTCGCCGGCATGCGGGTCGCAGACGAACGTGTAGTCGCCGGCCTCGAAGTCGACCGTCCACGTCGTCTGGCCGGTCTCGCCGACATCCGTCGTCTCTTCGACACCCGGTCCCGACAGATGGAAGTTATGGGTGTCCGCCTGATCGTCGACCTCGATCGTGTAGCTGCCGGCCGCGAGCTCGGTCACGTCCGCGCCGTCCTGGGTGAGCGTGATCGTGAAGTCGGGGCCCACCGTCGCGACGAGCGTCCCGCCGCCCTCCGCCGGGGCTCTGCGGGCTCAGCGGGCGGCTCGGCCGGCTCGGCCGCGCGGCAGGCTCCGCCGGGGCCGCCGCCTCCTCGTCGTCGCCGCCGCACGCGGCGAGCGTCGCTGAGGCGGCTAGTACGCACAGGGCAAAGGCCAGCGTTCTCGGTCGGCTCATGAGTCCTCCTTGTCCGAGGTCGACGCCTGCGAGTACGAAGCGCGGCCGTGGCCGGATTGTTGCGCTGTCCCCGGGCACGCCGCGCCTCGCCCGAGGTGCGGTGCCGTCTCACGTCACTGCAGCGGCCGCAGCGCCGGGTAGAGGGCCCGGAAACGCTCGAAGCCGGCCGCGTAGGCGTCGAGCCATGCCGGCTCCGGCTCGATCGTCGTCGCGCATGCGGACGCACGCCGCCACAGCTTCCTGCACGCTCGCGAAGACGCCGCCCGCGACCCCTCCGAGCAGCGCGGCCCCGTAGGCCGCGCCCTCCTCGACGGCCACGCGCTCGAGCGGAAGTCCGAGCACCGACGCCACGATCCTCAGCCAGAGCGCGCTGCGCGCCCCGCCGCCGAGCGCGCGGCCGCGATCCGGCTCGAGCCCGAGCGCGCGGATCAGCTCGAGCGAGTCGCGCAGCCCGTAGGCCACGCCTTCGAGCACTGCCCGCACAAGGGCTCCGCGGTCGTGCCGGAGCTCGATTCCGGCAAAGGCCCCGCGCGCCTCGGGATCGGCGTGCGGGGTGCGCTCGCCGGTCAGATAGGGCAGAAACAGCAGGCCGTCCGACCCCGGGGGCCAGCGCTCGGCCTCGGCGACGAGCTCGCCGAACGGGACGCCGGGCGCCGCGAGGTCACGCAGCCAGGCCAGCGAGCCTGCGGCGGAGAGCATGACGCCCATTGCGTGCCAGGCGCCGGGAACGGCGTGACAGAACGCGTGGACGCGAGCTTCCGCGTCGGCCTGATACGCGGCGCAGCGCGGCGAAGACGACGCCCGACGTCCCGATCTGGATCGAGAGCGGCCCCGGCCGATCGACCCCGACCCCGACCGCCCCGGCCGCCTGGTCGCCCGCACCGGCGGCCACGGGAATCCCGTCTGGCGTCGTGCCCGAGACGTCGGGCGACTCCAGCACACGCGGCAGCATCCCCGCGTCGAGCTCGAGCGCGTCGAGGACCTCGTCCGACCAGCGCCGTCCCGCCACGTCGAACAGCAGCGTTCCCGAGGCGTCGGCGACGTCGATCGCGCGCTCGCCGGTCAGCCGCAGGCGAACGTAGTCCTTCGGCAGCAGCACGTGGGCGATCCGGGCGTAGAGCTCCGGCTCGTGCGCCCGTACCCAGAGCAGCTTCGGCGCGGTGAAGCCCGTCAGCGCCCGGTTGCCGGTCAGAGCGATCAGGCGCTCCCGCCCCACGCGCTCCTCGATCTCCGCGCACTCGGCGGCGGTGCGCTGGTCGTTCCAGAGGATGGCGGGACGCAGCACCTCCTCCGCCGCGTCGAGGCAGACGAGGCCGTGCATCTGCCCGGAGAGGCCGATCCCGGCGACGTCTCGCCGACCGAGCGCCGCGAGCGCGCGCTCGGTCGCCTGCCACCAGTCCTCCGGATCCTGCTCCGACCAGCCGGGTCGCGGCGTCGAGAGCGGGTAGCCCTCCTCCGCCTTCGCCGAGCACCTCGCCGCGTCGGCGAGATCGCGACGCGCCTTGACGCCGGTCGTGCCGACGTCGATGCCGACGAGCGCCGTCACGGTAGAGTCGGCTCGCGTGCCGATGGTCGTGACGGAGCTCGCCCCAGGCCTGTGGCGCTGGACGGCGCCGCATCCCGGACTGGCGTCCGGACGCGGACTGGCCGCAGGAGGTCGGCTGCGTCTACGCGGAGCTGCCCGAGGCGTCGTGCTGTCGACCCGCTCGTTCCGGCAAGGCGAGGCGGATCGCTTCTGGGCGGCGCTCGACCGTGACGTGGAGCGGCTCGGCCTGCCCGTCCGCGTCCTCGAGACCGTGCGCTGGCACGAGCGGAGCGTAGACGGGTCGCCGCGCATCGACGGCGCGGTCTGGCGGGGCCGACGACGGCGAGCCGGTGTCGCGCCTATCCGTCGACGCGGCGCGGAGATGCTGGCTCGACCGCACGTGCCTCGTCCCGGGGACGTGCTGCCCGACGGGCCTTCGGCTCTGCCCGCAGTCGTGGCTGCCGAAGGGCCGCACGCTCGACGAGGTCCGCTCGCCTCGCGGCCACGGCCGAGCTACCGGTCGACAGTCCTCCTCCGGCGAGCCGGAGCGAAGGCGAGATCGGCGCTCACGGCCGCGCTGCCCGTAGATCGGGCCGCCGGCCGTGAGCTCGCCGCCCGACGATGCGCGCTGGAGCCGACCCGTATCGAGCCGACGTAGCCCGCGCTCTCATCGAGCGGCTCAGCACTGGTGGCCGAGGTCGAAGGCTGGCCGCGGAAGGCCGCTGCGCGCCGGGCTCCGCGTGACTCGACCGGCGGTCACGCTCGGCGCCCAGCGCCGCGTAGACGATCTCGTAGGCGCGCACCGCGTCCTTTCGCATCTGCGCCTCGCTGAGCGCGCCGTCGTCGATGCGCGCTGCGACCGAGTCGATGAAGCGCCACTGCAGCACGCTGCGGCTCACCGCGGCCGACCGCGTCCTCCGTGTACGGGTAGAGGTCGAAGCCGAGGCGCTCGCCGCGCTCGCCGTAGCCGGCGCGGCGCAGCTCGACGGCGAGCTCGAGCGTCTCCATGAACGCCGTCGCTCCGACCATGTTGTCGTCGTCGAACGTGCCCCAGCCCGAGTTCGCGTGCAGGTGGCCGAGCAGGCCCTCGGCGGCGAGCATGGCGGCGTACTCGGCCAGGCTCTCGCCGTTCATGATCAGGTGCTGCCAGTCCATGTTCACCTCGCACGTTGTCGAGCCCCTCGGCGCGCAGCTTGTGGATGACGTGCAGCGTCATCCCGATGTTGCGCATGAGGATCTTCATGGCCGGCTCGGAGTTCTTGTGCTCGAGGAAGAGCAGGACGCCGTGGTCGCGGCAGCGCTCGGCCGCCATCCGGAGACCCTCGAGGAACCACGCCCAGCTCTCGGCGTACGGGGTCTGGAAGGGGTAGTTGTAGCCCTCGATCCCCGGCCAGACGATGAAGTTGGCGCCGAGCCGGCCCGCGAAGTCGGCGGCGGCGACCGTGCGGCGCTGCGCCTCGGCCCGCACCTCCGGGTCGGGGGAGCAGAGGCCGCCGCGGCCGAAGAGCGGGTCGAGATGGAGCCCGGTCGCGATGCAGTAGATGCCGTGCTCGCCCAGCACCCCGCGCACCGCGTCGAGGTTCTCCTCGGAGAGCTCCTGCGGGTAGTGGAACTCGTAGTCGTCGATCAGCCCGTCGAGCCCGTCGACCGCCCGCCGCACCCGCTCGCGCCGTGGTCTCGCCCGGCCCACTGCGGCTGGTAGCCGCCCGGCACGAAGCGCGTGACCATGGGCCCGAGCGCCCAGATGCCGAGGCTCGTCCTCATGGCGCCGGCGCTCCCTCCGCCTCGCGGTAGACGACCTCGTCCGAGAGCCGGAAGCGGTCGTGGATCGACCTGGACGGCCCGCTCGACGTCGGCTGCGCGCACGACGCACGAGATGCGGATGGAGGAGGTCGAGATGATCTCGATGTTGATCCCGGCGTCGGCGAGCGCGTCGAACATGTCCGCGGCGACGCCCGGATGGCTCTTCATCCCGGCACCGACGAGCGAGACCTTCGCGATGTCCGCGTCGGTCGCGACGCCCGCGCGCCCCGACGGCCGTCGCGGTCTCGGCTCAGGATCGGCTCGGCCCGCGGCAGGTCCGTGCTTCGGCAGCGGTGAAGGAGATGTCCGTGTGCCCGGCCTCGGACACGTTCTGGACGATCATGTCGATGTTCACGCCCGCGTCGGCGAGCGGCCGGAAGACGCGGGCCGCGATCCCCGGGCGGTCGGGAACGCCCGAGATCGTCACCTTCGCCTCCGAGGTGTCGTGCGCGATCCCCGAGATGGTCGGCTGCTCCATCAGCTCCTCCTCCTTCCGCACCCACGTCCCCTCGGCCTCGCGAGAACGATCGAGCGGACGTGGATGACGACGCCGTGGTTGCGCGCGAACTCGACCGAGCGCATCATCAGCACCTTGGCGCCCGACGCCGCGAGCTCGAGCATCTCCTCGTACGACACCTCGCGCAGCTTGCGCGCGCTCGGGCACGATGCGCGGGTCGGCCGTGAAGACGCCCTCGACGTCGGTGTAGATCTCGCAGACGTCGGCGCCGAGCGCGGCCGCGAGCGCGACCGCGGTGGTATCCGAGCCGCCTCGGCCGAGCGTCGTCACGTCGTCCTCGGTCGAGACGCCCTGGAAGCCGGCGACGATCGCGATCTTGCCGGCCTCGATCGCCTCGCGCACGCGGCGCGCCCGCACCTCGATGATCTTCGCCTTGCCGTGGCTCGTGTCGGTGACGATGCCCGCCTGCGAGCCGGTGAACGAGATCGCCTGGCGGCCGAGGTCGATGATCGCCATCGAGAGGAGCGCCATGGAGATCCGCTCGCCCGCCGTGAGCAGCATGTCGAGCTCGCGGTCGTGCGGCCGCTCCGAGACCTGCCGCGGCGAGCTCGAGCAGCTCGTCGGTCGTGTCGCCCATCGCCGAGACGACCACGCAGACCTCGTTGCCGGCCTCGCGCCGTCTGCGACGACGCGCCGCGCGACGTGCTTGATCCGCTCGGCGTTGCCGACCGACGTGCCGCCGTACTTCTGGACGACGAGGGCCACGGGCGAAACGCTAGCCGCTGCCGAATCGCGGCGAAGATATGCCTGTTTCGTTACCATTCTAGGCGTATACATGAAGCGGAACGTGAAGCGTACCTCGCTCAACCTCGATCTCGAGCTCGTGACGGAGGCCCGTGAGGAGCTGGGCACGAGGAACATGACCGACACGATCCACGCTGCCCTGGAGGAGGTGGCGCGACGAGCGGCGCTGCGGCGGCTGGCCGAGTGGGACTTCAGCCACCTCCCGCCCGACTGGCACGAGCAGATCGAGAAGGACGAGCACGACGAGGACTGGCGGCAGTGATCGAGCTTGCAGACACGAGCGCGTGGACCTCGAGCGGGAAACGTGCCGAGACCCGCGCGAACGTTCGGCGACTTCTGAGGGCAGGCGACATCGCGACCTGTGACGCAGTTCGAGGTGGAGCTTGCTGCGGCAGACACGGGACGCTGACGAGTTCGCAGCAGCGCCGCGAGCCAGCTCGCTCACCTTCGCCGCTGTCCCGATCTCGGAGCGAGCGTGGCGCCGGGCGCTGGACGTGATGCACACGTTCTCGGAGCGCGGACCTCCTCCATCATCGGCAAGTGCCCATCTGGATCTGCTCATCGCCGCGGCAGCCGAGCTCGCCGAGCGTACCGCGTGCTCCACTACGACCGCCACTTCGAGCTGATCGCCGAGGTCACCGGGCAGCCGGTGCGCCGCGATCGCGCCGCTGCGGCTCAGCTGTAGGGGCGATCCCGGTCTCGCTCGATGGACGGCCGAAGCGGCTCGAGCTCGAGACGCGCACCGACACCCGACCGCTGGGGCCGATCCTCGAGCCAGGACGGCCGGGCTACGACACCTTGCGCTCGCGCTCCTCGGTCTCGGGCTCCCACCCGGTCAGGAACTCGATCTCGAGCAGCTCGATGCGCGGGCCGTCCGTCTCGACGACCTGGAAGCGCAGGCCGTCCCAGACGACCTCGTCGCCGTTCTCGGGTGCTCGCCCCAGCTCGCCGAACACGAAGCCCGCGAGCGTGTGGTAGTCCTCCTGCGGCAGGTCGCGCTCGAAGCGCTCGTTGAAGTCGTCGATCGGGAAGGTGCCGTCGACTCGCACGGTGTGGTCGTCGATGTGCTGGACGGAGTCGTCGGGCATGTCGTACTCGTCCTCGATCTCGCCCACGATCTCCTCGAGCAGGTCCTCGAGGGTGACGATCCCGTGCGTGGAGCCGTACTCGTCGACGACGATCGCCATGTGCTGGTTCGTGCGCCGGAACTCGGTCAGGAGCGGCCCGAGATCCTTCGTCTCGGGCACGAAGTAGGCCGGGCGCAGCAGGTCCTCGATGCGGACGTTGTCGATCCCGTTCGCGTAGAGCGCGGAGAAGAGGTCGCGGACGTGGAGGACGCCGACGATCTCGTCGAGCGACTCGCGGTAGGCCGGGTAGCGCGTGAACGGCGAGTCGATGACGGAGGCGAGGCACTCCTGCGCCGGCAGGTCGACGGGGACGCCGACGACCTCGGGCCGCGGGACCATGACGTCGTGCACCTCCTTCTCGGCGAAGTCGAAGACCTTGTAGATCATCTCCTCCTCCGCCTCCTCGATCAGGCCCGTCTCCTCCGCCTCGGCGAGCATCGAGCGGATCTCCTCCTCGCTGCGGACCACGAGGCCGACGGCCGCCGTGCGCATGCCGAAGAGCCGGAGGATCCCCTTGGCCGAGCCCTGGAGGACGAGCACGAGCGGGTGCGCGATCCGCTGCATGAGGTCGACCGGCGCCGCCACGACCATCGCGATCCGCTCCGCGTGCTGGAGCGCGATCGCCTTGGGCACGAGCTCGCCCACGACGAGGCCGAGGTAGGTGAGGATGGAGAAGGAGAGCAGGAAGGACACGGTGCGCGGCAGCAGCGGGTCGAAGAAGTGCGCGAGCAGCGGCTCGCCGATGGCGCCGAGCAGGATCGAGAGCACCGTGATGCCGATCTGGACGGTCGAGATGAAGCGGACCGGCTCCTCCATGAGCCGCAGCGCGATCACGGCCCCGCGCTTGCCCTCCCGCGCGCGCTCCTGCAGCAGGGCGCGCCGCGCCGTGACGAGCGCGTACTCGGCCACGACGAAGTACGCGTTCCCCAGGACGAGCAGGAGCACGATCAGGATACGAAGGCCGTCGCTCACGCCCCGCCTCGCGGGGCGTACGTACTCGGCGGGATTTCGCCGTCCACCTGCCCGGCGAGTATAGCCACGAGGTCGGCGCGCCAAACACCGGTGCCCGTTCCGTCGAACGTATGTTCTATACTGCGGCGCATGCCACGACGGTCCGTACCTCGAGGACACGTGCAAGAGCGCGCTCAACCGTGTCCCCGAGGAGTCGCGGCTGCCGTTTCGCTGGACGGTCAACCCCTACCGCGGCTGCTCGCACAGCTGCCACTACTGCTTCGCCCGTGCCTACCACGCCTACCTCGATCTCGGCATCGGGGAGGATTTCGCGTCGAAGATCGTCGTCAAGACGAACGTCGTCGAGGTGCTCCGAGCGCGAGCTCGCGTCGCCGCGCTGGACCGGCGAGCCGATCGCGATGGGGACGGCGACCGATCCGTACCAGCACTGCGAGGGGCGCTACCGGCTCACCCGAGGCATCCTCACCGCCCTTGCCGACTTCGAGAACCCGCTCTCGATCCTCACGAAGTCGACGCTGATCCTCCGCGACCTCGACGAGCTGCGACGGCTCGACGCCGTGGCCGGAGCCTCCGTGTCCATGAGCGTCGGCACGCTCGACGAGCAGGTGAGGCGCGTCGTCGAGCCGGGCACCCCGCCCGGCAGGCGCAGGCTCGAGGTGCTCGCGCGCTTCGCCGACGCGGGTATCCGCACAGGCGTCCTGGTCGCCCCGATCCTGCCGGGCCTCAGCGACGACGAGGAGCACCTCGACGAGGTGCTCGCCGCGTGCGCGGCAGCGGGCGTGCACAGCGCGACGCCGATCGTGCTCCATGTCAGGCAGTCGATCCGCGAGCACTTCATGCCCTGGCTGCGCGAGGCCTACCCGTGGCTCTACCCACGCTACGTGGAGCTGTACGGGAAGCGCGCCTACGCGCCCAGGTCCTACCTCGACGAGATCTCCGAGCGATTCGCCCGGCTACGGCTGCGGCACGGGCTCGCGGCCTCGCCGGGGCGCCCAGATCCGGCTTCGCGCGAGCCGCGCGGCCAGCTGGCGCTGGCCGTTTGAGCGCCAGTCGTCGAGCTCCGCTAAAGGAAACGCGCGAAGCCACCGACAAGACTTGTACACGCACCCGCGTATCATCTGAAAGACCGTATGCCTTCCGAGATCACCTGCCTCATCGCAGACGACCACGAGATCGTTCGTGAAGGGCTTCGCCTATCGCTCTCGCGAGCACCGCACATCCGCGTCGTCGGAGAGGCATCGGACGGCGAGAGCGCGATCTGCCCTCGCCGAGCGCCGCCGGCCCGACGTCGTCGTGATGGACATCCGCATGCCGGGCATGGACGGCCTCGAGGCCACGAAGGAGCTGCACGGAGCGCCTGCCGGGGACGAACGTCCTCCTCTTCACCGCCTTTTCGGAGCGGAGCCTGCTCGGACGGGGGCTCGAATCGGGCGCGCGCGGCTACCTCCTGAAGGAGGCGACGAACGAGACGCTCGTCCGCGCGATCGAGAAGGTCGCGGGCGGCGAGGGCTACGTCGATCCGGCTCTGATGCCGACGTTCCTCTCGCGCGACACCCAGGATCTGCTGACGCCGCGCGAGCGCCAGATCCTCCAGCTCCTGGCCGACGGCATGTCGAACGCCGACGTCGCGGCCAAGCTCTTCATCAGCCAGGAGACGGTGAAGAGCCACGTACGCCACATCCTCGCAAAGCTCGAGGCCGACACCCGCACGCACGCGGTCGCGATCGCGATTCGCGAGTCGATCATCGACTAGACGGCCCGGGGCGCCGGACAGGCCCCCTGCGGGCCCGCTGAGCTAGGCTCCGCCTTCGTGGGTGAAGCGGAGCGCGAATGGCTCGTCGCACGGTTGATCACGGCCGAGCAGGACGAGCGGCGGCGGCTGTCGGTCGCGCTGCACGACGGGCCGCTGCAGTCGCTCTCGGGCGTCGCCCTCATGCAGGATGCGGCGCTCGCAGCGATTCGCGACGGGCGCGCGACGGAGGCCGTCGAGCTGCTCGAGGGCGCCGTCGCGCGCGAGCGCGGGATCATCCGGGAGCTCCGTGACCTCTCGTTCGCCATCGAGCCGGTCGTGCTGCGCGACGCCGACCTCGAGGTCGCGGTGCGCCAGCTTGCCGACCAGCTCCAGCGCGCGCGCCAGATCGACGTCGACGTGGACGTGGCCGCTGCCGCTGCGTTCGGCGAGAAGTCGCAGGTCGCCCTCTACCAGGTTCTTCGCGAGGCGCTCAGCCAGGCGGCCGACCGGCGGCCGACCCGTGTGTCCATCGTCGTGCGCGAGACTCCCGACCTCGGCTACGAGGCCGCCGTGGCGGACGACGGCGTCGCGGAGCGACGCCGCGCCAGCATCGAGGCGCTCGAGGAGCGCGCTCGGCTGCTGGGAGCGCTCGTCCAGGTCTCGGCCGACGAGAGCGGCACCGCCGTCTCCGTCTCCATCCCGCGCCACGCCGCAGGGCGCTAGCGCAGCACCCGCGCGCAGGTCGCCGGCCCGTTCGGTCATCCTGCCCGTACAGGGCCGGAGCGGCACCGGCGGTCCAACCCCAGTCCAGGAGGCGCGGAGATGGAGAGAGCGACCGGCATGGTGAAGGAGTTCAAGGAGTTCCTGCTGCGCGGGAACGTCGTCGAGCTGGCCGTAGCCGTCGTGATCGCAACGGCGTTCGGCGTGCTCGTGAAAGCTGCCGTCGACTACCTGCTGACGCCGCTCATCGCAGCGATCTTCGGGAAGCCGGACTTTTCGCAGCTCTCGTTCACGATCAACGGCAGCACGTTCCAGTACGGGGCGTTCATCAACGCGCTGATCGCGTTCGTGCTCATCGCCGCCGCCGTCTTCTTCGCGGTCGTCAAGCCCTACAACGCGTTGCAGGCGCGTCGCAGCGGGGCGAGGAGGCCACGATGAAGGCCTGCCCCGAGTGCGCGAGCGAGATCCCTCGCCGCGCGCCGTTGCGGTTCTGCACCTCCCAGCTCGCGTGAGCATGGACGTCCTGCGACCCTGAAGGGGACGATCGGTCAGCTCGCCAGCGCGCCGCAGAACGCGACCACGTCGACGCTCCAGGCGGCCTCGCTCGGAGCGAGCTCCTGTGCCGTCACAACCCATGTGTTTCCGTCGGCGGAGCTCCGGACGAGCGCGACACCGGTCGCATCGCCCGCGATGCCCCCGCCGCCGCCCAGGAGGCTGGTCCCGTCGGGGCAGCTGACGCTCGCGGACTTCGTGTCCTCCGGGCTCGAGTCGCTGGCCGCCTGGACGACGTCGATCGTCGGCGTCAGAGACCCGATGTCGAGCCCCTCGACGCTTTGTGCCACCTCGGCCGTCGCCGCGGTGTCCGCCCTCGTCGCGGCCGGTACGGTCTCCAGTGTCGACTCGTCGATGTCGTCGCCGGTGAGCGAGTCGTCGGTCACCTTGGCGCCCGTGACGGCATTGTCGGCAAGCCTCCCCGTCCCGACCGCCAGCCTGGCGATCTTCGCGTTCGTCACCGCTTCGTCCGCGAGCTTCGCCGTCGCCACCGCCACGTCGGCGAGCTTCGGCTCGGTCACGGCTCCGTCCGCAAGCTTCGCTTCCGTCACCGAGCCCTCGGCGAGCGAGGCCTCCACGACGGCCTCCTCCGCGATCTTGTCCGACGTGATGGACTCGTCGGCGATCTCCTCGCTCCCGACGGACTCGGCCTCGGCCGCCGGCTCGTCGCGCAGAAGACTGTAAAGGGACAGCGCGAGGGCCGCCAGCGCGACGGCGAGCGCGCCCGCGCCGAGGGCGAGCAGCCGGCGATCCGGCTTCTCGGGAGGCTGCTCGTCCCAACCGTCGCCGGGCTGCGCGTAGGCGCCGGGCTCCGGTAGGCGCTCGTCTCCTGCGGTCGTCAAGTCGGGCCGCCCAGGTTGCCCACTGCCCGGCTCCCCGGCCCCAGTGGCTCCTGCGGCTCGGGCATGTCGTTCCGCTCGTCGACCCCCATGTCTGCTCCTTCCGTGCGGAGTTGGCCGGCCAACCGGTGGCGTGGCCGCCTCGTCTCCCGGTTCGCCGCCGGCTACCGGTTTCCCTCGACGAGAGCCGGCCGGCCGAGTCGGCGCGGAGGAAGGTGGCGATCGAGGTCGAATGATGCGCGTCGAGACTCGGCGTCACATCAGCTTTGGTCGATATGGGAGGAGGGACGGACAATGAGCCAGTACGACTCGTCGCGAAGCCCCGAGCCGAGCGGCTGGGCGGTCGGAGGCATCAGCTTCGCCGCAGTGATGATGCTCATGATCGGCATCTTCGGGGTGATCCAGGGCATCGCCGCGATCATCGAGGACGAGTTCTTCGTGATCGGGGCGCAGTACGCATTCAACCTGGACGTGTCCGGATGGGGCTGGATCCACCTGATCCTCGGCCTGGTCCTGATCTTCGCCGGGTGGGGATTGTTCTCCGGCAAGGGGTGGGCACGCGTTCTCGCCATCGTGCTGGCGGTGCTCAGCGCGATCGCGAACTTCTTCTGGATCCCGTACTACCCGTTCTGGTCGATCCTCGTGATCGCGCTCTGCGTCTGGGTCATCTGGTCGCTGACCCGGCCGGCCCGGCGCGCGAGACGTCTGATAGAGGCTCGCGGCGGGGTGGAGCGCACGGCGTGCGCTCCACCCCAGCCGGGCCGAAGCCGTTTCAGGCCGCGACCGGGAGGCCGATCTCGAAGGTCGACCCTCCGCCCGGGGCCGCGCGAACGCTCGCGCGGCCGCCGTGTGACTCCGCCACCTGCCTGACGAGGGCAAGCCCGAGCCCGCTTCCGGGGCGTGATCGATCTCCCTGCCAGAAGCGGTCGAAGACGTGCGCCCGATCCTCCGGGTCGATGCCAGGGCCCTCGTCCGTCACGGAGAGCTCGACCCAGCCGTTCGACCGGGAGCCGACGATCTCGATGCGAGAGCCCTCGGGAGCAAGACGCACGGCGTTGTCGAGCAGGTTGGCGAGCGCGCGCTTGAGCGCCTCGCGGTCGCCGGCGACGCAAAGCCCCGGCGCCAGACGGCGGACGATCACGAGCCCCCGGAGCGCGGCGAGCGCGTCGAGCTCGTCGCCGACCTCCGCCGCGACCTCCGCGAGGTCCACCTCTCGCGCGCGCGACCCGGGCGCCTCCAGCCGGGAGACGGCAAGCAGGTCACGCAGGACGCCCGCCATGCGGTCGGTCGCGCGCAGCGCTACGTTCGCGTGGCTGCGCAGGTTGTCCCCCGGTCCGTGCTGCTCGGCGAGCGCAACGTCGAGGTTCGTGCGGATCACGGCGAGGGGGTTGCGAAGCTCGTGTGAGGCTTCGGCAACGTAGCGGCGCTGCAGGGCGAATGCCGACTCGAGTCGCGCCAGCAGGCCGTCGACCGCGTCCGCGAGACGCTTGAGCTCGTGCTCGGGGCCCTCGAGCGCGAGGCGCTGCGACAGAGTCGTCGCCTCGATCCGCCGCACGGTGGACGCCATCTCGTCGAGCGGGCGGAGGAACCGCCCGGTAACCAGCCAGGCGACCCCGAGGCTGAAGACGAACAGCACTCCGAGCGCACCCAGCGCGACGTCGCGGATCGTCCGCAACGTCCGGGCGGTCGCCGCACGTTCGAGGTCGACTGCGTCCGCCACGACGAGCGTGTTGGTACGGAGGAGCCTGCCGTCCTCGCCCGCCACGAGGCCGGGCCGCGCAAGATCGTTCAGGCGCTGCTCGTCCTCGAGCGTGGCCGAGATGGTGAAGTGGAACGCGCCGACCACGAGCCCCGCGAGCACGACGAGCGACCCGGCCGTCAGGAAGGCGATGCGGAACCGGACCGTCCGCAGCGGCGGCGGTATCCGTGAGCCGAGCGCGGCGAGAGAGCTCATGCGTCCTCGCGGAGCCGGTAGCCGCGGCCGGCAATCGTCTCGATCGGCTGCGGGCCGCCCGAGGCAAGCTTGCGACGCAGGTTCCCGACGGTGACTCGCACCGTGCGGGTCGCCGGGTCGGCGTTCTCGTCCCAGACGTGCTCGAGCAGGTGCCCCTCGGAGAGCGCCTCGCCCGGCCGGGTCATGAAGTAGTGGAGCAGGGCGAACTCCTTCGGCGTCAGCTCGAGGTCGAGGCCGTTTCGCGACGCTGTGTGGCGCGCCAGGTCGAGCTCGAGGCCGCCGACCTCGAGCGCCGCTCCCGATCGACCCGCGTCACGCCGGAGCAGCGCCCTGATGCGGGCCGCCAGCTCGTCGAAGCGAAAGGGCTTGACCAGGTAGTCGTCGGCGCCGGCGTCCAGGCCCGCGACCCGGTCGGCGACGTCGTCGCAGCCGGTGAGCATGAGGATCCGCGTGGTCGCGGCGTCGCCGGTCTCCCGGAGGCGGCGGCAGAGCTCGCGGCCGTCCATCCCCGGCAGATTGATGTCGAGGCAGACGAGGTCGTACGGATGCACGCGCGATTTCACGTACCCGTCGAGACCGTCGTAGGCGGAATCGACGGCGTATCCCTGACGCCGCAAGCCGAGCACGATGGCATCGGCGAGCTCTCGCTCGTCTTCAACGACCAGCAACCGCATGGCTCCACAGAAGACGCTACCGGCGCGGCTGTTGACGGCTCGTTGGAACTCTTGAACGTTGTGTAAGGCTCGATTGAGGCCACGTTAAGAAGGTGTCGCCGGCGCGGCCGCCTTTACCTCCCCTTGACCAGGGCGCAGCTTCACTGTCGGTCGGACCTGTTCGAGATCGGAAGCCAGGGGAGGAAGGAGACCTCATGACCGAACCAGAGCCGCGCGCGGTCCCAGCCGGCGGCCGAGCCCGAGCGCCGGCCCGAGCCCGAGCCCGAGTCGCTCGCAGCGGGCGACTTCGCTGCCGTGAGGGGCAAGCTCGAGGCGACCCTGTTCGAGATCAAGCGCGTCATCGTCGGCCAGGAGCGGATGCTCGAGCGCGTGCTCGTCGCGCTGCTCTCCGGCGGGCACGTGCTCATCGAGGGCGTGCCCGGCCTGGCCAAGACGCTCACGGTCAAGACGCTCGCCGACGTGCTCGGCGGCACGTTCCGCCGCATCCAGTTCACGCCCGACCTCGTCCCCTCCGATCTCGTCGGCACCCGCATCTACCGCGCCGGCGACGGATTCGACACCGAGCTCGGCCCGGTGTTCTGCAACTTCCTCCTCGCCGACGAGATCAACCGGGCCCCGGCCAAGGTGCAGTCGGCCCTGCTCGAGGTCATGCAGGAGCACCAGGTCACGATCGGCGGCGAGACCTACCGGGTTCCCGAGCCCTTCCTCGTCCTCGCGACGCAGAACCCGATCGAGGCCGAGGGCACGTACCCGCTGCCGGAAGCCCAGGTCGACCGGTTCATGCTGAAGGTGCTCGTCGACTACCCGGACTTCACGGACGAGCTCGCCGTCGTCCAGCGCTCGCTCGGCGGCAAGCCGCCGCTCCACGCCGTGGTGGCCGTCGACGAGCTGGCCGCGATGCAGCGGACGGCGAGCGGCGTCTACGTCGATCCGCACGTCTCGACCTACGCCGTCTCCTTGACCCTCGCGACGCGCCGGCCCGAAGAGCGCGGCCTGACCGACCTCTCCCGCTACGTGGCCTACGGGGCGAGCCCGCGAGGCTCGATCTCGCTCGTGCACGCAGCCCGGGCCCTCGCCCTGATCCGCGGGCGTACGTACGCGCTCCCGCAGGACGTGCGCGACCTCGCCAAGGACGTGCTCCGGCACCGGCTGGTGCTCACCTACGAGGCGCTCGCCGAGGGCGTGACCCCGGACACCCTGCTCGACGCCGTTCTCGCAGCGGTGCCGCTGCCCCAGATCGACCTCGGACGGGAGGCTGCGTGAGCCTCGCACCGCCTCGCACCGCCGCCCGCCCGGGCCCGGGGCCGATGCCCGAGGAGCTGCTGCGCACGCTCGAGCTCACGCTGCGAGGACGGATCGACGGGCTCCTCGCCGGAGAGCACCGATCGACCACGCTCGGTCCCGGCACCGAGCTCGCGCAGATCCGTCCGTACGTGCCCGGGGACGACGTCCGCCTCATCGACTGGAACGTCACCGCGCGCACCGGTGAGCCTCACGTCCGCGTGCAGGTCGCCGAGCGAGCCCTGACGACCTGGCTGGTCCTCGACACGTCTCTCTCGATGACGTTCGGGACCGGCGAGCGGCGAAAGGCAGACGTCGCCGAGGGAGTCGCCCACGCGGTCGGCTACGCGTCCACCCGCAACGGCAACCGGCTCGGCGTGGTCACGTTCGGCGATCCGTCTCCGCGAACGCTCCCCCCGCGCCAGGGCAGGCCCGGCCTGCTCGGGCTCCTGCACGCCGTCCGGCCCGAGCCGGCCGAGGAGCCGATCGGAGCGACGTCGTTCGCGAGACGCACTCGCCCGCGTCGGGCGGGTCGCGCGCCGCCGCTCGCTGGTCGTCCTCGTCTCGGACTTCCGCGGTCCGCTCGACTGGCGGCGCGAGCTCCTCCATGTGGCCAGCCGCTGCCACGTTCTGGCGGTGGAGGTGCTCGACCGGCGCGAGCAGGAGCTCCCCGACGTCGGAGACCTGTGGCTCGTCGACGCCGAGACCGGCCGGCTGGTGCGCGCCGACACGTCGAGCAAGACGCCTGCGCGAGCGATTCGCCGAGCGGGCAGCTGCCGAGCGGGAGGAGCTCGCGGGCTTTCTCCGCTCCGCGGGCGCCGACCACCTCGTCCTGACCACCTCCGGCGACTGGCTGCGCGAGCTCGCGTCGTTCCTGCGCCGGCCCGGACCGCGAGGTGCTGCATGACCTTCGTCTCGCCACATCTCCTCTGGGCGCTCCTCCTCGTCCCGGCCCTGCTGGCCGGCTACCTGCTGCTGCAGCGGCGGCGGATGCGCTACGCCATGCGCTTCACGAACGTCGACCTGCTCGCGAACCTCGTCGCCGCGTCGCCGCGCTGGCGCCGGCACGTACCGCCGGCCGCCTTCCTGCTGGCTCTCGCCGCGCTGCTCTTCGCCATGGCCCGGCCGCAGCTCGTCACCGAGGTGCCGCAGGAGGAGGCCTCGGTCGTCCTCGCCACGGACGTCTCGGGGTCGATGCAGGCCACGGACGTCTCCCCCACGCGCCTCGATGCGGCCGAGCGCGCGGCCAACCGGTTCCTCGACCGCGTGCCCGAGGAGCTCCGCGTCGGGCTCGTGACGTTCTCGAGCGAGGCACATCTCGTCGTTCAGCCCACCGACCAGCACGACGTCGTTCGGGACTCGCTGCGCCGCCTCGAGGCGGAAGGCGGGACTGCCATCGGCGACGCCGTCGCTCTTGCCACCGATCTGGCCGCCCGCGCTCCAGACGAGCAGCTCGCCAGCGACGAGACCGAGAACGAGGACGGGCCGCCGCTGGTCGTGCTCCTCCTCTCCGACGGAGCCCCCTCGCCGGACACGCTCGACCCGATCGAAGCGGCGCAAAAGGCAAAGGCCGCAGGCATCCCTGTGTACACGATCGCCCTCGGCACCGACGAGGGCACCGTCGAGGTGGTCGACGAGCTCGGCTTCACCGAGACCATCGAGGTGCCGCCCGACCGCGAGACGCTGGCGGAGATCGCCCGCATCACCGGCGCCGCCGCCTTCTCGGCACCGACCGAGCAGGCCCTCGACGCCGTCTACGACCGTCTCGGCTCGAGCATCGGCTACGAGGAGGAGCTGCGGGAGATCACCTACGCCTTCGCGGCCGGCGGGCTCGTCCTCCTCCTCGTCGCCGGAACGCTGTCCGCCCTGTGGTTCAACCGTCTCCCCTAGGAGTAGCCCAATGCGCCCCTACGTCATCGCTGCCTCCGCCGTCGTATCGCTCGCCCTCGTGGCTGCCGGCTGCGGCGGGCAGCCCGAGTCGAGCTCGCTGAGCTCGACCAGCGTCACCGCGACCGCCGGCTCGACCAACCCCTCCCAGGCCGGTGGCGGCTCCGGCACGGGCCCGGCACCGGCTCCGGCACCGCCACGCCCGCGGCGCGCGGGCCGCTCGCCGACATGGTCGAGCGCGTGCTGCCGTCGCTCGTGAACGTCCGCGTGCAGCTCGGCGGCGGCGGGGGCTTCCTCGAAGACCTCATCGGAGGAGGCGAGGGCGAGGGCTCCGGCGTCATCATCGACGAGAACGGCACCATCCTCACGAACAACCACGTCGTCCAGGACGCCGAGAGCGTCACGATCGTGTTCGCCGACGGGCAGCACGCCGAGCTTCCCGGCCGGGTTCTCGGCACCGCTCCCGAGCGCGACCTCGCGGTCGTCTGCGTGGACGCGACCGATCTCCATGCCGTCGAGATCGGGTCCTCCGCGAGCCTGCGCCTGGGCGACGACGCAGTCGCGCTCGGCTACCCGCTCGGGCTCGGCGGCCCGACGGTGACGCGCGGGATCGTCTCCGGGCTCGGCCGGGAGCTCGCGCCCCTGGGCGGCGTGCCTCTGCGGGACATGATCCAGACGGACGCGGCCATCAACCCCGGCAACTCGGGCGGGCCGCTCGTCGACATCGACGGGAAGCTGATCGGGATCAACACGGCCGGCGCGCTCGCCGCGTTCGCCGAGAACGTCGGCTTCGCCATCGCCATCGACGGAGCCATGCCCGTCGTCGAGGACATCCTCGAAGGGCACTCCGGCTGCGGCGCCGGCGGAAGCGCCGAGGAGCCGTCCGTCCGGGAGCCCGGCGCCGAGCCCGAGCCGTCCCCGGACGACGAGCCGTCCGGCGAGGAGCAGCCCGAGGAAGAGCAGCCCGAGGAAGAGCAGCCCGGCTCGGGCTCGGAGGAAGGCGCCGGCGAGCCGGCCTGGCTCGGAGCGGCGGCCGCCGACTCGGACGAGGGTGCGCTGCTCGCCGATGTCCTCCCTGGAGGGCCCGCGGACGAGGCCGGCCTCGTGCCCGGCGACGTCGTCGTCGGAGTCGACGGAGAGCCGATCGGATCCGCCGAGGATCTCGTGAACGCGATCGCCGCCCGCGAGCCCGGCGAGCGGGTGACGCTCGAGCTGAGCGACGGACGGACCGTCGAGGTGGAGCTCGGCGAGCGACCGGAGTCGTCCTGACCGCAACGTCGCAGCAACTACCGGCCGAGGGCTGGCACATGCGCGCGACCGTCTCGGGCGAGACGTCGCGGCTGCTCAGGCTCGTCGAGCGGCTCGAGGAGCTCGGCTGCTCGACGCGCATCACCTCGGCCGGCGGTAGCTGGGAGGTGAACCTGCGCTCGGCGCTCCCGCCCACCGACCTGCTGCCTCAGGCAGTCAGGACGATCGGGCGGGAGTTCCCGGGCGCGGGCATCTCCTCCCTCGTGCTCGAGGCCGGCGGCCGCGCTACCGCGTCCGCGGGCCGAGCGCTGCGCCGCAAGCCGGCTCCGGCCCGGCGGCGGCGAAGGCTCACCGAGCCTCGCTGGTCACCGCTAGCCTCGCCGCAGCACTCGGATCCTTCAGCGCTTGCCGCGGTCCTCGGCCCTGAAGATCGCGTCGAGCACCATGTTCACCGCCCAGATGATGATCGTGGCCCAGACGGCGTCGATGAAGCTCCCGATCGAGAAGGGGCCGACGATCCAGCTCGTGATGTAGAGCATGAGCAGGTTGACGCCGAAGAACGCCAGGCCGAGGGTGACGACGGCCAGCGGGAGCGCGAACAGCTTCACGATCGGCTTCAGCAGGAGGTTGACGGTCCCGAAGACGATGCCCGCGACGATCAGGACCCAGAACCTGCTGCCGTAGTCGACGCCGTCGATGAAGATCGACGCGACGAAGATCGCCGCGACGTTCGTGGCAATGCTGATGAGGATTCGTCTGATCATCGCGCGCTCGCCGGGCGGAGCCGCGAGAGGATGGCAGCCTCCGCGCGTCGGCTCGGTAGCGCGGCAGCTTACCGCCGAGCCTGCGCCGATGCGGAGCGAGACCCGTCATCCGGGTGAGGCCGGGCAGACCGGAGTTGCATTCCCGTATGGTTCCGCCGAGGGGGCGTGAGAATGCAAGTGACAAGCGCTCAGGCGGTCGAGATCGAAGGCGCACGAGCGACGATCCGCAACCCGGTCGCGCTCTGGATCCTCACGCTGCTGACGCTCGGAATCCTGGGGGCGTTCTGGTGGTACGGGATCAACCGGGAGGTCCGCGACGTGTCCCGTGCCCTGGGTCGCCCGCTCGGCAACTCGCCCGTCTTCATGGCCGTGCTCGCCGCCCTCTGGCCGCTTGCCTGGATCCCGGCCGTCATCAGCATCTACCTCGGCTCCCGCTGGATCCGCACGCTCGGGGAGGGCCTGGGCACGTCCGGCCGGATCCGTCCCATCCTCGCCGCGCTGCTCTTCCCGCTGCTCTTCCTGCACGTGATCTACGTGCAGCGCTCGGTCAACGAGGTCTGGCGCCGCGCCGCCGCCGGAGCGCGTCCGGCCGCGGATTGGGCGGTCACCTCGGGAACCGAGGAGGCAGTCGCCGCCGGCGCGCGGGCGCAGGCGCAGCGGGAGGCGGAGCGCTGGCGCTAGCCGGAGCGCGCTGCGGCCTCACTCCAGCGTGGTGAGCGCGAACGCGACCGCAAACCCGAACGTCGTGAAGATGCCCACGAGCTTGCCTCCGTGCTCGAACGCCTCGGGCATCATCGTGTCGGCGAGCATCGTCAGGATCGCGCCGGCGGCAAATGCGTTGACGAACGCGAGCGTGCTCGGCGAGGCGCCGTCGAAGAGCCCGTAGCCGGCGAGCGCCGCCAGGCCGGAGACGAGCATCACGACCACCCAGACGCCGAGAATCCGGGATCGCGCCCAGCCGCCCGCCGCGAGACCGGTCGAGGCGGCGACGGCCTCCGGAAGGTTCGACAGCCAGACGGCGGCGAGGAAGGCAACGCCGACCTCGCCGCCCTCGAGGACGGTGAGGCCGAGGACGATGCTCTCGGGGATCCCGTCGAGGACGATCCCGAGCAGGATCGCGAGCGCTGAGCCCGACGCCTGCTGACCGCTGGAGCGTTTTCGCTCGGCGCCGCCGAGCCGATCGATCAGCGCGTCCCCGCCGAAGAAGGTCGCGCAGCCGGCCAAGAGGCCGAGCGCGATCCCTCCCCCGCCGGGGGACTTCTCGAACGCATCGAGAACGAGCTCGAAGGCGACCGCACTGATCAGCACGCCGGCCCCGAACGCCATCACGACGCCGAGCAGCCGGTGCCCGATGTGAAAGCGAAGCGCGGCCGCGCCGCCGAGCAACAGCGATGAGCTCGCGACGATACCCCACGCGAACGCTTCGCCTACGCCGCTACCTCGCTTCGCTCAGCCTGAGTCGATGCGCGCTACGCCGCTTCGGCCTGCAGCTGCTCCGAGAAGTACTCGAGCGCACGGCGCGTCTTGGTCTCCTGCTCGCCGGAGAGGTTGACGCCCTGCGCGAGTCAGGTAGGCACGGCTCTCCGCCGCAGCCTGGAAGGCATCTCCGGGCGTGCATTTCGTGGAGAGCTCGAGCACCCGCGAGCCGTCGGGGTAGAGCCACATCTCCGCGACCAGCTTGCGGGGGAATTCCTTCGGCGTGAACTTGAGCTTGAGGACGAAGATCGGGCCGAGGATGGAGAGATCGTCGAGTCCGATGCCGTCAGGCGCATGCTCCGCGTAGAACGCGCGTTGCTCCTTCGTGAACAGCTTGCGCAGGGGACGCTCTCCCAGGGCCGCCTCCCGCACGGCGGTCGACTCGAGCACTGCTTTCATCGACCCCGAGCACACGTGCCCGCCCGGCATGGTGTCGACCTCGACGCCGAAGCTCTGCGAGCGACGCACCTTGTTCGGCAGCTCGCTGGGGACGACCGGTCGCAGCTTCACGACCGAGTCGTCGCCCTTGCCCTGCACCCGGCGGGCGCGCGGAACGACGCCGTGCTCGTAGAGCAGCAGGTCCGGAGTGTCGAAGAAGAAGACCTGGCGGATCTGGGCCTCCAGCGGGTCCATGCCGAGGGCGTTGATGGTCGCGCGATGGTCGGATGCCGGGACCGTCAGCTTCAGCTCGACGCTGTCGGAGCCCTTCATCAACGAGAGCAGCTCGACCAGCTCCTCGTCCGTACGGGCCGGGGGCGGCTTGGTGGCGGTCGTCATCGCGAACTCCTTCTGTTACCGGCGCATTGCAGCACGATCTTCCGGGGCAACGAGTATAGGCCAATGGCCGCCCCCGCCACCGCCCAGACCGACCCCGGCCCTGTCGGCGCACTGGTCAGCTGTCCTTGCCCGAAGGGTGGCGCTCGTGGACGAACAGCCCGCGAACGAGGCGTCTTGCCCTGTGCAAGAGGGGCTCGCGCTCCGCGGTCGCCTGCGGGGCCGGCTCGCGCACCCTCGGCCACGCCGCCGCGAAGTCGGCACCCAGGAAGAAGATGGCTCCCGCGAGGTACGTGAACACGAGGAAGCCGATGACGGCACCGAGGGAGCCGTAGATGAGGTTGTAGTTCGCGAAGTGCGAGAGGTAGATGCCGAAGCCGACCTTGAACACCTCGAAGGCAAGCGCTGCCACGAGCGCACCCAGCCAGACGGCGCGGAACGGCGGCCGCGCAGCGGGCACGCGCGCGTAGAGGAGGACAAACGTCGCGAAGGTGAACAGGAACGGGAGCGCGAGGCGCGTCAGCTCGCCGGCCGCCGACACGACGCCCTCGAACGCCTCGAGATCGGCCTTGTCGAGCCCGACCTGGATGATGACCGTGAGCCCGACCGAGACGAGCACGAAGGCTCCGGCGAGCAGCACGAGCAGCACGTCGAGGAGCTTCGCGCGGCCCGCCGGTCGCTTATGCTCAGGCTCCCAGACGACGTCGAGGCCCTTCCGTATGGCGGCCATGGCGCCGCTCGCCGCCCAGATGAGCGGGATGAGCGACAGGAGGCCGGCGGCACTCGCCGGGGTCGAGATTCCCTCCACGGCGCTCTCGACGGTGTCCCGAGCGTCCTCGTCGACCGGCAGGCGGTCGAGCAGCCAGTCGACGACCCTCTCCCTCGTCGCCTCGTCGTTCAGCGCCAGCCCGAGGATGGCCACCAGGAAGATGAGCAGCGGGAAGAGCGAGAGCAGCACGTGGTAGGCGAGCGCGGCCGAGAGCTGGGGACCGAGATGACTCGTGTACGCGGAGACGGCCGCCGACAGGGCTCGCACGATGCGCCCGACGAATCGTCGGAGCGCTCTCACCTGCGGTTGCCGGGCACGCCCGACGTCTCAGGCCGACGCTCGGAGCGGGATGCCGCCGCCGATCTCGATCCGCTGGGCTGTCAGAGCCGGCCGCCGCATCGGGAGGACCGAGGATACAGCGGCGCGGCTCAGGCCTGACCGCGACGGCGTGCCAGCGCCCGTTCCGTCAGCGTCGCGCGCCCGTGGTCGAGATTCTCGACGACGGCCTTCCGGTACGGGCCGGCGATCCGGCGCGCGTAACCGGCGAGACCCTCGTCGCGAAGAGGCCGCCAGTCCTCGCGATACGGGTCGACGACATGAGCCCTCCCCACCTTCCGAGCCGAGACCAGGAAGGCGAGGCCGATCGCCGACGAGGCCCCGAGGAGCGAGACGCGCTCGACGGCCGCTGTCTGCCGCAGGCCCTCGAAGAGCCGCGCCAGCTCACCCGGGCTCGGCAACCGGCCGGCATCGGCGCGAAGCTCCTCCAGCGACCTCCGCAGCTCGGCGAGCTCGAGCGGTGGGATGTCGATGAGGCGGGCGACGCCCCCCGAGGCGCCCTCGAGGCCGGCAAGCAGGTCCTCGAGCGAGGTCGGATACGCGTCCCGCGCCACTACGCCCGCCGCTTTCAGCTCGGAGACGAGCGCGCCGAGGTAGACCCGCGAGCCGTGCAGCACGTCGGACGCGCCGGCGAGGAGCCAGAGCGGGGAGAACCCGAACGCGGCGATCGAGCCGACCTCGACGACATTGCCCGCCACCTTGCGCGCAGCCAGCTCCTTCGCGGGAGTCTCGACCGGCTCGCGCGTCGCGCCCTCCACCCCGCCGACGAGCTCGGTGGCGATCCGCAGCGCGTTGCGGGCCGTCGCCTCGTACAGGCGCGAGCGGCGCACGAGGCGCGGCAAGAGCAGGTGCGCGGACTCGTAGAGCGCCCCGCCGAGGATCGCCGCGCCGGCCCTCACCCCTCGCTCGGGAAGCGACGCGACGTAGCCGAGCTTGCGAGCGGGAGGGTCGGGCACGACGTCAGCGTGCCACATCCGCGCTCGCCGGCCGAGCCGGCCCTGCCTCGTCGCAACCGCCGCCGCCGCCGGAGCATCCCAGCCCGATCCGTCACAGCAAGCATCTAGACTTCGGGACCGCGGCGCGGCCGCGCCGACCGGACGCAGGGTCACGGAGAGAGGGGCAGATGGATTACAGCCTTTGGGGCCAGGCGACCTCGCCGGAGTTCGAGCAGTTCGCGGAGGAGCTCGGCGGTGCGCTCGAGCGAGCCGGGTTCGTGCCCGCCGGCGATCCGCAAGAGGCGGCGTTGGTCATCAACCTGATCGACGCCTCCGACCCGAAGCCCTTCCGGCGCAGCGCGCGGGGCACGTTCGTCGCGGCGATCCACGAGCTGCCCGAGATCCCCGCCGACGTCCTCCAGACGAACTACCCGCTGCTCGTGCGGGCGCTCGCGAACATCGTGCTCTGCTACGTCCCGGGCCGCGGCGTCTGGTTCACGACGATGGAGCGCGGGCATTACGGGGTCGAGTCGATGAACGGCGAGGCGGCGCTCGCGGAAGGCGTCGTCGAGCGGTTGACGCCGCTCGCGACCTCCCGGCTCGTCATCGACAACGAGTTCCGGACCGACCTCGAGCCCGAGCTGTGGGACGGCGACGAGGTCGTCGAGGAGATCAAGTGGGCCGGGAGGCGCATGGGCGACCTCGACCTCCTCCCCGCGCCGTTCCCGATCGAGGACCTCCTCGACGAGCGCGATATCCGCCAGGTCAAGCGCCTCTACGGGATCGGCGGCCTCTCCTACGGCAACCTCTCCATGCGCAAGGACGAGAAGCGCTTCTGGATGAGCGCGAGCGGCGTCGACAAGTCGAAGCTCGAGATCCCCGGACGCGACGTCCTGCTCGTCTCGGACTACGACGAAGGAGGCCGCGAAGATGCTGCTGAGCGTCCCTCCCGACGTCGAGCCCCGGCGCGTCTCGGTCGACGCGATCGAGCACTGGATGATCTACCAGGCTCATCCGGACGTTGGCGGGATCCTCCACGTCCACGCCTGGATGGAGGGCATCCAGGCGACCGACATCAACTACCCGTGCGGGACGCAGGAGCTCGCGCCGCGGTCGCGGACCTGCTCGCGCGCCAGCCGGACCCCATGCACGCGGTCATCGGCCTTCGCAATCACGGCATCACCGCGACCGGCGACAGCCTCCGAGATCCTCGACCGCATCGAGCCGAAGATCCTCCGCCAGATCCCGATGTCGTAACGGGCGATGGCCTGCCCGGATCTGGGACGCGGCCTCCTACCACCGCGTGTCGGGCCCGATGGAGGCGATGGGCCTCGCGGTGCTCGAGCTCGGCTGCCGCTCGAGGGCGACGTAGACCATGCTGACGCGGCTGCGGCAGCGCAGGGTGGCGAGCGGTGATGACGCTGCACCTGGTCGAGCGGGTGCCCATCGGGGAGAGCGTGATCGCGGTCGACGCCTCCCCGGGATACCGACGGTGAACGAGGCGACCACCAGCGTACCTCGCCGGCCGGGCGGACGAGTGCTCCGTGCCCCGCAGTGCCGACCTCAGCACGACCTGCGAGCTCGAGCGGCAGGTGAACTCCGCGATCAGCTCTGCTCGACCGCGACCTTCGCATGGATCCTCGCACCGCACGTACGCATCTGCGACCGCGAGCACTTCCGCCACGACTGCGTGCTACGGAGGCGGCGAACTCGTTCGCGGCCATGCGGCGGCGCAGAACATCCGCGGTGCTGACCGCCGGTTGTGGCCGTCAGCAACGTCACCGCCGGCGAGCACCATCACCGTCAGGCCGACGAGGTCGCCGCCGAGCCGGAGTACGCGCCCGCGTTCTCCGGCTGGACGCGCGCCTCGTACTTCGCGACGGCCGAGGACACGGCCGCGCGCCTGCGACGCACCGGCTTCGAGTCGGTCGAGTGCGGGCTCGAGCCTCACCCCGTGCGGCCCGAGGATCCGCTCGCCTACCTGACGACCATCGCCCTGCGCGACCACCTGGCCCGCCTGCCGGCCGCCCGGCGAGGCGCGTTCGCCGAGCGCGTCGTCTCGCTCCTGCCGTCGCCGGCGACGGTCGACTACGTGCGCCTGAACATCGACGCGGCTCGCGCCGGCGTGAAGGCCGGTGCGACGGCCTACACGAACATCGAGCTCGCGGCCCCGTAGCGGGCGGGTCCTGACCCGCCCGCTCCCACGACCCGCCGACGAGCGGTCAGGACCGGCCCCTACAGATATTGGGACGGCCGTGGCGGCAATCGTCTCGTCGAGCGGCCGCGTCCTGAAGCCGAGCTCGCGCTCGGCCTTCGCCGGGTCGAAGAACCACCAGTCCGCGGCGGCTGCGACCTCGCTCCGGCCTCACCGGCCAGGGCACGACGCGCGCCGCCGCGAGCGGCGACCTTCGCCGGGAGCTTGACCTGACGCCGCGGACGCCCGTCACCTCGCCGACCCGGCCGAAGAAGGCGGCCGCGGATCAGGTTGCCGTCCGCGATTCGTGAGGATCGTGCGCTCGCCTGCCCTTGCCTCGTCCGCCAGCAGCGACCAGCCCCTGCGCCACGTCGCGGGCGTCGACGAACGACAGGCCGCCCGCCACGACGAACGCGAAGCGTCCCCTGGAGGTAGCGCTGCACGGGCCACGTGTTCACGCGGTAGACGTCGCCGGGCCCGATCAGGAACCCGGGGTTCGCGACGACGACGTCGACGCCCCGCGGCGCGGCGTCGAGCGCCAGCTGCTCGCCCTGCCGCTTCGTGCGCGACGTAGACCGAGCCGGTCGGCGCGCGCGGGAACGGGTGGCTCTCGTCCGCCGCGGCGAGCGGGGCCGTGGACCGGGCCGACGTGGCGACGGTCGAGACGTGCACGACCTGCGTGCCCGGCTCGACGGCCGCGAGCACGTCGCGCACTCCGTCGACGTTCGCGCCGACCGGCGCTCCTCGCCGCGCCGCCCGGTAGCCGACGATCCCCGGCGAGGTGGAAGACCAGCCGCAGCCGGTCGCCGCCCTGCGAACGCGGCCTCGTCGTCGCCGATGTCGCCGCGCGCGACCTCGACGCCGCAGGGCCGCAGGGACGGCGCGTCCGTGCCCTCGCGGACGAGCGGCGCGGATGCGATCGCCGCCGCTCCGCCAGCAGCGGGACGAGATGCCGGCCGAGGAAGCCGGTCGCGCCCGTGACGAAGTCGTCACCCCGGCTCAGCCGGTCTCGGGCATGAAGGTCGGAAAGCTCACGCCCCGGAACGGCTGCTTTCGCCGCGCACCTGCGCCGCGTGCATCTCGACGTTCCGTCCGCCCAGGCGGTACGCGAGGCGGACGAGCTCCGCGCACTCGACCGGGACCAGGAACACCGGCCGCGGCCCCGGAAGCGGTCGAGCTCGCGCACGAGCAGCGCGCGCTCCGACCGTCTCGTCCGCGCGCGACTCCCGGGCCCACCTCGAGGAACAGCGGATGGCCGATCGAGACCAGGTACCCGTCGATCGCCCCGCCGGCCCTCGAACACGGACATGCGCCAGTACCCGTCCTCGTTCTCGATGAAGTACGCGTAGTCGGCGCGCCGGGCGATCCCGCTGACCTCCAGCTCGAGCTCCGCCATCGCCTCGACGTCGTCCTCGGTCGCGTCCCGAACGCGCTCGAGCCCGTCCGGCCTGACGTCGAGCCCCTCCTCTGGCACGTGCAGCAGGAGGTCCTGGTAGAGCGAGCTTCGGCACGAAGCCGGCCTTCGTGTAGAGGGAGAACGACTCGAGGTTCATCACGCTCGAGACGAGCCGGAGCGGCTTCGTCGCGCTCGTCCGCGAACGTCGACGATTGGCTCGATCGAGCGCTTGGCGACGCCCTTGCCGAAGTAGTTCGGGTGGACGTTCATGATCCCGAGCGAAACGTGCGTCTCGCGCGCCCGGTAGAAGCAGGAGCCCGAGCAGCCGCCCCGTCTCGCGCTCCTCCGCGACCACGCAATGCCCGGGATCGAGCGCGCTCGTAGACCTCCGGGAAGACCGCCGTCTGCGCCGGCCCGCCGGCAAACCTGCCCGGGGCGCCGCCGTGCAGGATGTACCACACGTTCATCGAGACGCAGATCGAGCTCCGCGACCTCGGCCCGATCGGTGCCTCCATCGCTCGCAGGCGAAAATCGGTCATCCGCTCCCCCTGCCTCGTACCGGCTGCGAAACCGATCATAGGCGGGTCGGACGACCGGCAGCCCGGCTCGAGAAGTTGCGTCGAGGCAACGGGGCGCTAGCGTTCGCGCTGGGAGGCGGAGGGTGTTGCGGCGACCTCTCTCGTCTCCCGAGCGTCGCGACGAGAGGGTGGGTGGCCCCGCCGGTTCGCATCGAGTGGCTCGATGGCGCCGAGGCAGATCGACCTCGTCCAGGCGCTCGCTGTCACGCGGCCTGATCGGCAAGCCGCTCGAGGAGAGGCAAGCGCCATGGGTCGTCGATTCACGATCCGCACGAGGAGACCGACCGCCTCTTCGCGGACGTCGTCGCCGCGCTCGAGGTCCTGGCTCGCCGACCGTGGCCGGAGTCGCTCCGGTGACCCTCGGTGATCAGTCGCGCACCGTCTCCGCCACGCCCGACCTGCCGGATGCCCTCCGTGGCAGGCTGGCGCCCGGCCGCGACGCTGCGCTCGAAGCCTGTCGTAGCCCCGCGGTAGGATCCCGCCGTGGTGCGGCGGACAGCGGCATCGAGGTTCGCGCGCCGGTCGAGGGACGCTCCGCCGAGATCCTGACCCCGGACGCGCTCGAGTTCGTCGCCTCGCTGCAACGGGAGTTCGGCGGCCGTCGCCCCGAGCTGCTCGCGGCGAGGAGGAGCGCCAGGCGCGCTCGCCGCCGGCGAGCTGCCCGACTTCCTCGCCGAGACGGCACACGTTCGCGCGGGCGACTGGCGCGTGCAGCGGCGCCGCCGGCCTCCACGACCGGCGCTGCGAGATCACCGGCCCGGTCGAGCGCAAGATGATGATCAACGCGCTCAACTCGGGCGCCCGGGTCTTCATGGCCGACTTCGAGGACGCGAACTCGCCGACCTGGCCGAACTGCGTCGAGGGGCAGGCGAACTGCTATCGACGCCGTACGCCGCACGATCGCGCTCGACACGCCGGAG
The DNA here is from genome assembly GCA_963838105.1 of uncultured Thermoleophilia bacterium. Taxonomy (GTDB): domain Bacteria; phylum Actinomycetota; class Thermoleophilia; order Gaiellales; family Gaiellaceae; genus CAWJNF01. The sequence goes on along the minus strand of CAWIQC010000034.1, from coordinate 49,705 downwards.
AAGAGCTACCGGCTGAACGAGGAGACGGCGGTCCTGCTCGTCCGGCCGCGCGGCTGGCACCTGCCCGAGAAGCACGTCCTGCTCGACGGCGAGCCCGTCTCCGCCGGCCTCTTCGACTTCGGCCTCTACCTCCATGGAACGGCCGCGAGCTCCTCGAGCGCGGCCTCGGGCCCTACTTCTACCTGCCCAAGCTCGAGAGCCACCTCGAGGCGCGCCTCTGGAACGACGTCTTCTGCTCCGCCCAGGACGCGCTCGGGATCCCGCGCGGCTCGATCAAGGCGACGGTGCTCATCGAGACGATCCTGGCCGCGTTCGAGATGGACGAGATCCTCTACGAGCTCCGCGAGCATTCGGGCGGGCTCAACGCCGGCCGCTGGGACTACATCTTCAGCGTCATCAAGAAGTTCCGCGACCGGCCCGAGTTCGTCCTGCCCGACCGCGCGCAGGTGACGATGACCGTGCCCGTTCATGCGCGCGTACACCGAGCTGCTCGTGTCGACCTGCCACCGGCGCGGCGCGCACGCGATCGGCGGCATGGCGGCGTTCATCCCGAGCCGACGCGACCCCGAGGTGAACGAGATCGCGCTCGCCAAGGTGACGGGAGGACAAGGTGCGCGAGGCGGGCGACGGCTTCGACGGCACCTGGGTCGCCCACCCGGACCTCGTGCCGGTTGCGACGGCCGTCTTCGACGAGGTGCTCGCCGACCGCCCGAACCAGCTCGCGCGGCTGCGCGAGGACGTGTCGGTGTGCGGCTTCGGACCTCCTGAGCGTCGCGGCCACCCCGGGCGAGATGACGGAGGCCGGGCTGCGCACGAACGTCAACGTCGGGATCCTCTACCTCGAGTCCTGGCTGCGCGGCGTCGGCGCCGCGGCGATCTACAACCTCATGGAGGACGCCGCGACGGCGGAGATCTCCCGCTCGCAGGTCTGGCAGTGGATCAGGCACGGGCGCTTCACGAAGGACGAGGTCGAGCGCGTCGTCGACGAGGAGATCGGCAAGATCCGCGGCTGGTCGGCGCCGAGGCCTACGACGGCGGGCGGTTCCCCGAGGCCCGGCAGCTCTTCGAGCAGGTCGCGCTCGCCGACGACTTCGCCGAGTTCCTGACGCTCCCGGCCTACGAGCTGCTGGGCTGAGTCGAATGCCGATCGCACCGGCTCCCCTCACGCAGGTCGGCGTCGTCGTACGCGACATCTGGGCGAGCATGCGGCTGTACCACGAGCTGCTCGGCTGGGCTCCGTGGTACGTCTACGAGTACAAGCCGCCCTGGTTTCACGGCGGGGAGCTGCGCGGCGAGCCGGTCGACTACTCCATGTACACGGCCGAGGTGCAGGTGGGCCCCGTCTGGTTCGAGCTCGTCCAGCCGCTCGAAGGCCCGAGCATCTACAAGGAGTTCCTGGAGACGAAGGGCGAGGGCCTGCACCACGTCCTCGTGGGCTGGGATCCCGAGGAGCAGGCGCCGGGAGCCCCGAAGCAGGCCGACGGGCGAGCTTCCCGGGAGCGTGACCACTGCCCGCGACATCCGCGCCCGCTTCGAGGCGGCCGGCTACCCGGTGCTGATGGGCGGCAAGATCGGCGCCTCGACCGAGTTCTACTACCTCGATACCGAGCCCGTCATGAAGGTGATCGTCGAGCTCGCCGGGGGCTCTCCCGCCGATCTCGAGCCGATCGCGACCTATCCGCGTGCGCCGGATCCACCGGCGCCCGGACCGAAGCGCCTTGCGGAGACGCTCCGCGAGGCCTCGTCGAGCGCCTCCTCGGCCCGTCGAATCCGGCCGGCAGGCGCAGGAAGCCGTGGATGATGCCGTCGTAGCGCGTGAGCCTCACCGGCACGCCGGCCTCCTCGAGCCGGCGCGCATACGCCTCGCCCTCGTCGCGCAGCGGGTCGAACTCGGCGGTGGCACGAGCGCCGGCGCGCACCCCGGAGAGGTCTCGGCCCGCAGCGGCGACGCCTCGGGATCGGCGCCGTCGCCGTCCGGCCCGAGGTAGTGGCGCCCGTACCACTCATCGTCTCCGTCGTCAGGCCGTAGCCCGTCGCGCTCTCCACGTAGGACGGCGTGCCGGGTCGAAGTCGCACGACCGGGTAGACGAGCAGCTGGAAGGCGAGCGCCATCCCGTTGTCGCGGGCCCGCAACGCGACGACGGCCGCCAGGTTGCCACCGGCCGAGTCGCCGCCGACGGCCACCGCGCCAGGCTCGATCATCGAGCTGCCCGCCCGCTCCGCAGACCCACACGGTCGCCGCCCAGGCGTCCTCGACGGCGGCCGGGAAGCGGTGCTCCGGCGCGAGGCGGTAGTCGACCGAGACGACGACGCACGGCGTGCGGGCGCAGAGCGCCCGGCACACCCCGTCGTGCGTGTCGAGGCTGCCGATCACCCAGCCGCCGCCGTGGAAGAACACGAACGCGGGAAGCGACGCGCCGGGAGCCGCCTCCGCCGGCAGCGCGGGTCGGTAGATGCGCATCCGGATCGGCCCGTTCGGCCCCGGGATCGCGCGGTCCTCGGTCGAGCGCGACCTCGGTCGACGGGCCCGAACAGGTCGGCCGCGGTTGCCTCCATCGCCCGCCGCGCCTGGCCTCGACGGTGAAGCGTGTGCGCCGGAGGGAAACGGCGATCGCGTCGAGGTAGGCGCGCGTGTCCGCGTCGAGCGGCATCGCCACAGCCTAGATGATCGCGCTGCCCGGTCGTGGTGCCGAGCATGCCCGGCCCGCGGCGCTGTCGCCCCGCCGCCGAGTCGGTAGTCTCCGAGATGCGATGGCCGACAGCTTCGGAGCGCGCGCGACGCTCGCCGTCGGGGGCCGTGAGCTACGAGATCTTCCGCCTCGACGCGCTGCAGGACGCCTACGACGTCGCGCGCCTCCCTACACGCTGCGGGTACTGCTCGAGAACGTCGCTGCGGCTCGAGGACGGGGACGGCGGTCACGTCGGCGGACGTGGAGGCCGTCGCCGGATGGGTCGCGACCGAGGAGCCGAGCCGCGAGATCTCCTTCACGCCGGCGCGCGTCCTGCTGCAGGACTTCACCGGCGTGCCGGCCGTCGTCGACCTGGCCGCGATGCGAGATGCGATGCGCGACCTCGGCGGCGACCCCTCCCTCATCAACCCGCTCCTCCCGGCAGAGCTCGTGATCGACCACTCGGTGCAGGTGGACGAATACGGGACGCGCTTCGCCTTCGCGCGCAACGCGGAGCTCGAGTTCGAGCGCAACCGCGAGCGCTACGCGTTCCTGCGCTGGGGTCAGGCGAGCCTTCGCGAGCTTCGACGTCGTGCCGCCGGAGACCGGCATCGTCCACCAGGTGAACCTCGAGTACCTGGCGCGGGTCATCGAGTCGCGCGAGCTCGACGGCCGCCTCCAGGCCTTCCCCGACACGCTCGTCGGAACGGACTCGCACACGACGATGGTCAACGGGCTCGGCGTGCTCGGCTGGGGCGTCGGGCGGGATCGAGGCCGAGGCGTCGATGCTCGGCGAGCCGATCTCGATGCTCGTCCCGCAGGTCGTCGGCTTCAAGCTCTCCGGCCGCTTGCCGGCCGGCTCCACCGGCACCGATCTCGTGCTCACGGTCACGGAGCAGCTGCGCGCGCTGGGCGTCGTCGGCAAGTTCGTCGAGTTCTTCGGCCACGGCCTCGCCGGCCTGCCGCTCGCCGACCGCGCCACGATCGCGAACATGGCGCCCGAGTGCGGCTCCACCTGCAACTTCTTCCCGGTCGACGACGAGACGCTCCGCTACCTCGAGCTCACCGCCCGGCCCGCGGAGCGCATCGCCCTCGTCGAGGCGTACGCGCAGGGAGCAGGGCCTCTTCCACGACCCCGACGACGAGCCGACGTACACGCAGGTCGTCGAGCTCGACCTCGGCGACGTCGAGCCGAGTCTCGCCGGTCCCCGCCGGCCGCAGGACCGCGTGCCGCTGACCCAGGCGCGGCGCCGCCTTCCAGGCCTCGCTCGACGGCTTCGGCGATCGGCTCGAGAACACGCACGACGAGGCGGTCGCCGCGTCGTTTCCGGCGAGCGACCCGCCCGCGGACATCGCGCCCGGGCCACGAGCCGGCGGAGCTCACCGCCCCGGTCGCACGCGGCGCCGCGCCCCCGGCCTCGGTCACCCGTCGACGCTCGACGGCGAGACGCTTCCAGCTCGAGCACGGCAGCGTCGTCATCGCCGCGATCACGAGCTGCACGAACACGTCGAACCCGGCCGTCATGGTCGGCGCCGGCCTGCTCGCGCAAGCGCGCCGTCGAGCGGGGCCTGACCCGCCGGCCGTGGGTGAAGTCGAGCCTCGCGCCGGGCTCGAAGGTCGTCACCGAGTACCTCGACCGCGCCGGGCCTGACGCCGCACCTCGACGCGCTCGGCTTCAACCTCGTCGGCTACGGCTGCACGACGTGCATCGGCAACTCCGGCCCGCTGCCCGAGCCGATCTCGCAGGCGGTCGCGGACGGCGACCTCGTCGTCTGCGCCGTGCTCTCCGGGCAACCGGAACTTCGAGGCGCGCATCCACTCGGAGGTCAAGGCCAACTACCTCGCCTCTCCCCCGCTCGTCGTCGCCTACGCGCTCGCCGGGCAGGATGGACGTCGACCTCGACGACCGAGCCGCTCGGCCAGGACCGCGACGGCAACGACGTCTACCTGCACGAGCTCTGGCCGAGCCCGAGGAGATCCAGACGCTGATCGCGGAGTCGCTGCGCCGTGACATGTTCGACGCGCACGTACGCCGACGTCTTCGCCGGCGACGAGCGCTGGAACGCGCTCGAGACGCCCGTCCGGGAGCCCTCTACGCGTGGGATCCCGACTCGACGTACGTGCGCCAGCCGCCCTACTTCGACGGCATGGGCCTCGAGCCCGAGGGCATCGCCGACATCGCCGGCGCCCGCTGCCTCGTCATGGTCGGCGACTCCGTGACGACCGACCACATCTCGCCCGCCGGCTCGATCCGTCCGGACAGCCCGGCGCGGGCGCTACCTGACCGACGGCGGGGTCGAGCAACGGGACTTCAACTCCTACGGCTCGCGACGCGGCAACCACGAGGTGATGGTGCGCGGCACGTTCGCGAACGTCCGCCTGCGCAACCTGCTCGTCCCGGGAGCGAGGGCACCGTCACCGTCCACCTGCCCGAGCGGTGAGGAAGCCTCGATCTTCGAGGCGGCCGAGCGCTACCGCGCCGACGGCGTGCCCGCTGATCGTGCTCGCCGGCAAGGAGTACGGCTCGGGCTCCTCCCGGGACTGGGCGGCGAAGGGGCCGTCGCTGCTCGGCGTACGGGCCGCGATCGCCGAGAGCTTCGAGCGGATCCACCGCTCGAACCTGCTGATGATGGGCATCGTGCCCGCTCCAGTTCGCCGGCGGGCGACTCGGCGGCGTCGCTCGGCCTGACCGGCCGCGAGACGTTCGCCGTCGAGCGGGCTCGCAGAGGGCGAGGCCCGCGAGGTGTCGGTCACGGCCACGCCCGACGAAGGCGCACCAGCCGATCTCGCTTCCGCTGCCGCGTGCGGCTGGACACGCCGCGGGAGCGCGAGTACGTCCGCCACGGCGGCATCCTCCGCTTCGTGCTCCGGCGCCTGCTCGCGCCGGCCGAGCGGCTCCGTGATGCGGGTTTCCCGCACGCCGGATCCGCGCGGCACCCGATGCGTCCCGCGCGCGGTCCGCCACGATGGAACCATGCCGCCTCGCTCATCGGCCCGGCAATCGCTACGCGGTCGTCTGGAACCTCGGCGACGGACGCCGGGTGCGGGAAGCCTCGAGCTGCGTCCCGACCGCCTTCGCCTGGAGGGCGCGCAGGGGACGGGAGGCGCTGCGTCTGCGAGCTCACCGTACGACTCGACTCGCGGCGGTTACGGATCGGCAGGCTGCGCTCCGAACGCCTCGACGGCCGGTCCGGCCTCATCCTCGAGCGCCAGGGCTCGGAGCCTCTGCTCCTCGGCGACGCCGACCAGACCGGGGTCGCTGCGCGAGCTCGCCGAGCGGCTCAGCGACCGATGGCTCGCCGTGGCCCGACCCGCGAGCCACCTCGTCGTCGTCGCTCCGCTCAGCAGAGGGCACGCCGCGAGCCGGCGCGGCGAGCTCATCGCGGACGGCCCGCCGTTCGAGCTCGACGCATCGGCCCTCGTGCAGCTCGACCGCGTCTACCTGACCGAGCGGGAGGCAGTGTTCGTCTTCGAGGGCGCCCGGCCGCGTGCAGGCGGTCGAGCGGCTCGCCGGCGACCCGGGCATGTCGCGCGGCCGCCGCCGCCTGGCGGCGAGTGCCTTGCCGGCGCGGCCCCGGATCGCGGAGCAGGTGTTCGACTGGAGCCGCGTCCGGGGAACGATAGGCGATCGCGCAGGAGCAGCGGCTGCGGGGACTCGTCGAGGCCGGCATCCTGCTGACGTCCGAGCTCTCGCTCGACGCCGTTCTCGACAAGCTGCTCGAGGCGGCGGCCGAGCCTCACGGGCGCCCGCTACGCGGCGCTCGGCGTGGTCGACCGCTCCGGGACGAGGGCTCGAGCGCTTCGTCCACCGGGCATCGACGAGGAGACGGCGCGGCAGATCGGCCACCTGCCCGTCGGCCGGGGCATCCTCGGCGTCCTCATCCAGGACGCGCAGCCCGCTTCGGCTTCACGACCTCTCGCACGATCCGCGCTCGGTCGGCTTTCCGCCGGGCCATCCCGCCGATGCGGTCGTTCCTCGGCGTGCCCGTATCCTGCTGCGCGGCACCGCGTCTACGGGAACCTCTACCTGACGGAGAAGCACGGCGGCGCCGACTTCACGCGACGAGGACGAGGAAGTCGTCGATCTGCTCGCCGCCCAGGCCGCCGTGGCGATCGAGAACGCTCGCCTGTACGAGTCGGCCACCCGCTGGATGCGACAGCTCGAGTCGATGGACGGAGATCGGCCACGCGCTCGTCGGGCGATCTCGAGCTCCCGCGGATGCTCGAGCTGATCTGCCGGCGCGCCCGCGAGCTGTCGGCGCCCGCACCGTGTTCGTCGCCCTCCCCGGCCCGACGGCGACCTGCGGGTCGAGGCCGCCGCGACGACCACGGCGTCGCTGGCGCGCAGTCGGGCTTGCGGTCAGCCCGACGCAGGTCGAAGAGCGCCGGGGTTCTCGCAAGCGGCGGACGTTCCAGGCGTCGACTCCGCTCGATCGACGATCCCGAGATCGACCACGAGACCTCGCGCCGCTTCTCGGAGCTCATGCGCCTGCCCGTGCCGACAGCGGGCCTCTTCGCGCCGCTCTCGTCCGCGACGCGCGATCGGCGTGATCGTCGTCCACGACAAGGTGCTCGGCGCCGGCGGCGGCGACCGGCGCTTCAGCGACGAGGACGTCGCCTGGTCGAGGCGTTCGCCGCGCGCGCCGCAGTCGCCGTCGACCTCTCGCACCGCGTCGAGCAGGACGCGCTGCGGCGCGTCGTCGCCGCCGCAGGAGACCGAGCGCCGGCGGCTCGCGCGCGAGCTGCACGACGAGACCGGCCAGGCGCTCACGTCGATGCTCCTCGGCCTGCGCACGGCCGAGGAGACGAAGGACGACGCGACGCGGCGACAGGCGCTCGCCTCGCTGCGGGAGCTGGCGACTCGACGCTGCAGGACGTCCGCCGGCTCGCGGTCGAGCTGCGGCCCAAGGCGCTCGACGACTTCGGGCTCGTCGCCGGCGCTCGAGCGGCTGGTCGAGGGCTTCCGCGAGCACACCGGCCTCGACGCGCAGTTCCAGGCGCGGCTCGACGGGACGCCTCCCGCACGAGATCGAGACGGCCCTCTACCGCATCGTCCAGGAGGCGCTGACGAACGTCGTCAAGCACGCGAGGGCGACGACGGTGAGCATCCTGCTCGCCCGCAAGAGGTGCATGGTGACGGCGGTGATCGAGGACGACGGCGTGCGGCTTCACGCCCGACGAGGCCCGCGAGCGGCCTCGGCCTCGTCGGCATGCGCGAGCGGCTCTCCCTGCTCGGCGGCCGGCTCGACGATCGAGTCCGGCCAGCGGCGCGGGAACGACCCTCGTGGCCGAGGTGCCGCTCGATCCGATGATCCGCGTGCTCATCGTCGACGACCACGCGATCGTCCGCTCGGGCCTCCAGCTGCTGCTCGGGCAGCGAGGAGGACATCGAGTGCGTCGGCGAGGCCGGCGAGCGCCGAGGAGGCGTCCGGGAAGCCCGGCACGAGCTGCCCGACGTCGTCCTCCTCGACGTCGTCCTGCCGGCGAATCCGGCATCGAGGCGACGCCCGACATCCTCGAAGCCGCCCCCGAGGCCAAGCGTGCTCGTCCTGTCGATGCAGGACGACCCCAGCTACGTGCGTGAGGCGTTCGCCGCGGGCGCGACGGGCTACGTGCTGAAGGAGGCGGCCGAGACGGAGGTCGTCACAGCCGTGCGCGAGGTGGCGCCGGGGGCCGCTACGTGCATCCCGCGCTCGGCGCGCGGCTCGTCGTGGCCGACAGCAGGCGCGAGCCCGCGCCGAGGACGATCCGCTCTCGGAGCGCGAGCGCGAAGTCCTGCGCCTGCTCGCGCTCGGCCACACGAACCAGGAGATCGCGAAGCTGCTCTTCATCTCGGTCCGGACGGCCGAGACCCACCGCGCGCACATCATGCAGAAGCTGCGGCTCTCCACGCGGGCGGAGCTCGTCCGCTACGCGATCGCGAACGATCTGCTCGAGGAGTGAGCTCGGCTGGAGAGGCCGCGGCTGCGACGGCCTCGACGTTCTCAGTGCACGACGAGCACGTCGCGGTCGGTGTGGTTCACCACCTTGCTCGAGACCGAGCCGAGCAGTGCCCGTACGGCGACGTTGTGCCCGCGGTGCCCGACGACGATCAGGTCGACCTCCTTGTCCTTAGCGACCTGGACGATCATGTCGGCTGCATCGCCGTGCGCCTCCACCAGGCGCGCCGTCGCGCCCTTGGCCTGCAGCCTCGACTGCGCCTTGGCCAGCGCCTCGTGCACCTCCTCGATGTCCCCCGGGCCGACGTCGCGCGTGCCGCCGAAGCCCCCGACGCGATCGGTGGGCTCTGCGGCGCTGGTGACGACGAGCTCCGCGCCGGTCTCCCCTGCGAGCTCGATCGCACGGTCGAGCGCACGGTCGCCGTGCTCCGAGCCGTCGTAGCCGACGAGAATGGTCTTCACGGTCGCTCCTTTCGTCGCGGACGCCTCCCGTTTCCTCCCGTGGGCCAGCAATCTACTCCTCGCGTGGCCTCTACGAGTCTCCTATCCCCGCCGCGGCCGGTCATCGGTACCGCTGCGGATCCCTGCGGGAAACCCGCGCACGGCTCGACGAGGTCGCATCTCTCGAGGCGGCGTGTGAGTGTGCCAAACCGCTGGCTGACGCGCCGAGCGGCGTGTAGTGTACTTCGGTATCACCCCTGGAATGAGATCGCGGTGAGCACGATCACCAGCGCTCCGCCGGATGGAGTCGGAGCCAACGCCGAGAGCTTCATCTGGTTCGCGTTCGTACAGGCGGCGGTCTACAACGCCGTCAACGGGATCACCGGCGAGTACGAGCTATACGGATGGAATGCCCACGGGCCGAAGGGGGGCGTCTCCGCAAGCCGCGGCTGCGGCGGCGGCTCATCGGGTTCTGATGACGTATTTCGGCGACAGCCCGACCGTCGCGGCTAACCTCGACGCCGCACTGGCGACATCGCTCGCGCCGATCCCCGATGGCGCGAAGAAGAAACAGGGCATCCAGTACGGCGTACGGCAAGCCGACCGGATCATCAGGCTTCGGGAAGACGACGGTCGCTTCGCCCCGATCGTCTTCGACGTGCCGCCTGCGCCCGGAGTCTGGCGGCCGACCCCGCCCGGGCTCGCCCCGTTTTTCGACCCCTTGGCTGGGACAGGTCGAACCGCTCGTGCTTGATTCCCTCAGCCAGTGGGTTTACCTCCCTATCCGGACTGGCCGAGCGGTCTGAACGGCGTCATCGGTGCCGCCAGCACCGCTCTCTCACGACTGAATGCAGACGGCCACGTCGATCTGACCATCACGTCCGCCGCGGCCGGAGTCACCCGTCACTACGACGATGCCGCCGTCATGCAGCAGGACGCGATCGACGCGCGCGTCTGGTCCGGCATCCACTTCCCGCACGGCCGACTGACGATCGGCCGCGACATCGGGACACAAGTGGCGAACTGGGCGCTCGACCACCACTTCGCGCCGGGGAAATAGACCATCGATGCGAGCTGGGCGGAAGAAACACCGTTCCGCCCAGCTCGGTGCGCGTGGACCAGCGTGCCGAGGGGACGGTGCTACACGGCGGCGTTCGGTGCGAGAGCGCGAAGCTCCCGACCGGCCCGCGGTAGCCCCGGGATCGCGACGACCGCTGGAAGCGTCGGCAGGAGGAAGCTGAAGAACCGGTACGTGAAGACGCCGAGCAGCGCAGCGGAGAGCGGGACACCGACGACCGTGAGCGCGAACGTTGTGGCGGCGTCGACGCCGCCGATCCCGCCGGTCGGCAGCGGCAGCATGTTCGCGAGGAAACCGGTCGCGTAGGCAAGCACGAGAGCCTGCGGCGAGAGCGCGATGTCGAAAGCTCGAAGCCCCGCCCACAGGCACGACATGTCCCCGAACCAGTAGAGGGGCGCCGCCACGAGCGTCGCCCGGTTCGCGCGCGGCTCCTCGGCGAGGCTGCGAACGAGCCGGGCGCCCTCGATGGCGCCGCCGGCTGCTCGCCGGAGCCTCCCCTCCGCGCTCTGAGCCGTGAGCCGGGCGGCACGGTCCGGCCGCGTGACCGCCACCCCCAGCGCGCGCCAGGATCCCGAGGCCGCGATCCACGGGAGGGTCATCGCGAGCGGGACGTCTTCGCCCAGGCCGACGAGGAGGGCAAGCGCCGCGATGAAGGTGGCAGCGCCGAACGTCGCGTAGAGCGCGGTGTTGAGCGCGAACACCCGGACGACCGCCTGGTGGCCTCCAAAGCCGAGCTGACGCAGCGCCCAGTAGAAGACCGCAATGCCACCCACCCCGCCGGCCGCGAGCAGCCGCGTCGCTCCGAGCGAAGCGAACACGATCCGAGACGTGAGCCAGAGGGGAGGACACGGTCTTCCGCCGAGCCCGGCGAACGTGCGGAAGAGCACGACATACGCCGCGTAGGAGACGACCTGCGAGCCGAAGCAGACCGCGAGCCAGATCGGGCTCGCCGCCTTCAGGGAGTCGAGCGTCTTCGTGTAGCCGGCGACCTTGCTGACCAGGAGGAACACCCCGACGATGAGGAGCAGGCCGAACCCGATGATGACCGCGTAACGGAGCCGGCCGTGCAGCCGGGGAATGGGCAGCCCGGCCTCGTGCGCTTCGTCCTCCCGCGGCCGCGCCGCCCGATCGATCGACACGCTCTCGCCCACGTTTCCTGGGCCATTCTGGCATGTCGGGGCGGTGTCCGCTACGCCTCGACAGGAGGCGCTGGGGCGAACCCGTAGCAGCTGGAACCGGCGGCGCTAGTCCGGCGGGGCCAGGCGCTCGATGTGGCCGACCGCCCGACCGAGCGCCTCCTCGTCGAAGAGGTAGGGCGTCGCGTTCGGGATCTCGTGGGCAGGGCCGTCGAGTGTGTCCGAGCCCGCGGCGGCGTTGAGCGCGTAGCGGACCGGGATCTCGTGGCAGACGACGAGCGTCGTCCGGTAGGGCGTCGCGAGCAGCTTCGCGAAGCCGCGCGCGAAACGGCGTGCGGCCGCGTCCAGGCTCTCGCCGCCGGGGAAGGGCTCTCGCCGCCCGAGGCGATGCTTGATCTCCCTGTACCGGTCGAGCGAGTAGCCCTCGAGCTCGCCGACGTCCACGTCGTCGAGGTCGGGCTCCACGAGCAGCGGGAGCTCGTGTCCGAGCAGCGAGAGCTCGGCCGTGTCGCGCGTCCGCGAGAAGCGGGTGTGGACGATCGCCTCGAGCGGCAGGTGCGCGAGCTGCGAGCCGAGCTGCTCGGCCTGCAGCCGCCCTTGCGGCGTCAGCGGCACCGGACGCGACGGATCGCCGTTGACGCGGCGTTCGTGGTTCAGGACCGACTCGGCGTGCCGGGTGAGGACGTACAGGCGCACGCGGGAAGGCTACGCGGGAGCGCTAGCGCTCGCCGCCCGGGACGATCACGACCGGGCAGGTGGCGTGGTGTACGCACTGGTGGCTCACGGAGCCGAGCAGCAGTCCCATGAAGCCGCCATGCCCACGCGACCCGAGAACGAGCAGGTCGGCGTCCTCGGCGGCCTTGACGAGCTCGTGTGCGACTCCGCCCCTCGTGACGACCCTCTCGACTTCCACATCCGCCGCCTCGCTGCCCACCTCGGCCAGCATGTCGTCGAAGATCTTCGCGGCTGCCTCCTCGACGCTCTGGGCCAGATCCGGCGGGTCCCCGATCACGAATGCGGGGGCCCCGACCACGGGCGTGACGGGCAGGTGCGGGACATGGACGGCGACGACCTTGGCGTCACGCAGACGCGCCTCGGAGAGCGCGAAGCGAAGGGCCCCGAGCGAGTGCTTCGAGCCGTCGACGCCGACGACGATCCTGTTCATCCCGACCGCCGAAGCATACGGCCAGGCCCTCCGTCGGATCGGCGGCCCGCGCGAGCACTCGCCGTGCTGCTCGTGCTGCGACGAGCTCCTCCCGCGCCCGGATGACGAGCACCCGCACCCGCGAGCGCGTTGCGGCGGCGTCGCAGTCCGGCTCGAGCCCACGTTGCGCTCGGACGTCGAGCTCGACGCCGAGGAAGCCGAGCCGCGCGCAGACGCGCTCGCGGACGAACGCGGAGTTCTCCCCGATACCCGCCGTGAAGACGAGCGCGTCGAGGCCGCCGGTCGCGACAGCCATCGCGGCGACCGCGCCGGCAACGCGATAGGCGAAGACCTCGAGCGCGAGCCTCGCGCGCTCGTCTCCGGCGCCGGCACGGTGCTGCAGCTCGCGCACGTCGCCCGGTCCCGCCGAGGCCCTTGAGGCCGGACTCGGCGTGCAGCTCACGATCGAGCTGATCGGCGCTGAGGCCGTGCTCGCGGAGGACGTAGACCAGCGCGCCCGGATCGACGGAACCTGCGCGGCTCGCCATCGGGATGCCCTCGAGCGGCGAGAAGCCCATCGTCGTGTCGCACGAACGACCGTCCCGAACCGCGGTGACGGAGCAACCGCCGCCCAGGTGGCAGACGACGAGGCAAAGACCCTCGGGCGAACGACCGAGAAGCTCCGGAGCCCGCTCCGCGCTCCATTCGACCGACAGTCCGTGGAAGCCGTACCTGCGGATTCCCCAGTCGGCTCGCCAGCGCTCGGGAAGGGCGTAGACGGCGGCCTCCGCGGGCATGGTGGCGTGGAAGGCGGTGTCGAAGACGGCGACCTGCGGCGCATCGGGCAGGAACCGCTCGCCGAGGGCGATGCCGGCGAGCGCCGATGCGTTGTGGAGCGGCGCGAGCGGCTCGAGGGCTGCGATGCCTGCCCGCACCTCTGCGTCGACGACGACGGGCTCCCGGAACCGATCGCCGCCGTGGACGACGCGGTGTGCGACCGCGTCGACCTCGACCGGGTCGACGTCCTCGAGCACCTCGACCGGCCGGCTCGTGCCGTCCGCGGCGACGAGGTGGAGCTTGAGGCTGGTCGAGCCCGCGTTGACGACGAGGATCGAGCCCACCGAGGACGCTACCTCGCGCATCGGTGGCGCCGGCCGTGCCCTCCGCACGCTCCTTGATGCCGTGCAGCATCTTCCGCTCCATTGCGAATCCGATCGTCTCGCTGAGCTTCAGCCAGGCGCGCTGGGCGGCCGTCGCCCGCACGCTCGTCCAGCGGTTGCGTACGATCAGCCGCGTTCGATCTCGCTTGCGAGACTCGAGGACGAAGGCCCAGCTCCAGTCCCCGTCGGGTGCAGGAGCACGAGTCCTGCCCCGGCTCGAGCGCCTGCGCCACGAGGAACGCGCCCTTCCCGAGCGAGATGCGGTCGCCGACGTTCAGCTGCTGCAGCTCGGGCACGATCCGATCGGCGCTGTGAACGTCGAGACCGAAGACGTTCTCCAGCCGGTCGTAGCTGTACAGCCGCCGCGCCCCTGCCCCATCTGGACGAGCCACGGCCAGACGGCGGCTGGTGGAGCCTTGATTGTGACGGCTCGCGTGGAGGCGAACGTCGGGCTGGCGACGAGCTCGTCTCCGGGCAGCGCCGGCGCGCCTCCTCCTCGCTTGCCCCCCACCGACGCAGTCGCGGGGCAAGCACGACGAATGCGCCCACAGCGAGGGCGGACAGGATCGTCACGCGCCCGGCCCACGTGCTCACGAGCGCGTCTTCAGTAACCGTCGCCTCAAAGCTCGCGCGTGACGGGCTCGGCTTGCTCGGGCTCGCGCGGGCCGGAGTCGAGCCGGAAGGGCGGGTACTCGTCCCGCATGAGCGTCGCATAGGCCCAGACGCGGTACGACCAGCGGTTCAGGCCCATGACGAAGTCGAAGAGATCACGCGGGTAGCGATTCGCGAAGAGCAGCCAGAGCGCGGCAATCACGACGAGGATCCCGATCAGGCCGCCGCCCACCCAGAACATGTAGTCCTCGTCGATCGCGTTCCCCCACCGCCACGCCCAGGGCCAGCCGCCGAAGCTCCAGCCGCCGCCGAAGACGCTGACGATGAGGTACTGCGGGATGGCGAGGAGCCACCACTTGACGAGGACGAGCCCGCGCGAGAGCCGCTCCGGGTAGGCGATCTGGAGCCGGGCCGGGTAGTCGGGCACGTCGTCGAGCGTGAAGGGCGGGTAGCGATCGGTGCCGAGAGCGCTGTACGCGTAGAAGCCAACCCGCCAGGACCAGCGCAGCACGCCGACGTTGAAGTCGAAGATCGACCGCGGGTAGCGCTCCGTGAAGAGGATCGCGAAGAACGCCACCACGGTGAGCACGGCGAAGGCGACCCACAGGAAGAACAGCACGATGTAGTGCGGGATCGCGAGCAGCCACTTGACGAGCCAGAGCCACCGCGAGAGCCCAGGCTCGAGCTCGCCCTCGAGCCGCACCGGGTAGGCGAGAGGCGGCGCGACGCTCCTCGGGCGGCGCGGCGATGCCGGCGGCCACACGCGCCGGCTACCGCGGGAGCGGGCTTCGCACCCAGGCCACGCGCGCCGAAGACGAGCATCGTCACGCCGCGCGCCGAGCAGGACGGCTCCGCCGGCGAGCAGGCCGATGACGAGCGGCAGGAGCCAGCCGACCTTCGCCCCCACCGACGCGTCGAACACCACCCCCTCCGCCGCGTCGGCGTTCATGACGACGATCGAGTAACGCCCCTGCTCGAGCTCCCAGAGGAGCGTCTGCGTCCCTGCACCCTCGACGGACGCCGCCCAGAAGCCCTGCTCGCCGGGAGGTGCGGGGACGCGATCGCCGGCGACGAGCCGGTACTCGGCGTCGAACGGCTCCCAGTCGGTATCCACGATCTGGGAATGAGCGACGTCCGCGAGGTAGTCGCTCACGGCCCGCGCCCGGGCGATGCCGACGAAGATCTCGGCGTCGGGCTCCGTGCCCGTCGCCACGACACGCACGGTTGCGAGATCGCCGACGTCGAGCCAGTCCGGAATGTCGTCGTCCGTGAAGAGCTCGACCTCCTCCGACGCGATCGCAAACCCCGGTGTCTCGAAGCGCTGGGTCCCCGTCGTGAAGAACCCGTCCTCGTCGCGCTGAGTCGTCTGCGCCCAGAGCCCGGCACCCCCGGCGGCCAGCAGCGCGAGCGCGACCAGGGTCACGAACGTCCCGAAGACGAGCAGGAGAACCTTGCCGACGCTCATCGGCGGCTCCTCGCAATGCGGCGCGCTTCGACGTCGTCATCGTCCGCGGCAGCATGCCAGGCGACGCAAGGGCGTGTTATCGGCGTGCTCACTGATTGCGCCTGCGGACTTTCCGAACCTCCGGGCGATGCGTAGTTCACCCCGGCGAGCTCCGCTCGCTCCCCGATGCCACCGGATCGGTCGTTCCGGAACACTGGCGCACGGCCGACGGAAGGGGAGCGTGCCGAGGACATCGAGCTGCAAGCGGCGAGGAGGCGCCGGGGGTTCTAGCGACCTCGCCCGGAGCCGCTGACCACGCCGGTCTGGATCGTCTTTCTCGCGGCGCTCGCCACGGCGCTCGCAACCGGCCTCGGAGCGCTTCCCCTGCTGGCCGTGCCGGCGATGAGCCGGTTCTGGCTCGGCGTCTCGAACGCGATCGCCGCGGGCATCATGCTCGCGGCCAGCGTGGCCCTCGCGCGGGAAGGAGCGGGCTACAGCGGGCTTCGCACCGCGCTCGGCGGGCTCGCCGGCGTAGCGTTCATCGCTCTCGTCCGGCACGGGCTGCGCGAGCACAAGGACTTCGACTTCGGCGCGCTCCGAGGGGCCGACGCCCGCAAGGCGGTGATGATCGTCGCCGTCATGACGGCCCACTCCTTCACCGAGGGAATCGGGGTCGGCGTCTCCTACGGGGGCGGCGAGACGCTGGGGGTGTTCATCACGGTGGCGATCGCCGTCCACAACATTCCCGAAGGGCTCGCGATCAGCCTCGTCCTCGTCCCGCGCGGCGTCGGCGTCGCGCGAGCCGCCTGGTGGAGCGTCTTCTCGAGCCTTCCGCAGCCGCTCATGGCGGTGCCCGCTTTCGTCTTCGTCGACGCGTTCACGCCGATCCTGCCGGTTGGGCTCGGCTTCGCCGCCGGCGCGATGGTCTGGATGGTGCTCGCGGAGCTCACGCCGGATGCGCTCACCACCGCCTCCCGGCGAGCCGTCGCCCTCAGCGGCACCCTCGGCTTCGCGGCCATGATGGCCTTCCAGGAGCTCGTGCTCTGACCGGCTGGGCCAGACTGTGAGCTCACAGGTCATGTACCGGTGGCTGAGTCACACGGGTGAGGCGGAGCTCGCGATCGAGGCCGAGACCCAGGAGGACGTCTTTCGCGAGGCTGCCGCGGGGCTCCGGGAGCTGCTGGCCGCGGGCGGCGACGGCGAGCCCTCCACTCGCAGCGTCGACGGTGAGCGCCGCGGACCGCGCCGCGCTGCTCGCCGAATGGCTGGGCGAGCTCGCGTTCCTGGCCGAGACCGAGGGCTTCGTCGCCGACCGGGTCGAGGCGCTCGAGCTCGACGGCGGGCGGCTGCGGGCGACGGTCGCCGGGCCGTCTGGGAAGCCCGCCCCACCTCGTGAAGGCGGTCACCTACCATGGGCTGTCGCTGGCCGCGCACGGCGCGGGCTGGCGCGCGACGGTGGTGCTCGATGTCTGACCTCGTCCGGATCGACGAGACGCTCTGGGAGATCCCCGCGGAGGAGCGGCCGGACATGCGCGTTCCGGCGCGGGTCTTCGCGGACGCCGAGCTCCTCGACGCGATCCGGCAGGACCTCTCGCTCGAGCAGCTCGCGAACGTCGCGACGCTCCCAGGCATCGTCGGCGCCGCGCTGGCGATGCCGGACATCCACCAGGGGTACGGCTTCCCGGTCGGGGGTGTCGCCGCGTTCGAGGCGCCGGACGGGATCGTCTCACCCGGCGGCGTCGGCTACGACATCAACTGCGGCGTCCGCCTGCTCGCGCTCCCGCTCACCGAGACCGAGCTGAACGGGCGCCGGGAGGCCTTCGTGCACGAGCTCTCGCGCGCGATCCCGGCCGGGATGGGCAAGCCCGGACAGCTGCGCCTCCGGGGAGCCGACCTCGACCGCGTGCTGCGCGAAGGCCCGCGCGCGCTGTCGAGCGAGGGATCGGAACCGGCGACGACATCGAGCGCACGGAGTCTCGCGGCTGCCTTCCCGGCGCCGACCCTGCCGCCGTGTCCGAGCGCGCCCGGGAGCGCGGCGCCGGTCAGCTGGGCACGGTCGGCTCCGGGAACCACTTCATCGAGGTGCAGCGCGTCTCGCACGTTCACGACCCGGTCGCCGCCGAGGCCTGCGGCCTGACCGAAGGGCAGGTCACGGTGCTCATCCACTCCGGCTCGCGCGGCCTCGGCCACCAGGTCTGCACGGACTACGTCAAGCGCATGGACGCGGCCCTCGGCCGCTACGGGATCACCTTGCCCGATCGGCAGCTCGCCTGCGCGCCCCAGTCCTCGCCGGAGGGCCGGGCCTACCTCGGCGCCATGGCATCGGCGGCGAACTTCGCCTGGGCCAACCGCCACGCGATGGCGCACCTCGTGCGGGGCGCGGTGGCGCGCGTGCTCGGCACGGCCGCCGCCGAGGGAACCCGCCAGGTCTATGACGTCGCCCACAACGTCGCCAAGCTCGAGACCTACGACGGGCGCGAGCTGTGCGTCCATCGCAAGGGCGCCACGCGCGCCTTCCCGCCCGGGTCGCCCGAGATCCCTGCCGTGTACCGCGAGATCGGCCAGCCGGTCTTCATCCCGGGCAGCATGGGGACGTCCAGCTTCGTCCTCGCCGGCCAGCCGGGCGCGATGGAGCGCTCGTTCGGCAGCACCTGCCACGGCGCCGGCCGGAGGCTCTCGAGGCATGCCGCGCTGCGGCAGATCAGCGGCGCCGAGCTGCGGCGTCAGCTCGAGGCGGACGGCATCGTCGTCCGCTGCGCGTCGAACCGCGGCCTGGCCGAGGAGGCGCCGTTCGCCTACAAGGACGTGGAGCGCGTCGTGGCCGTCGTCGAGCGCGCCGGCCTCGCGCGGCGGGTCGCCCAGCTGCGCCCGCTCGGCGTCGTCAAGGGGTGAGCGCTCGGATGCCGCGCCGGGTCAGCGCACCCAGACCGGCCTGCCGTACGCGGCGAAGGCGTACACGCCCGGCGCCTCGATCGGCGGTACGCGGATGCAACCGTGGGAGGCCGGGTACGCAGGGACGCTCGAGTAGGCGTGCAGGGCGTAGCCGCCGTAGAAGTAGCTGGCGTAGGGCATCCAGGTCTGGAACGGCACCGACCACGACATCACCTCCTTGCGGTAGACGGCGAACCGTCCGAGCGGCGTCGCCCCGCCCGCGCCGGTCGAGACGTGGATGGCCCGCACGACCTGCCCGCGCTCGACGAGGAGGAGCACCTGCCGTGCCGTGTCGACCTGCAGGCCGGACTTCATGCCGCCCCAGGGCCGCGGCGGGCCTGCGCGCCCGAGCGCTCTCCAGATCGCCTTCGTCACGACGCCGTCGCGCGCAAAGCCCTGCCAGCCCTGGAAGGCGACGACAGCGTGCCATGTGTTCTCGTCGAACGTGCCCCGTGGGGCGCCGGCGGCCAGGTACTTGAGACGCACGAGCGTCTGCTGCAGCGTGCGCACGAGGGCACCCCGGCTCCCGAACTGGAGCGGGGCGGGCGCGCGCACGCGGACCGCGCGGCTCTCAGCCTCCTGCGGCGCCACCACGGCCCTGATGCAGCCGCCCGGAGCGACCGGCTCGCCGCACTCGCTCGCCGTCACGTCCTGCGCCGGCAGCGTGGCGGTGGCGCGGAACGTGGTCCGCGTCCGTATCGGCCGGCTGGCCCGGAACCTCCCCTGGGCGCCGGTGGTCACCTCGCCGCTCGACCGCCGCGGCCAGGCGTTCGGCCCGGCGAACAGCCGTACGCGCTGGCCGGCCACCGCCTGGCCGCCCGAGCTCAGAGAGCCGCGCAGCGCGACTGCCACGGCGAGAGGGTCGTACGACGCGGCGAGATCGAGCCGAACCGGCAGCGGCAGGATCGAGCGGCTCTCCACCGACGCGGCCGGGTCGGGCACGCCCTCCGCCGAGAACGGCGTGAACACGCCCCGCCACACGTGCCTTGCAGGCGCCGCCGGAGCGGCGAAGAGGCCGTCGAGCACCAGCCGGAGCGCGACGAGGCGCGTCGCGGGTGCGTCGCTCGGACACAGGTGCAAGCGGTAGGAGGCATAGCCGGCCTCGACCCCCTGCGCGCGGTCGAGGTCGACCGGGAACGACACGTCGAGACCGGGCGCGTGCAGCTCGAGCAGCAGCGACGCTGCATGCGGCCCAGGCGTGCACGATCGCGGCGTGCCCAGGGACGGATCCGTCGCCTTGAGCTCGCCCTTCAGGCTCACGTGCAGGCCGGCGACCGACACCGAGGCAGCCGGAACCGTTCCGACCCGCTCGCCCGGCGTGTGGTCGAGCGTCGCCGAGAACCCGGGCGGCGCGTACACGACGATGCCAGCCGTGGCGCCGTCCGGGTCTCCGAGCTCGATCGTCGTCTTCTCCTTCGCAGCGCCGCCCGTCACGACCACGGATGGCGCGAAGCCCAGGGCCGATGGCGGCAGGAGTGCTGCGATCGCGATCGCGACGAGGACGACGAGCCTTCCGAGCACGGTGCCTGCTTCATTCCTGGCGAGGCCCCGTGCTCCTGCCCGAGAGGCACCCGTAGCCGGCAGGCGACGAGCCCGGTGACTACGGCGGTCAGGCCGCCCGGCGCAACGAGTCGGCAGCCTCGACGGCGCGGTTCAGCTCGCGCTCGAGGCGACGGTCGCGCTCGGCACGCTGCAGGATCGGCTCCGGCGAGCCGAACCGCTCCCGAACCTGCGTCGTGCGAAGCTCCTCCCACAGCTCGGCGATGCGAGCGTTGAGCGAGGCGAGCTCCGACGCCGATTCTTCGTCGTGCCCGCGGGCGAGCCCCGCCCACAGCTCCGCGCGCCGCTCGGTGGCGCGGTCGAGCTCGTCCCGAATCTCGCTGATGCTTCGCATGTTTGGCTCCTTCTTCCCGCGAAACGGGCCGATCTGTCAGTCGGCCGGAGCGGAGCAGGAACCGGCGCCGGGTGGGCGCTGAGGAGGAGTCCGCTCGGATAAATCGTAGCATGGAGCATCGCGTCAGACCACCTCGGGCCAGGGCCGGGAATGACAGCGAAAGGCGCGTTCTCAGCGCTTCAGAGCCCGGTCTGAGCCTCGGCCGGCCCGACCTCGCGATCCACCCGGACCGCTCCCGGAATCGGCGGCGCCTCGAGCAGCTCGCGGCCGGCCAGCTCCGCCAGGAACGGCGCCAGGTGGCGACCCGCCACCTTGCTCGGCGGCCACCACAGCGGCTCCGGCGCCACCTCGGAGGTGTCTCCGTGGCCGCTCGTGGGCTCGGCGCGCAGGTAGCGGGGAGCTCCACCGGTCAAGAGCAGGCCGCGCAGCACGGGACGGAACGGCCTCGGCGTCAGCGCCGCGCCGGCGCGCGCGGCCAGCACCTCCGCGACGGCGTCCGCCTGCTGGGCGGCGATGCCGCCCTGCTTGATCGGGAAGGAACAGCGTCGCCGGCCGCGTACACGGCGCGCAGGCCGCGCACCGCCCCCTGCTCGGTCGTGGGAATGAAGCCTTCGGCGTCGCTCGGAAGCCCCGGAAGGCGGGGCCCTACGAGCCGGGGAATCGACACCACGCGGTCGGCCGCCAGGGAGATCCCCCCGGTGGCCCTCAGCTCCGCCTGCGCGAACTCGATCGGATGCGCGCCGGGCACCACCGCGATGCCACGGAGGTCGAGCAGGTCGCCGACCGCCTCGCTCGCGGCCCGGCCGAACAGGGCAAGCGGGGCGCGCTCGGGCGTGAGCAGGGTGAGCTCGACCCCGCGCGTCCGCGGGCCTCCAGGTGAGCGGCGGTCAGGAGCGCAAGCTCGTACAGCGGCAGCGCCCAGGCCGTACCGCTCGGGACCGCGAAGACGACGCGCCGCACCCGCCCGGCGGCGAGCTCGTCGAGCAGCCCCCGGAGCGCGTCCCGGCCGGCCGTGCCGTGGAACACCAGCGCGCCGGGCAGCGGGTCGCCCGGCTGCCCTCCACAGGCGACGACGAGCGCCTCGTACTCGATCACGTCGCCTGCGACGGTCGTCACCTGCCGCCGGCCGGCGTCGACCGCCGCCAGCGCATCCAGCCGGTGACGCGCCCCGACCGGGGAGAGCAGCTCCGACAGGGGAACCCGGTACACGTCGCCGGCACCGAACGGCTCGGCCACCGATAGCGGCCTGTACGTGAACTCGCCTTCCGGCGAGAGCACCTCGATCTCGACCCGTTCCTCGGCCAGCGCCCGCAGAGCCAGCACGCATTCGAGCCCGGCGACACCGGCGCCTGCGACGAGTACCCGGTAGGGGTGCCCGGCCGGCACGTCTGCGATCTTCATCGACCCCTCCTCGGTGCTGCGCGAATCGTCGCGCGGGCCTGCGAGCAGGTCATCGGCGAAGGTGCGGATTTGCGTGCGGGGAATTACGGACCGGACGCCGGCGGGAGGCCGTGCCGGCTGCGGGCCTCTGCCGCAGCCGCCTCCGTCAGCTCCGTGAGCGCCTGGCTGCGCTCGACCTCGAACGCGTCGGCGTCCAGACCGCGTAGGCGCTCCGGAAGCGAGGAGCGCTGCGCTGCGCACCGCTCTCTCGCGCCCTCGAGCGAGTCCTGCCAGACGCGCGCGCCACGCTGCAGCGCCGGGACGAGCAGCGGCTTCCCGCCCTCCGGCCCGTCCTCGCCGGCGAGGCCGAGCACGTCTCGCGCGAGCGCGCCGTTCGCGGTCAGGCGCCACACCTGCTTCGATCCCGGCCACGTCGCCTTCGTCGGCGAGAGCTTCAGCGTCGGGCGGCCGTCGAAGTCGACGAGCTTGTACGCGATGTCCAGAAACGGCGAGTCCACGACCGTTGCCGAGCTTGCTGCCGATCCCGAAGCCGTCGATCGGCGCGCCGCTCGCGAGCAGCGCCGCGACGTCCCGCTCGTCGAGCCCGCCGCTGGCGAAGATCGTCACGCTCCTCGCAGCCCGCCGTGTCGAGCACCGAGCGGACGCTGCGCGCGAGGGCGCCGAGATCGCCCGAGTCGAGGCGGACGCCGACGAGTCGGTGGCCGCTCTCGGCCAGCTCGCGGGCGACGACGGCGGCACGCCGCGCGCCCTCGACCGTGTCGTAGGTGTCGACGAGCAGCACGGCGCTGTCGGGAAACGAGCGCGCGTAGGCGCGAAAGGCGGTCAGCTCGTCGGCGAACGCCTCGATGTAGGAGTGCGC
This sequence comes from uncultured Thermoleophilia bacterium, assembly GCA_963838105.1. GTDB lineage: Bacteria > Actinomycetota > Thermoleophilia > Gaiellales > Gaiellaceae > CAWJNF01. The sequence continues at coordinate 26,996 of CAWIQC010000034.1, read as the reverse complement.
CATCGTGCCGGCGATCGGGATCCCGTACTCGAGCCCCGCGAGGACGTTGCTGGTCGAGTCGAAGCCCGCCAGGAAGCTCGACCGGGCGACGCCGCATGCCCGCATCGGCACGGTGCGTGCGGCGCAGGCCGAAGTCGACGCAGCGTGCGACCGCCGGCGACGTCGACGCAGCGCGCGGCTTTGGCGGCCACGAGCGACTGGAACTGGATCTCCTGCAGCAGTACGGTCTCGACGAGCTGAGCCTCGAGCACCGGCGCCGTCACCTCGAGCACGGGCTCGTTCGGGAAGAAGACCGTGCCCTCCGGCAGCGCCCTCACGTCCCCCGAGAAGCGAAGCTCCGCCAGGTAGGCGAGGAAGTCGGCCGTGAAGAGCCGGGTGCGCTCCAGGTAGGCGAGGTCGTCCCGGGAGAACGCGAATCGCTCGAGGTAGCCGAGCGCGTCCTCGAGGCCCGCAGCCACGAGGTAGCCCCAGCCCGCCGGCAGCGTGCGTGTGTAGAGAGCGAACGTCGCCGGTCGCAGGTGCATGCCCTCGGCGAAGTAGCTCTGGGCCATCGTGAGCTGGTAGAGGTCGAGCAGGAGGCCGCTGGAGCGGCGCTCGCCGGCGCCTGGCGCCGCGCTGTCCGAGCTCATGCTCCGCCGATCCTACAGTGCCGGCGCGGACTCCGCCGGCTCAGCGCACGACGAGCACGGAGCAGCGCGCCTCGTGGGCAACCCGCTCCGACACGGAGCCGAGCGCGCGCAAGCCGTGCAGGCCGCGGCTGCCGAGGACGAGCAGGTCGGCGTGCTTCGACGCTTCGACCAGCGCCTTGACCGGCTTCCCGGACTCGGTCTCGACACCCGGATCGGCGGCCCGAACGGCGTCCACGTCGACACCCTTGCCACCCTCCGCGACGATCAGCTTGAGCTCCGCCCCGAAGCGCTCGGCGAGCTCGCGCGCCACGGCAGCGGCCGCGGCGGCCGGCTCCGACCCGTCCACGCCGGCCGCGATCGCCGACGGAAACGAGCTGTCCGCGGCCGGCTCGCGCGCGACGAGCACGGAGCATGTGGCCTCGTGGAGGAGCATGGTGGGAAGGCTTCCGAGGATCAACCCTCCCGCCCGCTTCGTGCGGTGGGAGCCGACGCACGCGAGCGTCGCCCGCGCCCGCTCGAGCTCGGCCTTGAAGGAGGAAGCAGAGCGCCGTCGAGGAGGCGGGTCTCGACCTGGCGCGCCGCCGCGATCGCGGCGCGCGCCTCCTCGAGCGCTTGCTCGGCCTCGACGCGCAGCTGATCCGCGAGCGCCGTCGCCCTCCATCCCCCGTGTACTGCCACGTTCGACTCGACGACGGTCACCAGCGTGAGCTGCCCTGCCGGCGAGGCGAGCCGTGCGCCCTGCCGCGCCGCGGCCAACCCCTCGGGCGTCCCGTCGACCCCACAGACGACCCGCTCGAAGATCACGAGCTCAGTCTCGCCCGGTTGCCGAGCGCCCGCATCGGTGCCAACCCGGATGCTACCCGCGGATACACCGCAGAGCCCGTCACCAGGTCTTCGTGAGCGACGGCGCGCCCGCGGCGGCCACACGGATCCGGGCATCGACGGCAACGCATCCCTGCCCGAGCCCGAGCACGGGGTTGAGGTCGAGCTCGGCCACCTCGGGCAAGTGCTCGCCGAGGCGGGAGAGGCGCAGCGCGAGCTCGGCGAGCGCGTTCGCGTCGGACGGAGGCGCGCCGCGGAACCCTTCGACGAGGCGGCCGGCCTTGCCCCCGCGCACGAGCTCCTCGGCGTCGACATCGGTCAGCGGCGCGATCGCGAACTGCGCCTCGGCGATCAGCTCGGCCAGGCGCCCGCCCGGGCCGAAGCCGACGAGCGGCCCGAAGACCGGGTCCTGGACGAGGCCCGCGAAGAGCTCGGCGTTGCCCGAGAGCAGCGGCTGGACGACGGCGGGAGCCCCGACGCGGGCAACCGCGTCGCGGACCTCCTGGTCGCTCGTGAGGCCGAGCACGACGCCGCCCACCTCCGTCTTGTGGACGCCCGGAGCCGCCGTCTTGACGGCGACCGGGTACCCGAGCTCGCGGGCGGCCTCGACCGCGGCCTCGGCGCTGCCTGCGTCCCGCTCGGCAACGAACGGAATCCCGCAGGCGGCGAGCAGGCGCCGCACCTCGGCCGGGCCGAGCCAGCCGTCGCTCGAGCGCTCGAGCGCGGCCGCGACCACGGCGCCCGCCTCCCCCAGGTCGATCCCGGCGAGCTCTGGCACCGACCCGGCTGGGCGCCGCAGCCAGTCCGCCCGCTCCGCCGCCCGTCCGAGCGCGCGGGCAGCAGACTCCGGGTAGGCGAACGCCGCGACCCGGCTCGCGGCGCCCGCGAGCGGTGCGGGAATCCCGCCGGCGCTGACGATTGCGGCGAGGATCGGCTTCTCCGTCCGGTCGCGCCCGGCGGCACGCGGCGACCGCGGCGGCGACGTCGTCGGCCTCGACGGCGGCGGCCGGCACGAAGAGGACGATGACGGCATCGACTCCGGCATCCGCGAGCACGACAGGCAGAGCCTGCTCGTAGCGCTCGGCGGTCGCGGAGCCGAGCATGTCGACCGGGTTCGCCGTGCTCGCCTCCTCCGGGAGGAGCTGTGCGAGGGCCGCCTGCGTCCCGGCGCCGAGGCCCGGAAGCTCGAGGCCTTCGGCTTCGCACGCATCCGCACAGAGGATGCCGAGCCCGCCCGCGTTCGTGAGCACCGCCACCCGCCTGCCGCGCGGCGCGGCGCCGTGCGCGTAGAGCGCCGCGACGTCGAGCAGCTCCTCGAGCGAGGCGGCGCGCGTGACCCCGGCCCGGTGGAAGAGCGCATCGACCGCTCTCTCGGAGCCCGCGAGCGCGGCGGTGTGCGAGCTCGCGGCCCTGGCGCCCGCCCGAGTCGTGCCGCTCTTCAGGGCGAGCACCGGCTTCCGGCGGGCGACGCGCCGGGCGACGCGCGCGAACTTCCGCGGGTTGCCGAACGACTCGAGGTAGAGGATGACGAGGCGCGTCTCGTCCTCGTCCTCCCAGTACTCGAGCAGGTCGTTGGACGAGACGTCGGCCTTGTTGCCGATGGACACGAACGCCGAGAACCCCAGCCCGCGTGCGCTCGCCGCCTCGAGCAGCGCGAGCCCGAGGGCGCCGCTCTGGGACGCGAAGCCGATCGGGCCGGGCGGGAACGACTCCCGGGCGAACGTCGCGTTGACGCCCGCCGCGGCCACGGCGAGCCCGAGGCAGTTCGGGCCGAGCAGGCGGGCGCCGTGGGAGCGAACGAGCGCCAGCAGCCGCTCCTGTCGCTCGGCGCCCTTGCTGCCCACCTCGGCGAAGCCGGCGGTCAGCACGCAGAGGGCCCGCGTCCCCCGCTCGAGCGCCTCGCGGGCAACCTCGAGCACCGCGTCCGCCGGCACGCAGATCACGGCCAGATCGACGGGCTCGGGCAGCTCGGCGGTGGAGCGGACCGCGCCGACGCCGCCCACAGCCGCTCCCGATCGGTTCACGGGGTAGGCGCGCCCGGCGAAGCCGCCCTCGACGAGGTTGCGGAACACCGTTCCCCCGATCGAGCCCTCCCGTGCCGACGCACCGATCACGGCGATGCTCTCGGGCCGGAAGAACGGCTCGAGCGAGGCGACGACGGCCTCGTGGTCGCGGCTGTCGACGTGCTCGCGGTAGCTCTCGGTCGGCACGATCGGGAACAGCGACCTCGACCGATCCGCCCGCGAGCGTCCGCGTCACGTCGAAGCCGGCATCCGCGAAGACGCCGAGCATGGCACGGTTCTCGGCCAGGACCTCCGCCACGAAGCTCGCGATGCCGACCGACCCGGCCGTGGCGGCGAGCTGCTCGAGCAGCCGCGTGCCGACGCCCTTGCCCTGCAGCGCGTCCTCGACCGCGAACGCGACCTCGGCCGTCGCCGGATCGCGGAGGCGCGCCCAGCTGGCGACCGCCACGATCCGCTCCTCGCCGTCCTCCGAGAGGCTCCCGACGAAGGTGTCTCGATCGACGCCGTCCGGATCGAGGAACGGCGCCACGAGCGGCGGGCCTACCGAGGGCATGCCGTGAAAGCGGTAGTAGAGGCTCTGCGGAGAGAGCGCGCGAGAAGAACGCGACGAGAGCATCCGCCTCGCCGGCACGAGGCCGGTGGAGCCTCAGGGTCGTGCCGTCTCTGAGGAGGACGTCACGTGTGACGCCCGCGGCCCCGGCCGGCGAGCCGGATGCGGGTCCCAGACCAGGTGCCAGGCTGCTACCCCGCCTCGGTAGGAACGCTACGCAGCGCGGCCGTGCGCCGCTCTCGGCTGAGGGCACGATCACGACCGGGCAGCGCGCGTGCTGGGCGCACTGCTGGCTCACCGAGCCGAGCAGGAGGCCGTGAAAGCCGCCGTGGCCGCGCGAGCCGACGACGAGGAGGTCGGCGCCTTCGGAGGCCTCGACGAGCATCGACGCGGCCGGGCCTTCCACCACTCTGCGCTCGACCTCGACTCCCTCGGCCGCGTCGGCGACCTCGCGCGAGCGCCGCCGCCAGGCGCGCGCCGGCAGCCTGGCCGAGGTCGGCGCTCAGCTCCTGGAGAGAGGGGCCCGTTGAGCTCGGCAGCTCGAGCAGGAACGGCCCCGGCGCCTCCGTGAGGGGCAGCACCCACGCGTGCAACGCGACGAGTCTCGCGCCTCGGAGTCGCGCCTCGGCGAGCGCGAAGCGCAGCGCCGCCAGCGAGGCGGGCGAGCCGTCGACTCCCACGACGATGGTTCCCATCCCTCGCTTTAACCCTAGCTTCACCCGAATGGGGGATGCGCCCCCGCCCGGGGTACCCCGATTGAGGTAGCAGACCCATTGTCGCGAGGAGCGATCCATGCAGCGGCTGCGCGGAAGCGAGCAGCAGACACAGACCGGTGAGTACGCGACGCCCAGAGATGCCTACAAGCGCCTGGCCGGCGTTTCCCACGCGGTGCTCTCGGAGGAGAGCCCCGACGTCCTGCTCGAGCGCATCGGCGCCGCGCTCGCCGAGCTCGTTCCCCATGACGCGCTGAGCGTCACGAGGCCGAGCGACGAGGAGCGCCCTGTTGCCGACGCAGCGGCGGACGAGCCTGCCAGGCCACCCACGAGCCCCACCGGAGCGCACCTACGCCTTCCGCTCGTCGCACGGGGGCGGGCCAAGGGCTCGCTCGACGTCCATCGGAGCACGGGCGCCAACTTCGCGCCGGAGGAGACGGAGCTGGTCAGGCGGTTCGCCGACGCGCTGGCTCTGGCGCTCGACAACGCGGAGATCCGCGTGCGGCTCGAGCAGCGGGCGCAGAGCGATTCGCTCACGGGCCTCTACAACCACCGGACGTTCCACCAGCGCCTGCGGACGGCGGTGGCCGAGGCCGAGCCGACCGGCCAGCCCGTGGCCGTCCTGATGCTCGACCTCGACGACTTCAAGCGGATCAACGACGTGCACGGGCACGCGGCCGGCGACGAGGTGCTCCAGCGCTTCTCCGACGTGCTCTCGCAAGCGGTGCGCGGGTCCGATCTCGTGTGCCGGGTGGGCGGCGAGGAGTTCGCCGTCATCCTGCCCGGAGCCGACAGCCAGAGCGCCCGCGTCATCGCGGCGCGGCTCGCGGACGCGATCGCCTCGGAGCGGTTCGACGCAGCCGGCACGCTGACCGCCTCCATGGGGATCGCCCACTTCCCCGCCCACGCCTCGACCGCGCGAGCGCTCTCCGTCAGCGCGGAGGCGGCCATGATGACGGCGAAGGCACACGGGAAGAACCAGATCGTCGTCTTCGACGAGGAGACGGCGGGGCGGCCGGACGGCGGCTGGGACGGTCGCGACGCCCGGGCGCTCGCCCACCTGAGGCTCCTGCAGACGCTGATCGGGAGGGTGGGCCGGCTGGCCGAGCCGGCGGTCGTCGGACGGCTGCTTGCGGAGGACGTGTGCCCGCTCGCCGACGTGAGCGGCTGCCGAGTCTACGCGGCCGAGGGCGACAGGCTCGTCGCGCTCGCGGCGGCAGGAACGCTGGCCGAAGGCAGGCGAAGCTACGGTTTCGGCGAAGGCCTCGCCGGGCGGGCCGCCGCCACGGCTCGGCCACAGATCGCCGCCGCCGGAGCAGAGAGTCACCCGGACGGGACGACAGGCGGCTGGGCCGCCGCGGTCCCGCTCGCTGTCGACGGCCGTGTCGTCGGCGTCATCGTGGTGACGCAGACCGGCGAGCGCCGCCTCGACGAGCACGACGTGCGCCTGCTCGAGGTCCTCGCGGGGCCGGCAGCCGTCGCGCTCGAGAACGCGCGGCTCTACGAGGCGGCCCGCCGCGACGCGGCGGACGCACGAGCCGAGATCGTGCGCCTGCGCGCCGCCTGACACCGCCACGGGCGCATTCTCTGCGCGGCGCCTGGCACCCGGTCGGCGTAGGGGCCGCATCCATGCGGCCCGGTGGCGGCGGCCAGTCGGTAGGCCCGCAGCGAGGGCGTCGCTAGGGTGCGGCGGTCATGCCCGACGATCAGCACGATGACCGTGGCCCGAGCCCGCACGAGGGCGAGCGCCTCTCCCCCGCCCCTCCGGTGTATACGCGCGAGACACCGGGGCGTCTGCGACGGCTCGCCGGCCTCGCCGTCGTCGACGTCGGCCCGCTGAGGCGGCACCGCGACTTCCGGCTGCTCTTCTTCGGGCAGACGATCTCGTTTCTCGGGTCGATGGTCACGTTCGTGGCCGTGCCCTTCCAGGCCTTCGAGCTCACCGGCTCCTCGCTCACGGTCGGCCTGATCTCCCTCGCCGAGCTCGTGCCGATCCTCGTCATGGCCTTCGTCGGCGGCGCCCTCGCCGATGCGATCGACCGCCGCCGCATGGTGCTCCTGAGCGAGCTCGGGATGATGGCCTCGGCCGGGATGCTGCTCTTCAACAGCCTCCTGCCGGACCCGAAGCTCTGGGTGCTGTTCGTCGTCGCCGGGCTGGCCGCCGGCTTCTACGGGATCCAGCGGCCCTCGCTCGATGCGCTCGACGCCTCGCCTCGTCGAGCGCGAGGAGCTGGCCGCCGCGAGCGCGCTCGCCTCGTTCCGCAGCACGTTCGGCGCGCTCGTCGGCCCGGCGCTCGCCGGCGGCCTGATCGCGGCGATCGGGCTGCCCGCGACCTACGGCTTCGACGTCGCGACCTACGCGATCTCGCTCGTCTTCCTCCTGCTCATGCGCGCCGTGCCTCCGCCACCCGAGGCGGAGCGGCCGAGCCTGCGGGGTATCGTCGAAGGGCTGCAGTACGCCCGCCGCCGCCCGGAGCTGCTCGGCACCTACTTCGTCGACATGGCCGCCATGTTCTTCGGGATCCCGGAGGCGCTCTTCCCCGCCTTCGCGAAGGAGCTCGGCGGCGGGCCGGGAGCCCTCGGCCTGCTCTACGCGGCGCCCGCGGCCGGAGCCCTGGTCGCGAGCGCGACGAGCGGCTGGGTCGGGCGCATCCGTCGCCACGGTCTCGCGGTCATCCTGGCGGCGTCCGTCTGGGGGATCGCGGTCGTCGGCTTCGGCCTCGCCACGTCCCTCGTCCTCGCGCTGGCGCTGCTCGCCCTGGCCGGGTTCGCGGACATGGTCAGCGGCATCTTCCGCATGACGATCTGGAACGAGACGATCCCCGATCACCTGCGTGGACGCCTGGCCGGGATCGAGATGGTGAGCTACACGAGCGGCCCCCTGCTCGGCAACGTCGAGTCCGGCGTAGTGGCCTCCTTCGCGGGCATCCGCGCCTCGGCGGTATCGGGCGGCGTCCTCTGTGTGCTCTCGGTCGGCGCGCTCGCCGCCGCGCTGCCCGGGTTCCGCCGCTACGACGCGCGCTCGGCGAAACTGGATCCGTGAGCGAGCTCTGGAGCTGCCCCGAGTGCGGCCACCGGTTCCGCTGGCGCAACCAGTTTCACTCGTGCACGAGGTACACGGTGGACGACCACCTGCGCGGGAAGCCGCCCGCCGTCGTCGAGCTCTACCGGGCGTTCGAGGCGGCCGTGCTCGCGGTCGGGCCCGATGTGGAGCCGGAGGCGGTCAAGACCTGGATCAGCTTCCGCGCCCGCATGCGCTTCGCCGGGCTGGCCGTGCAACAGCGGGGCCTGCGCTGCCACGTCGTGCTGCGCCGCCTCCTCCCGCACCCGCGCTTCGTGCGGATCGAGTCGATCGGCGCGCAGCACGTCCACTCCTTCCGGATCGACCGGCTCGAGGACGTCGACGACGATCTCCGGGCCTGGCTCGCCGAGGCGTACGAGGCAAGCTGGCAGGGGCGGTAGGCAGGCGTGCGACGGCGGCTGCAAACGGCCGTCGTTCCCCTTAGCCGCGACCTGCGCGTCCACGACCAGCCCTGCCTTCGCCCGCGGCCTGGCTGGAGCGGGCCAGAGCGCCCGTGTCGACCGAGGGAATCGGAAGATGCCGCCACTGCGCCTCTCTCGAGACGGTTACCGCTTGCTCGCCGATGTGAAATGAACTAGGCTCCAGAAATTCTCCAGGCGCGGTGCTGCCGCGCCGGCACGTTTTTTCTCCAGGCGCAGCGGCCCCGCGCCGAACATACGGAGAGGATCACCATGAGGCGCCACCTGTGCTGCAGCCATAGCTCGCCTGCTCTTCGCAACGTCAGCGGTGGGGTTGGTAGGACTCATCTGCGGAACGGCGACCGCCGCGACGCCGGCGTTCGTCTCCGCGACGAGCGCGGCCACGACCGCTCCGTCGCAGACGCTGACAATCGCGACGCCGCCGGGCGCGAGCCTCGGGCATGTCCTCGTAGCGTCGATCGCCGTCCGGCTCGGCTCGACCACGTCGATCGCCGCCCCGCCGGGATGGACGGCGAAAAATCGCAGGGCCTGCACCGGCACGCCGGCCCTTACCCAGGCGATCTTCGTCCGGACCGTGACCGCAGCCGAGCCTGGGACGCACACATTCACGGCCACCGCTGCGACCGGTGTCGTCGGCGCGATCGCCGCCTACACGGGTGTCGACCTGGTGCAGCCGGTCCTTGCCGCCTCGGGCGGCTTCGCGCGCAACTCCTCCGTGCTCGAGGCGCCGTCGGTCACGGCGTCCGTCCCGAACGCGATGCTGCTCGGCGCGTTCGCACACAGCGGCCTCGGAGCGATTGCGCCACCGGCCGGCATGACGGTGCGGACGGACGTGCCGACCGTCGGGACGGCCCCGACGGCGCGGGCGCTGATGGTCGAGCAGCTGCTGGCCGCAGCCGGCCCGACCGGGTCCCGGCGCGCCGGGACGCAGCAGCCCTCCGCCTGCACCGTGTCCCAGCTCGTCGCCCTCCGCCCGGGACCGGATACCCCCGTGAACCTGGCGCCGCCGCTCATCCAGGGAACGGCTCAGGAGGGCCAGATCTTGACGGCGACCACGGGAACCTGGACCGGCTCGCCGACCTCGTACAGCTACCAGTGGCAGCGTCGCGCGGCCGGGAGCCAGACGTGGGTCGGCGTAGGCGGGGCGACCTCCGCCTCCTACGCGGTGAGGACGGTGGACGTCGGGATGGCGATCCGGGTCGTCGTCGTCGCCGTGAACGCCAGCGGCTCGCGGTCGGCCGCCTCGGCTCCGACCCAGCCGGTGCTGCCGGCTCCGCCCGTGAACCTCTCTCAGCCCCAGGTCAGCGGCGCGCCGATGGAGAACGAGACGCTCGCCGCCACTGCCGGCTCCTGGTCGGGCGCGCCGACCGGCTACCGTCTACGCCTGGGAACGCTGCGACCTCGACGGGGGAAACTGCGTCGCGATCCCGGGCACCGCCGGCGCGAGCTACACGCTCGCCAGCACCGACGTCGGCTGGAGAGTTCGCGTCGTCGTGACCGCCTCCAACGCCGCCGGATCCGCTTCGGCGGTATCGCCGGCCAGCGCGGCGATCGAGGTGGCCGCGCCGCCGACGAACCTCGTCGTCCCCCACAATCGCCGGAGCCGCGCAGGCGAACGAGACGCTGACGGCCGATCCCGGGAGCTGGTCCGGCTGGCCCACCCTCGCCTACCGCTGGCAGCAGTCCGCCGACGGCGGCCAGACCTTCTCCGACATCCCGGACGCGGTCGGCTCGACCTACACGCCTGGCGCGACCGAGATCGGCCTGCACATCCGCGTCAGCGTGATCGCGACGAACCGGAGCGGCGAGGCGACCGCGGTCTCCGACGTCGCAGGGCCGGTGCTGTCCGCCACGCCTCTCGACCTTCCCGTCAACCTGCTGCACCCCACCATGGCGGGCGTGCTCCAGGTCGCGGGGAGGCTCACCGCGAGGCCCGGTACGTGGTCCGGCTCGCCGGCCTACGCGTACCAGTGGCAGCGCTCGACCGACGGCGGCTCGACCTGGACCGACCTCGCCGGCGGCCAGACGCTACACGCTCGGCCCGTCGGACGTCGGGGCCGTCGTCCGCGTCATGGTCACCGCCGTCAACTCCTCGGGGTCGGCAGACGGCCGCCTCGGCGGGACTCGAGGTCCACCCGGCCGGGAACCTCGTAGTCCTCGTGAACCAGTTCTGGAGATGCAACGCCGCCGTCGACATCGATCTCGTGAAGGTCACGATCGACGATGGCAGCAACATCGATGCGATCCCGATCGACGGGTGCAGGGGCAGGATCGGCCGGGTCGAGGTCGACACGAACGGAGCCGACGGCATCAAGGTTCGCAACGGCTCGACAGTGGCGCAGGATCTCGTCGTCGAGGGAGGCTACGTGCGTTGTACCGGCCATCCCGACGGCGCTGCACCAGGACGGGATCCAGGTCATGGGCGGCTACCGGCTCACCTTCCGCGCCCTCGTCGTCTGGTGCGGCGACCCGAATGGGCAGATCGGCGACGGCGTCAACAGCCACGTCCTGATCGCCCGCGGGGGCGCCGGCACCTCGACGCCGACGGATGTCGTCGTCGAGCGCTCGGCGATGGGGCCGGGCAGCGCGAACGGCGTCCTCGTGCAGACGTCGATCCGCTCGGGAATCCGCAACTCGGTTGCCTGCCCCGACCTGACGCCGACCGGCGGACCGATCCTCCTGGCGCCCGGGGCGGTGGACGGGATCAACACGGGCAACGAGGCGCTACCCGCGTCGGATCCGCGCTGCACGTCGTTCGAGGCGGCGCTCGCCTGGGCGGAGACGCCGCCCGCCCCATAGGCTCCGTAGTAGGCGTTCTGGACGCCTGGCATGGAGGGCCCGCACGGGCCCTCCCTCGCTTCCCTACGGGAATCGCGCGCTGTCGGGGTCGAGGTCGAGGCGGCCGCCGTCGCGGCAGTCCGCCGGGACGAGGTACTCGCCGCCCGCCTGGCCACGGTCGATGTTTGCCGCCAGCTGCTGCCGCATCATCTGCGCGGCGGCGTCCTCGGAGAGCCCGAACCGCACTCCGAGCCCGACCGCGGACTGAAGCGCGTAGCACTCGGTCGCACCCTCGTTGCCCTCGCCGCGAAGATGCCAGGCCTCGTGGGCGAGAACGGCGAGCGCGCGCCCGGTCTGGCTCGACGTGACCTCGCCTTCGAACGCGAGCCGGTACAGGTCGAAGCAGCGCTCCGGGGTCAGGAAGGCAACGTCGCCTCCGACGACGGCGGCACCGTCGGCGTGCTGGACGACGCCGACGTGCGCCCCGGACTCGTCGCACTCGATCGTGACCGGCTTTTCGGCGATGCGCGAGGCCTCGCTCGAAAAACGCGCCGATGCCTCGGCTCGCGTGTCGTCGGCGAGCCCGTCCCAGCCCGTTCGGCTCTCGACGAGCCAGAAGACGAGCGCGAGCGCACCGATCACGCCGAGGCCGGCGAGGAGCCGGTGCACGGCCGGCCGGCGCCCTCGCTCCTCGCGCGGGGCGACCCAGGGCAGCTCCGCCTCCCCTTCCTCGCGCCGCGCCCGCGCCTCCGCAGTCAGCGCCTCGAGCTCCTCACCCGTCTCGCCCGAGTACGGGATCCACAGCTCCTCGGCCCCCTCACGAACGAGCAGCAGCTCCTCGGGCTCGCGCGCGTAGCCGTAGCGCTCGCGATCGACGTCCTGCGGGCCGCGATCGGCCCGTCGCGATGCAGCGGAGCCGAGGGCGCGCACGAAGAAGTGCAGCTCGAGGCCGACCGCGACCACGAACACGATCCAGATCGGGACCGCCGAGCGCAGCTCATAGGGGCCGAAGATCCACGCGAGCACGAACGCGACCAGGACGATTCGCGCCGCCACCACCGGAGCCGGAAGCCGATCCGCCAGTTCCCTCACATGTCGAAGGTAGCCGCCGGCTAGCCCGGATCGTCGAGCCGCGCCGACGCCGTGGCAAGAGAGTCGCCTGCACGCTCGGGATAGCGGCGGCGGAAGAGCCACCACGCCGCTCCGCCTACCGGGATCGGCAGCCAGAAGGAAACGAGCCGGTATGCGAGCGTGGCGAGAACGGCAGGTCCCGCTGCGACACCGGCGAGCGCCAGCGTACCGGTCAGGCCCGCCTCGACGAAGCCGAGCCCGCCCGGCGTGAGCGGAATCATCCCGAGGAACGAGGCGGCGACGTACGCAAGCAGCACGAGCGAGGGCCGTGGACTCGCCCCCACCGCCCAGAGCGCCGCGACCAGCGCGAGGTAGTCGAGGAGCCACCTGCCTACGGCCGCCATCATGGCCGCGCGCCACCGTGCTCCGAGGATCCGCCGGATGGCGTCCCGCTCGGACAGCAGGCGCTCCGGCAGGCCGGATACGTGGCTCCGCCGCCGCACCGTACGGTTGAGCAGCCACTGGATCGTCCGCCCGGCTAGCCGCAAGGGCCGGTCGAAGGCAAACGCGGCCACACCCACGGCGACCAGGAGCACGAACGCGGCCAGACCGAGCCAGAGCGACTGGAGAAGGCCCCTGTCGACGGGGGCGCCGGCCAGGATGGCCGGCACGGCGAGCAGGGGTAACGCCAGCAGAGTCGCGAACGAGAGCGCCGAGGACGCCGTGATGCCCGAGGCGACCGAGCCGCCGGCGACGCCCACACGCGTGAGCATGCGGTACTGGAGAGCACCCGCCGTGGCCATGCCGCCCGGCACGATGCGGCCCAGCGCGTTCCCGGCCAGCTGCGAGGTCGCGACGACGAACCAGTCGTCGACGTGCAGGGCGACGCGGAGAAGCTGCCAGATCGCGACGAAGCTCGCGGCCTCGAAACCGATGGCGGCGACGACCCACTCGGGTTTCAGATCGAGGAGCTCGCGCCAGCTCGTGAAGACCTCGAGCAGGCTCGGCATGAGCAGGTACAGGGACACGAGCGTCACGACGAGCAGGAGGCAGCGCAGGAAGATCCGGCGCCTGGTCCATCCGGTCGGCTGCACGACACTCTCGACGCGGCTGCTCATTTCCGGCCGGGCAACAGTAGCGCGGCAGGTCCCCCCCGCATCAGACGCGGCCTCGGTCACGCGGGGAGCTCGATCTCCGCAGGCAGCTCCCCCTGCTGCACCTCGGGGGCGAGCTCGTCGCGAACCCTCGTGTCGAAGTAGGCGTATGCGGTCGCGAGCGCGACGAGCGGCATCGTCACGGTGTAGATGACACCCGCGACGAGGTTGACGACCCAGAAGGGCGCATCGGTCGTGAGGATCAGCAGCATGCCGATGAGCGGGCCCGCGACGACGGCCAGCGCGCCTCCGACCACGATCAGCGACGTGACCTTGAGCCAGCGGCCGCGCACCAGGCGACTGCTTCGCTCGAGCGAGCCCGTCGCCGAGGCGCCCTCGAGCGCAGCGACCGGGCCGATGAACGCCCAGCGGCCGGCGAGCCAGACCGCGAGGGGAAGCAGCAGCACCGAGCTTGCGAGCAGTGAGACGACGACGACTGCGACGACGAGCGCCACGAGCAGCGGCCTGGCGCTTGGGTAGGCGAGGCGATAGGCTCGCACGGGCCCGATCGCCCGGCCCTGGTCGACCTCCACGAGCGCCCGCGCCGTTGCTGCCTGGACGAGCCCGAGACCGAGCAGCGTCAACGCGGTCCCGATGGCGACCACGACGAACACGAGCGGGCTACTGCTCTCGCCCCCCGTCTGGATACCGACGGCGTTGCTGGCATCCAGGACGAGCGCCTGAAGGAGGGTGACGAGCAGCGAGATCGGCAGCAGCAGGACGCCGATGCCCACGAAGAGGCCGAACCGTGCGGTGTACATGCGGGCGGACGCCGCCAGCACCTGGCCCCAGGAGCGGCGACGAGCCACGCGGAGCGGCGCCGCCGGCCGCCACGTCGCCCGCGCGAGCCCGAAGACGACGAGCGCGAGAATCCCGGCGATCAGGAGACCCAGCTCGACCGGATGGTTGACGAGCCCGACGAGGGCCCTCGAGCCACCGCCGATAACCTCGCAGAAGAAGTCGGTCGCGCCGCTCCCGAACAGGCTCACCGCCGGAACCGTGAGGCTGCGCTCGCGCCAGCCTTCCGACCACAGGATCGGCTGCGTCCATTGCGTCTTGAGGTTTGGGCCCGTCGGCCCGTTGTAGAAGGCCCGCTGGAGCTCGCCCCAGCGACCCTCGAACGCGATCCAGGCGAACGCGGTCCCGGCCTCCGCCGGATCGCTCGGGATCGTGAGCACGACCGGACGCAGCTCGCGCGTGGGACCCCGGGTGTCGTCGCAGCCGACGCCTTGCTCGGCCGAGCTGCCGAGGAAGAGCGCCTCGTCGAAGAAGTTCGCGTGCGATCCGGCCGCCGGATGGACCACCGGATGCGTGCCGTCGACGAGCTCGAGCTTCTCGTCTCCCCACGCAGCCTGCTCGGCGCCCTCGTGCTGGCTGTAGCCGACCGCAGTGGGCTCGCGCGAGAGCGCCCCGCGGGCGTCCGGGGCGTCGAAGACGAGCTGGATCATCTCCCAGTCGCCCTCGTGGAGGTTGTTCCAGTCGTTGTAGGCGTAGAAGATCCAGTACTGGAGCGCCACCTTGCCGGGGTGGCCGGGATCCGTGGCGACGTGGGCGTACACCGCAGGCTCGTGCCCCTCGGTCAGGCGCCGGGCCCAGCGCTCGTAGCTACAACCGGGCTCGAGGGCGTGGCCGGGGAAGTCGAGGTGGTACTCCCAGAGCCCCGCGACATCCTCGGCGGAGGGGCCGATCCCGACGAGATCCGAAGCATTCCACGGCCCTCGGAGCGCCACCGTCGGCTCGTCGAAGAGGAGGTCGACGTCGAGCGGCTCGTACGGCTCGCCGGGCCCGCACTCCTCGGGCTGCTCCACGAGCCGAACGACCGGCGCGAAGCGCTCGGCGAGCGCGGTCTCGTCGGCGAGGTCGGCGGAGGCCGCCGGAACGAGGCCGAGCGCGAGCGCCACGGCGAGTGCGAAGAGCGTCCAGCGCACGGGCATCACGCGACTACGGCCTGTCCGGCATTTCGCCGGCTGGATTGTCTGCTAGCGCGCCATGTCAGGCATGGCTGCGGCGTGCGATCAGGCGAGCGCCTTCTGCTTGATCTGGTCGAACTCCGCCTGGCTGATCGCCCCGCTGTCGAGGAGCTCCTTCGCCTTGGCGATCTCGGCGGCGCTCCCGCCCCCGCCTCCCGCCGTCTGGCGGATGTAGGTGTCCATATCGGCCTGCGCCGCCTGGGATTGCTCCATGTCGCGCCGCGCCATGCCGCCGCCGTTCACGATCAGGTACACGAGCACGCCGAGGAACGGGACGAAGATGAGAAAGATCACCCAGAGGGTCTTCTTCAAGCCGGAGTCGTCGCGGCGGAAGACGTCGATGATGATGCGGAAGAGGATGAAGATCCATGCGATCCACAGGAAGATCAGAAGCATCGACCAGAAGAAGTCGAGGAATGGATAGTCGGCTGCTACCGGCACGCTGCTCTCCTTTTCGGCCTTCGGGGCGGTCGAAGCATACGACACCCGATCGGACGGAGCTGGGAGCGCGTCCCGGTCGAGCCATTAGGGTTCTCGAGAAAGGTGTCGATTCTGGGCCGAATACGCTCGCCCGAAGGCCGCGACGCTCCACCGGGCTCGTCCGCGATCCCGCCGGTTCCGCCCACCCAGCCCGCAGCACGCGCCCGAGCCCGATCCGGCAGCGGCGGGTCAGAAGAATCAGTACGACTCGCTTCTCGACCGGCTCGACGCGCTGCGCGTCCTGCGCGCCGACGACGAAGCCGAGAAGGGTGTGCTGCTCGACGGAGCTCGCGGAGCTCGGAGCGGCGCGAGCGCGACATCGCGCGCATTCGCGCTGTCCACCGACCGGCCGGTCCGCGCGCTGTGGGAGACGCTCGGCGCTGCGGCGAGGAGCCCCGGGATCACTCGCTCAGCTTCGCGATCCTTGCGATCGTGCTCCTCGTGGCGTCCTGGCTCGCCATTCCAGCGCTCATCTGGATCCTGGCCGGATGACGCGACCCGCGCGGCGGCAGGCTCGGGCTCTCGCGCGGCGACGGCGGCTCGCCTCGGCTCTTCGCGTCGGAGCCACGAGCTTAACCTGCGCTTCATGATCCAGCCGGGAATACCCGCTAGCCTCTGCCGTTAGAACAGGCAGGAACGGAGCGTCTGGTCGCAGACTTGGGTCGGCGATGTATCACGCTCCAGCAAGATCTCGGGAGGCGAACGTGTCCAAGCGAATCGATCGCGAGCTGACGCCGGCGGCGGTAAGCCGTACGTCGTGCATTGCCGCGGTCGTCCCTTCGCTGGACGGGCAGCGAGCTCGTCGAGATCTGCTCGCACTGCCATCCGCCTATACAGGCGTCGAGCGGGTTACCGCCCGCACCGCCTGAACCGAGAGGAGCGAACTCAACTGTCTACCAGCACCCCCCTTGTCACGCTCTTGGACGAGACCGAGGACGCGCTCGACTACTCGGCGACCGAGCACGAGCTCGACGCCGACTTCGACGCCGAGACCGACGCACGAGAGCGACGCGGCCGAGCCGGCCGCCTACCACATTGAGACGACCCGCGCGACCGACTCGGTGGCCCTGTTCATGAACGAGGCCGGCCGCCACCGGCTGCTGACGCCGGCCGAGGAGGTGGAGCTCGCCAAGCGCGTCGAGCAGGGAGACCGCGCCGCGAAGGAGCGCATGATCGCCTCCAACCTCCGGCTCGTGATCTCGATTGCAAAGCGCTACCAGGGACGCGGCGTGCCCCTGGGCGATCTCATCCAGGAGGGCGCGATCGGGCTCAACCGCGCCGTCGAGAAGTTCGACTGGAGCCGCGGCTACAAGTTCTCCACGTACGCCACGTGGTGGATTCGCCAGGCGTGCCAGCGCGCCATCTTCAGCCAGTCGGCGACGATTCGCGTGCCGACGCACGTGCACGAGCGCAAGGTCCGGCTGGCCCGCGCCCGCCAGCGGCTCGAGGTCATGTCGGGAACGACGCCGACGGCCGAGGAGCTCGCCCTCGCAACCGGGCTCGAGCTGCACCACGTCGAGGAGGCCCTCGGGGCAGCCGAGGCGAACGTGTCGCTGAACCGGCCCGTGGGCTCCGACGACGGCTCCGAGCTCGGCGATCTCTTCACCGATACGAGCATGGACGATCCGGTCGAGAGCGCGCATGAAACCCTGCAGCGGCAGTCGTTGCAGGAAGCGCTCGAGGCGCTGACCGACGAGGAACGGCGGGTCATCGAGCTCCGCTACGGTCTCGACGGCGAGCCCCAGTCGCTCGAGGTGATCGGACGCGAGCTGCGAACCAGCCGCCAGCGTCTGCATCAGCTCGAACGGAGGGCGCTGGCCAGGCTCGAGGGCCAGCTGACCCGCGGTGGCGCGCTCCGTGAGAGCGAGGTCGCCGGCGCGCTCGCAGGCGCCGCGTAAGCACCACCCCCCGGCCGGCCTGACCTGATCCTTCGCGATCTGTGGGCTGGACTGGCAGCCCGCTGTCAGGCCGCGCCGGCTACTGCTCCGGGATCGAGGACAGGTCCATGTGGATGAACGACCACTGGTGCCCGTCGAGATCGCGGAAGCCCCGCATGTACATGAACCCCTGGTCGTCCGGCTCGCCAACGGCCTGAGCACCGGCCGCGAGGGCCTTGTCGGCCAGGTCGTCGACCTGCTCCCGGCTCTCGGTCGAGAGGCCCACGAGCACCTCTCTGCTCTGCGAGGTGTCGGCGATCTTCTGGCCGGCGATGAACCCCTCGAAGAACGGCTCCACGATCAGCATGACGGACGAGTCCTCGCTGACGATCATGCGGGTCGCGTTCTCGTCGGTGAACTGCTGGTCGAACGTGAAGCCGAGCTTCTCGAAGAACTCGGTTGTCCTGGCCAGGTCCTTCACGGGCAGGTTGATGAACGTCTGCATGGCCATCCTGAGCTCCTTTCTCGCTCCGCGCCTGTCTCCTCGTTAAGACCGGGAGCCGCAGCGGAACTCATCGTCGTGGCCGTAGCCGACTGCGGGAAACCCGCATCCTCTGTGTGGTTTGACTGCGGCGGGAACCCGGAGATGCCCCGACGCGGCGCAGCACTACAGTTCCTACCGTTGGCGGTAGCAACAGAAGGAGTGCTTCGATGGCAAGCCATCCCTCGTCCGCCCGCCGCAGGCCGGCTCGGGCGCAGTCAGGAACGTTCGGCAATGTGGCGGCCGTATTGCTCGGCTTGCTGGTCGGCGTGCTGGCGATCTTCGCGCTCATGATGTGGGCGGACGCCCGCGAAGCGCGCGACGACGCGCAGCAGGCAGCGGCGCTCGTCGAGAACCAGCCGGCCGCGGGCGAGGCGCAGCCGGCAGCGTCCGGCCACGACCACGCCGCGCAGGACTACAACACCGCGCTTCCGATCGAGAGCTTCGCGGGCCAGG
Source organism: uncultured Thermoleophilia bacterium (assembly GCA_963838105.1). Lineage (GTDB taxonomy): Bacteria > Actinomycetota > Thermoleophilia > Gaiellales > Gaiellaceae > CAWJNF01. Next base: position 8,430 of record CAWIQC010000034.1, on the reverse strand, counting down.
TGCCCGAGGACGCTCAGGCGCTCGCCGAGGCGCACACGCCGTATGACGCGACGCTGCCGCCAGTCCCGGCCGGCGACCTCGTCAAGGTGCAGATGACCCTGAAGGACATGACCGTCGAGATCGCACCGGGCGTCAAGTACAACACGTGGGCGTTCGACGGGCACGGGGCCCCCGGTCCGATCATCCACGTACGCGAGGGCCAGACGGTCGAGATGACGCTGACGAACGGCGGCTCGATTCCGCACTCGATCGACTTCCATGCGGCGCGCATCGCCCCCGACCGCGCCTTCCGCGACGCGCAGCCGGGCGAGTCGTTCACCTTCCGCTTCACGGCCGACGATCCCGGTGTCTACATGTACCACTGCGGGACGAAGCCGGTGCTCGCGCACATCGCCAACGGCATGTACGGCGCGATCATCGTCCAGCCGAAGGAGGGCCTGCCGGAGGTCGACAACGAGTACGTCCTGGTCGGCAGCGAGTGGTACATGAACGGAGACGGCATCGCGGAGCCGGCGTCGCTCGATATGGCGAAGGCACGCGCCAGGCTGTCGGACTGGGTGACGTTCAACGGCTACGCCAACCAGTACGTGACGCATCCGCTGACCGCAGAGCCCGGAGAGACAACGCGCTTCTGGGTCGTCGCGGCGGGGCCGACGAACAACGTCAACTTCCACGTCGTCGGCACGATCTTCGACCGCGCCTGGGAAAACTCCGACCTCACGAGCCCGCCGCAGCAGGGCGTCCAGACGGTCGTCGTCCCGGCGGGCGGCGGAGCGGTCTTCGACGTCAAGATCGACGACGAGGGCCTCTATCCCTTCGTCTCGCATGCCTTCGCGGACGTCGACCTCGGCCAGGTCGGCCTCCTGAAGGTCGGAGACCCCGAGGGCACCGCCACCCACTGAGCGCTGGGGCAGCGCCACGCCGGCCTACGAAGGCATCGTCACCGGTGGATGAAGTCCGGGGTCGATCTCTACTGGCTTCCGTTGGGTGCCGGCGGTCATTTCGTGCGGTTGAATGGACGCATTTTCGAGGCGGTGGTGGCGCGGCTCGAGAAGCGACCGACCGAGGATCTCTACCATTCCGCGCTCGTCGTCACCGTGCCCGACGGAGTGTTCGTCATCGAGCAGGCACCGGTACCCGACCGGAATGGGGCGTTGCGCGGCGTCGTCGCCGAAGGCGCGGTCGGCAGCCGCTGGGCTCGATCGCTGCGCATCTTTCGATACGAGATCCGATGCTGGCGTGACGGCGTCATCCCGGACATCGACGAGGCGGTCGACAGCCCGCAGCGGCTGACACGTGACCGATCCCTCGCGCAACGCTGCCTCGAGCTCGTCCCGATGCGCCCACACCGGTCTGGGGACGTGACGAGCTCGGAGCAGGCGAGATGTGGAACTCGAACTCGATGATCTCCTGGCTGATCGCGCGCAGCGGGCTCGGCGTCGAGAAGATACATCCGCCAACAGGCGGGCGGGCTCCGGGTTGGCGTGCCGGTGTTGTGGTGGCGAGCCGGCAGGAGATACAAAGGGGCCGACCGCTCGGTTCTTGTGCCCGGGAAAGGAGTATCGAATGAGCAAGGCGGAAGATCTGTTCGGCGAGGAGCACGTGCGGCGCTACCAGGAGACGGACGGCGAGGTCGGCCACATCTGGCGGCGCGGCTCGAAGATCCTGCTGCTGACGACGAAGGGCCGAACCAGCGGCGAGCCCCGCACCGCGCCGCTGATCTACGAGGATGCCGACGGCGGCTACGTCGTCGTCGCCTCCAAGGGTGGGGCGCCTGAGCATCCGGGTTGGTACAAGAACCTCGCCAAGGAGCCGCAGGTCGAGCTGCAGGTGAAAGGCGAGGTCTTCCCCGCCCGTGCCCGGACAGCGAGCGGCGAGGAGCGTGAGCGGCTCTGGAAGCTGGCGGCGCTCCAGTGGCCCGACTACGACGCCTACCAGAAGAGGACAGAGCGAGAGATCCCGGTGGTCGTGCTCGAGCGCGCCTGATCGCGAGCGACGGGCGCAGGCGCCACGGCGTCCGATGCTCGAGCGACGGCGTCCCTCGTAGTCGGCGGCGAACATCGAGGACGTCATTTCGCCGCGACCCCCAGCAAGGCCGGCTCCACTACACTCGTCGCCTCATGCCTCTGTCGACGAGGACAGAGCGAGGCGGACATTTGCGCCTGATGCAGACGGTGTTGTTCCGGCCGCTGAAGGAGGCAGCTGCGCAAAGCAGGCAGCTGTCCGGCGAATACGCCGCTTGGTCTCTCCGGGCGCAGCCGGTAGGGAGCGCGCAAGAGTGAGCGAGCGCCTGAGCGGCAAGGTGGCGCTCGTCTCCGGCGGAGCTCGCGGGCAGGGCGCCTCGCACGGCCGTGTCTTCGCCGAAGAGGGAGCGAAGGTCATCCTCGGCGACATCCGGGACGAACTGGGTGAGACGGTCGCCGCCGAGCTTCAGTCGGAAGGGTACGACGTCCTCTACACCCCGCTCGACGTCGCCGACATCGAAGCGTGGGGCAACGCGGTTCGCGTCGCCGAAGAGCGCTACGGAAAGCTCGACGTCCTCGTCAACAACGCCGGCATCGTCGGCAGCACCCTGGATGTCGCCGACGAGCAACTCGAGGACTGGGAACGGGCTCTGCGAGTCAACCAGACCGGTGTCTTCCTCGGCATGAAGGTCGCCATCCCGGCAATGAGGCGCGCTGGCAGCGGCTCGATCGTCAACACCTCGTCGATCTGGGGAGTCGCGGGGACGGAGGCGTACATCAGCTACCAGGCGACGAAAGGCGCCGTCCTCATGATGACGAGGAGCGCGGCGCTGACCTACGCACGGGACAACATTCGAGTCAACGCGATCTGCCCCGGGCTCGTCATGACGCCTATGCTCGATGACGAGCCGAAGGAGTCCATCGACGCGGTCATCGCGATGACGCCCCTGGCGCGAGGAGCTTCGCCTCGGGAGATCTCGTACGGCGTCCTCTACCTTGCGTCCGACGAGTCGTCGTTCGTGACCGGGACAGTGCTGACGATCGACGGGGGGTTTCTCGCGCAATGAACTGCGAGCAAGAGCCTGCTGGTATCGGCCCTGAGCAGGTTGGTGCGAGAACGGGTGAGTGAGCAGCGCGTAGCGGTCGTGACCGGTGGCGGGACCGGCATCGGTTTCGCGACTGCCCGTGCGCTCGCCGAAGCCGGGCTCGCGGTCATGATCGGGGGGCGTCGGACGGACGTGCTCGAGCAGGCGGTCGAGGCGATTCGTAGGAGTGTCGCCGGGGCTCGCGTCGACTTCCGGTCCGTCGACGTCGCGAGTTCCGACGAGTGCGCCCACTTCATCGATGACACGGTCGCCGAGCTCGGCGGCGTCGACGTGCTCGTGACGGCGGCCGCTATCTACGAGCCCGTCGGCTTTCTCGAGATGAACGCGGAGGTATGGGATAGAACGCTCGACATCTGCTTGCGGGGCTCCGCGCTCTGCGGCGTCGCTGCGGCGCGGCACATGCGTCAGCGGAGCGGAGGTCGAATCGTCCTCATGTCGTCGCTCAACGGCGCCGTTTCCGAGCCCGAATCCGCGCACTACAGCGCGGCGAAGGCAGGCATCATCTCGCTCGCGCGCTCGATGGCGCTCGACCTGGCCGAGCACGGCATCGCCGTCAATGCAGTGGCGCCGGGCTGGGTGCGGACGCCGTTGACGGAGGAGTTTCTCGACCAGTCGACGAGGGAGATGCTCCGGCGCGTGAACCCGCTCGCGCGCGCCGGCGAGCCTGAGGAGATCGCGAATCTCATTCGGTACCTCGCGGTCGAGGCGCCGCCGTTCCTAACGGGCGCAACGCTGTTCATCGACGGGGGACAGACAGCCGTGGCGCCTATGCCGTGAGCGGGTCGAACGACCCAACCGGGGGAGAGAAAGGAGGAGAACGGTGAGTGAATCGATGGAACACGAAGCGCCTGACCGTGACGGGAGACGGTACACGAGGCGTCACATCGTCAAGGCGGGGCTGCTCGGAACGGCTGCGCTCGCGAGCGCCCCGATCCTCGCGGCGTGCGGCGGCGACGAGCCCGCTACCGAGGCTGGCGAGCCAGCCCCGGAGCCAGGCGGCGAGACCGCCCCGGCAGCGGGCGAGTTCAGCTCCGATACCCTCAACATCTTCACATGGTCGTCGTACCACGACCCGCCGTGGATCAAGGAGTACGAGGACTCGCGCGGCGTGACGGTGAACGCGCAGCTCTTCGGCTCGGTGCCCGAGGGCTTCGCGAAGGTACAGGCCGATCCGGGCGCCTTCGACCTCGTCCTCGCGACCGCGGGCTGGATCGAGAACTACGTCGACGCCGATCTTCTCATCCCGGTCGACGAGTCGATGGTACCGAACCTCAGCAACACCTCTGAGGAGTTCCCGTGGCGGGACGCGACGACCTACCAGGATCAGAACTGGGGAATTCTCTACAACTGGGGCGACGAGCCGCTCTGCTGGCTTCCGGACAAGGTCCAGCCGGCTCCCACGTCCTGGGGTGTGCTCTGGGACCCGCAGTACGCGGGCAGGGTAAGCATGGTGGACGACCCGACGACCATCCTTCCGTTCATCCCGCTGTACCTCGGATTTCCGGATCCGTACAACCTGACGGCGGAGGAGTTCGAGCAGTTCGAGCAGAAGCTGAACGAGCTCAGGCCGCAGCTCACGCACGTGAGCGCCTCGATCGACGACCAGACGGCCGACTTCGCGAACGGCCAGGTCGATCTCGGCGTCCTCTACAACATCTCCACCCAAGTCAAGCTTGCGGAACAGGGGATCGAGCTCGAGCAGGCCATTCCGGAGGAGGGCACGCCGACGTGGAGCGACAACTACGTCATCACGAAGGCGTCGGGGACAAACAAGCTCGACCTCGCCTACGACTTCATCGACTACACGCTCACCGTCCCGTGGCAGGCGCGCTTCATCGCCGCCTCGTCCAACACGGGTGCGATCTCGCTCGAGGCGGCGGAGTCACAGGAGGCCGTCGATGCGGGGCTCACCACGGAGGCGCTCAACACGACCCTGCTTCCATTCACCGCCGAGGGCGACGCGTTCTTCAGCAAGCTCTCGCTCCTCCGGCGCGTGCCGAACCTGGACGACGGGCTCAACGCCTGGAACGAGTTCAAGCTCGGGCTCCAGTAAGGCGGCGCCGGCGTACGCTCGCGTGACGACGGGAGGACAGGCCACCGAGCACGGGGAGGCCAAGGCTAGCGTGGGAGGTGATTCGAACGAGGGACGCGGCGCCGTCCGTCTCGAGTCGGTTTCGAAGATCTACCCGGGCGGCCACACGCCGGCCGTCGCCGACTTCAGCGTCCTCATCACGCCCGGCGAGTTCTTCTCGATCCTCGGTCCCAGCGGGAGCGGCAAGACGACGACGCTGCGGCTGATCGCGGGCTTCGAGCGACCGTCGAGCGGCCGCGTCTTCCTCGGGGGCCTGGATGTCACGAGGCTGCCGCCGTACCGCCGTCCCGTGCATACGGTCTTCCAGAACTACGCCCTCTTCCCGCATATGAACGTCCAGCAGAACGTCTCCTACCCGCTCAAGATGCGACGGATAGGGCACGACGAGATCGAGCGCCGGGTCGGTGTCGTGCTCGACCGAGTCGCAATGACCGCGTTCGCGAAGCGGATGCCGAACCAGCTATCCGGTGGACAGCGCCAGCGGGTAGCGCTTGCCCGGGCGCTCGTAGGCGAGCCGGAGGTTGTCCTCCTCGACGAGCCTCTCGGAGCGCTCGACCTGAAGCTGCGCCAGGACATGCAGCTCGTCCTCCAGCATCTGCAGCGCGAGGTAGGCATCACCTTCGTGTACGTCACGCACGACCAGGGTGAGGCCCTCGCGATGTCGGATCGGATTGCGATCCTGTCGGATGGCCACGTGCACCAGGTGGCGATGCCGAGTGAGGTCTACTCGCGTCCGGCCACCTCGTTCGTCGCCGCCTTCGTCGGGAAGACCAACCTACTCGACTGCGTCAGGATCGACACGACCCGGGTGCGAGCGGGCGAGCTCGAGTTCGACGTCCAGTCGGCGCCGGCGAGCTCGCGCTTCGCGGTCTCGCTCCGGCCGGAAGCGCTCCGGCTCGGGGTCGACGTGGCCGGCTGCACGAACCGGGTCGAGGCGCTCGTGGAAGAATCCATCTACCAGGGCTCTGATGTCGAGCTGCGCCTGGGCGTTGCCGGCCATCAACTCGTTGCTCGAGCGCCCGTCGGCCGCTTCCATGTTGGCGAGCGTGTCACAGTGGGCTGGGCGCCCGGCGACGCGATCATTGTCGCGACGGACCCGACGACGCTCGACCTGGCGGCGCGCTAGCCCGGGATGGCGACGGTCGCGGAGCCAGCTTCCGGACTCTCCTGGCCACGGCGCCTCGCGCTCGCCTCCCCGGCGTTCATCTGGATTGGACTCCTCGTCCTTGCACCGAATCTCATCCTCGTTCTCTACAGCTTCTGGACGAACCGCATCAGCTTCGTCCAGAAGGACTTCACGCTCGAGAACTACGGCGAGGCTTTCCACTCCGAGGTCGTCCAGACACTGCTCCTACGCACGTTCCTGATCGCCCTTGTCGCCGCGGTCTGCGCGACCGTGATCGGCTACCCGCTCGCTTTCGTCGTCGTTCGCTACTTCGGGCGCTTCAAGTTTCTCGCCGGCGCTCCTCGTGATCGTCCCGCTCTGGGTGAGCTTCTTGATGCGGGTGTTCTCATGGAAGATCATCCTCGGCGAGCGCGGGATCATCAACACCTTCTTCACGTCGACGGGCATCCTCGAGGAGCCGTCGGGCATCTTCCTCTACTCGCCGCTCGCCGTAGGCATCGCGATGACGTACATCGGCATTCCCTCGTCTTCCTCACGTCCTACACGCTGCTGGAGCGTATCCCTCCGAGCCTCTATGAGGCGTCGAGCGACTGCGGCGCATCGATGTGGCGGACGTTCTGGCGAATCATCTGGCCGATCTCCCGGCCGGCGGTCGTAATCGGCTTCATGCTCGTGTTCGTTCTCGCCCTCGGGGACTACGTGACTCCGACTCTGATCGGCGGCTTCAGCGGCACCATGATGGGCTCGGTCATCCTCCAGGCCTTCGGCGGCCTGAACAACTGGCCGTATGGCGCCGCGCTCGCGATCACGACAATGCTGGCGGCGCTCCTGTTCCTCGGCGCGACCTCGACGCTGCTGCGGAAGCGCGTCATCCTCGAGGAGTGAGCGGCACGGAGCCGGAAGCAATTCTCCGACCGCCGTCCGTTGGGAGCAGACGCGCCCGGGGCGAGGGCCTCGTGCGTAGCCTGCCCCGTCTCGGGCTCTACGCGTTCGCGGTCCTCGTGTACGTGTTTCTCTACGCCCCGGTCGTCGTCATGGCGATCTTCTCGTTCAACGACAGCCCGGTGCAGGCACTGCCGCTCCAGGGCTTCACCGGCCGCTGGTACTCCGAGCTCGCAGCCGACGCGCAGATCAAGGACGCGCTCCTGTTCAGCCTCGAGGTCTCCATTGTCGCCGTCGTCGTGAGCCTCGTCGCGGGCACGGGGTTTGCGCTTCTGTTCTCCCGCGTCCGGTTCCCGGGCCTCCAGCTCGCGCAGCTTCTGCTCGTGATTCCGGTGATCCTCCCCGGCATGGTGCTCGGGATCTCGCTGCTCCTCGCCTTCCGGCTGATCGGTGTTGGACCGGGGATGCCCGCGATCGTCGTCGCGCACGTCATCTTCCTGACCCCGATCGTCACATTCATCGTCATCCAGCGGTTGCGCACGCTCGATCCTGCGCTCGAGCAGGCGTCGATCGACCTCGGGGCTGGGCGGATCCGCACCTTTGTCCACGTCACGCTCCCCTCGATCCGCATCGCGCTCCTCGCCGCCGCGCTCCTCGCCTTCACCGTCTCCTTCGACGAGATCGCGGTGACCTTTTTCGTCAGCGGCTTTCGCCAAACCCTCCCCGTTCACATCTGGGCACTGCTCCGGTTTGGCTTCTCCCCAGCAGTCAACGCTGTCCTCGCGCTCATCGCCGTTGTCTCGATCGCGGCTGTCGTGATCTCGGCGATCACACTTCGACGTGGCCAAGGGAGGCAGACGGCTTGAGCGGAGCGGACGCCGTCCAGGTGGCGGATCAGGGCGCTTCGCTCAACCCGAGCTGATCGTGCTCGGCGCGGAGCCGCCCGTACAGCCTCTCCGCGTAGTGGTCGAGGACGGTCTGGCGGAAGTCGGGCTCGTCGAGGATGCGCTTGAAGATCTCCTCGTTGTCGTCCATGCGCCGGACGACGGTGTCGAGGAAGGTGCGGTCGAAGACGAGCCGGAAGTTCTCGAACGTGTTCGTCCGCGCGCGAGCCGCAAGCGACTCGTCGGCCGCCCATGTCTCTTCGAACTGATCGAAGAGCAGCTGATCGGCATCCCCCAGGTCGAGCCCGAAGCGCTCGTTGATCACTTCCACGATGCGCGACAGGTGTCGAGGACCACCTTCGGGTAGTCGCCGTGC
>CAWIQC010000033.1:0-170086 GCA_963838105.1 uncultured Thermoleophilia bacterium | reverse complement strand
GACGCGGGACAAAGCGACTCCGCATCCTCGCGTAGCTGCTCGACATCACCCTCTTTTGCGTGGCCACTCCGGCGCGGAGACGGCGAACCCGCGCTTCTCGAAGTAGTCCGCGAAGTTCTCCCAGCTGCGAGCCGAGAGCCACGCCCCATGAATCAACAGCAATGGGATCCGATCACTGTCGAGCAATGGGATCCGATCACTGTCGCCGCGGCCGCCTGTCTCCACGATGCCCTCCTTGGTTAGGTCGACTCCCACGACGCTACGCCGCCCCTACCCCGCAAGAAAGTCCGATCCGCGCACCAACCCAGACCGTATGTGACTCAATCGTCCGGCAGCTCTGCCCGCGGCGGCCGCTGCTTGAGCCAGCCCTCCGGCTGGCACGCAAGCGGCAAGCCGCCTCGACAAGCGTTTCCACCGTGGCGGTCGGCGGCCAGCACGACGCCAAATCCAGCGGAAAGCTCAGCGGCGGATCGAACAGCCACCGCCACAACCCCCGCCATCGACTCGTCCTGCCACTCGGCGACGAGCAACGAGACCGCCTCGCCCTTTGCGACCGGCAACATGCGCCGGTCCCACGGCGCACTGAGAATCTCCAGCGTGCGCTCGAGCTCGAACCCGGCCGCCCTGACCACCGCCCTCAGCCAGGCGTTGAACACGCGCCCCGGCGGCTCACGCGGCAGCAAGACCCGCCCGCCGGCAAACGCTCGGATCGGAATCGCGCCCCGGTCTGCGTAGTCGTGCGACGCCGGAAGCGCCGCCAGAAGCGGCTCGTCTCTCAGCGAGTCAACCCTGACACCGTGGCGCCGCGCCGCTGCCGGGGTCTCCTGCACGACCGCCGCCGAGAGCTCACTCACCTGAATCTCTCGCAGCAGCTCCGGCGTCACGTCCTCCCCGATCCGGACCTGAAGGCCTGGCTCACGCGCTCGCAGCGCCTCGACGATACGGGTCACTACCGAGCCGCTGAACGGCCCGTGACCGATACCCAACACCGCGTGGCTCCGCGAAGTGGCGCGCCTCAGCGATCGCGCCGTCGAGCTCGGCCAGCGCCCGTCCGCGACGCTCGAGCAAAACCGATCCCGCTGGCGTCAGCTCGACCCGGCGCGTCGTTCGGACGAACAGCACAAGCCCCAGCTCACGCTCCAAGTCGCGGATCGCACGCGACAGCGGCGACTGCGACATATGCAACCGCTCCGCCGCCCGGCCGAAATGCAGCTCCTCCGCCACCGCCACGAAATAACGCAGCTGACGCAACTCAACCGAAATCTCCACCAGCACCAATACTGAACCTCGCCCCGACCCAAGGCCAGCGAGCCGGCCATTCAAGACACGCCGCGCCGGGATGAAGCTCCTCCGTTCTCGGCCGTCGCAATCAGGCTCGGCCGAGGGGCAGGCCGAGCCTGTTCAGTTACCCATGGTCGTCATTGTGGGAGGAGCCGGGCGCGATGAGCATTTAGGCGGCCTGCGCCAGTTCCAGCTCCTCGGCCAGGCGGGCGAGGGCGTTTTCTTGGAGCTGGTGGACCCGCTGCCGGCTGACGCCGAGCTCCTTGCCTATCGCCTCGATTGACACGGGCTCGGCGTCGAAGCCGAAGCGAAGCTCGAGCACCCGCCGCTCGGGCTCTGGCAGCACGGCCAGCGCGCGGCGAATCTGCTGCCGTTGAACCGACTCCGCCGCCTCCACGGCCGGGTCGCCGGCGCTGGGGTCGACGAACAGGTCGCCCAGCTCGGCGTCATCGCCCGCGCCCACCCGCTGGTTGAGCGAGACGGACGCCTCGGCGGCGTCCAACGCCTCGTCAACGTGCTGCAGGGAAAGGCTGGCCGCTTGAGGCGAGCTCTTCCCTGGTGGGCTCCCGCCCGAGCTCGGTCTCAAGCCGACGGCGGGCACGCGAGAGCTTGGCCCGCCGCTCGTTGACATGCGTCGGCACACGGATCGTCGCGGATTGGCTTGCGAGCGCGCGCTGACATGCCTGCCGGATCCACCAGGTCGCGTAGGTCGAGAACTTGAAGCCGCGACGCCAGTCGAACTTCTCCACCGCGCGGTTCAGGCCGATGGCGCCTTCCTGGACAAGGTCGCCCAGGGGCAGGCCGTTGCCCTGGTAGCGCTTGGCGATCGAGATCACGAGCCGCAGGTTGGCGTTGATCATCCGCTCCTTCGCGGCCGGGTCTCCGTTCTCGACGCGCTTGGCCAGCTCCACCTCCTCGGCCGCGGTGAGCAGCCGGTAGCGGCCTGCCTCCCTCATGAACAAGGCCAGTGCCTCGGTCGGCACCAGCTCGGCGTCTTCTGTCGGGAGCGCCTCGTACTCCTCCTCCACGGCCTCACGCTCGTCCGCCTGCTCGAGAAGCGCGCGGACAGGTACTTCAAGAATGCTGCTCAGGTCTCTCACTTCCTTCAGTGTCGGACTTACGGACGCGCTGCCAGCTTGCGCCGTCGCTCAAACCGCTCGATGCGGCTGCCCGTCCTCGTTGCCCGCTCGATACCCGGTGTAGGCCGGGTGGCAGTTGGAGCAGACGTCGATCAGGATCTCGCTGCGTGTCGACCGGGTCGTGAACGCATTGCCGCACGACAGGCAGCGCACCATCGTCACCTCAAGCTCGGGGTGGACATGCTTCAAAGGGACTCCTTCCGTCGGGCCCACAGGTAGCCGAAAGCCACCCTTGCCCTACATAAGAAGAAACGCTTCCCGTGCGGCACCTATTCCGCCGTGTGCCGCCGAAAGCAGCAACCAAGTGCTCCATGCCTGGATTCCAGCGCGCCGATGAGTTTCGTGCCGCCGCGGCGGCACGACGGATACGGACGCCTTTACGGATCTACTTGAGAGGTCCGTTGGAAGTGGCCCGGTGCCACCCGCCGCGGCGCTCGCCGGGATGTCTACTGCTTGCGGTATCTACGGATCGCCGTCAGTCGATCGAGGCGGTAGATCTCTGACCCGCGCACGGTGATGGCCGGCGGCTTCGACAAGGAGTTCGCGTACACGCCCGTCGGCACCGTCGAGCTCAACGGCCAACACGTGCAGTGGGAGCTGATCAACATCTTCCGCTACACCGACGGAGGCCGCCTCGTCGAGGAGTGGGTCCAGACGGACACATACGACTTCCTGCGCCAGCTGGGCGCACTCGGGAGCTGCCCGGGCTGGCTCGAGCCTGTTCGGCGCGCTCCTGGCCCCCGTTGTGGCAGTACTTGCGCGCATTGGTATGGCCCCCGTTGTGGCAGTACTTGCGCGCATTGGTATGGCCCCGCTCCGCGTCCGTGGACTCGCGAAGGTCGCGCTTCACGCTGACCTCACCATGTTGGCGCGGTTGTCGCAGGCGCTCGCCCGAGCGCGGGCAGTTCCACTCGCCGCGTAGTCACCGCGCTGCGCCTGCCGATCACCGCTAGGGTCTGCTCGACCCCGAGCATGGAGGATCGCGGCATGAGCATCGTTGTGCGCTTTCACCCGTCGAACGCCACAAAGGAGAAGTACGACGAAAGCCTGCGGCGTATGGAGGAAGCCGGAATATGGCCTGATCCGCCCGGGCTTGAAGTCCACGTTGCGTTCGGGCCTGACGACGACCTGCGTGCCAGCGAAATATGGAGTTCGCGCGAGCAGTTCGAGGCTTACGGCGAGAAGTTGATGCCCATCCTCAGCGACATGGGCATCGAGTTCTCGGCCGAACCTGAGATTTTCGAGGTTCAGAATCTCGTCAAGCCCTAGACGAGTCTCCTTTCCTCAATCGTTTCGCAAAGCCCTCCTGGACTAGGCGTCAAGCCGCGCCGCGCGCTACCCAGGCCTTCGCCGAGACTACGAACGGTGGCTCCGGCAGCCTCTCCCTGCAGAGCTCGCGCAGTGCCGTGCGCCGATCGGGCTCGAGGCCGGCGACGTGCGCACCCGACGGGGCGACGCCGAGCGTGAACGGCTCCCACCAGTCCTCGAACGTGGCGTGCTCGACGTCCACCGCGACGGCGCTGTCGACGATGTCGCCGATTCCAGCCGCGCGAAAAGAGGTCGGCCAGGTGGCCGGCCCTGCTGCCGGGGCAGACCGACCCAGTCTCGACCTCAGGATCGAGCGCTTGGGCGGCATCCCAGAACGGATCGATCGGGCCGCCGTCGGTGAAGTCCCACACGCATGCGGCGACGACGCCGCCGTCCCGCGTCACCCTCGCCATCTCGCGGAGGCCTCCGACCGGATCGTCCATGACGTTGACCACGAGCTGGGCGAGCGTCGCATCGAAGCAGCCTCTTTCGAACGGCAGATCCTCAGCCGGCGCGCGGATGACCTGGACTCCGGGATGGCGGCCGCGTAGGGCCGCGACGAATTCCTCGGACGGGTCGACCGCCGTGACCCGTCCCGGCCTAGCCCTCCGGGCGAGCTCCGCGGTCAGCGCACCGGGGCCGCATCCGACGTCGAGGACCCGGCCGTCGAGCGGGAGTCCGGCGAAATCGGCGAAGGGCACCGCCAGCGGCCTCGAGTAGCGGCCCATGAACCGGTCATAGGCATCGGCATCGCTCAAGCTCACTTCTTCTCCTTCGGCGGCAACGCGCGGGCGAAGGCGACGCTCTGCATAGCCCAGCGCTCGAGCGCTCGCTTCGTGGAGACCGACTCGGCATCAACCCGAAGCCAGCCCTTCATCTCGCGTCCGCGCATCTCAAACGGTCGCGCACCGGGCTTAGCGAGGAGAGCCTCGGTCTCCTCCTTGGAGCAGTGGATCATCAGTCCACCCTCGCCGCTGACCCCCACCGCCATGTGGCCGTCGATCATGAAGCCGATGCCGCCGAACATACTTCTGCTCGGTGTAGCCGTCCTCGGAGGCGATCAGCTCGCGGATCCGGTTGGCGAGGCCCTCGTCGTAAGCCATCGTGACAATCATGGCGCATGCGGCCTTGACGCCGATAATCGGGCTTCGCCTGCTCGCCCTCGCCGCCGGGCCATTCGGCATAACGCCGAGATCGGTCAACCTGGCCTGTGTTTCAGCGCCTACGGCCACAAATTCGGAATCAACCATCTAGAGGCTTGATGTGGGTTTGGGGCTCATGAGCAGGGACCGGAGGTGGAGGAGACGAAGAAAGGGCCTCCAGCCCTGTTCCCTCGTGATTGGAGCACGAGATGACAGCCTCGCTGGAGACCCTTGTTATCGCAGCGTACGTGTTCGCGGATGCGGTGCGATCCCTCGCCCCGGCCCGGAAGGCAAGATCACCGACCCCGAGCTGATCGCGCTGGGGGTGGCGCAGGCGGCGATGGGAGTGCCCTCGGATCGCCAGTTTCTCGGGCTGGTGGGCAAGGTGTTGCCCGGCTGGTTCCCGAACCTGCCCGAGCAATCGCAGTACAACCGGCGGCTGCGCCGGCTCGCGCCGACGATCGCGAGCGTGCAGCTGCGGGTCGCCGAGCTGATCGCCTCGAGCGATCTGCGGATCGCGGACGGCACGCTGCTCGGCGTCGCCAACTATCCCGGCTGCGGCTCGCGCAGCGCCTTCGCCGGGACCGCCGCCTACGGCTACTGCCCGTCCAAGAGCCAGTTTCTGTGGGGCATGCGCCTGGTCCTGATCACCGACGCCACCGGCGTGCCCGTCGGCTACACGCTGGTCGCCGCCAACGAGAAGGAGTACGAGCCCGTGCGTGAGCTCCTACCGCCCACCCCGGCTGCACGCTGCTGGCCGACAAAGGCCTCTGGGGACGCGAGTACGCCCAGACGCTCGCCCTGCAGGACGTCACCATCCTCACCCCCGACCGCAGACGACACGCCGAAACCTCCCCCGCGAGAGACGCCTCGCCAGCCTGCGACTCGTGATCGAGTCGACCATCGCCAACCTCAAATGCCAGATGCGGCTCGACCGCCACCTCGCCAAAACACCCGCCGGACTCGCCCAACGCATCGTCCAGCGGCTGCTCGCACTGACGATCGGCATGCTCCTCAACACCCTCACCGGCCGCCCACCCCGCGCGCTCGTCGCCTATGACGGACGCTGAACCCACATCAAGCCTCTAGTGCTCAAGGTGGTCGAGGTCGAGTTCGAGATGTCGTCGAGCTAGCGCGCCGTTCCCCTGTGATCTGTCCGCCAGGGCTGTGGTAGGGAGGGGCGTTACCCCGGCGGCACTGTTCCGGAATCTGCCCTCCGGGAAGGTCGCCGTCCGGGGCCGCGCAGGCACCGACGCGCGCCTCGCCTGTTCGGCCGACCCTGCCCCCCGTTGGCCGGTTACCTGCGTGCGTTGGTCAGTCTCGAGCGGTCGTAACTGGCCGGACCTTGTAATCACGCGGCTGCTCTGCGACGCTCCGATCGTGCCCGTTCAGGTCGCGCCATGATCGAGGCGAGCCGAGAGCACCTCGGTTGGGTTCTGCACGAATCCGGGCCAGAGAGCGCAGATCGCATCGTCCTTCTGCTTCCCGGAGCGCTCTGCACGGCGGCCTTCTACAACGACCTGCTTGCGGAGCCGAGCATGAGCAAGGCGCCGATCCGCTTCGTTGCGACCACGGTTCCCGGATTCGGCGGGACCGCTCCTCCCGCGGATATGTCGACGAGTGGGAGAGCTACTCGAAGCTCGCCGGAAAGCTGGCCTCGGATCTTGGCTGCGACGCTGTCGTCGGCCGCGGCCTCAGTGCCGACGCGCAATCGAGATGGCGTCCGCCGGAGTCGCGGGCGGCTGGTACTCCTGTCACCCAGCTTCTCGCGCAGTGACGAGTCCAGGGTCCCGCGCGCGCTCGATCGCCTCAGCCGTGTACTCGGGCACCTGCCCTATTCGCTGATGCTGAAGATCATCGGTCCGGCCATGAAGAGCGGCTTGCCGCCGACCCGCCGCGAAGCACTGATCGCCGAGTTGAAGAAGAACGACCCTCATTTCGTCCGCCGGCAGACCCATCTGTATCTCGAGTACCTCGACCGTCACGGCTCGCTCGCCCCGCGTTTTGCCGACTCGGGCGTGCCGGCGTGGGTCGTGTTGCGGCGGAGCGACGACGTCGGAATCACCAACGACGAGCGAGACGTGCTCAGAGGCGAGTCCTCACGTGAGCATCGTCAGGATCTCCGACGCCGGACACTTCACCCTCAACCAGCAGCCCGGAGAGATCGCCAAACTCGTCCTCGAGGCGGTAACAAGCACGGCGCCCCGCTGAGAGGAATGGACGTCGGCTGGCAGCCGGCCGGCCCAAGCGCTGACCGCGAGCCGTTCGCCTCCCCTCACCTTCGCGCCCCGGGGCGGCTGGAGCGTGTCCGGGCCACCCTGGCCCCCGTTGAGGCAGTACTTGCGCGCACCGGCTCAACCGCGGCGGCGACCGCCAGCTCAACTGGGCGCTGCACATCGTCGCCTTGCAACGCATCCGCCACCACCCCGAGACGACCGCCTACTACGAGCGGCTCCTCGCTGCAGGCAAGACCACCAGGGAAGCACGCCGCTGCATCAAGCGTGCACTTCGCCCGCCACTTCTACCGACGCCTCCCGAAAATCAGGCTGCCCTTGACAACATAGAAGCGTCGGGTTTCCAGGCAGGAGGGGGCACGGATGGGGGCACGGAAGGACGCGGTCGCGCCGACCGAGGCCAAAGCTCGCTGACCTCGGACGACGAGACTACGGTCACATCGTTATCGGCGATTGCGGCCATTCCGAGCGTGACGGTGCGGCCCTTATGTAGGCCGAGGTAGTGCGCTCTCAAGTCGCGTGCCATCACCAGTTCGACGCGAATGCCTCCGAGTAGAGCGTCGTGGGCGACGGCTTCGAGAAGCGCGGCCCGGTGGTCTCCGGCCTTCTCCGGTAGCGCGTCCACGAACGCCTTGATGTCGGGCCACTCGTAGTAGCTCTCCTGGAGGAACTTCGCGATCTCCCAGACCTGCAGGCAGATGAGCCGGAAGTACTGAATCTGATCTAGGGAAGGAGGGTCATCAGCGGCCTCGGCCCGCTCCACCTCCCACGCCTGTCGCATCTTCAAGTCGGCCCAGATGAGTTCGGTGAGCGCGATCGCAAGGGTTACGAGCCACCGCGCGACCGGATCGGTCGCCGGAAAGATGTCGCCCATGCGGAACGTCATCCCGAGGCGATGCCTCTGCTTCTCGGGCACGGAGTCACTGTACGCACTGGACCGGCGTCGCCGGCCGCATGAGAAGCGCCGGCTGGGTCCCCGGCTTGACATTCACCCTGCGACTGGAGAGGGTTGGTTGACCTCATGACGCAGGCCGCGTATCGCCAAATGGTGTTGAACGAGTGGACCGACGCGGGCACTGTGGGAGCCTGGCGGCGCTGGCACCCGAAGATCATCATCCAGCAGGAGTTGATGAAGGAGGCGCTGCTCGCGCACGCCGACATCCAACCGGGTATGGAGGTTCTCGATCTCGCGTCCGGCACCGGCGATCCGGCCATCACCATCGCCGGCCTCGTCGAGGACGGGCACGTGACTGCCTCAGACCTCAGCCCCGCCATGCTCGAGGCGTGCACCGAGCACGCCCGTGAGGCGGGGCTGACCAACCTCACCTGCCAGCAGGCCGACGCCGAGTCGCTGCCCTTCCCCAACGACAGCTTTGACCGGGTGACTTCACGTTTGGGCATCATGTACTTCGTCGACGTCCAGACCGCGCTCGCCGAGATCATGCGCGTGCTCAAGCCCGGCGGCGTCGCCACGTTCCTCGTCTGGGGACCCGCCGAGGAGAGCCCCTACATCGTCTGCGGGATTGGTCAGTTCGTTCAACGGCTCGACCCACCCCCGCCCCCGCCCGACGCGCCAGGCCCGCTGCGTTTCGCTGTCGCCGGCTCGCTTTCCGGCGAGTTGACCGCCGCCGGCTTTGTGTCCGTCCGCGAGGAGCAGCGAACCGTCGATCTGCCCTGGCCCGGGCCGCCCGAAGAGCTCTGGCAGCATCTCTACGACGTGGCTGTCCCGATGCGGCCACTCTTCGATGGCCTACCGCCCGCGGAACGCCAACGGGCTGTCGCAGAGGCGGTGGCAGGCTACCGGCAGTATTACGACGGCGAGCACGTCAACGTCCCCGCCGCAATCATTGTCGCGTCGGGCAGGGTCACCCTCGCCGCACCCAACCACTAGCTCTGTGGCGTCCTCTTCCGCACTAGTGAACTGCGCCGCCGCGGCGAGCCCGGCGCCCGAGGGGACCCCCAGAGGACACCAGAGCACCCGAGACGACGCGGGAGCCCCAGGGGCCGAGGAGGTGCCCTGAATGACTCGTTTAGCAGGGATTCTCATACGACCCGAGACTGCGCGATAACGCGCGAACGTTCTCTTAATCCCAAGGTCGCAGGTTTCGAATCCTGCACGGCCCATGGAGAAAGCCCCCGCAAACCGGGGGCTTTCCTTTTTCCCCAACGCCGAGACCGGGGGCATGGGGCAACGGAATGGGCAACAATGTCCCGGGACGCGCTGCGCGCAGTGCCGCGCACATGCCTTGACTCAGCGCGCCAGCCGGCGCGGCGGTCCCAGTAGACCGAATCGCTGGCGCGCGTTCTGCTCCCATGGCCAAGTCCCAACGGGCAAGCGGGGCAGATGTGGCGCCTGGACGTCCAGCGGGTCCTGGAACGTTTTCGTCAGCCGCTCGACGACTCGCCCTACGACGATCTCGGGCTGGCGATGCAGGCCGGGCTAGTGCCACGACTGCGATCAGCCGATCGGGGACATCTACACCAGCGCCGCGCCAGGCCGACGCTCCGTAAGAACCTCCCACCGGAGGGCGGCGGAGCCAATCCGATGTTCCGGCAGGCGTATGACCGGACTGGCAGGTCGAACAACCCTGGAGGTCACACATGCGCGCTGCTCGATTTCTCGCCATCGCATTTGTCCTGGCCGCGATCACCGCGGTAACCGCTGGGAGCGTCAGCGCCGGCGGCCCGCCGCCGACCCGCATCGCGGCAGTCCAGCTCACATCCGCGTCGCCCGGCGGGCCGCAAGGTGTCGCCTACCTGAGGCAGAAGGGCCAGAGGCTGACAGGCTGGATCGTCGTCTGGGGCCTTGCTCCAGGGAGCGGGCACGCCTGGCACGTCCATGGACCGAACGGCTCGTGCACGGGCACGCAGGCCGACCCCGTGGCCAGCGACGACGACCTCGTCGCCGATGACGAACGGCGTCGCCTACGTGAGGATCGCGACGACCTCGACGTTCCAGGTCATCAGGAGAGGGCTTCTACGTCAACGTCCACGAGTTCTCCTCCGAGGACGGCGTGGGCGACGGAATCACCTGCGGGAACATTCGCAGAGCCCTCTAGGCAGATCGGGGACGACGTCGGGGCGGGGACGGCCAGTCGGTCGTCCCCGCCGGCTCGCCGCGGTAGGCGTCACACAGGCGCCTAGGCCCAGGGCAGCCCCTCCCAGCCGGCCGGCGGGCCGAGCTGCCACTTCGGAAACGAGGCGTATGCCTCGGCGGGCTCCGTCGTCTCCTTCTCGACGCCCGCGCCGTGGCGGCGAGCGAGCTCCGAACGCGGGTACACGATGCGCTCCTCCCGGGTTCGGCCGCCGGTCATGAAGATGACGCACGGGCCGTCTCCCGCGCCGACGAAGATGTGATCGGTTCCGGGCGGGCAGTGCACGAAGTCCCACGCCCGCAGCCTTCGCTCCTCGCCCTCGACCAGCAGCAGGCACTCGCCGGCGAGAACGAGGAAGTCCTCCTGGTTCGTCTCCGAGTGGTACATCCCGTTCGGCTGGCCGGGCCGGAGGACATGGAGCGTGAACCCGACGTCGGCGAACCGTGCCTCCTCCTCTCCTTCGAGGATGCACGCGGCGCCGAACGCGTCGCTCCGTACCCACGCTCCGTCACGCACGTTGACGACGAACCAGCCGTCGGTGACCGGCGTCAGGCCGGCCTCGAGCTGCTCGAGGCGAGCTTCCTCTACCACGGCTCTCTCCCTCCCGGCGAGCCGCTCAGAGCCCGACTGCGCGCCAGGCCTGGTGCTCGCTCGCCCTGAAATCGTCCGGATTGCGGTCGAGCACCTCCGCCAGCTCGAGCGCGATCCGCTGAACGGCGACGGTGAGCGGAAAGACGGAGAGCTGCTCGCCGAGCGAGCGCGCCTCGATCCGGTAGGCGCGGGCGCCGGCCTGCTCCGCCGCATCCGCGACCGCCTGCACCCGCTCGGAGCCCGGCCCGCCGCCGTCGAGGCAGACGAGCGCGTCCCGGCCGTCGAGCGCCACCGCGGGCCCGTGGAGAAGCTGCTCGACCGAGAGCCCCTCGGTGGCGACCCAGCACGTCTCGCGCACCTTGAGCGCCCCTTCGGCGGCCGTCCACTGATTCGGGCCCGCCCCGGTCAGCTCGAGCAGGCGCTCCGGCACCGCAACCCCTGGGCCCGACCCGGCGAGCGCCTCCTCGACAGCCGCCGGGACGGCGTCGAGGTCGCCGAGGTCGGCGCCCAGGAGCGACGCGAGCTGCGCCATGCGGAGAAGGCAGCCGAGATGGCTCGCGGTGAAGGCAGCCGAGCGCTCCGGCTCCGTCGTCTCGACGTCGACGTCCGGCGAGCCCTTGCCTCCCACGACGACGACCGCGAGGCCGGCCGCTCGGGCTTCCTGGCCGACCTGCGTCGTGAAGCGCTTCGTGTTCCGATGGCTCAGGACGACCACGCCGTCGTCGGGGCCGGCTCCCGTGCCGTACACGGCTGCGTCCATCCCCTGCACCGGCCGCGCGTCGACCCCGGCCGCGCGCAGGAACCAGGCGGAGTGGTTCGCCGCGTGCCAGCTCGTACCCGTTCCGACGAGGAACAGTCGCTTCCCGCGGAGCCGTTCCGCGGCGGACTCCACCGGGCTGCGATCGGCCAGGATCGCTTTCAGATCGGCGGGCTGCCGCCACATCGTCTCGCGCATCGCGCTCGTCATCGCTCCCCTTCTCGTCGACGTTTCCATTCTTCGTACTCGGCCCGCCGAGACTCGGCGAGCGGGTAGAGATCTCCAATCGGCTCGCCGCCGCGCACGTGCTCGAGCGCGAACTCCTCGGTGAGCTCCTGCTCGGCCGCCGCGTGCGCCACCTCCTCCGCGACCTGCGCCGGGATCACGACGACCCCTTCGGCGTCACCGACCACAACGTCACCCGGGAGGACCAGCACCCCGCCGCAGCCGATCGGAACGTTCACGTCGGCCGGATGGTGAGCGAGCCACGACAGGCTGGCGTTCGGCGCCCGGTGGTAGGCCGGCAGGTCGATCGCCACGAACGCAGGCGAGTCGCGGAACGAGCCGTCGGTGACGATTCCGGCACCGCCGCGCCGCGCGATCCTGGTGGCGAGGATGTCTCCCAGCACCGCCGCGCCCAGCTCGCCGCGCGCGTCGATCACGAGGACCTCATCAGGCCCGACCGACTCGACTGCTCGCCGCTGCAGGTTCGTCTCGTTGTCCGGGCGGATGCCCTTGACCGAGACGTCCTCGCGCGCGGGGACATAGCGCAGCGTGTACGCGTAGCCGACCATCCGCAGGTCGGGTCGCGTAGGCACGAGCCCACGGATGAACGTGTTGCGAAAGCCTCGGACGAGGAGCTGCGCCGTGAGGGTGGCCGTCGACGCCCTTGTGAGCGCCGCGGAGGCGTCGGCGGTCAGCCTCGGTGTCGAAGCGGACATGCCCACGAACCCTATCCCGTCGTCCGCAGCTCCTCGGCGACGGCCTGCGCGGCACGTCGGCCGGAGGCAAGCGCGCCCTGTATCGAGGCGGTCTCACGATGGTCCCCGCACACGAAAAGCCCCGGGCTCAGTCTCACGCGCCGGTCCGCCGGCTCGAGGGCGGGTGGGGTGAGTGCCGGCAGCGCCCGCTCGATCCGGTAGGTGCGCAGGTGCCGCCAGGCGTCGACCTGCTCGCCGAACCATCCCTGTAGCTGCACGCGAACGCGCTGCTCGAGCTCGTCCTCACGTGGGACGCCGAGCACGCTCGCCGAGACGAGCGCCTCGCCGGGCGGCGCGTACGTGGGGCTCACCTCGCTCGGCACGCAGAGGTTGTTGACGGGCCCCGAGCCCTCGCCGTCGAGAACGAGCACCGGGCCCTCGACGGGCGGAGTCGGCGCGGCGAAGTAGAGGCACGTCACCCCTCTCCAGCTCGGCGGGTCGAGCGCTGGAAGCAGCGTCGACGCCGTGCTCCCGTCCGTCGCGACGACTACGGCGCGCGCGGCGAGGCGCTCGCCGGAGTCGAGCTCCACCGCGTCTTGCGTCGAGGCGGGCGACGGTCGTGCCAAGCCGTACGGAACCCTCGGGAAGCCCTGCCGCGAGCTGCATCGGGATCGCCTCGATCCCCGCGGCGGGGAGCGCCGCCTCACCGAGCGAGAACATGCGAACGACGAAATCGAGCATACGACTCGACGTCTCGAGCTCGGGGTCGAGAAAGACTCCGCCGAGGAACGGCCGGAAGAAGCGCTCGACGAGCCGCTCCGAGAGCCCGAGTGCCCTCAGCGCCTCGAGCGACGACGTCTCGCGACGCGACAGGGCGGCTTCGGCGCGTGCCCGTTCGGGCGCGCGCGCGCAACTTCGCGAGCGGGACGTAGTCGCGCAGACGTCCGACCGGAGCTCGAACCGAGCGGAGCGCGTCGAGCGGGCGTCGGAACGGGTCGGCGACGCGGTACAGCTGTCCATCGGCCCGCACGAGCGCTCCCGGATAGAGCTCGCGGAGGTCGAGCTCGGCGTAGTCGAGCAGGCGCCTGGCGTCCGGGTAGGAGGTGAGCAGAACCTGGAAGCCCCGGTCGAGCAGGAAGCCGTCCACGCGGTCGGTGCGGACGCGGCCGCCGACCCCATCGGAGGCCTCGAGGAGGACGATCTCGACGCCGCGCTCGTGGAGTCCATGGGCGCAGGACAGGCCGGCGAGGCCTGCGCCGACGACGATGACGTCCACGTCCGCCTTCCCGCGCACAGCGGGATGATGATCGTCGTCGGGCTGGTACGCGGGCCGGATGAGATCCGGCCCCTACAGATCCTCTGGCTCGTCCGGCTCGTCCGGCTCGTCCGGCTCGTCCGGCTCGTCGAGCTCGACGGCGACTGCGTCCTCGCCCGGCGACTCCCCGTCCTCGGCCGACGCATCGCCGTTTCCGTTCGGCGAGTCCGTCTCCACCACCGGCGCCAGCGTCGAGACCAGCTCGTCGCCGCGCAGCCGCATGACGATGACCCCCTGCGTGGCGCGGCCCAGCCGCTTGACGTCCTCGACGGGGATCCGGATGACGGTGCCGCCGTTCGAGATCAGCATGACCTGGTAGCCGTCCTTGACGATCCGCGAGCCGGCGAGGTAGCCCTTGGCCTCCGTCAGCTGCACGGTCTTCACGCCCATGCCGCCGCGGCCCTTGCGCGGGTACTCCTCGACGCGCGTGCGCTTGCCGTAGCCGTTCTCCGTGACGACGAGCAGATCGGAGCCGGCCTCGGCGATGCCGACGGAGATCACCTCGTCGTCACCGCGAAGCCGCATCCCCTGCACGCCAGAGGCGTCTCGGCCCATCGCCCGGACGTCCTTCTCAGAGAACTTGATCGCCTGGCCGTGCCGGGAGACGATGAGGATGTCGTCGTTCCCGCTCGAGTGCCGAACGCCGACGAGCTCGTCGCCTTCGCGCATGCGGATCGCGATGATGCCGTCCGCCTTGAGCGGGGTGTTGTACGCACGGAGCTCCGTCTTCTTGACGATGCCTTTCTTCGTGGCGAAGAAGAGGTACTTCGCCTCCTCGAACGCGCGCGTCTGCACGACGGCCCGCACCTGCTCGTCCTGGCGAAACGGCAGCAGGTTGACGATCGCGCGTCCCTTGGACTGGCGCGACCCGAGCGGCAGCTCGTGCACCTTGAGCCGGTAGACCTTGCCGACCGACGTGAAGAAGAGCAGGAAGTCGTGCGTCGAGGCGACGAAGAGGTGCTCGATGTAGTCGTCGTCCTTCATCTCCATGCCCATGACGCCGATGCCGCCGCGTCGCTGCTCCCGGTACGCGGTCACGGGCAGCCGCTTGATGTAGCCCGATCGCGTGATCGCGATGACCATGTCCTCCTCGGCGATCAGGTCCTCGAGCTCGAACTCCTCCTCGGCGGCGACGATCTCGGTCCGGCGATCGTCATGGCGGCCGTAGATGCCCTTGAGCTCGAGCAGCTCCTCGCGGATCAGCGCGTCGATGCGGGCCTCGTCCGACAGGATCGCCCGCAGCTCGGCGATCTGCTCCTGCAGATCGGCGTACTCGCTCTCGATCTGCTTGCGCTCGAGCGCGGTGAGACGCGCGAGCCGCAGATCCAGGATCGCCTGCGCCTGCGTCTCCGAGAGCTCGAACGTCG
The DNA here is from genome assembly GCA_963838105.1 of uncultured Thermoleophilia bacterium. Taxonomy (GTDB): domain Bacteria; phylum Actinomycetota; class Thermoleophilia; order Gaiellales; family Gaiellaceae; genus CAWJNF01. Next base: position 154,937 of record CAWIQC010000033.1, on the reverse strand, counting down.
TCATCAGGCCGTTGCGAGCCTCCTCGACGTCCTGTGAAGCGCGGATGAGCGCGATGACCGCGTCCAGGCTGTCGAGCGCGACGAGGTAGCCCTCGAGGATGTGCGCCCTGTCCTCGGCCCGCCGCAGCTGGTACTTCGAGCGGCGCGTGACGACCTGGCGCTGGTAGTCGAGGTAGTAGCGGACGAGCTCGAGCAGCGAGAGCGTCCGCGGGACGCCCTCGACGAGAGCGACCGCGTTGTAGCCGAACGTCGATTGCAGCGCCGTGTGCTTGAAGAGCTTGTTGAGCACGACCTGCGGGACGGCGTCGCGCTTGAGCTCGATCTGGATCCGCATCCCGGACTTGTCGGAGTAGTCGTCGATGTCCGAGATCTCGGTCAGCACCTTGTCGTTGACGAGGTCGGCGATCTTCTTGATGACGCCCGCGTCGCCGCCCTTCTTCACGCCGTACGGGAGCTCCGAGACGATGATCGCCGACTTGCCGCCGCGCAGCTCCTCGACGTGCGCGCGGGCGCGCATGACGATGCGGCCGCGGCCGGAGCGGTACGCGTCGCGGATCCCGCTACGGCCGACGATGATGGCGCCCGTCGGGAAGTCGGGGCCCTTGACGATCTTCGCGAGCCGCTCGACGTCGATCGTCGGGTCGTCGATCATCGCCACGATCCCGTCCACGACCTCGCCGAGGTGATGCGGGGGGATGTTCGTCGCCATCCCGACGGCGATCCCCGCCGAGCCGTTGACGAGCAGGTTGGGGAAGCGCGACGGCAGCACCGTCGGCTCCCGGCGCGACTCGTCGTAGTTCGGCTGGAAGTCGACCGTGTCCGCGTCGATGTCACGCAGTAGCTCGGTCGCCATGCGGGCCAGGCGGCACTCTGTGTATCTCATGGCGGCTGCCGGGTCGTCGTCGATGTTCCCGAAGTTGCCCTGGCCGTCGACGAGCGGGTAGCGAAGCGAGAAGGGTTGCGCGAGGCGCACGAGCGTGTCGTAGATCGCCTGGTCGCCGTGCGGATGGTAGGAGCCCATCACGTCGCCGACCACGCGCGCGCACTTGAGTCGCGGCCGGTTCGGCTGCAGGCCGGCCTCGTTCATCGCATAGAGAACGCGCCGATGCACCGGCTTCAGGCCGTCGCGGACGTCCGGCAAGGCGCGCGCGACGATCACGCTCATCGCGTAGTCGAGGAAGCTCGAGCGCATCTCCTGCTCGAGCTCGCGCGGCTCCACCCGGCCGGGGCCGAGCGCGCCGGTGTCGACCTCAGACATCGGCCGTCCTTTCGCTCACTGCCACATGCATCGCCGGCGCGACGCTCCGGCGCGCGCTCAGACGTCAAGGAACCTCACGTCTTTCGCGTTCTGCTCGATGAACTCGCGCCGTGGCTCGACCTGGTCTCCCATGAGCATCGAGAAGACCCGGTCGGCGGCCGCCGCATCGTCGACGTCGACCCTGATCAGCACGCGGTTGGCGGGATTCATCGTCGTCTCCCAGAGCTCGTCGGCGTCCATCTCCCCCAGTCCCTTGAAGCGGCTGACCTGGATGCCGTCCTTGGCGAGGTCGAGGGCCCGGCCGCGAAGCTCGTCGAACGTCTCGGCGTGCGCGCCCTTCTTCCCTAAAGCGAGATCGAAGGGCGGTGCGCCGACGAGGTCGACGAGCCGCGCGTAGGCCTCGCGGAGCTGGCGGTAGAAGGGCGAGGCCAGCAGAGCGGCGGGAACGCTGACGTGGCTCGCGGCGCTCGTTGCGCGCTCGACGATGCGCACGCGCGCGTGGTCTGCGTCGGTGTCGAGCACGGTGACGTCGTAGCCGTTCCCGTCGACACCGGCGAGCGCCGCGCTCACCTCGTCCGGGGTGGCGGCCTGCGTCTCGACGAGCCGGTGCGCGACGACGAAGCCCGCAGCGCCAGACCCGTGGTCGGCGCGTAGGCGCGCGGAGAGGCCGTCGAAGGCGTGGAGGCGCTGCGCGAACTTCGCGTAGCGAGCCTCGGTGAGCTTCGTCGTCTTGTCGTCGCGGTCGGTGACCTCCATGTCCTTGACGCGCTCGCGCACGAGGAGGTCCTCGAACTGCGATTCCTTCTCGACGTATTGCTGCCTCCCGCCGAGCTTCACGCGGTAGAGCGGGGGCACCGCGATGTACACGTGGCCACGCTCGACGAGCTCCTGCATCTGGCGGTAGAGGAACGTCAGGATCAGCGTGCGGATGTGCGAGCCGTCCACGTCGGCGTCCGTCATGACGATGACGCGGTGATAGCGAAGCTTGGTGATGTCGAACTCGTCGCTGATCCCGGTGCCGATCGCCGTCACGATCGCCTGGATCTCCTCGTTCGAGAGCACCTTGTTGATTCGGTTCTTCTCGGCGTTGATCACCTTGCCGCGCAGCGGCAGAATCGCCTGGTAGGCCCGGTCGCGAGCATCCTTTGCCGACCCGCCGGCGGAGTTGCCCTCGACCAGGTAGAGCTCGGTGACCTCGGGATCGGAGATCTGGCAGTCGGCGAGCTTCCCCGGTAGCGACGTGTTCTCGAGGGCGCTCTTGCGACGCGTCAGCTCACGCGCCTTGCGAGCCGCCTCGCGGGCCCGCGCCGCGGAGATTGCCTTCGTGATGATCTGCCGGGCATCCTGGGGGTTCTCCTCGAGGAACTCCGCGAGCCGCTGGTTGACGATCTGGCGGACGAGACCCTCGACCGGCGGGTTGCCGAGCTTCGTCTTCGTCTGGCCCTCGAACTGCGGCTCGCGCAGCTTGACCGAGAGGACCGCAGCGAGACCCTCGCGGACGTCCTCGCCGTCGAGGTTCTCCTCCTTCTCCTTCAGCAGACCCTTGTCGCGGGCGTACTTGTTGAGCGTGCCCGTGAGCGCGCCCCGGAATCCGGAGAGGTGCGAGCCGCCCTCGTGCGTGTTGATGTTGTTGGCGAACGAGAACACCGACTCCACGTAGGAGGTGTTCCACTGCATCGCCACCTCGACGAGGCCGTCGTCACCTTCGCCCTCGAAGTAGACGATGTGCTTGTGGACCGCGTCCTTGGCCTGGTTGACGTACTTGACGAAGTCGCGGATCCCGCCCTCGTAATAGAACTCCTGCCGGTCCTCCACCTCGCGGGCGTCGACGAGCGCGATGCGAAGGCCACGGGTGAGGAACGCGGTCTCTCGCAGGCGCTGCGTCAGGATGTCCTTCGACCACTCGAGCTCGTCGAAGATCTCCTCTGCGTCGGGAAGGAAGCTGATCGTCGTGCCCGTCTCCTCGCCCGCGTCGCCCACCACCTCGAGGTCGCCGGTCGCGGCGCCCCGAGCGAACTCCTGGCGCCAGACCTTCCCGTCGCGCTTCACGTCGCACACGAGCCATTCCGACAGCGCGTTCACCACCGAGATGCCGACCCCGTGCAGGCCGCCCGAAACCTTGTAGCCCTCGCCGCCGAACTTGCCGCCGGCATGGAGCTTCGTCAGCACCACCGTGACGGCCGGCAGCCCCTGGTCCGGCATGACGTCGACCGGGATGCCGGAGCCGTTGTCCGAGACGGTGACCGAGTTGTCCGGGTGGAGCGTCACCTCGACGCTGTCGCACCGCCCGGCGAGCGCCTCGTCGACCGAGTTGTCGACCGCCTCGAAGACGAGATGGTGGAGCCCGCGGGAGCCGGTCGAGCCGATGTACATGCCCGGGCGCAGCCGCACAGGCTCGAGGCCCTCGAGAACCGTGATGTCCTTGGCGGTATAACTCGTCTCAGTCATAGAAAAACCCGCTATTTGCAGGAAAAAATGTCTCCTCTTAGTGTATCAGATAGGGCGGTCGGTCCGCCCGCCCCGCTGTGCTGCGAGCGAGAGCTCGCAGGCCTTGCGGACGGCCTCCCGGACGGCCTCGTCGCTGATGCCGCGGGCGAGCTCGGCAGCCTGCGCCGCCTCGGCCTGGGTCGGCCTGTGGACGAATCGTTCCGCTTCCGGCACGGGCTCCTGGCCGCCGGCGGGGAGCGCGCCGACGACGAACCGCAACGGCGGGGCGTCCTCGCCGAGCTTGGCCCGCACCTGCGCTTCGAGATGGGTGAGCTCCTGCGCCCAGGCGCTGGAGCTCGTATGAACGAGCACCGTGCCGTCGCGAGACCGCCGAGCAGGCCAGGCGTTCCTGGCGATCGTCTCTCCGACAGCCTCGGGCCAGCGCGCGAGGATGTCCGCAAGAGCCGCCCCGCCAGGGCCCGCGCCCATGCGCTCGAGCTCCGCGGTCACCGTCTCGAGGAGCCGCTCCGGCAGGCGGTGGCGCTCGCTCATCGTGCGCGGGCCAGCCCCGGGGTCACGTCGATCATCTGGTCTGGCGTACGGCTGCTGCGCGGCAGCGCACGATCGCTCGTCCCGGTGACGAGCACCTGCCACCCCTCCGGGATCCCGTCGAGGAGAGCTGCTCGCCGGCGATCGTCGAGCTCGCTGAGGACGTCGTCGAGCAGCAGGAGGGGGACCTCGCCGCGGCGGGTCGCGATAGCCCGAGCCTCCGCCAGGAGGAGCGCCAGCAGCGCCAGGCGTTGCTGGCCCTGCGAGCCGAACGTCCGCAAATCGATCCCGCCCGCCGTGAGCTCGAGGTCCACCAGGTGCGGGCCGACGCCTGTGGTTCCGCGCTCGAGGTCCCGCTCGAGCCGGGCGCTGAGCTGCTCGGCCGTGATCTCGGCCCTGTGGTAGCCGACTTCCGCTTCCGCGAGACCGAGCTCTGACGCCTGCTCGGCGAAGAGCGGGGCGAAGGCGCCGGTCGCCGCTGTGCGAGCGTCGTCGAGCTCGCGGCCGAGAGCCACGACCGCCTCGTCCCACGGAGCCAGCGCGTCCGGCGGCGAGAGGCGGGCCCGTATCCGGCGGAGCGCGGCGTTGCGCTGCGCCACCGCCCGCGCATACTCGCCCGGAACCTGCGAGCGCGCGGGGAAGAGACGGCCGAGCGCGCGGTCGAGGTAGGTGCGGCGGATCGCCGGCGGGCCCTTCACGACCGCGAGGCGGTCGGGCGTGAACGCGAGCGTCGGCAGGTCGCGGCGCAATGCGTCCTGGCTCGCCACCGAGCTGCCGTTCAGCGTGATCTGCTTCTCGCCCGAGCGGGTCAGCGTTACAACGGCGGAGACGTCCGCGACGTGGGCCGTCCTGCCGGTGAGCGCGACCCGCGTCGCGTTGGCGCCAAACCGGATCGCGGACGTCTCGCGGCGGGTCCGGAACGAGAATCCCTGCGTGCCCACGTGGATGGACTCGAGGAGGTTCGTCTTGCCGGCGCCGTTGGGACCGGCGACGAACACGAGCCCCGGGACGAGGTCGAGCTCCTGGCGAGCATACGAGCGGAAGTCGGCCAGGCGGAGGTGTGTGACGACCAGTCGGCCTGCTCGGGACTATCCGGCGAGGCGGATAGGCATGATGAGGTACCAGAAGTCGTCGCCTTCGCCGGTGATCAGACCCGGCCGCAGCGGTGTGATCAGCTTGAGGCGGACCTCGGCTTCCGAGACCGACTCGAAGCCCTCGCGCAGGAACTCCGGGTTGAAGCCGATCTCCACCGCGTCGCCCGAGTACGAGATCGGAAGCGATTCCCTTGCCTCGCCGACGTCCTGCGCCTGCGCCTGGATGGTCAGCTCGCCCTCCTCGAAGCGGAGCTTCAGCGGCGCGTTTCGCTGGGCCATCACGCCCACCCGCTTCACGGCATCGAGGATCTCCTCGCGCGAGAGCTTGATCTCGGCCTCGAAGCCCTCGGGCTTCAGCTGACGGAAGTTCGGGAACTGTCCGTCGATGCGTCGCGCAGTCAGCACGACCCCGTCGAGCACGAAGACGACCTGGTTCTCCTGGACACCTACTTGGACGTCCTCCGCCTCGGAGGCCTGCCCGATCCGAACGAGCTCCCCGAGCGCGCGTGCCGGCACAATCGCCTCCAGCTCCCGGCCCAGGTCCTGATCGAGGCGGGTCTCCTTGACTGCGAGCCGATATGAGTCGGTCGCCGCCATCACGAGGTTCTGGCCGTCGAGGCGAACGAGGATCCCGGTCAGGACGGGCCGTGACTCGTCGCGGGAGGCTGCACGGCTTACCTTCGCGATCGTCTCGAGCAACGCCACACGAGGTACGGAGACAAGCGCGGCCGCATCCACCTCGGGCAGGCGAGGATAGTCGTCGGACCGGTACGTGTTGAGCCGGTACGACGCCGAGCCGCACGTGAGCTGGAGCGTCGACTCGTCAGCGTCGTGCTCGAGGACGACGTCTCCGGCAGGTAACAGACGCACGATCTCGAGCAGGAGACGCCCGGGGACCACGACCGACCCTTCGCCGTCGGCGGTGGTATCAGCATCGGCCCGGAGAGACATCTCCATGTCTGTCGCAGCTACCTCGAGCCGCGTTCCGTCGAGGCGCAGGAGAACCCCGCCCAGGATCTGAACGGAGCCTCGCGTCGAGACTGCACGTCCGACCAACCCGAGAACCCGGGCGAGCTCGTCGCGGGAACAAGTGATCTTCACAGCGGTGGCGATGGGCGTCTCGACGGTCATGATTAGGTTAGAAGAAGCTCGTCGTAGTCGTAGGAGTGTGAACTACGGGGAAGACATCGCTGATCCGGCGCCGGGTGCGGTGTCGGGGCGTGGAGCGTTCGTGTGGACAAGGCACGGTTCTCGACAGGCGAGCAGGCGTCGTCTCGGTTCTCCCCAGGTTTTCACGTCGCCTGCTTGATGCGGGCTGTGAGTTCCTGGACGAGGTTGTAGACGCCGCGATCTTCGCGAATCAGCTTTGTGATGTTGGAGGTCGCGTTGATGACGGTCGTGTGGTCGCGTCCTCCGAAGTGATGGCCGATCTTCGGCAGCGAGCTGTCGGTCAGCTCTCGGCACAGGTACATCGCGACGTGGCGCGGGTACACGACAGAGCGTGAGCGCCGCTGGCCGACGAGCTCCTGCAACGAGATCGCAAACCGCTCCGAGACGACCTCCTGGATGCGCTCGATCGAGATCTCGGGCGCCTCGCCTTGTGGGAAGACGTCCTTCAGCACCTCCTGCGCCAGCTCGACCGACATGGCCCGGCCGGTCAGCGACGAGAAAGCCACCACACGGGTCAGCGCGCCCTTCGAGCTCACGGATGTTGCTGGAAACCCGGCCGGCGATGAACGTCAGCACCTGGGCGTCGGGAACGTTGATCCGATCGGTTGCGACCTTCTTTCGCAGAATGGCGATGCGCGTCTCGAGGTCGGGCGGCTGAATGTCGACGATGAGGCCCCACTCGAAGCGCGAGCGGAGCCGCTCCTCGAGCGTGGCGATGTCGCGGGGCGGACGATCGGACGACAGCACGATCTGGCTACCTGCTTCGTAGAGCGTGTTGAAGGTGTGGAAGAACTCCTCCTGGATGCGCTCTTTGTGCTCGAGGAACTGGATGTCGTCGACGAGCAGAACGTCGTAGCCCCGGTAGCGCTGTTTGAAAGCCTCGACCCGCTTCTCGCGGATCGAGTTGATGAAGTCGTTCGTGAGCGTCTCGCTCGTCACGTAGCGCACCGAGAACCTCGCCGAGTGCTGCGAGACATACGCCGCGACCGCCTGGAGCAGGTGCGTCTTGCCGAGCCCGGTGCCGCCGTAGACGAAGAGAGGGTTGTAGGCCTGCGCCGGCGCCTCCGCGACCGCGAGCGCCGCCGCGTGGGCGAAGCGGTTCGACGATCCGATCACGAAGGTGTCGAAGGAGTACTTCGGACTGAGGCCCTCTACGCGGCGCGGCCTACGATCCTCGAGCTCGGGTGTCTCTTGTGGGAGCTCGCGGACGATCAGCCGCACGCGCGCTTCCGACCCGAGGAGGTCGCGTGCCGCGCCACTCAGCAGCTCGAGGTAGTGGCCCTCGATCCAGCTGCGGCTGAACCCGTTCGGCGTCTCGAGCACCACCACGCCGCCGTCGACGCTTCTCGTGCGCACCTCGCCGAACCAGGTGTGATAGGTCTGATCGGAGATCGCCGACCGTAGCCGATCGGCTATCTCGGTCCATACGTCCGCTGCGTTCAGCTGCACGCCGTACTCCACCCCGCGACTCCCTCCCGACGAGACCGAGTGCGCGATCATAGCACCGGTCGCCGTGAGCCTGAACGCTATCTCCGGACGCCTTCGCCGACTCCCAAAACACGGCGCTTTGCAGGCCTTTCATGCCTTCCACAGCGGTCTCCACACCTGTGGATAACATGCCTGATGCGGCACGGCGAAACGCGTTCCGGTTGTGGATTGATCGCTGGTAACGAGTTGGTGTACGGGCCTCCCGAAGGGGCTGCTCTATACTGGCCCGGGACCGTTCGTACCCGTGTTTCGGCCCGCTCGAGAAGGTCCATGAAGCGCACGTACCAGCCAAACGTCCGCCGGCGCAAGCGCAGGCACGGCTTCCGTGCGCGGATGTCGACCCGCGCCGGCCAGGCGATCATCAAGCGCCGCCGGGCGAGAGGCCGCAAGCGGCTGTCCGCCTGAGGGCGGCATGGGTCGACGCGGCCGGCTCTCGCGCTCGCGGGACTTCGACGCCGTGTACCGCCACGGCCGGTCGGTGTCGACCCGCTACCTCGTTCTGTACGCGTTCCCGCGTGGCGACGAGGACGAGATCGGCTCCGAGCCTCGCCTCGGCCTCGCCGTTTCCCGCAAGGTCGGCGGCGCCGTGGATCGCAATCGCATGAAACGCCGCCTCCGAGACGCCTTCGAGCGAGTGCGCTCGGAGCTTCCGCCCGGACACGACTACGTCCTCGTCGTGCGGCCGGGCCTCGCGGAAGCCGCCGAGACACAGGGTTTCGAGTGGCTGGTCGAGCAAGTGCGCGAGGTCGCTGGAACGGCGAGCTCCGGCGAAGAGGCGCAGGACGGCGTGAGGCCGCCTCGCTCGCCTACCCGGGACCGCCGGCGTCGCCGGCGTCTACGTGTATCGGTACACGCTCGGCGCCTTCGCGCAGGGCCGCTGCAAGTACCACCCCTCCTGCTCGCAGTACGCGATCGACGCGTTTCGGGAGCTCGGTCTCCTGCGCGGCAGCCTGCTGGCCGCCTGGCGGCTCTTGCGCTGCAACCCGTGGAGCCACGGCGGCGTCGACCACGTCCGTGACCAGCGTCTCTTTGCGACCGAGCCGCGCTCGCCGCGCCGCGTGATCTCGCTCGCCCACATCCTCACGCCGATCGAGAACTTCCTCACGGACGTCCTCGAATGGCTGCACACGCTCGATCGGGCTCACCTGGGCCTGGGCGATCGTCGTGCTCGTAGCGTCTGCGTGCGGATCGTGATCCTGCCGCTCACGATCAAGCAGATCCGCTCCATGCAGCGGCTGCAGATGTACGCGCCGCAGCTCAAGGCGCTGCAGCAGAAGTACAAGCACGACAAGCAGCGCATGAACGAAGAGGTGATGAAGTTCTACAAGGAGCACAAGGTGAACCCGGCCGCCTCGTGCCTCCCGATCGTGCCCCAGATCCCGATCTTCTTCGCGCTCTTCTACGTGCTCAGGGACTTCGACGAGGAAGTCATCGATCCCGTTCTACCCGGACTCGACGATCTCGTTCCTCAACGGCATCGTCCCGGACATCTCGGCGAACGTGAACGAGCACTGGTCGGGGTGGATGCTCCTCGTCATCTACGTCGGGAGCCAGCTGCTCTCCTTCTACCTCTCGACGACAGCAGTCCAGTCGAAGAGCCAGCGCTACATCTTCATGGCGCTGCCGTTCCTGTTCATCCCGTTCGTCATCAACTTCCCGGTCGGGCTCATGATCTACTGGGTCACCACGAACCTCTGGACCGTGGGCCAGGGCCTCGTCACGCGGCGCCTCTACCCGCGACCGACTCTCGAGCCGCCGAAGCGCACGAGCCGAACGCCGCCCCGCGGCGACGAAGACGGCGACGGCGCGGCGAAGTCGAAGGCGCCGAAGCCCTCGCCACCGACGACTCAGGCGAAGGCACCGCGCATCGGGGAGCGGCACCGGCCAGCGGCCCGTGCGGCGGCGCAAGAAGAAGGGCTCCAGGGCCAGGCGATGAGCGAGACGGACGTCGGCCCAGCCCGGGACCGGTGATCCCGACCGCGAGGCGGAGGCCGCCGGCGAGACCGTCGGCGAGGCGAAGTGGACCGCGCTCCGCGAGCTCGAGCGGCGGTTCCCGGGTCTCGACAAGGCACAGGTCGAGTTCGTCGTCCTCTCCGAAGGAGAGCGAGGCCTGCTCGGGGTGGGGTTCGTGCCGGCCCGCGTCATCGCCCGGGTCGGCGGCGAGCTGCCTGTGGCAGCCGCCGCTCTCCGCGGAGCCCGAGGACCTGGGAGACGCGGAGCTCTCCGAGGCCGGCACTCGGCTCAAGCAGTACCTCGAGCTCGTTCGCGACGCGCTCGAGATCGAGGCCTCCGTATCGATCCGGGAGAGCGCCGAGACCCTCGTCGGGACGTTCCATGGCCGCGAGCTCGGCCTCGCGATCGGCAAGCGCGGGCAGACGATCGACGCGATCCAGCAGCTTGCCGGAGCGATTCTCTACCGCGTGGACGAGCCACGGCTGGACGTCACCGTCGACGCAGCCGGCTACCGGGACCGACGCCGCGCCGCGGTCGAGTCGCTTGCCGACCGGACGGCGTCGCGGGTGGCCGCAACCGGCCAGACCGCCGAGCTCGAGCCGATGAGCACCGGCGGAGCGCAAGATCGTGCACATCCGGCTCAAGGATCGCGGTGACGTCCTCACCGAGAGCACGGGCGTCGAGCCGAACCGGTACGTGGTCGTCCGACCTGCTGACTGAGCCTTTGACCCTCGACGCGCGGCTCGACCACTGGCTGCGCCTCCTCGCTGCGACCCCGGGCCTGACGGCGGTCGACTCGTATGACGCGGCACGGAAGCTGCACGTGGACGATGCTCTGGCCGGTCTTCCGTTCGTTGACACCGGGCCGGTCGTCGACGTGGGCTCGGGCGGTGGCTCTCCGGGACTTCCGCTCGCCGTAGCCCGTCCGGAGCTCGCCTTCGACCTCCTCGAGTCCGCGCGCAGGAAGTGCGACTTCCTCGAGTCCGTCGCCCCGTCGTTCCCGAATGTCCGGGTCGTTCGGGCCCGCGCCGAGGACTGGGGGCGGACGGATGGGCGGGACGCCTATGCGGTCGCGCTAGCCCGGGCTCTCGCCCCGCAGGCGGTCGCAGCCGAGTGGTGCTTGCCGCTGGTACGCCCGGGCGGCCTGCTCGTGCTCTATGCAGGCGAGCCGGCTCACCGGCCTCGACCGTGTCGCCGAGGCGCTCGCCGCGAGCCCGCCCAGGGCCGTCGCCGTCCCGCATACGGACAGCCGAACCCTCCTCGTGTTCGAGAAGCTCGGCGCGACTCCCGAGCGCTTTCCTCGCCGTCCGGGGCTGGCACGCAAGCGACCCCTCGGGTGACGTTCTCAGAGCGGCCTCGCCGGGCTCCTGAACCGGCCGATGCCCTCCGTACACTCGTCCCATGGCACGGGGGGTCTACGCGGTCGCCAACCAGAAGGGCGGCGTCGGCAAGACGACCACCGCCGTGAACCTGGCGGCCTGCCTCGCCGAGGCCGGCGAGCGCGTGCTCGTCGTCGACCTGGATCCGCAGGCGAACGCGACCTCGGGGCTCGGAGAGGCGGCACCGGCCGCCTCCTCCTACGACCTGCTCGACGGCGCCCCGCTCGACGAGGCTGTGCAGCCGACCCGGTTCGTGAACCTCTTCCTCGTGCCGTCAAAGCCGACGCTCGCCGGCGCTGCGGTCGAGCTGGCCCAGGCCGAGCGAGGTGAGACCTACCTCGGCCGGGCGCTGGAAGGCGCGGAGGAGCGCTTCTCGTTCGTCTTCGTCGACTGTCCACCGTCGCTTGGCCCGCTGACCGTGAACGCGCTCGCTGCAGCAAGCCGCGTGCTCGTACCCGTGCAGTGCGAGTACTACGCACTCGAAGGCCTCACGCAGCTCCTCCACTCGATCGAGCTCGTCCGGGGGCGGCTCAATCCGCGGCTGACGATCGCCGGGATGCTGCTGACGATGGTCGACGGCCGGACGCGTCTCGCGGCGGACGTCGCGGCCGAGTTGCGCCGCGCGTTCGGCGACCTCGTGTTCGACGCGGTCGTCCCGCGCAGCGTCAGGCTTGCCGAGGCGCCGAGCCACGGGCTGCCGATCACCGCGTACGACCGGGCCTCGGTGGGCGCGGACGCCTACTACCGGGTCGCCGGCGAGCTGGTGGGCCGGCGGTGACGGAGCCCGCCTCCAGCTCGCGGCGAGGGCTCGGCCGGGGCCTGGCGGTGCTGATCGGGCAGCCGGCCGCTCCCGCGGAGCTCCACCACCTTCCGGTCGGCGCCATCCGGCCGAACCGGCGCCAGCCTCGCAAGCGACTCGATTCCGAGTCGGTGTCGGAGCTGGCGGAGTCCGTGCGCGTGCAGGGCGTCGTCCAGCCCGTCCTCGTCCGCCCGGCCGAGGAGGGCTACGAGCTGATCGCCGGGGAGCGCCGCTGGCGGGCGGCTCGCGCAGCCGGACTGCCGACGATCCCCGCTGTCGTGCGGGAGGCCGAGGACAGGGACACGCTGCTCCTCGCGCTCGTCGAGAACGTCGCCCGCGAGAACCTCACGGCCGTCGAGGAGGCCCGCGCCTACGCGTCGCTGCTCGACGAGTTCGGGCTGACGCTCGCGGAGGTGGCCGAGCGCGTGGGCCGCTCCAAGCCGAGCGTGTCGAACCGGCTCCGGCTGCTCGACCTTCCAGAGGACGTCCTCGCGCTCGTCGAGCGCGGCCAGCTCACGGAGGGACACGCGCGAGCCGTGCTGGCGGTGCCGGACCACGAGGAACGCCGCCGCCTCGCGCGCCGGATCGTCCGCCAGGGCATGTCCGTGCGGGCGGCCGAGCGAGCGGCGCGCTGGGCCGGTGCACGAGCTCGGCCCAGGGCGGCGAGCTCCCCGGTCGACCCGGCGCTTGACCGACCGCGCGCGCGAGGCGCTCGCTCGGCTGACGGGAGCGGACGTCCGCGTCGGCCCGCGCCGCCTCGAGCTCCGCTTCGCGGACGAGACCGAGCTGGCCGAGCTCTGCGAGGCGCTCGAGTCCGCAGCCGGCCGGCTGCCGCTCGCGTCCTGAGCCCACACTTCGACGCGCCCGGCCGAGATCCGGCCGCCTACAGTGCCGGGCCGCACGTATCCAGCCCGTTCGGGCGATTAGCTCAGTCGGTTAGAGCGCCGCTCTGATAAGGCGGAGGTCCCTGGTTCGAATCCAGGATCGCCCATGTCGCTGTGCCCGTCGGCGTCGGTCAGACGCCGGTACAGCGCGAGCGCCCACCAGCGCCATGCGGTCAGGGCGAAGATCGCCAGCCGCCGCCGAGTCCTGCCGCGAGGGTTCCGAACACGAGATCCGTGACGAGGTAGACCGCGCCGGTCAGCGCGAGGGCCATCGCGACGGTGCCCGCAATCGCCTCGCGGTTGCCCTTGCGCAGCATGTAGTCCTTGTCGCCCTCGCGAAAGCGGAGCCGGTGGTGGGCGGACGGCGCGAGGAAGAGCACGAGCGCGATGGCGGTGGCGATCAGCGTGCCGTAGTACGCGTAGCGCTGGCCCGCGTCGAGGTTACGGAACTGGTTCGTGAACCTGATCGCGAGCAGGAAGCCGAAGAGCACCTCGGCGCCGGGAATCAGCGCGCGCAGCTCCTCGATCAGCTCGCCGTGCTCACGCTCGAGGCGCTCCTTCGGGGGCTCTTGCGCCTCGGCCTCGGCGACCTCGCGCTGTCGTCTCGTCGCTCGTATCCATCACGCGATTGTCCCCCAACTGCTGCTCCTTTACGCGCGACGGATGGCCGCGGGAGCGACGGCAGGCCGCTGCTACCATCCGGCTCGGGTTGCCGATGCAGGAGATGGTCGTCTACGGAGTGAGCTTCGACATGGTCGGCAAGCAGCCAATCGTGCTCCTGAAGACCTCCGAGGGCAACAAGTTCCTGCCGATCTGGATCGGCCATCCCGAGGCCGCCGCGATCCTGGTCAAGCTCCAGGGCGCTGCGACGCAGCGGCCCATGACCCACGACCTGCTGACAGACATCCTCGGCCAGTTGAACGCGCAGGTCGTCCAGATCGCCGTTACGGAGCTCAAGGACAACACCTTCTACGCCCTGATCACGCTCACGATCAACGGCGCGGAGGTCGAGATCGACTCCCGGCCGAGCGACGCGATCGCCCTCGCCGTCCGTTCCGGCGCGCCCATCTTCGCGGCCGACTCGGTGATCGAGGAGAGCGCCATCGAGTTCGAGCACGAGGACGTGAACGAAGAGGAGATCGTCGAGGAGTTCAAGAAGTTCCTCGAGGACGTCTCGCCGGAGGACTTCCAGAAAGATTCGTAGGGGCCGGATCTCATCCGGCCCGCCTGCGACCGCCGCTGTCAGGTCGCGCTCCGGCCGCCGCTCACCTCGCGCTTCACGAGCTCGATCACGGTGGTGAAGAGCTCTCGCAACCCGTCTTCACTGAGCGGACCGGTGTTGATCTCGGCGAGGTGCGCGATGAGCCAGTCCTCGCGGGCCGGGTCGAGGAACGGGTATCCCTGCTCCTCCTTGTAGCGGCGGAGCTCCTCGACGAGGGCGATGCGCTCGTTCACGCGCTCGAGGATGGCGCGGTCGGTCTCCGCGATCCGCTCCCGGAGCTCGACGACGGTGGGATCCGAGGTCCAGTCGCTCAACGCGGAGCAGGATAGCTCAGTGCCCGGCCGCGGCATGACGGCCGCCCGTCACATCGAGGTGGCCACGGAGATCGCGATGCCGATCGCGTTGTAGGCAGCGTGCGCGATGAACCCCGGCCAGACCGAGCCCGACCGGACGCGAACCCAAGCGAGGCCGAGACCGAAGACGATGAGCGGTGGCAGAGCAACGAGCAGCCCGTGCGCGAACCCGAACGCCAGGGCGGTCCCGATGATGGCGACCGCCGGGCCGAACATGCCAAGCGCCGTGACGCCCAGCCCGCGATAGAAGAGCTCCTCGGCGAACGGCCCCCACGTCGCTATCAGCACGGCGTTGACGAGGAACGGCGCCAGGTCGTCCGGTCGCCATTCCTGCGGCGCGATGCCCTGCTTCTCCCCGGCGTGGAGAATCGGCTCGAGCGCGGCGGCCACCACGATGGAGACGACGACCACGCCGGCCGCGTGCCAGAGGAAGCGCGGTTCGAAGCGGCGCAGGCCCAGCGCTCGTCGAGCGTCCGGGTACATCGACGCGATCCCGAACGTGAGCAGCACGAGCAGTCCGTACACGATGAGGGCGTTGGCCGCCGTCGACCACTCGTAGATCGGCGGCTCCTCCTCGACCCGGTCGGGGTCGGCAAGCGAAAAGGTCGCCGCGATCTGGAGCCCGGCCAGGACGAGCCAGAAGAGCAAGCGCCAGCGGCCGCCTGGGCTCCCCCAGCCGCTCGGCCGTCGGCTCCGACATCATCGAGCACGATCTCACAGTCCGAGCCGCTCGGGCAGCGTGGCCAGCGGCGTTGGCTCGAACGCGAGCCCCGCCTCGCGAGCGCCCTCGCGGTCGACGTCCTCGTTGCCGATGTGGAGGGCTCGGTGCGGATGTACCCCGAGCACGCCGAGCGCCCTGAGGAAGATCGCCGGGTCAGGCTTCTCGGCCGCCGCCTCGGCCGACGTGACGACCACAGCGAACCGGCTGTGCACGTCGAGTCGCTGGAGATGCTCGTGCAGGCTGATGTCCCAATTGGCAACGCATGCGAGCGCCAGCCCGGCGCCACGCAAGCGGTCGAGTGCCGCGGCGGCGCCGTCGACGAGGTGGAAGACGACGGCGTCCATGAACGCGGGAACGAACGCGGCGGCGTCGAGCTCCGCCCCGGCGGCGTCGAGGAAGACCTGCATGCACTCGCGCTGCAGCGTCTCGAGGCTCTCGGCGTCACGGCCCCTCAGGGAGCGCGGGCGGTAGTAGGCGGCTTCGGCGCGGAAAGCGGCTCGGATCTCCTCGTGCCCGGCGCTCGACGCCGCGTTCCGCGAGAGCGAGGCGAAGCCGCTCGGTCGGATCCTCGAGCCGGAGGAGCGTGCCGAAGGCATCGACGGTCACGGCGTCGAGCGCCGCGGCGTCAGCGGAAGGCATCGGGGTGAAGGGCGACCGCGATCGTCTGGAGCGCCTCGGCGACCTCGGGGCCCGGCTCCGCGACGAGCTCGACCGGCAGGAAGACGACCCTACCGTTGCGCACCGCGCGGAGGTCCCTCGTCTCGGGGGCACGCTGCAGCGACTCGAGCGTGACGCCGGAGTCGGACGTGACGACGTAGACGTCGGGATCCCGGGCGGCGAGCTCCGCGGCCGTGATCGGCCCCTGTCCCGGGTCGGGCGCGACGTTGGCGGCCTTCGCCCGGCGCAGGAGGTCACCGAAGATCGACCGCTCGCGGATCGTGACGAACAGGCCGGTGTCGACGAAGATATCCACCGGCTGCTCGCCGGCGATCCGCTTCTCCACCTCGTCGACGTCCGCCCTGATGTCGGCCGCAAGCGCTCGTGCCTCCGCCGGCCGGCCGAGCACGAAGCCGAGCTCGAGCACGGCTCGGACGACGTCGTCGACGGTCGACGAGGGCTGGATGTACACCTGAGCACCTGTGCGCCGCTGTACCTGAGCGACGTCGACCGAGTCTGCCTCCAGCGTCGCGAGCACGAGATCGGGCTCGAGCGACACGGCTCGCTCGACGTCGATCTGCCCGACCTCGGGCACGACGTTCGCGCGCCGCTCGCCGTCGATCGTCGCCGATCCGGGCGCACCCACGAGAGCCTGGCCGGCTCCGAGCGCGTCGACGAGCTCGGCTGCGCCGGGGTCGAGCGCGACGATGCGGCTCGGCGGCGCGCTGACCGGCACCGGATCGCCGCCGGCGCCCTGCACGGTAACCGGGTAGTCGACTGACAGGTTGCCGGTCGGCTCCTCGCGCTCGCCGCAGCCGGCGGCGAGGAGAACGGCCGCGACGGCGGCCGCGAGCGAGCGGCATGGTCGATCGCACGGGCCCGTATTGAATCAAGCGGCGGCCCTGCCAGCGACCTGGTGCCTCCGGGGGTCGGACGTGCGGCCTGTTCGATCGCCCCCTCGCCGCCGGATGCCGCCGGCGATGTCACCATGTCCGCAAGCGATGAGACTGTTCAGTGTCGAGGAGGCGAACGAGGCGCTTGCCGTCGTGCGACCGCTCGCCGAGCGTCTCGTCGTCCTCGGCGACTTGCTCCGTGCCCGTCAGGCGGACTCGGCGTCGCTCGCGGCGAAGGTCGCCGGCAACGGAGGCGCCGCGGCCCAGATCCTCGCCCTGCGCGAGGCCGAGCGGCAAGTGGCAGAGCACGCGCACGAGGTGGCCGAGGTCATCGCCGAGCTCGATGCTCTGGGCGTCCAGGTCAAGGACATCGAGCTCGGTCTCGTGGACTTCCCCGCCGACCGGGACGGCGAGACGGTGCTGCTCTGCTGGAAAGTCGGGGAGGACGCGGTGCGCTTCTGGCACGGTCTCGAGGAGGGATACGCAGGGAGGAAGCCGCTTCCGCTCTGAAGAACGTTGTGGCGTGACCGACCACCGCCGTACGAGGTAGGGGTTCTCGGTACCCTCGATTGCAGGAATGGCCACGGGAAACGGAAACGGCAGGAACGGCAACGGCGCCAACGGCCGCGGGCCGCCGCTCGCGCATGGACGCCGGCGCTCGCGCGCGCCGGAAGCGCCGCGAGCGCACGCGTCGTTCCCGCAACGCTCGCCGCATCACGCTCCTCGTCGTCATTCTCGCCGTCATCGCGGTCGTGGTCGGCGTGGCGACCGCCGGCCTCACCGGAGCGGAGGCTTTCAAGCAGAGCTGCACGCTCGAGTCTCTCGACGAGGTCGTGATCGGACGCAACTCGTTCGTCTACGACGCGAACGGGAACCTGCTGGGAGCCATCCCGGCAGAGAACAACCGCCAGCCGCTCGAGTACGAGGAGATCTCGCCGCTGCTCATCGAGGCGACGGTGGCGATCGAGGACCAGCGCTTCTGGGAGCACTCGGGGGTCGACTACGAGTCGATCGCGAGAGCCGCCTTCGCGAACTTCAAGGCGCAGGACGTCGTGCAGGGCGGCTCGACGATCACCCAGCAGCTCGTCCGCAACCTCTACCGCCCGGTCGGCACGGAGCAGACCCTGAAGCGGAAGATCAAGGAGGCCTGCCTCGCGATCAAGCTGGACCAGGCATGGGAGAAGGAGAGGATCCTCGACACGTACCTGAACCAGGTCTACTACGGCCACCGGGCCTACGGAGTCGAGGCCGCTGCGCAGACCTACTTCTCGAAGTCCGCTCGCGAGCTGACGGTCGCGGAGGCGGCGCTCCTCGCCGGGCTCCCGCAGGCCCCCTCGTTCTTCGATCCGATCAACCGTCCGCAGGAGGCGGTCGGCCGCCGCAACGACGTGCTCGCCGCCATGCGAGACACGGGGAAGATCAGCGAGCGCGAATATCGCAAGGCTGTCGCGACGCAGATCCGCCTTCGCCCCGGCAAGCTGTTCACGGAGATCAAGGAGCCGTTCTTCTTCGGGTACGTCCGCGATCAGCTCATCGCGGAGTACGGTGCCACCGTGGTGCGGGCAGGCGGCCTGCGCATCTACACGACGATCGACCCGCGCTGGCAGAAGCGTGCCGAGGAGGCGATCCGTGAGACGCTCAACGACCCCGCCGACCCCGCCTCGGCCATCGTGTCGATCAACCCGCGGAACGGCGCCATCCGCGCGATGGTCTCCGTGCTGCCCGGCCAGCGGCGCACGCAGTTCAACATCGCCGCGCAGGGACGCCGTCAGGCGGGCTCCTCCTTCAAGACCTTCGTGCTCGTCGAGGCCGTTCGCCGCGGCATCAACCCGGACTCGACCACGTACCTCTCGGCCCCGTTCACCTGGCAGCCGGACGGGGTCAGCGAGCCGTGGAGCCCCAAGACCTACGACGGCTCGTACTACGGCCCCTCGAGCCTCACTGCATCGACGCTGCGCTCGGACAACTCGGTCTACGCAAAGCTCACCCTCGATCTCGGCCCGGAGAGCATCGTCAAGATCGCGCGCGCGATGGGCGTCCGCTCGCCGCTCAAGCCGGTCGCCTCGATCGGCCTCGGCTCGAACGACGTCTCCGTGCTCGACATGGCGTCCGGGTACGCGACCCTGGCGGCCGGGGGCGTCTACCACGAGCCGATGGCCATCCGCCGCGTGGTGTTCCCGCGAGGCACGGAAGACACGTCGTCGGGTTGGGGCAAGCCCAGGCCGAAGCGCGTGATGCCCGACGGCGTCGCCTATCAGGTGACGCGCATCCTCGAGCAGAACATGCTCTCGGGCACGGGTACGGGCGCGTACTTCGGCCGCCCGGCCGCCGGCAAGACCGGAACGACCGACGACCACACCGACGCGTGGTTCGTGGGCTACACGCCGCAGCTTGCGACCGCCGTCTGGGTCGGCTACCCGTACGGCGACGATCGAGATGACGAACGTCCACGGCATCTCCGTCTCCGGCGGCAGCTTCCCGGCGACGATCTGGAACCTGTTCATGTCGCGTGTCCTCGCGAATGCCCCCGTGCTGGACTGGACGCTGCCGAAGCGAGCAGGTCGTCTGGCGGCCGTGGCACGGCGAGTACCAGTTCCGCGGCGACACGTCGCAGATCGAGACCGAGACGACGACCGAGACCGACGACCGAGACGGAGACAGAGACCGCTCCGCCCATCTCGGAGGAGCCGGCCGCCCCGGAGCCGACGGCGCCCCCGCCGCCGGACACCGCCACCGTCCCCGCCGAGCCGCCGCCGGCCGCGACGGAGCCGCCGCCGCCCACCGAGCTGCCTCCGGGCTCGACGGAGCCGCCGCCTCCGCCGCCGTAAGCTGTCATGGCCACGGCGGACGCGGCCCCGGATCGCCTCGTGCGGCTGCGCGGGTCGAGCGGCGCGGTGCCCGCGGCCGCGCTCGCGGCCGGGGTCGGCACGCTCGTCTTCCTGGCCGTCGCGGTCGCTGCGGCGCATCCCGGAAGCTCGCCGCTCTCGCCCGACCACGCCGGCGGCGACAGCCGCTGGGCCTGGCTCTATCTCGGCGCGGCGTCGGCCTCCTTCGCCGTCTACCTGGCCGGCCTGGCCGCGCTCGCGCGGAGCGGCCGCTGCCGTCGCCCCGGTCGTCGTGGTGGCCGTGCTCATCCAGACGGCCCCGCTCGCGGGCCCCGTTCTGCTCTCCACGGACGTCTACACGTACTGGGCGTACGGCAGGGTGGCCGCCGTGCACGGCGAGAACCCGTACCGGACGGCTCCCGAGGCCTTCCCGGAGGATCCCGCCTACGAGCGCATGGGCGCCGACTGGCGTGACACGACGTCCGTCTACGGGCCGGGCTTCACGCTCGGGTCGGAGGCGGCCGCCCTGGCTGCGGGCGACTCGCACGCCGGAGCATCCTGGGCCTTCCGTGGGATCGCGGCCGCCTCGATGGTCGCGCTGACGCGTGCTCGCGGCCTGCCTCGCCCGCCGCCGCGCCTTCGCCGCCGCGTTCGTCGGCTGGAACCCGCTCCTGGCTGTTCACTTCGCGGGCGGTGGGCACAACGACGCGCTCATGATGGCCCTCGTGCTCGGTGCGCTGGCCCTGGCCGCGGCCGGCCGGCGCCAGCTCGCCGGCGTGGCCTGGGTGGCGTCGATCGCGATCAAGTGGATCCCGGCCGTCTTCCTCGTGCTGCGTGCGCTCGAGGCGCGTGCCACGGGTCGACCGGTCCGGCACCTCGGCTTCGCGCTCGCCGCGGCCGCGGTGGTCGCCGTCGCGTCGTGGCGCTACGGGTGGGGCTGGCTCGAGTCGTTCGGGCCCCTCGCTCGCAACCTCGAGAAGCAGGCCGTCTATTCGATTCCGCATCGTCTGTCGGGGCTCGGGATCTCCGAGCATGCCGCAGCCCTGCTCGTCGGAGGCCTTGCCGCGATGGCCTTCCTGTGGCTCGCTGGTGCGAGGCCTGGCGAGGACGAGCACGGCTCGGTCTGGCAGCAGGGATCCTGCTCGTCGCGACGCCGTGGCTCGTCCCCTGGTATGCGGTCTGGGCCGTCCCTCTCGCCGCGATCGAGGAGGACCGGCTCGCACGGGGCCTGCCCTGATCATCTCGGCCTACCTTCTGCGCGACGCCGTACCCTTGTAGGGGCCGGATCTCATCCGGCCCGGCTGGCGACGGCGCCGCTCGATGCTCGATCGCTAGATTGCGACGGATGGAGCCGATCTCGGTCGAGGAAGCGCAGCGCCTCGTCCTCGAGCGGGCCAAGCGCCTGGACGCGGAGCGCGTCCCGATCGAGCGGGCGTACGGACGCGTCCTCGCCGAGCCGGTCGGCGCGGCCGTCGACCTGCCGCCCTTCCCGAGCTCGGCGATGGACGGATTCGCGCGTCCGGTCGGCCGACACGGCCGCGGCCCCGGTCAGCCTGACGCTGGCCGGCAGCGTCGCCGCCGGCGCCCCGGCGACGCGGCCGCTCGGATCCGGCGAGGCCATGGCGATCTCGACCGGCGGTGTCGTGCCCGACGGCGCCGACGCCGTGATCCCGATCGAGCTCGCGCGGACGGTGGACGGGCGGGTGGAGATCACCGAGACGGTCACGGCCGGGCACGAACGTGCGCGGGCGAGGCGGGGACGTCACGGCCGGGGCGCTGCTGCTCGAGGCCGGCACCGCGCTCGGCGCGGCACAGGTGGGGGCGCTCGCCGCGGCCGGGATCGGCGAAGTGCGCTGCGCGAAGCGGCCGCGGGTCGGGATCCTCGTCACCGGCTCGGAGCTCGTGAAGCCAGGGGAGCCGCTCCGCCCCGGCGAGATCTACGAGTCGAACGGCCTCATGCTCGCCGCGCAGCTCCTCTCCGCCGGCGCCGTGCCGGCCCAGCTCGGCACCGTTCCGGACACCGAGGAGGAGCATCGTAGCGCGATGGAAAAGGCTCTGCTCGGGTTCGACATGCTCGTCACGTCCGGCGGCGCGTCGGTCGGCCCGCACGATCTCGTGCGGCGGGTGCAGGCCGAGCTGCGGGTCGAGGAGGTGTTCTGGGGCGTCGCCATGAAGCCCGGCAAGCCCGTCGCGTTCGGCGTGCGCCGCGACCACCTGCTCTTCAACCTGCCGGGCAACCCGGTCTCCTCGCTCGTCTGCTTCGAGCTTCTCGTGCGGCCGGCCGTCAACGCGCTGCTCGGTCTCGCCGACCCACTGCCGGTCTTCGGCCGAGGGGTCCTCGGCGCGCCGGTGGCGCGCAACTCTGCCCGCGACGAGTTCGTGCGGGCGGGCCGCGAGCCGGGCGACGGGAGGGGAGGTGCGCCTGCGCCCGGTCGCCGGACAGGACTCGCACATGATCGCGTCTGCCGCGCGTGCGGATTCGCTCGTGCACATCCGGCGCGGCGACGGCGAGACCGCCGCCGGCGAGGCGGTTCCCTACCTCCCGTTCGCAGGTGGAGCGTGCAGCTCTGCCATCTCGGCTCTACGGACGGGGCAGAGGCTCGTGCTCGACCGGGCGCACCGGCTCGGCGCCCGGCCGGTCGTCCTCCTCGCGGCGGCCGGGGCCGAGACGGCGGCCGAGCAGCACCGCCTGGCGGATGGTCTCCCGGACGACCCCGCGCACGGGGCGGTCGCCCTCGGTCGGATAGGGAGCGTAGCGGCCGAAGAGGAACGCGCCGATCTGGCCTGCGACAGCACCCCAGGCCAGCAGCAGCACGGCCTCCGCGATGGACGCGTAGCCCGTCGTGAAGAGCGTCGCCACGTACCAGGGAGCGTCGAGCCCGAGCCCGAAGCGAACGGCGGACGCGGCGAGCAGCACCGCCGGGCCGGCCAGACCGGCGCAGAAGACCACCGCCCGCAGCCAGGGCGCCGAGTCGCGGACGTGCGGCGCCCAGAGCCAGGCGTGCAGCGACGGGAGCACGAAGAGCAGGGCGTAGGTGTTCGTGACCGCGACGGCACGGCGATGCCGCAGAGGACGAGCATGGCGGCCAAGTGCCCGGCGAGCTCGTCGCTGCGCTCGACCGGAGCCGCGCGGAACGAGGCGTGAGCGGGCGACCAACCACCCGACGCCGGCGAGGGCGCCAGCCCCGCGAGGGCGGCGAACGGCCAGTGCTGCGCGTCGTCGAGGTCGAGCGGCAGCGGGCGTCCGTCCCCGTTCGGGAAGAGGCCGACCAGGGCGAAGAGCCCCGCCAGGCCCCCACCCCAGAGCCAGACGCCGAGCCTGCTCCGGTAGCTGCGCAGGGCGGCTCCCAGCACGAGCTCGCGCCGGCGGAGCCTCGCCCAGAGGTCGATCGTCGCCACGAGCACGGGCAGGAGGGCGACGACGAGGAAGAACTGGATCGCGAACCCGCGCAGCACGCGGCCGCCGAGGTACACGAAGGACTCGGTGCCGCTCGCCACCTCGGCGGCGGCGTCGACCGAGAGGACGAGCGCCTGAGCGGCGCGTCCGATCTGGCCGAGGCGCTCGGGCGCGAAGGCCGCGCCGTCGTCCCCGGGTGGCACGGGCCGGCTCGCTGCCGCGGTCAGCGTGATGGAGGAGACGCCCTCTCCCAGCAGCGGCGCCTGGTCGTAGAAGCTGATCGGGAAGCCGAGATCGAGGAGCTGGACGAACGCGTTCTCGTGGCGGGGCGGCTGCTCGCTCTCGGCGAAGAAGCTGGCGTCCGCCGTCGCGACGAGTGCGCTGGCCGGGCTACGGCCGTCCTCGCCGGCGAGCTCGAGCCTGGGAGTACCAGGTCCGGCGACCGTGTCGAGGTTGACGATCGCGAGCACGTTCTCGCGAAAGGCGGCGTCCTCGGCCAGGTGCGCCGCTCCGACGTTGCCCCAGGCGCCGCCGTCCGTCGAGACGAAGACGATGGTGTGCCCGACCGTGAGGGTCGAGAGCTCCCGCGCGAGCTCGATGAGCGTGGCGGTGCCCGGACGCGTTGCGGTCGAGACCCGGTGCCATGCCGAGGTTGTCGCGGTCCGCCATGACGACGATGGTCTGCTGGGAACGCTGGGGGCCGACGCTCGAGCGGCCGGGCCACGAGGTTGACGAGCTCGGCTCGGCCCCGCGCCCGGGAGCTCGGCCTCGAACCGCTGCTCCTCGACCGCGAGGTTGTACTCGGCCAGACGGTCGCGTCACCCACGCCGTCGCTTCCTCGGCCTGAGCCGTCCCGGGCACGCGGTTCGGGAACCGTTCGGCGAGGTCGCGGGCGACCCGTGCGCGCGCTCGTGGCGTCGAAGGACGGAGGCAGGTCCGGCTTCGGGAGCGCCTCCGGGTGCCCGACCGTGAACGCGGCGACCAGGAGCGGCAGCGCCACGAGCGCCCAGGTGACGCGGTACATGCGCCCGCTGACCGGGCGCTCGAGCGACCCACGGCGTGGCCGCCGCCGCTCACGCCTGTTCGGGGCCGGGCTCGGAGTCGTGCTCATGGTCGTTCGCTCATCTCGGCGGGAGCCCCTGCAGGTACCGCGCCCGTGCCGGCTGCGAGACGACGCATGCCGGCGTCCTCGGCCGCCGGCTGGGCGGGACCCGGACGGGGAGAGGGCTATAGTAGTTTCGATGATCCGGTCGCTGCGCAGCTTCCGGGCTGCAGTGACGGGCGCTGCGACCATCCTGCTCGTCGACGACGAGGAGTCCGTCCAGAAGCTCCTGACGTATCCGCTCGAGCGCGAGGGGTATCGCGTCATCCAGGCGCGGAGCGGCGAGGAGGCCCTCGAGCGGTTCGAGGCCGATCAGTCGATCTGATCGTGCTCGACCTGATGCTGCCGCGGGTCGACGGGCTCGAGGTCTGCCGCCGGGTGCGGGCCGTGAGCACCGTCCCGATCATCATGCTGACGGCGCGCGACGACGAGGTCGACAAGGTGCTCGGGCTCGAGATCGGCGCCGACGACTACATCACGAAGCCGTTCTCGATCCGCGAGTTCAGCAGCCGCGTGCGGGCGCTGCTCCGGCGGGCGCAGCTCTCCGATCGGCCCGAGCGCAGCGAGACGATCGAGCGCGACGAGCCTGCGGATCGATCGACCCGGCGCGCCGGTCGAGGCGCACGGGGCGCCGCGTGCAGCTCACGTACGTCGAGTTCGAGCTCCTGCGCACGCTCGCGGCGCATCCCGGGGCGCGTCTACTCGCGACAGCAGCTCCTCGAGGCGCTGTGGGGAAGCGCCGACTACCGCGATCCGCGCACGATCGACGTCCACATCCGGCACCTGCGCGAGAAGATCGAGCGCGACCCGAGCGAGCCGGAGTACATCTTCACCGTTCGCGGAGTGGGCTACCGGTTCCGCGATCGCTGAGTTGCTAGCTAAGGTCAGAAGGTGAGATCGCTCTGGTCGCCGAGGAGCCTCGGCCTCAAGCTCGGGCTCGTGCTCTTCCTGTCGTCGCCGGCGCCATGGCGATCGTCTACTTCGCGGTCGTCCCGCGGCTCGAGTCACCGGCTCGTCGACACGACGTTCGACAGCCTGAGCCGGCTCGGTACCGACCGTCGCGGTCGGGCTCAACAGCAGATCCACGCTACGAGTACCCGCAGGTCGCCGAGACTTCTTCCAGGACCAGCTCAACGCGCGGGTCGCCGTCTTCGAGCGCGCTCAGCGACGACACGCTCGTGCTCGTCGCGGACTCGCGTACGCAGGCGCCGGCCGAGCTCGCCGGCGACCCGATCGCCGCTCGCAGTCGGCCCGCGACCGGCTCGCCGTGCAGCGGGCGCACGCGAGCGGGACGGCCGGAGTTCGCCGAGTGCTCGCCGCGCCGGCCCCCGACTCGGCCGGGCACGTACGTGCTGCTCGTCGCGCCCCGCTGGCCGACCGGCTCTCGGCCGTCGACGTCGTCCGGCGCGACCTGCTGATCTTCGGCGGCATCGCGCTGGCCGCGTCCTGGCTCGTCGGTGCGCTCGCCGCGCGGCCGCCACACCCGGCGGATCCGCCGGCTCGAGTCGGCGGCCGAGCGGATCGCGGGCGGGGACTTCGAGGCGCCCATCGTGGCCGAGGGCAACGGACGAGGTGGCCGAGCTGGCCCGGACGTTCGACCGCATGCGCGTTCGGCTCGCGCACCTCGACCAGGCGCGCCGGGAGTTCATCGGCAATGCCTCGCACGAGCTCCGGACGCCGCTGTTCGCGCTCGGCGGCTTCCTCGAGCTGCTCGCGGACGAGGATCTCGACGAGGCGAACGCGGCGCGACTTCCTGGAGACGGCGCGCGGGCAGGTCGACCGCCTGACGAGGCTCGCAACCGATCTGCTCGACCTCTCGCGGCTGGACGCCGGACAGCTCGGGCTCGAGCGCGGAGCCGGTCGACCTGGCCGCGACGGCACGGCGCTCGCGGAGGAGTTCGGCCCGCTCGCCGAGGCGACGGGTCACGAGCTCGGCGTCGCGGACGGCGCGGACGCTGTCGGCCTCGGCGACGAGCAGCGCGTGCTCCGAGATCGGCCGCTCGCTCGTCGAGAACGCGTTTCGGCACACGCCCGCGGGTACCGACGGTGGAGCTGCGCGCGTCGATCTGGGTCGATCGCGCGCAGCTCGTCCGTGCACGACGACGGCCCCGGGCATCGCGCCGGAGGACCAGGAGCGGGTGTT
Organism: uncultured Thermoleophilia bacterium; assembly: GCA_963838105.1. GTDB lineage: Bacteria > Actinomycetota > Thermoleophilia > Gaiellales > Gaiellaceae > CAWJNF01. Next base: position 128,623 of record CAWIQC010000033.1, on the reverse strand, counting down.
CGAGCGCTTCTACCGCGGGCGAGGGCTCGGCGCCCGAGGGCAGCGGCATCGGCCTGGCGATCGCGCGGGAGCTCGCCCAGCGCATGGGCGGGACGATCGAGCTGCGCTCGGAGCCCGGCTCGACGACGTTCACGCTCGCGCTGGCGCCGAGCCGCCGTCGCAGCGTTTTCACGTGAAAACGCCCTGGTGCTCGAGCCGTGAGCGACGAGCGACAGCGGCGCATCGGCCCGACCGTGGCGCTTGCCGCGCTCGCGGCCGTCGCCGGCGGCGCCGTGGCGCTCGGGATCGGCGCGGCGGCCGGCTGGCTCGGCGCGGGCGAGACGGTCGTTCTCGCCAGCCAGGCGCGCCGGCGGCACTCGTTGCCCCGGCCGCCGGAGCCCCAGTCCGTGCCGGCGCCCGAGCCGCCCCAGGCCCAGGGCGCCTTCGACCCGGCCGCCCTCTACCGCGAGCGCGCGCCCGGCGTCGTAACGATCTATGCCCGCTTCCGGATCACGCCGGCACGGACGCCGACGCCGAGGGCCAGGGATCGGGATTCGTCGTCTCGCCGGACGGGCTACGTCCTCACGAACTCGCACGTGATCACGACGGCGGGGGCCGGGGACGTCGCAGCCGATGCAGTGGAGGCGGCAACGAGGTCTACGTCGAGTTCGCGGACGGCGACCGCGTCGGAGGCCGAGATCGTCGGCTGGGATCTCTTCAACGACATCGGCCTGCTCAAGGTCGACCCGGCCGACCACGCTCTCGCCGCCGGTGCCGCTCGGGGACTCGGCGGACGTCGTCGTCGGCGAGCCGGTGGCGGCGATCGGAAGCCCGTTCGGCCAGGCGAGCTCGCTCGCCGTCGGCGTCGTCTCGGCGACTCGAGCGCTCGGTCGAGTCGCTGACCTGCGGCTACAGCGTCGTCGACGCCATCCAGACCGACGCGCCGATCAACCGGGGGAACTCGGGCGGCCCGCTCTTCAACGCGCGCGGCGAGGTGATCGGCATCAACGCGCAGATCCGCAGCGAGTCGGGAAACGCCGAGGGCGTCGGCTTCGCGATCCCGATCAACTCGCCCGCCGCTCGATGGAGCAGCTGATCGAGACGCGGCGAGGTGCGCTACGCGTGGATCGGGGTCTCCACGCGGACGCTCACCCCGTCGCTCGCGCGGCGAGCCCGGGACGGTCAGTCGAGCGTGGCGCCGCGATCGAGTGCGTCGTTCCCGGCAGCCCCGCCGAGTCCGCCGGCCTCCGGGCGGGCGATCGGGAGGTCACGGTCGACGGCCCGACGTTCCTGGCCGGCGGAGACGTCGTCGTCGCCATCGACGGCGACGCCGTGGCGACGAGCGAGGACCTCGGACGCATCGTGGCGACGGGCCTCTTTCCCGGACAGACGGCGAGCTTCACCGTCGTGCGCGACGGCGAGCGGGTGGCGATCCCGGTCGCAGCTGGGAGAGCGCCCGGGCGAGGCCAGCGGGGGCTGCTGAGGGCGGCGCCCGCGATGGAGTCCCGGACGACGGGCTCCGACCGCGAAGCCGAGCTATCCTGGGCCGCCGATGCTTCAGCACATCAACGTCGGTCACAAGAAGCTCGGCGACTACGCGAGCCTGGCCGGCCGCCGGCTGATGGACCAGATCCAGCGGCTCGCCGAGCCGCTCCAGGGGAAGCGCGTCCTCCACCTCTCGGCGACCGCGTTCGGCGGAGGGGTCGCCGAGATCAACTACACGCTGATGCCGCTCATGCTCGACGCGGGCCTCGAGGCCGAATGGCGCGTGATCTGGGGACAGGAGGAGTTCTTCCAGGTCACGAAGACGATCCACAACGCGCTGCAGGGGAGCCCGGAGGGTCTCGGCGAGGCGCGAGCGGGCGATCTACGACGACTACAACCGCCGCAACGCCGAGGCTCTCGAGGACTCCTGCGACTTCGTCATCGTCCACGATCCCGCAGCCGTGCGCGATGGTGGAGTACGTGCGCGAGGCGGCCCGCCACTGGATCTGGCGCTGCCACATCGACCTCTCGGCAGCCGAACCGTGGACGTGCTCGACTTCCTCGACGCCGTGGCTCGCGCAGTACGACGCGGCGATCTTCCACCGCCCGGAGTACGTGCCGGGTCGACGCAGGCCTGCCGACGGCGTTCATCTGGCCGCCGGCCATCGACCCGCTGGCGCCGAAGAACATGGCGCTCTCGCTCGAGGACGCGCGCTACATCGTCGACCAGTTCGGGATCGACGTCGACCGGCCGCTTCTGACCCAGGTGTCCCGCTTCGATCCCTGGAAGGATCCGCTCGGCGTCATCGACGCGTACCGGGCTGTCCACGTCAAGCGCCCGGAGGTGCAGCTCGCGCTCGTCGGCTCCATGGCACACGACGATCCCGAGGGCTGGGACTTCTACAACCAGACCGTCGCCTACGCCGACGGCGACGCCGACATCTACATCCTCTCGAACCTGAACAACGTCGGCTCGGTCGAGGTCAACGCCTTCCAGGTGATGTCTACCGCCGTGATCCAGAAGTCGATCCGCGAGGGCTTCGGGCTCACCGTCTCCGAGGCGCTCTGGAAGGCGCGCCCGGTCGTGGCCGGGCGGGTCGGCGGGATCGTGTCGCAGATCGAGCACGGTCGCACGGGCTTCCTCGTCGGATCCTCCCCGGAATGCGCGAAAGCGTGCCTGGAGATCCTCGACGACCCGGAGTCGGGCGCGCGCCGATGGCGCTCGCCGGCAAGGAGCACGTCCGCACGCACTTCCTGATGCCGCGCCTGCTGCGCGACTGGCTCGCGCTCTTCAACCGTCTGCTACGGCAGGGATACGGGCGACGCTCAGCTCGCCACCGTCGGGGAGGCGGTGTAGCCGCCATCGGTGACCGGGGTACGGTAGGGCGATGGACGCCCGGCGAGAGCTGATCGTCGTCTCGAACCGCGGCCCCGTGACGTTCGGTCGCGACGCGAGCGGGAACAGGGTCGCCCGGCGCGGCGGCGGCGGGCTCGTGACCGCGCTGCGAAGCCTCGTCACCCACCATGACGTGACCTGGGTCGCGAGCGCCATCTCGGACGAGGACCGTCTCGTGGCCTTGGAGGCGGGCACGGAGGCGCTCGCGGAGAGCGCTGCCGACGGGTCGCCGTACCGGCTGCGGCTCGTCGCCCACGACGTCACGGAGTACGACCGCTACTACAACGTCGTCTCGAACCCGATGCTGTGGTTCGTCCAGCACTACCTGTGGAGCCTCACGAGCTCGCCGAACGTCGGCCCGGGCCTGCACACGGCCTGGACGGACGGGTACGTGCCGGTGAACCAGCGCTTTGCCGACGCCGTGCTGGACGAGCTCGACCGCCGGCCCGACGCGACCGTGTTCTTCCACGACTACCACCTCTACGTGGCGCCGGGCATGGTCCGGGAGGGCCGCCCGGAGGCCACGCTCGCCCACTTCGTCCACGTTCCCTGGGCGCAGCCGGACTACTGGCGCGTCCTGCCCGAGCCGATCCGTCGGGCAATCCACGAGGGCATCCTCGCCAACGACGTCGTGGGCTTCCACACCGACCGCTGGCGACGCAACTTCCTGCGCTCCTGCGTGGACATCGCCGGCGCCGCCATCGACATCTCGACCGGCATGGTCCGCCTGGGCGAGCGCGAGATCTGTGCCCGTGTCGCTCCGATCTCCGTGGACCCGCTCGAGTTCGAGACCCTCGCTCGGAGCGAGCGCGTGCTCGCCGAGGAGGAGGCAATCGCGTCCTCGCGGTGCGAGTTCCTGCTGCGTCCGCGTCGACCGCACGGATCCGTCGAAGAACGTCGTCCGCGGCTTCGCCGCCTACGAGCTGTTTCTCGAGTCGCATCCGGAGCTGCACGAGCGCGTCGCCATGCTGGCGCTGCTCGACCCGTCGCGGCAGGACATCCCGGAGTACGCGGAGTACCTCGGCGCCATCCAGCGCGCCGCCCGCGTCGTCAACGACCGCTTCCAGCGCAACGGCTGGCTCCCGCTCGACCTGCAGATCCAGGACAACTTCCCGCAGGCGGTGGCGGCCTACAAGCAGTTCGACGTGCTGCTCGTGAACGCGATCTTCGACGGCATGAACCTCGTCGCGAAGGAGGCCCCGCTCGTCAACGAGCGCGACGGCGTCCTCGTTCTCTCGGAGAACGCCGGCGTGCACGACGAGCTTGCCCCCTGGGCGCTGACGGTCAACCCGTTCGACGTCGCCGGGCAGGCCGAGGCGATCTACGAGGCACTGACCATGCCGGCCGAGGAGAGGCGACGCCGCGTCGAGGGGATCCGCGCGCAGGTGCGTGCGCACGACATCGAGGGCTGGATCGAGCGGCAGCTCGCCGACGTCGACGAGGCCGTCGAGGCTCCGCAGAAGTACGATTGGGGCGTGAGCCGACGCCTCTCTGAGCCACGTCGACGAGTCGGGGGCCGTACGGATGGTCGACGTGGGGTCGAAGCCGCTGTCGCGTCGCCGTGCCGTCGCCGAGGCTTTCGTCGACATGCGACCCGAGACGGCTCGGGCGCTGCGCGCCCTGCCGAAGGGCGACGCGCTCGCGACCGCGCAGATCGCCGGGATCATGGCCGCCAAGCGCACCGCCGAGCTGATCCCCCTCTGCCACCCGCTGCCGCTGACCGCGGTCGACGTCGAGCTGACCGTCGGTGAACGGCAAGTGACGATCCGCACAATCGCTGAGACGACCGCGCAGACGGGTGTCGAGATGGAGGCGCTCGTGGCGGCGAGCGTCGCCGCCCTCACCGTCTACGACATGGCCAAGGCGATCGACAAGGAGATGGTGGTCAGCGGCGTTCGCCTCGTCGAGAAGACGAAGGAGCCATTGCAGTGAGCGCAAGCGCTCACGGCGAGGCGTGTGGGGGCCGGATGCATCCGGCCCGCGAGAGCGGAGCGTTCGCATGAAAGCCGCGGTTCTGACCGTGTCCGACGGCGTCTTCCAGGGCACGCGGGAGGATCGCTCCGGCGATCTCCTCGCGGAGCTGCTCGCGGGTGCGGGCTACGAGGTCGAGCGGCGCGTCGTGCCGGACGAGCGTGACGAGATCGCGGCGGCTCTGCGCGAGCTCGCCGTCGCCGCGCGCCTCGTGCTCACGACCGGAGGCACGGGCGTCGCCCCGAGGGACGTGACCCCGGAGGCCACCGCCGACGTCGTCGAGCGAGCCGTGCCGGGGATCCCGGAGGCGCTGCGCGCCGACTCCGTGGCGAAGACGCCGCACGGCCTGCTCTCCCGCGGAACGCGCCGGGATCGTGGGCGCGGCGCTGATCGTGAACCTCCCTGGCTCGCCTGGCGGCTGCCGGGACGGTTTCGCGGTGCTCGAGCCGGTTCTCGAGCACGCGCTCGGGCTGCTCGGGGACGCGCCGACGGCGCACCGGCAGACCTGATGGCGGGACAGTCCGAGCACGCGTCTCTGGAGGGCGGATCCGGAGCCACTCCCTCCGTAGTGCTTCGCTATGCGAAGCTCTTCTCGTCGCTCGTCAAGCTCGAGCACACCGTCTTCGCGCTGCCGTTCGCGTACGTCGGCGCCTTCCTGGCGCTCGACGGCGTGCCGTCCGCGGCCGAGCTCGTCTGGATCACCCTGGCGATGGTGGGTGCGCGCAGCTTCGCAATGGCGCTGAACCGGCTGATCGACGCGAGGATCGACGCCCGGAACCCCCGCACGGCCGGGCGCGAGCTCCCGCGCGGCGCCCTGGTTCCCTGGCAAGTCGTCCTCTTCTCACTGGGCTCGCTCGCGCTCTTCCTCGTCGCCGTGTACCAGCTGGCGCCGATCGTGGGCTGGCTCTGGCCGATTCCGGTCGCCGGCTTCGTCCTCTACCCGTACCTGAAGCGTGTGACCTGGCTCTGCCACTTCTGGCTCGGGATCGTGGACGGCCTCGCCCCTGTCGGCGCCTGGGCGGCGGTAACGAACGAGATGCCGTGGCAGGCCTGGCTGCTCGGCGCCGCCGTGGCGGTCTGGATCGCCGGGTTCGACGTCCTCTACGCGCTCTTCGACCTCGACGTGGACCGCGCTCAGGGGCTGCAGTCGTTCCCGGCGCGCTTCGGCGTCCGCGCGACGTTCACCGCCTCCCGCCTGCTGCACGTTGCGACCGTGGCGTTCCTCGTCGGCGCCGGGCTCGGCCTGCCGGTCGGGGCGCTGTACTGGCTCGGCGTCGCCGTTCGTCGGCTGCCTGCTCGCCTATGAGCATGCGCTCGTCTCCCCGCGGGACTGGCGCCGGCTCGACACCGCCTTCTTCACGATGAACGGCGTCATCAGCATCGGCTTCTTCGCCTTCGTGCTCGCCGACGTCCTGACGTGACGGGATGCCCGTGACGTGATCTCGGCGCGCAGCCTCGAGAAGCGCTACGGCGAGAAGCAGGTCCTTCACGGTGTCGACGTCGAGCTGCCCGAGGGCGGATTTCTGCTCGTCACGGGTCGCAACGGCTCGGGCAAGAGCACGCTGCTACGCCTGTTCGCGGGTCTCCTGCGCCCGTCGGGAGGGGAGCTCTCGATCCGCGCGGAGCGCGCTGCCATCGGCTACGTGGGCCACGAGTCGCTCGTCTACCGCGAGCTGACCGCGCTCGAGAACCTCGAGCTCTTCGGCCGTCTCTACCGCGTTCCCGAGCGCCGTGAGCGGATCGGCATGCTGCTCGAGCGCTACGGCCTCTGGGACGCCCGGCACGAGCGGGTCGCCGCCTACTCCCGGGGGATGCAGCAGCGGCTCGCCCTCTGCCGAGCGCTCCTGCACGACCCGGCGCTGCTCCTCCTCGACGAGCCCTTTGCCGGCCTGGACGGCGAGGGCGCCGCGCTGCTCGACCGCGAGCTGGGCGAGCTGCGAGGCACGCGCACGCTCGCGGTCAGCTCCCACCAGCCCGAGCGGCTGGCGCCCCTTGCCACCGTGGTGCTCGACCTGTGAGCGCGGTAGCCGAGCCCGCCCGCACACGCCTCGCGACGTACCTCGGCGACGTCGCGGCGCTCGTGCGCAAGGACCTGCTGCTCGAGGTGCGCGCTCGCGAGACGGTCCCGGCGATGCTCCTTTTCGTCGTCGCGACCTTGACCGTCTTCCACTTCGCCGTTCCCGAGGACCTCGAGCCGGCCACCGAGGAGGCCGTCGCCAAGGGCCTGCTCTGGATCGCGATCCTGTTCACGGCGCTGCTCGGCCTCGCGCGGGTCTTCGCGGCGGAGCGAGAGCAAGACGTCCTCGACGGCCTCGTGCTCGCGCCGAGCGACCGGAGCGCGATCTGGCTCTCGAAGACGGTGACGGTCACCGCGTTCCTCGTCCTCATGGAGATCGTGGCGCTCCCTATCTTCGCCCTGCTGTACGCGCCCCTCGATGCGGCCACGATCGGCGCCGTCCTCCTGGCCGATATCGGCATTGCGGCGGTCGGGTCGCTGCTCTCGGCGATGGCGCTCGCGAGCCGGACGGGCGAGCTGATCCTGCCGCTGCTCTTCCTCCCGCTCGCGGTCCCCATCGTCGTCGGCGGAGTCGGCGCCTCGATCGCCGACGAGCCTGCCCGCTTCGTCGGCTTCCTCGTCCTCTACGACGCCATCTTTGCGATCATCTCGTGGGCCGCCTTTGAGTACGTCGTTACGGAATAGACCGGGACCGGCCCTCGCCGTCCTCGCGTTCTGCCTGCTGCTTGCCGGCGTCTCGCTCGCGTTCTGGTGGGCGCCGATCGACGCCGACCAGGGCTTCAGCCAGAAGATCTTCTACATCCATGTCCCGGTCGCGCTGACCGCGTATGCCTGCTTCGGCTGGGGCGCCTGGAAGGCGTTGCGGCTGCTCTGGACGGGCGAGCAGAAGTACGACCTCGAGAGCTACACCGCCGTCCACATGGGCGTCATCTTCGGGCGTGCTGACACTGGCCACGGGGTCGATCTGGGCGAAGATCTCGTGGAACGTCTGGTGGACCTGGGACGAGCGTCAGCTCGTCGTCTTCCTCATCCTCTTCCTGTTCTACTCGGCGTACTTCATGCTGCGCTACTCGATCGACCCCGGCCCCCGCCGCGAGCGGATCTCGGCGGTGTACGCGCTCTTCGGCGCCGCGCTCATCCCGACGAGCTTCCTGGCCGTGCGGCTCCTCGGGACCTTCCTCCACCCGAACCCGCTGATCAACTCGCGTGGGCCGCAGATGAGCGGCTCGATGCTCGGCGTGTTCCTGATCGCCTTTGCCGGCATGCTCGCGCTCGGCTTCGCTCTCTACCACACGGAGCTCGCCGGCAAGCGGCTGGACGTGCGCCTCGAAGAGCTCCGGAGAGCGCTCGCGTGACGAGCGAGGAGACGTACGTCACGGCGGCCTATGCCGTCGTCCTCGGGGCGGTGCTCCTCTACGTCGTCATCTACGCGTTCAGGATGGCGCGGTTGCAGCGTGAAGTCGGCGAGCTTGCCGAGCTGGCGGCGCGCCGGCGCGGACCCGAGGTCGAGCGCGAGCCCGAGCGAGTCGGGTGAGTCAGTGGGCGAGCTTGCCCTCGTGCTCGTCTGGCCGGCGCTGATCGGCTACGGCGAGGCGGCCGTCGCGTACGTCGGGGAGACGATCCGCCCCGGGCGGCTCGCCCGCTACGCGATCTGGGGCGTGCGTCTCGGCTGGCTCGCCCAGACCGCGCTGCTGGTCGCCCAGGCTGCCGACGCGGACGGCTTCGCCTGGGGCTCGTGGGCCGGCTCGCTCAACCTGTTCGTGTGGATGTGCGTCGGGGCCTACCTGATCTGGGGCTGCCGTCCGCCGTTTCGTCTGCTCGGGCTCGCCGTCATGCCGCTGGCCGCGGCGCTCCTCGTCCTCGCCTGGGCGGCGGGCGGCGCCGGAGGAGCCCGGAAGAGCGAGCTCGGGAGCGTGTTCCTCGCGCTCCACGTCGGACTCGTGCTGGCAGCGTTCGCCGGTTTTACGCTCGCCGCCGGCCTGGCCGCGGTGTACCTGTGGCAGGACCGGCGGCTGAAGCGCCGCTCGCCGAGCCTGTTGCGCGTGCGCGCCCCCTCGCTCGTCACGCTCGACTGCCTCATCGGCCGCACCGTGACGGTCGCCCTGCCCGCGCTGACCCTCGGTGTCGGCATCGGCTTCGCGCGCCTCGAGTCGGAGCCCAGGACGTTCGACGCGGTCATGGCCATGACCCTTGCCGCGTGGGTGGTCTACGCGGCGTTCCTCGTCCTTCGCCACGAGGCAGGCTGGCATGGCCGCCGGGCCGCGTATCTCGCGCTCGCCGGCTTCGCCCTCGTCATCGCCGTTCGCCTCGGCGCGGCCGTCGTCACCCACGTGTGAGCCGTTGATGACGCGCCTTCTCCTCGTCGGCACGTCCCACCGTCACGCGCCTGTCGAGCTGCGGGAACGACTCGCGCTCGACGACGTGGCGGCGAGTGAGCTGACCGCACGACTGGCCGTCGCGCTGGGCGAGGCGGTCGCCCTGTCGACCTGCAACCGTGTCTGCCTCTACGTCGCCTCGGACGACGCCGAGCCCGCACGCGAGCAGGCAGTCGCCGCGCTCGTTGCGCTGTCGGGCCTGCCGCGCGCGGAGCTCGAGCGCTCGCTGTACGTCAAGGAGGATCGGGAGGCCGCTCTTCACCTCTTCCGCGTGGCCGCCGGGCTCGACTCCCTCGTCCCCGGCGAGGCGGAGATCCTCGGCCAGGTGAGGTCCGCCTTCGAGGCGGCCGAGAACGCGGGCGCCGTCGGTACGGTTCTGCACCGCCTCTTCCGCCAGGCGCTGCACGTCGGCAAGCGCGCGCGCCGCGAGACGAGCATCGGCGAGAACCCGGCGTCCGTCTCCTCCGCTGCAGCCGAGCTCGCCGCCCGCGTCTTCGATGACATCGACAAGCGGTCGGTCCTGCTCGTCGGCGCGGGCAAGATGGGCGAGCTGGCCGCGCCGAATCTCCGTTCCCGCGGCGTCGAGCGGCTCTGCGTGGCCAACCGCTCGGCGGGTCGGGCCGCGCAGCTCGCAGAGCGCCTCGGGGCGAGGGCGGTGGAGCTCGACCGGTCTCGCGGAGGAGCTCGAGCGGGCGGACATCGTGATCTCCGCGACGGGGTCGCAGGGGCTCGTCCTGACGGCGGAGACGGTGAAGCGCGCCGCTCGTGCCCGCCGCGGCCGGCCGATCTTCTTCGTCGACATTGCCGTCCCGCGAGATCTCGACCCGGCGATCAACGAACTCGAGGGGTGCTACCTGTACGACGTCGACGATCTCGACCGCGTCGTCCGGGAGTCCCTCGCAGGCCGTCGCGACGAGGCGGCGCGGGCGGAGGCGATCGCGGAGGCGGAGGCGGAGGAGTTCCGCGTCTGGCAGCTCTCGCGGGAGGTCGTGCCGGCGATCGCAGAGCTTCGCAGACGAGGCGAGGAGATCCGCCGCACCGAGCTCGCACGGGCCCGCTCGCGCCTCGAGCGGCTGTCTCCGAGCGAGCGGCGGGCCGTCGAGTCGCTGAGCGCGGGCATCGTGGCGAAGCTCCTCCACGCGCCGACGATGCGGCTCAAGGAGGCCGCGGCGACTCCCGGCGGGAGCGTCTACGCGAAGACGGTGCGGGAGCTCTTCGGTCTCCCGGACGACAGCTGACGGCCGTGTCGTGCTGATCAGACTCGGCTCGCGCGGAAGCCGGCTCGCGCTGACGCAGGCCGCCCACGCGGCGGACGCCTTGCGAGCCGCGAGGCCGGATCTCGAGATCGCGCTCGTTCCGATCACGACGGCAGGGGATCGGGACCGCACGAGGCCGTTCGGAGAGATCGGAGCCCGCGGCGTCTTCGTGAAGGAGCTCGAGGAGGCCCTCCTCGCCCGCAGCGTGGACGTTGCCGTCCACTCCGCCAAGGACATGACGTCGACCGCCGTCGCCGGCCTCTCGGTCGGGGCGTACCTCGAGCGGGACGACCCCCGTGACGCTCTCTGCGGCGCCGTCCGGCTCGAGCCTGGAATGCGGATCGGGACTGCGTCGGTCCGGCGCCGGGCGCTGCTGCTCGCTCTCGAGCCGACCCTGAGCGTCGAGCCGCTTCGTGGCAACGTGGACACTCGCCTGCGCAAGCGTGGCGAGCGCGGCCTCGACGCGGTCGTGCTCGCTGCCGCCGGACTCGAGCGGCTCGGGCTCGAGACCGAGATCGGTCACCGATTCGACCCCGACGAGCTGCTGCCGGAGGCCGGCCAGGGCGCCGTCGCGCTGCAGGTCAGGGAGGGCGAGGACGACCTCGTGAGCCTCCTGGACGATCCCGACACGCGCCGCCGTGTCGAGGCCGAGCGCGCCTGCGTCGCGCGAGTGGGCGGTGGCTGCCTCGCGCCGGTCGCGGCTCACCACGACGGCACCGTCCTGAAAGCCCTCGTGGCCGCCGAGGACGGATCCTGGGTGGAGCGCCGCAGCGGCGACGATCCTCTCGCCGTCGCGGACGAGCTGATCGCCGCGGCCACTGCCCGATCTAGATGATTGATCGCTAATTGACCGGTAACCGTGGCAGGGACGACGCCTGGCCGGCCCGTCTCTGCCGTCCCGAGGCACCACAATTACCGATCAACCATCTACCCGTGACCACTCCCTGCCGTGTCGTCGTGACCGGCGCTCGGGAGGGTGCCGGGCGTCTCGTCGCGCTGCTCGAGGCAAAGGGCCTGGACCCGACCGTGTGCCCGCTGATCCGCACAGTCGACGTCCCCGGGCCCGCCGTGCGCGCCGAGAGCTACGCGTGGGTCGTCGTCACGAGTGCCCGGGCCGCGGAAGCGCTGGCCGAGCGGCTCGAGGGGCCGCTGCCGGCAGTTGCGGCCGTCGGGCCGGGGACGGCAGAGGCGCTGCGCGAGCGCGGGATCGAGCCTCGGCTGGTTGCACGGGAGTCGACGCAGGAGGGGCTCGTGCGGGAGCTTCGCCCCCTGCTGGAGCCCGGCGATCGCGTGCTCTTCGCCGGTGCGGAGGGCGCGCGCGACGTGATCGCACGCGAGCTGGGCGCCGACGTGGTCGTCCTCTACAGGACCGAGGAGGAGACGGTCGAGTGCTTCCCCGAGGCCGATCTCGTCGTGCTCGCCTCGGCCTCCGCCGCCAGGGCGTTCGCGCGGCTCGGCATCGATCTCCCCTGCGTCTCGATCGGGCCGGTGACCACCGCCGAGGCGCGCGGGCTCGGGCTGCGCGTCGTCGCCGAGGCGGCTTCGCACGACGCCGACGGGCTCGCCGAGGCGGTTACGCTAGCCGCATCCGGCCGGTCGTAACCCTGCTCACCGACTACGGCGTCGCGGACGAGTTCGTCGGCGTCTGCCACGGCGTGATCAAGCGGATCGCGCCGGACACCGACGTGATCGACATCACGCACGGCATCCTTCCGCAGCACGTGCTCCAGGGAGCCCTCGTCCTGGCCGACGCGCTGCCGTTCATGCCGGTCGGCGTGCACCTCGCGGTCGTCGACCCGGGAGTCGGCGGCGGTCGCCGTTCGCTCGCCTTGCGCGGCGCCGACGGCCGGCTGTACGTCGGGCCGGACAACGGTCTGCTGCTGGTGGCCGCGGACCGGCTCGGCGGGGTCGCGGAGGCAGTCGAGCTCGCGGAGGCCGCCTACATGCTGGCGCCGGTGTCGGCCACCTTCCACGGCCGCGACATCTTCGCGCCGGCCGCCGCGCACCTTGCGAGCGGCGTCCCGCTCGAGAAGCTCGGGCCGCCGCTCGATCCCGCCACCCTCGTCCGCGTCACGCTGCCGGAAGCGCGGGTCGAAGACGGGCGCGTGCAGGCGACCGTGGTCGTCGTCGACCGCTTCGGGAACCTGCGGCTCAACGTGACGGCGGAGGATCTGCGCGAGGCGGTCATCGAGCTCGGCGACGTGATCGAGGTCGAGGTCGACGGTCGCCACTACGCTGCCGTCGTGGCCCGCACGTTCGCCGACGTCGGTCTCGGGAAGCTCATCCTCTACGCCGACTCGTCCCGCAGCATGTCGCTCGCCATCAACCGCGGCAGCGCCGCCCGCCACCTCGCCGTGGTCACGGGTCAGGGCATCGCGCTGGTCGCGCCCCACGAGTGAACGAGCGGCTCGACCAGCTCGGCCGCCGTTTCGCGCGCCTGACGACGAACGCAGTCGTCGCGCGACCGGCGCTCTGGCCGCTCTTCCGCCGCCCGTTGCGCATGCAGTTCGATTACCTCGCCGGCCGGTGGGAGCAGATGCGGGGCCCGGAGGCTCTCGCCCCGCTCGCCGCCGCGCTCGAGCGTGTCGACGCGGCGAAGCGGGTGCTCGACGTGGGAACGGGAACCGGCAAGGCTGCGAGGCTCGTGGCCGCGCGCTTTGCGAACGCGGAGGTGGTCGGGGTCGATCTGTCGCCGGAGATGATCACCAACGCGAGACGGCTGCTGCCGCCCGAGCTCGAGGGGCGGGTGCGATTCGAGGTCGCGGATGCATCCAGGCTTCCCTACCCGGCCGGGGCCTTCGACCTCGTCGTCCTCCTCAACATGATCCCGTTCTTCGAGGAGCTCGCCCGGGTGACAGCGCCTGGCGGGACGCTCGTGGCCGCCTTCCAGTCCGGACGTGACACGCCGATCTGGGTGCCTCCCGAGGAGCTGCGAGAGCGCCTGGCGCCACTCGGCTTCGGAGATTTCGAGGAGCTCGCCGCCGGCGAGGGAACGGCGTTCCTTGCCCACATGCAGTCGGAGCGCTAGCATCCCGCCAACGACGTTCGCGGCGCGGTCGCACCGGCCCGGACGTCGTTTTTTCGCGCGCGTGTCAGCGGCGGAGCCAGGTGCCCTTCGTCCGCGCGGCGGCAGGCGCGTTCGCCTCGATCGCGTCCAGTACCGCGGCGAGCCCGGGATTGCGGTGACTCAGGCGCACGTGGCCCTGGCCCGACACGATCCGGACGCGCTCCGGCTCCTCGACGGAAGGCCGGCAGACGACCTCCGTGATCGACGACCAGGGGATCGTCCGCGGACGCCGGATCAGCCTGCGGATGGTGAGCCCGTTGGCGTCGACTGAGACCGCGCGCGGCTCCGAGACGATAGGCCACAAGAAGAGGGCGCCGAGCGCGAGCTCCGCGTAGACGAGATCGAGAACGGACGGCAGCAGCACGGCCGTCAGTACCGCGACCGCCGCGACGGCGACGGCGACGGCCACAACCCAGTCTCCACGGCGTTCGGGTGCGGTACACCCGGACCGTGCCGGCTACGTGCTCAGGTGAGCTTCGTGTCGTCGCCGAGCTGGCCCCAGTCGTTTGCGTACCAGCACATGAGCCCGCCCTTCTCAGCAGCCATTCCCGACTGGATTATCATGCCGATCGCTCGAGCACGATCTGCTCAGCGGCGCGGGTCGTGGCTGCGTGGCCGGTGACGGCAAGGACGAACGGCTCCCTCTCGAGCGCGTAGAGGACCACGTCAGTGCCGGCGGTCGCTGTGGCCGTGCGGGGAACGTCGCGAAGGGGAGAGCGATCTCGCCGAAGCCCTCGCCCCTCGGCGCGTCACGACGTGGTCGCCACGCTCTGCGGCGACCGTGCCCGACCTCGGCTACCGACGCCGCGACCGTCGGACGAAGAAGTTAGGGTACGACCGCAGCCTCGCGAAGCTCGGTGAGGCGTCTGCGCGCGCGCTCCGCGGCCGGCAAGACCTCCTTGTGCTCGTACCGGCGAAGCGCATCCTCGACGACGTCCGCCGCCTCGCTCGCCCGGCCCGCGATGCGAAGCACCTCGGCGAGGTCCATGAGAGCGTCGGTCTGCGTGTCCACGCGGTCGGTCTGCAGGGCGAGCTCGACCGCCCCGCGGGCGAGGACCTCTCCCGCGGGCACGGCGCCACGGCGCGCCATGAGAACCGCCTCCGCTCCGCGCCAGAGCACCTGGGGCGCCACCCAGCTGCGCGCCGCTGCCTGTTTGCACTCCTCGACGAGGCCCTCTGCTTCGGCGTCTCGATCGAGCCCGATGAGCGCATGCGCGAGCCAACCCGCGGTAACCGCGAGGTAGTTCTTGTCGCCCATGGCCCTCAAGGCCTCGTAGCCACTGCGGAGCTCGCGCTCGGCGCCGTGCCAGTCGCCGCGCACCATGTCGACGAAGTAGCCGAGGCCCTCGCCGTGGCTCATGGCGGCGCCGGGGAGATCCCCGAGCTCCTGGCGGGCAGCGACGCCACGCTCGATCATCTCGCGCGCGGCGTCGGCCTGACCCAGCATGCCGCGGAGCTGGCCCAGGAAGCAGAGCGCGAACGCCTCCGCCCCGCGGTGGCCACGCACCGTTTCCAGGATCTCGAGACCCTCGGCGAGAGCGACGGAGGCCGGCGTCGGCCCCCAGACGAGTGAGACGAGCACGCCGATCAGGTCGTCCTGCGGGTAATGTGGATCCCTGCTTCGCCGATCGTGCTCGAGCCCCCTCTCGGCTGCCGGCCGCATCAGCTCGAGGCGGCACATCCCCCACCGTATCCAGTAGACGACGCGCCACGCTCGGGCCGCACCGAAATCGTCGCCGACCGCTTCGAATGCCTCGGCGGCCTGGATGGCTTCGGCCTCCATCGCGCCGTAGTCGGCCGCCGGGTCGATCTGGAAAGCCAGGCGAAGCTGCGAGAGCCGCGCGAGCATCCTCGATCGCGACGCTGCAGGGCCGGCCGACTCGACCGCCTCCGCGAGGGCCTGCGCTGCCTCGTCGAAGAGGCCGCGCCACAGTAGCGCGTCGCCGAGCTCCGCGAGGACCTGCGGGCGCCCCGGCGCGTCGGCATCCATCAGCGCGAGCGCACGGCGTCTCAACGCAACGCCGGCGGACGGGTCCCCGAGCGCGGACGACCTCCACCCGGCCTTCGCGAGCCATTCGGCCGCGCGGCCGGCCACGGCGCGTCCGCGTGCGTCGACCGGTCCGAGCTCCACGAGATAGTGATGCGCCAGCTCGAGGTGATGGCCGAGGATCTCGCTGTGCTCGGCGGCACGTTCTCCCACGGCCGCCTCGAGCCAGTCCGCAAAGCGTTCGTGCATCTCGGCGCGCTGTCCCTTGGAGAGCCTGTCGTACGCGACGTCACGGATCAGCTGGTGCTTGAACGCGAAGGCTTCCTGTCCGGGAAGGTCGGACCGAGCGGGCCGCACGAGATCTTTGCCGATGAGCCCGATCAGGATGCTCGAGATCTGCTCCGGCGTCGAACCGGGCGCAAGCGCATCGAGCGCATGAGGTAGAAGATGGCGCCGATCACCGAGGCCGCCCCGATGAGCGCTCGCTCCTCACGTCCGAGGCGCTCCAGCCGGCCGGCGAGGAGCGCGTGGATTCCCGGCGGAACCGCGATCGTCGCGAGGTCGGTCCCGAAGAGTAGCCACCGTCGCGGATCAGCAGACCATCGTCGATCAGCATCGACACCATCTGCTCGACGTAGAGAGGGTTGCCCTCGGCGGCGGCCGCGATTCGGTTGCGATGCTCGGCGGCACCTTCGTCTCGCCGAGCATCAGCGCGACCATCCGATCGCACTCGGCCTCGTTGAGTGGCGTCAGCTCGAGCCTCGTGCCGCCTGCGGAGACGGCCCACTCGGGTACATGTCGACGAACTCCGACCGGGCGAGGCAGACGATGACGACCGGCACCCCGGACGCCGTACGCACGACCTCCTCGACGAGAGCCAGCAGCGTCGGCTCCGCCCAGTGGAGGTCATCGACGACTGCGACCACGGGACCGCTCCTGAGCGACGCTCTTGAGAAGCCGGCCAACGGCGAACGACGGCGCGTCGACCGCTGCCTCGGCCGGGGCGAGCCCGGCCAGCTGCGCCAGTCGATCGGCGAGCCCGGCCGCGTCCGTTCGACGACTCGAGCCGTGCCTCCAGCTTCACCCGCGCCTCCTGCGGAGAGTCCTCGTCGGCGATGTTCGCTGCCTGTTTCACGATCTCGACCAGCGGCCAGAACGTGGTCCCGTCGCCGTAGGGCAGGCAGCGGCCGCGAAGAACCGTGCACTCTCCGTCCACCTCGGCGAGGAACTCGTCGACGAGGCGCGACTTGCCGACGCCCGCGGCGCCGAGGATCGTCACGAGCCGGCATGCCCGTTCCTCGACTGCACGCTGGAGCGCCCACTGCAAGCATGTCGAGGTCGTCTTTTCGGCCGACCATGCGCGTTCGTTGCTGGCCTGAGACTGCTCGAGCGGCGTCTTCACACGCAGGAGGCGGTAGACCGTCGCTCGGCGCCGCCTTGCCTTTGAGCTCGACAGGTGGCAGCAGCTCGGCCTCTACCGCGCCACTGACCAGCCGGTAGGTCGCCTCTCCGAGCAAGATCTCGTTGCTACCTGCGCAGCTTCTCGAGACGCGCAGCGACATTGCCTGCGTCGCCCGCGACGAAGTTCTGGTCGGGCACAACGCCGATCGCCCGCCACGACACCGGTGTTGATGCCCGTCCGCGTCGAGATCGAGACGCCCCAGCGTTCGGCGAGACGTGCGTTCAGGTCGACGAGCGCATCCCGCATGTCTGCAGCCGCACGCACGGCGCGCAGCGCATCGTCCTCGTGGAGCTCCGGAATCCCGAAGACCGCCATGACCGCGTCGCCGATGAACTTCGCGACCGTGCCCTCGTGTCGTTCCACGACGACCCTCATCGACTCGAAGTACGCCCTCATGATCTCCGAGAGCGTCTCCGGGTCGAGCTGCTCACCGAGCGCGGTCGAGCTCACGACGTCCGAGAAGAGGATCGTGACCGTCTTGCGGAAATGCTCGGGCGACTCCTGCTCGCCGAGCGACTCCCCACAGCCCATGCAGAAGCGCGCCTCGCGCCGGGTTCTCGCCACCGCAGCGGGAACAGCTTCTCACGCGCGCAGTCTAGGGTGGGCGCGCAGCGACGGTTTGCTGACCCATGCATGTCCGGGCTCGTTCCGCTGCCTCGATCGCGCTTCGGCCTGGGTGCGCTCTTACCCCGGAGATCGGGCGTATGGCGAGGGCCGGACTTGAACCGGCGACACCGCGGTTTTCAGCCGCGTGCTCTACCAGCTGAGCTACCTCGCCGAGCCCGCTCAGTGTAGACCATGGCCGTCAGCCCCTATCGTTCCCCCGTGCAGTCGCGCCACATCGCGGTGATCGGCGCTCCTCTCGATCTCGGCGCGGCGAGCCGGCGCGGCGTGGACATGGGGCCCTCGGCGATCCGGTACGCGGGGATCGGCGAGCGGATCGACGGCCTCGGCCACGTGTGCGGCGACCGCGGCAACGTCGACGCGCCGTTGCGCGAGATGGCCGACCCGGGCGACGAGCGCGCTCGCTACCTCGGCGAGATCGTGGCCACCTGCGAACGCGTCGCCGTTCGTGTCGCGGAGGCGGCTCGTGAGGGCCTCGTGCCGGTCGTGCTCGGCGGCGACCACTCGATCGCGCTCGGCACGCTCGGCGGCATGGCGTCCGTGCACGGGCCGGGTGGGGTGCTATGGCTCGACGCCCACGGGGACCTGAACACGCCGGAGACGACGCCGAGCGGCAACGTCCACGGCATGCCGCTCGCAGCCGCGCTCGGCCGAGGCGGGAAGGGCTTCGCGAGTGACCTCTGGCCGCTCCCGTGCGTCGATCCCGAGGCACGTCGCGCTCGTCGGCTGCCGCAGTCTCGACGACGGCGAGCGCAGGCTGATCGCAGAGCTCGGCCTGGCCGTGTTCACGATGAGCGAGATCGACCGGCGCGGGCTCGAGGCCGTCGTTCGAGACGCGCTCGACGTCGTCGCGGAGCGGCGTCGTTCGTCCACGTCTCGCTCGACCTCGACGTCGTGGATCCCGAGGTCGCGCCCGGCGTCGGCACGCCGGTGCGTGGCGGGCTGTCCTACCGCGAGGCGCACCTCGCCATGGAGCTCGTCGCCGAGGCCGGGATTCTCGGCTCGCTCGAGATCGTCGAGGTGAACCCGATCCTCGACGCGCGCAACCGAACGGCCAGGCTCGCCGTCGAGCTGGTCGCGAGCGCGCTCGGCGCCCGAATATTGTAGGGCCGGTATATCCGGCCCCTACAGCGAATCGCCGGCCCTACGGCGATTCGCCCTCCTCGCCGTTGCCCGAAGGCCGGTAGTACACCCGGCCCTGCAGCTCCTCCGGCAGGTGGTCGACCTCGAAGCCGCCCGGGTCGTCGTGCGGGTAGACGGTAGCCCTCGCCGTGCCCGAGGCGTTTCGCGCCGGGGTAGTGGGGGTCGCGCAGCATCTTCGGCGGCCGGGTCGCTCCGAGCTCGCGGACGTCGCGTAGTCGCCGCCCCGATGCGCCGTGATCACGGCGTTCGACTTCGGGGCGCGGGCCAGGTAGATCGCCGCCTGGGCGAGATTGAGCCGCGCCTCGGGCAGCCCCACGTGCTCGAGCGCCTGGGCGGCGGCGACGGCGACGAGCAGCGCCCGCGGATCCGCGTTGCCCACGTCCTCCGAGGCGAAGATCACCATCCGGCGCGCGACGAAGCGGGGATCCTCGCCGCCTTCGAGCATGGCCGCGAGGTAGTAGAGGGCCGCGTCGGGATCGGAGCCCCGCATGGACTTGATGAAGGCCGAGGTGAAGTCGTAGTGCGCGTCGCCGTCCTTGTCGTAGACGAGCGGGCGCTTGCGAGCAGCATCCTCGACGTGGCGCTCCGCCACCGCCTCACCTTCGGCGCGAGCCGTCTGCGACGGCGAGCTCGAGGATGTTCAGGGCTGCGCGCGCGTCGCCGCCGGCTCGCTTGGCGACCAGGAGCACGAGCTCGTCGGAGAGCTCGGCGCCGACCTCCGCCGCGCCGCGTCGCACGATGGTCTCCAGGTCGTCGAGGGAGAGCGGCTCGAGCTCGTAGATCTGGCAGCGCGAGAGCAGTGCCGAGTTGACCTCGAAGTACGGGTTCTCCGTCGTCGCGCCGATGAGCGTCACGAGCGCCTCCTCCACGGCGGGAAGGAGGGCGTCCTGCTGGGCCTTGTTGAAGCGATGGATCTCGTCGAGGAAGAGGATCGTCCGCTGCCCGTTGCCGCCCAGCCGGTCCCGGGCTCGCTGGATGACCGCGCGCACGTCGGAGACGCTGGCGGATACGGCGGAGTGCTCCTCGAAGGCGGCTCCGGTCGACGCCGCGACGATACGGGCGAGCGTCGTCTTGCCGCTGCCGGGCGGGCCGTAGAAGATGGACGAGGCGACGCGGTCCTCCGCGATCGCCAGCGCGAGCGCCGATCCCGGCCCGACGGCCTTCGTCTGCCCGACGAAGTCCTCGAGGCGCGACGGGCGCAGCCGGCTCGCGAGCGGCGCGGCCGACGCGAGGCGCGTCGAGGCGGCGTCGGAGAAGAGGTCGCTCATGTCCGAAGTATGCTGCCCTCCTCGAGCGCCGGCGGGCACTGGGTCTCTCGCAGGCTCGCCGAGCCGCGCGACATCCGGCGCCGGCTGACCTGGCTATCCTCCGTTCGTGGCCGCGATCCGGGACGAGGTGGCGGGGCTCCTCTCGGAGCTCATCCGTCTGAACACCGTCAACCCGCCGGGCAACGAGACGCGTCGCGGCAGAGCACCTGCGCGCCTACCTCGAGCCGCACGGTGTCGAGTGCACGCTGCTCGCGCGCGTCCCCGAGCGGGCGAACCTCGTCGCGCGCCTCCCCGGCCGCGACCCGGAGGCGCCACGCCTCCTGCTTGCTGTCGCACACGGACACGGTGCTCGCCGATCCGGCCGAGTGGTCGGTCGACCCGTGGTCGGGCGAGGTCCGGGACGGCCACGTGTGGGGCCGCGGCGCGCTCGACATGAAGGGCCAGGTCGCCGCGAACGCCGTCGCGATCGCGACGCTCGCCCGCGAGGGCTTCGAGCCGGAAGGCGACCTCATCTTCGCCGCCACGGCCGACGAGGAGGTCGGCGAGCACTTCGGCCTCTCGTGGCTGTGCGAGGAGCATCCCGAGCGTCGGTGCGCTCGACCTGGTGCATCAACGAGGGCGGCGGCGACCGGATCGAGATCGCCGGCCGCGCGCTCTACCTCTGCGCCACCTCCGAGAAGGCAAGCTCGCCGTTTCGCATACGTGTGCACGGGAAGAGTGGCCATGCCTCGATGCCGAGCATCGGCGACAACGCGCTCGTCAAGGCGGCGCCGCTGCTCGAGCGCGTCGCCGGGCTGGACACGCCGCTGCGGTTCCTGCCCGAGACGAAGGCGTTCCTGACCGCCGTGATCGGCGAGGCCGAGGATCCGGCCATCGCCATGGCGCGGCTCCGCGACGCCTCGCCGGCGGCCGCCGCGATGGTCGAGCCGATGCTCCGGACGACCATCTCGCCGACCGAGATCGTCGCCTCCGGGAAGCGCAACGTGATCCCCGGCGTCTGCGAGATCATCTGCGACTGCCGCATCCTGCCCGGTGAGAGCCAGTCCGAGGTGGAGGCGCTGATCCACGAGGAGCTGGGCCGCGACGGCTACGAGCTCGAGTGGCTCGGGGCAGCGGAAGGCGGTACCCGCTCGGCGTTCGAGACGCCGCTCTGGGACGTCATCGAGCGGTTCGTCGCCAGCGAGGACCCCGAGCGCGACGCTCGTGCCGGTGCTGCTTCCCGGGTTCACCGACAGCCACTTCCTGCGGCGTGCGTTCGGCACGATCGCGTACGGCTTCTTCCCGATGCGAGCCATGGATGCCGACCTCGCCGCGAGGCTCGTCCATTCCGCGGACGAGCGTGCCGCTGTGGACGATCTCGAGCTCGGGACGCGCTTCCTCCTCCACGCCGCCAGAGAGCTCTGCAGCTCCACCACGGCGCAGTCGATCGCCGGCAGCGCTGCGGGGAGCGGCCTCGTGACCCGTGAGGAAAAGATCAGGCTCGGCGGCATGGCGCTCGCGAACGGGGTACTCGTGCACGGGCCGCATGCCTGGGCATGTGCCATCCGAACCGACGACGGCAGGGTGAAGGTGGCCTCCGCGGAGAAGACGTTCCGCGCGAGCGAGGTGCAATCGCCCCTGCTGCGGGCACCGGCCCGCGTCGGCGAGGCGCTCGCGGTGCTGCCGGCGGTACGCCGGGCGCTCCCCGAGGCCGGGCTCCCCTTCCGCCAGGGGCGTGTCGTGGCGGCGATGGCAGGCAGTCTCCTGGCGGCGCGTGCAGTGCGCGCGAGCCGGCTCGGCACCTTCTGGCAGGAGGCGACCTCCGCGCTCCTCGCCCTCTCCCCGGTCGCCCTGGCGCTCCGCGGCACGCAGCTCGCCGCCTACCACGGCGCCGAGCACATCTCGATCGGGAGCTACGAGCACGACGAGCCGAGACCGCGGGAGCACGAGCGCTGCGGCTCCCACATGCTCGGTCCGCTCCTCGTGTCGACCGTCGTCGGAAACGCAGTTGCCAGCGGGCTCGCTACCACGCCGGGTGGTAAGGCAGCCGGCCGTGTCGTTGCCGGGATCGGGGCCGTCGCCGTCTCGGGCGAGCTGCTCGGCTGGGCGCTGCGCAATCCGGAGCATCCGGCCAGCAAGGCGCTCTCGTGGCCGGGTCAGGAGCTCCAGCACCGCTTTCTCACCGCCGAGCCGAGCGAGGAGCAGCTCGAGGTCGCACGGGCGGCGCTCGACGAGTGCCTTCGCCTCGAGCGAGCGGCGCTGCAGACCTCCGCGTAGCTCTCGCGCCGAGCCGCCGCGGTGAGGACCCGCGGGTCGGATGAGATCCGACCCCTACAGCTTTGCGGGGATCTCGCCGATGGAAGGTTGGATGCTCGTCGCGAGCTTCTTCGACTCGTTCAAGGAGGGGGTGCTGACCTGGCTCCCGCTCGTCTTCTTCGGCCTTCTCGTGTACCTCGTCTGGCGGACGCTCGCCATCATGCCGAGGGTCAAGCCGCAGACGATGGATCCCTCGCTCGAAGTCGTCGGTGACCTGGGACGACGTCGCGGGTGTCGACGAGGTGCGCGAGGAGTTCCAGGAGGTCGTCGAGTTCCTGCGGGATCCGAAGCGCTTCTCGCGGCTCGGCGCGCGCGTCCCGAAGGGCATCCTCCTCTACGGCTCGCCCGGCACGGGGAAGACGCTGCTCGCCAAGGCCGTGGCGCACGAGTCGGGCGCGACCTTCTACTCCCAGAGCGCGTCGGCGTTCGTCGAGATGTTCGCCGGGCTCGGCGCCGCGCGGATCCGCAAGCTCTTCGACACCGCGCGCCGCAACCAGCCGGCGATCGTGTTCATCGACGAGCTCGACGCCGTCGGTATGCGCCGCTCGGGCCACTCGTTCAACCGCGAGCACGACCAGACCTTGAACCAGCTGCTCGTCGAGCTCGACGGCTTCGAGGACGCGGGCCAGGTCGTGATCATCGGCGCCTCGAACCGGCTCGAGGACCTCGACCCGGCCCTGCTCCGGCCGGGCCGCTTCGATCGCCAGATCCTCGTCTCGCCGCCCGACCTCGCGGGTCGGGAGGCGATCCTCCGCGTGCACACGCGCGGCAAGCCGCTGGCTCCGGAGGCCGATCTGAACACCGTCGCGCGGCACACCGCCGGGCCTCACCGGCGCCGACCTGGCGAACATCTGCAACGAGGCGGCGATCGCAGCCGGCCGCCGCGAGGCGACGGCGATCGCCCAGCTCGACTTCGACGTGGCGCTCGAGCGCGTCGTCGCGGGGCTCCAGCAGCGCCGCGTCGTGACCGAGAAGGAGAAGCGGATCCTCGCCTATCACGAGGCCGGCCACGCGCTCATGTCGCACCTCGTCGGCGATCCGCAGCCGGTGCAGAAGGTGACGATCGTCTCGCGCGGGCGCGCTCTCGGCTACACGCTCAACACGCCGCAGGAGGACCGCTACCTGCACACGAAGGAGGAGCTCTTCGACCTCCTCAAGGTGCTGCTCGCCGGCCGTGCTGCCGAGCAGGTCGTCTTCGGGCGGATCACGAACGGCGCCGCCAACGACCTCGAGCGGGCGACCGACATCGCACGCGCCATGATCTTCGAGTTCGGCATGGGCGACGGCGTTACCTCGCGGACGATGCGCGCCGACAACTACGCGCTCTCGGAGGAGACGAAGCGGGTTCGCGACGACGAGCAGGGCCGGCTCACCGACTCCGCCTACGAGGAGGCGAAGCGCCTGATCGGGAAGCACCGCGCGGCCCTCGACCGGATCTCCGCCGCGCTGCTCGAGCGCGAGACGCTCTCCCGCTCGGACCTCGAGGAGCTGCTCGACGGCGTCGAGCTCGAGTCCAACGCGGCCGAGACCGTCGGGACGCCCCGGGCGCTGACAGGCGAGTAGGCGGCCGCGAGGCCGCGTACGATGTCGGCATGTGCCGATCCATCAAGACACTCCGCAGGCCGGGCGAGCAGGCGAGCGACGACGAGGTACGGGCGGCAGCGCTCCAGTTCGTCCGCAAGATCAGCGGATACAGAGTGCCCTCGCGACGGAACGAAGAGGCGTTCGAGCAAGCTGTAGAGGAGATCACCCTCGCCTCGCAGCGCCTCCTCGAGAGCGTCGCGAGAGTGTGACGCCCAGCGCGCCGCTGCAGAACCGCGTTCTTCCCGACGGCAGCATCGCCGCGACCTCCGAGCGGGGGCTGTTCATGGGTAACCGCGGCGGCAGGATCCACGACCCGGTCACGCGCCGGCTCACGTCGCGACGCTTCTCGTCGCGGGCCTGGATCTGCTGCCTGCTCGAGTTCAAGGGACGCCGCGAGACGGTGTGGGGGCCGGGGTACACGCAGCTCTTCTTCCTCGACGAGGTGACGGCCCTCGCGGCCGGCCACCGACCGTGCTTCGAGTGCCGCCGCGGCGACGCCGTCGCATTCGCCGAGGCGGTCGCGCGGGCCGACGGCGCCGCATCACGCCGCCGCGCGCCGGAGCTCGACCTCCGGCTCCACGCCGAGCGGCTGGACGGCCGTGCGAAGCGGCTTCACGAGCGGCCGCTCGCAGGGCTGCCCGACGGGGCGATGCTCGCTCGCGACGGGGGTTTCCTCGCCGTGCGGGGCCACCGCCTGCTCCGCTGGTCACCCGGCGGCTACGTCGGTGCAAGCCGCCGGCCTCGCCGCGGCGATGTCCAGGTGCTGACGCCGCCGACTGCCCTGGACGCGCTGGCGCTGGGCTACGAGCCGGCCTGGCACCCGAGCGCCGCCGCTCTTGTCAGGGTTCGAGACCGACGGGCCGGATGAGGTCCGGCCGCCTACAGACCGGGTCGCATCGTTACGATCGTGCCGTGGAGGTCGGGACGCTGCACCATGTGGCCATGGCCGTCGAGGACCTGGAAGGGGCGGTCGACACCTACCGGCGGCTGTTCGGGGCGGAGGTCGAGCTCCGTGGCACGATCGAGGGGCAGGGAGTCGAGGCCGTGTACCTGCGGCTCGGGAGCGGCCGGGTCGAGCTCATGGCGGCCCTCGGCGAGGACACGCCCGTCGGCCGGTTCCTCGCGAGGAGGGGGCCCGGGATGCACCACGTCGCGTACGAGGTCGAGGACGTCGGCGCCGCTGTGCGCGAGCTCGCCGCGAGAGGCGCGAACGTGATCGACCTGGAGCCCCGGCCCGGGTTGGGCGGCCACCTCGTGTCCTTCGTCCATCCGGAGTCCGTTCACGGTGTCCTCGTGGAGGTTGTTGCACATGGCTGAAGAGCGGGTTCGCATCGAGATCGGGTTCGACGGCGGCACCATCCTGGGCGCCCAGGTGCCGCTGGGCGACGCTGACGCGCTGCAGCGCAAGCTCGAGGCCGGCGGAGACGGCACCGTCGCGATCGGCATCGAGGACGGGACCTGCATCGTCGTCTGCTCGCACGTCCTCTACCTGAAGCGGTTCGCACGGGAGAGTCGCGTCGGCTTCGGCGGCTAGCACTGGGCGGCGAACGCCGCGTCATGGCGCTCGAGGTCGGGATCGTCGGGCTTCCGAACTCGGGCAAGACGACGCTCTTCAACGCGCTGACGAGAGCCGGTGCGGAGATCACGGCCTACGCCTCGGTCGCGGCGAAGCCGAACGTCGGCATGGCCCCGATCGCAGACGAGCGTCTTGGCCAGGTCGCCGCCGTCGTGAAGGCGCGCAAGGTGACGCCCGCCGCCGTGCGCGTCGTCGACGTGCCCGGCACGGGCGCCGCGCTGCTCGGAAACCTGCGCCAGGTGGACGCGCTGCTCGCGGTCGCCGACGGCTTCTCGCCCGACGCCGATCCGGCGCGCGATCTCGGCGAGCTCCGGCTCGAGCTGCTGGTCGCCGACCGCGATCACGTGGAGCGGAGGCTGGAGCGGGTCGCGAAGGAGGCGAAGTCCGGCGATCCGAAGAAGAAGGCCGAGGTTCTCGAGCTGGAGCGGATCCTCGCGCACATCGAGGCGGGCCAGCCGCTGTCCGCGTGGGACGAGGCGCTGCCGGCCGAGCTCGAGCCGCTGACGACGAAGCCGCTGATCGAGATCGTGAACGGGCCCGCCGGCATCGACGCGAAGCTCGAGGCGGAGCTGGCGGAGCTCGAGCCGGCCGAGGCTTCGGAGTTCCGGGAGGGCGCCTCCGCCCTCGAGCGGGTCGTGCGACGTCTGTTCGAGGCGCTCGGGCTGCTGTCGTTCTTCACCGCCGGGGACAAGGAGACCCGGGCCTGGACGCTCCGGCAGGACAAACGGCGCTGGACGCCGCGGCCACGATCCACACGGACATCGCACGTGGCTTCATCCGCTGCGAGGTCATCCGCTGGGACGACCTCGTGCGCTGCGGCTCGGCGGCTGAAGCCTCCCGGCAGGGCCTCCAGCGGCTCGAGGGCAAGGCCTATCCGGTCGCCGACGGCGACGTCCTCAACATCCGCTTCAACGTGTGACGGCAGGGAGGGCCCGGTCGGTGGCGACGCGGCCCCTGACGGGCAGACCGTGGACCGGCCTAGGGGCTCGATCTCGACGCGGTTGTCGTTGTAGGCCGGGTGGCCTCCGAGCACCGTGACCCGCTGCGACGTGGTCGCCTGGGAGGTCAGCCCGCCCTCGAAGCTACGGCTCCACCAGCCCATCGGGGCGACGGCGACACCGGGCCTCGTGTCGTCGGAGACCTTCGCCGTGGAGAGGAAGGCGCCGCGGTCGTTGAAGATGCGCACGAGGCGACCATCCTCGATCGAGCGGGCTGCGGCGTCGTCGGGATGCAGGGACACGAACGGGTCGGGCTGGGCGGAGCTCTGCCGCTTCCCGTTGGCGAACGTGGAGTTCAGGAAGAGGTGGGTCTTCGGAGTGACGAGGCAGAGCGGGAAGCGTGCAGCCAGCTCGTCATCCGCGACCTCGGCGGGCGGGTCGTAGTACGGCAGGGGTCGAGACCCTGGTCTCCGAGCTCCGGCGCGGCAAGCTCGAGCTTCCCGCTGGGCGTGGCGAAGCCGCCGTTCGCATGGGGCAACGGCCCCTGCCCGAGGTCGATCTTCACCCAGCCTCGCCGTCGCACCTCGGCGAGGTCGATGCCCGCCTGGTCGCTGCCGGCGAACAGCGACGCGAGCATCTCCTCGTCCGTCACCGCGAACCCGGGATCGTCGAGCCCCATCCGGCCGGCCAGCAGGCGGAAGATCTCCGTGTTCGGCTTGGCCTCGCCGCGGGGAGCGATGGCCGGCTCGTTGATCGTTACGTAGTGATGACCCCACGACCAGTGGAGATCGAGATGCTCGAGCTGGCTGGTGGCCGGCAGGACCACGTCCGCATAGCGGACGGTGTCGGTCGGGAACTGCTCGAGCACGACGGTGAAGAGATCCTCGCGGGCGAGGCCGCGCAGCACGCTGTCTGGTCGGGCGCGATCTGGGCGGGGTTGGAGTTCCAGACGACGAGCGCGGCCACGGGAGGCTCGAGGCCGGGATCGGTGAGCGCCGCACCCAGGTGCGCCATGTTGATCTCCCGAGCTCCTGTGGGCTCCTCGCCCTGTAACGGGGACGAGTCGATCGCGCCCGTCGTCGCCGTGGGAATGAAGGAGAAGCCGCCGCCGCGATGCCTCCAGGAGCCGGCGAGCGCCGGCAGGCACGCGAACGTCCGGTAGGCGATGGCCGCGCCGGCGTGATGCTGGCCGCCCACGCCGAGGCGAAGCAGTGACGGCTGGATGGTGGCGAGCTCCCGCGCAAGCCGTTCGATGGTCTTGGCCGGCACGTCGCAGAGAGCGGCGCAGCGCTCGACCGGATAGGTCTCGAGCCGCTCGAGCAGCTCGTCGTAGCCGAGCGTGTGGGCGCGGCACCACTCGTCGTCGGCGAGGCCCTGGTCGACCAGCGAGCGCATCATCCCGAGCGCCAGGGCGCCGTCCGTCCCGGGAAGCGGGCGGACGTGCTGTCCGCGACTCGGGCCGTCCGGCTCCGGTAGGGGTCGACGACGACGAGGCGTGCCCCGTTCCGCCGTGCCTCGAGCAGAAACCGCCAGAGATGGGGCGCGGTCGACATCGGGTTCCAGCCGACGAGGAGGAGGTAGCGGGCGTGCGGCCATTCCTCCGGATCGACCTCGGCCGACAGCCCCTCGGTCGCCATCGTGCCCGCGAGCCCGGCGTTGGCGCACGGTCTCCCGAGGCGCGTGGCGCCGATGGCGTTCATGAAGCGCGCGCTCGTCGAGTTGCACTGGAGGACGCCCATCGTGCCGTAGTAGCTGTAGGGGAGGATCGATTCGCCCCCGTGGCGATCGAGCGCGCTCGTGAGGCCGGCGGCCACCGCGTCGAGAGCCTCGGCCCAGCTTGCTCGGCGGAAACGGCCCTCGCCCTTGGGGCCGTCGCGCAGGAGCGGATGGAGGAGACGACGTCCGCGTAGACCCGCTCGAGGTAGTTCGAGACCTTGCCGCACAGGAACCCTGCCGTGACCGGGTGCTCCGGATCGCCTGCCACGTCGATCGCACGGTCGCCGTCGACGGTGACGAGCATCGCGCAGGTATCCGGGCAATCGTGCGGGCAGGCCGCGCGGACGACTCGGCTCCATGCCGGGACTCTAGATGGCGACGGGCCCTAGCGCAGCGCGGTAGGGGATCGACCGCGGCCTCGACGGACGCGCACCTCCGAAGTGGAGGTGAGGCCCCTCGAGCGGCCGCTCGAGCCGACGAGGCCGATGCGGCGGCCGCGCCCCACGTGTTCGCCCGCTGGTGACGAGGAGCCGGGAGAGATGTCCTTACCAGGTCTCGACGCCGCGCCCGTGCGAGAGGACCACCAGCCGGCCGAAGCTCCCGGCGGGGCCGGCGTACACCACCCAGCGCCGATCCGAGCTGCCACGACCGGAGCGCCGCTGGGCGCCGGAGAGGTCGAGGCCGGCATGAAAATGGTCTCCGCGCGGGCCGAAGCCGTCGCCGACCGGGGCTGCCACGGGCCATGAGACCGCAAGCGGCGAGCGGGGCAACGGCCCGTGGAGCGCTCGGTAGGTGGCCCGCCCGGCGACGCCGTCGGCGCCCAGGCCCGCCCGAGCCTGGAACTGGCGCAACGCCGTATCGGTGCGCGGGCCGAAGTGTCCGTCCATCGCCCCCGAGGGAAAGCCGTGCCAGGCGAGCGTGAACTGCAGGGCCGCCACGTCCCAGCCGACGGCGCCGAACGTCAACAGGCGGCTGCCGTACGCAGGGCGTCCGCGCCGACCGAGAGCCTCGCGCGTCATCGGGCCGACGACGCCGTCCGGCGTGAGCCCCGCGCGCTGCTGGAACCGCACCACAGCGGCTCTCGTCGCCGGTCCGCGCACGCCGTCGATCGTGCCCTGATACACGCCGCGCGCGTGGAGCGCGACCTGCAGCGCGGCCACTTGCGGGCTTCCCATGCCGAATGCGGGCGCGGCCGCTGCAAGGAAAGCGGCGAGAACGACGGATAGCTGGCGGATCCGCATCGTGTGATCGATTTGGCCGGACACCGCCCCCGCCGCCCGGCCGCGATTTGCGAACGGTCACCTTCGCAGCTCGCGGTCAGAGTCCTCCCTCGTAGCCGGCCTGCCGGCCGGCGGGCCGGATGAACGAGGCCCCTACAGGCGCGATGAGACTCGGCCGACGGGCCGGATGGGACCAGGCCCCTACGCGTCCGGGACGGGCCGGGTCGCGGCCACGGCGTCGAGCTGATTCGCGTGGTAGAGCACGGCCGCCTCGGCCGTCTTCGCGGCCCGCACGTCGTGGTGGACCGCGACGGCGTGGAGGAGCTCCGCGCGCACGTCGCCGGCCAGGTCCGGGGTGCGCTCCTCGATCAGCCGGAGGCCGAGATGGACGTGACCGAGCAGCTGGCCCTCGTGCGTGGGCAGGAAGAGCGGGCCGCGGTCGAGCTCGTGAACTCGCCCGACGTCGTGCAGGAGCGCAGCCGCGAGGACGAGGTCGGCGCGCAGGCGCGGATGGACGCCCGCCGTCTCGCGGCAGAGCGTCGCGACGTTGACCGTGTGCTCGAGCAGGCCGCCGGAGTAGCTGTGGTGGCCGTCCGGGGTCGCCGGCAGCCGCCGCAGGCGCTCCCTGAACCCGGCGTCGCCGAGAAGGGCGGCGACCGCGCCGCGCAGCCCGGCGTGCGAGACCTCGGCGGCGAGGAAGTCGAGGAACCCGTCGAGCTCGTCCAGATCCCGCCTGGACTCGGGAACGAGCGCTCCGGGATCGACCTCGGCTTTCTCGAGCGAGCGCACGTCGAGCTGGAGCCGGTCGCGAAAGCGCTCCACCCGCCCCAGCACGCGGATCGCGTCCCCTTCTCCGAAGCGCTTGTCGAGAAGCTCGACGTCATCCCAGACGCGGGCGTCGATGCGGCCGGTCGGATCCAGGAGCTCGAGCGCCAGGTATGGCGCTCCGGCGCGGGTGCGCAGACGCTGCTTCCGCGCCACCGCGAAGACGCCGTCGACGAGCCGATCCTCGGCGAGCTCGGCGATCGGCACGGCGGCTCCCACACGCTGGAGTCTAGGCTGTGGGGCCGATGCTAAGCTCGCCCGCGTGGCCCTGGTGAAGGCGTTTCGTGCCCTGCGCTACGACGTGGGGACGGCGGGGCCGCTCGACACGCTGGTCGCGCCGCCGTACGACGTCATCTCACCGGTGGAGCTCGGGCGCTACGTCTCCTCGAGCCCGTACAACGTCGTTCGGCTGATCCGGCCTCACGAGCCCGCTCTTGCGGCCGAGCGCTATCGGGCCTGGCTCGACGTGGGCGTGCTCGCCCGCGACGAGCGTCCCGCCGTCTGGCGGCTGGAGGAGGAGTTCGTCGGCCCGGACGGGGTCCGTCGCTCCCGCCGCGGCCTTGTGGCGCGTGTCCGTCTCGACCCCGGGAGCGAGGGGGCCATCCTGCCCCACGAGCGGACGTTCTCCGGGCCGATGGAAGCACGGCTGCGCCTGCTCCGAGCCGTCGACGCGAAGCTGTCGCCCATCTTCCTCCTGCACTCCGGGCCACCACCCCAGGCACCCGATCGCGAGCCGGATGCGACCGCTTCCCTCCAGGGCGTCGTCAGCCGCCTCTGGCGCGTCGAGGATTCTGCGGCTGTCGCGGCAGAGGTCGCCGCGGTCCAGGGCCCGCTCGTCATCGCGGACGGCCACCACCGCTACGAGGCAGCGCTTCGCTACCACGAGGAGCGGGCCACGGAGGAGACCTCGCACGTCCTGGCGGTCATGGTCTCGTGTGACGACGAGGGGCTCACGATCTTCCCGACGCACCGCGTCGTCAGCGGCGCGCTGCCTGAGCTCAACGGCGGGTTCCGGCTCACGGGGGTCGAGGGCGGCGTGCGCGAGGCGCTCGCCCGGCTCGGCGAGCTGCGACGCGATCATCCGGCGTTCGTGCTCCTGCGCCCTGAGGGCGCGGTGCTCGCCGAGCTTCCGGCGGCCGACGAGCCGCTCGAGCGGTTGGACGTCTCCGCGGTCGACCGGTTGGCGCTGGGTGACGTGACCTTCACGCCCTCGGCGCGCGAGGCGGAGGAGGCGGTGGCGAGCGGCCGGGCCAGCGGCGCGTTCCTCGTGCGGGCCCCGACCGTGGCCGAGGTGCAGGCGATCGCCAGGCTCGGGAAGATGATGCCGCAGAAGTCGACGTACTTCTTCCCCAAGCTGACGAGCGGTCTCCTGTTCTCCCCGTTCGACGAGTGACCCGCCCTGAGGAGGTCGCGAGCGCGAGCGGGCTGGCGACGAACCTTGGCCCGATTCAGGCTCGGGTAGCCCCTGACCAAGAAGGGCGTTCCGCGAAATGGCTCGGGCGGGGCCGCAACGGATCGCGGCCCCGCCCAGCCTGATCGGCTACTTCACCGGCTGGAAGTAGTGCTTGTCGAGCCAGCGGGCGACGTCCTTGCCGATCTCCGCGCCCTGGATATCGGCGGTTCGGAAGTGGATTCCCTGGTACACACGTGCGTCGATCGTGTCGTCGATGACGTCCGTGAACTGCTCGTAGTCGCGGGTCACGTCGGGCACGTCTGGCGCGATTCCTGACCACGTCTGAAGGTCAGCTTCTTCTTGCCGAAGAAGGCTTCGGCGGTATGCATGAACGCGCCGGTGACGCAGTTGTAACCGGACGGATGGTCGGGATACGGCGGCTGCCGCCAGCAGCGGCGTCCAGCTCGAATCGCCCTCGGTCTTCGGGTTGCCGTCGTCGTCGCCGTCGCGGATCGCGGTGATCGGGCGCCAGAAGCTCCAGTAGGCCTTGTCGTCCCAGCAGTTGATGAACGCGTCTGCCCCGGCGATGTTCAGCATCACGAAGAGGCGGGCCTGCTCGACGAGCGTCAGCCCTTCGGTCTTCTGAGATCGCGCGGAACGTGCGGTTGTACATCTCCAGACGGCGGGACGTGTTGAAGAAGCCGCGCGACTGCCTCTCTGCTCGGGGGTACGCGGGCTGCCGAGTGTTCCCCGAGCCTCTTCACCTCGTTGTACTCCTTGGCGTAGGCGCCGCTCGTCGAGCGCGTGGGGTCCCTTTGACCGGAACTGCGACGTGCTCTCGAGCACGAACGGCTCGACTCTGGCCACCCAGGCGAACGGGTCGCTCGGACCTGAGGAGTCGTGCGGGTGGCGCGCCGGCCGCCACTCGCCGGGCTCCTCCCTACTCGTGAACCGGAACGGCCCGAAGCCGCCCATCGTTTGCGCGCTGCTGGAAGCATCGCCTGCGCGGCAGCCCTCCCGGCCGCGATCCCGGCGGCAACCGCCGCGGCCCCGTCCTGGGCCCTCGCCGCGGCGATCGAATCGCCGTACAGGCGTCCAGCGAGTCGACGATCGTCGCGATGATCGCCGGCGACGATCGGCACGCACCGACCGACCGCACGCCGACCAGCGACGTCGTGCGCGGCCGTGGCGGCGGCCGCCGCCAACGAGGCCGATGCGTGGTGCCGGCGGTAGATCATGCGAGGTACGGCTCGTGGCCACCCTCGATCATGTTGACGGCGTCGTAGATTGCCCCCTGCGCCATCGCCATGTGCAGGTTCGCGACCGGATTCCCCTGGCCGAGGCCCGGCACGGATGCATCGGCGAATTGGTCAGCGCGTCGAGCGCATTCAGATTCCAGTCCAGGAACCGCGTCCGGCGGCGGTCCGGCGTACGCGCGTTGGGGCGTGCCTGCAAGCGGCACTGCCGCCAACGTGGTGAGCGTCGCGGCCAGTGCGAGCAGGCCGCCGACGAGGCACGTCTGCCTGCGCGGAGCGCGTCGAGAGCATCTTCGGGACCTCCCCCTGTCCTGTCCGCGAACGCCCGCCTCCACCGTTCACGAACATGTCCGGCGGGAGTGTTGCAGGTGTCTCGAACTCTGGCAGAGCTAGCAGCAACCAACATCGATCGCGTGCTCTGACACCGAACGCCAGGCAGGCGAGCTCGCAGGATACGAGCTTACCGTGACCGTTCGACTGGCTTAGGCTCTGCCGGTGCGGCCGGCGACATCCGCGTCGCTGCTCAGCCGAGCTGCCGACCCGGGAAGCGCGGTCGCACCCGTGGGACTGGGGAGGGCGGCGACGAGACGGTCGCGATCGACCTCGCGGCGGAGAACGCGATCGTCAAGCGGCTCGAGGCGCTGCACCGGGACGGCGCCGAGTTCGTGCTCGTGTCGGAAGAGCTCGGGGAACGGCGATTCGGCACCGACCCCACGCGTCGCATCATCGTCGACCCGATCGACGGGAGCGTCAACGCGAAGTCCTGCATACCGTTCTTCTCGCTCTCGATCGCGGTCGCCGAGGGGCCGCGAATGGGCGATGTCGTCTTCGGATACGTGCACGACTTCGGCTCCGGCGAGGAGTGGATCGCGGAGCGCGGGGCAGGAGCGCTCCTCGACGGTAACCGCCTCGAGACGGAGGGCCCGCGGTCGACCATCGAGCTTCTGTCGCTCGAAGGCACGAGCGCGGCCTACGTCGCCGACTACGCGGAGCGCCTGCGCGGCCTCGCGGAGCGCCTGCGCATCATGGGCTCGCTCGCGCTGTCGCTGTGCCACCTCGCGGCGGGCCGCGTCGACGCGGTCCTCTCGCTCAAGCCGATCCGCAGCGTGGACATCGCCGCGGCCCAGCTGCTGCTGCACGAGCGGGGGCTCGCGATCTCGCTTCCCGACTCTGGCCCGTTCGGCGAGGCTCCGCTCGACGTCGCCTTCCGCTCGCGCGTCGTCGCGGCCCGGACTCCGGAGCTCTGCCGGAGGCTTGCGGCAGCGCTCGAGGAGTGAGCATGCAGATCCGCGCTGCACGGACGAACGAGGTGCCGGCGGTGCGCGAGCTCTTTCGCGAGTATGCCGACGCGCTCGGGATCGACCTCTCGTTCCAGCACTTCGACGAGGAGCTCGCAGGGCTCCCCGGTGCCTACGCGCCGCCGGGTGGACGGCTGCTGCTGGCGATCGAGGCCGATCGCGCCGCCGGCTGTGTCGGCGTACGGCCGCTCGAGCCTCCGATCTGCGAGATGAAGCGGCTCTACGTCAGGCCGGCCTGGCGCGGCGGCGGGCTCGGGCGGCGGCTCGCGGCGGCTGCCATCGAGGCGTCGCGCCAGCCGGCTACACGCGAGTCCGGCTCGACACGCTCCCGACCATGGGTGCCGCCATGGATCTCTACCGCTCGCTCGGGTTCCGCGAGATCGAGCCTTATACCGTCAACCCGGTGCCGGGAACACGTTTCCTCGAGCTGGATCTCTGAACCGGGACCGGTCGGATCCTTCGCTGCGACGGCGCCGAACGCCGCGGTCGCGCCGACTGCCGGCTCCCTGACCTCACCGACCGGATGGGCGGGGATTGTGCGCGATCTCGGTCGAGCTGTAGTAGCCACCAGCACTGTCAAAGGCCGAGAAGAGCGGTCCATCGACGTCTCGATCCGCACGGACTGGACTCCATGCGTGTGGGGTTCGCCCTCGGTAAACACACCGCCCGCCGGAGCGGGCACGTCGCTGGCTGGTGCGCTCGCCGGCTGCTCCTCGGGTACGGACTCCGCCGCCGCGGCCGAGGCGCCAAGGATCGCGAGCGCCGAGAGGGCACAGGCACCGAGGGCGAGGACACGGGTCACGCGACGGCTCGGGGCGTGGCTCTGTCTGGTCATGGTTCTCCCTTGCTCGGCGGCGTCTCCATGCAGGAGAAGGGTCGGCCTCTCTGTCTCAAGAGATGCTCAAGAGCCGCTCAAGTCTGCGCGAAACGTTCTTTCGTAGGGGCCGGTCCCCGACCGGCCCGTGGGATTTGAAGACCAGACCGGTCGGGGCCCGCCCTACACCACGAGTAACGGGCCCTTCCGGGGCCCGTTCCCTGCCGGATGGGGCTCGTCGTCAGCGGACGCCGGACAGCTCTCGCTCGTTGGCGGACGCCGGGGTCTGTCCAGCGGGAACCGTTGCGAGCACGGGCTCCCGGTGACGCAGGGCGCCGGCGACGGTGAGCACGACGAACCCGATTCCCGCGAGCAGGAGCGCGATGCCGACGACGACGCCGAAGTACGCGACGCGCTCGCCGAATACGCCTGATTGAGGGCAGTCGCGAGCGCAGTCTGGGTCACCCAGGTGTTGCGTGCCGGGTTTGGCACCGGGTTTCCGTCCTCGTCCAGCACGGCCGCCTCTGGATCGCTGGTACCGGCAGGATTCTCCGGGTCGGCCGCCGCCGGAAGCGACCCATGTCGGCGTAGACGAGGCCCCCGCTTCCCTCGAGCGCGTGCGTCCCCATGAGATCGGCGAACGCCCTCGCCTCGGAGCCGGTGTTGACGAGCTCGCCCTCCGCGACCGTGTAGCCGTCGAGGCTCGTCTCGCCCGTCCCCTCGATCTGCTCGCGCGCGAGGTTGTCGCGCACGGTGTTCACGCCGCTCGCGCCCATCCAGATCGACGCCGCGCCGAACGCGATCAGGACGACGCCGGCGACGATGCCGCCGATCTCCCAAAGCTTTCTGTTTCGAACACCTTTTTCATGGCTCCTCCGATCCGGGATGACGGTGACAGCTTCCACCCGGAGCTCGTGCGCGTCATCGGGGGAGGCGCTGCTCTCGGGTCGGCCGTGCGCTGAACGTGTCTGCGGGCTTCTACCGACCTGCTTCGGCGCGCCGGGGGGCTGCTAGCCTGACCTCGTGGCCCCGTCCCGCGACGACGTCCTCACGGCGCTCGCGCGGGTCATCGACCCGGAGCTCCACCGGTCGGTCGTCGAGCTCGACATGGTCAGGGACCTCGACATCGCCGACGGCGCGCTCTCGCTCACGATCGCGCTCACCGTCCCCGGCTGCCCGCTCCGGGCGGAGCTTCCAGCAGCAGGTCGACCGCGAGCTGCTCGCGTTTCCCGGCATCGAGCGCGTCGAGCTCTCGTTCGACGTCATGTCGCCCGAGCGAGAAGGCCGCGCTCACCGACGAAGCTGCGCGGCGGCGTCACCGAGCGGTCGCAGGGCATCTCGGTGGACGCGAAGACGCGCGTGCTCGCGGTCGCGAGCGGCAAGGGCGGCGTCGGCAAGTCCTCGCTCACCGTGAACCTCGCTGCGGCGTTCTCGGTCGCTGGGGCAGCGCACGGGCGTGCTCGACGCCGACGTCTACGGCTACTCGATCCCGGGCATGCTCGGCATCCACCAGCGCCCGATCGCGGTCGACAAGATGATCGTCCCGCCGGTCCGCGGCGACCTGAAGGTCATGTCGATCGGCTTCTTCCTCGACGACAACGCGCCGGTCATGTGGCGCGGCCCGATGCTCCACCGCGCGCTCGAGCAGTTCCTCTCCGACGTCCACTGGGGCGAGCTCGACTGGCTCGTCGTCGACATGCCGCCCGGCACCGGGCGACGTCTCGATCTCGCTCGGCCAGCTCCTGCCCGCGGCGGAGGTCATCGTCGTGACGACGCCGCAGCGGGCTGCGCAGGAGGTGGCGGTGCGCGCGGCGGAGATGGCGCGGAAGACGAACATGCGCCTGCTCGGCGTCGTCGAGAACATGTCCTACCTCGTCGGGACCGGCGAGACGATCTTCGGCGAGGGAGGCGGCGAGGCGCTGGCGCGGCCGCGATCGGCGTGCCGCTGCTCGGCCGCGTTCCGCTCGATCCCGCTCTCCGCGAGGCGGCCGACGTCGGCGACCCTGTCGTGCTTCGCGATCCCGACGCCGAGTCGAGCCAGGCGATCGTCGCCGTCGCCGAGGCGACTCGTCGCGACCGGCCGCGAGCGCGGCATCGGCATCACGAAGCACCTGCCGCTCGTCTCGGCGCTTGAGGGGCCGGAGATAGCCGGCCCGCACGCCTCGACGAGCTTCGAGCGCGCTCGCGCGCTCGGCTACTCGGAGGCCGATGCACGGACGCTTGCCGACCACTTCCTCGACGCCGAACGGCGCGGCAAGAGCGGTCACGGGCTCGTCGCGCGATCGACTGGCTCGAGTCGCTCGAGCACCCCGATACGGCCGCCCGGAGCGGTCAGAGTCGCGCGGGAGGCGGCCTACGAGCGCTGGGAAGGACGGGGCGCGCTCGGCTACCTGACGCTCGCGGCGATCTGCGACGCGCAGCTCGCCGACCCGCCGGCAGGCGCAGGCTCGTCGTCGCCTCGGACTGCTTCCCGACCGGCGTGCTCGGCTACTGGGTGCGCCGGCTCGCCGACGGGCGGGCTCGTCGCCGCGCTGACGGCGACCTCCCCGGCTCGGCTCGGCCACCCGGACGGCGGCCCGCCCCTCGCCGGCACGAACCCGCTCGCGATCGGGATCCCGAGCTCCGACGGCCGGCCGCTCGTGTGCGACGCGTCGATGGGCGAGTTCACCCACGGCGACGTGCTGACGGGGCGCGCGACCGAGGCGGATCTCGTGCCGTTCGGCGGCGAGCACGCCCACAAGGCGTTCGCGCTCGCCCTCGGCTTCAGGCTGCTTGTCGACTCCCTGGCGGGCGACGGCCACGGCGCGCGCTCGCTCGCTCGTCGCCGGCCCGGAGGCCGATCCGGTGCCCGCGCTGAGCGGGCGCGGGCGGCCGGAAGAGCGGATCTGCCCGGGGATCAGCTGAGCGCGCCAGGCCGAGCAGCGCGCCCGCAGCTCCCGGAGCACGACCGGGTCGATGCGCTCGGCACCGTCGACCCGCTCCTCGAGGTTCTCGATGCCCGCCCAGGTCGTCAGGTCGCGGGCGAGGTCGCCGGTTGCGTGGCCCAGCCGGCCGAGCCGCTCGCGTAGCTCGTCCGCGAGCTCCGCGCCGACGGCGAGCCACTCCTCGGCCGGCGTCTCGCCGAAGTACAGCTCGTGGAGGGCGTAGAGCCGCGCGAGCTCGGCGATCGGCGTCCGGGTGGTCGTCCACCCGCAGGTCGACGGCGACGTCGAAGCCCTCGTAGCCGCCACCCTGGCGGACGACGAGGAGCGCTGCCGACTGCTGACCCCGGCGGTCGCCGCCGGCGGACTGGGCGGCCGCCAGCGCGGCCAGCAGCCGCTCGGCCAGAGGCCGTCCGGCGGTCTCCTCGAAGGTCGCGCGCGAGCGCCCTCGACCGTCTCCCGTGAGACGAGGATGTTGCCCTGCGCCGCGTAGCCGGGACCGGTCACGCCGCCCGCCCACTCGAGGCAGGCCGCGCCCGTGTAGGTCGCGCTCCCTCCCTCGGAGTCGACGACTCCGAGCTGGCGATGGTCCCGGCCCGTGTCGCCGTCCGTGAGCGCCGCGACGACCTCCTCGGCGGCGAAGCCCTGACGGAGCATCGCGAGCCCGTCGGGCCCGTAGCGCGACGTTCGCGTGCGCCTGCGTCGCGACCGCGCCGACCTCGGCCTCCGCCCAGGGCACGAGGGAGCCGACGGCGAGGAACTTCGACTGCACGCCGACTCCCCACTCGCGGCGCTCGAGGTCGCAGGCGACGATCGAGTAGGTCACGGTCCCGGGCTCAGAGCTCGATCTGTCCCGCCCGGCTCGAGGTCGACGATCTCGACGTCCGGCGCGAGCTCGCGCAGCTGGCCCGGCGTGCCGGTGAGCAGCGGGAACGTTCCCCAGTGGCACGGGACGCAACGTTTCACGCCGAGCAGCTCGAGCGCCACGGAGGCCTCGCGCGGGCCCATCGTGTAGTGGTCTCCGATCGGCAGGATGGCGAGGTCGGGCCTGTAGATGCGCCCGATCAGCTGCATGTCGCCGAAGACGCACGTGTCGCCGGCGTGGTAGAGGCGGAAGCCGTTCTCCAGCTCGACCACCACGCCGGCCGGCTCGCCTGCATAGCTGCCGTCGGGCGTCGAGCTCGAATGGAAGGCGTTCGTGAGCGTGAACTTGAGGCCGTCGACCTCCACCGTGCCGCCCTTGCCCATGCCGCCGCTCGCCCCGTCCGGATAGCC
Organism: uncultured Thermoleophilia bacterium; assembly: GCA_963838105.1. GTDB lineage: Bacteria > Actinomycetota > Thermoleophilia > Gaiellales > Gaiellaceae > CAWJNF01. Next base: position 89,482 of record CAWIQC010000033.1, on the reverse strand, counting down.
CTGGCCGTCGAGCCAGCCGGCGAGCTCGTGGATCGCGACGAGGCGGGCCCCGGACTTCTTGCCGAGCTCGGCCGCGTCGCCCGCATGATCTCCGTGGCCGTGCGTGACGACGATCACGTCGATCCGCTCCGGCTCCTTCTCGGCAGCGGGGTAGGTGGGTACCGCTGGGCCAGGGGTCGATGTAGATCCGCTTCTCCCCGGGGCTGTCGATCCGGAAGGACGCGTGCCCGAGCCAGGTCAGCGTGCCGTTTGCCATCCGTCCTCCTTGTCGGTGTCGGCCGGAGGGTAGCGCGAGTCTAGATCGGCCAGCCGGGGCGTGTCATCGCGAAGACCTCGACGACGCGGGTGTACTCGTCGTAGCCGAGCCTCGCTATCGGGTCGAGGCGCAGCGCGTCGACGCGGCCGTCGACGATCGCCTCGTCGGCGATGTGGACGCCGACGACCTCGCCGAACACGGTCGTGTTCGTGTGCGCCTCGCGGTCGGGCGTGCGTAGCTCCACGATCTCGACCAGCGTGCACTCGAGGTGAACGGGGCTCTCCGCGACGCGGGGCGGCGAGACGACGTGGGCCGGAGCCGGCGTGAGGCCGGCCAGCTCGAGCTCGTCGATGCCACGCGGCGCCGGCGTGCTCGTCAGGTTGACCGCCTCGCGCAGCGGCCACGTCGCCAGGTTGAAGACGAACTCGCCGGTCTCGCGCACGTTGTGCAGGGAGTCCTTGGCGCCACCCTCGGCGTGGGGCCCGGTGGTCGAGAACATCACCTGCGGCGGCACGTACGCGACCGCGTTGAAGAAGGAGAACGGCGCCAGGTTCACGCGGCCCTCCGCGTCGAGCGACGAGATCCAGCCGATCGGGCGCGGGATCACGAGCTGGTTGAACGGGTTTCCCCGCAGTCCGTGCTCCTCGCCGGGCCGGTAGAACATCGCGCCAGCCTATCCGGCTCGATGGCGCGTCCCTACACTCACGGGCGTGGTGCACGACCTCGTCGCGTTCCTCGGCATCGCTGTCCTCGTGATCGTCACGCCCGGCCAGGACACGGCTCTGACGATCCGCAACACTCTCGTTGGCGGTCGCGGGGCAGGCCTTGCCACCGCGGCCGGTGTCACTGCCGGCCAGGCGGTCTGGACCGTCGCGACCGCGGCCGGCGTGGCCGCGCTGCTCGCAGCTTCCGAGCCCGTGTTCACGGCGGTCAAGCTCGCCGGCGCCGCCTACCTCGTGCTCATCGGCCTCCAGGCGCTCAGGGCGGCGTTCACGGGCGTGCCGTCCGCCCATGCGGAGCTCGCCGGCGGCCGGCCCCGCCTCGCGCCGCGAGCGGGATTCCGCCAGGGCGTGCTCAGCAATCTCGGCAACCCGAAGATGGCCGTGTTCTTCACGAGCCTGCTGCCGCAGTTCGCGGGTGACGGGGGCGCATCGTTCGCCGGCCTGCTCGCGCTCGGGCTGCTCTTCAACCTGCTGACGTTCGTCTGGCTCGCGGGCTACGCGATCGCGGTGGCGCGCGCGGGCGACGCGTTGAGGCGGCCGGCGATCAGGCGGACGATCGAGGGCGTGACCGGTGCCGTCCTTGTCGCCTTCGGCGTCCGTCTCGCCACGGCGACAAAGGTGTAGCGGCCGGATCTCATCCGGCCCGCGGTCGTTCAGAACGGCAGGTCCCTGACCGCGAAGTACACCGCCTCGGAGAACGTCGGGTAGGGCTGGATGGTCTCGCGCAGCACGTCCACCGGAACCGCGGCCTTGACGGCGAGCGTGAGCTGGCCGAGCCACTCCCCGGCCTCCGGCCCGACGGCGACGGCGCCCGACGAGCACGCCGCGCTCTCGGGTCGGCGAAGACCTTCAGCAGCCCGTCGCGCTTTGGGCGCTCGTAGGTCGAGGCGCGGGCGGTCGCGTTCACCTTCCAGGTCGAGGTCGCGAGCCCCTTGCCGGACGTCTGGCCGACCGAGGCCACCTGCGGGTCGGTGAAGGTCACGGCCGGAACCGCAGAGTGGTCGGCGCGCGCGTCGAGGCCCGCGGCGTCCGCCGCCGCGACTCGCGCCTGGTACTTGCCGACGTGCGTGAACATGGCGATGCCGTTCACGTCGCCGATCGCCCAGACGTTCTTCGCCGCGCGCAGGCGCTCGTCGACCTCGATGCCCGACTTGCCGATGGTCAGGCCGAGCTGCTCGAAGCCGAAGCCGTCGACGTTCGCCTTGCGACCGGTCGCGACGAGCAGTCGCTCCGCCTCGACGACGTCGCTCGCCTTCGAGGGTAAGCCGGAACGATTCAGAGCCGCGCTCGTCGACGCGTTCGATCTTGACTCCGAGATGGAGCGCTATGTCCTCGCCTGCCAACGCTTCCTGGAGGATCCCGGCCACCTCGGGATCGTCGCGTGGCAGCACGTGGTCGGCGATGTCGACGAGTGCCACCCGAGATCCCAGGCGCCGGAAGAACTGGGCGAGCTCGCAGCCCACCGGCCCCGCGCCGAGCACGACGATGCTCTCCGGGATCTCGCGGGTCGTCGTGGCGTCCCGATTCGTCCAGAAGGCGGCCTCCGCGAGGCCCGGGATCGGCGGTACGGCGGCGACCGAGCCCGTGGCTATGACGAGCTTCTCGTACGGGAGGTCGCGATCATCGACGCGGACGAGGCCCGGCTCGATCACCCGGCCCTCGCCGCGGACGAGCTCGACGTCGAGCTCGGTGAGGAAGGATTCCTGCCCGGAATCGTCCCAGCCCGAAGTGACCTGGTCGCGGTGCCAGAAGACGCGCTCCGTGTCGAGCGACCCGGTAGCGGCCTCGGCGGCGCCGGGAACGTTGCGAGCGGCCGCAAGCGCTTCCCCGGGCCGAAGCAGGGCCTTCGTCGGCATGCAGGCGTAGTACGAGCACTCTCCCCCGACCAGCTTGCGCTCGACAATGGCGATCGGGACGTCAGCATCGAGCCGCCGCAGCGCGGCCACGAACGCCTCGCCGGTCGAGCCGGCTCCGAGCACGACGACACTCATCGCATCCTCCGTCTGGGACGACGGCTACATCGTTACCCATTAGCGCCCGGAGCCACGCTCGTCGCCGAGACCCGAGCCGGCGGCGGCTCGTCAGACGAGGGGTCGATGCCGACACAGGTCCGCGCGGGATTCGGCGCAGACGGTGCGACCACGCTGTGCCATACTCGCTGTCAGGAGGTCCTCTGATGCACGCGACCCAGGCGAGCGTTCACAGGCCGCGCCGGTGGACCCGCGCGGAGTACGAGCGCCTGATCGAGCACGGCCTGCTGCGCGAGGACGAGCGGGTCGAGCTGATCGACGGCGAGATCCTGACGATGGCCCCGCAGCAGCACAGCCCACATGCCGCACTGGTAACGCACCTCCACGAGGTACTACGCACGGCCTTCGAGCGCGGCTACCACGTTCGCGTCCAGATGCCGTTCGCGCTCGACCCGGTATCGGAGCCGGAGCCGGACCTGGCCGTGGTCGCCGGAGCCCCGCTCGACTACTTCGAGGGCCATCCGGAGCAAACCGCGCTCATCGTCGAGGTCGCCGACACGACCCTGTCGTTCGACCGCCGCAGCAAGGGCTCGCTCTATGCTCGTGCAGGCGTCCTTGAGTACTGGATCGTCGACGTGAATCGGCGCGTGCTCGAGGTCCACCGCGATCCCGCTGAGGAAGAGTCTGCCCGCTACGGCTGGGCCTATCGGGTCATCGAGCGGCTGCGTCCCGGGGACACGATCGTGCCGCTCGCCGCTCCCGGCGTGACGGTCCCGGTCGCCGACCTCGTGCCGTAGACCACCTGCAGCCCAGCCTGGGCCATCGCTGCCCGTCGCGGTAGCTGGCGAGGCCCGTGCCGATCCGTTGGGCGGTGCTCACGGACACCGCCGCACCATCCCCGTAACGAAGCTGGCACGGGCTTGTCCCGAAGCCGGCACAGATCTCGGCGTGAGCTGTGCCATACTCGGCGGCAGGAGGCTTCCTGATGCACGCGACGCAGGCGAGCGGGATCGAGCAGCGCCGGTGGACCCGAGCGGAGTACGACCGCATGATCGAGCACGGCCTCTTCGGGCCTGATGAGCGGCTCGAGCTGATCGACGGAGAGATCCTCGCCATGACCCCTCAGGGCACCCCTCACGCGGGGACGATCGGGCTCGTCCATGACGTGCTCTGCGTCGTTTTCGGACATACGCACGTCCGCGTGCAGCTGCCGTTCGCGCTCGACCCGGCGTCCGAGCCCGAGCCCGACCTCGCGGTCGTGGCCGGCACGTCTCGGGACTATCTGGCGGCGCACCCTGACTCCGCGCTGCTGATCGTCGAGGTCGCCGAGACGACGCTTGCCTACGCCCGGCGCTCGAAGGGCAGCCTCTACGCCCGGGCCGGAATCGCCGAGTACTGGATCGTGAACGTGGGCGACGGCGTGCTCGAGGTGTACCGGAACCCGGCCGAGGATCGGGCGGCGCGTTACGGCCACGCGTATGGCGACACTCAGGTCCTGCGCGCCGGCGACGTCGTCGTGCCGCTGGCCGCGCCGGGCGCCGAGATCAGCGTCGCCGAGCTCCTCCCGTAGACCGGCCTTCCAACCGCCTAGAACGGGAAGGGCAGGAACTCCGTCGCGTTGCGCGCCGAGCTCGATGAGCTTGTCCACCGCGAAGAACGAGCCGACGCCGACGACGAGCGAGGCCACCACCACCGCGTCGATGCCCCGGTCGCGCGGAGGCGAGCCGCCCGCCGGGGCGGCGGCGAGACGCGGGCCGCGCATGTACATCGAGCGGACGACTCCGAGGTAGTAGTAGATCGAGACGGCGGTGAAGACCGCCCCGATCACCATCAGCCAGATCCAGCCGCGTTCGTAGAGCGCGGAGAACGCGTAGAACTTGCCGACGAAGAGGCCGGTCGGCGGCAGGCCGACGAAGCCGAGCATGAAGATCGCCATCGCGGCCCCGTGCAGCGGCTGCTCCCAGCCGAGCCCTCCCATGCCCTCGATCGTGACCGGCCGGCCGAGCTCGCGCTCGCGCAGCGTCACGACGGCGAACGACCCGACCGACAGCGCAGCGTAGGGGATCAGGTAGTAGACGAGCGCCCGGCCGCCGAGCGCGTTGCCGGCCGCCACCGGCATCAGCAGGAAACCGGCGTGCGAGATGCTCGAGTAGGCGAGCAGGCGCTTGACGTTGCGCTGGACGAGCGCGCCGAGGTTGCCCCAGGCGAGCGACACCGTGGCGATGACGCCGAGCGTGATCGTCCAGAGCTCCGCCTCGCCGGGGAAGGCGATCGTCAGGAAGCGAAGCGTGAGCACGAGCGCCGCCACCTTCGTGGCCGCGGCCATGAAGCCCGTCACGGGGGTGGCGGCTCCCTCGTAGACGTCGGGCGTCCACTGGTGGAACGGTGCGGCGGAGGCCTTGAACGCCAGTCCGACGAGGAGCAGCGCGAGGCCGGCGACGAGGAACAGCCGGTCGGCGTCGCCGGCAGCCGCGCCGATCGCCTCGAAGCCCACCTCGCCGGTCGCTCCGAAGACGAGCGCGCTGCCGAAGAGGAGGATGGCCGAGCTGAAGCCTCCGATGATGAGGTACTTGAGGCCGGCCTCCAGCGCCTGCGTGCGGGTGAGCGTCAACGCACAGAGGATGTAGAGCGAGATCGAGAACCACTCGAGGCCGAGGAAGAGCGAGATGAGGTCGTTCGCGGCGACGAAGAAGGCCATGCCCCCGGCGGCGGAGAGAAGCAGCACGTAGTACTCGGCCCGCCGCTCGGCCGCGTCGCGCTCGCGGTAGCCCGTGAAGACGGCGAGCAGGCCGACGCCGAAGATCAGGATCTGGGCGAGGTCGGACAGCCGGTCTCGCCGGATCGCGTCGGCCACGATCCCGCGGCCGTTCTCGTCGGCGACGTACAGGGCGATCGCCGCCGCCATCGCCCCGGCGAACGCGACGGTTGCGAAGGCGGCGCCGATTCCGTTGCGCAGGCGCTCCGGCGCGAACGGGGCGACGAGCATGATCAGGCCCGCTCCGGCGAGAACGGCGAGGTACGGGGAGAGCCCCGCCCAGTCGATGGTCGGCGTGTCGATCACGGCGCTGCCTCCACGACCGTGGACGACGCGTCGGTGACCTCGGCGATCACGAACGTGCTCGGCTGGCCGCCGAAGCTGTGGTCGGTGATGCCGGCAGGCCAGAAGCTGAGGAAGAGGAGCACGGCCACCACGGGCATGAGCACCGCGAGCTCGTGCGGCCGTAGGTCGAGCGCGCGATCGTGGACGGCCGGGCCCTTCTCCTCGTGCAGCGCGGCCGAGATCGCGCGCAGCATGTACATGGCGGCGAGCACGATGGCGATCGCGCCGACGACGGCCCAGCCCCAGCCGACGCGTGAAGATGCCGTTGAGGATCAGGAACTCGGCGGCGAACGCGCGAGGAGCCGGGCACCGCGAGCGCGATCACCCCGATCGTGATCAGGATCGTCGCCAGGATGGGTCTCCCGCGCGCCATGCCGCCGAGCTGCGCGAACTGGCCGGTCGCGGTGCGGCGCTCGATGTAGCCCGCCAGCAGGAACAGGCCCGCCGAGATGAGGCCGTGGTTGATCATCTGGAGCAGCGCGCCCTGAACGCCGGAGTCGTTGACGGCGAAGAGCCCGATCAGGATCAGGCACATCTGCGCCAGGCTCGAGTATGCGATCACGCCGCGGAAGTCGGGCGGCCCGGAAGGCGAGCAGCGAGCCGTAGACGAGCCCGATGGCGGCGAGCACGAGGATCGTGTCGCGCATCGTCTCCACGGGCTCGGGAAAGATCGGTAGGGCGATCCGGAGGAAGCCGTAGGCCGCGGTCTTCGAGATGACCCCCGAGAGGATCGCGGCGACCTCCGGGGAGCTCTCGCGGTAGGCGTCGGGCAGCCAGCCGTGGAAGGGCCACAGCGGCGCCTTGATGCCGAATGCGATCGCGAAGCCGAGGAACATGGCGACGCTTCCGCTCGTCCCCATCTGCGTCAGGTCGAACGTGCCCTGCGACAGCCCGAGCGCGACGATCGAGACGAGCATGAGGAGCGACCCGACCATCGTGTAGATGACGAACTTGATCGTCGCCGCCGCGGGAGTTCGCGCCTCCCCAGACCCCGATGAGGACGTAGAGCGGGATCAGCATCAGCTCGAAGAAGACGTAGAAGAGCAGCAGGTCCTGGGCGGCGAAGACCCCGACCGTCGCGCCGACGAGGACGAGCATGAGCCCGAAGTAGGCCCGGGCGTGCTCGCGCCCGGCGCGCAGCCCGTAGGCGATCGCAAGCGCCCCGACCCCGACGGTCAGGCCGACCAGCCAGAGGGAGAAGTCGTAGAGCCCGACCTTGTACGAGACGCCGAGATCCTGGAACCAGACCGCGGTCGTCTCGTACTGGAGCCCCGGCGCTCCGTAGTCGAAGTCGACGACGGCCGCGATCCAGAGGCCGACCTCGGCGAGCGCGACGGCGAGCGCGAACAGCGCCGGGATTCCGCCAGGGCAGGAGCCAGAGGAGCAGGCCGCCGACGATCGGGACGAAGATCAGCCAGTTCGCCACGCCGTCCTACCTCACCAGGATGAAGACGAGGACGATGACGGCTGCCGCGAGCGCGACGAGGATGGCGTAGGAGCGCAGGATGCCCGTCTGGACAGCGGCGAGACGCTGGCCGAGCGCGCGCACCCCGTCGGCGATCCCGCCCGCGGAGCCGAGGACGAGCGGCGCCTCGACCGCACGGCCGAGGAAGCAGCGCCAGCCGGTTCGCCGGCCGGTAGAAGAGAGCGTCGTAGGCCTCGTCGAAGTAGAGCTTGTGCTCGAGCGTGCGAGCCGACCCCGGCGAAGCGCGCGCGCAGCCGCGCCGGCGCGTCGCTTGCCTGACCCCAGAAGCGCCAGGCGAGCAGGATGCCGATGAGCGCGACGCTCACCGAGAGCACGCGGCGAGACCACTTCCATCCACCCGTCCGGCTCCACCAGCGGCGGGGCGACCGGGCTCGAGGAACGTCTCCACCGACGCCCAGCCGCCGGGCACCTGGGTCCAGCCGCCGATCACCGAGAGAACCGTGAGCACGGCGACCGGCCACATCATCGCCAGAGGCCCTTCGAAGCGCTCCTTGTGCAGGTGGTGCTGGACGTGCTCGGACTTCTTGCCCCGGAAGACGACGAAGAGCAATCGGAAGGAGTAGACGGCCGTCAGGAACGAGCCGGCGATCCCCATCGCGAAGAGGATCACGCCGAGCGTTCCGGCGGCGAGAGCGTTCGCGAGGATCGCGTCCTTCGAGAAGAAGCCCGCGAACGGCGGGATCGCGGCGAGCGACAGCGTGCCGATCAGGAACGCCTGCGCCGTGCGGGGCAGCTCGCGGCCGAGGCCGCCCATCTTGCGGATGTCCTGCTCGCCGGAGAGCGCGTGGATGACGACCCCCGCCGTCATGAAGAGGAGCGCCTTGAAGAAGGCGTGCGTCATGAGGTGGAACATCCCGACGCCGTAGGCGCCGAGCCCCGCGCCGACGAACATGTAGCCGATCTGGCTCATGGTCGAGTAGGCGATCACGCGCTTGATGTCGGTCTGCACGAGCGCGATGACGCCGGCGACGAGCGAGCGTGACGCCGCCGAGCACGGCGGCCGTGTGCAGCACGTCCGGCGCCAGCTCGAAGAGGAATCCGGTGCGTGCGATGAGGTAGACCCCGGCGGTCACCATCGTCGCGGCGTGGATGAGGGCGGAGACCGGCGTCGGGCCCTCCATCGCGTCCGGAAGCCACGTGTGGAGCGGCACCTGGGCCGACTTCGCGACGGCTCCCCCGAGGAGGCCGAGCGCGATGATCGTCGCCTGCGTCTGCGAGAGATCGAGCTCGACCGGTGGCTCCGCCCCGGCGCCGAGCCAGAAGAAATCGAGCTGGCCGGTCTGCTGGATGAGCAGGAAGAGCGCGATGGCGAACGTCGCGTCGCCGAAGGCGTTCATGATGAACGCCTTCTTGCCCGCCTGGACGGCGCTCGTGCGCTGGTGCCAGAAGTTGATCAGCAGGTAGGAGGAGAGGCCGACCATGCCCCAGCCGGCGAGCAGGAAGAGCAGGTTGCCCGGCCTGCACGAGCAGGAGCATCGAGAAGACGAACAGCGCCTTGTAGGCGTGGTAGCGCCGCTCCTCGTCGTCACCCTTCATGTAGCCGACGGCGTACGAGAGGATCAGGAAGCCGACGCCCGAGACGACGAGCATCATGAAGACGGACAGCGGGTCGATGACGATGTCGAAGCCGACCGTCAGGTCGCCGGCCGAGAGCCAGGTCCAGAGCGTCGAGACGTGGACGCGCTCCTCCGGGTCCTCGGTCGAGGAGCTCCGCGAAGACGTAGGCCGCGGCGCACGAAGGACACGCCGACGCTGCCGGCCGCCACGCAGCCCGGCCAGGCGGCGGCTGATCCGGTTCCCGGCGAGGGCGATCGCCACGACGGCGGCCGCGGGAGCGAAGAGCGTGATCCAGGCCGCGGCGACCAGCTCAGCCCCTCAGCGTGCTGAGCTTGTCGACGTCGAGCTCGACCTTCCGCCGGGACATCGCCACGATCAGGCCGAGGCCGACGACGACCTCGGCGGCGGCGACGATCATCACGGTGAGGGCGAAGATCTGGCCCGCGCCGTTGCCGGTCTGGCGGGCGAACGCGATCAGGGCCAGGTTGCCCGCGTTCAGCATGATCTCGAGCGCGAGGAGGACGATCAGCGGGCTGCGCCGCACGAGCACGCCGACGGTGCCCGTCGCGAACAGGATCACGGAGACGATCGAGGTACGTGGCGATGCCGGGCCCGAGCATCAGTGCGTCACCGCCTCGCCGCGCGGGAGCCGGTCGGCTCCTCGTCGCGTCTCGGCGTCGCGGCGGCGGGCGTGGGAGCCGAGCACGACGCCGCCGAGAGCGCCGACGAGCAGGACGAAGGACGTGACCTCGAACGCGAGCAGGTAGTCGGACAGGAAGAGCCCGCCGATCTCGCCTGGGCTGCCGAAGGAGCTCGTGATCTCCGCCGGTGTCGAGAGCTCGCCGCCGGCCTCCAGCGCCGATCACGACGCCGATCTCGACGAGTATCGCCCCGCCCGCGGCGAACGCCGCGACACGGGCGAGCGAGCGGCCTCCCGCAAAGGGTGCATCCGCCCTGCCGCCGAGGTAGGCGATGACGAAGAGGAACATCACCATCACCGCTCCGGCGTAGACGAGCACCTGGGCCGCCGCCACGAACTCGGCCGAGAGCAACAGGTAGAGCACGGCGAGCGAGCCGAGGTTGAGGATGAGCGCGAGCGCGCTGTAGAACGGGTTCTGGAAGAGCACGACCGCGAAGCCGGAGCCGAGCAGGGCGAGCGCGGCGACCACCCAGACGATCCAGACGATGACCTCGCCGGCCGTGGAGGCGAGGATCAGCGACACGCGGCTCGTCCTCGCTCCGTGGTAGGGGCCGGATATATCCGGCCCCTACATGGGCGTCGTGCCTTCACGACTCCACCTTCCAGACCGGCTCGGGCGTGTCGTAGAGCTCCGGGTCGGCGACCGGAACCTGCTTGATCGGCGGCTCGAGCAGCATGTCCTTCGTGTAGATGAGGTCGTCGCGCGAGTACTCCGCGAGCTCGAACTCGTTGCCGAGCGTGATCGCGTCGAACGGGCAGGCGAGCTCGCAGTAGCCGCAGAAGATGCAGCGCGAGAGGTTGATCTCGTAGATCCGCGCGTAGCGCTCCCCGGGCGACACGCGGTTTTCCGGGTCGTTCTCGTCGGCGACGACGCGGATGCAGTCGGCCGGGCAGGCGGCGGCGCAGAGCGAGCAGCCGACGCACTTCTCCAGCCCGTTCTCGTGACGGTGCAGCCGGTGGCGGCCGCGGAAGCGCGGGTACATCGGCCGCTTGTACTCGGGGTACTGCTGCGTGATCGGCTTCCGGAACAGCTGGCGGAACGTGACCGCGAAGCCCTTGGGTGTCTTCAGCGGGTTCGGCATGGCATCACTCAGTCGACGGCGACCACGAGGATGGCGGTCACGAGCGCGTTCAGCGTCGCGACGGGGAGCAGAACCTTCCAGCCGAAGCGCATGAGCTGGTCGTAGCGGAGGCGCGGAAGCGTGGCGCGGATCCAGATGAAGATTGCGATGGCGATGACGAGCTTGATCACGAACCAGATCGGCCCGGGCAATCCGGGGCCGCCCCAGCCGCCGAAGAACAGCGTGATCCCGAGCGCGGACAGCGTCAGCATGTTCGCGTACTCGGCGAGCTGGAAGAGGCCCCAGCGCATCCCGCCGTACTCGGTGTGGTAGCCGGCCACGAGCTCGGACTCGGCCTCGGGCAGGTCGAACGGCGCGCGGTTCGTCTCCGCGATGCCGGCTATGAAGAACACGAGGAAGCCGATGAACTGCGGCCCGGCGAACCAGATCGTCTCCTGCTGCTTCTCGGCGATCGTCGACGAGCGACAGCGAGCCCGCCATCAGCACGACGCCGAGCACGGAGAGCGCGAGCGCGACCTCGTAGGAGACGAGCTGCGCGCAGGTTCGCATCGAGCCGAGCAGCGAGTACTTCGAGTTGCTCGCCCAGCCTCCGACGATGAAGCCGTAGATGCCGATCGAGCCGAGCGCGAACACGAGGATCGAGGGCGATCGGGACGTCCGTCACCCAGCCGGTCACGTCGTAGCCGCCGATCTCCCATATGCCGCCCCCACGGGATCACGCTGAACGTCGTCAGCGCCGTGAACACGGCTACGACCGGGGCCAGCACGAAGAGCACGTCGACGCCGGTCTCCGGGAGGAAGCTCTCCTTGCGGATCATCTTGACGAGGTCGGCGATCGGCTGGAGCAGCCCGTAGGGGCCGGCGCGGTTGGGGCCGTAGCGAAGCTGCATGCGGCCGATGAGCTTGCGCTCGAGCCAGCGTGACGTACGCGACCGCGAGCAGCAGCACGTTGATGACGACGAGCACCTTCGGCACGTCGATCCACCACGGCTGATTCAGTTCCATGAAAACCTCCGCTCTGCTCCGGTTTCCATGGAGGTCGAGGGCAGCGTTCGCGGTCGTCACGCGTCCTCACCACTTCGACCGCCTCGTCGAGGCCGACGGCGTGCTCGGCCGCGACGCGCGCGACGCCGTCCAGCAGCCGCCGGTTCACCTTCACCGTCAGCGTCCGCGCCGTGCCGTTCGCGCCGACGCTCACCGCGTCGCCCGTCCAGACCCCGCGGCTCTTCGCGTCGCCGGCCGAGAGCTCGATCTCGGCGAGCGGCCGCTGGAACGAGAGCTGCGGGACGCGCTCGACCGCCGCGCCGGCGAAGAGCGGCCGGTAGCGGCAGGAGCCGGAGGCCGCCGCCGTTCGCCGGCTCGGGCGGTGTCACCGACGGCGCGGCCGGCGCGGCCGGCGCCTCGGCTCGAGGCGGGAGCGACGCCTGCTCCTCCACGGGCACGCTCGGCCAGGGGCTGACGTCGAGACCGAAGCGCTGCGCGAGGAGAGCGAAGAGCTCGAGCTCGTCGGGAGCGTTCCGGGCGACGGCCCGACGCAGGCGCTGCACCCGCCCTTCGAGGTTCGTCGTCGTGCCCTCCCGCTCGAGGTACGACGTTCCCGGGAGGACGACATGGGACTGACCGGTCACCTCCGTCATGAACATCGACGTCGAGATGACGAAGCGCGCGCGTTCGGCGAGCGGAACGACGCGCGGGTCGGCGAGCGCCTCGTCGCCGGACACGATGAGCGCGCCGAGCTCCGCGTCGTCTGCCGGCTCGCTGCCACGACCGTCGCCGGCCCCTCGCCACGCCGCGGCGACGCCGCGCCCGTTCGGCGTGCGCGGGATCCAGTACGCGCCGGAGCCTTCGCCGAGGCCGAGCGCGGCCGCGAGCGCGGCGAGGTGCTCGCCGCCGGTCGGGTCGTCGTCCGACCAGACGAGCGCGACTCGGTCTGCGTCGCGCAGGCGCCGGCCGAGCTCGCGCAGCTCGTCGCTCGACGGGCTCTCGGAGCGCAGCTCGGAGCACACCCAGGCGGCGGACCGCGGGAGCACGGCGATCGAGCCGGCCGGATGGACGGTGACGACCTCGGCGCCGGCGCGTCGAGCCGCCCGGAGCCAGAGATCGACGACCGGAGCACGCTCGACCACGGGGTGGTCGCCGAGCACGACGCAGATCTCGGCGGAGCCGATCGCGGCCAGCGGTGCCCGGTAGGCGTCGAGCGCAGGATGCGGGTCGTCGGGTAGGACGGCGAGATCGGAGCCGGCGCCCTGGCGCACGAGCCGCGCGATCGCCTCCGCCTGCTCGCACGTCTCCGAGCCCGAGAAGACGGCGGCGACGGAGCTCCCGGCGAGGCGCAGCCCCGACTCGGCGGCGTCGAGCGCCTCCTCGTACGACACTTCGGAGAGCCCCCGCCGCGGCAGCCGCACGAGGGGCGCCGTCAGGCGGTCTGGAGCCCGGAGGTGGTCGTGAGCGAAGCGCCCCTTGTCGCAGATCCAGCCCTCGTCGATCTCCGGGTGGTTGCGCGAGAGGATCCGCGCGACCTTGCCCTCGCGGGTCGTCGCCCACGTGTTGCAGCCGACGGGGCAGAGGCCGCACACCGTCGGCACGTTCTGGATCTCCCACGGCCTCCCGCGGAACCGGTACACGGTCGACGTCAGCGCGCCGACCGGGCACAGCTCGACGACGTTACCCGAGAAGTGAGCCCGGTAGGGCTCGTCCTCGAAGGTGGCGATGTAGGAGTTCGCCCCGCGCTCGAGCGCCACGAGCTGGCCGTCCTCGGCCACCTGCTCCGAGAAGCGCGTGCAGCGGTAGCAGAGGATGCAGCGCTCCCTGTCGAGCGCGATGAGCGGCGAGATGGGGATCGGCTTGTCGAACGTCCGCTTCGGAAAGGCCATTCGCGTCGCGCCGGGCCCGTAGCGGAACGTGAGGTCCTGCAGCGGGCACTCGCCGCCCTTGTCGCAGTCCGGGCAGTCGAGCGGGTGGTTGAGGAGGATGAACTCGAGGACGGCGTTCTGGCCCTCAGCCGACTGCTCGCTCGTCGCGGCGGTGCGCACGACGAGGCCGTCCTGGGCCGTCAGCGTGCAGCCCGCCTGCAGCTTCGGCAGGCCCTCGACCTCGACCAGGCACATCCGGCAGGCGCCGAGGGCGGTCCCACCCGCGGCTCGTAGCAGAAGATCGGGATCTCGATGCCCACCGAGGCGGCCGTCTCCACGATCCCGGAGCCCTTCGCCACCCGGATCTCGCGGCCGTCGATCGTGACCGTGACGAGCTCCGGCGCGCTCATCCCGCCGGCACCTCGATCCGGCCGCGGGTGTCGTGGTGGTGCTGCATGACCGGGGCGACGATGCCCTCGAGCGACGACTCGCCGTGGAAGGGGCAGCCGGCCTCGTCGATGTGGCGCTGGTACTCCTCGCGGAACTTGGCGACGTAGCTCGCGACGGGCATCGCGGCGGCGTCGCCGAGCGGGCAGAGGCAGTTGCCGAGGATGCGGTCGCACACGGAGAGCAGAAGGTCGAGCTCGCCCTGCTCGGCGTCGCCGTTCTCGAGCCGCTCCAGGATGTTCGCCATCCAGCGCACGCCCTCGCGGCACGGCGTGCACTTGCCGCAGGACTCGTGCTGGTAGAACTGCGCGACGCGGAGGCCGAGCTGCACCATGCAGCAGCGGTCGTCGATGACGATGACGGCGCCCGAGCCGAGCATGGAGCCGGCCTTCGCCATCGAGTCGAAGTCGAGCGCGGCGTCGACCTCGCCGGCCGTCAGCACGGGAACGGACGAGCCCCCGGGGATCACCGCCTTGAGCTGGCGGCCGTCCGGAATGCCCCCGCCGATGTCGAAGATCAGCTCGCGCAGGCTCGTCCCCAGCTCGAGCTCGTAGTTTCCCGGCAGCGCGACGTTGCCGGAGAGCGAGAAGACCCGGGTGCCGGTCGAGTTCTCGACGCCGAGCTCCGCGTAGCGGCTTCCACCGAGCTCGAGGATCTTCGGCACGGTCGCGAGCGTCTCGACGTTGTTGATCAGGGTCGGGGCTCCGTAGAGGCCGCTGATGGCCGGAAACGGCGGCTTCGAGCGCGGCTGACCGCGCTTGCCCTCGAGCGACTCGAGCAGGCCGGTCTCCTCGCCGCAGATGTAGGCGCCGGCGCCGCGATGCAGGACGACGGTAGCCGAGTAGCCCGAGCCGAGGATGTTGGCGCCGACGAGGCCGCGGCTGCGCGCCTCCTCGAGCGCGTCCCTCATGATCTCGAACTCGGCCAGGTACTCGCCCCGGATGTAGATGAACGCGGCCTTCGCGCCGATCGCGTACGAGGCGATGAGCACGCCCTCGATGACCATGTGCGGGACGCGTTGCATGATCTCGCGGTCCTTGCAGGTGCCGGGCTCGGACTCGTCGGCGTTGACGGCGAGGTAGATCGGCTTCGTCGTCTGGTCGGGCTTGGGCAGGAAGCTCGCCTTGCGCCCCATCGGGAAGCCGGCCCCTCCGCGGCCGCGCACGCCCGCCTCGAGGAGCTCGTCGATGACGTGCGCCGGCTCCATGCGCAGCGCCTTCTTCAGCGACGCGTAGCCCCCGGTCGACTCGTACTCGGCGAGGCGGGTGAGGTCCCGTCCGTCGGCGTGCTCGAAGATGACTTGCCTAAGGGCCATCGCCGTTCTCCCCGCCTTGCCCTTCGCCGTTCTCCTCGATGCCGCGCAGCTCGGCGACGATCTCGGGCACGTCGTCGGCCGTGACGGGCTCGCGGTAGCGGTGGTCGACGACGACGACCGGCGCCCAGGAGCAGCCGCCGGCGCACTCCAGCGTGCGCAGGGTGATCGCACCGTCCGGCGTGGTCTCTCCCGCCGCGATGCCGAGCTCGCGCTCGAACGCCTCGAGGGTCTGCTGGGCGCCGACGAGGGCGCACGAGATGTTCGTGCAGATCTCGACGAGGTGCTCCCCGATCGGCTCGAGGTGGAACATGTCGTAGAAGCTCGCGACCGCCTGGCAGTAGGCGGGAGTGAGCTCGAGCGCCTCGGCGACCTCGCGAAACGCCTGCGGCGGCAGCCAGCCGTACCGTTCCTGCGCGAGTCGCAGGGCGGGCAGCACGGCCGAGCGCCGCACGGGGTACTGGTCGGCGATCACCTGGATCTCGTCGTAGAGGTCAGGCATCACGATATTTCCCGCAGGTCGCGGGCCGGATGAGATCCGGCCCCTACGGTCCAGGTGAAAACGCGCAGCGTTCTCACCGGTCCACGTCTCCCATGACCGGGTCGAGCGAGGCCGCGACCGCGATCAGGTCGGCGATCAGCGAGTCGTTCAGGCAGGTGGCGGTCGCCTCGAGCGCGACGAGCGACGGGGCGCGGAAGTGGACGCGCCACGGCCTCGGGCCGCCGTCGGAGACGAGGTAGCAGCCGAGCTCGCCCGCGAGCCGACTCGATGCGTGACGTAGACCTCGCCCTCGGGCACCCGGTAGCCCTCGGTCACGAGCTTGAAGTGATGGATGAGGCTCTCCATCGAGGTGTGCAGCTCGTGGCGCGGAGGCAGGACGACCTTGCGGTCGTCCGCGATCCAGGGCCCGTCGGGCATGCCGTCGAGGCACTGCTGGACGATGCGCGCCGACTGGCGCATCTCGTCCATATGCACCTTGTAGCGCGCATAGACGTCGCCCTCGGGGTAGACGGGGACGTCGAAGTCGAGCTCCGGGTAGGCGAGGTAGGGCTGTCGCTTGCGCAGGTCCCAGTCGACGCCTGACGCGCGCAGCATCGGGCCGGACTGGCCCATGGCGATCGCGTCCTCGGCCGACAGCAGCCCGACGCCCCGCGTGCGCTCGAGGAAGATGATGTTGTTGTCGAAGAGGGCCTCGTACTCGTCGACGCGCCTCGGCATCACCTCGGCGAAGCGGCGGCACTCGTCCGCGAAGCCGACCGGGACGTCCTCGGCGAGGCCGCCGGCCTGGAAGTAGCGCGTGTGCATGCGCACGCCCGTCACCATCTCGAACAGGTCGAGGATCGAGGTCGCGCTCCCGGAAGCAGTACCAGAAGATCGAGATCGCTCCCAGCTCGAGCCCGGTCGTCCCCAGCCAGACGAGGTGCGAATGGATCCGGGTCAGCTCCGCGAGCAGGGTTCGCATCCACACGGCCTTCGGCGGCACCTCGATCCCGAGCAGCTTCTCGATCGCCATGACGAAGACGAGCTCGTTCTGCTGGAAGTTGAGGTAGTCCATCCGCGCCGGGTACGTGATGGCCTTCCAGTACGTCTTCTGCTCCATGTTCTTCTCGAAGCCCGTGTGCAGGTAGCCGATCACCGCCCGCACGCCGACGACCGTCTCGCCGTCGAGCGACACGACGAGGCGGAGCACGCCGTGGGTCGACGGGTGGTTGGGCCCGAAGTTGACGGTCAGCACGTCGCCCGACTCCTCGCAGCTCGGGCGGGACGAGCAGGATCGTCGGGATCGGCTGCGGGATCCGCGAGCCCTCGTAGAGCGGCGGCCCGGAGCCGAGATCCGTGGCGAAGGGGCTCGCCGCGTCCGTCTGCCAGGCCTACTCCGCCTCCGAGAAGCGGACGGGCTCGCCGCCGATCGGGTAGTCCTTGCGCAGCGGATGGCCCTCCCAGTCCTCGGGCATCAGGATCCGCACGAGATTCGGGTGGCCCTCGAAGACGATGCCCATGAGGTCGTAGACCTCGCGCTCGTGCCAGTCGGCCGTCGGCCAGACCGGGACGACGCTCGCGACGGGCTCGCCCTCGTCGAGCCAGGTCTGCAGCCGCGCCCGCCGGCGGCTCCGAGCAGAGAGCCAGGAGGTGGTAGGAGACGGCGAAGCGCTTCGCCTTCGGCTCCGGCATCCGATGCAGCCCGGCCGTCCCCGGCGCGTTCAGGTCGCGTCCGCGGGCGCTGCCCCAGTAGCCGGCCGGGACGCCCTCGCCCCAGCCGAGGTAGTCGGCGCTCGTCACGTCCGAGAGGAAGTTGAAGCCCTCCTGGTCGCGGAGGTGAAGAGCGGCGTCGAGCAGGCGCTCGCGCTCGACGACCAGTGTCGTCTCGCCGTGCGCCTCCCTCTCCTCGACGAGCCCCGGGGTACCGTCGTAGGCGCCCACGCTAGGTGGCGACCTTCCGCATCTCGTACGCGGGCGGCATGCCCGCCCTGATCTTCTCGTGGAGTCGCACGATGCCCTCCATGAGCGCCTCGGGGCGGGGCGGGCAGCCGGGGACGTGCATGTCCACGGGCACGACGCGGTCGACGCCCTGGAGCACGGCGTAGTTGTTGAACATCCCGCCCGAGCTCGCGCAGGCTCCCATCGCGATCACCCACTTCGGCTCGAGCATCTGGTCGTAGATCTGGCGGAGCGGCCCGGCCATCTTGTGGGCGACCCGGCCCGACACGATCAGCAGGTCGGCCTGCCGCGGGGACGCCCGGAACGCCTCCATGCCGAAGCGGGCGATGTCGTAGCGCGCCGAGACGATCGACATCATCTCGATCGCGCAGCAGGCGAGGCCGAACGTGTCCGGCCACATCGACTTGGTCTGCGCCCACGCGATCGCCTTGTCGAGCGTGGTCAACATGAGGCGCTCCTCGAGCTCGGCCACCTCGCGCTCGAAGACGCCCGGCGGCTTGTGGCGCATCAACACGCGCTCCGAGGAGATGCCTCGATCGACCAGCCTGCGGCTCATCGCCACTCGAGCGCGCCCTTCTTCCAGATGTAGACGTACGCGAGTGCGAGGATGCCGATGAAGAAGCCGAACTCGGCGACGGCGAACCAGCCGACGCTCCCGAGCACGACGGCGACCGGGTAAAGAAACACGATCTCGATGTCGAAGACGATGAACAGCATGGCCGTGAGGTAGAAGCTGACGGTGAAGCGCTGTTGCGGCGGAGGACCGGTGGAGACGCCCGACTCGAACGGCACGTCGCGGGCCCGGGACCGGCGCCGCGGCCGCGTCGCGAAGACGAACGACATGACGATCATCGAGGCCGGTATCGCGACGGCCATGAGCCCGTAGATGAGCAGAGGGAAGTAGTTGTCGAGCATCAGGCCGCCGGGACTCTACCTACGCGTCGCTCTCGCGGTTCGTGGCACAAGCACCGCTCTTCCCTTCCGGTGGCGGGCGAATCTGCCCCTGCGCACTGTAGCGGCACAAGCGGACGGCGGGAGCTACTGAAGAAATGCCTGCACAGAGGCAAATTTTGGCTGTGCCACGAGTGTCACGAACTGCTACCTCGCGGCGCGTTGGTAGAATCCCGATCAGGAGGAAACGATCGCGATGCTGAACCTGACCGAGAACGCCGCCACGCAAGTTCAAGGAGCTCGCTTCCCAGGAGCCCGCGGGCGAGGCCGAGGTGCTGCGCGTGGCCATCCAGGGCGGCGGCTGCTCGGGCTTCCAGTACGCGCTCGGTTTCGACAGAGGCCCTCAGGACGGCGACAACGAGCTCGAGTCGAACGGCGTTCGGATCGTCGTCGACCCCTACAGCGCGCCGTACCTGCTCGGCTCCGAGATCGACTTCGTCGACGCGCTCATGGGCGGCGGGTTCGCCATCAACAACCCGAACGTCGAGGCCGCGTGCGGCTGTGGCTCGTCCTTCCAGGCGAAGGACGAGGCGACCGGCGAGGGCGACCCGGTCGCGACGCATGCCGGCGGGGGTTGCGGCGCCGGCTGCAGCCACTGACGGGGAATCCTGCAGATTCGCTACGGCATGCCCGAGCCTTCGCCATGGGCTGCATTCGCAACAGCATCAAGCACGGCGTGAGCCTGCTTGCTGGTAGACGCTCTTTGTAGCATCGTCGCGTGAGTGCCGACCGCCCGCTCCGCGTCGCCGTCGTGGCTCGGGGCCCGCCGGCTTCTACGCAGCCGGCCATCTGCTCGCGTCCGACCTCCCCGCCGAGGTGGACATGATCGAGCGCCTGCCGACGCCGTGGGGGCTCGTGCGCCTGGGGGTCGCCCCCGACCATCCCAACATCAAGGCCGTCTCCAAGGTCTACGAGAAGATCGCCCGCCAACCCGGCTTCCGGTTCCTCGGGAACGTCGAGGTCGGGCGCGATCTCGAGCATGCCGATCTCGCGCGGCTGTACGACGCGGTCGTCTACTCGGTGGGGGCACAGACGGATCGGCGGCTCGGCATCCCGGGCGAGGACCTGCCCGGCTCCTGGGCCGCTACGGAGTTCGTCGCCTGGTACAACGGCCATCCGGACTTCCAGGACATCGTCTTCGACCTCTCGGTGCAAGCGGGCGGTCGTCGTCGGCAACGGCAACGTCGCAGTCGACGTCGCACGCATGCTCGCGCTGGCCGAGGAGGAGATCGCGCCCACCGACACGACGGACGCGGCAATCGACGCAATCCTCGGCTCGGAGCTCGAGGAGATCGTGATGCTGGGGCGGCGCGGGCCGGCGCAGGCCTCGTTCACGACCCCGGAGCTCAAGGAGCTCGGCGAGCTCGCCGACGCCGACATCATTGTCGACCCCGCGGAGCTCGAGCTCGAGCCCGCGAGCGAGGCGGCCCTCTCGGAGACCGCGGTCGCGCGCAATATGGCCGTGATGCAGGAGTACGCGGCGCGGCCGCCGGCCGGAAAGCGGCGCCGTCTCGTGCTGCGCTTTCGCGTCTCGCCGGTTGCGATCCTCGGCGAGGGCAAGGTCGAGGCGATCGAGATCGTGCGCAACGAGCTCGTCGCCGACGACGGCGGACGTGTTCGGGCAGTGGCGACCGACGAGCGCGAGGTGCTTCCCTGCGGAATCGTCTTCCGTAGCGTCGGGTACCGGGGCATTCCCGTTCCCGGCGTGCCGTTCGACGAGGAGCGCGCCACGATGCGCAACGACGCCGGCCGCGTCCTCGACGAGAGCGGGAAGCCGGTTCCCGGGTCTCTACTGCGCCGGCTGGATCAAGCGCGGCCCGACCGGGATCATCGGCACGAACAAGAAGGACGCGACCGAGACGGTCGAGCGCCTGCTCGAGGACGCCCGCACGGGCCTACTCCCTCGCGTCGAGGCGACTGCCGGCGATGTGGACGCCTTCCTCGCCGAGCGCGGCGTGAACGTCGTCACCTACCACGGCTGGGAGGCGATCGACGCGCTCGAGTCCAGCCGCGGCGAGCCGCACGGGCGTCCCCGCAGCAAGCTCGTCAGCTGGGACGAGCTGCTGGCAACGGCACTGCAGAGAGTCTCGTAGCCCGACCTAGCGGTCCGACCCCCTACCAGTCAAGGCCGAGGTGTGCCGGAAGTGCACGGGATAGTGCCGATACTTCGCAGGGGTCTGACCCCGGGTCAGACCCCCAGTCAAGGCCGAGGTGTGTCGGAAGTGGTACGACCTGCCGGTGTAGGAGAGATGCGGAGAGGCGGCCGGCCGAGTCTGGGCGCCGATAGACTCGTCGGCATGGAATCCGGCACGCAGCAAGAGCTGTGGGGCGCGGAGACACGGAAGGCCGTCGCCAACTTCCCGGTCTCCGGCGAGCCGATCCCGGCGTCGGTCGCGCGCTGGCTGGCCCGTATCAAGGCAGCGGCCGCGCGGGTGAACGCCGAGCTCGGCCTGCTCGACGCCGACATCGCCGAGCGCATCGCAGCCGCGGCCGATCGGGTCGCCGTCGGCGAGTTCGACGACCAGTTCCCGATCGACGTCTTCCAGACCGGCTCGGGCACGTCGTCGAACATGAACGCCAACGAGGTGATCGCGAGCCTCGCGGGCGAGGGCGTCCACCCGAACGACCACGTCAACATGGGGCAGTCGTCGAACGATGTCTTCCCATCGGCGGTGCACCTGGCGGCGCTGGACGAGACGGTGAACGACCTGCTGCCGGCGCTCCGGAGCCTCGCGGAGTCGCTCTCCGCCAAGGCGCGGGAGTTCGACGACGTGGTCAAGTCGGGCCGAACGCATCTCATGGACGCGGTGCCCGTGACGCTCGGCCAGGAGTTTGCGGGCTATGCGGCGCAGGTCTCTCAGGGGGTCGCGCGCATCGAGGCGACGCTCGAGCGCCTCGGCCAGATCCCGCTCGGCGGGACTGCCGTCGGAACCGGGCTGAACACGCACTCCGAGTTCGCGGAGCGGGTGCGCAGCCGTCTGGCGACGGACTCCGGGCTCGGTATCCATCCACCCGCTGATCCGTTCGAGGCCCAGGCCGCGCGGGACGCGCTCGTCGAGGAGTCCGCGACGCTCAAGGTCGTGGCCGTCTCGCTGACGAAGATCGCAAACGACCTCCGGTTCATGGGCTCGGGCCCGCGAGCAGGTCTGGCCGAGATCTTCCTGCCCGAGCTCCAGAAGGGCAGCTCGATCATGCCGGGCAAGGTGAACCCGGTCATCCCGGAAGTCGTCACGCAGGTCGCCGCCCAGGTCGTCGGCAACGACCAGGCAATCGCGATCGGTGGCATGCAGGGTCACTTCGAGCTCAACGTCTTCGTTCCGCTGATGGCGCGCAACCTGCTCCAGTCGATCGGCCTGCTGGCGAGCGCCGCGCGCCTCCTCGCGGAGAAGTGCGTCGACGGGATCGAGGCAAACCGCGAGCAGTGCGAGCGCTACGCGGAGCTGACGCTGTCGGCCGCCACCGCGCTCAACCCGTACATCGGGTACGACCTTGCGAGCGAGATCGTCAAGGAGGCCGCGGCCTCGAGGCGGTCACTGCGCGAGGTCGCCAGGGAAAAGGGCGTCCCCGACGACGTGCTCGACAAGGCGCTCGACTACCGGGCGATGGCGCGCGGCGGCCTCGTGTAATGGCCACCCCGTAGCCTCCGTGTAGGTCAATCGTCCGAGCGAGCCGGGCTACGCGGGTGCCTTTGGTGAGGTGGCTGCCGGCCGCGCGTTCGACCGTCCGCTTGACTAATAGGAAGATATATGCCTATTATGACGACATGAGGCGGAAGCGCGATGCCCTGCTGCCGCTCGAGGTGTCTATCCTCGAGAACGGCGTTCTCCTTCGGCAGCGCGGAGTCGAGGAGTTCCACGGCTTCGCGATCGCCAAGGAGCTGCGTGACACGGAGCGCGCTCGCAGCCTCACCGCCCACGGGACGCTGTACAAGGCACTCGAGCGCATGGAGCGCCGGGGCCTCCTCGAGAGCCACTGGGAGAACCCGCTCGTCGCGGCCGAGGAGGGCCGCCCGCGGCGGCGACTCTATCGCGTCACCGGTCTCGGCGAACGCGCGCTCCGCAGCGCCGCGGCCGTCCGGCCCGCGCCGGTCGTCCGGTCGCAGACGGGGATCGTGACATCGTGACGATCGACCGGCACGTGATGCGCCTGGTCCGGGCATGGGCTCGCCTCTACACGCGGGGGCTCCCGGAAGAGGACGCCGGCGCCCGCCGGGCCGAGCTCGAATCCGACCTCTGGGAACACGCGCACGACGCTCGCCTGAACTGCCGCCGTTCAGCGGTAACCGCGCTCGAGATCGTGCGCCGGCTCCTCGCGGGGGTGCCGGCCGACGTTGCGTGGCATTTCGAGCGGCGTCGCGCGCAACGAGCGTCGACCGCGGGGAAGGTCTTCACGGCCGGCGCGATGAGCATCGTCACCTGCGCCTTGGGCTGCTGGTTCCTCGCCTCGGCGGCCATGGTCCCGTTCAACAATTGGTGGGAGGCGGGCACTCCGGCCGGCTACGCCGCGCTCTGTGCCGCTTCGGGGGTCCTCGTCCTCGCCGGGATGGTCGGCCGCAGCGCCTCGAAAGCCTGGTCCGGAAGGATCATCGCGGCCGGCGCGATTCTCGGCGCCTCCCTCACGTGGTGGGCGATCGTTCCCGTGATCGCTGCCCTCGCCGTACTGGCGTGGACCTACACGCAGCAGCGAGGGAGCACGACGAGCGTCACGTGACGCTGCACGCCGAAGCGTACGAAGTCCTCTAGCAGTCGCTCGTCGCGGCGTGACGCTGCTCGTCGGCACGGTACGACGAGCGGACGAGCGGGCCCGAGAAGACGGAGCCGAAGCCCATGCGCTCGCCCTCTTCCCGGAGCATCCGGAACTCGTCGGGGTGCACCCAGCGGTCGATCGGTGCGTGCTTCGGGGAGGGCTGGAGGTACTGGCCGATCGTGACGACGTCGACCCGGTGTGCCCGCAGGTCCCGCATCGTGGCGAGCACCTCGTCGTTCGACTCGCCGAGGCCGACGATGATCCCCGACTTCGTCAGCACCGGGTAGTCCGCGATCTCCTTGGCGCGCTCGAGCAGCCGGAGCGCCTTGTCGTACGACGCCTTGGCTCCGCGCATGCGCGGATGGAGGCGGCGCACCGTCTCGATGTTGTGGTTGAAGACCTCGGGCTGCTCGGCGAGGACGACCTCGAGCGCCTCCTCCTCGACGTCGAGGAAGTCGGGCGTCAGCACCTCGACGGAGGCGTCGGGGACCTGCGCCCGGAGCGCCCTGATGGTGGCGGCGAAGTGGCCGGCGCCTCGATCGGGGAGGTCGTCGCGGTCGACCGAGGTGACGACGACGTGGGACAGCCCCATCCGCTTCGCGGTCCCGGCCAGACGCAGCGGCTCGAGCAGATCGGGCGGCCCATCCGGCTTCCCCGAATGCACGTAGCAGTAGCGGCAGGCGCGCGTGCAGGTGTCGCCCAGGATCTGGAAGGTGGCGGTGCCGCGGCCCCAGCACTCGGCGATGTTCGGGCAGCGGGCCTCCTCGCAGATCGTGTGAAGGTGCTGCCCGTGGATGAGCGAGCGCACCTCCGCGAAGCGCGAGTCGGCGCTCGGCGCTCGCACCCGCATCCACTCGGGGCGACGCGGCCGCTCGGCGACGGGAAGCGATTTCACGCGGGCGCCGCCATGCGCTCGTGCAGCGGCTGCGGCCAGAGCCCCGCGCCGGCGTCCGCGGGAAGCTGCTCGAGGTCGAGCTCGAAGGCCTCCTCGAGCGCCGCGGTCAGAAGCGGACGCGCGTCAGCGACGGCGACCGGCCGTCCGAGCTCGCCGGCGACCGACGTGAACGTCGCCCGGTCGAGCCCGCACGCCGTGATCCACTCGGTGAACGGGGCAGGATCGAGGTCGACGTTGAGGGAGAGGCCGTGCGTGGTCACCCAGCGAGAGACGTGGACGCCGATGGAGGCGATCTTGCGCGGGCTCTCGCCGGTTATCCACACGCCGGTGAGGCCGTCGATGCGCGCCGCCTCGAGCTCGAAGCCGGCGAGGGCCTGAATCGCTGCCTCCTCGAGGTCGCGGCAGTAGCGCCTGACGTCCTTGCCGTGAAGCCGCAGGTCGAGGATCGGATAGCAGACGAGCTGTCCGGGCCCGTGGTAGGTCGAGCGCCCCCCTCGATCGGTCTCGACCACGTCGGCCTCGACGTCCTCCGGCAGGTGGAGCTCCTCGGTGGTCGTTCGCCTGCCGGTCGTCACCGTCGCCGGGTGCTCGAGCAGGATCACCGTCTCGGGGATGGCGCCCTGCGTGACCGCGGCGGCGAGGGAGCGCTGGAGATCCCACGCCTCGCGGTACGGCGTCTCGCCGAGCTCCAGCAGGTAGGCGCTGCGTCTCACCGCCACCGATTCTAGAGGCCGGACGGGCCCCGCTCTCGGGTCGTCCGGGTCAGTAGGACGACTCGTCCCAGGTCTCGAGGCTCGTCCTGATGTCGCGCATGAACGGCGCGGCGTAGGCGCCGTCCACGAGGCGATGGTCGTAGCTGATGCAGAGGTTCATGATCGGGCGGATCGCGATCGTGTCGTTCCCCTGCTCGTCGCTGACGACCCAGGGGCGCTTGACGATCGCCTCGACGTCGATGATCCCGACCTGAGGCTGGTTGATGATCGGCGTCCCGCCGATGGCGCCGAACCCTCCGGGGTTCGTGATCGTGAACGTCCCGCCCTGCACCTCGTCGGGGCTGAGCTTCTTCGTGCGGGCGCGCTCGGCGAGATCCTGGATCGCCCGCGCGATGCCGAGCAGGTTCTTCTCCTCGGCGCTGCGGATGACAGGGACGATCAGGCCCTTGCCGTCGTCGAGAGCCACCGCGATGCCGAGGTTGACGGACTGCTTGATCACGATCTGGTCGCCCCGGATCTCCGCGTTCATGCGCGGCCAGCTCTGGAGCGCGCCCACCACCGCCCGCGCGATGAATGCGAGGTACGTGAGGCGGACGCCGTGCTTCTGCTCGTAGTCGCCCTTGAGCCGGTCGCGGATCGCGACGACCTTCGCCATGTCGACCTCGAAGATGGCCGTCACGTGCGCGGACGTCTGGACCGAGCGCACCATGTGCTCGGCGATCGCCTTCCGCATCACGGTCATCGGCTCGTAGAGCTCTCCCTGGCCGGGCTCCGTCGTGGGGAGCGGGCGGCTGTGCCGGCGCGGGTGGGGCCGCGGCCGGTGCAGGCTGAGCGGATGGGGCCGGCGCGGGCGCAGGAGCCGGCTCCGCAGGCGGCGCGGGGCCGGGGCGGCCGGCTCGGCGACGGGTGGGGGCGCCGGCGCAGGCTCGGGCGCCGCCGCTGCGGCGTCCTCGACGGCCGGAGCCTGTCTGGCCGCTTCGGACTCGATGAAGCCGAGGATGTCCTTCTTCGTGACCCTGCCGCCCCGTCCGGTGCCCGGAACGTCCGAGACGTCGACACGGTGCTCGGCCGCGATACGGGCGACCACCGGGGAGACGAAGGCGCGTCCGTCGCCGTCCTCCTCCTCGGCCGGAGCGGGGGCCGGCGGACCAGCCGCCGGCGGAGCGGGCTCCTGGGGCGCGGGCGCCGCGATCTGCTCGGCGCTCGAGGCGGCGCTCACCTCCGCCGCAGCCTCTTGCGTCGCCGGCTCGGGCACCTCCTCGACCGGGGCGGCGGGCGGCAGCTCTTCCTCGAGCGCCTCCATCTCCGCTCCCGCGGGCAGGATCGTCGCGACGACCGTGCCGACGGGCACCGTCTCGCCCTCCTGAGCGAGGATCCGTCCGAGCACGCCGTCGGCGGGGCTCGGCACCTCGGTGTCGACCTTGTCCGTCGAGATCTCGAGCAGCGGCTCGTCGGCGGCGATCGGCTCTCCCTCCGCCTTCAGCCACTTCGTGATGGTGCCCTCGGAGACGGAGACGCCCATCTGGGGCATCACGACGTCGACAGCGGTCCCGGTGGCCATCTAACCCTCCCTAGTGCCGTCAGTACGATGCGAGATCTCGCAGCCCTTCCACGACGTCCTCCACCTGCGGGATGAAGCGCTTCTCGAGCGGAGGGGAGAACGGTACAGGCGTGTCGGGCGCCGCGAGCCGGCGGACCGGCGCGTCGAGGTGCTCGAAGGCCTCCTCGGCGATCGTGGCCGCGATCTCGGCGCCGAAGCCGGCCGTGCGCGTGTCCTCGTGCAGCACGAGCACGCGCGATGTCTTCTCGACCGATGCGAGGACGGCCTCCCGATCCCAGGGGATGATCGTGCGCAGGTCGAGGATCTCCACCGACAGCGCGTCCTCGCTCGCAAGGCGCTCGGCGGCGTCGGCGGCCGTGTGCACCATCGCTCCCCAGGTGATCACCGAGACGTCCGCGCCTTCGCGCTGGAGCCGCGCGGCTCCGAAGGGAACGGTGAAGCGCTCGTCCGGCACCTCGCCCTTGATGCGCCGGTACAGGTGCTTGTGCTCGAAGTAGAGGACCGGGTTCGGATCGTCGATCGCGCTCAGCAGCAGTCCCTTGGCGTCGGCGGGCGTTGCCGGGCAGGCGATCCTGAGACCCGGGATGTGCGCGAAGCTCGACTCGGGATTCTGGGAGTGGAACGGCCCGCCCGCGAAGCCGCCGCCGGACGGAAGTCGCACGACGATCGGGATCGGCGTCCCGGCGCGATAGTGCTGCTTCGCCGCGACCGTGACGAGCTGATCCCAGGCGCAGGAGACGAAGTCCGCGAACTGCATCTCGGCAATCGGCCGCATGCCCATGAGCGCCGCTCCGGTGCAGCCGCCGACGATCGCTGTCTCGGCGAGCGGGGCGTCGATCACCCTCCACTCGCCGAACTCCTGCTGGAAGCCGTGCGTCACCTTGAAGGCGCCGCCGTAGGCGCCGATGTCCTCACCGATCAGGAACACACGCTCGTCGCGGCGCATCTCCTCGCGCAGCGCGTCGGAGATCGCCTGCAGGTACGTCTTCACGGCCATCAGCGGAAGTGGGGAGCGTCGACGTCTTCCGGGTCGGCGTAGACGCCGTCGAGCAGCTCGTCCGGCGAGGGTAGGGGGCTCTCCTCGGCACGCCGGAGGGCGTCACCGAGGGCCCGCTTGACCTCATCCCTCATGGCCGCCTCCTCGTCCTGGTCGAAGCCGACGTTCGTCCGCAGCCAGGCACGGTACCGGTCGATCGGATCCCGGGCAGACCACTCCTCGAGCAGCTCACGAGGGACGTACGAGGCGTCGTCGTGGACGCCGTGTCCCTCCATTCGCAGCGTCATCGACTCGATCAGCGTCGGGCCGCCGCCCTCCCGTGCCCGCTCGATCGCACGCCGGGCCTCGCGGTAGACCGCGGGCACGTCCGTGCCGTCCACGACGACCCCCTCGAAGCCGTACGCGGCAGCGCGATCGGCGATGTGCTCGACCGCGTACTCGAGGTGCGACGGCGTCGAGTAGGCGAACTGGTTGTTGTCGCACACGAACACGACCGGCAGCTGCCTCACGCCGGCGAGGTTCATCGCCTCGTGGGCGTCCCCGCGCGCCGAGCTGCCCTCGCCGAACCAGCCGACAGCGACGCGGCGCTCCCCGCGGATACGGAAGGCGAGCGCGCAGCCGACCGCGACGGGGAGCATGGCCGGAAGGTGGCTGACCATCGTCACCACCCCGAGCCGCATGTCGCCGACGTGGACGTTTCCGTCGCGCCCGCGGCAAGGGCTGTCGGAGCGACCCATGTAGTGGGCCAGGATGCGCCAGGGCTCGAGCCCGCGCACGATGTGGACCCCCATGTCACGCTGGACCGGAGTGCCGACGTCCTCCGGTCGCATTGCCGTCGCGACGGCGACGGCCGCGCCCTCGTTCCCCCGGCCCGTGTAGAAGCTGCCCGGGATCTTGCCCTGCTTGTAGAGCAGGTGACCTCGCTCCTCGACGCCTCGCGTGAGCAGCATGCTGCGAAACATGCCGAGCAGATCCTCGCGATCGAGACCCGCTTCCCTCAGCTCGTGGAGCGTTCCGGCCGGCTCCGCTTCCCGGGCGACGGACATGCAGTTCCTCCTTCGATCACACTGTAGCCACCGGCGCCACGGATGCCATACCCGCCGCGCTACCCTGGTGAACCATCGGCAAGGCAGCTGACTGGTTGAGGGAAGAGCGACGCCGGACTCTCGGCGATTGGGTCGCGCTCTGCCCTTCGTGCGGTCACGGTCAGCGGTTCTTCGAAGGCGGCGAAGCGGAGGTTTCGCCGGCGTGCCCGACATGCGGCGCGTGCCTCGTTCTCCGCTGCCCCGGCTGCGGTGCACGGATAGCCTCGATGTTCGCCGTCGCCTGCGAGGACTGCGGAGCGTCGCTGCGCGACCCGCAGGGCTTCGGCGGGCCGATCCGCCGCGAGCGCACGTAGCTCCTAGGATCCGTCCGTGCGGATCACGCGGATCGCCGCCTACCGGCTGGAGCTGCCGTTCGCCGATGGCGAATACGGCGTCTCGGGAGGGCGGACGGCCACCTCGTTCGACTCGACCGTCGTCGTCGTCGAGACGGACGCCGGGGTGGAGGGCTGCGGCGAGATGTCGTCGCTCGGCGCCACCTACGACCCGGCCTTCGCCGGCGGCACCAGAGCCGGGCTGGCGGAGCTGGCACCGGCGCTCCTGGGCATGGACCCCCTTCAGGCGGAGGGCGTCAACCGTCGCCTGGACGCCACCCTGAGGGGCCACCCGTATGCGAAGTCGGCTCTCGACATGGCCTGCTGGGACGCGGCCGGGAAATCCGTCGGCCGGCCGCTCAGCGAACTGCTCGGCGGGCGCGACGGAGACGCAGTCACGCTCTACTGCGCCATTCCGCCCGCCACGCCGGAGTCGATGGCCCGGTCGGCCGCGGCCAGGGTCGCGCAAGGCTACCGGCGTGTCCAGGTGAAGGTCGGCGAGGATCCGCTCGTCGATCTCGAGCGCGTCACGGCTGTTCGCGCCGCCGTCGGCCCCGACGTCGTCCTCATTGCCGACGCCAACGGCGGCTGGCCGGTGCGGGACGCCCGCCGCTTCCTGCTCGGGCTTCGAGACGAAGGCCTGATGCTCGAGCAGCCGTGCTCGACGCTCGAGGAGATCGCCGCCCTGCGACCGCACTGCCGCCACCCGCTCGTGCTCGACGAGTCCATCGACTCGGTCGGCGCGCTCATGCGCGCGCATGCCGCCGGGCTCGCGGACGGGATCACGATCAAGCTCGCACGGGTCGGCGGGATCACGCGAGCACGTCTCATCCGCGACCTCGCCGTCGCCCTGCGCATTCCGGTCACGGTCGAGGACACCGGCGGCAGCGACATCGACACCGCGGCGATGGTGCAGGTCTCGCTGTCGACGCCCGAGGAGCTGCGGACGCACACCTACGACTTCGCCGAGTTCGTGACGGTCTCGAACGCCGAAGGGCTGCCGCCGATCGTGGACGGCAGCCGGCGGGCGCCGGACGGGCCCGGTCTCGGTGTCACGCTCCGCCGAGAGGTGCTCGGCGAGCCGTTTCTCGACGTCCGGGCCTGAAGACGCTCCCGGCGTGCAGGTCCTCGACGACGCGGCCGAGCTCGGACAGGGCTCAGCGAACGACGATCTCGGAGAAGTAGATCACCGTGACGATGTCTTCATCGGAGACGTCGCGGTTGTAGATCTGCCCGAGGAAGTGGACCATCTCCTCGTTGCGGCGCAGCTCGGGGTTGTCGTGCTGAACCTCGCGCGGAGACAGATCGCCCAGGCGCTTGACCTCGACCTTGTCGATGACCGCGTCGAAGATCAGCTCCCGCGGGCCGAAGCGCGTACCCGCGAGCACGCGCACGATCATGCCCTTCTTGTACTTCCCCGACTTGTCGCCCAGACGGATGGTCGCTGTCTTCCGACGGCTGCGAAGCTGGTCGGCGACGATCGGGGAGTAGAAGTTGAGCGCGTACAAGGGCTGCATCGGAGACGGCGGAGCGCCCGCTCGGCGCACGCATCATAGAGAATCCTCGCCTGCGGAAACGAGCTCGAGAGCCCGGCGCGCCATCTCGCGCTCCCCGCCGTAGGAGAGCTCGCTCGGGGCGTCGGCGAGCGGTACCCAGCGCGTCTCGGCCACCTCGTGCCGATGCTCGGCCGCGACGTTTCCGAGCCGGCCGCGGGTCGCGCGAAAGAGGTAGAAGCTGACGACCTTGAAAATGCGCTCGCCGTCCCACGTGTAGACGTAGCGAACGTCGCCGAGCTTGGTGACCAGTCGGGCGTCGAGCCCGGTCTCCTCGAGCACCTCCCGGGCAGCTGCGTCGGCCGCAGGCTCGCCGGGAGCGAGGTTCCCTTTCGGGAGGGCCCAGACGCGTGCCTTGCCGGCCGGGCGAATCGCCGCGACATGCCAGGAGCCGCGCAGCCGGCGCACCACGACGCCGCCGGCCGAGAACTCGCGCTTCACTCCCCAATCGTATCCATCTGGCACTCATACTGTGAGAGTGCCAACGCCAGGCTTGCCAGAGAGCCCCCGACGCGCTACAGTGTCGGCGTTGGCACTCACCACGCTCGAGTGCCAGGCGACCCCACTGCTCAGAAGGAGGAGCGCTCATGGATCTACAGCCCCTGGGCGATCGCCTCATCGTCGAGGTTCTCGACGAGGAGGAGGTTCTCACGAGCGGCATCGTCCTGCCGGACACCGCCAAGGAGAAGCCCCAGCGCGGCCGCGTGCTTGCCGTCGGCCCCGGTGCCCTCAACGACAAGGGCGACCGCACCCCGCTCGACGTCGACAGCGGCGACGAGATCATCTTCTCGAAGTACGGCGGGACGGAGATCAAGCTCGGGATGGACGAGTACCTCATCCTGCGCGAGTCGGACGTGCTCGCGAAGGTTCTCACGACCGGCGCGAAAAAGGGCAAGAAGCTGGCCGGCGCTGCCGCCTAGTCGAGAAAAGGAGAGAACGGTATGGCTCACAAGGAGCTGAAGTTCGAGGAAGACGCGCGGCGCTCGCTCGAGCGTGGCGTCAACATCGTCGCGAACGCAGTCAAGGTCACGCTCGGCCCCAAGGGCCGCTACGTGGTGCTCGACAAGAAGTTCGGCGCGCCGACGATCACGAACGACGGCGTCACCATCGCGCGCGAGATCGAAGTCGAGGACGTGTTCGAGAACCAGGGCGCGCAGCTCGTGCGCGAGGTCGCGACGGCGACGAACGACGTCGCCGGCGACGGCACCACCACCGCGACCGTGCTGGCCCAGGCGATCACCCGGGAGGGTCTCAAGAACGTCGCCGCCGGCGCCAATCCGATGGCGCTCAAGCGCGGTATCGAGAAGGCCGTCGGCTGGGTGGTCGACGACCTCAAGTCGCAGTCCAAGGAGGTCTCCGGCAAGGAGGACATCGCCCGCGTCGCCACCATCTCGGCGCGCGAGCGCGAGATCGGGGACGTCATCGCCGACGCGATCGAGAAGGTCGGCAAGGACGGCGTCGTGAACGTGGAGGAGGGCCAGACCTTCGGCCTGGAGCTCGAGTTCACGGAGGGCATGCAGTTCGACAAGGGCTACCTGTCGCCCTACATGATCACCGACCCCGAGCGGATGGAGGCGGTCCTCGAGGATCCCTTCATCCTGGTCGCCAACCAGAAGATCGGCGCCGTGAAGGACCTCCTGCCCGTGCTCGAGCAGGTCATCCAGGCCGGCCGGCCGCTGCTCGTGGTGGCCGAGGACGTCGAGGGCGAGTCCCTCGCGACGATCGTCGTCAACAAGCTGCGCGGCACGTTCACCGCCGTGGCCGTCAAGGCCCCGGGCTTCGGTGACCGCCGCAAGCGCATGCTCGAGGACATCGCGATTCTCGCCGGCGGCGAGGTCATCACCGAGGAGATGGGTCTCAAGCTCGAGAACACGAAGCTCTCGCAGCTCGGCCGCGCCCGCAAGGTCGTCGTCGACAAGGACTCGACCACGATCATCGACGGCGCCGGCGATTCCGAGCAGATCAAGGCCCGGATCAAGCAGCTCAAGGCCGAGGTCGAGAACACCGACTCGGACTTCGACCGTGAGAAGCTTCAGGAGCGGCTCGCCAAGCTGGCCGGCGGCGTCGCCGTCGTCAAGGTCGGCGCTGCGACCGAGACCGAGATGAAGGAGAAGAAGCATCGCGTCGAGGACGCGCTGCAGGCCACCCGCGCAGCCCTCGAGGAGGGAATCGTGTGCGGCGGCGGCGTCGCGCTCGTCAACGCGGCGGACGCGGTCAAGACGAACGCGGAGGGCCTCGAGAGCGACGAGAAGACCGGTGCGTCGATCATCCTCCGCGCGCTCGAGGAGCCGCTCCGCCAGCTTGCGAGCAACGCGGGCCTCGAGGGCTCGGTCGTCCTCGACAAGGTGCGCAACGCCGCCAAGGGCCAGGGTCTCAACGTCGACACCGGCGAGGTCGAGGATCTCGTCAAGAGCGGCATCATCGACCCGACGATGGTCACGCGCTCGGCGCTGCAGAACGCGGCCTCGATCGCGAAGAACATCATCACGACCGAGGCGATCGTCGCCGAGGCGCCCGAGAGGGAGAAGGCGGGCATGCCCGGCGGCGGCGGTATGCCGGGCGGGATGGGCGACTTCTAGGACCGTGGGGGGAGCAGGCTCCCCCCACGAACCCCCCACTGCGCTCGCTTCGCTCGCGGGGATGCACGACGAACGGGCCGGCCAAGCCGGCCCGTCCGTCTTCTCATCCGATCGGGCGTCTCCGGGGCGTGTCACGCCCGCTCTGCTGCGGAATCTCGCGGAACGGCGTCAGCCGTTCACGCGATGAGAAGCCAGCACGCCGCCCGGTGACCGTTCTCCCCGGCGTCGAGCAGCTCCACGGGATCCTCCTTCGGGCAGCGCTCGAAGACCGCCGGACAGCGTGGGTGGAAGCGGCAGCCCGGCGGCACGTGCACCGGGTTGGGCGTCTCCCCGGCCAGGATCTGCGGTCGCATGCGGTCGCGCGGGTCGCGCTTCGGCACGACGGAGATGAGCGCCTGGGTGTACGGATGCCGCGGGTTCGAGACGACCTCGCGCGCAGGGCCCTCCTCGACGATCCGTCCGAGATACATCACCGCGATCCGGTCGGCGAAGCGAGCTGCGGTCGAGAGGTCGTGCGTGATCATGAGGATCCCGAGGCCCGAGCTGCGAAGCTCCTCCAGGAGGGCGAGGATGCCGGCT
Source organism: uncultured Thermoleophilia bacterium (assembly GCA_963838105.1). Classification (GTDB taxonomy): domain Bacteria; phylum Actinomycetota; class Thermoleophilia; order Gaiellales; family Gaiellaceae; genus CAWJNF01. The sequence goes on along the minus strand of CAWIQC010000033.1, from coordinate 55,567 downwards.
CTGACGGAGACGTCGAGCATGGAGACGGGCTCGTCGGCAACGAGGAGCTCCGGCCCGAGGACGAGCGCGGATGCGATGGCCACGCGCTGGCGCTGGCCACCCGAGAGCTCGTGAGGGAAGCGGTCCAGGAAGAGCTCGACCGGCGTCAGTCCGGCACGCTCGAGCGCGTGCGCGACGCGATCGCGCCGCTCCTCCTTCGTCCCGACGTCGTGGACGACCAGCGGCTCCTCGACAGTCTGGCGTACCCGGAAGCGCGGGTCGAGGGACTCGTACGGGTCCTGGTAGACGATCTGCATGCGGCGCCGCAGCGGTCGCAGCTCACCGCCCGACAGCTTCGTGATGTCCCGGCCGCGGAAGCGGATCGTCCCCGCGTGCGGCTCGATCAGGCGCATTACCGTCTGGGCCGTCGTGGTCTTGCCGCAGCCCGACTCCCCGACGAGGGCGAGCAGCTCGCCTTCCGCGAGCGCGAAGGAGACGCCTTCGACCGCGTGCACCACCTCGTGGGGGCGGCGCGCGATGGCCTCGAGGATTCCACGCGGGACCGGGTAGCGCGTCACGAGACCCTCGACCTCGAGCAGTGGCGCCGGAGCGACGCTGCCGTCTGTCGCCGCCGCCGGTCACGAGGCCGCCCGTGCCGCCGGGTCGTTCAGGTGGCAGGCTGCTGCGCGCCCGTCGCCGAGCTCGAGGAAGCTCGGGTGCACCGTTCGGCACGGCTCGAAGGCGCGGTCGCAGCGCGGGTGAAAGGGACAGCCGAAGAGCTGCTGGTCGAGGCGCGGCGGCGCGCCGGGAATCGAGGCGACGGCGTCCCGTCCATACAGATCGGGGGTGGCCGCGAAGAGCAGCCGCGTGTACGGATGGCGGGGGTCGTGGTAGAGCTGCTCGACGGAGCCCGTCTCCACGATCTCGCCGGCGTACATGACGGCAGCTCGCGTACACGTCTGCGCCACGATGGGCAGGTCGTGGGTGACGAGCACGACGGCGAGGCCGAGGTCGATTGGACAGGCTGACGAGGAGCTCGAGCACCTGCGCCTGCACCATCACGTCGAGCGCCGTCGTCGGCTCGTCGGCGAGCAGGACCTTCGGCTTGCAGGCCAGCGCCATCGCGATCGCGGCGCGCTGGCGCATGCCTCCCGAGAACTCGTGCGGATAGCGGTCGGCGCGGTCGCGGGCGATGCCGACGAGCTCGAGCAGCTCGCCGACCTGGCGGCGGGCATCCTTGCCCTCCGCGATCCCGTGGAGCTCCATCGGCTCCACGATCTGCTCGCCGATGCGCTTCACCGGGTTGAACGCGTTCATGGCGCCCTGGAAGACCATGGCGATGTCGCGCCAGCGGTGAGGCGACACGGACTCCTCGCCGCGCGCGAGGATGTCCTCGCCGTCGAGCAGAACCCGTCCGGCGACGCTCGCATTCGGAGGCAGCAGTCCCATCAGCGCGAGGATCGACGTGGTCTTCCCGCAGCCGGACTCGCCGACCAGGCCGAGCCGCTCCCCCGTCGCGAGCTCGAAGCTCGTGCCCTGGACCGCGTGGAGCTCCCCGCCCGCCTCGAGGTCGAACCAGACGTGCAGCTCCTCCACGCGCAGGACCGGCGCTGTCACGGCGTGCTCTCCGGGAGTCGCCGGACGCGGAACCGACGGACGGAAAGGTGGCCGGTGCGCAGGCGCGGGTTGAGGGCGTCCTCGAACGCGCGCCCGACGAGCGTGCAGGCGAGCACGACGATCACGACGGCCACCCCGGGCGGGACGATGGCCCACCAGGCATCCGCCGTGATGGCATTCGACTCGAATGCGTTCTGCACCAGCTTGCCCCAGGACGTGAGGCTCGGGTCGCCGAGGCCGAGGAACGCCACGTACGTCTCGAGGAAGATGGCATAGGCCATCTGCAACACGGTGAGCGCGATCAGGATCGGAGCGACCTGGGGCAGGATGTGGAGGGCGATCACGCGGGTGTGGCCCGCACCCAGCGATCGCGTCCGCTGCACGTATGCGCGCTCGCGGAGGCTCTTCGTCTCGGCTCTCACGAGCCTGGCGACGGACGCCCAGTAGATGATCCCGATGATCAGGATGATGTTCGTCAGGCTCCGTCCCCAGATCGCCGCGATCACGAGGATCAGGGGGATGTCGGGGATCGCGTAGACGTAGTTCGTGAGCCCGTTGAGACCCGTGTCCGTCTTGCCGCCGAGGTAGCCGGCGAGCAGCCCGACCGTCCCTCCGATGAACATCGCCACGGTCGCGGCCGCGAGGCCGACGATGAGCGAGACACGGGACCCGTAGATCATGAGGGAGAGCATGTCGACGCCGCCGTCGTCGAGCCCGAACGGATGCGCCCACGACGGCGGCTCGAAAGCGTCCCCCACCTTCTCCCGCTCGCCATAGGGCGCGATGAGGGGCGCGAAGATCGCGATCAGCGCGAACGTGGCCAGGACCGCGAGGCCGATGATGACGGTCGGCTGGCGCATGGCCCCCGCCAGCGCGCCGCGCGGGCGCAACGTCGGCGGGCCGGCTTCGGCCTGGGCGACGACCACCTCGCTCACTGGACCACCCTCGGGTCGAGCTTGAAGTACAGGAGGTCGGCGACGAGGTTCGCGAGGACGACGGAGATCGTCAGGATCAGGAACGCGCCCTGGAGCATGGGGAAGTCGCGCTCGAACACCGCCTCGTAGATCTCGAGGCCGATGCCGGGGTACGAGAACACGGCCTCGACGAGGATGGACCCGCCGACGAGGTAGCCGACGGAGAGCGCGATGAGCGAGACGATCGGCAGAAGCGCGTTGCGCAGACCGTGGCGGAAGACGATCGCGCGGTTGCTCAGGCCCTTCGCACGCGCCGTGAGCACGTAGTCCTCGCCGAGCGTCTGCAGCACGGCGGAGCGCGTGATCAGCGCGTACTCGCCGAAGAGGACGAGCCCGAGCGTCAGGGCCGGCAGGATCATGTGCTTCATGCGGTCGACGAACGTCGTCCAGAAGCTGGGGTCGGAGAACTCGAGGAAGGGGTCGGAGATCCCGGAGATGGGCAGGATTCCGGCGAAGAGGATGATGAGCATGAGGCCGAGCCACTGGGTCGGCATCGCGTAGAAGAAGAGCGAGCCCGAAACCTGGGTCCACTCGGCCCAGGTACCGCGGCGCCAGGCCGCGATCACCCCCGCTGCGATGCCGAAGACGATCGAGAAGGCAGTGCCGAGAGCGAGCATCGGCAGCGTGTTCAGGAGCGGCGTCTTGAGCTCGTCCCAGACCGGCTGCTGGGAGACGAACGAGCTGCCCATGTTGCCCTGGAACAGCTCCTTGAGGTAGATGCCGTACTGCTCGATCATGGGCTTGTCGAGCCCGAACTCCTCGCGTAGGGCCTCTTTGAACTCGATCGGGCAGTTCCGGCAGCGAAGGGCGCTTGCAACGTCGCCCGGGGCGGCGCGGAAGATGATGAAGTTGAGCGTCGCGGCGAAGAAGATGGTCAGGATGGCGAACGCGACGCGCTTGAGGAGGTAGTCCGCTCCCCTCACGAGACGTACGGGTGGTCGCGCCGTGCCTCCCGCTCGGCCGGGGCGCTCTCACCCGGAAGTCGTAGGGGCCGGATATAGCCGGCCCCTACAGTCGTTAGCGCCGATCTGCGCGGGGCGGCCACTACCCGATCTGATGGGCGTCTGTCCACGGCAGCTTGGAGAAGCCGGCCAGCTCGGGGTGCAGGCCGTCCCAGTTCTTCGCGTGGGCGACGTTCAGGTCGAGGTTCACCAGCTGGATGTACGGCCGGTCGTTGTACAGGATCTCCTGCATCTCCCAGACGATCTCCCGGCGAGCGTCCTGGTCGACGGTCACGCCCTGCTGCTGGTAGAGCTTGTCGTACTCGGGGTTGCAGTACGCGGTGTCGCTCCAGCCGCCGTACTGATCGCAGCCCACCACCGAGAGCACGAAGTCCGGGTCGAGGTAGCCGACCCAGTCCCACATCGCCATGTCGAACTCGAGGTACTTCCAGTCGGGCGCGCCGATCTCCTCGAACGCGGTGGTGTCGTCGAGGGCTCTCTGGACGACCTCGATCCCGATCTGCTCGAGCCCTGCCCGGACGACCTCGAACGAGCGGTTGATGCCCTGAACTCCCGTCGGCGTGATGACCTCGTAGGACATCTTCTCGCCGTCCGGGTCGACCCTGATCCCGTCGGACCCCCGGCTGTAGCCGGCATCGTCGAGGAGCTGGTTGGCGTGGTCGGCGTCGAACGGCTCCGGCTGGAGATCGGGGTTCACCCAGTCCCCGGCCGGAGGAGCGACGATGCTCGCCCAGGGCTTGGCGAACCCTGCATACGCCGTGTCGGCGATCGCCTGCTTGTCGATCGCGTACGCGACCGCCTCGCGGACGACCGGGTCGAGCAGCTCGCGATTCTTCGGCTTGGCGGGGTTGGAGTTGAAGATGAAGTTGTTCACCTGGAATCCGGGGATCCGTTCCACGACGAAGGCGTCGTCGCCCTCGAATGACGCGACCGCGTTGGCGGGCAGCTCGTCGATGCTGTCGAGCTGGCCGGCGCGCAGGGCCTCGACCATGGCGTCTTCGTTCGTGAAGATCTGCAAGCCCACGGCGTCGACGTAGGGCTGCGGTCCGTAGAAGCCGGGGTTCTTCTCGTAGATCGTCGTGCCCTTGTTCTCGAACTTCGTGATCGTGAACGCGCCTCCGGCTACGAGCGGCAGCGAGTCCTCGGGCTTCACCTTCTTGAGATCCTTGCCGTCGTTGCCGAGGTACTGCTCCCACACGTGCTTCGGGAGGATGAAGAACTGCTGCAGGTTCGGCAGCACGTTGCCCACGGGCTGGTCGTAGTTGATGACGAGGGTCTCGGGATCGGGGGCGTCACAGCTCGCGACGTGGGACAGGAACGGCGCGAGCGAGGCGGTCGGCCCGCCCTTGTACTGCACGATCGTGTTGCAGGTCCAGGCGCCGTCCTCGGCGGTCAGGGGCGTGCCGTCGGACCAGGAGCCGGGCTTGACCTTGAACGTCCACGTCTTGCCGTCTGGCGACGTCTCCCAGCTCTCGGCCCAGTCGCCCTCGAACTCGAAGCCCGGGGCGTACTGCACGAGGACCGGGTAGATCATCACGAATGCCACGTACGCCTGAGCGTTGAACGCGACGAACGGGTTGAGCGAGTCGATGTGGTCGGTCGAGCCGATGCGGAGGATCCCGCCGGGCTGGATCTCGCCACCGGTGTCGGTCGTCGTCGCCGGCGGAGCTTCCTCGCCACCCGTGGTCGCCGGCTCGGTCGAGCCGTCCGTCGCGCTCGGAGGCGCCGGCGCCGCCTCCTCGCTGTCGCCGCCTCCGCCTCCACAACCGGCGGCGAGGACGGCCGCAAGCGTCGCGACGGCTGCGACGAGAAGCATCCGTGGTCTCATCCCGACTCCTTTCCCCTGCTCCCCCTGCCCCGGGGAAGCGATCCTACTCGTCAGCCTCTAGATCGAAAGCGCCGGCTCCTCGATGGTAAGCGTCCTTGCGTCGGCGTCGAGTGTGGCCATGACGCCGAGCGGGAGCACGGCCTGGTGCTTGCCGTGGCCGAGCGGGAGCCGGTAGAGCACGGGGACGCCGAGGGGCTCGAGCCGTTCCTCGAGGACGTCCTCGACTGACTTCGTGCGCGCAAAGTCGTTCGAGCCGTGGTGCGGCCAGTCGCACTTCTCCATCTCTCCGACTACGACGCCCGCGACCGAATCCAGTTTGCCGGCGTGGAGGAGCTGAACGAGGAAGCCGTCGAGGTGCCAGGTCGGCAAGTCGACGTCCTCGAAGAAGAGGATGCAGCCGTCGAGCTCGACCTCCCAGGGCGTGCCCATGGTCTGCATGAGCAGCCACAGGCAGCCGCCGACGAGCGGCGCGGTAGCCCGGCCTCCACGAATCGCCCGAACATAGCCATCGTCGGGGTTGCTCGGGACAGGGCCGGTCGTGGCACCGCCGAGCACCGCCGCAAGGCGCTCTCTGGTGAACGCCGTCGTCTCCGGATCGCCGACGCCGACGAGCCCGTAGCCGTAGAACGTCGCCAGGCCCGCACGCTGGTGCAGCGCGACGTGGAGGGCGGTGATGTCCGAATAGCCCAGGAAGGGCTTTGGGGTGGCGGCGACGGCGTCGAAGTCGATGTGCGGGATCAGCTCGGCCGAGCCGTAGCCGCCCTGAAGACACTGCACGAGGTCGACCTCGGGGTCCGCGAACATGGCCATCAGGTCGCGCGCCCGCTCCCCGGCGCCGCCGGCGACCCAGTGATCCCTGGCGAGGGCGCCGTCACCGAGCTTCACCGTGTAGCCGGAAGCCTGCCACCACTCGACGCCGCGCAGGATCGCCGAGCGGTTGTGGTAGGGCGAGGCCGGCGCCGGAACGCCGATCGTTCCGCCGGGCGGCAGGGCCCGTCCGATCCGGGTCGCTCTCGAGGCCACAGCTGCGGATTGTGCCCGCCGCGCCGGGCCGGCGTCGCGTACCCGTTTCGGGGGTCGAGCCCGCCGCGCAGGCCGCCGATGGAGGCTGCGGGAGGAACTGCGATGGTGTTCTGCTTCTCATGTGGTGAGCTGCTCGTGCCGGGTCTCGGCTGCGCCGCCTGCCGAGACGTGCTGCGGGTGCTGCGCAGCTCGGCCACCGAGCGCGAAGCAGAGCCTGGCAAGCCGACCCTCACGCTGGTGCAGACGTTTCCTCGCCTCTCCGTGGTCGACCCCCCGCCTCACGCCGCGGCCTGAGCCGGGTTGACTCGGACGGCCCCGCCCGTCTGCCACACTGGCGGGGTGGACGCCGCCCCGGCCCTGCCCGTCTCCGTCGCCGCGCGCCCGCGGGCGTTCGTCCGCGTCTCGGGGCCGGAGTCCGGCGACTACCTGCAGCGCATGGTTTCGAACGACGTCCTCGCCCTCGCCGCAGGAGGCTCCTGCGACGCGCTGCTGCTGACGCCCAAGGCGCGCGTCATCGCGACCTTGCGGGTCCTGCGTCGCGACGACGACGACTTTCTCCTCCTGACCGAGCCCGAGCTCGGCGAGTCGGTGCGCGACCACCTCCAGCGGATGCGCTTCGCCGCGCGCTGCGAGATTGCGCTCGAGGCTCGTCGCTCGCACCTCGTTCTCGGCGCGAGCGAGCCTCCGGACGGCGTGCTGTCGGTCCCGAACGAGGACTACGGCGTTCCCGGCTGGGAGATCCTCGATGCCGGGGAGCCGCCCGACGCGACCCCGCTCGGGGACGAGGAGCTCGAGCGCCTTCGCATCGAGGCAGGCACGCCGCGGTTCGGTCGCGAGATCGACGATCGCGTCCTGCCGGCCGAGGCGGGACTCGACAGCCGCGCGATCAGCTTCGACAAGGGCTGCTATCCCGGCCAGGAGCCGGTGGCGCGGCTCCGCTACCGGGGCCACGCGAACCGCTCGCTCCGGGTCTTCCAGATCGCAGCCGGCGAGCCGCCGCCCTACGACGCCGAGATCGAGCACGACGGGAAGGTGGTCGGTCGCCTCACGAGCGCCGTTGCCGCTCGCGGCGGGGTCGTCGGCCTCGGCTACGTGCGGACCGAGGTGCCGGATTCGGCCTCCGTATCGATCTCGGGGTCGCCGGCTACAATGACTCGTCCGCGCCCGTAGCTCAGGGGATAGAGCGCAGCCCTGCGGAGGCTGAGGCCAGAGGTTCGAATCCTCTCGGGCGCACCTGCCGTACGTGGACGCCTGCCGCTCCCGCCCGGCAAGCCGGGCTCCGCGACGGCTGCGCCGCAGTCGCCCCACGACCGGCAAGGCCAAGCTCGCCGTTTCGCGTTCATGCCGAATCCCGTGCCGCTCCCGCCCGGGCGGCGCTGCGTCGCTACTCGCCGGGCCCCGCCGCCTTGCCGGTGTGCTCGGTGATGGCCCGGATCACGTCCGGGCTCTCGAGCAGGCGTCGCCGTTGCTCCGGCGTCGAGCGGTTCTTCAGGTACGGGTCGTCCATGATGTCCTCGACCGTCCGGCCCGCGGCGTGCTCGCGGATCACGTACGCGGAGAGTTGATCCTCACGCGACGAGCCCGAGAACAGCGACGCGAACGGGTTACGGAAGAACTTTCCAAGTCCGCCCATCGCCGCCGATTGTATCCTTGGGCCGGTGAAGTCCGGCGCCGTGCGATTCGCAGAGCGCATCGTCCATGGGGTCGACGACAACGGCGTTCGTCAGGAGATCGTCATCTGGGTCGAGCGCCGGCCGGGCGCGGTCTGGGCAGTCGGCCGCGCGATCGATCCCCGCAACCGAAGCATCGCCGAGCCGCTGCCGGACGACTACATCTTCGAGGGCTTCGAGATGGTCGACGCGCTCGAGTCCGCGAACGGCGCGCTCGACGACGACATCGCGGTCTCGGTCGAGGAGGGCGTTCACGAGCGCGTCCGGTCGTTCAGCGAGGACGAGCTGCTGAAGCCGCTCGAGCGCTGGTTCTTCGGCCACCCCCCGACGGCCGACTCCCGCACCTAGCAGCCGCGGCTACGCGACGCCGATGAGGCCCGCGAGCTCCCGGGAGATCGCGTGCTCGGCGCCGGCGACGATCACGGTCACGGGGCCGCCGAAGGGCGCGACCGCGAGGAGCTCGACGGACTTCCCGGGGAGCAACGACAGCCCCGAGAGGTAGCGGAGGAGCTCGGAGTCCCCGTCGGGCACCCGGCGCACGGTGGCGTGCTCGCCGGGCTCGAGGTCCGTGAGGTGCCTCAGCGCCCTGTCGTGACCGACGCTGAGCGCGGCGTCCGGGATCGGGTCGCCGTGGGGATCGTGCGTCGGGTAGCCGAGCGACTTGTCGATCAGCGCCTCGAGCTCCTCGGAAAGGGCGTGCTCGAGCCTGTCCGCCTCGGCATGCACGGCGTCGATCGAGAGGCCGAGCGTCTCGGCGAGGTACTGCTCGAGCAGACGATGGTGCCGGATCACCTCGAGGGCGACGCGCTCGCCGGCCTCGGTGAGCCTGACGCCGCGGTAGCGAGCATGCTCGGCGAGGCCGAGGATCGCGAGCTTCTTCAGCATCGCGGTGGCGGACGACGGAGCCACGCGCATCGCCTTGGCGATCTGGGTCGTGGTCGCGCGACCGCCGGTCGCCTGAAGCTTGTAGATCTCCTTCAGGTAGTCCTGGATCGCCTCGGACAGCTCGATTTTCGCCACGTCTCAAAGTGTAGGCACGAGCTCGACGGTTCCCCCGCCGAGAACGGGTGTGCGGTGCTAGCTTCCCGCCCTCGTGCTGATCCGCCTCGGTCACAGCCCCGATCCCGACGACGCCTTCATGTTCTGGGGGCTCGCCTCGGGCCGCGTCGACCCGGGCGGGTTCGAGTTCGAGCACGTGCTCCGCGATATCCAGACGCTGAACGAGTGGGCGCAGGAGGGACGGCTCGAGGTGACGGCGATCTCCCTGCACACGTATCCGTTCGTGCAGAGCCGCTACGTGCTCCTGCCTCACGGAGCCAGCATGGGGGCCGGCTACGGGCCGATCGTCATCGCTCGGGAGCCGCTCACCCGCAAGGATCTGACCGAAGTCGAAATCGTCGTTCCGGGCGCGATGACGACCGCGTTCCTCGTGTTGCGCATGTACCTGGGGCAGGAGTTCCGGTTCCGCCCGATGCCGTTCGACCAGATCATGGACGAGGTCGTGGACGGTCGTGCCGACGCCGGCCTGCTGATCCACGAGGGCCAGCTGACGTACGAGCAGCACGGGCTGCGCAAGATCATCGACCTCGGCGAGTGGTGGCTGCTCGAGACCGGATTGCCGCTACCCCTCGGGGTCAACGTCGCCCGCCGCGACCTCGGCGCCGAGCGGCTCCACGCCCTCTCCGAGGTCCTCCGCGCGTCGATCGCGGCCGGGCTCGACAACCGGAGGGATGCGCTCGAATACGCCCTGGCGTACGGCCGGGGGCTCGACGAGGGGCTCGCGGATCGCTTCGTCGGGATGTACGTCAACGAGCTCACCCAGGACTACGGCGTCGAGGGTCGGCAGGCCGTCGAGGAGCTGCTGCGCCGCGGGGAGCAGATCGGCGCGTTCCCGGAGCCGGTCCGGGTCGAGTTCGTCGCGTGAGATCCGGCAGGAGCGCGCGGTCGGCGGATCCACGACCGCTCGCGGCGGCGAGCTCGCGTTCGCGTGCGCCGTCGGGCCGGATGCTGTCGGCGCCATGGACGAGCTCGGCGTCGCGCTTGCCGGGACCGGCCTGGGCCTGGGCGAGCTCGTCAAGCTGAACGTCTACTACCCCGCCGAGGGGCCGTCCGAGGACGTCGTGCTGGCCCAGGTCGCCGACGCCCTGCCGGCGCGGCCCGGGCCGGCGATCGGCGCCCTGCCGCTGCCGGCGCTGCCGGAGCTCGAGCCGGCCGTGCGGATCGAGGCGGTTGCGGCGGCGGGCGAGCGGTCCGCGACCGCGCCCGCCGACGCGCCGTTCGCGTCGGCGGTTCGGGTGGACGATCTCGTCTGGACGTCCGCCGTGACCGCTCCCGACCCGTCCACCGGCATCGTGGGGCAGACGGAGGCGGTCCTCGAGAGCCTGCGCGCGCTGCTCGGCGCGGAGGGCGCGGCGCTCGACGACGCGGTGAAGGTCAACATCTTCTACGTCGGCACCGGCACCGCCGCGGACTGGGAGGTCGCGGCGCGCACCCGCGGAGCGGCCGTGAGCGAGCCCGCGGCTGCCGCGACCGGCGTGCCCGTGCCCACCCTCGGCGACCGGGAGGCGCTCACCTCGATCGAGGTCTGGGCGGCCCGTGGCTCCTCCGGTCCACCCCTCCAGCGCGAGCACCACTGGCCGGAGGGCCACTGGGACTGGCCGATCCACCTCCCCTGGAAGCACGGCTGCCGCTGCGGGAATCTCGTCACCGTCGGCGGGCAGGTCTCGCTGCGAGGCTCGGGCGAAGTGGTCGACCCGGGCGATCTCGCGAAGCAGGTGCCGACCTCGCTCGCGAACATCGAGCGCGTCCTCGGCGGGCTCGACGCAAGCGCGGACGACGTCGTACGGGTTACCGCGTTCTACGAGCGGCGCCGGCCGGCGGACGACGAGCTCCTCGCGCATGCCCTCGCCGAAGCGTTCCCGTCGGCGGCCTCGCTCACGGTGCCGCTGCCGTGCCTGGCCTACCGCGACATGGTCGTCGAGATCGAGGCGGTCGCGGTTGCCTGAGCCGGCTCGCTAACGCTTGAGGACGAGCGTGGCCCCGGCCGCGAGCAGGACGATGCCGGCCAGGCGCTCCCACGGCAGGCCGAGACGCTCGAAGCCGAAGAGGCCGAAGGCGTCGATGAGCGCGGCCATCAGCAGCTGCGCGGCGATCAGGACTCCTGCGACGGCGAGGTTCGAGATGCGACTGGGCGCGTACGTGATCGCGCTGACGATGACGAAGCCCATGGCGCCGCCGATCCACATCCAGGCCGGCGCCTTGAACGCCGAGAACACCCCGCCGAGGCCTCCTCGGAGGGCGAGCGTGGTGACGAGGAAGAGGCTGACGCCGATCAGCGACTGGAAGGTCGCCGCCTCGAGCGTCCCGATCCGGGCGCCGAGCCTTCCGTTGACCGCCACCTGAATGGCGGCTGCGATGCCGGCGCCGAGCACGAACAGGACCGCGGTCGTCGCAGGCGACACGGGGTGCGACGCTACCAGCGGGCCTGGACGCCTCAGCGACCGGCGTAGGCCGCGATCCTAGGCGTGACTAGGAAACGCCTAGGTAAAGTTGCGTTCCACGATGCCGGTCCGCATGATGCGCGGCCGTGACCCGGCGCCTCGCTCTCGCTCTCGTCCTGGTGCTCGTCGCGGCGGGCTGCGGAGGCGCCGATGACTCCGGTCCGAGCGACGCGGCCGAGCTGACAGTGTTCGCGGCCGCTTCGCTCACGGAGACGTTCGAGGCGCTCGACCCTGACGTGACGTTCAGCTTCGCGGGCTCCGACGAGCTCGCCACCCAGATTCGGGAGGGCGCGCCGTCGGATCTGTACGCGGCCGCAAGCCCGAAGTACCCTCAGGAGCTCTACGCCGAGGGCCTCGTCGAGGAGCCCGTCGTCTTCGCGACGAACCGGCTCGTCGTCGTGGTGCCGAAGGACAACCCCGCCGGCATCGCCACCGTGGACGACGTGGCTCGCGACGGCGTCAAGCTCGTCATCGCTGCCGAGGGCGTGCCTGTGGGCGACTACACCCGCACCGTGCTCGAGAACCTCGGCCTCACCGACGCGCTCGCCAACGTCGTGAGCGAGGAAGAGGACGTCAAGGGCGTGGTGGGCAAGATCGCGCTCGGCGAGGCCGACGCGGGCTTCGTGTACGCGACCGACGTGAAGCCGGTGGAGGAGGACGTGCTGGCGCTCGAGATCCCGGCCGATGCGCAGCCCCCAGTCGAGTACCAGGCTGCGATCGTGGCCGGCTCCGAGAACCGCGAGGCGGCACGGGCGTTTCTCGAGCTCCTGCTCGGCGAGGAAGGGCGCGCCGCGCTCACAGCCGGCGGGTTCGGCTTGCCCTGAGGTCGGGAACTCTGGTAGTTTCCTAGGCAATGCCTAGGAGAATGCTGACCGCCGCCGAGGCCGCCAGGGCACTCGGGATCAGCCTCGACACGCTGCGTCGCTGGGATCGACAGGGAAGGATCAAGACCGAGCGCGACGCCGCCAATCGACGGCTCGTCCCCGCGACGGAGATCGAGCGGATCCGTGGAAAGGCATCGTCGGAACGGCTGTCGGCCCGCAACCGCTTCCACGGAGTGGTGCGCGAGGTGCGTGTCGAAGGCCTGCTCGCTCAGGTGGAGATCGCCGTCACCGAGCCGGTGCGGGTCGTAGCGGTGGTCACCCGGGAGGCTGTCGCGGAGCTTCGCCTCAAACCGGGAATGGACGCCACCGCGATCGTGAAGGCGACCTCCGTGATGATCGAGCGGTAGCCGTGCGCCGTCCGTTCGAGCTCGGTCTCAGATTCGCCCTCGCGCTGACGGTGGCTTTCCTGGTACTGCCGCTGGCCGCCATCTTCCTACGCGTGTCCCCCGTGGAGCTGCTTGCCAGCCTCCGTGACGAGGCTGCGGTCGACGCGCTGCTCGTCAGCCTCAAGACGAGCGCCGTCGCGCACGCGTTCATCCTCGTCGTCGGGACCCCCGCCGCCTACTTCCTGGCTACCCGGCGCTTCCGCGGCCGCTCCCTCGTGCTGACCCTGATGGAGCTGCCGCTCGTCCTGCCGCCCGCGGTCGCCGGCCTCGCCCTGCTGGCGACCTTCGGGCAGCGCGGGCTTCTGGGCGGCACGCTCGACGCTCTCGGGCTGTCCGTCTCGTTCACGCAGGCCGCCGTCGTGCTCGCGGTCATCCTCGTCGCGTCACCCTTCTACCTGCGTCAGGCGATCGCTGCTTTCGAGGCCGTCGATCCTCATTTCACCGACGCGTCGAGGACGCTCGGCGTGAGCCCGTTCGGCACGTTCCGGCGGGTCGCGCTGCCGCTCGCGCGCGGCGGGCTCGGGGCGGGCTCGACGCTCGCGTTCGCGCGGGGCCTCGGCGAGTTCGGCGCCACGATCATGTTCGCCGGATCGCTCCAGGGCCGGACGCAGACCATGCCGCTGATGATCTACGCGGAGCTCGACCGCGACTTCGACGTCGCGCTCGCGGTGGGCGCGCTGCTCGTGCTCGTCAGCCTCGTCATCCTCCTCGTATCCAAGCTACCCCGCACGTGGACGGGCTCTCGGTCGACCTCGCCCACCCGCTTCGCTCGTTCCGCCTCGAGCTGACGCTCGCGGTCGACGGCGACGCCGTCGCGCTGGCCGGGCCCTCGGGCGCCGGAAAGACGTCGATCCTGCGCGCCGTCGCGGGATTGCTGCGGCCCGAGCGCGGCCGCGTGGTGCTCGGCAGCGAGGTCTGGCTGGACACAGAGCGCGGCATCGACGTCCCGCCCGAGGAGCGTTCGGTCGGTTACGTGTTCCAGGACTACGCGCTGTTCCCGCACCTCACGTTCGCCCAGAACGTCGCCTTCGGCGGACGGGAAGGCGCGTCTGCCCTGCTGGAGCGCTTCCGGATCTCCCATCTGGCCAGGGCCCGCCCGTACGAGCTGTCGGGCGGGGAGCGCCAGCGGGTCGCGCTCGCGAGGGCGCTTGCCCGCCGGCCGAGGATCCTGCTGCTCGACGAGCCGACCGCCGCGCTTGACGCGCACACACGCGCCGCCGTCCGCCTCGAGCTGCGCGATCTTCTCCATGAGATCGGTATTCCGGCGCTGCTGGTGACCCACGACTTCGAGGATGCCGCGGCTCTGGCGACGAGGGTCGGCGTGCTCGTCGACGGCCGCCTCGTCCAGCTCGGGACGCCGACCGAGCTCGTCGAGGCGCCCGCCGACCCGTTCGTCGCGAGCTTCACGGGCGGAAACCTCATGACGGGCCAGGCGCGCCCCGGTAGAGGAGGCCTGACCGAGGTGGTGCTGGAGGCCGGCGGTCTCGTCTACTCGACCGACGACGCTGCCGGCCACGTCGGAGCGGTCGTGCATCCCTGGGAGGTCTCGGTCGCCCGCGAGGCGCCCGCCGACTCTGCGCTGAACCATGTCACGGCACCGATCTCCTCCCTCGTGCCCTCGGGCAACAGGGTGCGCGTGCGGGTGGGGCCCATCACCGCGGAGGTGACCGCCGCCTCCGCCGGACGTCTCGGCCTCGAGCCCGGCGATATCGTCGTAGCCTCGTTCAAGGCGACCGCGACCCGGCTGCTGCCACTCGCCTGACGACGTGGCCAAAGGACGGGCGCGGCGAGCGCCGTCGCGGCCATACACATGCGGAGCGCGCCGCGGTATCGTCCGTACATGTCGCTTCAGGAACGAACTGCCAGCGAGCGCCTTCTCGAGGAGAAAGAGCGCTACGTCCCCCGCGGGATCTCGGCTCCGCCGCTCGTGGTCGACCGGGCCGAAGGCGCCCGCATCTGGGACGTCGACGGGAAGAGCTACATCGACTTCGCCGGTGGGCTCGGGTGCCACAACACGGGGCACGGTCTGCCGGCCGCCGTGGCCGCCATCCACGAGCAGGTTGACCGCTACCTCCACCAGTGCTTCATCGTCGGCATGTACGAGCCGTACGTCGACGTGTGCCGCCGCCTCGCCGAGCTCTCCCCGTGTCGTGGCGCGGAACAGAAGACGCTGCTCGTCAACTCCGGCGCCGAGGCGCTCGAGAACGCGGTCAAGATCGCGCGTGCCTACACCGGCCGCCCGGCCGTCGTCGTCTTCGAGCATGCCTTCCACGGCCGCACGCTGCTCACGATGACGATGACCAGCAAGCTCGTCTACAAGAAGGGCATGGGGCCGTTCGCCCCGGAGGTCTACCGCGCGCCGGGGCCCTATCCGTACCGCGGCGTCGACACCGAGGAGGCGATCCGCGGCCTCGAAACGCTCTTCAAGAGCGACGTCGATCCCGAGTCGGTCGCCTGCGTCGTGCTCGAGCCGGTACAGGGCGAGGGCGGGTTCATCGAGATGCCGGCGGACTATCCCGCTCGGCTACGGGAGGTATGCGACCGGTACGGGATCCTCTACGTCGACGACGAGGTGCAGTCGGGCATCGGCCGCACCGGCCCGGTCTTCGCGATCGAGCACTACGGAGTCGAGCCTGACCTGATGACGACCGGGAAGTCGATCGGGGGCGGGCTGCCTCTGGGCGGCGTCACCGGGCGCGCGGAGGTCATGGACGCCGTGCATCCAGGAGGCCTCGGGGGCACCTTCGGCGGCAACCCCGTCTCGTGCGCGGCCGCGGCGGCGGTGCTCGAGACCGTGTCGAGCGCCGAGTTCAGGGCTCGTTCGGAGGAGCTCGGCACGCGGATCCGCCGCGCGGCTCGACGAGATCGCCGGCCGCGTCGACACCGTCGGCGAGGTGCGCGGCCTCGGCTCGATGCTCGCTCTCGAGCTCGTCGAGGACCGCGAGACCAAGGCTCCTGCGAGCGCTCTCGCCTCGGCAACCGTCGCGGCAGCGCGCGAGCGCGGCCTCGTCCTGCTCGCCTGCGGGCTCTACTCGAACGTCATCCGCATCCTGGTCCCGATCGTGATCGACGACGAGGATCTCGCTCAGGGCCTCGACATCCTCGAGGAGTCGCTCGTCAGCTCCGCGAGCTGAGGCGTCAGGCACGGGCCTCGGGCCGGCCGGGCAAGCGGTGCCCGGCCAGCCCGTGGCGTGAGGTCACGGAATCGGAAACTCCACCCAGGCGGTGTCCTCGAACGTGTCGAGGCTCGTCGCCTTGAGCCCTGCCTCGGAAAGCGTGTAGAGCGTGTTGCCCAGCACGAGCGAGCGCTGGATCGGAGCCGGGTACACCTCGGGCGGTGCGACAGGAGTCTCCTCGCCGGCCGAAGGGGGCGACCCGCCGCCGTCGGAGGGCGGCGGCTCCGCCGGCACCGGTTCAACGGGATACACGATGGCCGGGTGCTCGATCGTGCGCAGCTGGTCGACGCCCGGCCGGCCGACGCGGAGCGCGACGGCGCCGCTCCAGTAGCTCGAGATCCCCGTCGCCTCGTCCCAGGTCGAGGTTTCGAACGGCAGCACCGCGAGGCTCCGCTGCGCGTCGTAGAGGAACGCGTGGTGGTCCCACTCGGCCTGCGACCAGCCCTGGCCGAGGCTGTAGTGGTGCAGACGCACGGGGTTGGCCGGATCCGACACGTCGAACACGGATACCTGCGTTCCCAGCACGCGCCCGTCGTCGGTCGCGTCCTGCCCGACGCCCATGAGCAGTCCGTCGCCGATCGGGTGCAGGTAGGCGGAGTAGCCGGGGATGTGCAGCTCGCCGCGCACCACGGGATGCGCGGGGTCAGACAGGTCGATCACGTGCAGGGGGTCGACCTGGCGGAACGTGACGACGTAGGCGAGCTCGTCGATGAAGCGAACGGCGTAGACCCGCTCGCCCCGGCCGATGCCGCCGACCTGGCCGATCACCGCCAGGCGACCGTCGCTCTCGGCGAGCACCGAGACGGTGCTCTTCGACGGGGTCTCCGGGCCGCCCCACCAGGCCGGCTCGTCGGTGGTGACCACGCGGAGGTTGCCCTCGTGCTCCGACAGCGACCACTGGCTGAGCAGGTAGCCGGAGACCTGGCCGCTGGCGCGGTAGTCGGTCGACTGGGAGCTCGAGACGTCGAACTTGTGGATGTGCGTCGTCACCGAGCCGGCGGGTCCTGCACGTCGCCTTCCAGCCGGTACGGCGTCGACCCAGCGCTGCGTGGCGACGTAGAGCCCGGTGGGCGAGGCGTAGACGGTCTCGCCTCCGGCCATGACGGAGTCCGTGTCGACCGGGTCGATGCCGCGCGCGAGATCGATGGTCAGCACGGTGAGCGAGCCGAGGCCGGAGAACTCGCGCGGGTGCCGTACCTCGCCGCAGCGCACGAGCCGCTGGGGCTCGGACTCCGTGCCCGTCCCGTAGTTCTTCACGCGGTACGTCGGGACCCAGTTGCGAAGCTGCGACCGGCGGATCAGCGCCCTGTTCGCGGCCTCCGCGGCGGCGATGTCCTCGGGGGCGTCCGTCTCCGGGTAGACCCAGGCGATCCCCGTCGGCTGGGAGGCGACGACGACGCGCGCGGTCGAGCCCGTCAGGCGCGCGCCGACGAGCCAGCCGTCCACCGTGAGCGTCTTGACGAGTCGCATGGCCGCCGGGTTCGAGACGTCGATCTCGGTCAGCGTCGTGCCTGCCGGGGCCGGCATGATGTCGGTTGCCGGGAGCGGCTCGACGAGGCCGAAGCCGCCTCCGATCAGGAGAAGCCGGTCGCCTTCGAGCAGCAGCTGACCGCCCCAGGCGCCGTCTGGGAGCGTGAGCGAGCCGACGAGCTGGGGTGCGCCCCCGCTCACGTCGACGGCCTGGATCTTGCCCTGGGCGACCGCGAAGACGATGCCGTCCGCCGTCTTGACGATGTCGGGCTCGTCGACGCCGGCTTCCTGCACGTTCGTGCCCGTCGGCGATGGCGACGGCGGCGCGGCAACGTCCGCATCGGCTGCGGGCGCGCCTGCTGCCTCCTCGGCGCCGACTGCGCCGCCGAACGCCATCCCGCCTGCGAGGCCGTAGGGGCCCACCAGCCGCAGCGCGTGGCGCTTCGCGTAGTCGAGCAGCCCCGCGCACGAGTTGAACGCCGGCAGGCTCGAGGCCCGCGCGGCCGGTGCCGCCGTGCCGCCGACCACCGCTGCCGTCGCCACTCCCGCCGCGATTGCCGCCACCGCTGCCGATCCCAGGATCTTCCGCATCGTCTTCCTCCCTTTGCGTGCTCGAGACCTTAGACAGCGGCAACGGCAGCGAGGTTCCCGCGTGGGGAAAATGGGCGTGTGTCTCAGCCGTTATCGGTCAGCGCCGTCGACTACCACACCGGCGGAGAGCCGTTTCGGATCGTGCGGGGCGGCATCCCGACGCTGTCGCGGGCGCACGATCCTGGAGAAGCGGCGCTACGCAGCCGAGGAGCTGGACCATGTTCGGGCGCTGCTGGTCAACGAGCCGCGCGGGCACGCCGACATGTACGGCTGCTTCGTGACGGAGCCCGAGGACGAGGGCGCCGACCTCGGTGTCGTGTTCTTCCACAATGCCGGCTACTCGACCGCCTGCGGGCACGGGACGATCGCGCTCGTGACGTGGGCGCTCGACAGCGGGATGCTCGTGAAGGAGGAGCCGGAGACGCGCGTGGTCGTCGACGTACCGTCCGGCCGGCTCGAGACGGTCGCCCGACTCGACGGCGGGCGCGTCGTGTCGGTGCGTTTCCGAAACGTGCCCGCCTACGTCCACCTGGAAGGGCTCCGGCTCGAGACCTCGGCGGGACCGGTCGAGGCCGACATCGCCTTCGGAGGGGCGTTCTACGCATCGGTCGACGCGGCGGCGCTCGGTCTCGCGGTCGAGCCCGTCCATCTCCCGCGGCTGATCGAGCTCGGCCGCGAGCTGAAGCGGCTGATCGAGGCCGGGCACGAGGTCGTGCATCCGCTCGAGCCCGAGCTGCGCGACGTCTACGGCGTGATCTTCTGGGAGGAGCTCGAGCCCGGGCCGCCGCTCGTCCAGCGCAACGTGACGATCTTCGCCGACGGCGAGGTCGACCGCTCGCCCTGCGGAAGCGGCACCTCGGCGCGCCTCGCGCTGCTCGATCGCTCCGGGCGGCTCGAGCGCCACGGCGAGCTACGACACCGTTCGATCGTGGGCAGCGAGTTCAGCGCCCGGGTCGTCGAGGCTGCAGAGGTGGAAGGCAATCCCGCCGTCGTCACCGAGGTCGAAGGATCGGCGCACCTCACGGGCCACCACCAGTTCGTCCTGCGTCCCGAGGATCCGCTGGGGACGGGGTTCTTGCTGCGCTGAGCAGCTCGAGGAAGGAGAGGGAATGATCCTCGTCACAGGGGCGACGGGAACTGTCGGGAGCGAGGTCGTGCGCCAACTCTCGGCCGCTGGGTGCGCCGGTGCGGGCGCTCGTGCGCGATCCGGCCGGGGGCGAGGCGATCGCCGGGCCGGGCGTCGAGATCGTGCCCGGCGACCTCCTCGATCCGGCATCGCTCGACGCAGCTCTCGACGGCGTCGACCACGCTCTTTCTGCTGACCGCGTTCACGCCCGACCAGGAGACGCCGGCGGCGAACGCGATCGCGGCGGCGCAGCGGGCGGGCGGCGTGCACGTCGTTCGCATGAGCGTCGTCGGCGCCAGCGAGGACTCGTCGTTCGCCACGGGCCGCGGCTGCGCGCGCACCGAGAAGCAGCTGCCGCAGTCGGGTCTCGACTGGACGGTGCTGCAGCCGCACGCGTTCATGCAGAACGTGCTCGGCAACGCCGGCACGATCGCGACGGAGGGCGTTCTCTACGGCACGACCGGCGAGGGCCGCATCGGCACGGTCGACACCCGCGACATCGCCTCGGTGGCGCGGACGGTCGCTGACCGAGCCGGGCCATACGGGCAAGACGTACGTCTTGACGGGCCCTGAGTCGCTCTCGCACGCAGACATGGCTGCGACGCTCGCGGCCGTGCTCGGCCAAGGAGGTGCGCTACGTCGACGTGGCGCCCGACCAGTACGAGCAGACGCTCCTCGGGTACGGGCTGCCCGAGCCGCTCGCGGAGGACATCCGCGTGCTGTACGGCGAGATCTTCCGCTCCGGCGGCGGCGACTTCGTGACGACGCACGTGCAGGACGTCACGGGCCGCCCGCCTCGAAGCTTCGAGGAGTTCGTCCGCGACCACGCGGCCGCGTTCGCCGGCGGCTGAGCAGCGCGCCGGGGCGGCGACGCACGTCGGCTCTGTCATATTCGGAGCGTGCGGCGCGTTCTCATCGTCAACCCGGTCGCCAGCGGGGTGACGAAGCGGCGCGTCGACGACGTCATGGAAGCGCTCGCGACCGGCGGTGCGATCGAGCTGATCGTGACCGAACGGGCCGGACAGGCGACCGAGATCGCGGGCGAAGCGTGCGACGATTGCCGAGGCGATCTTTGTCTTCGCGGGTGACGGAGGCTTCAACGAGGCTGTCAACGGCATGCGTGGGGCCGTCCCGATCGGCTTCCTCCCGGGCGGTGCCACGAACGTCCTGCCGCGAGCGCTCGGACTTCCGAACGACTGCGTGGCCGCCGCGCGTCGGCTCGCGGGGGGCGAGCGGATCGCGCCGGATCTCGCTCGGGCGGGCTCGCTATCCCGGTGGGCCCGAGGCCGGGCGCCGGTTCACGTTCTCGGCCGGCGTCGGGCTGGACGCCGAGCTCGTGCGCGCGGTCGACAAGCGCGGGAGGCGGAGCGGAAAGCGATCAGGCGACCTCGCCTTCGTCTGGGAGCTCGCCCGCATCCTTGCCGCGCGACGCGGACGGCTCGAGCCCACGCTCGAGGTCGACGGTCATGGGCGCTGCGCCCTCGTCGTCGCCGCCAACTGCGACCCGTACACCTACGCCGGCCCCTTCAGCGTGCGTGCCACGCCCCTCGCGCGCTTCGAGCTCGGGCTCGACGCCGTCGCGCTCGAGCGGCTCGACCCGACGCGGGATCCCGTGGCTCGCGTGGCGGTTGCTGGTTCGTCCGACGCACCCCGGAGCGCCGGGCGTCGTGTACGTCCACGACGCCGACCGGCTGGCGATCCGCTGCGACCGTCCGCTGCCGCTGCAGGTGGACGGCGAGGACCTCGGCGACGTGGCCGAGGTCGTCCTCGAAGCCGAGCGGGTACGCGCGTCGTGCAGCGCCGGCCTACGGCCCTCGTGCCGGATAAACCATGCGGGCGCGGGATGATGATGCCGGGGCCCTCGAGCCCTATTGGTCGGACGGCGAGAGCGGGCCCAAATGGCTGCTGGGGTCGGCCGGGCCGGATGGAGATCCGGCCCCTACACTGACCTTCGTGGGCAAGAAGCTCGTCCTCTGCGTGATCGACGGGCTCACGCCGGCCACGCTGGAGCGAGGGGTCGAGAACGGACGGCTGCCGGTGCTGTCCTACCTCGCTGCGCAGGGCGAGTACGCGCGCGGGGTGAGCGCGTTCCCGTCCGTCACCCCTGTCTGCCTGAGCTCCATCGCGACAGGGAGTTGGCCGGACGTGCACGGCATTCCGCACATCGTCTGGTGGACCGCCGAGGAGCAGCGGGTGGTCGAGTACGGCTCGTCGCTCGGTGCGGTGCTCGCGGCCGGCATCGGGGGAGTGGTTCGTGACGCGGTGCTCAACATGTCGGCCTCGCACCTCTCGCCCGAGGCAACGACGGTGTTCGAGGCGGTCGAGGATGCCGGGCTCGTCGCCGGCGCCATCACCTTCACGTGCTACCGAGGCCGCACGCGCCACCGCATCCGGCTTCCCGAGCTCGCGCGGCGCAACCGCTGGTACGAGGCCGTCAACGGCCCGCAGCCGCTTCTTCTTCTTCAACCTCTACGAGTCGGACGAGACGGGGGCGCCGC
Source organism: uncultured Thermoleophilia bacterium (assembly GCA_963838105.1). GTDB lineage: Bacteria > Actinomycetota > Thermoleophilia > Gaiellales > Gaiellaceae > CAWJNF01. The sequence goes on along the minus strand of CAWIQC010000033.1, from coordinate 33,883 downwards.
TCGCCGTTCGCTCCCGCACGGCCGGCTCCGTCGACCGCTACGCGGTCCACGCCGGCCGCTGGCTGGTGACGCGCGACGGGTTCGACTTCCTCGTCTACTACCTCCCCGACTACGACTACGCGTCGCATGCCGCCGGCCCCGACGACGCAGAGCGCGCCCTCGAGCGCGCCGACGCGGCCCTGCTCGAGCTCGCGCAGGCCGCCGGAGGCCTCGACGACTTCCTCGACCGCTACGCGATCGTCGTCTGCTCCGACCACGGGCAGACGCGAGTCAGGCACGTCGCCCGCCTGGAGGAGCGCTTCGCCGACCTCGCCCTGCTGGCACCCCGGCGACCGCGTCCCGAGCGCGCCGACGTCGCCGTCTGCGCCTCGAACCGGGCGGCGATGGTCTACCGGCTGCCCGGGTGCACGCTGTCCGCGCAGAGCGCTCGCGGAGCGACTCGACGACGAGCCGGCTGTCGACGTCGCGCTGTTTCGCGAAGACGGGGTCGCCGTGGCCCGCCGGGCGCGAGAGGAGCTTCGCTTCGCCCCCGGTCCCGATCGGTTCCGGCTCGAGGGCGACTCGGCGGTGCTCGACCCGACGCTCTATCCGGGCGGCCTCGAGCGGGCGTGGGCAGCGCTTGCCTGCACCCGGTCGGGAGACGTCGTCGTCTCCGCGGCCGACGGCTACGAGTTCGCCGACCTCGGCGGACGGCATCACGCCGGCGGCGGCAGCCACGGCTCGCTCCTGGCCGGGGACTCGCTCGTGCCCATGCTCGCCTGTGGCCTGGAGACGGCTCTCCCGGCCGACCCCCGCATCACCGATCTGAAGGGCCTCGCGCTCGCCCACCTGGGCATCGAGTCCGGCCGCCCGTGCTCGCGGAAGCCGCGCGTGCGTCCTGAGGACGAGCGGAGCCGGATGGTCGAGCGCCAGCTCCGCTCTCGCGGGATCGCCGATCCCCGGGTGCTCGAAGCGATGGCGCGCGTTCCGCGCGAGCTCTTCGTGCCCGAGGGCGAACGGGCTCGCGCCTATGAGGACGAGCCGCTTGCCGATCGGGTTCGGACAGACGATCTCGCAGCCCCTGATGGTCGCGCTCATCTGCCAGGAGGCGGCCGTCCGGCCGGGTCACCGCGTCCTCGACGTCGGCGCGGGCTCCGGCTACCAGGCGGCGGTCCTCGCCGAGCTCGGTGCCACGGTGCACGCGGTCGAGCGCGTTCCCGAGCTCGCCGAGTTCGCTCGCGCGAACCTCGAGCGCGCGGGCTACGACGGGCGCGTCGCCGTCCACGTCGGCGACGGCACGCTCGGATTCGCCGAGCACGCGCCGTTCGACCGGATCGTCGTCGCCGCTGCCGCGCCGCAGCCGCCGGCCTCGCTGTACGCGCAGCTCGTCCCGAACGGCCGACTCGTCGTTCCGGTCGGCGGGCGGCGACGACCAGCGGCTCGAGGTGATCGTCGCGAGCCCGGAGGGCGCCGGCGTCGTCCGCACCGTGCCGTGCCGGTTCGTCCCTCTCGTCGGGAGCCGAGGGCTTTCGCGGTGACGGTGCCAGGCGCGCCCGGGTGAGAGTGCGAGGGCGTCGTCCAGGGTGTCTACTTCCGGGCCGATGCTCGCGCCCGTGCAGGCTGGCTCGGCCTGTCGGGCTGGGTGCGCAACGCTCCTGACGGCAGCGTCGAGGCGGTGTTCGAAGGCGATGCCGAGCAGGTCGAGAGCATGATCGCCTGGTGCGGCCGTGGCCCCTCGGGAGCCCGCGTCGACGAGGTCGCGGTCGAGTGGGAGGAGCCGCTCGGGGAGCGGGGCTTCTCCGTTCTCTAGCGAGCCCGATACCGCGTTCGATATCGCGGTGACGGCCACGTGACTGTCACCGGGCAATCCGCCGAGAGCCGGTCCGTACAATCGTCGTCGTGGCTCGTGAGACCGCGCTCAGCGTACGCATCGAGGAGGTTCGCGCCCTCGCCCAGGCGGCGCTGCGCCGTCCCGCGAACTGGATCCAGCTCGTCAAGTTCTGCGTCGTCGGGGCGACGCGGTTACGCGGTCAACCTGGGCGTCTACGCGCTCCTCGTCCACGGCGCCGGGCTCCACTACCTGGCCGCGGCGGTGTGCTCGTTCGTCGTCGCCGTGACGAACAACTACACGTGGAACCGGCTCTGGACGTTCCGGGCAGAGCGCGGCCACGTCGCGCTCCAGGGCGCGAAGTTCCTCGTCGTCTCGCTGGCCGCGCTGGCGCGCGAACCTCGCGGCGCTGGCCGTGCTCGTCGCTCTCGGAGTGCCCAAGGTCCCGGCGCAGGCCGCCGCGATCGTGCTCGTGACGCCTCTCAGCTTCCTCGGCAACAAGCTCTGGTCCTTCAGGTAGGAGCGAGGCTGGCGCGCCGCTCCTACCTGAACGCGATAGTCGTCGGCACCGTCGCCGTGCTCGTGATGGCCTCCCAGGCGGCCGCACAGACCGCGACGTCCCCCTGTCTACGACTCGGAGGGCCGGCTCATCGAGACGCCGTTCGTGCCGGCGCCGCGTCGAGCCGCGGCTCACGCAGGAGCGCGCGCTCGACCTGGCCCGCGCCGATCCGAAGATCGCCGCCTGGCTCGACCGGTACCCGGCGGAGGCCTCAGCGACCAGGCGACGTTCGAGGACGAGCCGCGCGTCTGGACGGTGAAGGTCTGGTCGAACCTCGAGGATGCCGGCCAGGTCGTGCTGGCCAAGGTCGACGACGCGACCGGCCGGGTGACCGAGGCGTGGACCGGGCCCCAGGTCGCCTGGACGATGGCGCGCGGGGCCAAGGGGTCGTTCGGGCGCAAGATCAACAACGGCGAGATCTGGTGGTCGCTGACGGCGGTCTTCTTCCTCGGCCTGGCGAACTTCCGCCGCCCCCTGTCCATGCGCAACCTCGACCTGCTCGTGCTGCTCTCGTTCTCGGCGTCCTGGTGGTTCTTCAACGAGGGCGAGATCTTCACCTCGGTGCCGCTCGCCTACCCGCCGCTCGTGTACCTGCTCGCTGCGCATGGCCTGGCTCGGGTTCCGTGGCCGCGCCCGCGAGCCGGACCGCCCGCTCTGGCCCGTCTGGGTGCTCGCTGCGGTGACGATCTTCCTCGCCGGCTTCCGGATCGGGCTCAACGTCGAGGCCTCGAACGTCATCGACGTCGGCTACGCGGGGGTCATCGGCGCGCAGCGGATCGTCGACCAGGGTGAGATGCCCTACGGGCACATGCCCGTGCACGAGGGTGAGGAGTGCGGGCCCCCGGACGGGAACGGCAACGTGCGTGAACGGGTGCAGACGAACGGACGCTGCGAGTCGGCGAACGACCGCGGCGACACGTACGGGCCGATCACCTACCTCGCGTACGTCCCGGGCTACCTCGCCTTCGGCTGGAGCGGCAAGTGGGACGAGCTTCCCGGCGGCGCACTTCTCGGCGCTGCTCTTCGACGGCCTGACGCTGATCGGGCTCGCGCTCGTCGGCTGGCGCTTCGGCCGGGGCCGGCTCGCCGCCACGCTCCCCTTCGCGTGGGCCGCGTACCCGTTCACGCAGTACGCGTCGAGCTCGAACGCGAACGACGCCCTCCTGCCGTGCCTGCTCGTGTTCGGCTTCTGGCTCGTGACGTCCGCGCCCGCGCGAGGCCTGTTCGTCGGCCTCGCGTCCTGGGCGAAGTTCGCCGCGCTGCTCCTGATCCCGCTCTGGGCGTCGTATCCGGACGGTCTGCGGCGCCCACGCGCGGTCGTGCTCTTCGCGCTGGGCTTCCTCGCCGCCACGGCGCTCGGCTTCTGGGTGCTCCTGCTCGAGCCCGACCCGCTCCACGCCGCGCGCGTCTTCTGGGACCGGACGTTCGACTTCCAGCTGGGCCGGGACTCACCGTTCTCCATCTGGGGCTGGGCGGAGTACCCGGGCTATCCGGATCTCTCGGTGCCGCAGACGGCGCTGAAGGTCCTGCTCGTCGTCGGCGGCCCTGGTCTGCGGCGTGCTTCCCCGCCGCAAGACGCCGATCCAGCTTGCCGCTCTGACGGCCTTCCTGCTCGTCGGCTTCGAGCTCGTGCTGACGCACTGGTTCTACCTCTACATCCCCTGGTTCCTTCCCTTCGTCGCGTTTGCGCTGCTCGCCCCCGCAGCTCAGCCGGCGCGCGAGCCGGCGGAGGAGACCGGCGATCACGAGATCCGGACGCTCGCTGCCGCACGCGTCTAAACTCGAGCGCGATCCGCGCGGCTGGCTGCTCGCCGCGCTCCTCGGCTGCGCGCTCTTCCTCCTCTCCTGGGGGCTGCTTCACGTGCCGCCGCTCTCGCGGTACCAGATCATCGACACGCCGACGTACCAGCGCTTCGGCGACGCCGTTGTCGACGGGCAGGTTCCCTACCGGGACTTCGACATCGAGTACCCGCCCGGCGCGCTGCCGGTGTTCATCCTCCCCTCGCTCGCGGCCGAGGAGGACTACCGCACGGTTTTCGAGGTGCTCATGCTGCTGTGCGGGCTCGGCGCTGTGGTGCTCGTCGCCCGGACGCTCGACGCGGCGGGAGCCGATCGCCGCCGGCTCCTGGCCGGGTGCGCCCTCGCCGGGCTCGCGCCGCTGGTGCTCGGGACAGTCATCCTCACGCGGTTCGACCTGTGGCCCGCCCTGCTCAGCGCGGGGGCTCTCGCCGCGCTCGCCGGCGGCCGCGAGCGACTCGGCCTCGGTGTGCTGGCGCTCGCCGTCTCGGCGAAGATCTATCCGGCCGTGCTGCTTCCGATCGCGCTGCTCTACGTGGCGCGGCGGCGCGGTGGGCGAGAGGCGCTCGTCGGGCTCGGCGATCTTCGCCGCCGTGCTCGCGGCCGTGCTCGTCCCGTTCGCCATCCTCTCCTCGGACGGGCTTCTGCACGCGTTCACGGAGCAGGCACGGCGTCCGCTGCAGATCGAGAGCCTCGGCTCCTCCATCCTGCTCGCGGTGGCGGACCTCGGAGGCTACGAGCCCACGATCGTCTCGAGCTTCGGCTCGCAGAACCTCTCGGGTCAGCTGCCGGACACGCTCGCGGGCCTGCAGACGGCCCTGCAGATCGTCGCGGTCGTCGCCGTGTGGATCCTGTTCGCCATCAGCTCCCGGCGGACACCGCAGCTGCTCGCGGCCTCGGCAGCTGCCGTCGCCGCGTTCGCGGCCTTCGGCAAGGTGCTGTCGCCGCAGTTCCTGATCTGGCTGATCCCGCTCGTGGCGCTCGTGCTGGGGAGGCTCGGCGCCGTCGCCTGGGGGCTCTTCGCCCTCGCCCTGGCGCTGACGCACGCCTACTTTCCCAAGCGCTACTTCGACGGCCTGCTCACGCTGGACTCGGGGCCGGTCTGGCTTCTGGTCGCGCGCAACGTCGCCTTCGTCGCGCTGGTGGTTGCGCTCGCGGCCGCGCTGAGGCGGGCCGAGCCGTCGCCTACGTGACGTCGACTCGAACGGCCTCGCAGCCTGTCGCCCGCCCGTCGGAGCCGCAGTCGATCAGCGCCCCCTCGATGCGCACGTCGCCCTCTGCCGGCTGGAAGCGCACCGGCATGCCGCTGCGCATGCGCTCGATCGCCAGCTCGGCGCGGACGCCGATGACGGAGTCGTGCGGCCCGGTCATGCCGGCGTCGGTCAGCGCCGCCGTTCCGCCCGGACAGGACACGCGCGTCGTTCGTCTGGACGTGCGTGTGCGTTCCGATCACGGCGGTCACCCTGCCGTCGAGCAGGCGGGCGAGCGCGATCTTCTCGCTCGTTGCCTCGGCGTGGAAGTCGACGACCACGATCGGTGTCTCACGCCGCAGCTCCTCGACGTACTGCTCGGCGACGGAGAACGGGTGCACCTGCGAGTCCATGAACAGCCCGCCCATGAGGTTGAGCACCGCGACGGGCGTGCCGTCGCGCGCCGGGGCGACGCAGGCTCCCCGTCCAGGAGCCCCCGGGCCACCGAAGTTCGCCGGACGGAGCACCCGCTCGCTCTTCTCGAGCAGCGGGTAGAGGTCTCGCTGGCGCCAGACGTGGTTCCCGGTGGTCACGACGTCGGCGCCACGCTCGAGCAGGCGGCTCGCGAGCTTGGCGGTCAGGCCCGCGCCGTCGGCCGCGTTCTCGCCGTTCACGACGCAGAAGTCGACATCGAGCTCGTGGCGGAGCTCGGGCAGCCGTGACTCGATCGCGCGCCTGCCCGGCACGCCGAAGACGTCGGCCACGAAGAGGAGCCTCAGCTGGAGGCCACGAACGGCTTACGGCAGCGGGAGGCTGACGGCTGGCCGAACTTCCATGTGCACGTGGGTGCCGCGATCCTGGGTGAACTCGGCGAGCGCCGGTCTCTCAACGGCAGAGAGGTCGAGGAGGGCGCCGATCTTCGTCCGAGCTGCGGCCACGGTCGAGCCGACGGTCAGCGCGGGGTCCGGCTCGAGGTTCTGGAGCGAGACCACGAGGCCCGGGCTGCCGGAGGGCTGGATGTCGATCCGAACGCCGTACTGCTCCCCGGCGACCATTCGCGGCGAGATGCCGATCACGGTGCCGTTCACCGGCGCGTACACGTCGGTTCCGGGCGGTGCGCCGATGTCGATGCTCCCTGTCTCGGAGCCGCCGCTGCCGCCCATCAGGTTGAAGCGGATGCTGCCCTTGTCCTCGCCGAAGAGCCGGCGCAGGAGCCGGGTGAACACGCCCGCGTTCGCCTGGGTTCCCACCGGGTCGAGCGCGAGCGCGCCGTCGCCGACCGCGTGGTAGCCGACCGCCGTCACCCTGCCTTCCTGGATCGGCAGGTAGAGGCGAAGATCGCCTTGGAGGGCGACCACGCGCACGGTCGGCGGCGCTTGCAGCAGCCGGTCCGCGGGCGGCACGGAGACGGGGCCCGCGGGGCTCGCGTAGTCGAACGCAAGCACGATGATCGGGATCCCGATCGCCAGGCAGACGGCGGCGAGCACGAGCCGTCGCAGGCGCGTCGCGCGGGTGCGCGCTCTTCCGCGTACCTGGGCACGCGCCGGGAAGCCGGTGAGCTCCGGCCGCGAGGCCATCCGCGGCACGGTACCGGACGAGCTTGCGTCTTTCAACACAGAGCAGCCTTCGGAGCGACTCCCGATCCACCGTCCGGATCCCATCTGGCGCTGGGCCGCCCGTGCCCGTCCGAGGGCCGTCGGCTCCAGCGGACGGCGCTTCGCGAGGCGGGCTTGCCGAGGCGTCCGGCCTCGCCGCGCCCCGGCCTCGCGTCCCAGAGCGGCCAGCTGACGCCCCGGCGGCGGCGGATCTCGTGGATCAACCATCAGGATGGCACCTCGGTGGGCACGACCGTCCGCTCCCACCGTAGAAAGGTCAGCGGACGTGGCCGAGAAGAAAGGTCAGCGGACGTGGCCGAGAAGCTTCCCGAGAACACCCTGCTCGCGGCTCGCGGCGTCGCACGGCGCTACAGCAGCCACGTCGCGCTCGCGCCGCTCGACGTCGACATCCGGGCCGGTGAGCTCGTCGCGGTCATCGGCCCGAACGGCGCCGGCAAGTCGACGCTCGTGGCGATTCTCGCGGGCGCTCTCGAGGCGAGCGAAGGCCGTGTCGAGCATGGCTCGCCGCCGCCACGCGTCGGCTGGGTGCCCCAGCGGCCCGCGCAGTACGGGCGTCTCTCGGCGCGGGAGAACCTGGAGCTTTTCGCGCGGCTGGAAGGCCTTCCGGATCCGGCGGCGGCGGCGACCGGCATGCTCGAGACGGTGAGCCTGCCCGACGACGATCGGCCGGCGGCTCGGCTCTCGCTCGGCAATCAGCAGCGTCTGAACCTCGGCATCGCGCTCCTCGCCGACCCCGACGTGCTCCTGCTCGACGAGCCCACGGCGGCGCTCGACCCGAGCCAGCGCAGCCGGCTCTGGGAGATCGCCATCGGCACGCGTGACCGCGGCGGCGCGGTCGTCTTCGTCACGCAGAATCTCGAGGAGCTCGAGCGCTTCGCAGATCGCGTCGTCGTGCTGCGCGGCGGCGAGCTCGTCTTCGACGGCTCCCACGAGGCATACGACGCGACACCGGAGGCGCACGTCTTCGCATGAGGGCCGTTCGCACGCTGCTCGGCAAGGATCTGCGCGTGCTCCGCCGCTCGGGCTGGGTGCTCGTCGCGCTCGTTCTCTATCCGCTCGTGGTCGCCGTCATCGTCGGCCTTGTCGTGCGGTACGCCGGCGACCGTCCCAGGGTCGCGCTCGTCGACGAGGACGGGCTGCCGGCGGTGCTCGAGGTCGGTGGACAGACGCTTCGACGTCGAGCAGATCTTCGACCAGGCGGCGGAGGACGTCGAGCTCGTCAGACTCGACCGCGAGACGGCCGACAGGCGGCTCGCGACCGGCGAGGTGCTCGGCGTCGTGGTCATCCCCGAGGGCTTCGAGAGCGACCTGCGCGGCATGGTGCAGCAGCCCCAAGTCCTCCTGCGCACGACGGAGTCGAGCCTCGCGAACCGCATCGTGGAGAAGGTGCAGGCGCTCGTCTACATGGTCAACCTCGAGCTCCAGGAGGCGTACATCGCAGCCAACCTCGAGTACGTCGACCTGCTGCTCGAGGGCGGCAGCGGCGTCTTCTTCGGGGACGAGTTCGATGTGATCGGCCTCAGCGAGGCGGCCGAGCGGCTCGACGCCCTGGCGGAATCGCCGGATCCCGCCGTGCGCGCGGAGGCGGCGGAGCTCGCGAACTTCGTCCGCCAGGCGCAGCTCGCTCTGGCGGCCACGGACGAGTCGCTGCGGGCGACCGCGAACCCGATCGAGCTCGTTGAGGAAGAAGAGCGGCGGCCGCGCGCTGCTCCTGTCCGCCGACGTGCAGGCCTACGCCCTGGCGCTGACGCTTGCCTTCGTGACCCTGCTCGTGGCCGCGGCGGCGATCGCGGGGGAGCGCGACGAGAACGTCTTCGGGCGGCTGACGGGCGGGCTCGTACGCCTCGGAGAGCTCGTGGCCGAGAAGATCGCGTTCGTGGCCGTCGTCGGAGCGGCGATCGGCCTCGTGCTCGCCATCGTGTTCGGCCTCGTGGTCGAGCTCGGCGAGGTCGAAGGCGGAGAGCCCTGGCAGCGACTTCCGCTCCTGGCGGTCGGGCTTGTCCTCGCCGGTGCCGCCTTCGGTGCGCTCGGCGTCGTCATCGGCGCGATCGCGCGCGAGGCGCGGGCGGCGACCCTCCTCGCGTTCCTCGTCGCGCTGCCGATCGTGCTCATCGGCCTCGTCCCGTCGAGCATCGTCCCCGCCGCCGGAGGCGTGAGCCAGGCGTTCCCGTTCGCGCACGCGGTCGATCTCTTCGGCGCAGCCCTCTCCGACGCGGACCCGGCCGGCACGGTACTGCGTCGAGGCGGCCTGGCTCGTCGGGCTGACGGTGGTCTTCGCCGCGCTGGCACGCGTCCTCGTGCGAAGATTGGGGACGTGAGCACGTTCCCGACGACACGGTTGCGGCGTCTGCGGCGCACACCGGCGACTCGTGGGCTCGTCCAGGAGACCCGGCTCGACGTCGCGGAGCTCGTCTTCCCGATGTTCGTCTGCCCCGGCGTGGGCGTGCACGCACCGCTTGAAGGCCTCCCGGGCATCGCGCGCCGCTCGGTCGACCTGACATGTGACGAGGCCGAAGAGCTCTACGGGCTCGGCATCCGGGCGGTGCTGCTGTTCGGCATCCCGGAGGAGAAGGACGAGGTCGCCTCGGGGGCCTACGACGAGGACGGCATCGTCCAGCGGGCGCTGCGCAGCCTGCGCGACCGCGTGCCCGAGCTCGTCCTGATGACGGACGTGTGCCTCTGCGAGTACACGTCTCACGGCCACTGCGGCGTCGTGCGCGACGGCGAGGTGCTGAACGACGTGTCGCTCGAGCTCCTCGCGCGGACGGCCGTCAGCCACGCAGAGGCGGGAGCCCACGTCGTGGCGCCGAGCGACATGATGGACGGCCGCGTCGGCGCGATACGGAGCCAGCTCGACGGCGAGGGCTTCGAGAACGTCGCCATCGTCTCGTACGCGGCGAAGTACGCGTCAGCGTTCTACGGCCCGTTCCGGGAGGTCGCAGACTCGGCGCCGGCCTTCGGCGACCGGCGCAGCTACCAGATGGACCCGCCGAACGTCCGCGAGGCGATGCGCGAATGCGCGCTCGACGTGGCCGAAGGCGCAGACGTGCTGATCGTGAAGCCGGCGCTGCCGTACCTCGACGTCATCGCCGCTGCCCGGGCCCGCTTCGACCTCCCCATCGCCGCGTACAACGTCAGTGGGGAGTACGCGATGGTGAAGGCCGCCGCCGCGGCAGGCTGGCTGGACGAGCGCCGGGCGGCGCTCGAGACGCTGCTCGCGATCAAGCGCGCCGGCGCCGACCTGATCTTCACGTACTGGGCGAAGGACGTCGCTCGGTGGCTCTGACCGACGCGCTTCCGTTCACGACCACTACCAGCGCCGACCTCTACCGCAAGGCCCGCGCCGTCATCCCCGGCGGTGTGAACTCGCCCGTACGGGCGATGCGGGCGGTGGGGATGGACGCGCCGCTGTTCGTACGCCGTGGCGAGGGCGCCTGGATCGAAGACGTGGACGGCAACCGCTACGTCGACTTCGTTATGTCGTGGGGGCCGCTGATCTTCGGCCACGCCGATCACGAGGTCGTCGAGGCGATCCAGCGGGCTGCCACGTCCGGCACGACGTTCGGGGCGCCGACCGAGGCCGAGTCCGAGCTCGCGCTGGAGCTCGTCGACGCCGTGCCGTCGGTCGAGCAGGTGAGGCTCGTGTCGTCCGGAACGGAAGCGGCGATGTCGGCGATCCGGCTCGCGCGCGGCTTTACGCGCCGCGACCGAGTGATCACGTTCGCCGGCTGCTACCACGGACATGCGGACTCCCTGCTCGCCAGTGCCGGCTCCGGGCTCGCGACGCTCGGGATCCCGTCGTCGCCGGGTGTGCCGACCGGGGCCGCCGGCGACACGGTCGTCTGCCCCTACAACTCGATCGACGCGGCCGCCGCCGCGGTCGAGCGCTACGGCGAGGGGCTGGCGGCGATCGTCGTGGAGCCGGTCGCCGGCAACATGGGCGTCGTCCCGCCGGTTCCCGGCTTCCTCGAGGCGCTGCGCCGGCTCTGCGATGCCTGTGGCGCCCTGCTCGTCTTCGACGAGGTGATCACCGGCTTCCGCGTCGCCCGGGGCGGGGCGCAGGCGCGCTTCGGCGTGCGTCCGGATCTGACCATCCTCGGGAAGATCGCCGGGGGCGGCCTGCCCCTCGCGGCCTTCGGAGGTCGGGAGGAGGTGATGGGGCAGCTCGCGCCGAGCGGCGCCGTGTACCAGGCAGGAACGCTTTCCGGGAACCCGCTCGCGACAGCGGCGGCCCTCGTGGTCCTGCGGCGCCTTCGTGACCCGGCGGTGTACGAGGAGCTCGAGGCGAAGGGCGCGCTGCTCGAGTCCGGGCTCGGCGAGGCGGCCCGCGGGGAGGACGTGTGCGTGCAGCGGGTCGGCTCGATGCTCACGGCGTTCTTCCATGCGGGCCCCGTCCGGACGTTCGACGACGCGGGGAGCGGGGACACCGAGCGTTACGGCGCGTTCTTCCGCCACATGCTGGGCAGCGGCGTGTACCTTGCCCCGTCGCAGTTCGAGGCGGCGTTCGTCTCGACGGCGCACGGCGACGCCGAGATCGACCGGACGGTCGAGGCGGCACGCGAGTTCTTCCGGTCGTGACCTCGTCCGTCTGGGACACGATCGCGCGGGAGGCCGCGGAGGAGAGCCCGCTGTGGGCCGCGGCGTTACGGCGACCCGAGCAGACCGCGAGCTCGTCCCGGTCTTCTCCCCCTCGGTCGCGAGAGCTTTGCTCTCGCGACCGAGATCCATCTACGAGGGGTATCTCCTGCACTACGGCCGGTCTCGGCTCTTCGCGCCTGCCGATGCCGACACGGCGGTCCTGCTCGGCGACTACCTGTACGCGCACGGTCTCGTCCGGCTCGCCGAGCTCGACGACGTAACGGCCGTGGCCGACTTCGCCGAGCTGATCTCGCTCTGCACCCAGGCCCGCGCCGAGGGGCGTCCTTCCGGGCATGACGGAGCCGCATGGGCGGCCACCACGGCGCTGGTCGGCACCTCCGACGGGCAGCTCTCGCGAGCTCGAGCTCGACTTCGTCTCGACGGCGATCCGGAGCCCTTGCGAGAGCTCGCCCAGGCGAGCGCCGGGCGCGAGCCCGTGGACAGGGCGCTTCGCGCTCACGCCGGACGGCGTGGAGAGCGCCTAACAGACGGAGCCAGCGCGGCCAGACGGCGCAGTGCTTCATTCTGTTGCGCGTAACGTAGGATGGCGGCGACGCGATGAAGGACGTCCTGCTCGGAATCGTGCTCGCGCAAGAGAAGCCCCCTCACGAAGAGGGCCGCGACATCGTCCTCTCGATGCTCGTCGTCGGGCTGATCTTCCTCGGCGTCTGCGCGATCGGCGGCCTCACGAAGATCGTCAGCCACCGCCGCCGGCGCTAGGCGCTGCGCGGCGGCTGCCGGACGCGGACGCCACCCCGGCGCTCGCGGCCGCTCGTAGAATCGCGCGATGGCCTTCGCGGACCTGCGCGACTGGATCGCCCTCCTGGAGCGCGAGGGCGAGCTCGTCACGATCGACGCCGAGGTCGATCCGTACCTCGAGGCGACCGAGATCGTCGATCGGACGGTCAAGGGCGGCGGCCCGGCGCTCCTCTTTCGCAACGTCAAGCAGTCCCGCCACCCGTTGCTGATCAACCAGTTCGGAACCGAGCGCCGCATGTGCCTCGCTTTCGGCGAGCCGAGCCTCGACGCCGTCGCGCGGCGGCTCGAGGACGTCCTCGAGATGCAGCCGCCCTCGGGGCTCGTCGAGAAGGTGAAGGGCCTGGGCAAGCTCAAGCGCATCGCCGACTCGGTGCCGAAGGTCGTCCGCTCGGGCCCCTGCCAGGAGCTCGTCATGGAGCCGGATCTCGACCTGCTGCCCATCCAGCACTGCTGGCCGGGCGACCCGGCTCCGTTCATCACGCTGCCGGCGGTCATCACGAAGGACCCCCGGACAGGCGGGCGCAACGTCGGCATGTACCGGCTGCAGAAGATCGACGCGCGCACGACGTTCATGCACTGGCAGATCCACAAGGACGGCGCCGCCGACTGGCGCGGGATGGGCGATCGCCTCGACGTGGCCGTGGCGCTCGGGCTCGACCCGGTCACGGCCTACTCGGCGAGCGCCCCGCTACCGAAGCACATCGACGAGCTCATGCTCGCCGGCTTCCTGCGGGGCGAGCCCGTCGAGCTCGTGAAGGCGAAGACGGTCGACCTCGAGGTTCCGGCGCGGGCCGAGATCGTGCTCGAGGGCTACGTCGAGAAGGGCGAGCTCGGCCCGGAGGGCCCCTTCGGCGACCACACGGGCTACTACTCGCCTCAGGAGCCCTTCCCGATCTTCCATCTGACCTGCATGACCATGCGCCGGGACGCGATCTATCCGTCGATCGTCGTCGGCGTGCCTCCCGCCGAGGACGCCTGGCTCGGCAAAGCGACCGAGCGCATCTTCCTGCCCGCCATCCGCATGACCGTCCCGGAGATCGTCGACTACGACCTGCCGGTCGCGGGTGCGTTCCACAACTGCGTCCTGGTCTCCGTTCGCAAGGCCTTCCCCGGTCACGCCAGAAAGGTGATGCACGCGATCTGGGGCCTCGGCATGCTCAGCCTCTCGAAGTCGGTCGTCGTCGTGGACGAGTTCGTCGACGTCCACGACTACGAGCAGGTCTTCTTCCACGTCTGCGCCAACGTCGACCCGAGGCGCGACGTCGTCCTCACCGAGGGCCCGCTCGACCAGCTCGACCACGCGGCGGCGGCGTTCTGCTACGGCGGCAAGCTGGGGATCGACGCGACGCACAAGTGGGAGTCGGAAGGCGGGCGGCCCTGGCCCGAGCGCATCGTCATGACGCCCGACGTGCGCGAGCTCGTCGATCGGCGCTGGGAGGAGTACGGAATCACGTTGTCCCGTCAAGCCAATAGGATCAGCTAAATGGTCGATCGGGAATTGCGGGTGGCACGGTTACCGGCCAATTGTCGATCGATCATCTAGTAAGGTGGCGGACGGGTCCGGCGACGGGGAAAGCAGCGTGGCAGAGACCGACCAGGAGCAGGCAACTCACGGCTCGGGCGGCGAGGAGCGCGGGGCTCCCGGGCCGACGTTCTGGCCGATCGCATTCGCTCTCGGCATCGCCCTGGTCCTCATCGGAGTCGTCCTCAACTGGGTCGTCTTCGGCATCGGCATCGGCGTCGCGGCGGTCGCCGCGATGGGCTGGATCTACGAGTCGACGCGCCGCCTGCGCCGCTCCGAGCGAGCCGGCAACGCTGGTTGCGGAGGAACCGGTCGCGGCTGAGGTCGAGGCGAGAGGTCGAGGAGGCGGAGCGCTATCCGCGCAACGTGTTCCTCGAGCGCACGACGCTCGGGCTCGGAGCGGTCATCGGCGCGGCTGTCACCGTCCCGGTGGTCGGCTTCGCGGTTGCCCCGACGTTCATCGGCCAGGGGGACAAGGACATCGACCTCGGCCCCATGTCGAACTTCCCGGAGGGTGAGTGGCGCGTGACGCAGTTCACCTCCGATCCCGAGCAGGGCCAGGTCTCCAACCGCACCGCGTTCATCCGCAACAACGGCTTGACGGCCGACGGCCTGCCGAGCTTCACGATCGTCTCCAACCGCTGCGTCCACCTCGGCTGCCCGACGCAGCCCGGCGGGCAGACCGACCTGGACGCCACGCAGGAGATCCCGCTCGAGGGCAAGCCCCCCGTTCGGCTCATCCCCACGAATCCGTCGAACTTCTCCTGCCCCTGCCACGGCGGCTCCTACGACCTCGAGGGCAATCGAGTAGCGGGCCCGCCCGTGCGCGCCCTCGACCGCTACACTGTACTCGATCGTCGACGGCAACATCGTGCTCGGCGAGCGCGTCTCGCGTCGGCAAGGTGGAGGGAACGGGCGCGGAGGCGCGGATCGAGTCCTACACGCGCTTCGATCCGGGCGAGCACGTCGACGGGCCGGAGGCCTGGCTCTACCCCGCCTCCCCGCAGGGGATCTAGAGATCGTCGTGGCCGTTACGGCGCCAAGCCCAAGAAGTCGGCGAGGCGGCAGCAGATCGAAGGCGTCCTGCTGGCGCCGGTCGACTGGCTCGAGGAGCGCTCCGGGCATCGTCGGCGGCATCCGCTACTTCCTCTTCCGCAACGTCCCGTCGGACATCAGCTGGCTGCAGACGCTCGGCTCGGCGACGCTCACCGCCTTCCTCGTCCAGGCTGATCACCGGCGTGATCCTCGCCATGTACTACGTCCCCGACCCCAACGAGGCGTACGAGTCGATTCAGTACATCACGAACGACCTCTGGTGGGGCTGGCTCGTGCGCGGCATGCACCGCTGGGGCGCGAGCGTCTTCATCATCCTGCTCTTCCTCCACATGGGGCGCGTGTTCCTGTTCGGCGCCTACAAGTACCCGCGGGAGCTCAACTGGCTGATCGGCGTGCTGCTCCTCGCGCTCGGCATGTTCGAGGGCTTCACCGGCTACCTGCTCCCCTGGGACCAGACGGCGTACTGGGCGACGGTCGTCGGCATCAACATCAACGGCACGGGCCCGTTCGTCGGCCCGTTCCTCTCGAACATCCTGCGCGGCGGCTCCGAGATCGGCACGGACACGCTGGCCCGCTTCTACTCGATCCACATGCTGCTGATCCCCGGCGGGCTGATTGCGCTGATCGGGCTCCACCTCTACCTCGTCGTGCGCCTCGGCGTCACCTCGCCTCCCGTGGTCGAAGACCGCGGCCGGCCGTGATCGCCCGGCCGAGGTCGACACTCGCAAGCAGGGGCTCGTCGAGCCGCGGCCCCGCGGGAACTCGGGCGACGACCAGGACGGCGCGCCGTGAGCGCGGCCGAGCGTCCGAAGAACCCGGGCGGCCGCACCAACGCCGTGGACGAGCGCCGGGCCGAGTTCGCGCGCTACAAGGAGGACGTCAAGAAGCGCGGGAAGTCGTTCCACCCGTACGCGATGCTCCACGACACGATCATGTCGCTGGTCGTCGTCGCGGTCATCATCGCCCTCGCGTGCATCTGGTACTTCACGTCCGGCGAGGAAGCGGGCGACTCCGGGATCCTCGGGCCGCGCTACACGGCGGAGGCGGAGCCCGGAGACGATCGCGTTCGTCCCGCGGCCCGACTGGTACTTCTACTTCCTCTTCTACCTGCTGCGGATCTTCAAGTGGCCCGAGTCGGTCATGCTCGGCACGGTCGGCATCCCGACGATCGCGCTCATCCTGCTCCTCGTCGTGCCGTTCATCGACAAGCGTCGCGAGCGCAGGCTCTCGCGGCGCCCGATCGCCGTGATCGCCGCCATCCTCATCGATCGCCTCGATGGCCGTGCTGACCTGGAAGGGCGCGACGGTGCAGGAGTTCCTCGCCGGCGACTCGGAGGCCCTGCGTCGAGCAGTGGATCGAAGCGGGCAATATCCCAGAGGAAGTCGGGCCCGGCGCGCTCCTCTTCGCGGACTCGGGCTGCCTGAGCTGCCACATCTACCTCGACGCCGGGTCACAGAACCTCGGCGCGCCCGAGCTCACGAACGAGGGCCAGCGCGGCCGAGGCGTCGAGTTCCAGATCCAGCACCTCATGAACCCGCAGTCGACGACGCCCGGCTCCCAGATGCCTCCGTTCCCGAACTTCACCGACCAGGAGTACCAGGACCTGGCGGCCTTCCTCGAGGCGTCCGGGGCCGGCGGCTAGGGCCTTCGGGCGGCCGTGTGCGTGTCTTCCTCGGCATCACGGGCGCCTCCGGCGCTCCCTATGCGGCGCGCCTGCTCCGTGCCCTCTCCGAGGCCGGCTGCGAGGTCGGCGTCTGCATCTCGGACGCCGGGACACGAGGTGCTGGCGACGGAGCTGCACGGCGATCCGTCGCTCGCTCCGCGACGAGGTCGTCGCGCGCCTGACGGCCGGTCTCGACGGCGTCGCCGTGTACGGAAAGGACGACTACTCGTCGCCCTATGCGAGCGGCTCCGCGCAAGGTCGACGCCTACGTGATCTGCCCGTGCTCGATGGCGACGGCCGCGTCGATCGCCGCCGGCGCGATGGCGAACCTCGTGCACCGCGCCGCCTCGGTCGCGCTCAAGGAGGGCCGCAGGCTCGTGCTGGTGCCCCGGGAGACGCCGCTCTCGTCGATCCACCTCGAGAACCTGCTGCGCGCTGCGCAACGCGGGCGCCACGATCCTCTTCGCCGCGCCGGGCTTCTACCACGGCCCCGAGACGATCGACGACCTCGTGGACTTCGTCGTCGCGCGCTGTCTCGACCAGCTCGGGATCGACAATGCGCTGATGAAGCGCTGGGGCCAATGACCCCCTCACTGACGAGCACCGTGCCGGGCGTCTCGATCCCGACGCCGTGCGGCAGATGTTCGACCGCATCGTCCCGGTCTACGACCCGATGAATCGCGTCATGACGGTCGGGCTCGACCAGCGCTGGCGGCGACAGGCGGCCGAGGCGGTCGTCCGTCCAGGCGATGTCGTCCTCGACGCCTGCTGCGGCACGGGCGATCTCGCTCTCGCCTGCGCCCGGGCCGGCGGTCGGGTGACCGGGCTCGATTTCTCCGAGCCGATGCTCGAGCGGGCGCGCCGCAAGGATCCGTCGATCGAGTGGGTGCACGGCGACCTGCTGGCGCTGCCCTTCCCGGCCGGCGTCGTTCGACGCGGCCACGGTCGGGTTCGGCGTGCGCAACGTCGCCGACCTCGAGGCCGGCTTTCGAGAGCTGGGCCGCGTGTTGCGGCCCGGTGGGCGGCTCGCCTGCCTCGAGATCACGCGACCCCAGGGGGCGCTGTCGCCGTTCTTCCGCGCCTGGTTCGACGGAATCGTGCCACTCGTCGGCCGCGTGCTCCCCGGCGGGGAGGCCTACACCTACCTTCCGGCGAGCGTTCGCCGGTTCCCCGGGCCCAAGGAGCTGGCGGCTCTGCTTGCCCAGGCCGGCTTCACCGAGATACGCTGGACCATGCTGGGCGGTGGCATCGTCGCCATCCACACCGCCACCGCAGCAGAGGCAGCGTGAACGCGATCGCGACCATACGGTCTGCCCCCGGCCTCGAGGACTACCTCGAGCGGCTCGAGCTGAGGCTCGAGCGAGCCGTCGCGTCCCACCCAGGGCTCGTCGCGGAGGTGGCAACCGAGACGCTCGCCGCGGGCGGCAAGCGCTTGCGTCCGGTGCTCACGTTCCTCGCCTCGCCGCCCGACCTGCGCGACGGAGAGGGGATCGTGGCGGCCGGGTCGGCGGTAGAGCTCGTCCACATGGCTACGCTCGTCCACGACGACATGCTCGACGGCGCGGCCCTGCGCCGCGGTCGGCCCACGGCCTGGGCGGTCTACGGCGCCGGGGCGGCGAAGGCGGTCGGCGATCATCTCTTCGCGCGGGCGTTCGCCGAGCTGGCCGCTGCTGCGGACGCCGGCGCCGTTCGCGTCCTGGCCGACGCGTGTCTGGCGCTGGCCCGCGGCGAGGCCCTGCAGAGGCGCCAGACGTTCCGGCCCGATACGACGGTGGAGGACTACCTGGAGCGCTGCTCGCTGAAGACCGGCAAGCTCTTCGAGGCGGCCTGCGTGCTCGGCGGCGGCCCACCCGAGCTCGGCGAGTTCGGGCTCGCGCTCGGAATCGCCTTCCAGATCGCCGACGACATCCTCGACTGCGCCGGCGAGTTCGACTCGACGGGCAAGGCGCCCGGCGTCGACCTGCGCGACGGGACACCGACCCTCCCGCTCATCCTCGCCGCGCGCGAGGATCCACGCGTGTGGGAAGCGCTCGCCGGCGATTACGTGGACGACGCGCTCGAGCGGGTCGCCCAGACCTCGGCCATCGAGTGCTCCCGGGCGCTTGCGCTCGAGTGGTCGCAGCGTGCCCGCGCCGCGCTCGACGGGGAGCTCGACCGCGAGGCGCTCGAAGCGCTCACCTACGCCGTCGTGGACCGGGAGACATGACTGACGCCTCGACCGTCGGGCCGGATGAGTCCGGCCCTACGGAGGACCCGGTTTCTCGATGTGGGCCGCATCTCATGCGGCCCGCGAGCCGGAGCGGACGTCCTGATGGCGGTCGTCGAAGCCACCCTCGACACGATCCGCGACAAGGTCGAGGCGGGCGAGCGGCTCGACCTCGAGGACGGGCTCGTCCTCATGGAGTCCGACGACCTGCTCGGGCTCGGCGAGCTGGCCGATCTCGCCCGCCGCCTGCGCGGCGGCAGCGACGAGGTCTACTTCGTCCAGAACCTCTACCTCAACCAGACGAACGTCTGCCGTGTGAAGTGCAAGTTCTGCGCCTTCGCGATGACGCAGAAGCAGGAGGGCGCCTACACCCTGACCGCGGACGAGCTCGTCGAGGACGCTCTGCGCCAGCGCGAGCTGACCGGATTCACCGAGATCCACATGGTCAACGGCGAGAGCCCGCACGTCGACTTCGACTTCTACGTCGAGACGACGCGGAAGCTCCACGAGGCGATGCCGGACGTCCACCTGAAGCTCTACACGGCGAGCGAGATCCACCATATGACGACGCTCTCCGGGCTCTCCCACGAGGACGTGCTGCGCGAGCTCAAGGCGGCAGGGCTCGGCTCGCTGCCGGGCGGCGGCGCCGAGATCTTCGCCGACCGGGTTCGCCGCCTCGTCGCGCCCGGGAAGGAGCATCCCGACTACTGGTTCCTGACCCACGACGCGGCCCACCGGCTCGGGATCCCGACGCACTGCACCATGCTCTACGGCCACGTCGAGACCTACGAGGAGCGGATCGACCACCTTCTCCGCCTGCGCGAGCAGCAGGACCGGACGGGCGGTTTCCTGGCGTTCGTGCCGCTCGCGTTCCATCCCGAGAACACCGTGTTCGAGCGGCGGGGCTTCACGTTCACGCCCGGCGCCGACGACCTCAAGGTGCTCGCCGTCTCGCGGCTTATGCTCGACAACGTGCCGAACGTCAAGGCCTACTGGATCATGATGGGCCTGCCGCTCGCCCAGGTCGCCCTGCACTTCGGCGCGAACGACGTCCAGGGCACGGTCGTGCGCGAGGAGATCTTCCAGGCCGCGGGCGCGACCGCCGGCACCGAGCAGAAGGTCGAGGAGCTCGTGCGCGCGATCAGCGAGGCGGGGCGCATTCCCGTCCAGCGCGACACGCTCTACAACGAGCTGCGGCGATGGTGAAGCTGAGCCAGACGATCCCGGCCCTGCCCGTCAGCGATGCCGCCCGCGGAGTCGCGTTCTATCGCGACAAGCTCGGCTTCGAGATCCTGCACCACGACGGCGGTTTCGCGGTGCTCTGCCGGGACGAGGCGGTCGTCCACCTCTGGGAGGCGAGCGACGAGAGCTGGCGCGAGCGGGACGCGCGCGAGCAACCCGTCTGCTCGGGAGCGGAGTCGTTCATCGCCGGCACGGCCAGCTGCCGGATCGTCGTCGAAGGTGTCGACGAGCTGTACGCGGAGCTCTGCCGAGGCCGACGTGCTGCACCCCGTGTCGAAGGCGGGCGTCGACGACACGGACTTCGGCACGCGGGAGTTTGCGACCCTGGACGCCGACGGAAACCTCGTCACCTTCTTCCAGTGGGCGTCCGCATGATCCGGCTGGGGCGTATCTCGTACGTGAACATGGCCCCGCTCTTCTTCCGGCTGGAGGCGGACGTCGAGGAGGTGGCCGGCGTCCCGACCGAGCTCAACGAGCGGCTGCTCGCCGGAGCGATCGATCTCGCGCCCATCTCGTCGATCGCCTACGCGAGGCACGCCGACCGCCTTCGCATCCTGCCGCGCGTGGCCGTCTCCTCCGAGGGAGCCGTCGACTCGATCCAGCTCGTCTCGCGCGCGCCGCTCTCACGTGTCCGCTCGGTGGCGGTCACGCCCGAGAGCGCGACGTCGGTCGTCCTCGTCAGGATCCTCCTGCCCGATGCCGAGCACGTGCCTCTGGGCGAAGACGCGGAGGCGACGCTGCTGATCGGCGACGCCGCGCTCCAGAGCGCGTTCGAGGATCCAACCCCCCACCACGACCTCGGGCGGCTCTGGCAGGATCGGACGGGGCTACCCATGGTCTACGCCGTGTTCGCCTGCCCCGACCCCGCGCCCAACGGCGTTCTGGCGGTCGAGGACGCTCTGCTCGAGGCCCACCGCGCCAGCCGGGCCGAGCCGGAGGAGCTCGCCCGCGAGGCGAGCGAGCGCTACGGCTACCCGCCGGGCTTCCTCGCCCGCTACTTCGAGAAGCTCCGCTACGGCTTCGGCCCGCGCGAGCGTGCGGGGCTGCTGTCGTTCTTCGAGCTGGCGCGCGAGGCGGGCGAGCTCGAGCACGTACCCGAGTTGCGGTTCGTCGTGCGGCCGGCACCGAACGGGCCGGATGAGATCCGGCCCCTACAGACTCCGGAGGCGCGCGCATGAACCGGTCGAACGGCAACGGATCGGTCCGCGAGGTCCTCGACAAGGCGCGCTCCGGGGCACGGATCTCGGAGGAGGACGCGCTGACGCTGCTGCGCTCGCGCGAGCTCATCCCGATCGGCAGGGTCGCCAACGAGAGCCGGGCGCGCAGGACCGACCCGAGCCGGATCACGTTCATCGTCGACCGGAACCTGAACTACACGAACGTCTGCTACACGGACTGCGACTTCTGCGCCTTCTACCGCCGTCCCGGGGACCGGCGGGAGGGCTACCTGCTGCCGAAGGCGGTGATCTTCAAGAAGATCGAGGAGACGCTCGAGCTCGGCGGCACCGGCCTGCTCATGCAGGGCGGCCACCATCCCGACCTCGGGGTGGACTACTACGAGGATCTCTTCTCCTCCATCAAGTCGCGCTACAAGGTCCACCTGCACGCCCTCTCGCCCTCCGAGATACAGCACGCCGCCCGCCGCTCCAAGCTCTCGATCCCCGAGACGCTGACGCGCCTGCGCGACGCCGGGCTCGACTCGATCCCCGGCGGCGGCGCGGAGATCCTCGTCGACCGCGTCCGCGAGGTCATCTCGCCGAAGAAGACGACCTCCGCGGAGTGGCTCGGGATCATGCGCGAGGCGCACCGCCTCGGCATCTCGACGACGGCGACGATGATGTACGGCCACGTCGAGACGCTGGAGGAGCGGGTCGAGCACATGCGTCTCATCCGCGAGCTCCAGGACGAGCTGCACGGATTCCGCGCCTTCATCTCGTGGACGTTCCAGGACGACGGCAACCGCCTCGGCGACAAGGTGCCGCGGGAGACGATGCCGACGTCGTTCGACTACCTGCTCACCCAGGCGGTCAGCCGCATCTACCTCGACAACGTCGACCACATCCAGTCGAGCTGGGTCACGCAGGGGATGAAGATCGGCCAGGTGGCGCTCGAGTTCGGGGCCGACGACCTCGGCTCGATCATGATCGAGGAGAACGTCGTCTCCGCTGCCGGGCACCACCTACCGCGCGACGACGGACGACTTCGTCCGTGTGATCAAGGCGCTCGGCAAGACTCCGGTTCAGCGCGACACGCTCTACCGCGAGGTCAAGGTCTTCGCCTGAACACCGTGGCGCCTGGCTGGCTGCACCCAGGCGCGCATCGTGGTGATGAGTTGCTGCCGTAGCCCTGTCCACTATGACCCAGCTATATGGGTCATCCGGTACAGTTCGCCATATGAAGACGACGATCGAGATCTCCGACGCGTTGCTCGTGGCTGCGAAGGAGCGCGCGGCGAAGGAGGGAACGACGCTCCGCGCACTGGTCGAGCTGGGGCTGCGTCGAATGCTCGACGAGACGGATCGCAAGGAGCCGTTTCGCCTGCGCGACGGGAGCGTCGGCGGCCGAGGAATGACGCGCGAGTTCAGCGAAGGTGGCTGGGAGAAGATCCGCGACGCGATCTATGAAGGTCACGGCGCGTGATCGCCGTCGATACGAACGTCCTCATCTACGCCCACCGCCGTGATTCCAGTGGTATCGACCCGGCGTCCCGGTGTCTCGAGGAGCTTGCCGAAGGAGCTGCTCCCTGGGCCATCCCGTGGCACTGCCTGCATGAGTTCCTGTCCGTCGCCACCCATCCGGGATCTTCGACCCGCCCTCGACTCCCGACGAGGCCATCAGCCAGGTGGAGGCCTGGCTCGGGGCTCCGACGCTCGTGCTTCTCACCGAGGGTCCCGGCTATTGGCCTGTCTTCCGCGAGCTTCTGGTCCGAGGCCTCGTCCGAGGGCCGCGCGTGCACGATGCCCGCATCGCCGCGGTCTGTCTCGCGTCCGGCGTCCGCGAGCTCTGGACGCTCGACCGCGACTTCAGCCGCTTCCCGGCGCTCGCGACCCGAAACCCGCTCCAGCTGTCCAGCACGTGAACGATCCGCGCCCGGAGGCGCGGACCGTTCGGACGGAGAGCTATGTGGGGCGGACTCGCGTCCGCCGAGCCTGACGCGTGATCGCGCCTACGGGCTCTCACCTACGTGTGCTTGAAGTAGTGCTTCTGGAGCCAGCGCGCGACCTCCTTGCCGAGCTCCGCTCCCTGCTCGTCGGCGGTGCGGAAATGGATGCCGCTCCAGACGCGGGCGTCGATGATCTCCTTGAGCGCTGCCGAGAAGCCGCGGAAGGTCCTGTCGGGGCAGGGCGCCGGCGAGCACCTGTTGCTGACCACGGTGAACTCGACCTTGTCGGTGCCGAAGAAGGCCTTCAGCGTGTAGGCGATCGCCCCGCTGATGCACGTGTGCCCGGAGGGGTGGTCGGGGAAGCCCGGCGTAACGAGCGGCGGTCCGGAGACGGGGACGGTCGGGTTGAAGAGCGGCAGCCAGGCGGGGTCGGGCTCGGTCGCCGGGTTGCCGTCGTTCGCCGCCTCGTGGATCGCGGTGATCGGGCGCCAGAAGTTCCAGTAGTACTTGTCGTTCCAGCAGCCGATCGAGCCGTCGGCCGCGGCCAGGTTCGTCATCGCGAGCATGCGGGCGCTGTCGACGATGTCGAGCTCCTCGCTCGTCGCGAGCGCGCGGAAGACGCGGTTCCAGATCGCCAGCCCGCTGTCCTGCCAGAAGATCGAGGCCGCGGTCTGATCTGCGGTGCGCTTCGTGCTCGTGAGCGAGCCGAGCCTCTTGACCTCGTTGAAGTCCTTCGCGTACGCGCTGCTCGTGAGCGCGTTCGGGCCGTCGGTGCGAAGCATCTCGACGTCCGGGACGAGGAACGGGCGCACGTTCGCGACCCACGGGGTGGGGTCGAGCCCGAAGTTGGGCGGTGTCGGGCGCCACTCTCCGGGGTCGGTGCCGAAGACGAACGTGAACGGGTCTCCGCGGCCGTCGTTCGCCCGCGCCGCGAGCATCGCCGCAGCCGCGGCCTCGCCGACGGCGATCCCGCCCGCCTTCCCCGGGCCGTCGGGCACGCTCGCGAGGAACGCGTCGTAGACCGGCTGCAACGTCGCCTGTTGCGACCGGGGAATAGGCCGACGAGAACGTGGAATGCCGCGGCTGCCACGGCCGCCTCCTTCGAGTCCCCCGGGTCGGCCGGCGGTGCGACGATGTAGGGCTCGTAGCCGCCGTCGATCGCGTTGACCGCGTCGTAGACCGCCCCCTGCACCATGGCCAGGCTGAGCACGGCCGCGCTGTGGCGGCTGCCCCGCCCCGGCCGGTGCGGGCGCGATGATCGCGCTCGAGGCGATCGCGTTCCAGTCGATGGCCGCGTTGCTCACGGCCTGCCCCCGCGTGTCGCCGGCGAGCTGCCCCCTCGCCGAGACGGACAGGCCGCCGAGGACAGCAGCGAGAATCGCGGCCGCGGCGATTGCCGCGACCAAGACGCGCTTCGATTTCATGGCTCCTCCTCTCATTTGCGTGTGACTCCTTCGTTCGGTTGACAAGACCCGACGCGAGCGGGCAATCGGTCACCTCCCCTCCGACGTCCCAAAGAGGCTCGTGCGGGGACGAAGACGAGGCTAGGAGGGTCTGGCTGCTGGGACTACGGTGGTGGCTGGCCACTTCGAGGCAGACGCCAGGCGAGTCGAGAGGGGGCTGCCACCCCACTCGCATGGGTGCTGGGCCCCTTGACGGCAGCCGTTCGATGACGGACAAATTGCGAAAGCCCTCGAGCCAGAAGGACGATCACCCTGGAGCCTTCGCACATCGGGACGCCGCGGGAGTCGCTCGACCGGCTCCAGCACGAGGCCGGTGAGCTACTGGCGTCTCGCCGGCGGCTCGCGGTCGCCGCCGACGCCGAGCGACGCAGCATCGAGCGAGAGCTCCACGACGGTCCGCAACAGCGCCTGGTGGCGCTCGCGGTCAACCTTCAGCTCGCGCGCAGCCTCGTGGGCACCGATCCCAGCGCCGCGACGGCGCTCCTCGACGAGATGAGCCGCGGAGTGGCGCAAGCACTGGACGAGACGGTGAAGCTCGCGCAGCGGATCTACCCGCCTCTGCTCGAGTCGGGAGGGCTCGGCGCAGCGTTGCGCGCCGCCGCGGCGAGCACCGGCGTCCGGGCCAGTATCAGGGTCCGCGGTCGAGGGCATTTCGCCCGAGATCGCCGGGGCCGTGTACTTCTGCTGTCTCGAGGTGCTCGAGCGCGTAGGTGCTGGCGCGCGCGCCACGATCGACGTGCGGACCGCAGACGGTGCGCTCGTCTTCGAGGTCGCCCAGGACCAGCCCGGCTCCGCGGTACCGCGCTCCGATGGCGCGCTCGACTGGCTGGGTGACCGATCGAGGCGCTCGGCGGCCGGCTGTCGATCGTGTCAGAGCCCGGCTCCGGCCTCCGTGTCTCGGGCTCGCTCCCTCTCTCGCGATGAGGCTACTCGGTCTCCGCGAGGTAGAAGACCACGGCCTTGACGCGCTTGTGGATTGCGGGCTCCCATGTGAGCGCGAGCTTGAGGAAGATCGAGCGGATCACCTTCTCGACGGACCGCTCCGTCAGGAACAGCGCCTCTGCGATTGCCGCGTTGTTCTTCCCCTCGGCCATCTCGCGCAGCACGTCGCGTTCGCGCGGGGTCAGCTGGTTGAGCGGCGACTCCTCCACGCGGGAGGTCTCCGCGACGAGAGCATCGACCACCTTCGGGTCCATGACCGAGCCGCCTTCTGCGACGGTGCGGATCGCGCCGACGAGCTGCTCGAGGTCCTTCACGCGCTCCTTCAGCAGGTAGGCACGCCCCTCGCTGCCGCCCTCGAGCAGCGCGAGCGCGTACGCCGGGCTCGCGTACTGGCTGAGCACGACGACACCGATCTCCGGGTTCGTTTCGCGGAGCCGTGTGGCCGCCTTGATGCCCTCGTCCGTTCCGCCCGGCGGCATCCGGATATCGGTGACGACGACGTCCGGCCGCTCCGAGTCGACCGCGGCGAGCAGGGAGTCGAGGTCGTCGCAGACGGCGGCCACCTCGAGGTCGTCCTGCGCGTCGAGCAGGCGCCTCACGCCCTCGCGCACGAGGTACTGGTCCTCGCGAGCACCAGCCGGATCGGCATGGAGTGAGGATACGGCGGTGACGTCGCATTCTCCAGCCGGCGAGAGAGAGCCGCCGCTCGTCCTGATCGTCGACGACTACGAGCAGAATCGGAAGCTCGCCCGCGACGTGCTCCGCGCCGCCGGGTTCCGGACGCTGGAGGCGGCGAGCGGCGCCGAGGCGATCTCGCTCGCCGGCGCCCACCTCCCGGACGTCATCCTCATGGACCTGCGGCTTCCGGACATGGACGGGACGGACGCCGCGCGCAAGCTCGGCGACGATGCGCAGACCGCGGCGATACCCGTGGTCGCGCTTAGCTCCGTGCCGCTCACAGGCAGCGGCGGCCGGCTCGTCGCCGCGAAGTTCGCCGGCTCCCTCGAGAAGCCGATCAGCGTTGGCGAGTTCCCCGATCAGGTGCGCCGCTATTGCACGGCGAGCGAGGCGTAACCCCGCCCGGGGTGCTAGCACCCCATCGAACCGCCAGCGAGCACGGTTGGCAGGCAGGCATGCGCCTTCTAGAAACGGACTGGACGAACCCGGCCGAACATGTGAACATCCTCACATACAGGGGCGAGCTGCGAGCTCGGGACGGAAGGGAGGCCCACGGGCATGCGCAAGATCTTCATCGCAGTCGCCACGGTCATCGCACCTCGGAATAGGGATACTCGTCGGCGCGCTCGCCGTCCCGGGGGGTCGGCCGCGAGCTCGGCGTCCGAGCAGGAGATGCGGCGAGACGCCGACCGTTGGCAGATCGATCAGCTCCAGAAGAACTTCCACAAGTCCACGACTCTGAAGGACATCGATCTGATGACGAGCCTGTGGGCACCGAATGCGACGTTGACGCTCGCCGGCGCTACCGCGGTTGGCAAGGAGGAGATCCGGGAGTTCTGGCTGACCCATCGGACATGTTCAAGCCCGAGAACAACTGGATCTCCGATACGACGTCGTACAAGGTCCGTATCACTGTCAACGGAGACCGGGGAACCCTCTACTGGGAGTGCCACTACGTGGACCCGGTGACGGAAACGGTGGTCGTCACCACGGCCGCCGACGTCGACGTTGCGAAGATCGACGGACGCTGGCTGATCACGAGCCTGGCCGGCGCGTCGGCGACGCTCAGCCCCTGAGGCCGCGTGTCCGCGCCTCGGTCGGCGTCGGAGCGTGGCGCCCCGGCCGGTGGGCGACGGTTGGGCCTGAGCGACAACGCTCTGGTCCGTGGCGTCGGTAGGCTGCCGGCAAGGGTCCACACGAAGCTCCTCATCGCGTTCGTGGGCACCGCGGTCCTCGTCGTTGCAGTCGGCCTCCTCGGGCTTCGCGTCCTCGGCCAGGCGAACGACCGCGCAGAGAGGCTCGGAGCGCTCGAGGAGCGCGCTCTCGCGTACGGCAAGCTCGAGAGTGACGCGAGGAACATCCGCCTGCTCCTCGGGCTGAACCCGGCCCCGACTTCCTCGAGGCCAACCCCGGCATGGTCCTCGTTGGCCGCGGGACGAGCGAGGTCGCGATCGACCAAGCGGTACGGAACGCACTGCTGCGGCTCGGCCCGGCGACGCGCGTCGACAGCCTCGGCTTTGTGCCTCCCGCCGCGGATCGGCTCGTCCTCCAGGATATCCGGAGGAAGCGCGAGCGGCTCTCGTTGGTGATGGATCTGGTTATCCAGGAGGAAATCCGCGGCGCATCGGACGAGGATCAGAGGCAGCCTCGCAACTTCGCCCACCAGCTCGCCGCCGACCTCTATCAGACCGCCGCGGAGCTCTCGAACGCGACAACGGCGGCGACCGAGGACGTCATCGCCCAGAACTCGCGCTCGTATGCGAGCCAGCGCGAGCTGTTCATCGGCGTCGCGCTCGGAGCTCTCGGGCTCGCGCTGCTCCTGGGGCTCGTCCTCTCGTGGTCCGTCTCGGCCGATCCAGCAGATCGATTCGCGGTTGGCCACGATCGCGTCCGGCGACTTCTCGGGGCACGTGAACGTGAGCAACCGCGATGAGCTGGGCGCGCTGGCGGCAAACGTCAACCGGATGAACGACGAGCTCGATCGCCTCTACCGGGAGCTCGAGGCGGCGAGCCGCACAAGTCCGAGTTCCTGGCCAGCATGTCGCATGAGCTCCGGACGCCGCTGAACGCGATCATCGGCTTCTCCCAGGCCCTTCGAATGCGCATGTTCGGGCCGCTCAACGGAAACAGGAGGAGTACCTCGACGACATCCTCGCCTCGGCCACCACCTGCTCTCTCTGATCAACGACTCCTCGACCTGTCGAAGGTCGAGGCCGGGCAGGTCGATCTCGACGTCGCGCCGTTCTCGCTCCGGGAGCTCTCGAGAGCGGCGTCGTCATGGTGCGCGAGCGAGCGGCGACGGACGGCGCCGCGTCGCGCTGTCGGCGGACCCGGACGTGGACGTCGTCGAGGGCGACGAGCGTCGGATCAGGCAGGTGATCGTCAACCTGCTCTCGAACGCAGTGAAGTTCACGTCCGCGGGCGGGTCGGTCGAGTGAGAGCGGCGCAGGCAAACGGCGAGGTACGGGTCTCGGTGGCCGACACCGGCCCCGGCATCGCGCCTCGGGATCAGGACCGGATCTTCGAGGAGTTCCAGCAGACTGAGCTAGGAGTCGAGGAGCGGGAGGGCACGGGCCTCGGCCTCGCGCTCTCGAAGCGCTTCGTCGAGCTGCACGGCGGCGGATTTGGGTGGACAGCGAGCTGGGGAAAGGCAGCACGTTCGTGTTCACGCTGCCCGCGAGGCTCTCGTAGCCATGGCGGGCGAGCAGGTCCTAATCGTCGAGGACAACGAGACGAGCATGAAGCTGTTCCGCGACGTGCTGGCGGCGACGGGGTACCGGACGCTGGGGGCGACCACCGGCGAGCAGGCGCTCGAGCTGGCCGTCGAGCACGGGCCGGACCTCGTGCTGATGGACATCCAGCTGCCGGACATCGACGGCGTCGAAGCGCTCAGGCGGCTGCGGGCGGACGAGCGCACCGCGTCGGTGTCGGTGCTCGCGCTCACAGCCCAGGCGATGCACGGCGACCGCGACCGGTTCCTGGCCGCCGGCTTCGACGGCTACATCGCGAAACCCGTCGACGTTCTCGAGCTGGTCGACACCGTAAGGCGGCACTGTGGCGAGCGGGCGGCGTGACGGACTCCTGCACGTCGCTCCCCTCCACGTAGCCATGGCGATGCGCAGCAGCTCGTTGCTCTCACCCGCCTCGTAGATCGGAACGATGTTCGGATCGTCGATCCAGGCCGCGAGCTCCGACTCGGTCAGGAACCGTGCGAGGAAGGCCTTGTCGGCGGCCAGCTCGGGCGAGAGCAGCTTGAGCGCCACCCGGCGCTTGAGCCGCAGGTCCTCGGCCTGGTACACGACCCCCATCCCACGCCGACCAAGCAGGCCCTCGATCCGGTAGCCGGCCAGCACGGTACCGAGCCTGGGATCGTCGCTCACCGACATGGACACCTACCTCGGGGACGGGGTGGTCCAGACAACAGTGCGGAGAAGCATGCCCGTCGAGGTCTGAGGCGCGCGTCATCGTCTTCATGGAGGTCGAACGGAGGATGCACGCCGGTCCGTGACGCGTGTGTGACGCGACTGTGACACCCCTAGGTGTCCACTTCGTGCGCTAAAGTGTCTACGTGGACGTGGGCGTGAAAGAGCTGAAGCAGCGGTTGTCGGAGTACCTCGACCGCGCAGAGCGCGGCGAGGTCATCCGTGTCACCGCTCGGGGCAGGCCGAAAGCGGTGCTGGGGCCGCTGCCCGGCCGGCTTCGCCTCGAGGAGGGTATCGCGGAGGGCTGGGTCGCTCCAGGCTCCGGTCAACCTCTCCGGTCGGTCCGGCGGGTCCAAGGGGTCAGGAGCGTCCGCGAGCAGCTCGATGAGGATCGCGGCCAGTGAGCCTCTACGTCTACTCGAGCGCCTTCCTCAAGCGCTACGTCGACGAGCCCGACTCGGACGCTTGCGACGCGATCCTCGGAAGTGATCCGACACTCGTCACCGGGCGGCACACGGTCGTCGAGCTGAGGCGGAACCTCGCCCGTCTCGTGGCGCCGAGCGATCTCGCCGAAGTCAAGGCCGCTCTCCAGGATGACCTCCGAGCCATCTCGATCGTCGAGCTGGACGCGACGACCTGCGAGAACGCGGCCGCGATCGCCGAGCTGACCGGCGTTCGGACGCTCGACGCTCTTCACCTCGGTACTGCACAGCGTGCCGGCGGAACCGCGCTCCCGTTCGTGACCTACGACCTGCGCCAAGCACAGGCCGCTCGCTCGCTCGGGTTCACCGTACTCGGGGTCTAACACGAACGGCCCGCGAGGACGCGGGTCGTCGAGCGATAGAACTGGCTAGCGCCGCTCCACGGCGCGGCGCTCCTCTTCTTCGCGCGCCTTCGCCTCGTGATACGCGATCCGCTCCCGGACGAGGCGCTGCGTCTCGTCGCGCTGCGCGTGCTCCTCAGGCGTCAGCTTCGGGAGCTTCTTCTTCCCGTTCGCCATCCGCTTCCTCCAGCAGAACCCGGATCCTCCGCACGTCCGGCCACCCGCACCCCGGGGCACCCTGCCGCATCCTGCACAACGCCATACATGCAGACTTGAGCGGCTGTTTGGGCGCCGATCCCCTCTGCGTCGCCTTGGGAAGTCGCGAGGGGCCGCGGTGTGGCGGCCCCTCGCGGTGCGCGTTCAGCGCAGCGGCTGGAACCAGTGCAGCTCGCGTAGCGGGCGACCTCCTCGCCGAGCGTCGCTGCTTGCACGTCGGCGTTGCGGAAGTGCAGGCCCGCCCAGATGCGAGCCTCGATCAGCTCGCTGATCGCATCGGAGAACGCTCGAAGTGGCGCTGCTCGCCCGGGAACTGGCTGCTTGTGACGTAGAAGGGGATCTGGTCGGTGCCGAAGAACGCCTGCAGGGCGTGGAGGCTCGAGCTGCTGATGCAGAGGTGCCCCGAGGGGTGATCAGGGTAGGGCGGCGTGAACAGCGGCGTCCAAGACGTGTCCTGTTCGGTCGCCGGGTTGTCGTCGGTGTCTGCCTCGCGGATCGCCGCCATCGGCCGCCAGAAGCCCCAGAGGTACTTGTCGTTCCAGCAGTTGATGGAAGCGTCCGCGGCGCTCAGGTCCAGCATCGCGAACAGCAGGGCGCTGTCAGTGACATCGAGTTGGTGCTCCTCTGCCAGGCGCCGAGCGAGGCCGTTCCAGGTGGCCGCGGGGTTGCTCTGCCAGAAGATCGCGGCGTGGGTCTGATCGGGTGTGCGGGTCGTGCTGTCCACGTCACCGAGCTGCCTTGACCTCGTTGAAGTCCTTGGTGTAGGCGTCGCTGGTGAGCGCGTAGGGCCCCTCCGTGCGAAACTGCGAGGGGCTCTTGACCAGGAACGGCGGCGCGAGCGCCACCCAGGGGCTGGGATCGAGGATCGGCATGCCGCCCGGTGTCAGCAGCGGCTCCCAGAACCCCGCACCATCGGGGGCAGCGGCGGAATCGGACCCAGACGTCCATCGTGCCCCTCCGCCAGCATGGCGGCGGCCGCGGCCTCGCCGACCGTCGATCCCGGCCTCCTTCAGCGGCCCGTCCGGGATCGCCGCAAGCGAGCTGTCGTAGTGCGCCTGAAGCGTGACGTGCTGCGCCGGGAAGAGCGCGTCGAGGACACGGAAGGCCGCGGTTGCCACCGCCGCCTCCTTCGAAGCCTCCTTGTCGGCCCTTCGCATGACCAGGTAGGGCCGACCTCGTCGGTCGATCGCATTGACCGCGCCATAGACCGAGCCCTGCACCATCGCCATGAAGACGGCGGCGGCAGGCGGCGCCGAAGCGTTGGCCGGCTGCGCAAGGATCGTGCTCTGGGCGATCTCGTTCCACTTCGTCACCTCGTTGGGGGCCGCGTCGACCGACGCCACCGCGCGCGCAACGCCTGCGGCTCCGCCGCTGGCACCCGACCCGGCGCCGACGACGAAGACAAGCGCCGCGACCGCGAGGACGCAGACTCCGCCGGCGAACGTGAGTTCTCGAGTCATGACTCACCTCCTGTTGGATGACCTCGGGTTCGTTCACCCGAGCGAAAGAGCGAGACAGGCGACAGAAAGGGCGAACACGAACGGTCTCATCGCTGCTCCCTTCGCGATTGCCTAGATCTGCCGAGACGGACACGCCGCGCCGCCTGCCCAGCGACAGGGGATTGCCGGCGGGCTGCCCCTGCGTCGAGACGGAGAGCCCGCCGAGGACAGCAGCGAGGATTGCGGCAGCGGTGAGTACCGCGACCCAGATGCGTTTGGACGTCATGATCCTCCTCTCTCACCCGCTTGTGGGCGGATGCTGGCGGTGGCTGTTACAGGGAGGTTTCAGACGCGTAACAGCTGGGCCGCGGGAGATGAGCGCTCGACCGCCGAACGCCAGTGGTAGCGTCAGCCGCCACATGGAGTTCCGGATCCTGGGGCCCCTGGAGGTCTGGGACGGCGATCGGCCCGTCGCCGTCACGGAGCGAGGCAGCGCGCGCTGCTGGCGGTGCTCCTCCTTCACGCCAATCACGTCGTGCCGAGCGATCGCCTCATCGACGAGCTCTGGGGAGAGGAGGGGCCGGAGAGCGGCGCGGCCGCCCTGCGGGTTCGCGTCTCCCAGCTGCGCAAGTCGCTTCGGAATGTCGTCGTGCAACCGAGGCTCCGCTACGTCGTTTGGGGCCGAACGGACCATCCTCGATTTGGATCGCTTGGACCGTCTCTGCGAGAAGGGCGGGAGTTGCCGCAGTCCCGCGCAATCCCCGGGAGGCGTCCGAGCGTCTCCGGCGGGCACTCGAGCTCTGGCGCGGCCCGCGCTCGCCGACTTCGCCTACGAGCGCTTCGCGCAGCCGGCCATCGCTCGCCTCGAGGAGCTGCGGCGCGGTGCATTCGAGCTTCGCGTCGATGCCGACCTCGCTCTCGGGCGCCACGACGAGCTCGTAGGCGAGCTCGAGAGCCTCGTCGCGGAGCACCCACTCCGCGAACGCGTGCGCGGTCAGCTCATGCTTGCGCTCTACCATCCGGCCGGCAGGCGGAGGCCCTCGAGCTGTACCGGCAAGCGCGCTCCGCGCTGGTCGAGGAGCTCGGCATCGAGCCTGGCTCGGCACTTCAGGAGCTCGAGCAGGCCATCCTGCGCCAGGATCCGGGTCTGGACGTCGGCAGCCAGACCGGGGCCGGAGCGGCGCAGCCACCGGCGGCGACCCGCTCGCTTCTGGTTGCCGTCCTCGTCGAGAGCCTCCTCGACGGCCTGCTAGCGATCGCGGCGCCGCTTGTGCGCCGGCCGTCGCGGGAGTTGATCCTCGTGCGACTCCTCGTCGACGGCGCCGAGCTCGAGGCGGCAACGGCGAGGCTCCACCAGCGTCGAGCGGAGCTCGAGAGCGAAGGAATCCTCGCGCGCACGGCCGTCTTCACGTCGAGCGGGGTAGGCGAGGATCTCGTGCGGCTCGCAGCCGAGCAGGAGGTGGACCTCCACCTGCTCGACGCGCCGCGCGGGCTGATCGACGATGGACGTCCCGACGCCGATCTTTCGGCCGTGCTCGAAACCGCGCCGTGCGACGTGGCTCTGCTGACGGGTGCGGCTCGAAGCCCGGAGGGTCCGGTGCGCTTGTTCCCTTCGGGGGCTTCGACACGACTGGGCCGCGGTCGAGCTCGGCGCCTGGGTCGCGCGTGCCCACGGAACGAGGCTTCGACTGCTTGGGGCGGAGGCTGTTCCCGAGGCCGGCAAGCGGGACGCGAGCCGTCT
>CAWIQC010000032.1:0-270595 GCA_963838105.1 uncultured Thermoleophilia bacterium | reverse complement strand
GTACGGCTGAAGTTCCTTGTCCGTCGCGTCGGGAAAGAACCGCCCGTGGTTATCCCGTCAGTCTGACGAGCAGCTTTTCGATCGTGCCGGTCAACTTGAACCAACGATGGGCGACAGATGGGGCCGCACGATCTGCCGAGAGAGGACGAGATGGAGGTCTGCCCGACGGACCGGAGAACCGGATGGCTCCTCGCATGCGTCGCTGCCCATCTCAGCTGAGCCGGCGTCCCGGCTGCTTTCGAAACCGCGTGCGCTGGTTCGATTCCGGCCGGGGGCACTCGGTTCCGATAGCTAGATCTCCGCATACACCTCCAGCAGATTTCCGTCCGGATCGCGGAAGAACAGCGTGCGATGCCCAAAGACTTGGTCGGTGGGCGGTGAGAGCAGATCGATACCCTGCCGCACGAGCTCCTCGGCGCATTGATCCACTTCAGGCGCGGAAACCCTGAACGCCAACTGAAGCGAGGCGCTGCCCTTCGGTATCGGAGCATCTCCTGCGGTCCGGCTTGGCCTCGCAAGCGCTAGCGTGTTCTCGCCCACCTGATATTCGATCCAGTCTGGCGAGAGCTCCCGCCGCACGTGAAAACCGAGGATGTCTTCATAGCAGCGACGCATCGCTGCCATGTCACGTACGAAGATCACCGTGTAGTCGATCGCCCGGATGGTCTTGAAAGCCGAACCCGAACAGGAATGCCTCAACGGGGCTCGCCTTCCCTTTTCGGTCACGAGAAGGTGTCGACGTGCACGTGGTCCAGGTGATCCCGGTAGGTGGTCGTAGAGCGGATCTCGCCCCAGCCGTGGCCCGCCAGCCATACACCAACCCCTGAGTAGATGACAGTCTCGACGCCAGGCTGGCCGGCCACGGCACGCGCGAAGCGCCGCATTTGATCGCCGCTGCCTGCGAGGTCGATGGCCCTGGAGGGGAAGTACGAGTGGTCGGAGCGATTGCCGCTGCCCGCGATCGTCGCTCCCGGCCGGTAAGCAGAAATGAGCCCCAGGCCCATCTCGCGGGCAAGGGAGAGCGCCGGCCACAGCCGTGGGTCGATGCCGCCGATGCCCGCGCCGGCCAGAGCGGCGCGCGTTTGCGGTCCGACGATGCCGTCCACGGTCAGTCCGGCTCGCTGCTGGAAGGAGCGCACGGCCGCGAGTGTCTGAGGACCGAAGAGCCCGTCGGCAGGAATGCCAAGGGCGCGCTGAACAACTGCCACCGCGGGGCCTCGATCGCTCAGTTGAAGCACTTCCTTGCCTCTACCTACGCCGAGAAGGTCGAGCGCGAGTCGGGTCTGCGGGCCGACGATCCCATCCACAATCAGCCCTGCCCGCTGCTGGAACGACCGAACCGCCTCCAGGGTGGCCGGACCGAAGATCCCGTCAGCGTTGATGCCGAGCGCCCGCTGCACACGCGCGACCGCATTGCCACGATCGCCGAGCTCGAGCAATGCAGCCCCCAAACTCTGACCCGCCGTGGCCCGCTCCGAACGGGAGTGCGCTGAGCCGAGGGAGGGAGCGACGCCGGCGACAGCCGCCGTCACGAGCATGGCCCCGGCATGCCGCGCCCTCGGAACCCTGGGCGGCTTCCTCGCGATCCTCCGCCTGGACTCAGCCCGGCGCTGGGAGAGCTCCCAGAGATAGCTTGACGCCAGGTCGCGTCCCCCGTAGATCGGTACATCGTGCCACGGAGGTGGCTCGCATCCTCTCTCCGACAGCGGCAACAACACCCTTGGAACGGCATTGGCGATCTCGCCACAGATACCTCCCGTTACCCTCCCCTCGCGATGACGCCGCGAGTCTCGGGTCGGGGGGCCGGGGGGCGCAGGCAGGGTGGGGGAAGCAAGGCCACCAACCCGTTGCCGCTGCCGGCGACGGCAGGGGCCTGGCGGGACGGGCGGCCGGTAGCGCTCCGGTAGGAGGCGCTCGACAGCCTCGACGTGGTCGGCTATTGGTGGCTCGACGTGGCGGCGCTCCTCGGGTGGCAGTCGCTCGCCACGTCGGGGCGAGCTACCCCTCAGCCACCCTGGTCTCCGGAGGTAGACGGGGCAGTCGACTGGGGCTCGGGTGCGCGGGCTATCTCGGCAATGAACTCATTGACCTCGTTGGCGAGGATCAGCTCGACGTTCGCCACGAACTGCGGAAATGCTCCGTCGTGATCGGCATGATCCTGGTACTCACCCGAGAGCTGGTAGAACCTCCAGCCCTCCGCCTTGAGCTCTTCCACACGCTTGCGATAGTGACGCCACCGTTCGCCCAGCCTGAAGAAGCCCTCCAGCGCAGCTGCCAGCCCTACCACGATGCTGATCGCGAACGTGATCCAGAGGACGGCCGTCTTCGCCGACCCGATGACGTTCAGGCCGACGAGAGCTGGAAGGATCACCGCGCCGGCGGCCACGACGGAGCGGAGGACGTAGTAGCGCTTGCGCGTACGCTGTGAAGCCTTCTCCATCCAGAGCACGTACTCGAGCCAACGAGAACGGAGAAAGCGCCGTCGCTGCTCGGACAACGAGAGTGAATCGATGATCTCGCTCCAGTCCTGCCGCAGCGACTCCGGGTCGAACGGTGTGGCCTTGTCCTGACGGCCCGTGCCCATCGCACCTCCCACTAGCCCTGCGTCGCTGCATCGACGCCGCCGAGAGCTTAGACAGGATGCGACCGACACCGGCAGCGCTGACTCGATCGGGAGCACCCAGCAAGCCCAGGAGTGAGACAGCACCCGGCGGGTACAACGTCGATATGGCCGCCGGAATCGTGGCCGCGATCGTCACCGCCGTCATCGTCGTCGTGGTGCTCGCCGGCTTCGTGTGGGCGGCGCGCGAGGACGGTCGCGCCCAGCGGCGCCAGGATCGCCTCAGCGGCCGCCGCCGCTGAGCTGCTCCTCTTTGGCTACCCCTTGATCGTCGGCTGGTGGTCGATTCTGCTGCTACCGCTCACGCTGGAACGCGGCCAGCGGGGAACCCGAGCGCCAGGCCCCAGCTCACCGCTGGGCCCCCCGCCCTGGGCGGGATCGTTGGTCGGGCCAGCGATGTCACACTGGCTTCACGAGTTGACTCCGTACGCGTCGTGGCGGCGAAGCCAGCTCATGGGCGGCCCGTCGCTGCG
Source organism: uncultured Thermoleophilia bacterium (assembly GCA_963838105.1). Lineage (GTDB taxonomy): Bacteria > Actinomycetota > Thermoleophilia > Gaiellales > Gaiellaceae > CAWJNF01. The sequence continues at coordinate 267,502 of CAWIQC010000032.1, read as the reverse complement.
GCCGGACGGCTCCTCCCAGTCCTCCTGCCGGCCCCGTGCAGTGAGGTCGAGCCAGTTGTAGGTGCCGAGCTGAAGGTCGCCGCCACGCCCTAGGCAGGAATAGGTGTGGAAGACGCGGTCGCCCTCGCGTAGAAAAGCGCTCGCGCCGGGCTGCTCGCCTGACCAGCCCGCCCAGGCGGGGTCTTCGCGACGAGCTCGGCGTCGTCTGTGTAGTTGTACTCGACCGGGGCGACCGCCGGTGTCGATCGTGACGTGGAAGTCGTAGTTGAAGTCGCTGCCGTGCGACGAGTACCAGGGATCGTCCAGCCCATCCGTGCCGTAGGCTCGAGCTTCTCGAGCGGCGCCCGGGAGACGAGCGACGAACGATGTGTCGCGAGCGTGCACATGGTCGAGGTGTCCGATGTTGTCGACCATGAACGAGCAGCGACGGGCAGCCCTCGTCCCAGCTCGGGTCGAACATGAAGTGGTAGACGAGCAGTTGGCGGCGGCCCTCGAACAGGTCGTCCAGCCCGACGCTGCCGTCCGGCCCGTCGAAGATGTAGTCCTTCGTGATCTCGACCATCGGCAAGCCTGCCGGCGCCGGGCGGTTCACCTCGTCCCGGTATCGGGTCAGTTCCTTCTCCTTCGCAAGAGCCGCTCGCGGGCCGTGAGCCATCTCGTCCCGGGAAACAGCCGCCGGCCTGGTTCATGGTCTCGGTGCTCATCGCGCTCTCTTTTTTCCCCTTCGATCCTCTTTTCCGCTCGAGTCGCTTGGGGGACATTCATCGCGTTCCCACCGAGCTTGATACCCGGCCGCAGAGCAGACGACGCGACTCGGCAGCGCCCCCGTTTCGTAAGAGCTCGCATGCAGCCTGCCTCATGGCTCGTGCGTGCCCATAGGTACGTGCGAGCCACGAGCGTGGCCTCAGGCGACGGTATCGGCCGCCATCCGGCGGTGCCACGGTTACCGGTCAATTGCAGATCAATCATCTAGCTAGGCGGTTGGCGCTGCCGGGGTGGCTGCGAGCGGGCGCCGGGTGTTGGCCGGGCGCCGGCGTAGATGAGGCCCGCTGCGGCGGCGAGGAAGAGTGCTCCGCCGATGGCGCCGCCGATCCCGATCCAGGTCAGGTGGGGAATGTGGGCGCCGAAGGTGAGCTCGGCATCGACGCCCGCGCTGCCGTCGGCGTTCATGACGACGACCGACCACTCACCGCCTTCGGCGTCCCAGTCGAGCGTCTGGGGGCCGGTTCCGTGGACGCTTGCCGCCCAGATGGTCTGGTCGGCAGGAGCGGCGGGGCTCTTGATGCCGGCCTGGTGTTCGGTGGTGAGCCTCAGGGGGTCGATGTCGAAGTCGGTGACTTCGTCGTAGTCGACGCTGGCCAGGTAGCGCTCGACGTCGTCGCTGCGGGCGATGCCGATGAAGAGCGGCTTGCTGCTTTCGCCGCTGACACGCAGCTCCGGCCCACGGTCGAGGACCCAGTCGAAGTCGCTGTCGACGTCGAGGTCGTGGGATGCGAGGGCGTGGGTGACGGTCTGGACGCGGTGGTCGTCGGTGACGATGTAGCCGGCCGAGTCGGTGTTGGCGTTGTGGACCCAGACGGCGCCTGCCAGGAGCCCGGCCGCGAGAGCCGCGGCGAGGCTTCCGGCGATGAACAGTGCGATCCTTCCTGCCTTCATGACGATCCTTTCGGGTTCGGCATTCCTGTTTGCTGTGGATCGAGCCTAGAAAGCGGGCGGCGGCTTGCCCTCGGCCGTGCTCACGATTCGCGGTCGTCCTGGCGGCTGCATTTGGGTCGTCCGGACTCGCTCTCAGGGATGAGCCCGCCTCGTCCCGTCGGCGGACGCGGCCGCCGGTCGGCGCGGGTACCGTCCGTGGCGTGCGTGAACGGCAGCTGCTCGGCGGCGGCTGGATCGACCGGCTGCTCGATGGCGCCTTCGTGGTGCTGGCTGTCCTGGCGCAGGTCGAGATCTGGGTGCAGCCCGAGGCCGAGCATCAGCCGCTGCTGGTTGTGTTGACGCTCGTCTGGACGCTGGCGCCGCTGGCCCGGCGGCGGCTGCCGTTTGCGGCTCCGGTCGCGTCGCTCGTTGCTCTGGGGGCGATGACCTTCGTCGCTGACGAGTACGTCGCCTCTATCGCCACATCGGTCGTCGGCTTGGCGCTCGTAACGGGTGTGCTGGCCGCCTACAACGAGCCGCGGGTGGCGGCTGCGGGGCTGGCGCTGGCCTGGGGCGTCGTCGGGCTCGTGGTGGCGCAGGATCCCCAGGAGCGCTTCGTCGGATCGCTGGCCGCCGCCCTAGTCGCCTCGGCCTGCTGGCTGGTGGGGCTGGGGTGGTATCGCCGTTCGGCGTACGCGGCCGCGTTGCGGGAGCGAGCGGAGCGGGCGGAGCGCGAGCGCGAGACGTCGGCGCGCGTCGCAGTTGCCGAGGAACGGGCCAGGATCGCGCGCGAGCTCCACGACGTCGTGGCGCACTCGGTCAGCGTCATCGTGCTCCAGACCGGCGCCGTACGCCGGCTGCTCCGGAACGACCAGGCGCGGGAGCGTGAGGCGCTCGACACCGTCGAGCGGACAGGCCGTGAGGCGTTGGCCGAGATGCGCCGCCTGCTCGGCGTCCTGCGGGCCGACGACGAGCAGGCCGAGCTCGCGCCCCAGCCGGGCCTGTCCGAGCTGGCGGCGCTGGTCGCGCGCACGGAGGCAGCCGGCCTCCCGGTCACCCTGCGCGTCGAGGGAGAGCCGCCGGAGGCGCTGCCGCTCGGTGTGGATCTGTCCGCCTACCGCATCGTGCAGGAAGCCCTGACGAACACGCTCAAGCATGCCGGCCCCGCTCGGGCTCAGGTCGCGATCCGCTACCACCCCGACGCTATCGAGCTCGAGATCGCCGACGACGGCCGCGGGCCATCCGCCGCCAACGGTGACGGGCACGGCCTCGTGGGCATGCGCGAACGGGCAACGCTCTACGGCGGCGAGCTGAGCGCCGGCGCCCGCGACGCCGGTGGATTCGTCGTGCGCGCCCGTCTGCCGATCCCGACGAGCGAGTCATGACCACCCGGGTCCTGATCGCGGACGACCAGGACTTGATCCGCGCCGGGCTCCGCATGATCCTCGACGCCGAGGCCGGCATCGACGTCGTCGCCGAGGCGAGGAACGGCCGGGAGGCGCTGGAGCTGGCACGCCTCTTCCATCCCGACGTCGTGCTCATGGACATCCGCATGCCCGAGCTGGACGGCCTTGCGGCCACGCGACTGCTGCTCGAGGCGCCCGAGACAACCGCGCGTGTGCTCATCCTGACCACCTTCGACCTCGACGAATACGTCTACGAGGCGTTGCGCGCCGGCGCCAGCGGCTTTCTGCTCAAGGACAGCCCACCCGAGCAGCTCATCGCCGGCATCGCCATCGTCGCCCGCGGCGATGCCCTCCTCGCCCCCTCCGTCACCCGCCGCGTGGTCGAGGAGTTCGCCCGGCGCCCACGCGCCCGCCCGACCGACGCGGCGGCACTCGAGCAGTTGACGGCGCGCGAGCTCGAGGTCCTGCAGTTGATCGCCCGCGGGCTCTCGAACGCGGAGATCGCCGGCACGCTCGTCGTGAGCGAGGCAACCGTCAAGACCCACGTCGCGCATACCCTCGCGAAGCTCCACCTGCGCGACCGCGTCCAGGCCGTCGTGCTCGCCTACGAGTCCGGCCTCGTCGAGCCAGGCGCGGCCGAATAGCAGGTGGACGGGCAGCAGCGTCATATTCGCGGCTGATGCGATTCGGCCGCGGCGCAGCTAATCGGAAGGAACCGCGCGCTCTACGTCGGCCGGATCGGTCTCGACGACCGCATCGCCGATCCTTACCAGAAACGCGCGCGAGGGAGCAACGAAGATCCTGAGGATCTCGCCCTCGGTACCGGCGGCGAAGTCGTCGATCGGGCGAAGCAGGCGGACGCGGTCTCCCGTCTTGAACTCGACGAGAACTGTCATTGTCCCAACCATGCCCCCCTGGGCCGTGCCCTAAACATCGGGCGGCGGCCGGAGCAGCGGCTACCCTTCGAGACGAGCGGATAGTCGCACGCACGATCATGCCGATCGCTTCGCCGCGCCTACAACGTCTTCGCGAGCTGGTCCCGACCCGGGAGGCCTCGCTCGAGCGGCTCCCTGCCCAGCTCCGGCTCCCCCGCTCCGAGCTGACGCCCGAGGAGAAGGCTCACCGCGAGGAGCTCACGGCTGCGCGCCGGGCGCTTCGCGACGCCGAGCGCAGGCATGCGTCCCGGGTCAAGTCGGCACGGCGACAGCTTCGCGGTGCGGAGCGCGCCCACGACACGGCTGTCCGCTCGGCTCGCAAGGAGCTCGAGAAGTCCGAGCGGGCCGCCGCGGCGGCCGTCACCGACGTCGAGGGAAGGCTCGCCACGGTGTCGAGCGGGCGGAAGCTGGGGGCATTCGGCCCGCTCGTCGTCTACGAGGATCGTCTCGACACAGGCGACGAGGTTGTGCCCCTCGCGCCGGGCTTCCGGGCGCTCGTGGGGCCGCCGGCGGCGCTTGCCCCCTCGGGGGAGCCCGGTGACGGTGACCGTGTCGTCGACGGCCGCGGAAAGCCTCGGCGACACCTCGACGCGAAGCGGGTCTACCTGGCCTTGCAGGACGGCGACCGGCGCCTGCTCGTCGAAGCACGCGACGAGGACGCAGCACGTGCGTTCGCCGAGCTCGTCAACCTGGCGGCGATGAACGTAGACCGAATCACCCGCGTGAGGAGCGAGGCTGGAGCCGAGCTCGATACCCGGCTCATGCAGGTCCGCCGGGAGCAGACGGCGGTCGTCGACCAGGTGCACGCCAAGCTCCTGGCGACCGAGGCGGACCGAGAGGCGATCGAGACCGCAGCGCGGGCCCTCGCGGACACCGAGGCGGACACGGCCGAGGTAGAACGCCTGCGGGAAGAGCTCGCGGCCGTCGAGCGCGCCGAGGACGAATCGACCGCCGAGTAGCGCACCCGCAACGCCGCGCGGCCGGGGATAGGCTGGCGGGCACAGGTGGATCTCCTGCTGCGCAACGGCACGATCGTGACTGCCGCGGAGACGTACCAGGCGGACGTCGGGATCGAGGGCGGCACGGTCAAGCAGATCGGGTTCGAGCTCGGGCCCGCAGCGCGAGTCGTCGACGCGACCGGAAAGTACCTCTTCCCGGGAGGAATCGACGTCCACACGCACGTCGAGCTCGGGGAGGACTTGCTCGGCCACGGGACGGCCGACGACTTCTTCTCCTCGACCGCCGCGGCCGCCTGCGGCGGCGTCACGACCATCGTCGACTACGTCTTCCCGGCCGAGGGCCAATCTCTTCAGGGCGCGATCGAGACCTGGATCCGAAACGGAACGGGCAAGTCGGTGATCGACTACGGCCTGCACCCGGTGATTCGCGATCCGCGGGACGAGGTCATCGCCGAGATGGCCGACGTCGTCGCAGAGGGCTTCACGAGCTTCAAGATCTTCACGACGTCGCTCGGACGGTTCGACGAGCTGGCGCCTCAATACCTCAAGGCGATGAGAGAGGCCGGCCGCCTCGGAGCGCTCGTCAACATGCACTGCGAGGACCAGTGCTGCATCGACTTCATGACTGCAGAGCTGGACGCGCAGGGCCAGGCTGCCGGCGTACGCCATTACCCGGACTCCCGACCGCGCGCCGCCGAGGGGCTCGCGGCGCAGCGTGCCGTCCGCATGGCGGCGATAGCCGACGCCCCCGTCTACCTCGTGCACCTGTCCTGCGAAGAGGCCCTCCAGGCGCTGCACGACGCGCGCGGCGCCGGCCGCACGGCGTTCGGCGAGACACGGCCCCTGTACCTCCACCTGACGAGGGAGGCCTACGAGCGCGAGGAGTTCCCGGAGCGCTACACCTGCTGGCCGCCCCTGCGCGAGGCCGACCAGATGGACATCATCTGGCAGGCGCTCGAGAGCGACGTCCTGCAGACCGTCGCCACCGACCACATCAGCTGGAACAAGGCCCAGAAGCTGCACGGCAAGCGCGTGAACGAGTTCCTGCCGGGCATGGCGAACCTCGAGACGCTCCTGCCGATGCTGTACTGCGACGGCGTGCTCAAGGGGCGCCTGAGCCTCAACCGCTTCGTCGAGGTCACGTCGACGAACCCCGCGAAGCTCTTCGGCCTCTACCCGAGGAAGGGCACGATCGCGGTCGGGTCGGACGCCGACATCGTCGTCTTCGATCCCGACAAGACGGTCGTCATCCGCCAGGCGGAGATGCACTCACGGCAGGACTGGGAGCTGCACGAGGGGTTCGTGGCCACCGGCTGGCCGGCGCTGACGATCTCCCGTGGGGAGATCATCGCGGAGGACCGGAAGCTGCTCGCCGCGCCCGGGCGGGGCCGGCTGGTGAAGCGGAAGACGTTCGCGCCGGGCTGACACGACCGGTCGCCGGCGGCTCAGGTCGTCTCGCGGTCGAGCCACTTGGCGAGCTGCGGCGCCTCGAAGCGCTCCAGGCGCTCGATCAGCTCGGCCGGCCCTTCGGCGACGACGAGCAGCTCCCGGTGCTCCGGGCGCAGGAAGCGCTCGGCGACCGCATGGTCGAGGAAGCCGATCAGGTGGTCGTAGTAGCCGCCCGCGTTCAGGAGCGCGCACGGCTTGGCGTGCAGACCGAGCTGCGTCCAGGTGTAGACCTCGATCAGCTCCTCGACGGTGCCGATGCCGCCGGGCAGCGCGACGAACGCGTCCGAGAGCTCGGCCATCGTCGCCTTGCGCTCGTGCATCGACTCGACCACGCGCAGCTCGGTGAGGCCGGCGTGAGCGATCTCCTTCTCGACGAGCGAGCGCGGCATGACGCCCACCACCCGGCCCCCGCGCGCGAGAGCGGTGTCCGCGAGCACGCCCATCAGCCCGACCTTGGCGCCGCCGTAGACGACGCGGATCTCGCGCTCGACGAGCGCGTGCGCGAGCTCCTCCGCGGCGGCCCGGTAGCGCGGATCGGCACCGGGGCTCGAGCCGGCGTAGACGCAGACGCTGTCGAGCCTCGGCACGGGGCAGAGGCTAGAGGCTTGGGCGCGCCTGCGTTCGGCCGCTGGCCTAGGCGCGTTCCCGAGCCGCCCGACGCACGCGCTCGGCGACCGCCGGCGCCGCGTGGAGCAGCGAGCTGAACTCGCGGGGCGCGAGCACGAGCAGTCGCATCGGCGTGCGTGCGATTACGGAGGCGGTGCGCCAGGTCTCGCGGAGCAGACCGACCTCGCCGAAGAACTCTCCTGCGCCGACCGTCGCGATGTGCTCGCCGTCCTTGACGACCGACGCTTCGCCCTCGACGATCACGAAGAACTCCTGTGCGTACTCGGCCTGCTGGACGATCTCTGCGCCGGCGGGCGCGTCGATCTCGTCTGCCCAGCGCACGACCTCGCTGCGGAAGCGCCGCGGTACCTCGCCGAGCAATGGCACGGACTGGATCGTTGCCGGGTTCATGGTGTCCCTTTCGGTTTCTGGCTCTGGCGCTACCAATACAACCCGCCCGACTCGGCCCGCGCAATGTGGCCAGCGCGAGGCTGCGGGTGCGGACAACCGGCCCGGCCGCAGGCCGGGCGACCGCGCGCGGCGGCAGCGAAGGATCTAAGGTCCCGATGGATGAGGCGTCGCTACGACGACGACTACCGCGGCTGGCCGGTCGCGCCTCGAACCGCCAGCACCCGGTTCGCGGCTCCTTCCTCGATCCGAGGACGAAGGAGAACTACCACCACGGCATCGACGTCTCCGTGCGCGACGACAGGCCCGCGCGGGGCGCGCCGCCCGGCCGAACGCACCGCGTCTACGCGCTCGAGGGCGGCCAGGTCTGGCGGGTCTTTCGCAACGCACGAACCGGCGAGTCGATCGTCCGGGTCGGCCATTTCGGCTACGGCCATGTCGACCCCGTCGTCGCGGAGGGTCAGACCGTCCGGGCCGGGGACATGCTCGGCTGGACGATCGCAGGCCAGTGGCATCTCCATCTGACGGAGTGGGTTTTCCCCGGCGGCGACCGCGAGCGGCGGATTCCCGTCGACCCGCTCGATCGCAGCGGCAAGATCCGGCCGTACGCGGACACGGCGAAGCCGGTCGTTATCGACGTGCGCTTCTTCACGCCGGCGATCTCGGAGTGGCGCGTCGGCAACGGCCGCGCGGTCTTCGCGCCCGCGGGCGTGGAGCTCGATCCGACAGCCCTCTCGGGCGTCGTGGACGTCCGCGCTCGCATCGAGGATCAACAGTCGTTCCTGAGCTTCTGGAAGGAGCTCTGGCGCCTCGAGACGTGGCACCACCCCTCGCGAGTCCGGCTCAAGATCGTCCGCCTCGACGACGGAGACGTCGTCATCGACCGTGAGGTCTTCAGGACGGACGTCACGCTCGACAGCGAGGGGCCCTCGCCCGTCGGCTTCTCACAGCACTTCGCGCCCGGTACGAAGCAGAACCTGCGTGCCCCGACCGCGGTCAAGCTCGGCCGGCAGGGCCGCGGCGAGCTCTGGTTCCGTCTCTTCGCCGCAACGGGCGCCGAGCCGTACTGGGACACCACGACCGTCGCGAACGGGCCCTACCGACTGCGGATCACCGCGTGGGACGTGGCGGGCAACCGGGGTCACGACCACGGTGACGAGGTCGACCCGTAGCCAGAGACGCCGTAGGGCCCCGCCGGATCGCGATCCCGCGCATACCCGGGCGGATCCCGACCGCCCTACCCCGACCGCCGCGGCGGCCAGTCACGGCGGGCCGGACCGAGCCGCAGCCGGGGACCCGCCGAGCACCAGACCGTCCGGGCGAGTGCAGGGGGCCGCCTGCGCCGGCCCCGTCCGGCCCGCCCGGCGCCGACGGATCTCATCCGGCCCGCCCTTGCCACCGGCACGACGCCGGCGGGCAAACGACCCCAGGCCCATGTAGGGGCCGGATATATCCGGCCGGCCGCACGACGGCGATCAGTTCGCCACGTTGAACCGCATGGTCCGCGTCGCCTTCGCTCCCGTCACGCCCTCGACCGTGAGCGTCAGCGCGTAGCGGCCGTTCGGCACGCGCCGGGTGTCCCAGCCGTTCTCCCAGAGCCGCAGCCAGAAGCGTCCCGAGCAGTCGGCCGGCTTGCGCACGACACACACACGCGACCGGGGCCGTGCGGCGCGCAAGCGGCCGAAAGAAGTGCCGCCACGGCGGGCCCGGGTGGCGAGTCGAGGCGGAACAGCTGCCGCTCGAGGAGCACCTCGTCCCCGCGCTGCAGACGGATCGAGGCGCGGTAGACGTGGATCCCGGCAACCGGAGCGGCCGGCCACTCCCTCAGCGGGATGAGCTCAGCCGCGCGCGCGACCGGCACCACCACTCCCTGCACGCGATCGAGCGGCAGCGCCCGAGGAGTCGCAGCGTTCTCGTCGGACTTCGCATAGATGCGCATCGCCCGGATCGCCGGCTGGCCCCCCTTTGCAAGCGGTGCGAGCTTCCCGCGCGGCCGGAGCGGATTGAGGACGATGTGCTGGCCGCGCCACCAGGCGTGCTCCTCGAGATGCATATGCCACCAGCCGGCGAGCGTCTCGCCGATCTGCTCGCCCGCGCCGACGAGCTGGCCGACCTCTACCGACGGCACGACGTGCGCGTAATGGAAGTGCCCGAGCCTGATCGCGCCGTTCAGAACCCTCTCGCCGAGGGGAGTCGTCCGCCAGGCGTGATCGATCCTCCGCACGCGTCCGCCCTCGACGGCGAAGATCGGGTGGGGGCCGGTGCGGTCGTTGGCGAGGATGTCGATCGCCTTGTGGTAACCGGCCGTCGGCAGCGGCATCACCGGAGGCCAGCCCGTCGTGGGGTTGAGAAAAGCGCTGAAGACGGCATGGGCACGGTGTTTCGGGCCAAGCGGCCAGCCCGTGTAGTCGTCGTCCCACGTCGGCGTGAAGGCGATCGCCCCTCGCACTGCGGCCATAGCACCCCATTATCCCGCTGAACGAGGCTGAGCGTACCTAAGGGATGCGAAGACCTCGCGGACGGCAGCCTGGTGCTTCCGGTATCCTGGATCTGGGTCGCTCCAGAGCGCTGAACGACGAAGGGCGAGGCACGCGCCTCGCCCTTCTCGACTCGATGGCCGCTGGGCCGCCTCAGACGGGGATGACGTTCGCTGCCTCGGGGCCCTTCGTCCCCTCGCGCACCTCGAACTCGACCTTCGCCCCCTCTGTAAGGGTGCGAAAGCCGTCGCCTGCGATCGCGCTGAAGTGGACGAACACGTCCTTGCCGCCGCCGTCGGGCGCGATGAAGCCGTAGCCCTTCGCGTCGTTGAACCACTTCACGGTTCCGGTCGCCATCTGTCTCGAACACCTCCCTTCCCGGGATCTCGCTACGGGCTGGAAGGCGCGAAAAGCGCCGCCGAACCGCGAGCAACTGCTGGTAGACGCCGCGAGTGTAGCAAGCAGGGCTGGGGGTGCGGCTACGGCTCCGAGACACCTGCGGCGCTCCACGCAAACTGCTTCGAATCCCCTGTTTTCCACGGCGCACGGAGCCACTCCGCCGTCCCTGTGGACGCCGCTGTGGAGAATCGGAGATCAGGTCAGGCCGAGAGCGGCCCGGACCAGGCGATCCTGCTCGACCACGTGGGCCGTGGGGTAGGCCTCGCTCGTCGACGCGCGCCACGGCCGGCCCGCGTAGACGAGCCGGATCCCCTCCGGCAGCGACTCCTCGAGCCGGTGGCGGATGGAGCGGAACGGCCCCATGTTCTGCGGCTCCTCCTGGACCCAGACGAGCTCCTCGAGCGACGGGTACGCGCGCAGGAGCTCGGCGTAGGCGGGCACGGGGAACGGGTACAGCTGGTCGAGCCGCGCGACGGCGACGGCCTTCGCCTGCGCGTAGGCCTCGTGGCCCACGATGTCGTAGTAGACCTTGCCCGAGCAGAGCAGGAGCCGCCGGACGCCCTTGCGCTGCTCGTCAGTCACGTTCGGGTCGTCGAACACCGGGCGGAACGAGCCGGAGGTCAGCTCGTCGAGACGCGAGGTGGCCTGCTTCAACCGGAGCAGGCTCTTCGGCGTGAAGACGACGAGCGGGCGCGGAGTCGAGCCGTGCGCCTGCAGGCGCAGGAGGTGGAAGTACTGCGCGGGCGTCGAGCAGTTCGCGATCCGGATGTTGCCCTGCGCCGCGAGCTGGAGGAAGCGCTCCACGCGGGCGCTCGAGTGCTCCGGCCCGTTGCCCTCGTAGCCGTGCGGCAGGAGCAGCGTGAGCCGCGAGGTCTGCTCCCACTTCGCGAAGCCGGAGACGAGGAACTGGTCGATGATGATCTGGGCGCCGTTGACGAAGTCGCCGAACTGGGCCTCCCAGAGAACGAGCCCGTTCGGCACCGCGACCGAGTACCCGTACTCGAAGCCGAGCGCCGCGAACTCCGAGAGCGGCGAGTTGTAGACCTCGCACGAGGCGGCGGCGCCTTTGAGGTGCTGGATCGGGACGTGCGTCGCCCCGGTCTCGTGGTCGTGGAGGACGAGGTGGCGGTGGGAGAACGTGCCACGCTCGGAGTCCTGGCCGGTCAGCCGGACGGGGGTGCCCTCGAGCAGCAGGCTCGCGAAGGCGAGCGCCTCGGCCTGACCCCAGTCGATCCCGCCCTCGTCACCGAGCGTCTCGCGGCGTCGTTCGAGCTGGCGGGCGAGCTTCGGGTGGACCTGGAACCCGTCGGGCACGGCGAGGAGCTCCTCGTTGAGCTCGCGGAGCGTCGCCTCCTCGACCGCGGTCCTCGGCACGCCGAGGTGCCTGCGCTCCGGCGCGCCTCGCTGTTCACGCGGGGCCGCGAGCTCCTCCTTCAGCTGCTCGTGCGCCTCCTTCAGGCTCGCCTCGACGCCGCGCAGGAGCTCCTCGTCGTGTCCCTCGGGGACGACACCCTCGCTCGCGAGCGCCCGCGCGTAGAGCTGCCGCACCGGCGGCTGGCGCTCGATCGCCTTCACCATCAGCGGTTGTGTGTAGGCGGGCTCGTCCTGCTCGTTGTGGCCGAAGCGCCGGTAGCCGACGAGATCGACGACGACGTCGTGGCGGAAGCGCGCCCGGAAGGCCATCGCGAGCCGGATCGCGGCGATGGCCGCCTCCGGGTCGTCGGCGTTGACGTGGAAGATGGGCGAGTCGAAGCCCTTGGCGAGGTCGCTCGAATACCGTGTCGAGCGCCCCTCGGCCGGGTCGGTCGTGAAGCCGACCTGGTTGTTCGCGACGATGTGGAGCGTGCCGCCCGTCGCATAGCCGGCGACGGCCTGGAGATTGAGCGTCTCTGCGACGACGCCCTGAGCCGGGAAGGCCGCGTCACCGTGGATGAGAACGGCGACGGCCGTCGTCGGGTCGTGCTCGCCGGCGGGGCTCGCTTGATCGGTCTGGGCGGCCCGCGTCTCGCCCTCGACCACCGGGTTGACCGCCTCGAGATGGCTCGGGTTCGCCGCGAGCACGACCGTCAGGGCCCCCGCGTCCGTCTCCGGAGCCGCCGTGGCGCCGAGGTGGTACTTGACGTCCCCGCGGCCCTCCTCGCTCTTCGTGGCAACCGCGGCGATCGCGCGCTCGCCCTCGAACTCGCGCAGGATCCCCTCGGCGGGCCGGCCGAGCACGTGGGCCAGCACGCTGAGCCGGCCACGGTGCGCCATGCCGAGCACGGCGCGCTGGGCGCCGGATGCGCGGGCCAGCTCGAGCGTCTCGTCGAGCATCGGAATGAGGACGTCGAGACCTTCGATCGAGAACTGCTTCTGGCCGATGAACGTGCGCCGGAGGTACTTCTCGAAGCCCTCCACCTGACACAGGCGCAGCAATAGCTCGCGCTTCTCCTCGGCCTCGAGCGGCCGGCGGTAGGTGCCCGACTCGATCGCCTGTCGCAGCCAGACGCGCTGCTCGTGGCTCGAGATGTGCTCGAGCTCGTAGGCGATGGTGCCGCAGTACGTCTCGCGCAGGTGCGGCAGCACCTCGGCGAGCGTGGCGCCCGGCACGGCGACGCGTAGCACGCTCGCGGGAACGCGGGCCTGCAGCTCGGGAGTCAGCTGCGGGATCAGGTTGTCCGGCTCGAGCGCGGGATCGCCGACAGGCTCAGACCCGAGCGGGTCGAGCCGGGCGGCGAGGTGGCCATGCGTCCGGTGCGCCTTGACGAGGGCCATCGCGGCCGCGACTCCGCCGAGCAGCTCCATGTCCGGCTCCTCCGCCGGGGCTGGGGCCGCGGCGATGGCCGGCTCGAGCGCCGAGCGCGGCGGCGTCTCGACCGGGACGGCCGGGGCTCCGTTCTCGCGCGGCGCGAGCTCGAGTGCGCGGCGGACGACCGGGTGCTCCGAGATGAGGCCGTTCCCGGCCTCCTCGAAGAGTCTGCGCCACTCCGGATCGACGGAGCCGGGCGACTCGAGATACTGGTCGAGGAGGTCCCGGACGTAGCCGAGATTCACTCCGTCGACGCGTTCTGCTGGCACTGCCTTCTGCTCCTCTACACGTTATAGCGCCCAACTGAATGAAGCACGGCGCGGGTCTTCCCTCTGTTCGGCACTTATAGCGAGATCGGTTCGCGGCGCCGGATCTGTAGAGCGGTCATGCGTGCCAGCGGCCGAGCGGGTCCTCCTCGCTCTCGATCACGCGCTCGACGAGCGGCCGCCAGCGGGGCCGGACGTCGAGGATCTCGACCTCGATCCCGGCCTCGCGCGCGTCGTGGACGACCGCGCGCAGCGCGAGCGCGCCGGTCAGATCGATGCGGCCCAGGCCGTCGAGGTGGACGGCGAGCCGGGTGGCGTCGGGATGCTCCGCCACGAGCCCGAGGAACGCGTCCTGCATGCGCTGCTCGCTGCCGAAGTAGAGAACGCCGCGGGGTCGCATGTGCAGCGTCGCCGTCCTCGCGCCAGCTCGGCACCTCGATCCGCAGCTCCCGCCAGAGATGGACGGCGATCGAGAGCACCACGCCGGCGACGACGGCGCGCTCGATATGGGGCGCGAGGGCGAGCGTCAACGCGAAGGTCGACGACGCCGACCCCGAGCTGCGGCTTCGAGTACAGCCCGAGGCGCAGCAGCGGCAGCGGCCGGATGAGCGAGACGACGGCGGCGATCACGATGCCGCCGAGGACGGCGCTCGGAAGCTCCGCCAGCGACGAGGCGAACGGAAGGAACGCCAGCACCGCGAGCCCGGTGACGGCGCCGCTCCAGCGCGTCTTCGCCCCGGCGTCTCGGTTGAGCGTGCTGCGGGAGAACGACCCGCCCACCGGGAAGCCGCCCGCCGACCGCGGCCGCGACGTTGGCGGCGCCCTGGCTCACGAACTCGCGGTCGGCGTCCCAGCGCTGCCGCTCGAGGGCCGCGAACGTCCGCGCGATCGTCGACGGCTCGATGAAGCCGACGAGCGCGATCACCACGCCCGGCACGAGCAGCGAGGGGAGCTCGTCCCAGGGCAGGTCGACGGTCACGTCGAAGAGGCCCGCCGTGATGCTGCCGACCACGCGACCGCCGTAGTCCGTCGCCAGGCTGAAGCCGAGGCCCATGCCGACCGCGAGGAGCACGCCGGGGAAGAACCGGTGGAGTCGCCAGCCGCCGACGACGAGGACGATCGTGGCCAGGGACAACGCCAGCGACGTCGTGTCCCAGTCCGCCGGGTGGCCGAGCGACCACCCCGCCTGGCGCAGAACGCCGCCCTCGGGCGGCGAGGTTCCGAGCGCCGTCGGCAGCTGAGCCGCGACGATGAGGATCGCGGCGGCGGGTAGGAACCCGAGCAGCATCGGCTGCGACACGAGGTAGGCCACCACGCCGGCTCGCAGCAGCCCGACCGCCAGCCGGGCGACGCCGACGACGAGCGCCAGGAGGATCCCGAGGGCCACGTACTCGTCGCTCCCAGGCGTGGCGAGCGCGCTCAACGCGCCGAAGGCGAGCAGGCTCGTGAGCGCGACCGGCCCGGTCTGGAGGTAGGGCGAGGAGGCCAGCAGGGCGGCGGCGATGGGCGGCAGCACGGCCGCGTAGTAGCCCCGGGACGCGGGCATGCCCGCGAGCTGCGCGTACGCGAGCGACTGCGGGACGAGCACGAGGGCGACCGAGACGCCGGCGATGACGTCCCCGCGGCTGAGCCGCGGGAGACGCCGGGCCTCGCCGGACGCTCACGAAGACCTCGTCGGCCGGCACCCCCGGCAGCCTGTATGCCTCCCGCGCCGGCTTGAGCGGGCGCATCAGCCAGTAGGGGCGCCGCTCGCCGTTCGGCGAGTGCCGGGTCGCGGGCCGCGAGCGCGCCAGCCATTCCCGGTAGATCCGATGCGAGGCCTCCACGTCGGCCGAGACGTCCCCGTTGGCGTCGCCGGCCTCTGCCCGCTTGACGTACACCGCCTGGTGCCAGCAGTGCATGCCCGACACGGGGTCGGGATGCACCGGGAAGGTGAGGTTCTGGTGGACGCCGGCGTCGTTCCACCAGATGCGCCGCGTGTCGGGGTCGCTCGAGTCGAACGGGGCGATTCCGGAGCGACGGCGGATCCTCCAGCGCGTGCCGTCGCGCTCGAGGTCCACCACCTGCATGGCCTGTCGCTGGCCGCCCTCGCCGCCGGGTCGCCAGCGTCCCATGTGATGGCTGCACGCGACGACGCCCGGCCGGATGCCCTCGGTCACCCACGCCTTGAGCACGAAGTGGCCGATCTCGGTCTCGACGCGGACGAGGTCGCCGGTCGAGACGCTGAGACGCTCGGCATCGGACACGTGGATCCACAGCGGGTTCGTGTGCGCGATCTCGTCGAGCCACTTCGCGTTGGCCGAGCGCGTGTGGATCTGGACGGGCAGGCGGAACGTCGGGATGAGGACGAGCTGCCCGGGCGCGAGCTCTTCCGGGTGGACATGGCTGCGCACGTACGTCGGCAGCGCGGCCTCGGGCCAGCCCCATTCGGCGAGCGTGCGCGAGTAGAACTCGAGCCGGCCGCTCGGAGTCGGAAAGCCTCGCAGGATGCGGCCGTCCACCTCGACCCCGACCGGCGCGGCGACCGTCTGCGTCGGGCTCCGGCGTCGGCAACGGCACGACGTTCGGGGAGGCCGGCCTCGGGGCTCGCGTGTACGCACGCCCGGCACCGTCGACGCGGGCGTCGTCGAGCTCCTCGTCGGGCACCGGCTCTTCGTGGAGCGGGCCGACGCCGCGGGCGATCTCGAAGGCTCCGTAGCGGCGCATGTACGCGAGCGGGGTCAGACCCTCCTCCGCGGCGCGCTCCGGCAGCCCGGGCACCGAGCGCTCGAAGATGGCGCGGTAGTACTCGTCGACGGTGAGCTTCTCGCCCGGCCGCTCCTCGGACTCGAACCAGCGCCGAATGCCGAGCGAGCCGTCGGGATCGATCCGCCAGGAGAGGTCGATCCAGAGCTCGTTCTCCTCCCAGACCTCGCCCGGATTCACCTCCCGGGTGTCCGCCACCGGCTGCCCCAGCCGTTCGCGGGCCGCGCGCAGCACGGGCTGGCGGAAGCCGATCCACTGGCCGTCGTACTGCTCGTAGGAGTGCAGATCGTGGCGCTCGGAGCCGTGCCCGACCGGCAGCACGTAGTCGGCGAGGAAGGCGGTCTCGCTCCAGGTCGGCGTCAACGCGACGTGCAGGCCGATCCGCTCCTCGTCGGTCAGCATCTCGATCCACGAGAAGCCGTCGGGGTTCGTCCAGACCGGGTTGTAGACGCGCGTGAAGTACACGTCGAGCGAGCCGCGCTCCTCCTTGAGGAAGTGCGGCAGCAGGAAGGAGAGCTCGTTCATCGCGAGCGGGTACTCGACCGGCCATGTGAGCTCGTTCCACGTCTCCGGATGCGGCGGGGTGTAGAGCGGCCGGGGGACGAACTTGTTCCAGGCGTTGGGGTACGTGCCGCCCTCGGTGGCGACGGCGCCGAGCAGCGCGTTGAGCAGGAAGAGCGAGCGCGACACCTGCCAGCCGCCGAGGTTCCCCGCCGTCGCCGAGCGCCACGTGTGGGTCGAGAGCCGCGTGCCTGCGGTGGCGACCGCGTCCGCGATCTCGCGCAGGGTTTCCGCCGGGACGCCCGACTCGCGCTCGGCGAGCTCGAACGTGTACCCGGCGTAGAGCTCCTCGAGCGCGGCCTCGAAGCTCTCGAAGGTCGGCTCGACATCGGGCTGCTCGCAGGTCAGGTACTCCTGCCAGTTCCACCAGCGCCGCACGAACTCGCGGTCGTAGGCGCCGCTGCGGATGAGGTGGCCCGCGATCGCGAGCAGGATCGCGGCCTCCGATCCGGGCCACGGCGAGACCCACCAGTCCGCGTGCGTCGCCGTGTTCGAGAGCCGCGTGTCGAGCACGATCAGCTTGGCGCCCCGAGCCTTGCCGTCGATGATGCGCTGGGCGTGGGGGTTGAAGTAGTGCCCCGACTCGAGGTGGGCCGAGACGAGCAGGATCACGTCCGCGTTCGCGTGGTCGGGGCTCGGGCGGTCGAGCCCCATCCAGTAGTGGTAGCCGGCCCGGCCGGAGCTCGAGCAGATGTTCGTGTGGGAGTTGTGACCGTCGACGCCCCAGGCGGCCAGCACCCGCTCCGTGTACCCGTCCTCGCCGGGCCTGCCGACGTGGTACATGACCGCGTTCGGCCGCCCGCCGACGATCGCCCGGCGGATGCGCCCGGCGATGTCGTCGAGCGCCTCGTCCCAGGAGACGGGCTCCCAACTTCCTCCGCCGCGAGCGCCGGCTCGGCGAAGCGGGTGGAGGATCCGGTCGGGATCCCTGATCTGGTTCAGCGTGGCCGGGCCCTTGGCGCAGTTGCGCCCACGCGAGCCGGGGTGCTCCGGGTTGCCCTCGAACTTGCGCACCTCGAGCGTCTCGGGGTCGACGTAGGCGAGCAGGCCGCAGGCCGACTCGCAGTTGAAGCACGTCGTCGGGACGAGCATCGACCGCCGCTCGACCCGTCGCGGCCACGCCTTCGAGTCGAGCTCGACCCAGTCGTCCCAGCGCTCCTTCGGCGGGAAGGCGGCCAGGTGGGTTCCCGACGGCCCGGGGTAGCCGCAGCTCCCGCTCGTTCGGGGCCTGTACGGCCGGATATAGCCGGCCCCTACGTCGCTCTGGAGCACGCCTCCGTTTCATGTGACGGGCACGGACTGGCCGGCCTGGACGTGAGCCTGCTCGCCGAGCGACGTCAGACCGAGGGGCGCGGTAGCCACACTCCCCATCGTCTGGGACCTGCGGGCCGGATATATCCGGCCCGACGTCCTCTGATGCACGCCTGCGCTTCATGCCAGCGGGACGGACTGGCCGGCCTGGACGTGAGCGTGCTCGTGGGCGAGCAGGCCGAGCAGCGCGAGCGGGACAGCGGCCACGCCGATGACGGGAGCGAGCACGGCGACGAGAACGAGCAGCGCGCCGGCCCAGAAGAAGCGGGCGTAGCGCCCGTGGGTCATCTCCCGCACGGCCCGGTGCGCGTGCGCCGTCCCGTGCGGGACGGTCACCTCGGCGGCGACGAGGGCGCAGTGGACGAGCGCGGCGCCGGCGAGCATCCACTCGAAGCTGCCCGACCGCCCCGGGCTCCAGCCAGTGCGCGAACGGCAGCATCGACGGCCGCGCCGAGCAGGATCGCCTGCACGAGCAGGTGCGGCGCGAGCAGCGGGCTCTGCCAGAGGTCGCGCGCCTTTGCCTGCGCGAAGAGGTAGCCCGTGTAGACGGCCGCCATCACCCCGGCGGGGATGCCGGCGATCGCGAGCCACTCCTGCGCCGCCTCGACGCCGGCGGCCGACAGCAGCAGGTGCAGCGCGAGCACGCCGCCGTACAGCGTGATCGCGACGGCGCCGCGGACGAGCCAGCTTCGCCACTGCGGTCGCAGGAAGATGTAGTGGAAGCGGCGCGGGTGCTCGAGATCCCAGACGAGGATCGCGCCGGTGAGGGCGAGGAACGCGAGCCCGATCGCCGGCGCCGCCCAGAGCCAGAGCGAGCCACCGCCGGCGAGCAGGTCGCGCGAGCAGGAGCAGCGAGCGGCGCCAGGTACGCGCCCGCGGCGATGCCCTTCGTCCAGGTGTAGAGGCTGACGCGCCAGTCCCACGGGGCGCGATGGGGGACGTCGTAGGAGAGCAGCGCGGCGGCGGAGGACGTGGACGCGTGCCCGGCCGCGACCGCGCGACCTGCGGCCCCTGGTCGCTCCACATGAAGATGCCGCCGTCAGGCCGTCGCGCGGCGAGAGGATCGAGCGTCGCCTCATGGGCGCCCTTGTAGAAGAGCTTCGGCCGCGTCTCCTTCTCGGGCCGGCGCACCGAGACGGCCTCGCGGCCCGCGATCTGCGCCACCCTGCGACGTCGGATCGTTCAGGTCGCCGACGAGGATCGCCTCCACCGGGCAGACGACGACGCAGGCGGGCTCGAGGCCGATGTCGAGCCGGTGCGCGCAGAAGTTGCACTTCTCGGCGGAGTGATCCTCGGGATTGATGAAGATCGCGTCGTAGGGGCAGGCCGCGATGCAGGCCTTGCAGCCGATGCACGCTTGCTTGTCGAAGTCGACGATGCCGTCGTCGCGGCGATACATGGCCGAGGTCGGGCAGGCCGTGACGCACGGGGCGTCGTCGCACTGGTTGCAGCGCGTGACCTGGAACGCGCGCCGTCGCCTGCGGGAACGTGCCGACGTCGACCGACTTCACGAACGTCCTCGTGACGCCGAGCGGCACCTCGTTCTCGGACTTGCAGGCCGTCGTGCAGGCGTGGCAGCCGATGCAGCGGCTCTGGTCGATGACCTTGCCCCAGCGCGCCCCATCAGGCCGGGCCGGATGAGATCCGGCCCCTACACCTGCCTCCCCAGCGGATGAGACCCGGCCCCTACACCTGTCTCCCGGGCCGGATGAGATCCGGCCCCTACACCTGTTTCCGGTCCTTGCGCCACGCGGCTACGCGACGTAGCCGCCGGGGGGCTCGAGCGGCAGCCCGGCCGCCTCCCAGGCTTGCAGGCCGCCGGCGAGGTTGGCGGCGTCGTAGCCGGCGCGGACGAGCATCTCGGTCGCCCAGGCGCTGCGGCTGCCCGTCCGGCACACGGCCACGATGGGCACGTCCTCGGGGATCTCGTCCTGCCGGACGACCAGCTCGCCGACCGGAATGTGGACTGCGCCGCCGATGCGGCCGGCCGCCCACTCGTCGGGCTCGCGCACGTCGAGGGCGATCGCCTCGCCGGCCGCAAGCCGGTCGGCCGCGCTCTGCGGATCGAGCTCGGGGATCTGCCGGAGCTCCATCAGGCGGCGGCGGTCTCCAGGTGCAGGGCCTCCCACGCGCCCATTCCCCCGACCAGATCGGAGAGCCCCTGAACGCCGTGCGCCTCGAGCAGGCTGACGGCGATGGAGGAGCGATAGCCGCTGGCGCAGGTGACGACGATGTCCCGGTCTCTGGGGATCTCGGCGAGCCGCTCCTCCAGGTGGTTGAGCGGGACGGCGAGGCTCCCCGGGATGCGTCCCGTCTCGAGCTCGCCCGGCGCTCTGACGTCGAGGACGATCGGCGCGCTCCCCGATCCGAGCTGCTCTGCGAGGTTCGGTGCCGTGATCCGCTCGGTCCGGCCGACCAGATCGGGACGGGCGTCGAGCGCCCGCATGCCGCCGTCGAGATAGCCGGCGACGTTGTCGAAGCCGATGCGCCCGAGGCGCGTCGCGGACTCCTCCTCACGGCCCGGGTCGGCGACGATCACGATCGGCCGAGCGGGATCGAGCAAGGTGCCGCACCAGGTCGCGTAGCTCCCGCCGAGCCCGACGTTGAGCGAGCCGCGCACGTGCGCGCCCGCGTACTCCGTCGGGTCGCGCGTGTCGAGCACCTGCGCTCCGCGATCGCGGCGCTCGATCACCTCGGCGAGAGCGAGCGGCTTCAGCACGCGCTCGAGCGCCTCGTCGAGCGTCGGTCGCTCCTTCGTGTTGAGGATCGCGTCGTACGTGAAGTACGCGGGCGAGTCCGGCTGATCGGCCGTGACGATCCGGACGAACTCCTCCTTCGTCATCGGCTGGAGGGCGTAGTTGAACTGCCGCTGGACGCCGATGGTCGAGACCGTGTCCGTGCTGAGGTTCTTGCCGCACAGGGAGCCCGCTCCATGGGTGGGGTAGACGAGCGTCTCGTCGGGGAGCGGGAGCAGCTTGTCTCGAAGCGAGTCGAAGAGCAGCGTGCCGAGCTCCTCGGCGGTCCAGCCGAGAGCAGCACGAAGGTCGGGCCGGCCGACGTCGCCGATGAAGAGGGTGTCACCGGTCAGCACGGCGTAGGGCTCGGGGCCACGATCCCCGTCGTAGACGACGATCGAGATCGACTCGGGCGAGTGGCCGGGCGTCTCGAGCACCTCGAGGCGCACCTTCGGCCCGAGCGCGATCGAGTCGCCGTTCGAGACCCGGCGCGCTGCGTACTCGGCCTCTCCGCGAGCTCCGTGGACGATCTCGGCGCCGCAGCGGTCGCGCAGCTCGAGATGGCCGGCGAGGAAGTCGGCGTGGAAGTGCGAGAGGATCGCGTACCGGATCGACAGACCCCGTGCCTCGGCGTCGGCGATGTACTGGTCGACGTCGCGCTGCGGGTCGACGACGGCGGCCACCCCGGACTCCTCGTCCGCGATCAGGTAGGAGGCGTGGGCGAGGCAGCCGAGGTAGTACTGCTCAAGTATCATCGTGCCCTCCGGTCAAGTCTATGTCGAAGCTGTGATGTCGCCGAAGCACCTTGCGGCCCTCGTTCTGAGCGTGTTGGTCGTCGCGCTCGCGGCCGCGTGCGGGGGCGGCGAAGGCGAGGGCGGCAGCCAGGCTCCGCTCGAGCCCTCGGGCTCCTCGAGCGACGACGCCTGGATCGCGCTGCTCGAGGAGCGCGGCTATCGGGACCGAGGAGCGCGACGTGGAGATCAGCGGCGAGCTCGACGGCTCCGAGCTCGTCGTGGAGATCGAGGTGGACGACGACGCCGCAGCCGAGGTCACGTTCGCCGACGGGCTCTACGGCGCCGAGGCCTATACGTTCGCCGACGGCGAGTGGACACGGGTGGACACCGCCGACGTCCGGACCGAGATCGCGCCGCTCCTGAACCCGGGCGAGAGCGCCGAGGTGCGCCTCCCGGTCGAGGAGGCGGAGTCCTATCGCGTCCTCGTGCCGGTCTCGGGCACGGCCGCCGCCTGGGCGGACATCGGCTGAGCCCTTCGAGCCGATCGTGGAGCAGCATGAGGGCGGGATCTACCCGCCGCCCCGTACGACGCCTGCCGGCCGAGCCAAGGCGCTGGCCCGCTTCCAGGCCCTCGGCCTCGGCTGGCATGCCGCCGAGACCGAGCGACAGCTCGGCCGGCTAGGCCTCTTCTTCCCGAGAGCCGAGCTGTTCCGCGACCCAGTCGTGGAGCGGGCCGTCGGCCTCATCGACGTAGCGCGGCTCGATCACGCTGCCTGCGCCGACGAGAAGCTGCGCGACCGCGACGTGGTCAGCTTCTGCCGATGGGTTGTTCTGTGACCCGTGCACCGCCCAGCCGAGCGCCGTGTCCGTACCCGTGCCCGGATCTGCGCCGCGGAGGAGCAGCTCTCGCACGATCTCCGGGTTGCCCACCCAGGCGGCGTGCTGGAGAAGCGTCCCGGACGGAGAGCCGCCGACGACCCCGCGGAAGTCCGGGCCCACGAGGTCGACGACGAGCTGGAGCCCGCCGCGAAGCGCGCTCAGGATCACCACCTCCTGACCGTCCGGATCGAGCCCGTCGGGAATGGGCGACTGCGGCCGCTCCCCGCGCGCCACCGCGGCGACCGCGAGATCGCCGGGATCGACCTCGGTCGAGGCGCCGAGCTCGGCGAGAGCGCGCGCCGAGTCGTCGCGGCCGCGCAGGATCGCGTGCTGATAGGGCGTCCGCAGCGGCACGTTTCCACGCCAGGTCTCGCCGCCGGGCCTGTCGAGATCGCCGCCGTGCTCCGCGAGCAGGCGCAGGAACTCCGGGCCGCGACCGCGACGGACGGCGTGCGCGACGAGCGCGCCCTCGTTGGGGTCCGCGCCCGCCTCCAGCAGCAGCCGCACGTGATCGAGGCGATCGTCGTCGAGGGCGTGCGCCAGCGCGTTCGTCCCGCGCGCTTCGGCGCCGTGCTCGAGCAGGAGCCGGAGGCAGGTCGGGTCCTCGGCCTCGGTCGCGTGGTAGAGCGACTCGCCGTCGTTCGGGCTCGCCCCGGCCTCGAGCAGGACGCGCGTCAGCTCCGGATCATGCGCGACCCCGGCCGCGCCGTAGAGCGCCGACATCCGGCCATACTCGTTGCGGAAAGTCACGTTCGGATCCGCGCCGCCCTCGAGCAGCTCGCGCGCGAGCCGCGGCGAGGGGAAGCACGAGTGGCAGACGTAGAGGAGCGGCGCCCATCCGCGCGGCCCTCCGGGCTCGTTCGGATCACCCGCCCAGCCGCGGCCGAGGACGAGCCCCGCCCACGGGTCGCTCTCGATCTCGGGACGCGCGGCCAGAAGCGCCTCGGCGCGGGCCCTCCGTCGGTCGGTCGCGGCAAGGACGAAGGCCTCGGCGTTCGCCTCGATCGCCACGACCAGCGCGGGCCAGCTCGCGTACCCGTGCTCGCGTGCCGAGCGTCAGCTGGGCGTCCGCGAGGGCGACGCGCTCCCGCACCGGCGCGTGCGCCCGAACTCGGGCGAGCGCCTGCTCGTCTCCCGCCCGCGCGGCGCGCACGAGCTCCTTCGCCTGCTTGCGCAGCTGCTCGAGATTCACGGCAACCTCCTTCCGTTCGACCCGGCGTCCGCGTGTTCGGGCGGAAAGGAGACCCTTGCTGCTACGACCGTGGATCGAGGTGGGCTCTGCCCTGCCCGCGGACTGGCGGCGCCCTCGCGCGCACTCGAACAATAGCTCCGCAGCGCGCGGAGAGGCCGCGTTGCTACCGGCGCGCGTCCAGCAGGAGCTGTGCCGCCGGCACGCCCCGGATCGACGCGTCGAGAAGCTCCACCGGGTGGAAGGCGGGCAGAGGCCGCTCCGCCCGGCGCAGGTGGGACGTCACCTGGATGAGGCAGCCCGGATTCGCGCTCGCGTACGCCTCGGCGCCCGTCGCGAGGACGTTCGCCGCCTTGCGACGGCCGAGCTCGTCCGCCGCTTCCGGCTGGACGAGGTTGTAGATGCCGGCGCTGCCGCAGCAGAGCTCCTGCTCGGCGGGCTCGACGAGCTCGAGGCCGGGGATCGTGGCCAGAGCCGCGCGGGGCGCGTCGCGCACGCGCTGCGCATGCAGCAGGTGGCAGGAGTCCTGGAACGCGACGGGCAGCTCGAGCGCGCCGCGATCGGCGCGGGGCTCGTCCGCGAGCAGCTCCGAGACGTCGCGGACCGAGGCCGAGAACCGCGCCGCGCGCTCGGCGTAGCGGGAATCGCCGGCGAGCAGGTGCCCGTAGTCGCGCAGGTTCGAGCCGCAGCCGGCCGCGTTGGCGACGACGAGATCGACGCTCGCGCGCTCGAACACGTCGATGAGCTTGCGCGCGCGCGAGAGCCCCTCCGCGTGGCGGCCGGCGTGGATCGAGAGCGCGCCGCAGCAGGCCTGCTTGCGGGGCGCGACGACCTCGTAGCCCTCCGCTGCGAGCACCCGCGCCGTGGCCGCGTTCACGCCGCCGAAGACGACGCGCTGGACGCAACCCGTGAGGAGCCCGACTCGTCCGCGGCGCTCGCCCGCCGCCGGCGTCAGCACCGGGGGACGCTCCGCCGAGCGCCACGGGGGCGCGATGGCGAGCAGCGGGCGCAGCGCTCCCGGCAGCGGCAGCCGGCGACCCAGCGGCTCGAGCGCCAGCGCGGCGCGCGCCCGGCGGGGATGCGGGAGGACGCCGAAGACGACGGAGCGCAGGAGCCGCTCGCCGCGCGGACGCTCGACCCGCTCCTCGACGTAGGCCCTCGTGGACTCGATGAGGCGGTCGTACTTCACGCCCGACGGGCACGAGGTGACGCACGCCATGCAGCCGAGGCAGCGGTCGAAGTGCGCCGTCACCTGCTGCGAGAGCTCGATCTTCCCGTCGGCGAGCGCCTCCATCAGGTAGATCCGCCCGCGCGGCGTGTCCATCTCCTCGCCCCAGAGCTGCCAGGTCGGGCAGGTCGGCAGGCAGAAGCCGCAGTGGACGCACTCCGAGAGCAGCGCCTTGTCCATCAGCGCACACGCATGCGTGCGTAATGTCGATGACTGAGGGGCCGGACCTGTCCGGCCCGCCACTCCGCCAACACCGGCATCCGGCACGCGGACGGTTCCGGGCGGGACAGGTCCCGCCCCTACATCTCCGGGACCATTGCATCGCGATGTCCGACATCGGCGGATGTCCGACGTAGCGGGCCGGACCTGTCCGGCCCGCCACCCACCAAACGCTCCAGCACGCGGACGGCTTCGGGCGGGACACGTCCCGCCCCTCCATTTCCGGTCGCTTTCGCGTGCGAGCTCATCAGACGAGCGTCCCCGCCGGATCGAAGGCGACCCGCACGCGCTCGGCGAGGGCGAGGGCGCCGGCGTCGCCCTTGTCCCCGAGCTCCTCGGGCACGAAGGCCGATCCGATTCCCGGCCTGACGAGCGCCTCGGGCAGGGTCGCGAGCGCCGCCGCAAGCCTTCCCGGCGGGAACGAGATCCTGCCGCCCAGCCGAGCCTGCTCGGCTCGCGCGTCGTCCCATACCTCTTCGCCGGCCTCCTCCCCGCCGATGAGCTCGCTCGCCGTCTCGAGCTGCGCGGCCACCGCGCGCTCGGAGCCCTCGAACAGCAGCGCCAGCCGGCCCGAGCTCCCGCTTCCAGAAGAGATCGACCGCGCTCGGCACGAGCGCGGAGCGGTGCACGAGCTGCCAGCGGCGGTGGGCGTCGGAGGGATCGGCGACCGGGACGACGAGCGTCCGGGAGGCCGCCGGCAGAGGGTGCAGGCGCAGGCTGGCGCGAACGATCAGGCCCAGCCGGCCCTGCGAGCCGCAGAAGAGCTTTCCGAGGTCGTAGCCGGCGACGTTCTTGACGACCTTCCCGCCGGCGCTCGCGATCGTGCCGTCCGCGAGCACGACCGTCACCCCCAGGACGATGTCCCGCACCGCGCCGTAGCGGTGGCGACGCGGCCCGGACAGCCCCCCCGCGAGGCAGGCGCCGATGGTCGGGTCGCCGGGCGGATCGAGCGCCAGCATCTGGCCACGCTCGGCGAGCACCGCGCCGAGGGCCGAGAGGCGCAGGCCGGCCTCGACGGTCGCGGTCAGGTCGCCCGCCTCGTGCTCGAGGACGCGGTCGAGGCGCGCGGTGGACAGGACGACGTCTCCGCCCTCGCGCCCGATCGACACCGACAGCCCGTCGCGCGCCGCGGCGACGAGCGCGGCGGAGGCGTCGGCGGCGGTGGCCGGTTCGATCGTCCTCGGAGCCGCCCGGGCCGGATGAGATCCGGCCCCTACGCTCGCGACGTCGGTCCCGGCCACGTCTACCTCAGAAGCGCTCGGCAAGGCCGGCCAGCTCGACGGGGTGCGCCCGGTAGGGCCCGGGAACCTCGCCGCACAGGCGCGGCGTCGGCAGGACCTTCCCCGGGTTGCACAGGCCCTTCGGGTCGAATGCCCGCCGGAGCCGGTCCATGACGGCGAGATCGGCCTCTGAGAACATGAGCGGCATCCGGCACGCCTTGTCCACGCCGATGCCGTGCTCGCCCGTGAGCGAGCCGCCGGCGTCCATGCAGGCTTCGAGGATGGCCTCCGCCAGCTCCCTCGCCTTCTCGGGCTCGCCCTCGTTGCGGCGGTCGTACAGGACGAGCGGGTGCAGGTTGCCGTCGCCGGCGTGGAAGACGTTGCCGACGCGGAGCCCGTACTCCCGCTCGAGCTCGCCGATCCGGTCGAGCACCTCGGGCAGCTTCGTCCGCGGCACGACACCGTCCTGGACGTAGTAGTCGTGGCTGACCCGTCCCATCGCCGCGAACGCCGCCTTGCGACCCTTCCAGAAGCGGGCGCGCTCGGCATCCGTCTCGGCGACGCGGAGCTCCGTCGCGCCGCAGCTCCGGCAGATCTCCTCGACGTGCGCCGCATCGTCCTCGACCTGCACGGCGTTGCCGTCCAGCTCGACGAGGAGGATCGCGCCCGCCTGCGGGTAGCCCGGCTGGACGGCGGCCTCCGCGGCCTCGAGAGTCAGGCTGTCCATGATCTCCATCGCGCCCGCGAGCACTCCGGCGGCGACGATGCCCGAGACCGCGGCACCGGCCTCGCTCGTGGTCGCGAAGCCGGCGAGCAGCGTGCGCACGGCCTCCGGCTTGCGGAGGATCCGGAGCGTGATCCGCGTTGCGATCCCGAGCGTCCCCTCCGAGCCGATGACCAGACCCATCAGGTCGGGACCGGGAGGATCGAGCCCCTTGCCGCCCAGGTGAACGAGCTCGCCGTCGGGCAGCACGAGCTCGAGCGCGGTCACGTGGGTGACCGTGAACCCGTGCTTGAGACAGTGGGCGCCGCCGGAGTTCTCGGCGACGTTGCCTCCGATCGTGCACACCTGCTGGCTCGAGGGGTCGGGCGCGTAGTAGAACCCCTGGCCCGCGACAGCCTGCGTCACCGCGAGATTCGTCACGCCGGGCTCCACGACGACGCGGCCGCTGTCGAGATCGAGCTCGAGGATCCGGTTCATGCGCGCGAGCGAGATCACGATCCCCTCCGCGATCGGCAGCGCGCCCCCGGAGAGCCCCGTCCCGGCGCCGCGCGCGACGAAGGGAACGCCGTGCCGATCGCAGAGGCGGACGACCGCCTGCACCTCCGCCGTCGAGCCCGGCAGCGCGACGAGGGCCGGAACGACGCGATGGCCGGTGAGGCCGTCGCACTCGTACGTGCGCAGCTGCTCGGGATGGCGGATCACGGCGTCTGCGCCGAGCGCGCCGGACACGGCCTCGGAGAAGCCTGGCGGGAGGCTCATCCGGCCTCCACCGGTGCTTCCATCAGATCGGGGGCCACCCGATGCCCTCCGTTGTGGGAGAGGTCCACGAATGTGCGGAGGATGCGGTGTCGAAGACACTGCCGATGATAGTCCAGATCGAGGCGGCGGCCCGCGTATGCCCGCCGACCCCGGAGCCGGCGCGAGCGGGCGGCCTCTTCAGCACGCCCCGTGGACGCGGATGAGTTGGGCGGTCCTGACACGGCGGCGCGGGCGCGTTGCCGGCAGCGTCCTCCTCTCGGTGGGCGTCCTCGCCCTGGTGCTCTGGCAGATCGACGTGGGAGCCGCCGTCGACGCGATCGCGGAGGCGAACGGTCTCCTGCTCCTGGCGGCGCTCGCGGTCTCGTTGGTCGCCACGTGGGGGATGGCCTGGCGGTGGCAGCTCTTGCTGACTCCCCGCGGCCTACGCGAGCCGCTCGGGTGGCTCGTCCGCGTCTACTTCGTCGGCTACGCGGCAGGGCAGGTACTGCCCACCGGTCTCGGCGGGGACGCGTTGCGGATCGTCGAGCACGCGCGGCGTCGCCGCGGCCGGACGAGCGAGGTGACGGCCGCGGTGGTGCTGGAGCGGGCGATCGGCATGGCGGGCGTCCTCGTGATGGCGGCGGTCGGCCTCGGCCTCGCGATCGGCCGCTACGACGGCCTCGGCGCCATCATCGTCGTGGAGGTCGTCTGCGTGGCCATCGGTGGCCTCGCGTTCTTCCTCGTCTTCTCGCGGCGCGCGCGGCGCGCGCTTCGCCACGCCCGGCCGGCACTCAGGTGGCTGCGCATCGAGCACCCGCTCGAGCATCTCTACGAAGCCATGCACGTGTATCGCGACTACCCGCGGACGCTGGCGGGCGCATTCGCGGTGACGATCGTGCTGCAGCTGGTGCGGACAGTGCCGATCTGGCTCTGCGGGGAGGCGGTCGGGCTCGACGTCTCGCCGGTGGTGTACCTCATCCTCGCCCCGATGCTCTCGCTGGTGCTGCTCGTTCCCTTCACGCTGAACGGGTTCGGCGTCCGGGAGGCGTTCTTCGTCGCGTTCCTGGGCCGCTTCGGCGTCGACGCGGAAGCGGCGTTCGCGACGGGGTTCCTCTACTTCACGATCACGGTCGCGACCGCGATCCCGGGCGCGCTCATCCTGCTCTGGCGCAGCGCCCGCCAGGCGTTCGACCGCGACGAGGACCGCTCGCCGGTCTAGTCACGCCGGCAGCGCTCGTCGCTGCCGGCGATCTGGTCGCCCAGCTCGTTCATCCGTTCCTCGTGCACGGGATCGAACGGGCCCAGCGCCTGGCCGGCCCAGCTCACGTCGGGCGTGACCCCGGGCCCGATGACCGTCGCGCGGTACTGCGACCCGACTCCGGGCGGGAGGTCCGGCCCCGGCGGATACCAGGACGGCGGCGTATGCCGAGTAGAACCCGTAGCAGAAGTTGCCGTTCGGCTCGTGGGTCAGGAACGAGTTCTCGCGCTCCCAGCCCGGGCCGTAGGCGGAGTCGTACGTGTCGAGGTAGATGTTGCGCCCGTAGGGGTCGAGCGGCCTGCCCTGAGGTGTCGAGCTCGTCCCGAAGACCGGCTTGCCTCGATACGTGTAGCGGCCGAACAGGTGCTCGAAGCGGCCGTCGCGGACCCAGTCGAGCCAGATCTCGAGCAGCGGCAGCGGCCCGCGCCAGTGCGAGACGTGGAGCTCCCACGCCTGCTGGGGATGCTTCCACGGCGTGTAGCCGAGGTTCGGCAGCAGGCGCTGCCATGCCTGGAGCGCCCAGTACGACCCGTCGGGCGCGCGGCGGGCGACGACGAGCCAGGGGAGCTCCGGGCCGGTGTACGGTCGCGACGCGTCGCGGAAGTCCTTCCACACGGGGTGCCCGAACGCTTTCCAGCCGCCGGAGTAGTCGACCTTGAAGCGCAGGTCGTCGTTGATCGCGCCCCACACGAGCACGCGGTGAATGCCCTTCGCGTCGCGGTAGGTGACGAGCGCCCTTCCGCGCTCGTCGACGGCGAGGCGCACGGCGCCGGCATCGCGAGCCAGGATGACCGAGCCGCCGGCGCTCCCGGCCCCCAGCCAGAGAGCCGTGACGGTCAGCGCGAGCGCCGCGCAGAGCGCGCGGGCCAGGAAAGCTCGGCGTGACCGAGAACCGTGCGGTGCCATCATGGGGTTTCTTCGTCCAGCGCTACCGAAAAGGTGATCCCCAGATCGTGGCCACAGCGGACGTCGCGACTAGTGTAGAGCGGTTGTGTCCTCTCGCATAAGCCGGACGGAGACACCGCCACCCAGGATCTGGGGTGCGTCCTGGCGCCAGTGGCACTGGATCCGCGTTGGCGTCTTCCCCGCAGTGCTCGTGGGCGCCTGGGCCGTCCTGGCCCTGTCCCGCGTCCTGCCGGCCGAGGGCGCCGGCCTGGCGATTCGCCTCACCGCGGCGTTCGCGTGCGTCGTTCTCGTGCCCGGCGCGTTGATCCTGCGCGCTATCGACTGGCCGGCGCGGATCGGCCTGGCGGTGGCCGGCTCGCTGGCCTGGGGGCTCATGGCGGTGCTGGTCGCGATGGGCGTCACCTTCCTCGCGAACGGGTCGCCGACGCTCGCGATCGGCATTGTGGCAGCGCTCGCGGTCGTCGCGCTCGCCGTCTCGCTTCGGCGCCGCCTCCCCGATCCCGTTCGCCCCGCACGCGGCGAGGCGCTGGCGATCGCCGCTCTCGTGGCCGCCGGCATCGCGCTCGGGGCCGTCGTCTGGTGGTCGTCGACGGTCATCGACGGCGACGCGCTGTTCCATCTCGCGCGCGTGCGCAAGCTGGCCGAGGCGCCGGAGTTGACGACGCTCGGCATCGTCAACGAGTTTCGCGACGGAAGCCTTCACCCCGGCTACGCGTTCCCGCTCTGGCACGGCGTTCTCGCCCTCGTCGCCAACCTCGCCGGGGTCGATGCCGCGGCTGTCGTCCTGCATCTCGCGACGCCGCTCGTCCCGCTCGCCCTCATCGTGACGTTCAGCGCGGGCGCCGCCGTCTTCGGCTCGCGCATCGGCGGAGCGGTCACCGTCGTCGCGACCCTGGCGCTCGTCGCGTTTCCCCGCGCCGGAACCGGGTCGCTCGAGTTCCTCGCCCTACCCGCGTCTGCGGGCCGCCTGCTGCTCGCTCCGATCGTCGTCGCCTTCGCGTTCGCCTTCCTGCGTCAGGGCTCCCGGTCGTACCTGCTGACCGTCGGCGCGGCAGCGCTGGCGCTCGCCGTCGTCCACATCACCTACGCGATCTTCCTCGTGATCCTGCTGGCGGGCTTCGCGCTCGCGCGACTGATCCTGCCGGAGGGTCGGCGGGACGCGCGCCGGATGGGCGTCGCGCTCGGGGCGGTTCTCGTGCCGACCGCCATCGTCTCCGCGGCGCTCGTGCCGTTGCTGTCGGAGACGAACGTGATCCGGCCGGGGGCGGTCGAGCGTGCTCGCGAGCTCGCGAACCACGGCGAGAACCTCGAGATCGTCGGGTCCTTCTTCTCGCTCACGGCCGAGACCCTCACGCGGGGACCGGCGTTCGTCGCAGCGTTCCTCGCCGTCGCGGCAACGCTCTTCGCCGCCCGCACGCGCTGGGCGTCGTACGTGGTCGGCGGGTCGCTCGCGGTGCTTCTCTTCCTGCTCGTGCCGCCGCTCTTCACGGCGCTCGCGGATCTCGCGTCGCTCTCGCAGGCACGGCGGCTCTCGCTGTTTCTGCCGCTCGCCGTCGCGCTCGGCGGCGCGTGCATCGTGCTCGGCCAGCGCGCCCGCGTGCTCGGCCCGGTCATCGCGCTCGCGCTCGGCGTCGTGCTGCAGCTGGTCTACCCGTGGGACGAGGTCGTGGCCGAGGGCGGCGCTGCGGCCTGGCCGGTCTGGGTCGCGGTCGCAGCCGCCCTGGCGGCGCTGATCGCCGCGCCACGTCTCGCGCGACGACCTCTGGCGGCCACGCCTCGGGCGCTCGCGTGCGCGGTCCTCTTCGCGCTCCCGATCGGCGTCGCCGGCCTGATGGACGTCGAGCGCGACCGCCCCGACCGCCACGCGCTCACGCCCGGTCTCGTCGAGGCGGTCGATTCCGAGGTGGGGGCCGGGCGAGATCGTCTTCGCGGATCTGGAGACCTCCTACCGGCTCGCCGCTTACACGGGGGTCTACGTCGCGGCCGCTCCGCCGGCTCACGTCGCGAGCGTCGGGCGCAACCGCCCGTCCCAGCGGCGCCAGGCCGCGATCCGCTTCTTCTACCGCGACGGGATCGACGACGCCGAGAAGAGCCGCATCCTCGCCGGTGCGGGTGCCTCCTGGCTGGTGGTCGACACGACTCGCCACGTTCCCGGCTACGTCGCGTCCCTGCCTCCGCCGCTCTGGGAGGATGGGCGCTACGCGCTGTACGCGCTTCCCGGTGCGTGAGGGTCGTCACCGTCACGACGTCCTACCCTCGCCACGAGGACGACTGGGCCGGCCGCTTCGTCGCGGATGCGGTCGAGCGGCTTCGGCGGGCCGAGCTCGAGGTCGACGTCGTCGCGCCCGGCGTCTACCGCGACTACGGGCTCGCGTACGGAGACGGCGTTCTCGCGAACGCGCGCCGGCGGCCGTGGGCCGTCCCGGGGCTCATCGGCTCGCTCGTACGGGCGACCCGGCGCGCGGCGGCAGGAGCCGACCTCGTCCACGCGCACTGGCTCCCCGCCGGAGTAGCGGCGGCGGCGAGCGGAAAGCCGTTCGTCGTCACGCTGCACGGAACGGACGTCGAGCTGGCGAAGCGCCTGCCGCTTCCTCGCTCGCCCGGTGCTGCGCCGAGCAGGGGCAGTCATCGCCGTCTCGAGCGCGCTCGCACGCGATGCCGCGGCGCTGGGAGCGCGGCGGCGTCCGCGTCATCCCGAACGGCGTCGAGCTACCGGACGACCCGGGAGCCGGAGCGCGAGCCGCCGAACGTCCTCTTCGTCGGACGCCTGTCGCCGGAGAAGGGCGTCGAGGATCTCCTCGAGGCAAGCGAAGGCATGCCCGTCGTCTTCACCGGCGACGGCCCCCTGCGAGCGCGCGTGCCGGACGCGCTCGGCTTCGTCTCGGCCGACGAGCTCGACGCTCTGTATCGCAGCGCCGCCGTCGTCGCCTGCCCGTCGCGCCGGGAGGGGTTCGGCATGGCGTGCGCGGAGGCCATGGCGCACGCGAAGCCCGTCGTCGCCTCGGCCGTCGGAGGCCTGCTCGACCTCGTGACACACGAGCGCACCGGGCTGCTCGTCGCTCCCGGCGACGTGAACGGCCTTCGCGCCGCGCTCGAGCGGCTGCTGGCTGACCGCGATCTGCGCCGCCGGCTCGGCGAGGCGGGACGGGCTCACGTCGCCGCGTACTGCTCCTGGGACCGCGTCACGGAGGCGACGATGGCCGTCTACCACGAGGCGCTGCAGCGGCAGGGGAGACGAGCCCAGGCACCGGTTCAGGGGGATGCCGGATGACGTCTCCGCCCAGCACGGCCCGCTCGGCGCCTGCGAGCTGCACCGCCGACCCGGCAAACGCCCACAGGCAGAAGGCGAGCCAGGGAACGCCGAGCACGTCCGTCTGAACGGCGAGCGCGAGCACGGTCGCAAGCGCGGCGGCGAGCCAGGCGGCGACGGCGGCCTGTCTGCCCTGTCGGGCGAGTGCCACCAGGAGGGCGCCGTTCCAGGCGATGAAGAGCGCGAGCCCGACCACGCCGATCTCGATCGCGAGCTCGGCGTAGGTCGACTCGCCGGCGAGTAACGGGGTGTCCGTTCGTATGGCGACGCTGCCGGCGTTGCCGAGGCCGTAGCCCTGCGGGTGCGCCCCGACTCGCTCGAAGCCGTCGCGCAGGGCCCGCAGATGGCTCGAGAGCGAGGGCTCGCCCAGGCTCAGCGCCTCGCCGGCCTCCTCCGTGCCCGAGCCGCCCGAGACCAGCCCGAGGTCCTGCGGCCGTGAACCTCCCCTCGGGCACGACCGCGGCGAAGTTGGCGACGAACGCCACCGCGACCCCGACGAGGATGGGCGCCGCGATCGCAGGCCACCAGCGACGCCTCACGAGCGCGAGCACGACCAGGCCGCCGGCGAGCGCGACGAGCGTCGAGCGGGAATGCGTCAGCAGGAGCGCCGCGAGCAGCAGACGGCGCCGCCGCGATGGTCGCGAACGTCGGGAACGCCGCCACGAACAGCAGCGCGACGGCGAGCACGTAGCCGCTCGCCAGCGGGCTGAGGAACGACGACACGAGCCGGCGCGCGTACTCGCCCTCGCCCAGGTTGAACACGAAGTTCTCGGGCAGCCCCGACGGCCCGTCGTAGTCGAAGCCGAGCTGGTCCCGATACCAGCCCGGCGCGCCCGACTCGCGCCACCAGTCGAGCGGAACCGCGTACAGCTCCACGATCCCGCCGACCGCAAGCAGCGCCGCGACGCCGACGACCGCGTACCCGAGGCGGCGGAGCTCGCGCGCGCCGAGACCGAGCGAGCGCCCGAGCGCGTACGCCAGCACCGGCACGATCGCGTGCCTGAGACCCTGGAGGACGCCCTCGGCGCTCGCCTCACCGTCGAGGACCGACTGCGGCAGGACCGCGTAGACGACGACCACCACTGCGAAGGCGAGGGCGAGCGCGTCCACGAGCTGCGGTCGAAACGGCAAGCCGCGCGCCCGAACGCATACCGCGAGGAGAGCGACCGCGAGGAGGATCTCCTTCCACGCCGCGATCGCATCGAGCGTGAGCCCGCGCACGCCCGCCTCGTACAGCGACGCCATGACGATGTTGTGCACGGCCAGGCCGAAGACGAAGAGGTAGAGGGCGAGCACAGGCCGCCGCCACACGGCCACGGCAGCAGCCACGATCAGGGGTACGTAGACGGCGACGGCGAGAATCTCGGTGCCGTCCATCAGCGACGCGGCGATGTGAGCCGACTCACGGGACAACGACTCCGGCTGCGCTGAGCAGATCGAACCCGATCACGATGGCACATGCGCGTGAGCTCCGACGGCGACCGGCCACTATGTGAATCGAGTTCCGCCCTTGAACGGATTCCGTAGTGTCTGCTCGGGGCCATGCGTATCGTGATCGACGTGAGCCCGCTCTCGCTCCCGCGAACGGGCATCGGGAACTACATCCGCGGCATGGTCGCCGGCCTCGCCGACGTCGGCGCCGAGGCCGGACACGAGATCGTCGCATTCGCCCCGGTCGGTCCGCGCGGCGCGAAGCGGATCCGCGAGACGCTCGGAGGGCTTCCGATCGACTGCATCCTCGTCACGCTTCCGCGCGCCCATGCCTGGCGCGTCGCCTGGAGTCGGGCTGGGCATCCAGCGGTCGAGCGGCTCGTCGGACAGCTCGACGTCTTCCACTTCTCGGACTGGATGTACCCGCCTCAGCGCGCCGGGCTCCGTGCGACGACGATCCACGACCTCGTCCCGATCCGCCATCCAGAGTGGGTAACGCGGCAGACACGGGGCATGCACCGAGCGAAGTACGGTGCGAGCGCCGAGTGCGACGTGGTGTTCGTCAATTCGCGCTACACCGGGCACGACGTGGAGGAGTACTTCGGCGAGCGCTGCCCGCCTACGGTGGTTGCCTATCCCGGGATCGATCCGCGGTTTCGCCCGGAGGGCCCACGCGCCGATCTCGGCGGGCCGTACGTGCTTACCGTCTGCACACACGAGCCGCGGAAGAACCTCCAGACGCTCCTCGACGCCTTCCGGCTCGTGCGGCGCTCGTACAGCGACCTCAAGCTCGTAGTAGTCGGCGCTCAGGGCTGGGGCGAACAACCGAATCTCCGGGCCGACGGTGTCCTCGAGCTCGGCTTCGTCGACGACGCGCGGCTCGCAGAGCTCTACCGCGGCGCCGCTGTGTTCGCCTACCCATCGAAGTTCGAGGGATTCGGAATGCCCGTCGTCGAAGCCATGGCCAGCGGGTCACCCGTGGTCTGCTCGTCGCACCCCTCGCTCGACGAGGCGTGCGGAGCGGTGGCGCGCCGGGCCGACCCGACGAGCCCGGAGGCGTTTGCGGCGGCGATCGAAGCTGCGCTGCGCGGTGGCGCAGAACCCGAAGCAGGACGGAGGCATGCCCGGTCGTTCACGTGGCGTGCGTGCGGCGAGGCGGTGCTGCACGGCTACAGCGGCGCCGCTAGCGCCTGAGCGTGGCCGTCGCGACTGCCGGATCCGCCGCGGGTGCGAGCTCCCAGCGGTGGCGAAGCGCGACAGGGCCCTCTCCTCGCGTCGGAGCGAAGACCGAGAACTCGAGCCACCGCTCGAGCGAGTGGTAGACCTCGCTTCCGTGCTTCGACGAGACGCTGACGGAGAATACGAACCGCCCTGGAGCAAGGGCAGCTCCGGAACGACGAGCGCGACGGTCCCGCGTGGACGGAGCACCTCCATCTCAGCGTCTTCGAAGGCGCTGTGAGCGGCAAACAGCAGATCGCCGTCGAGCTGACTCACGCTCACGGCGAAATCCGGCTCCTCGGCGGCCGGATCGTCGAAGGCGTAGTCGATCTCGACACGCAACTGCGTCGATCCCAGGAACGACGTCGTCACCTCGCCACGCTCGTTGCGTAGCCGCACGCTCTCGATCCGCACGCGCCCGGTGCCCCAGGACCGCGTCTCCGGAAGGGCGCCGAGAGGCGCATCGGCGGGCACGCCAGGAGGCAGGAATCTCGCTGGTTTGTGCCGGCGTTGGTACCGCCCCGCTCAGGCTCTCGTGGTAGCGGGCGACGACCTCGGACGCCTTGCCATTCGCGATGACTCTCCCTTGCTCGAGGAGGATGACCTGATCGCAGATGAGCTGCACCGAACTCGTGTCGTGACTCACGAACACGATCGTCGTGTCGCTCGCCCGACGCTCGAACATCTTGCCGAGGCATTTCTTCTGGAAGGCCTCGTCCCCGACGGCGAGCACCTCGTCGAGCAGCAGGATCTCCGCCTCGACGGTGACGGCGACAGAGAAGGCGAGGCGAAGCATCATGCCCGTGGAGTAAGTCCGCACGGGCTGGTCGATGAAGGAGCCGAGCCCCGAGAAGTCGACGATCTCGTCCAGGCGGCGGTCGACGGCCTTGTTCGGAATACCGAGCAGTGCCGCGTTCAAGTAGATGTTCTCGCGACCCGTGAACTCCGGACTGAAGCCCGAGCCGAGATCGAGCAGGGACGCCATCGATCCGCCTACGTCGACCGTCCCATGGCTGGGCCCGAGCACACCGGCGATGACCTTGAGGAGGGTCGTCTTGCCGGAGCCGTTCACGCCGATGACGCCCAGGCCCGTCCCCGGCGAGACGTCGAACGAGACGCCGCGGAGCGCCCAGAAGTCCTCACCCGTCACACGGCGCCGCCTCAGGACTGTCTCCTTCAGGGTCGCGTTGCGCTCCCGCGTCAGCCGATAGCGTCGCCAGAGATCGGCGACGCGAATCTCTCCTGGGCGCAGGCTGGAAGCAGACCGCTGGCTCATAGCTCGGCCGGCAGCTCGTCGTAGACGCGCGAGAACACCCAGAGCCCGAGCAACAACGCCGCCGCCGCTCCGACCACCATGTACGCCCAGACCCACCCGGTGAGCCACTGCGGGTCGTAGAACATCGTCCGAAAGCCTGCCACGTAGGGCGTCACCGGGTTGACGAAGAACAGGATGGTCTTCCGGGTACCCTCGATGCCGAGCGCTTCGAAGCACCACAGGATCGGCGTGGCGAAGAAGAGCGGGAACAGGAGCACGCCGACCAGATGCTCCACGTCGCGGAAGAAGACCGTGCCGGCGGCCAGGAGCAAGGCGATCCCCGCGACGAAGATCACGAAGAGGAGGACGAGCGGAACGACCTGGATGGTCTCGATGCCCGGCTTCGACCGAGTGATTACGAGGAACGGGATCACGATCACGCAGCCGATGAGAAAATTGACGAACGCGTGCGCGACCATGGAGAGCGGCACGAGCTGGCGCGGAAACGCAACGCGAGTCACGATGCCCGCGTTGGCGAGCAGACTCGTCGACGCGCTCATGATTCCGATCGCGAAGAAGTTCCAGGCGACGAGACCGAGCAGGATGTACGCGGGTAGGCGCGGGATGACGTCCGACGGGAAGGCGATCGCGAACAGGAACCAGTAGACGCACATCAGGACGAGCGGGTTCAGGACGGACCACACGATCCCGAGCAGCGAGCTCTTGTAGCGCATTCGGACCTCGCGCCAGGTCAGGATGCGGAGCAGCTCCCGATGCGTCCAGACCTCACGCAGCGTCCGGCCCATGCCGCGCGGACGCGAGCGATGGATCGGCAGCGGAGCAGCTTCGAGCTTCTCGTCGACGGCGATCATGGCTCTCTGCTCGCCGGCTGGGAGCGCTCGGCTCCGCTCCGAAGTCGTTCGAGATCCGCGTCTACCATCGTTCGCACGAGCTCCTCGAAGCCGACGCTGGGCTCCCAGCCAAGGCACCGCCGTGCCTTCGATGCGTCGCCGACAAGCTCGGGCGCTCCGGTCCTGCCACGCTCGAGTGCCTCATCGGTACGCACGTATTCCCGCCAGTCGAGCCCGACGTAACCGAAAGCGAGCTCGGCGAGCTCGCCGACGGAGTGCGATTCGCCCGTAGCGACGACGTAGTCGCCGGGCTCGTCGGCCTGGAGCATGAGCCACATCGCACGGACATGGTCGCGGGCGTCTCCCCAGTCGCGCCGTGCGTCGAGACTGCCGAGCGTCAGTTGATCCAGGCGACCCAGCTTCGCCTGTGCCGCGGCCTGCGTGATCTTGCGGGTGACGAACTCGACCGGCCGGCGAGGCGACTCGTGGTTGAAGAGGATGGCGGACGAGGCGTGCAGACCGTGCTTTCGGCGGTACGCGCCCGTGAGGAAGTGGGCATACGCCTTGGCAATCCCGTAGGGGGTCAGGGGCGCGATCCGCGTGCTCTCGTTCTGCGGTGAGTGCCTCGGCTCTCCGAACATCTCGGCCGAGGAGGCCTGCGCGAAGCGGGTGGTCGGGCTCACGCGCCGAATCGCCTCGAGCAGCGACGTGAACGCGACGACGCCGACGCGCGCGACAGCGAGCGGATCCTCCCACGCATGGGGTACGAACGTCACGGCGGCAAGGTTGTAGACCTCGGTCGGGCGCCAGCGTTCGAGCGCCGCGACCATGGCCCGGCTGTCCGTGACGTCGAGATCAGACAGCTCGAGCTGCGCTTCGAGCGCTTCGAGGTTCGGCCGTGGCTTCTCGAGATCTCGAACGACGCCGATGACCTCGTAGCCACGCTCCAGAAGAAGCTCGGCGAGAAGAGAGCCGTCCTGCCCTGCGATGCCGGTGATCAGGGCACGCCCGGACACGGGTTTGATCGTACCGCGCGCTGGGCTACCATCATCTCCAGTCATGGCCGGGAGCGACGAGACGCTGCGCGCCGACGACCTCGCCGCGCTCAAGGAGGACGTCGGCGACGCCTACGCGGGACGCACGGTGCTCGTCACGGGTGCGGACGGTTTCATGGGCTCGCACGTGACGGAGGCGCTCGTCCGCCTCGGCGCGCGCGTGCACGTCTTCGTGCGCGCCACGTCGAGCGGCGCTCTGCACAACATCGGCCATCTCCGCCAGGACGTATCCGTCCACTGGGGAGACCTCACCGATCGCCGCGCCGTCGACCGCGCGGTCGAGGCACTGGCGGCTGCGCCCGATCCGCCCTTCGTCTTCCACCTCGGCGCCCAGGCCCATGTCGGGGAGTCCTGGCTGCGTCCCTACGAGACGCTGACGACGAACGTGCTGGGCACGCTGAACCTCCTCCAGTCGATCGTCGATCACCGGGTCGAGCTCGAGAAGCTCTCGACGTCAGGCACATCGGAGGAGTACGGGAACGTTCGCGACGGAGCGCGCGAACGCGGCACTCGTTCGACGACGACGGCGGGCTCGTCCTGCACGAGGAGTCGCCGCTGAACCCGAAGTCCGTGTACGCGACCTCCAAGCTGGCCGCGGACTTCCTGACCGCCAACTTCCACGACGCCTACGGCCTGCCGGCCGTCGTGACGCGGATGTTCAACACCTACGGCCCCCGCCAGAACCCGCGCTACATCACGGGAACCATCATCACCCAGGCGCTCGAGCGCGACGTCGTCGAGATCGGCAACCTCGAGCCGGAGCGGGACTTCGTGTACTGCGGCGACAGCGTGCGGGCCCATCTGCTCGTCGGGCTCCACGGTCGTCCGGGCGACGTCTACTGCTTCGGCCAGGGAGAGCACATCGCGATCGGCGACTGGGCCGAGCTCATCCTCCGCATCGGCGAGGAGGAGGGTTTCTGGCCGAAGCGCGAGCTCGTCAGCAGACCGCGAGCGCTTCCGGCCTGGCGCAAGCGACGTCATGGCGCTGCGATGCGACTCGACGCGCCTGACCGAGCTCACCGGCTGGCGGCCGCGGCTCTCGTGGGAGGAGGGCGTACGACGCACGATCAGCTGGTTCGCGCGAGGACCGCTCCCGCTGGCTGAGTCGGATCGACTGGCATGGGCCTGGTCAAACGAGCACCGCTCGACAGCCAATCGTGTCTACCGCCCGTACCAGCTGATTGCCGAAGCCTGCACCAAAGTTGGTCTGAACCTGCCACGGCACTGCGCCCGAGCGGTTACTGGCCGCGCTCGATCACGAGCCCCAGCGAGGTCGACGCGTACCCCTCGAGCTCGAGCCGGAGATGGGGAGGTTCCGAGTACGGCGGCGGGTCGACCTAGGCGTCCTGGCGAGGCCCGTCCGGCGCGACCCTTGTCGCTCACGCGGTGCCCGCGCGCCCGCAGCTTGTTCGTCAGGGCGTCGAGGTCGCGCTTCCGAAAGATCACGGTCGCGCCCCGCTCGACCGTTGCGTCGTTCGAGCTCAGGTTGAACTCGGTCGTGTGGCAGGCGACGCCGCCGATTGCGAGCGTCCGCTCGACGCTGTTGAGGATGAAGGCGAGCCCACGCTCGATGTCGCCGAGGTGCTCGAGACAACACGATGACCACACGAAGTCGAAGTCGTGGAAGCGAGCCGGGATGTCGTTCATGTCGCACGTGTCGTACTCGACGCGCCGGAGAAACGTCTCACTGGTCCACGATTCCCTCGTAGGGGAGACTGTCGAGTCCCGCCGCGTACTGATCACCCGACGCCCACCCGTGTCCGCCGCCGATGCTCGCCGGCGCATCGGTTGCGGTCACGGACATCCCTCGAGCGGCCAGAGCGGCAACGATGGGCTCTTTGCCGACACCGAAGCCAAGGGCGCGCATTCCATCGGCAGCGAGCCCTCGGCTGATCGCAATGTGCATGATGAAAGCCCACTCCCAATACTTCCGATGGAACGACACGGGAATCCCTAGTGATTCGCTGATCTCCGTGTAGCGCGGGTGGAAGAAGTCCGCGGCGCTGCAGGTCGAGAACGCCATGAACGGCGCGCTTGGCTGGGCTGCGTACACCGCCGGCGACGGGATCAGCAGATTCCGCTTCCAGGGCTTCCCTGCGAGCTCCTGCTCCAGCCGGGCGACTCTCGCCGCGAGCTCCGACACGTCGGCGGCCTCGGACCGTAAGTTTGAGGGCGGCCGTGCCGCGACCTGCATCGCCCGCCCCGCGCCTCGACGCCACAGCCCCAGGCGCGCGCGGACGCCTCGGAGTCGTTCTTGGATCAGCATCGAGCGCACCCGGCCGATGTTACGGAACGCCAGCGCCGCGATGAAGTCGCTGCCCCCGAGGCAACCCTTTAGGCTGACGGCGTGCCGAACGAGCGAGTCGTCGAGATCCCATGGGCACTGGGCGTGCTCCCCCAGTCCGGGCTGATCCTCGACATCGGCAGCTGCGATGCTACGTACCTCTCGGCCATCCCGACGCCAGACCGACACCTCGAATGTCTCGATCCCCGTAACTGCGCCGACGCGATCCCCGCTGGTGCGAGCTTCCACTGGACGAGCCTCTTTGGCAACTCGCTGCCGCGCGCAAGGTACGACGCCGTCCTCATGATCTCCGTCATCGAGCACCTCGGCCTGCCGACGTACGGCCAGCGTGCCGTTCCCGACGGCGACCGCCGGGCGCTCGCCGAGTGCTGGTCTCTACTGCGATCGCGCGGCGCACTGGTCGCGACGTTTCCAGTCGGTCGACCGAAAGTCACCTCGTGGTACCGCCAGTATCCGCCGTCACTGGTGGAGCGGCTGTTCGCCGGCTGGGATTACGAGGTGCGCTACTGGGGCTTCGTCGACAACGAGTACGTTGAGATCGCCGCCGACGACGTGCTCGATCACGACTACCGTGACCGCTTCGACGGCTCCGGCGGCGCCGGCGCCGTAGCCGGGGTCGTCGCACGTCGAGCCTGAGCGAGGGACGGAACCGATCCTGCGAATCGCCATCGACTACCGGGTGATGTCCACCGAAGCCGCCGACCGCGGCATGGGGCGGTACACGCAGCAGCAACTCGCGGCGGTGCTCGAGCACGACCGCGAGAACGAGTACCTCGTGCTCGTCTTCCCGGACTGCCTGGACCGACGTAATCGCTCGCTCGCTCGACAGGCAGGCGCCGAACGTCGTGCTGCGACCGGTCGAGCTGGCGTCGCTTGAGCACGGCCCCATCCGCGTGCTCCCCGAGGCCAAGTTGTGGAGTTTCTCAGCCGAATTTCAGGCCTGGATCACAGAGCACCGCGTCGACGTCTACCACGCGACGACCCCTTTCATCGCGCCGTGTGCCGGACTTCGACGCGGCGCCATTTGTCGCGACACTTTATGACCT
This sequence comes from uncultured Thermoleophilia bacterium, assembly GCA_963838105.1. Classification (GTDB taxonomy): domain Bacteria; phylum Actinomycetota; class Thermoleophilia; order Gaiellales; family Gaiellaceae; genus CAWJNF01. The sequence continues at coordinate 225,256 of CAWIQC010000032.1, read as the reverse complement.
GATCCCGCTCGTTACCCACGGCACTACTTCGGCGCGGCGGCCGGACGCTTCCAGAGCGATGACGACGAATTTGCCCGCGGGCTTCAGCTCGAATATGTCCGCGGACTTCAGCTCGTGACGCGGGCCGCCCACGTCCTCGCGATCTCAGCATCGGCACGCGATGATGCGCGCGCGTACCTTGGGTACCCGAGCGAGCGGGCTACGGTTGCCTACCCGGCAGTCGATCCCCTCTTCCGGCCAATGCCGGACGATACGGTCCGACAGCTCCTCCGGGAGTGTGGGCCGGCGCGAGCCGGTCCCACCGAGTTCGCGCTAAGCGTGACGGGCATCCACCACAGCAAGAACGCAGGCGTTCTGCTCGCCGCACATCGTGAGCTCCTCGCCCGTGGCCAGGATCTCCCGCTGGTCGTCGTCACCCCAACTCTGACCGCGTACCAGACGTTCGTCGGCGAGTTCCGCATCCACAACGGCGTAACGGTCCTGCACAGCGTCAGCGACGAGGAGCTCTGCGCGCTCTTCAATGCCGCGTTGGTGTCGTCCACCCGTCGCGCTATGAGGGCTTTGGCTACCCGGTCGCCGAAGCGATGAGCTGCGGCGCGCCCGTGATCACGACGACGTCCTCGTCCCTGCCGGAGGTGGCGGGCGACGCAGCCCTGATGCTCGACCCCGACGACGTGACGGGGTTCGCGGACGCGATCGCGGAATTGGCCGGCTCACCGGAACGACGCGCACAATGCGCCTCCTCGGGCTCAAGCAGGCTCGGCGCTTCGTTGGCGCCGACCTTGGGCGGCGACGCTCGAGGCCTACGTCTCAGCCTCGCGCGAGACGAAGCCCGAAGACGGTCGCCGTCGACTCGCCATCTGGTCGTCGTTGCCCCCTCTCAACTGCGGCGTCGGCGACTACACGGCCGAGCTCTGCGAGCCGCTATCGACGCTCGCAGAGGTCGAACTCTTCGTCGGCGACGGCTACGCGCCAGATCTGGGCCTCCCGGTCGGCCGCCAGCGTGTTCCATCACTTCTCCGGGTTCGAGCGCCGCGACCGGCAGCAGCCGTTCGACGCCGTCATCTACCAGATGGGCGGGGGGGTCATGCAGGAGTTCATGCACGACGCAATCCGCCGCCGTCCGGGGCTCGTCGTCTTGCATGACCTCCTCATGGGCCTCGGCCTGTTCTTCATCCACCGCCACCGAGCGAAGCTCGACGATTTTAGGACGCGGGTCATAACACCGGAGGGACCCGACGCTCTCTCGCGATACGACACGATCATGGAGTCGGCCCGCCTCGGTACGGATCAGTGCCACAAGCTCGCGGAGCTGTTCGAAGAGTACTACCTACTTGGCTGGCTCGTGGACGAAAGCCTCGCGCAGATCGTCCACATGGAATCGGCTGCGGAGGAGATCGCCACGCGGTACGCGCGGGCGAGCCCGTCGGTCGTCGACATGGGGGTCGTCGATCCTCTGAGCCACGGTTTGGCAGACCGCGTCGCCATGCTCCGCTGGAAGTACAGCATTCCCCGGTCAGCGTTCGTCGTCGGCGTCTTCGGCTCCGTCGTACCCGTGAAGCGGCTTGAGGTGTGCGTGCAGGCAGTCGCCCGAGTGCGAGAGCGTGGGCTCGACTGCCGACTCGTTAGCGTCGGGGAGCCGCAGGATCAAGCGTATGCGGCTCGATTGGACGAGTTCGTGGAGAGCCACGGATTACGAAGCGCGGTGACGTTCGTCGGCCACGCGCCGCGGAGCACGTTCGATGAGCTGCTCGTTGCCGCGGACGTGGTGCTCAACCTCCGATACCCATCGCTGAAGGGGATGTCGGCGGTGCTCGTGCGCGCACTCGCCGCCGGGAAGCCGACGGTGATCAGCGACGTCGCCGAGTGGCGCTACCTGCCGGAGGCGTGCTGCTGGCGCGTCCCCCCCGACGACGACGAAGTCGAGAATGTCGCCGATCGCGTTGAGTCGCTCGCAACCGACCCGCGCCTCTACGAGGCAGCCGCCGCCGAGGCGCGGGCGTTCTTCGAGCGTCGCGGGACGCTCGCACACATGGCCGCGCAATATCTCGACGTGGTCGAGAAGATGCTCGCGCGTACGCAGTCGCATGCCCATGCGGGGGCCGCATGAGTCTCGGTTTCAACAAGTCTGCGACCTCGGGGATTTCGACGATCCGGAGTTGCGTGCGGTGATCGAGGAGGTCTTTCCCGAGGCAGGGCCGTATGCAAGCGACGGACGGAGCGTCCGCGCCGACTCCAAGCGATGGGAGATCGCTATGAGCTGCCGGTCGCTCCGCGTCTTCGACGCGCTTCGTCCCGACGCGGTCGTGCTTGGCGTCGGCGCCGGCACGGAGCGGACCAGCTTCCACCTCACGCGGTACGTGCGTCAGGTCATCGCTACCGACCTCTATCTCGCCGCTGGTCAGTGGGCTGACGTCGCGCCGAGCCTGATGCTCGTCGAGCCTGAGCGCTTCGCTCCCGTCCGTTCGAGCGGGAGCGACTTTCCGTGCAGCACATAGATGGCCGGTGGCTCCGGTTTCCCGACGAGACCTTCGACGGAATCTACTCCTCTGGCTCGATCGAGCATTTTGGCGGCCTCGATTTTGTCGCAAACGCCGCCTTCGAGATGGGCCGTGTCCTCAAGCCGGGCGGCGTGCTCACGCTCTCAACCGAGTTCAAGATCGCGGGACCGCCGGCGGCGACGGCTGGGACGCAGGTACGCTCGTGCTCTCGGAGGAGCAGATCCGCCGGTACGTGATCGAGGCGAGTGGGCTCGAGTGCGTCGATCCCCTGGTAACGGAACTGTCCCAGCGCACGCTCGAGTCGCAACGAGACCTCGCGACGTTCCTCCAGGGCGTGTCGGCGTCATCGACTAGCGGCGAGCAGGCGTCGAGCTACCCGAACATCGTGCTCGTCCATGAGGGGTACGCGTTCTGCTCGATCCATTTGACGATGCGGAAGACGGACGCCTATCCGGCCTCTGACAACGAGTGGGCGCGGCCGTCCCCGGCGACCACTCGAGCTGTAGCGCGTGGAGCGGAGGACGCCGAGCGCATGCTCCTCGCGCGGCGGCCGCGAGATCTGGAGGCGGTCGCCCCGCCGGCGCCCTCGGCGAGCGACGATGTCGCGCCGCTGATCGCGGCATGGGACGTAATCCCGATCGCGCCGTACAACAGCCGGGTTACGAAGCGTCTTCCCGAACTCGCTCGCCCGTATCTACCGCGCCGGCTCACGCGTCCGGTACCTGGGCCACGCGTGGGAGGCCGAGAGCGCACTGTTCCGTGGCATTGCCGCCCGTCTCGAGGGTCTGGGTGCAGAGGTGAGCGACCTCCGACGCGAGAGTGCAGAGGTGGGTACAGGGGTGCGCGACCTCCGACGCGAGAGTGCAGAGGTGAGCGACCTCCGACGCGAGAGTGCAGAGGTGGGTGCAGAAGTGCGCGACCTCCGACGCGAGCTCGAGTCGCTACAGAGCGAGCTTGGGAAGGCGCGATCGCAGATTGAGGAGTACGAGCGCCTCCTTCAAGAGGCACTGAGCAGTGTCCGGCTGCGGGACTACGAGCTCGCGGTCGGCCCCGACGATCTGACTGGGGAGCAAATCGTGCAGGTGATCCGCATGCTCGAGGATCGCGTGGCGGAGCTCGGCACGAGCTCCGCGATCGATGTCTCCGTGGCGTCCCCATCAGCCGAGTCGGTGATCGTCACCGCAGCCGAATCGGCGATCGTCGCCGCAGCGGAATACCTTGGCGACCGGCTATCGGCGAAGCCGGCCGTCTACCGAATGCCGAACGACGCTTGGTATCACCTCGACATCGCGGGCAGGGCGACCGACGCCTCGTTGTTCGAGGACGCCGAGGGCAAGCTCGTGCCAGGGGGCTTTCTTGTCCTCGTGACCGCGGATGACGCACCGCATGGGGCCGAGCCTCCCCCGAGTTTCGTGCGGGTTGCAGATGTCGTGGTTGATGTCGGCGGGCGACTGCTGCGCGCGCGCGTGCTCGCGACGCCTGGCGCAGCTGGTTGACGGCAGGTAGACCAGCCTCGACAGTCCTACTGCGGTCATCGCGCGCGCCGACCTGTCTATGAACATGCACCGCCTCGCACGTAGACACCGTTCGGCGCGTGCGCCTCGACGCCGCCGCCCTCCTCTCCGTGGCGGTGCACGACGTAGCGGTGCACGACGCTCGCGAGTCTCGTCACGAGACCAGCACGGGACGCAGCGCCTCCCGGCCACGCGCCTCGACGGCCTCCGGACGCAGCTCGGCGAGGCGGCGCTTCGCGGCTCCCGCCGAGCGCAGTGCGCGTCGTCGGCGACGAAACGACCTCGTGTAAGGCCTCGGCAAAAAGTGGCAGGTCTTCACCGTCGATGACCAGACCGGCTCCCGCAAGCGTCTCGGGAACGGCGCCTGCCTTACGCGCAACGACCGGCACGCCGTGCGTCAAAGCCTCGATGAGCGGTGCGCAGAACCCCTCGTGCACGGACATGCACAGGTACGCAGACGCCTGCGCGTACCACTGATCCCGCTCGGCCGCCGTGATCCGACCGGTAAATTGCACGCGCTGGGCGCCGACCCGCTCGACGAGGCGCCCGACCGCGGCACGGTAGCTTTCGAAACCGTCCTCAGGGCCGACGAGCACAAGCGACGCGGTGGGCTCTCGATATTTCTGGTAGAGCGCGAACACCTTGACGACGTCTTCGAGCCGCTTGTTCGGGGCGATCCGGCCGACAGAGAGGATCACTGGGCTGCCGTTTCGGCGGGCACGCGGCGTGACTCTGGTGACGTCGAGGAGAAGCGGCACCACCTCTACGGGGCCGAGTCCCGCCTTAGCGAGGTCGGCGGCGTTGAACGACGATACGGCGATGAGCGCGTCGAAGCGCCCCTTGAATTTGGTCAGCGCACGACGCGCTTGATCGCAGTGCGCCGCGGTCCCTGGGTTGAAAGGACGAAGGAGGTCCCCCGGTGTTACGTTGTGATACCAGAGCGCGCGGGGGCCGGCCGCCTGGAGCGCTGCCTCCACCGCACCAGACCAGTTCGTGTAGTGAAGAACGACCGAGCCCTTGGCGATGAGCGCCTCGCCGTCGTCGGCGAGGCGATGGACAAGGCCGCGGAGGTCCTGGTGCACTTCCTCGGCGACGATCTCGCTTTGGAATCCCCAACGCTGAAACACCCGCCGCCAGGCGAGCACCTGATCGCTGACGGCGTCACCCGGTGTTACAGACGACACAACCTGGTTGATGGTTTTCACGCGGCCGGCCGCTCGACAACGACGCCGGGCGTCCGGAATCGCTCCACGCACGGCCGACCAGCGCTGACCAGGGCGTTGTCCGCGTCATCGAGCGTACCCGAACGTGCCTCTCGGCGCCACCGACGACTTGTGCGCCGTACCGTGGAACGACCCAGAGCAGGCGCATCAGGCCGGCTTTGCGGGCTCAGCACCATCACCACGATCGACCCGAGCGAGCGCTTCCTCTAGTGCGGCAACGCGATGCGCGAGCTGCTCGGCCTGTTCCTCGGCCCCCCTCGCGCGAGCAAGTGCGTCCACGGCTTGTATCTCCACGCGGCCGATCGCGGCATCGGTCTGATCGGCGAGATCCTTGAGCACGTAGTGGAGCATGCGCAACTGGAGCTGCTTCACGCCGGTGATGACGGGTCCGACGACCGGCTTGGACGAGAACCCGAGCTCCGGCCGGAAGCGGACTTGGGGTCCGACCGCGCCAACGTCAAGGACGATCGCCGACAGGTCGTCGGCGTAGGCACCGGTCGCGCGCTGCGTAGCAAGACGCTCCCGCAGCTCGTCGACGAGGCGCTCGACGTCGATGACGGGCGGCTCGGCCATCCGTTTCGAGGCAATTACGCTAGCACGGTCGGCCGGCAGCACCACGTCAGACGGTGACTGTCACCGGTCACGCGGTCCGATCGTCGGAGCGTCCCGTCAACCCACGTTGGTACAGTCCGAGCGCGTGAGTGTTGCGAAGCGGCCGCAGCCGGCGCGCCAGCCGGTCCTGCAGGAGATCGCGAAGCGGGATCGGACTGAGGCGCTGCTCGAGAGCACGACGGTTGCCGTCGTCGTGCCGGCGTACAACGAGGAGCGGCTCCTCGGGCAGACGATCGCCGACATCCCGGACTTCGTCGACCGCATCTTCGTCGTCGACGATGCGTCCACGGACGGCACCGCCTCGGTCGCGAACGGCGCGGACGGGCGCGTCGAGGTGATCTCGCACGAGCGGAACGGCGGCGTCGGCGCGGCGATCGTCACCGGCTACCGGCGCGCGATCGAGGAAGAGATCGACGTGACGTGCGTGATGGCCGGGGACGGGCAGATGGATCCCGACGACCTCGCCACGCTCGCCGGGGCCGTTGCACGTGGCGATTGCGACTACGCGAAGGCCAACCGGCTGGTGACGGGCGAGGCGGTCAAGGTCATCCCGTTCTCCCGCTACGTCGGCAACGCGATCCTCTCCGTCCTCACGAAGATCGCCTCGGGCTACTGGCACGTGGGCGACTCGCAGTCCGGCTACACGGCCGTGAGCCTCGACACCTTGCGCGAGCTCGACCTCGATCGGCTGTACCCGCGCTACGGCTTTCCGAACGACCTCCTCGTCCACCTGAACGTGATCAACCGGCGCGTCCGCGACTTCCCGTCGCGGCCCATCTACGGGATCGGCGAGGAGAGCGGGATCCGGATCTGGAGCGTCGTGCCCTCGATCTCGTGGCTCCTGCTCAAGGGCTTCTGGTGGCGCATGCGCGAGAAGTACGTCTTCCGCGACTTCCATCCGCTCGTGCTGCTGTACGTGCTCGGAATGCTGCTCCTCGTGTCTGGGATCGTGCTCGGAGCCGTCGAGACGGCATTTCGCATCGCCGGCAACCCGATCCCGGTCGCCACGATCGTGCTCGTCGCCCTTCTCGTCATCTCCGGGCTGCAGTTCACGCTGTTTGCGATGTGGCTCGACATGGAATCCAACAAGGACCTGCGCTAGGTCCATCAACGCCGGCGTCGGTCCGCGTCGAGCTCCGCGATGCTCCTCGCGCACGCTGACAGCGCTTCGACGACCGCCTGCTCGAACTCGCGCTGCCGAATCTCGTAGGGGCGTAGCAGGCGTCGCAGAAGCTTCCGGTACAGCAGCCCGGCTAGCCGGAATCGGGACGGAGCGTTCCATGGATTCTCCGGCCCGTTCTCGATCCACCTGATTGCGCGATCAAGCGCGTCGGCTGCCGGCAGCGCCGCGGGCGCCGAAGGTTGGCTCGCGGCCACGTCCAGCGCCAACTGCCTCGCCTGCTCGGCCGCGGCGACGGCCTCGTCTCGCTCCATCGCCAAGAACTCGGCGAACTCGTTCATGATCTCCAGCCTCAGTCGCAGCGCGCGCTCCTGTATCGCGTCGGGGACAGCGTCGTCAGCAGGCACCGAGATGTCACCCGTCAGGATTCGCAACGGCCGCGGAACGGGGGTGGACGACGCGGCCGGAAGCTCGGCGGCCTGGGCTGCACGATGGGCCAGGCGGTCGCGAACTGCGGCTTGAAGCTCGTCCGCGGCTGCCGGCCGCGCCGAGCACCCAACGAGCCAGTCGCGCCACTTGCGTTCGATCTCGCGGACGTTCCGCTCGATCAGAAATCGCCGAAGATGCGCGTCGAGGCGCGCGTGGGCCGGGCGCACCATGGCGGCGCCCGCGTGGCGGACGGTCACGTCGCGCTCGCACAGCACCGTGCGCCCGCTCGCCCAGAGCGCGAGCCCGAGGTCGATGTCGGCTCCAACCGCCGGGAAGAACCGCTCGTCGAGGCCTCCGATTCGCTCCCAGATCGTGCGGTCGAGCAGCAGGCACGCCGAGGAGACGTAGTCGACGTCAAGCGGGCCCTTCCCGCAGCCGCCTCGGGAGCCGTCTCGGTCGTGACCTGGTCGCACGAGCCGTCGAGCCACATCACCCATCCGCAGTTCTGCTGCGACCCGTCCGGGATAGGCGAGGCGGGCGCCGATCACGCCGGCGCGGGGGTTGGCGGCCGCGCAGGCGAGCAGGCCAGACTGCCATCCCGGCGTAACTTCAGTGTCCTCGTGGACGATCGCCGCCCAGCGCGCCCGCGCCGCCGTCAGGCGAGATTCCACGACGCCGCAGTGCCGAGGTCCACCTCCGCGTGGAGCCGGCGCGCCCCTTCCAGCCGGGCCGCGAGGTGCCGCAGAGCGGCGTCGGGGTCGACCACAACAACCACGGTCTCGGAGGGAACATCCGGCGTCTCTGCGGCAGCGAGAGCGACGAGACAGCGCTCCGCAGCGACCGCGTCGCCGCGGAGGAGCACGATCTGCGTCAGCACCGGCTCGGGATCGGATCGAAACCGGATCGCGGCCACGCGGTAGCGTAGTTCCTTCTCGAGGAGCCATGACCCATTCGCCCGTATCGAGGATGAACGCTCCCGTCGTCGGCCTCGTCGGCTGCGGGCGGTGGGGCGCGCTGATTCTCCGCGATCTGCGCGCGCTCGGCTGCGACGTGCCCGTGGTCGCCCGCTCCCAGGCAAGCCGCGAGCGCGCCCGATCGGGAGGGGCGAGCACGATCGTGGCCGATCTCTCCGAGCTTCCTGCGCTCGACGGCGTGATCGTCGCGACACCGACCTCGACCCACGCCGAGGTCGTCGAGGTTGCGCTGGCGCGCGGAGTGCCGGTCTTCGTCGAGAAGCCGCTCTGCGACGACGCCCGCCGTGCGCGGAGGATCGCCGAAGCCCATCCGCAACAACTCTTCGTGATGGACAAGTGGCGGTACCACCCCGGCGTCCAGGAGCTGGCCCGGATGCTTCGCGCCGGTGACCTCGGCGCGCCCGTCGGGATCGTCGCGCGCGGGTCGCCTGGGGTAACCACGCATCTCGACGTCGACCCGCTGTGGACGTACCTCCCGCATGACCTCGCGATCGTGCTCGAGGTCTTCGGCTACCTGCCGACGCCGCGCGTAGCGGCGCCCGAGGTGATTCGCGGAGCTCTCGTCGGAGCGACGGTGCTGCTCGGCGACGCCCCGTGGGTCAGTCTCGAGGTGTCCACTTCCGCGCCCAGCAGCCGACGCGAGCTTCGGCTCATCGGCGAGGAGGGCTGCGCCGTGCTCGACGGCGGCTATGCAGACTCTCTTCTCGTCAGCCGACTCGGGACCACCGCGGGGGGAGCCTACGCGGCTTCCGATCGCCGGGGAGCTGCCGCTGCTTGCCGAGCTACGAGCGTTCGTCGACCACCTCCGAGGCGGCGAGCCACCGGTGAGCACCGCAGCCGAGGGCGCGGCGATCGTCGAGCTCATCGCGAAGGCGCACGAGCTCATCGCGTTGCCCCAAGCGTCCCTTAGGATCCGCCCGTGATCGCAAGACCCGAGGAGCTGGCGCCGCTCAGCGTCGAAATCTCCGGGGTTCTCCCCGAGGGAGTAGTGCTCACAGCGCTGACGCCGCATGCCGACGACCGTGGCGTCTTCACCGAGCTCTTCCGCGAATGCTGGCCAACCGCGATCAGGCCGATTCAATGGAACGTCGTTTCCTCCAAAGCCGGCGTGCTTCGCGGTGTGCACGTGCACGTTCGTCACGACGACTACCTCACTGTCGCGAGCGGCGCGGCTTGTGCTCGGATTGGCCGACCTCCGCTCGGGGCACGTCTCGTCCTCGTGCTGTCCTCGAGCTGAGCGCGGAACAGCCAGTGGCGGCGTCGATCCGCACGGCGTCGCCACGGCTTCTTCTTCCCGACACGCGATTCACGTCTACGCCGTCACCCACTATTTTGATCCGCGACGAGCTCGGCTGCCGTGGGACGATCCGACCTCGGGATCCCCTGGCCACAGACGACGCGAACGTCTCGCCGCGCGACCGCGACTTGCCGTCGCTCGCCGAGCTCATGCCGCGGCTGCAGGCTGAACGCGTGGTCTCCCGGACTAGGGAAACGGCGCCCGTCGCGACGACGCGGAGCAAACGAGTGCCGAAGTCTGCGGCGCGTTCTCGTCTAGCGCAGGTCCAGCAACTGTAAGAACATCTTGAGGATTACGTGCATTTCGCCGCTGGCGCACAACGTGTGCTCTATCCTCGGACGGCTGTGAGGATCTTCCTGCTCCTCGGCCTCAGTCTGGTCATGCTCGCGACCGCGAGCACGGCCGGGGCAGCGCCGGGCAGCAAAGTCGGGATCTACGACGAGGCGAGCACGCTCTACTCGAACGACACGTCGGGCTTCGACATGCTCCAGGAGCTCGGCGTCGACACGCTGCGCCTGAACATGTACTGGGACCGGGTCGCGAGGACGCGCCCGGCGAACGCCGCCAATCACGAAGATCCCGCCTACGACTGGTCGGGGTACGACCGCGCGGTGCGCCTCGCGGCCGAGCGAAACATCGAGGTGCTGTTCTCGATCATCGCCACGCCCGGGTGGGCGAACGGCGGCAAGGGCGCGAAGTATGCGCCCACGAAGTCCTCGACCCTGCGCAATTTCGCGATTGCCGCCGCCACGCGCTATTCGGGCAAGTTCACACCGCCCGGCCAGTCGCTGCTACCGCGCGTCAGCAAGTGGCTCGCGTGGAACGAGCCGAATGCCCCGAACTTCCTGCTCCCGCAGTTCCGCAAGGTCGGGAACAGATACGTCATCGCCAGCCCGGCGATCTACGCGCGCATCTGCAACGCCGTCGTCGGCGGCGTCCACGTCGCGGGCTCGCGCGCCGGCGTCAAGGAGACCGTCGCCTGCGGCGCGACGAACCCGCGCGGCAAGCTTCGGGGCAACGGCCGGCGCGACTCGGTTGCGCCACTCCTCTTTCTCCGGGAGATGAAGAAGGCAGGCGCCCGGTTCGACGTCTACGCGCACCACCCGTACTCGCCGACGCGCCACGTCGCCCCGAACGAGCGCATCCGCGTCGATCACGGTCATACCGCTCGGCAACATCGACGTCCTGCTGAGAGAGCTGACACGGCTGTACGGTCCGCGCATGCGGCTGTGGATCACCGAGTACGCCTACCAGACGAATCCACCCGACCCGGTTTTCGGCGTCTCGTGGAACACGCAGGCGCGCTACCTGAGGCAGGCGTACGCGATCGCACGGCGGACGCCACGGATCGACATGATGCTCTGGTTCCTGCTGAAGGACGAGCAGGATCGCGGCCGCTGGAACTCGGGCCTGCTCACGGCTTCCGGCGATCGGAAACCATCGTTCGCGGCGTTCCGCGACGTCGCGGACGGGTAGGAGTCCCCATGGGCGGCTGAGCCGCGGGTGATGCGCGACGTTTCTCGTCCAGCTGCGCCGGGTAAGACCGGCGCGGCCATGCCCGTGGAGGAGAGGAGGCCGGTTGACACGCCGGTGCGGGAACAAGCCGCGCCCGGCGCCTCCGGCGAGCATGCCGAGCAACGGCAACGGGTCGGCAGCCGCGGACATTCGCCGCCGCGTTCCCTACGCCTTCGCTCCGGCCAACCTCGCTGCGCTCGGGCTGCGCGGTGTCCGAGTGGCGAGCCTCCTCGCCGTCGACATCGCCGGCATCACGGGCGGGGTGTACGCGGCGCTCGTCCTCCGCGAGGTGTGGATGGGACGTACGCCACCGTGGGGCGGGCTCTGGTCGACCGCAGCAGACTGGTTCGGATTCCTCTGGCTCGTCACCGCGCTCGTCTTCGCCCAGGCGGGGCTGTACGCAGCGCGCCAGCGCCGGCCGGGCACCGCTCGGATCGTCTCCTCGGTCGTGCTCGTCGGCGCGCTGACGCTCGCGTTCGCGCTCGGGACCGGCTTCGACTTCCGCACCTACGCGATCGTTCCGACGTCGATCGTCGATCGCAGCCGTGCTGATCGTCGTCCTCCGGCTGGTGCACGACCGCGTCGCGGTGGCGCTGCACGCACGGGGCCGTCCCCGCCGGGCCGCGATCGTCGGCACCGGCGAGACGCTCGAGCACCTGCAGCGAGAGCTCACGGGAAACGCAGCCGGCGGCCGCTGGACGATCGTGGAGGCCCTCGATCCCGCCGCCTCGACGTCCGAGTCGAACGGCCTCGGCGATCTCGGCGCCCTCCTCGCGCGCGAGCGGCTGGACGAGCTGATCGTCGCCGAGCCCGGGCTCGACGAGGCCCGTCTGCTCGAGGCGGTCGATCTCGCGCACCGCCACGGCGTGACCGTCCACGTCGCCCCGACGGCGACGAGGCTCCTCGGCCGACCGGCGGAGATCCTGCCCGGGCACTCGATTCCTCTGATCGAGCTGCGCCCGCCCGTGTTCGCCGGCGCCGACTGGCTGCTCAAGCGCAGCTTCGACATCGTCGTGAGCCTGCTCGTGGTCGCTGATCGGACTACCCATCTGGGTTCGTCGTCGCGATCGCGGTCAAGCTCACGTCGCCCGGCCCGGTGCTCTACCGCGATCGCCGGATCGGCCTGGACGAGCGCGAGTTCGACATGCTGAAGTTCCGGACGATGCGCGCCGACGCGCCCGGCGCAACGCCTCGAGCTGGTCGCGGCGAACGAAGCGGACGGCGCTCTGTTCAAGATCCGGCGACGACCCGCGCGTGACACGGGTCGGGCGTGTCCTGCGCCGCTTCTCCCTCGACGAGGTGCCGCAGGCCATCAACGTGCTGCGAGGCGAGATGACGCTCGTCGGCCCGCGCCCGCTGCCGGCGCTCGACTACGCGAAGCTCGAGCAGTGGCAGCGCCAGCGTTCGCTCGTCCTCCCGGGGATCACGGGCCTCTGGCAGATCTCGGGCCGGTCGGATCTCGGCGTGGACGAGCTCATCGGCCTCGACTTCTACTACCTCGAGCGCTGGTCGATCTGGCTCGACGTCGTGATCCTCGTCAAGACGATCCCGGCCGTCATCGGCGGCCGCGGAGCGTACTGATGGCCTGGATGGTCGATTCCACGATCCACGCGCGGCCGGATGCGACATCTGGCGCGTCTGGGCCGCTTCCGTCAGCTGCCGCCCCGGCGGCGGCGGATCTCGTGGAATCAACCATCTCGACGGCCCCGCTGACGATCGGCTTCGACGTCTCGCCGCTCGCCCTCACGCGCGCCGGCACCGCGCGCTACATCAACGGCCTCCTGCAGGCGTTGCCGGCCGTGGGAGGCGTCGCCCTGCGCCAGCTCGCCTTCGGCGGCGCCGGCCGTCTGACTGCCGCGATCCGCGACGTCGGCTGGTACCCGGCGGCACTCCCGCTCCTCGCCCGCCGGCAGGCGATCGACGTGCTCCACTGCCCGACGTTCCACGCGCCGATGCATGCGGCGATGCCGCTCGTCGCGACCTTCCACGACCTCGCCGTGCTGCGCGTTCCGCGCCGCCTTCAACCGGTGGAGCCGCCTCTACGGGGCGCACATGCTCGAGCGGGTGGCGCGCTCGCTCGCGGCCGTCATCGCGGTCTCCGAGTTCACGCGGGACGAGCTCGTCGAGCTGCTCGGCGTCCGGGAAGAGCGCGTCCACGTCGTTCCCAACGGCGTCGGCCCGCCGTTCACGCCCGCGGGCGCGGCAGCATCGGGCGAGTACGTCCTCGCCGTCGCGACGCTCGAGCCCCGCAAGAACCTCGACCGCCTCGTCCAGGCGTTCGAGCGCGCGAATCTCGGCGGCTGCGAGCTTCGCGTGGTGGGAGCCTCCGGGTGGGGCGATGTGACCGTTGGCGGCCCGAGCATCCGCTGGCTCGGCGAGGTGCCGGACGAGGAGCTGGCGGCGCTGTACCGGGGCGCGCTCTGCGTCGCGTACGTCTCCCTCTACGAGGGCTTCGGGCTTCCCGTCCTCGAGGCCATGGCGTGCGGCGCGCCGGTCGTCGCGTCGACGGCGCCCGCGCTGCGGGAGCTCGGCGGCGATGCGGTCGTAGCCGTAGACCCGCTGGACCCGGACGCCATCGCGGACGGCCTCGAAGAGGCAATCGCTCGGCGGGACGACCTCCGCATGCGCGGCCTGGAACGGGCCGGCAGCTTCACGTGGCAGCGCACGGCCGAGCAGACCGCGGCCGTCTACCGGGCCGTCGCGGAGGCAGACGTGAGCCGGCCGCTCGTCGTCGTCGACGCCGACGTGCTCGGCCGCCACCGCACCGGGGACGAGACCTACGTCGCGGCACTGCTCGGCGAGCTCTCGCGGCTCGCGGAAGACCTCCGTATCGCCGCCGTGACCCGGTCGCGGGAGCTCGTACCCGCAGGCGTCGAGCCTTTCGTCCTGCCGGCGCGGAGTCAGGTCATGCGTCTCGCGATCGGGCTGCCGCGCCTGCTCCGACGGCTCCGCCCGGCGCTCGTCCACGAGCTCTACGCGCTGCCGGTCGCGTGCCCGTGCCCGGCTGTCGTGACGGTGCCCGACCTGTCCTTCGAGCTCGCGCCGGGGCTCATGCGCCGCCGTGATGTGCTGATCTTCCGCCGCGTGGTGCGCACCGCCGTCGTGCGTGCGGCGCGGGTGCTCACCCACTCCGACCGCACTCGCCGGGATCTCATGTCCGTGTACGGGCTTCCGGAGACGAAGATCGTCGTCGTTCCGCACGGCGTCGACCCGATCTTCACGCCCGCCCCTCACAGACGCGGCGGCTACGCGCTCACCGTCGGCGTCGTCACGCAGCGCAAGAACCCGCTCGTCGCGGCGGAGGCCGCTCGCGCTGCCGGCCTCCCCCTCGTCGTCGCCGGCCCGGTCAGGGACACCGTGCTCGCCGCCGAGCTGGCGCGAGGGGGCGCGAAGGTCACGGGCTACGTGACGCAGCGGCGAGCTGGCGAGTCTCTATCGAGACGCCGAATGCCTGCTCTTCCCGTCCCGCTTCGAGGGCTTCGGCCTTCCGGTCGTGGAGGCGATGGCCTCCGGCACTCCCGTCGTCTGCGCCGACGAGCCGGCACTACGCGAGGTCGGCGGCGACGCGGCGCTGTACGCGACCGACGAGTCGTTCGGCGCGGCCGTCCGGGAGGTGCTCGCCGACCAGGAGCGGTTCGCCGCGGCCGGGCTCGAGCGGGCGCGGCTGTTCTCCTGGGAGACGGCGGCGCGGCGAACGCTCGACGTCTACCGGGAAGTCATCGGCGCGCATGACCGTCTCCGCTGTCGTCATCTCCCACGAGCAGCCTCACAACCTCGAGCGCTGCGTCTCGGTTCTCGCAGGCGAGGTCGACGAGATCGTCGCCGTCGCCAACACCCCGACGAGCGCTGCGCGGCTCCCTCCCGATGTGACGGTCCTGGCGAACCAGCGCCCGGCCGGCTACGCGACGAACGCGAACGCAGCCGTCGGCCGGACTTCCGGCGAGTACGTGATCGTCGCGAACGCGGACGTCGTGCCTCGCGAAGGCGCGGTCGGCACGCTCGTGTCGTTCATGTCACGTCACGAGGCCTGCGGCATCGCCGGGCCGCAGCTCGTCTACCCGGACGGTCGCCCGCAGCCCTCGCGCCGCGCGTTTCCGACGGTCTCCGGAACGCTCGTGCGACGGACGCCGCTCCGTCACGTCCGGCCTCCCCTGGAGCACCAGCGCAGCCACTACTGCCTCGACGCCCGACCCACCGGTCCCGTGCAGGCCGACTGGATGCTCGGCGCGTTCCTCCTGCTTGCGCCGGTCAATGCTCGACGCGCTCGACGGGTTCGACGGCAAGTACCGCCTCTACTGCGAGGACATCGACCTCTGCTACCGGGCCGCGAAGGCCGGCTGGGAGCGCTGGTACGTGCCGGAGGCGGTCGTCGAGCACGCCTATCCGGCCATGACCGACTCGAGGTTCCGAACGCGGCAGACGCTCTGGCACTGGGCCGGAATGGTGCACTTCGCCCGCAAGCACCCCGAGCGGCTTCGCGCCCTGTAGATGGTTGATCGGAAAGTGTGGTGCCGCTGGCGACGGTATCGGCCGCCATCCAGTGGTGGCACGGTTCTCGGCTAGTTTCCGATCGATCGGGAGTTGTAGGGGCGGGCCTTGGCCCGCCCGAAACGAGCTCGGGTGCCCGGATCGTGTCACGGTTTGCGGGCGGGCCAAGGCCCGCCCCTACACTCGTTTCACCGACCGGTGCAAGGCGTCGAAGCGGCAGTCTATCGGTCAACCGTTACGCGAGACCGCTCGTCAGTCTCGCCCCGCGCGCCGCTCTTTCAGTCCACGCAGCCCGAGTATCGCCAGGGCACTGGCGATCGCGACCCCGACGAGAACGAGCAGGAGGATGACGGGAAGGGGAAGCGTGTCGCCGCCATCCCCGAGCCCTGCGCCGGCAGCACTGGCCACGGCGTCGTCGCCGGCCACCGACGGGTCATCCGGCGGCGGAGGGGGCTCGGTCTCGGCCGGAGACGCGGCCGCCTCGTCGCCGTCGCCCCCGTCCGGCTCCTCGCTGGGAGCTTCCTCCCCGGAGTCGCTCTCCTCGGCGCTCGGTGCGACGCTTCCCGAATCCTCCGTGCTCGGCGGCGCCTCTCGGAGGAGCAACTGCTGGAGCGCGCGGCTGATGTCGTCGGCAGCGCTCGAGTACGAGCGCAAGTCCTCGGGAAGCTCGGCGATCGCGTTCTCGTAGCACTCGGGCCGGGTACGTTCCGTCGACGATGCCGTTGTCGGCCCAATCATCGATAACGTCCTGGGCACAGGCGCTTGCCGCCGCGGCACCTCCGGCGAAGATGACCAGGGAGACGAAAGCGACGAGCGCGCACCGGGTCGCGCGCGACGAGACTGCAACGGGTTGCTCGCGCGCCCGGCGCATGGGGTTCAATTTTACCGATCGGGTCTCAGCGGTCGTCGTGGGTTGCGTCCAGCGGCATGAACAGGGAGCTTCGTGGCACTTCGCGAGCGCGATAGCCCGGCCGAGCACGCCCCGCCCGGGCTCCCGGCCGAGGCCGGTGTCGTGGGGCCGGTGGGCCCGCTGCTGGCAGGCGCGCTCGTCGTTCTCGTCGCCGTTGCGGTGCTCGCGGGCGGAGGCTCGACGAGCGGCATGCTCTTCCCGCTCGGCGTCGCCCTCGTCGCGGTGCTGCTCGGAGCCGTCGTGGCCGCCCTGCGCGGCTGGATTCCCTGGCCGCAATGCGATCGCACGGGCTGGGCCGCCGTCCTTCTGCTCGGCGCGCTCGCGCTGTGGTGCGCCGTGTCGATCGACTGGTCCGCCGCGCCCGATCGCTCCTGGCTATACGCCAACCGGGCTCTCGTCTACCTGGCCTACCTCCTGCTGGGGCTGTTCGCCGGCGCCGCGCTGCGGCGTGCGCCGACCGTTCTCGCGCGCTCCTTCGCGGTCGTGGTCGCCATCGTCCTCGCCTGGAGCCTCGCGTCGAAGATCGCGCCGGGCCTGGCGGAGGAGGGCACGATCGCACGGCTACGGACGCCGATCGGCTACTGGAACGCGCTCGCGCTCCTGTTCGCGGCGGGGCTGCCGCTCGCGCTCTTCGTCGCGTCCGACGTCTCCCTCAGGAGGTCGGTACGCGCCGCCGGGGTCGCGCTCCTGACCGGGCTCTTCGTCGGCCTCGTCCTCACGTACTCGCGCGGTGGGCTGGTCGTCGCCGTCGTAGCGGTCGGCATCTGGTTCGCCTTCTCGTCACGTCGCGCGCACGACGCGGCGATGCTCGCGCTCGGCCTCGTCTGCGCCGCGGCCGTGCTCGCGTTTGCCCTCACGCGGGCCGGAGTCACCGCAGACGCAGAGCCCTACGACGTCCGGGTGCACGACGGCCGCCTGTTCGGCATCGTGCTCGGGGCCGGCCTTCTTGCCGCGTTCGGCCTCGCCTACGCAGGCCTCCGGCTCGGCGCTCCGCGGGTCGTGAGCCGGGCCTCCGCGTCAGTCACGCCGAGACGGGTGCAGGCGGTGGTGATCGCGCTGGTCGCCGGGGCGTGCATCGCGGCGCTGGCGAGCGGCTGGCTGATCCGTGAGGCGCGGAGCTTCGCCAATCCGCCGACGGAGCTCGTGACCCAGGAATCGGCTCGCCTCACCACCCTCAGCTCGAACAACCGCTGGGTGTGGTGGAACGAGGCCTGGACCGCGTTTCGCGCGGAGCCGCTCACGGGGACGGGCGCCTCGAGCTTCCCTGTCGTCCACCGGCTCCTGCGCGAGGATCAGCTCACGGTGACGACGCCCCACAGCGGGCCGCTCCAGCTGCTCGCCGAGATGGGCATCGTCGGCGCTCTGCTCGGGGGGGCCGCGGTCCTCCTCGCCCTCGCCGCGCTCCTGCGCGCCGTCCGCGGGCGCTCGGGCAGGGAGCGAGCCGCGGCGGCGGCGCTGTTCGCCGGCATCGTCGCGTACGCCGTCCACGCGGCCATCGACTTCCCGCAGGACTTCGTCGCCGTGAGCGCTCCGGCGTTCGCCGCCACCGGCGTCCTGCTCGCGTGGCCGGCGCGGAGGGCAAGCGAGCGCGGATCCCTCGTGTGGCTGGCTCCGGTCGCGCTGCTCGGGGCCGCGGCGATCATCTCACTTGCCGGGCCATGGCTCGCCTCCCGCCGTGTCAGCGAGACGTACGCGCTCCTTTCCGCGGGACGACCGGAGGAGGCCCTGGACGCGGCGGAGTCGGCGCACGATCTCAATCCGCTGGCGCTCGATACGAGCTTCGCCGAGGCTCGTGCGAACGCGGTGCTCGGTCAGACCGATGCGGCGCGGGCGGTTCTGGTGGACGCCGTCTTCAGGCATCCGCTCAACTCCGAGGTGTGGGCGGAGCTCGGCGTGCTCGAGTCGACCGTGCCGGGTCGCGAGGCGCTGGCCGATCGCTACCTGGAACGGGCCCGTGAGCTCGATCCGCGAGGGCGGTGGCGGGTAACGCCGTGCGGCCGGGACCGGACGGGCCGGATGAGATCCGGCCCCTACGCCGGCAACTCTGCGGGTAGGCCGAAGCGGGGAAAGACCTCAGGGGTCACGAAGGCTGTGATCTCCGTGATCAGATCCCCCTCGAAGGTGATGACGTCGATCGCCGCGGCAGCAAAGCGCCCTGTCTCGCCGTCACGGTGATAGTAGGCGAGCGCCGACTGCCCGTTGGCGCGGGTCGGGACGGGCCGCGCCTCGGCGCAGAACTCAACGGCCGCGCTTGCGAAATCGGCGATCGTCTTGCGGCCGCGCCACCAGCTCGCCCACGGGGGCATGGAGAATACGGCGTCTTCGGCGAGCAGTTCCAGCAGCACGTCGACGTCGCCTCGCTGCCACGCATCGACGTAGGCGTCGACGAGCTCGCGAGTCCGCTCGTCCCCGAGCGAGCGCAGCGTCGCTTGCTGGCTCCGCTCGGGAAGCCGCGCGTCGACAGCCTTGTGGGCGCGCTGCAACGCACTGTTCACCGATGCGACAGTTGTTTCGAGCGACTCTGCTACCTCCCGGGCCGAGAAGCCGAGCACGTCGCGCAAGATCAGCACCGCGCGCTGTGTCGCCGGTAGGTGCTGCAGCGCCGCGATGAAGGCGAGCTCGACGGCCTCGCGCTGCTCGTAGCGGGCCTCGGGTGCGGCGTAGCCGTCTCGGATCCCCAGCGCTTCGTCCGGGTACGGCTCGACCCAGACCGACTCGACGAGTGGCTGACCTGGATCGGCCGATGCGGCGCTCGGCGGGCCATAGTCGATCGGAAGCACGCGCTTGGGCCGGCGCGCTATCGCGTCGAGGCACGCGTTGGTCGCGATCCGGTACAGCCAGGTGCGGAGCGAGCTTCGGCCCTCGAACTCGGGAAGAGCCCGCCACGCGCGTAGCAACGTGTCCTGGAGCGCGTCGTCGGCGTCGTGCAGCGAGCCGAGCATTCGGTAGCAGTGGGCGTGGAGCTCTGCGTGGTGGTCCTCGACGATGCGGCGAAAGGCTCCCTCGTCGCCGCCGCGCGCCGCGTCGAGCAGGCCCTGTTCGTCCCTTATGCCGGCCGGAGTGGTGGCCATCTTCAACAGGGTAGACCGGGATCGCTGCGCGAACTCATCGCTGCCGTCCACGAGCTCTGCGAAGCGCGCCGGTCGACGTCACCTACACGCCGGTGCCGTAGCGGAGGTGAACCATGCCGTTGCCGAAGCGGCGTTTGTCCAGCAGCTCGAGCTCGAGGCGGACCTTGTCGGGAAGGGACTGCTTTCCCCCTCCCACCACGATCGGCGCGAGGAACAGGTGCAACTCGTCGACCAGCCCGGCCTCGAACGCGTGGGCGGCGAGATCGGGGCCACCCACAGCGAGGTCAGGACCGGCTCGCGCTTTCATCTGCCTGACCGCTTCGGGGTCGAACTCTCGCTCGATACGCGTCCTCGCGGTGGATGCCGTCTCGAGCGTCTTCGAGTACACGATCTTCTCCGCCCTCCGCCAGATCGCGGCGAAGTCCCGGATGAACGGCGGCTGGTCGTCGAGCTCCAGCGTCTCCCAGGCGCGCATCACCTCGTACATGCGCCGGCCGTAGAGGTAGGTGCCGACCGGCCGCGCGAGGTCGTTGACGAACGCGTGCACCTCCTCGTCCGGCTCGCCCCAGTCGAACTTGCCGTCCTCGTCCGCGACGTAGCCGTCGAGCGACGCAATCGCCAAGTAGATCAGCTTGGCCATCGTCGCTGATCGTTCCCTGCCGAGCTTCCGCGACCTCAAGCGCGAGCCGGGAAGGAGTGATGCTCGTGGGAGACGATCCAGCGGCCGTTCTCCTTGCGCAGCCCGACGGTCAGGCGGAGCCGGTTCTCGGGATCCTGGCTCAGCTCCTCCTCCGTCCCGCACCGGAGCAGAGCCGTCGCGAAGGCAACGTCCTCGCCTGCGGTCACGTCCAGCGAGACGATCTCGAACGCGGCCCCGAGCCTCTGCCATTCGAAGAACGGGGGCCAGGTCTCGCGGTAGGCCTCGATGCCGCGTAGCTCGCTCGGCGGCGGCACATCGAACATCTGGATGTCGTCGGAGTGATCGGCGAGCACCGTCTCGAGATCCCCGGCGTGAACCGCCCTCGCCCAGCTCTCGATCAGTGTGCGGATCGCCGCCTCGGATGCCCGCCGCTCGGCGGTGGCCGTCGACAGTCCTTTCGTCATCGGTTGGACTCCGTTGTCAGTCATGACGTCCTTCTCTTTCGCGTGGGTTGCCTGTGCCGTAGATGACTTGCGGACAGGGCGTAACTCATCGCTTGTCGGTCGGACGCCGACGAGCCACTCGCGCGCCGCCTAGTTCACGAAGCTCGGACAGCTTCGGGGTTGAGGGCGTTCTCGGGCACCCGCTCTCGAGCAGGACGGCCCGCAGCGCGCTCGACGCAGAGCATCCCCATCGCCCTTCGCGCCTCGGTCGTCGCGCTGCCGAGATGGGGGGCGAGAACGACGTTCTCGAGGCCGACCAGGCCCGGGTGCACCTCGGGCTCGCGCTCGTAGACGTCGAGCGCGGCGCCGGCGATCTCACCGGCCGCGAGCGCAGCGGCGAGGGCTGCCTCGTCGACCACCGGGCCGCGCGTCGTGTTGACGAGATACGCGTCGCGGCGCATGCGAGCGAGCTCGGGCGCCCCGATGAGGTGGCGCGTCTCCGGCGTGAGCGGGCAGTGGAGGCTGACGACGTCCGCCGTCTCGAGCAGCTCGCCGAGCTCGAGGCGTGGCCAGTCGACGTCGGGCACCTCGCGACGGCTGAAGTAGACCACCCGCGCGCCGAACGGCTCGGCGAGCCGGGCAACCTCCTGCCCGATGCGGCCGAGCCCGACGATCCCGAGGACGCGCCCCTCGAGCGTCGCGCCGAGCATGAACGCCGGCCCGAGGATCCAGGGCGTGCCGGCGCGGATGAGCCGGTCGCCCTCGCTGAGACGGCGCAGGACGTCGAGGACGAGCGCCAGCGTGAACTCGGCCGTCGCCCGTGTCAGCACCCCCGGGGTATTCGAGACGAGGATGTTTCGCTCGGTCGCGGCGCCGAGATCGACGTTGTCGAAGCCAACGGCATGATTCGCCACGATCCGGAGCGCCGGCCCGGCGGCATCGAGCAGCTCGCCGTCGACGCGCTCGGTCGTCTGAACGAGCAGTCCGTCGCGACCGGCGACCGCGGCGAGCAGCTCCTCGCGCGGCGGCGGCCAGTCGCCGTCCGTGCATCGTGACGTCGAACGACCCGTGGAGCTCGTCGAGCACGCTCGGCAGGACGGGACGGCTCAGATGGACGCTCGGCATGCCCGGCATCTTGGTATAACTTCCCAAAATGAAGCGACGGACCGCCGATCCGTACCGTGACCTCGCGGTCATCGACGCCCGGGCGCCGCGCTTCAACCAGGCCGTCGTCGGAACGCTGTCCCTCGTCGCCTTCCTCGTCGACTGGTGGCCGCTCTACGCCATCCTGGCCGGCCAGTTCGCGCTCGGGCTCACTCTCGGCCGGCGCTGGTGCCTGCCGTGCCTCGTCTACTTCGAGGTCCTGCAGCCACGTCTGGGTGAGGGCCCGATCGAGGACGCCCGGCCGCCGCGCTTCGCGAACCAGGTAGGGCTGGTGGTGCTCGGGGCCGCCTCGATCGCGCACGCGGCGGGCGCGGAGGCGCTCGGCTGGGCGCTCGGCCTCATGGTTGCCGCCCTGGCGCTGCTGTCGGCTGCGACGGGCTTCTGCGCCGGCTGCGAGCTCTACAAGCTCGGCGCCCGGCTCCGTGGCATTCGCGGGCACGCGCTCGACCGGATCGACGTCGCCGACCTCGGCGCCCACGCGGAGGACGGTCTCGTCGTCCAGTTCACGCATCCGCTCTGCACCGACTGCCGCGCGCTCGAGGAACGGCTGCGTCGCGAGGGCCGGCGCATCCTCACCTTCGACGTCTCGCGGCGGCCCGAGCTGGCGCGCAAGTACGGCGTCGCCGTCGTCCCCACGGCGGTCGACGTCGCGGCGGACGGCACGGTGCGCCTGCGGCTGGCACCCTGAGGAGACGATGGCGCTCGCGTTCAAGATCCTCGGCGGCCTCCACTCGAAGGTCTACGGGCTGACCGGAGGCGGCGTCGGCGGTCGCATGGGCAAGGCGCCGGTGCTGCTCCTGACGACGACCGGTCGCAAGTCGGGCAAGAGCCGGACGAACCCTCTGCTGTACCTGGAAGACGGCGACGATCTCGTCGTCGTCGCGTCGAAGGGCGGCGCGCCCGAGCATCCGGCCTGGTTCCTCAACCTCGAGGCGAAGCCGGACGTCGAGGTGCAGGTGAAACGCGAGAAGCGCCCGGCGCGGGCTCGGCGGGCGACACCCGAGGAACGCGAGCGCTACTGGCCGAAGGTCAACGAGATGTGGGAGCAGTACGACTCCTACCAGCAGAAGACCTCGCGCGAGATCCCCGTCGTCATCCTCGAGCGGCGCTGAGCGGCACGTTCCGTCCGGCGGCGGAGCGGGCCGGATGAGATCCGGCCCCTAGCGGCGTCCGGTCGGGACCGGCCGAGGACCGGTCACGGTGCGGCGTCGGGCCGGATCGAGATCCGGCCCCTACGCCGCCTCTGGCGGCTGCGGGGGAACGATCGGGAGGCCGGTGGCGACGACCTTGCGGCCGCCGACCTCGTAGACGACGTCCACCGAGTCGTTCTTGCGGTACGTGCCGGCGACGCCGAGCAGCATGCTCAGCCAGCGCACCGTTCCGAGCCGGCCCTCCTTGGCGAGCGGCTTCAGGAAGTGCAGCTCGCGCCCTTCGACCGCGTAGTCGGCGCCGCGCTGCTGGAGGACCCCGTTGACGTAGACCTCGAACGGCTCGCGCACCGACCCGGTAGCGGTACGACCCAGACCTCGTCCACGGCTGCATCGTAGATCCAGCCCGAGGCCGAGCCGATCTAGGGGCCTGTCCGGAAATCCCGGTGCGTTCGGGACTCGCCCAGAAGGCCGTCCGGCAAGGACGCAGGAGGCGCCGCTACTGGGAAAGTAACGGTGCCTCCGAGGACACAGCCGGACGGTCTTCTGGGCCGCCGCCGGGCGTGCCGAGGTTTCCGGACAGGCCCCTGGGGTCACGGCGCCGACGACGGCAATAGAATCGCGGCGGGATGCGCGCCAGGCTGGCACCCGTCACGCTCGCGGTCGCGATCGTCGCCCTTGCCGTAGCCCCGGCGGCCCTCGCTGGAAACGGCGGCATCGCCCCACCCGACTCGGCCACCGCGAGCGGAAGCCAGATCAACGACCTCTGGTGGATCCTGATGGGCATTCTCATCACGATCTTCGTCCTCGTCGAGGGCGCGCTCCTCTGGTTCGTCTTCCGCTACCGGCGCCGGCGCGGCCAGGCGCCCGAGACCGAGGGTCCGCAGGTGCACGGGCACACGAGGATCGAGCTCGTGTGGACCGCGATCCCGACCGCGATCCTGATCGTGCTGATGGTCGTCACGATCGTGATGGTGCCGACCGTCGAGGCCAACCCCGGCCCGGGCGAGGACCCGCTCGTCGTCGGCGTCACCGCCCATCAGTTCTACTGGGAGTACACGTACCCGGACGGTGTCGTGACCGTCGACACGCTTCGCCTTCCCGTCGACCGACCCGTCCAGCTCGTCCTCGACGCGGCCGACGTGATCCACAGCTGGTGGGTGCCCGAGCTGACCGGCAAGCGGGACGCGATCCCCGGCCGCACGAACGAGCTCAACTTCACGGTCTCGAAGACCGGCGTGTTCGAGGGTCAGTGCGCCGAGCTCTGCGGTGTGCAGCACGCGATCATGAGCACCACCGTCGAGGTCGTCGCCGCGGCCGAGTTCGACGCCTGGCTCGAGGAGCAGGCGGGAGCGCAGGCCGCCGGGACGTCCGAGCTGGGCCGGCAGACCTGGGAAGGGATCTGCGCGAAGTGCCACGGGCTCGACGGCGCCGGCGGCTACGGTCCGGCGATCGCCGGCAACTCGCTGCTCGCCGACGAGCAGGCGATGGCGAACCTCCTTGCCGAGGGCCGCGACCAGGCCAACGTCCACGGCTATATGCCGCCGATCTCGACCGGCTGGCCGGACGGGCAGCTGCAGGCGCTCATCGACTACATCGGCGCGACGCCGGAGCTGGCCCCGCCGGGTCAGGCGCAGGGGAGCTGACTGAACCAGTGCTTCCAGCGGGGAATACGGTCATGATCCTGGCGGCGAAAAGCAAGCCGGGTAAGGACGCAGGGAGCGTTCGTATCCGGAGGATACGGATGCGACCGAGGACGAGGCCCGGCGCCGCTTTGCAGCCGCCAGGGCACGAGCGTAGTCCCGGCTGGGAGCACTGAACCATGGCCGTCCGCGCCGAGCCCGCACGCGTCCCCGGCTGGCAGCACGGAACGATCGTCAGCTGGCTGACGACGGTCGACCACAAGCGCATCGGCCTGCTGTACATCTGGAGCGCCTTCGCGTTCTTCGTGGCCGGCGGGATCATGGCGCTGATCGTCCGGCTGCAGCTCTCCCACGCGAACGCGGAGATCGCGACGGGCGACTCCTTCAACGCGCTGACGACGATGCACGGCACCGTCATGGTGTTCCTGTTCGCGATGCCGATCCTCGCCGGCATCGCGAACTACCTCGTCCCGCTCATGATCGGCGCAGCCGACATGGCCTTCCCGCGGCTGAACGCGCTCTCGCTCTGGCTCTACGTGATCGGCGCCATCGTGCTGATCGGAAGCTTCGGCGCCGACGGGGGCGCGGCGACCGCCGGCTGGACGTCCTACACGCCGCTATCGGGCCCCGAGTACTCGCCGCAGATCGGCCAGGACCTCTGGATCCTCGGCCTCCACCTCGTCGGGGTCTCGTCGCTCATCGGGTCGATCAACTTCCTCGTCACGATCGTCAACATGCGCGCGCCTGGGATGACATGGCGGCGCATCCCGCTCTTCGTCTGGTCGATGGTCGCCCAGTCGATCCTGATCCTGCTGACGGTGCCGGTGATCGCGGCTGCGCTCCTGCTCCTCCTCCTCGACCGCGCCGCCGGGACCGACTTCCTGTTGCCGCCCGACGGCAGCGCCGTCCTCTACCAGCACCTCTTCTGGTTCTTCGGGCACCCGGAGGTGTACATCCTCGTCCTGCCCGCGTTCGGGATCATCTCCGAGATCCTGCCGGTGTTCGCACGGAAGCCGATCTTCGGCTACGCCGCCGTGGCGTTCTCGAGCCTCGGCATCGCGTTCATCTCGATGATCGTCTGGGCCCACCACATGTTCACCGTCGGGCTCGGCGGCGCGCTCAACGGGTTCTTCATGGTGGTGTCGTACCTCGTCGCGATCCCGACCGGGGTGAAGGTCTTCAACTGGATCGCGACGCTATGGCGGGGCAACATCAGCTTCGCCTCGCCGATGCTCTTCGCGCTCGGCTTCCTGAGCCTGTTCATCATCGGCGGCCTGTCGGGCATCGTGGTCGCGAACTACCCGGTGGACTACCAGGTGCACGACAGCTACTACGTCGTCGCGCACTTCCACTACACGCTCTTCGGCGGCATGGCCTTCGCGATCTTCGCGGGCCTCTACTACTGGTTCCCGAAGATGACCGGCCGAATGTACGACGAGCGCCTCGGCAGGCTCCACTTCTGGCTCCTGTTCGTGGGCTTCAACCTCGCGTTCATCCCGCAGCACATGCTCGGCCTGCTCGGGATGCCGCGCCGCGTCTACACCTACGACCGCGAGGGTGTCTTCGAGATCTACAACCTGGTCTCCACGATCGGCGCCTGGCTGATGGGCCTCGCCATCCTCGTCTTCATCGTGAACATGCTGAAGAGCCGGCGCAGCGGCACCCGGGTCGGTAACGACCCGTGGCTTGCGGATACGCTGGAGTGGTACGCGACGTCGCCCCCGCCCGAGCACAACTTCCCACATGGCAAGGTTCCCTACGTCTCGAGCCACAGGCCGCTCCGCGACCTCCGGCTCCGGCTCCGCGAACGTGGCGGCTGACGGGCCCGCAACGGCACCGGGGCCCTGGCTCCGGCTCACCGCGGTGGCGGCGGTGGCGGCGACGGCCCTCGTCGTCGCGACCGGCGAGGAGTCCGGCGTTCCCCACCAGGCGACGGTGCTCGGCGCGCTCGCGCTCACCCTGGGCGTCGCGGCGGCCGCGTACTTCGGGCATCGGGACAGGCCGGCGCTCGTCCTCGCCTCCGGCGTGGCGCTCGGTCTCTTCGTCCTCCAGATCGGGATCGGCGCGATCGTCGCGGTGACGTCGTCGCCCGCCTGGGCCGACGGTCTCCACGTCGGCTTCGGCGCGCTCACCCTCGCGGCCACCGCGGTCGCCGCCGCACTCGTGGTGCGAGGCGCCACACGGCCGTCGCTCCCGCTCCCCTGGCGCGACTACGTGACGCTCACGAAGCCCCGGATCATGGTGCTGCTCCTGCTCACGGCGGCAGCGGGAACGTTCGTCGGCGCGCGCGGCGTGCCGTCGCTCGGCCTCCTCGCCACGGTGCTGGGCGGCCTCGCGCTCGCCTGCGGGGGCGCCTCGGCGCTCAACCATGTCCTCGACCGCGACATCGACCGCCACATGAGCCGAACCGACCGGCGGCCCGTTGCCACCGGTCGCGTCGCGCCGGAGCGCGCCCTCGAGTTCGGGCTGGCGCTGTCGGCGTTCTCGTTCGTCGTGCTGGCGAGCTTCGCGAACGTGCCGGCGGCGTTGCTCGCGGTCTTCGGAAACGTCTTCTACGTGGTCGTCTACACCCGCTACCTCAAGCGCGCGACGCCTCAGAACATCGTGATCGGGGGAGCCGCCGGCGCCGTGCCCGCGGTCGTCGGCTGGACGGCGGTGACGGGCAACCTCGCGCTGCCGGCGCTGTTCCTGTTCCTCATCGTCTTCTACTGGACACCGCCCCACTTCTGGGCGCTGGCGCTGCTCATCCGGCGGGACTACGAGGCCGCGAAGGTGCCGATGCTGCCTGTCGTTCGGGGCGAGCGGCGCACAGCTGCCTCGATCCTGCGCTACACGCTGATCATGATCGGGATCACGCTGCTCCCCTTCCTCACCGGCGAGCTCGGTTGGATCTACCTCGGGGCAGCGGCCCTCCTCGGCGGCGTCTTCCTCGCGCTCGCGGTCCGTCTCTTCCGCGAGACAACGGCGACACGGGCGCGTGGCCTCTTCAGCTACTCGCTCCTCTACCTCGCGCTCCTCTTCGTCGCCATGGCCGTCGACCCGGTCGTCCTGGCCTGACATGGACCCGGAGCTCGCGCGCAAGAACGTCCGCCTGGGCCTCGTGCTGCTCGCGATCGCGGTCCTCATCATCGTCGCGACGATCGTGACCGCGTACGTGTACAACGCTGCGAACTGATCCGTGAGCGAGCCTGCCACCGAGCCTCTTCCGCGTCACATCCTCGTGCTCGCCAACGAGACGGTGGCCGGCAAGACGCTCGTCGACGCGTTGCTCGCGCACGCGGCCGAGGGGCCGATCCGGGTCACCGTCCTCTGCCCGCAGAACGACCCGCTGAACGGGTACGTCGTCTACCAGGAGAGCCGGCGCTCGGCGGCGGAGCGACGGCTCCGGCGGACGCTCGACCTCCTGCACGCGGCGGGCATCGCCGCGCGTGGCGCCGTCGTCGATCCCGACCCGGTGCAGGCGCTCCGCGACGGCCTCCACGAGTACCGGCCGGACGTTGTGATCGTGTCGACGCACCCGCAGCAGCGATCGGGTTGGCTGAGGCAGAACGTCGTCGACCGCGCCCGCAAGCTGGCCGACGTTCCCGTCGAGCACGTCGTCGTCGACCTCGAGTCGCCGCGCGAGCACGCTAACGTCCTCGTGCTCGCGAACCAGACGATCGTCGGGCAGCCGCTCCTCGATGCGATTCAGGAGCGCGCGGCGCAGTCGCCGGCGCACTTCACGCTCGTCGCCCCCGCCGACGAGCCCGGCGCCCGGCGCCGTCTCGACGTCGCGCTGCGCAGCCTCCGCGAGGCCGGCGTCGACGCCTCGGGGCACCTGGGCGACCCCGATCCCTACACGGCCGCCGTCAACGCGCTGCGCGACGAGCCGGTCGACGAGCTGATCGTCTCCACCTTCCCGAACCAGACCTCCGGCTGGATGCGGCGCGACGTCGTGCGCCGGGTCGAGTCCGCGGCGGGCGTGCCGGTCCGGCACGTCGTCTCCTCGCCGGCCGAAGCGGTCTCGGCCTAAGAGCGCCTAACAGAAAGGAGACCGCGGCGTCAGTACTCTCGGACTGACCAGGTCCGAGGCGCGCTCATCTGGGCTCTAAGAGGCCTAGGCCCGTTCCGGGTCGTAGGCGAGGTTGGGGGCGAGCCAGCGCTCGACCTCGTCGACGCTCATCGTCTTGCGGTCGGCGTAGTCGGTGACCTGGTCCCTGGCGACCCGTCCGATCGAGAAGTAGCGCGCGCCCGGGTGGCCGAGAAAGATTCCGGAAACGGCGGCGGCGGGAGTCATCGCGCAGGACTCGGTGAGCCCGAGGCCGGCGCGAGGCGCGTCGAGCAAGGCGAACAGCGTCCGCTTCTCGGAGTGATCGGGGCAGGCCGGGTAGCCGAAGGCAGGCCGGATGCCGCGGAAGCGCTCGCGGACGAGATCGTCGCGCGCCAGGCGCTCCCCCGGGGAGTACCACTCGGAGCGGGCGCGCTCGTGAAGCCATTCGGCGAAGGCTTCCGCGAGCCGGTCGGCGAGCGCCTTGACGGTGATCGCCCGGTAGTCGTCGCCGTCGGCCGCGTAGACGTCGGCCAGCTCGTCGGCCCCGTGTATCCCGACGGCGAAGGCGCCGACGTGGTCGTCGAGATCGTTCTCGGAGGGGGCGACGTAGTCGGCGAGCGATCGGTTCGGGCGAGAGTCGCCGAAGTCCGCCTGCTGGCGCAGCATCGGCAGCCGGACGCCGTCGAGGTGCGATGTCGTCTCCCTCGGCGCGAGCCGGCCAGAAGCCGTATACCCCGCGCGGCTCGAGCAGATCGCCGGCGGCAATCTCCGCGAGCATCTCGCTCGCATCCTCGTAGAGCTCGCGGGCCGCCGGCTGCTCGAGGATGTCCGGGAAGCGACCCTTGAGATCCCACGCGTGGAAGAAGAACTGCCAGTCGATGTACGGGCACAGCTCCGCCACACAGGGCTCGACGGCCCGGGCGCCGGTGAACGACGGCGTGGCGCAATCCTCCGGCCGCCACGCAATCGGTGTTCGATTCGCCCGAGCGGCGCCGAGCGCGAGGAGCGGCTTCCGCTGCTTCTCGGCATGGAGCACGCGCAATCGCTCCTGCTCGGCGCTGTTCGCCCGGTCGAACTCGGTCCTGCCGTCGCCGTCGAGCAGCTTGGCGACGACGCCGGCGACGCGAGAGGCGTCGAGCACGTGAACGGTGGGCTGCGAGAACTCGGGCGCGACCTTGACCGCCGTGTGCTGGCGTGAGGTAGTGGCGCCGCCGATCAGAAGCGGCAACGTCATCCCGCGTCTCTCCATCTCACGCGCGACGCCGACCATCTCGTCGAGCGAGGGCGTGATCAGGCCGGAGAGACCAACGAGGTCCGCGCCCTCGTCTACCGCCGTATCGAGAATCCGGTCGGCCGGGACCATGACGCCCAGATCGACGACGTCGTAGCCGTTGCAGCCGAGCACGACGCCGACGATGCTCTTGCCGATGTCGTGTACGTCACCCTTGACCGTGGCGAGCACGATGCGGCCTCGTGAGGCCGGCCGCTCCGTCTCGGCCTTCATGAACGGCTCCAGGTAGGAGACGGCCCGCTTCATCACCCGCGCGCTCTTCACCACCTGCGGCAGGAACAGCCGGCCGTCGCCGAACATGTCGCCCACGATCTTCATCCCGTCCATCAGCGGCCCCTCGATCACGTCGAGCGGCCGCTCGGCCGACGCGCGGGCCTCCTCGACGTCCTGCTCGACGAAGGAGTCGATCCCGTGCACCAGCGCGAACGAGAGCCGCTCGGCTACCGGCACCTCGCGCCACGCATGATCGTCCTCGCGGCGGGTTCCGTTCTCGCCTCGCACGGTCTCGGCAAAGGTGAGCATCCGCTCGGTGGCGTCCGTCCGGCGAGCGAGCACGACGTCTTCGACGCGTTCGAGGAGGTCGGCCGGAATGTCGTCGTAGACCGGGAGCCGGCCTGCGTTGACGATGCCCATGTCCTGGCCGGCGTGGATCGCGTGGTAGAGGAACGCCGCGTGCATCGCCTCACGCACGACGTCGTTGCCGCGAAAGGCGAACGAGAGGTTGGAGACGCCGCCGGAGACGAGCGCCCCCGGACAGCGCTGCTTGAGCAGGGGCACCGACTGGAGGAACCAGAGCCCGTAGTGGTCGTGCTCCTGCATCCCCGTCGCGACGGCGAGGATGTTTGGATCGAGCACGATGTCCTCCGGCCGGAAGCCGGCCCGCTGGGTGAGGAGGTCGTATGCCCGGCCGAGGATCGCGACCTTGCGCTCGACCGTATCCGCCTGTCCCGTCTCGTCGAACGCCATGACCACGACTGCGGCCCCGAACCGGTGCACTTCCCGGGCCTTGGCGAGGAAGTCGGCCTCGCCCTCCTTGAGGCTGATCGAGTTGACGATTCCCTTGCCTTGGATGCACTTGAGCCCGGCGATGACGACATCCCAGCGCGAGCTGTCGATCATGATCGGCAGGCGCGCCACTTCGGGCTCGGCGGCGATGAGGTTCATGAAGCGCGTCATCGCCTGAACGCCGTCGAGCAGATCGGCGTCCATGTTCACGTCCAGGAGGTTGGCGCCGGCCTGTACCTGGCCGAGCGCGACTGCGAGGGCGCCCTCCCAGTCGTCCGCCTCGATCAGCCGCCGAAACGCGCTCGAGCCGGTCACGTTCGTCCGCTCGCCCACGACGACGAACGCCGCGTCCTCGTCGACGACGAACGGCTCGAGCCCGCTGTAGCGCGGCCGACTCGAGCGCGAAGGGATGCGGCGCGGCGCCAGGCCGTCCACTGCTGTCGCGATCCGAGCGATGTGCTCCGGGGTCGTGCCGCAGCAGCCGCCAACGCCGTTGACGAGCCCGTCCTCGGCAAACCCGCGAAGCAGCGCCGCCGTTCGCTCCGGGAGTCTCGTCGTAGCCGCCGAAGGCGTTCGGCAGCCCCGCGTTCGGGTAGCAGATCACGGGGACCGAGGCGACCCTCCGCGAGCTCGTGCAGGAACGGGCGCATCTGCTCGGCGCCGAGCGAGCAGTTGATTCCCACCGCGAGCGGCTCGGCGTGCTCGATCGAGATCCAGAACGCGTCGACCGTCTGGCCGGAGAGCGTCCTGCCGCTTCGGTCGACGACGGTCAGCGACACGACGAGCGGCAGGTCGGGCGCCACGTCCAGCGCAGCCGCGATCGCGGCCTTCGCGTTGAGCGTGTCGAAGACGGTCTCCAGGATGAGGAAGTCCGCGCCGCCTTCGACGAGCCCGAGAATCTGCTCGGCATAGGCGGCCGCCACCTCGTCGAAGCCGGCAGCTCGAAACGCGGGATCCTCCACCCGCGGCGACAGTGACAGCGTCACGTTGAGCGGCCCCAGCGAGCCGGCGACGAAGCGCGGGCGCTCCGGAGTCGACACGGCGTCGCACGCCTCGCGCGCGATCCGCGCCGCCGCCTGGTTGATCTCGCGCACCGCGTCCTGAAGCCCGTAGTCCGCCTGCCCGATCGACGTCGCCGTGAACGTGTTCGTCGTGGTGATGTCAGCACCGGCGGCGAGGTAGGCGTCGTGGATCGAGCGCACGACGTCGGGCCGTGTGAGCGACAGGACGTCGGGATCGCCCGCGACGTCCTTTTCACAGTCGCGAAACCGAGCCCCGCGATAGTCCTCGGCGGTGAGCCCGCGTGCCTGGATCATCGTGCCCCAGGCGCCGTCGAAGACGGCGATCCGCTCCTCGAAGAGTGCTTTCAACCGATCCGCCGTGCTCACTGGTCCTCCCGGGAAACGTTGAGACGACCGCTACGCGGCAGCGGCCGGAATCGCTGGTCGGACACCGAGCAGGCGGCAGATGGCGACGGCGAGCTCGGCCCGGTTGAGCGTGTAGAAGTGGAACTCGTCGACGCCGTGGCGCCGGAGCGAGGCGCATTGCTCGGCCGCAACGGACGCGGCGACCAGCGCCCGGGTCTCCGGATCGCCGTCGAGGCCGTCGAACAGGCCCGCCAGTCGCACGAGGGATGCTCGCGCCGCACTGTCGAGCGAAGGCGACCGTTCTCGCGAAGTTCGTGATGGGCAGGATCCCGGGGACGATCGGAACCGTGATACCGGCCGCCCGGGCTCGCTCGACGAAGCGCAGGTACACGTCGTTGTCGAAGAAGAACTGCGTGATGGCCCGCGTCGCGCCGGCGTCGATCTTGCGCTTGAGGTTGTCGAGGTCGAAGCGCCGGCTCGGAGCCTCGGGATGCGTCTCCGGGTAGGCGGCGACGCTGATCTCGAAGTCCGCTACGCGCTTGAGACCCGCGACCAGATCGACTGCGTAGGCGTAGCCGGCGGGATCTGGCCGGTATGGACCATGTGAGATCGCCGGCCCCCGCCGGAACGTCGCCCCGGAGCGCGACGACATGGCGGATGCCGGCATCCCAGTACGACTCCGCGATCGCGTCGATCTCGGCGCGAGTGGCGGCGATGCAGGTCAAGTGGGCTGCCGCCTGCACGCCGGTCTCGGATTGGATGCGCGCCACCGTGGCATGCGTTCGCTCGCGCGTGGAGCCGCCCGCGCCGTACGTCACGGAGACGAAACGCGGCGCCAGCGTCGCCAGGCGCTCGATCGCCGCCCACAGGCTCGTCTCCATCTCCTCGGTCCTCGGTGGGAAGAACTCGAAGCTGAACTCGGGCGCCGGCTGATCGGGCGCCCCGCCGTTCGGCTCGAGCAGCACGGCTGTCACGACGCCTCCCGCAGACGGCCCGACGAGCGGCCGGCTTTCGAACGCCTGCTCCGGACCGCGCTCCGCCGACCACAGCGTGACGGTCAGTGGATCCCCGGCCAGATGCTCGATCGAGCGGCAGGTCAGGCCGGCCCTGCGCAGCCAGGTCGCCACCTCCTGATCAGCAAAGCCGAGCCAGATGTGAGCGTGCTCGTCGCGCAGCCCCTCGACCTCGTGACGGGCGAAGTCCACCACGATGAGAAGGCCGCCCCGCCGCAGGACCCGCGCGGCCTCGGCCAGCGCCTCCTCGGGATCCTTGAGGAAGTGCAGAACCTGGTGCATGAGGGCGACGTCGAAGCTCTCGTCGGCGAGCGGCAAGGCGTGCACGTCGCCGTGACGCACTTGCCAGCCCCTGGCATTCGCCGCGCTCGAGCTTGGTGCGAGCGATCGCCAGCATCTCGCGCGATCGGTCGATTCCGACCAGCCTGGACGCGCGACCGGCCACGAGCTCGAGCATGCGGCCCGTCCCCGTGCCGAGGTCGACGACTTCGCCGAGCGGCCCGGTCGGCAAGGAGGCCAGCAGCGCCTGCTCGACCTCGCTGTCGGCGACGTGCATGCGGCGAATGACGTCCCAGCGGCCGGCGTTGGCGCGGAAGTAGTCGGCGGCCGCCTGCGCCCGCTCGGCCTTGATCGTCGCCAGCCGGCCCAGATCTCGCTGGGCAAGAGGATCGTCCAGCGGTACGAGATCGGCGAGGCTCGCAGCAAGAGCGGCGCTGGCGCCCTCGCCGGCGAGCCGATAGAAGGCGAACGGGCCCTCGCGGAATCGATCGAGCAGACCCGCGTCGGTCAGCAGCTTGAGGTGTCGCGAGACGCGCGGCTGGCTCTGCCCGAGGATCTGCGTGACCTCGCTGACCGAAAGCTCGGCGTGAGCGCACAGCGAGAGGATTCTCAGTCGCGTGGGCTCCGCAACCGCCTTCAGCCCATCGAGGAGCCGGTTCATCGAGACCTGCCCTGCCGACCGTTCCATGCGACGACCGTAGCACAGTCTAGTCTTGCTTGACAACTAGATATGTCCATATCTTTATGTTCTTCGCGGGCGAGGAGTGAGATCCCGGTGAGATCCCGCAGCGGGCCGGATGAGATCCGGCCCCTACGGAGCGCCCGCTACGCGGGCGGTCTCCCGCTGCTCCTCCTCCGTGAGGAAGCGGAGGAAGAGAATCGCGAAGGCCGCGAAGAAGACGACCGCCTCGGCGAGCGACATCGTGATGCCGGCGATCTGCTGGTCGAGCAGCGGCGAGAGCTCCCCAGACTCGCGGCGCGGCCTCGTAGAAGCCGTAGAGGGCGCTCGGCAGCAGCGCGAGGGCGAGGCCGATAGGGCTTGCGAGCAGGAAGGCGGCGAATACGTAGGCAGCCTTCGCCCCGGAGCGGCCGGCCCAGGGCTGGTAGTGGAACACCGGCCACCAGAGCAGGACGCCGGCGAGAACGTAGGAGAGGTGCTCGACCGGCAGCAGCGTCTCGGGGTGGCGTAGGGCGGCCTCGTACGCGGCGGGGACGTGCCAGGCGACGTACGTGCCGACCCAGACGGGCAAAGCCACGACCGGCCGCGTCAGCAGGCGAACCGCGCGATGGCGGGTGAGCGCCGCCGCCGTGAGCGGCCCCAGGCCGGCGACGAGGAGGAGCGGGACCCACTCGGCGAGGAGCACGTTCTGGACGAGGTGTGCCGAGAGGAGGTAGCGGCGGGCGAGGGTGTCGACAGGAGTGGCGAAGGCGAGAACGAGCAGGACGAGCCCGGCCGCGAAGGCGGCCTGGCGCCAGCCGCCGGCGGGTCGCAGGCGCTGTTCTCGCAGGTACCAGCCGCCGAGGAGCAGCACGACCGCGAGCTCGACCCACCGGGGCTCGACGGCGAACGGCGTCGCCTCCCACGGAGGCAACGCTGAGATGCATCGGCTCCCGCCACGTGCGAGGCGTCGCGTCCCGGGGACGTTTAGACGGCGTCCTTGCGAGCCCGGCTGGGAGCGACCCGTGGCGGCTCGTCCGGCTGTTTCGGATAGACGGGCGGCCACGGAGCGTCCCGCAGACCGGCAGCCCGATCCTGCTCGTGGAGCTCGAGCAGCGGCTCCAGTGACTGCGGCTGCTCATTCATGCCTTCCCACGGGTCACCCTCCGCCGCCAGCCGCTCGGGCACGCTCGCGATCGTCAGCTCGTCGGGGTGCAGCGAGCCGATCTCGTCCCAGGTCAGGGGCGCAGATACCTGGGCGCCGGGACGGGCCCGCACCGACCACGCGCCGAAGACGGTCTTGTGTGGCGCGTTCTGGTTGTAGTCGACGAAGACGCGGCGGCCGCGCTCCTCCTTCCACCAAGCCGAGGTGATGAGCTCCGGGCGGCGGCGCTCGAGCTCGCGCGCGACGGCGACCGCACCGGCCCGCACCTGGTAGGAGTCCCAGCGCGGCTCGAGCCGGACGTAGACGTGGAGGCCGCGGTTCCCGGTGGTCTTCGGGTAGCCGACCATCCCGAGCTCGTCGAGCAGGCGGCGGAGCTCGGCCGCCGCGGCCCGT
The DNA here is from genome assembly GCA_963838105.1 of uncultured Thermoleophilia bacterium. GTDB lineage: Bacteria > Actinomycetota > Thermoleophilia > Gaiellales > Gaiellaceae > CAWJNF01. The sequence continues at coordinate 189,363 of CAWIQC010000032.1, read as the reverse complement.
ACGTCGTCGAAGTCGACACCCGGCTGCGGATCGAGGTCGAGGCGCAGCTCGTCCGCGACATCGGGGCGGTGGTGAAGGTACGGCCAGACATGAAAGCCGAGGCAGGCCAGGTTCACCGCCCAGACCACGTGGGCCATGTCAGCGAGAACGAGCGCGCGGGAGGTCGTCCCGTTCGGCGTGCTCACGATCGTCGTCTGCAGCCACTCGGGCGCAGTCTGAGGGACGCGCTTCTGGAAGAACGAGCTGCCCTCCGCGCCGTGAGGGAAGCGCTGCATGAGGGTGGGCCGCCCGCCGCCGGTGCGCATGAGCGGCTCAGCGACAGCGAGGTAGTACTGCACCAGGTCGAGCTTCGTCTCCCCGCGCTCCGCGAAGAAGACCTTGCGCGGGCTCGTAACCGTGACGCCTCGCCCGGCGACGTCGAGCACGGAATCCGTCGTCACTGCGCGGCCTGAACGGCCGCCTCGTAGATCCGGTCGCGCCCGAACTGCTCGAGCTCCGCCGAGAGCAGGTCGCTGGGGGTGCGATCTTCGGCGCGCATAGGGGCGATCGCGCGCCCGTCGAGCTCGACCAGCTCGATCTCCTCGGCGGCCTCGTGCTCGAGCTCCACCTCGTGCTCGAGCCGCGACCTCAGCCACCCGGCGAGGAGAAGGCCTTCGGCCCGAGGGCCGGCGACGACGAGCCGTTCCGCCTCGGCGACGTCCGGCCAGAGCCGCGCGATCGCCTGGCGCCACTGCAGGAGCCGGCTCCAGGCGATGTCGGAGAGGGTCGACGCGCTCGAACAGCGTCGGCAGGTAGCGGTACGTCGAGTCGGGATCGCGCCACTCCGTCCCGTCCACGATCAGGCGGTCGACCACGCCGACGAGCTGCTCGAGCTCCGGCGAGCCGAACGTGAGCTCTCCGCGCCAGCGCAGGAAGGCGGGGAGATCGGAGACGAGCAGCGGCTCCACCACGCTCCCCGGAGCGGCCGCCCGGCGGCCGCGTAGCCAGAGCGTGATCACCTCTGAAGCGATCGACTCCCGGACGCCACCCTTGCCGAAGCGGAGGATCTCGACCTCCGCGTCGAGCGCGTCGCGAGCCGATTCGGGGTCGGGGAAGAGAGCGATCACCCGGGACGGATGGCGCTCCTGGAGCGCCGCCAGGACGCCTCGAGCGGCCTCCTCCCACTCCCGCGGCACCCAGGCCGTGTGGGTGAGGACGCGCGTCCGCAGGAGATTCTGCCCCGGCTCGAGGGTCTCCGCGTTGAGCCGGCGAAGCTCTCTCTCGATGGCGCCGAGTGTCGCGTTCTCGATCAATGCCGGCGCCAGGAGCGCCCGTCGCGATGGAGCAGCTCGTCGGCGGAGACGGGCCCCCACGTCCCGGCCGCGTAGTTCGGGAACGACGGCCGTTCGCGCTTCCAGGCGGCGATGACGGCGTCCACGAGATCCCACTGCTCCTCGACCTCGTCCGAGCGCGTGAACAGGGTCGCGTCGCCGAGCATGCAGTCGAGGATCAGCCGCTCGTACGCCTCCGGGATGCCCGAGCGGAAGGCGCCGCCGTAGGCGAAGTCCATGTGCACCGGCCGGATGGTCATGCCCTGACCGGGCACCTTCGCGCTCATCGTCATCGAGACGCCCTCGTCCGGCTGGATGTGGACGAGGAGCACGTTCGGTCGGAGCGCGTCCTCGTGGTCGAGCTCGAAGGGCGGATGGGGAGCGCGCTTGAACTGGATCGCGATCGTCGTCTCGCGGCGCGGTAGCCGCTTGCCGGTGCGGATGTAGAACGGCGTGTCGGCCCAGCGCCAGTTGTCGACGAAGAGCTTCGCCGCGACGTACGTCTCGGTGGGCGAGTCAGCGGCGACGCCCTCCTCCTGGCGGTAGCCGGGCACCTCCGCTCCCTCGACGAATCCCGGCCCGTACTGGCCCCGCAGCACCTCCTTCGGCGCCGGCGTGTGGATCGCCCGCAGCACCTTGACCTTCTCGTTGCGGACGGAATCGGCCGTGAAGTCGATCGGCGGCTCCATCGCCGTCAGCGCGACGAGCTGGAGCAGGTGGTTCTGGACGATGTCGCGGATCGCGCCCGCCTGCTCGTAGAAGCCGGCGCGGCCCTCGACGCCGAGCGACTCGGCCACCGTGATCTGGACGTGGTCGATCATCTGGCGGTTCCAGATCGGCTCGAAGATCCCGTTGCCGAATCGCAGCACCGACATGTTCTGAACCGTCTCCTTGCCGAGGTAGTGGTCGATCCGGTAGATCTCGCGCTCCTCGAAGTGCTGCGCGAGCATGCGGTTCAGCTGTCTCGCGCTGTCGGCGTCGCGGCCGAACGGCTTCTCGACGATCAGCCGGAGCCAGCCGGAGCCGCTCCGGTGGTGCCCGATCTGCTCGACGGTCGCCTGCATGACCGAGGGCGGGATGGCCAGGTAGTAGACGCGGTTCTCCTGGGTACCGCGGGTCTCGTCCAGCTCGCCGAGCGCCCGGGCCACCTCGAGCTCGCCGTCCTCGTCCGCGAACTCCGTGGAGACGTAGCGCATGCCGGCCGCGAGCTCCTCCCAGACGTCGGTGCGGAACTCGCAGCGGCCGTGCTGCTCGACCGCCTCGCGCATGCGGGCGCGGAACTCGTCGTCGCTCATCTCCGTGCGCGCGACGCCGACGATCCCGAAGCGGTCCGGCAGGAAGCGGTTGACCGCGAGGCAGTAGAGCGCCGGCATCAGCTTTCGCTGGGTGAGGTCCCCGGACGCCCCGAAGATGGTCACGGCGCACGGCTCCGGCACGCGCCGCACGGTCAGCCCCACGGCGAGCGGGTTCTCGGCGACGTCGGTCATCGCGCCGGCACCCGCGGGCCGCATGAGATGCGGCCCGATCGGGCCGGTCGGGGACCGGCCCCTACAGTCATCGGGGAAGGGTCTCACGCGGCCTTCAGCTCGGCGGTGGAGGCGCGGATCCCGTCGAGGAGCTCCGCGAAGGAATCCGCGAACTTCTCGACGCCCTCCCGCTCGAGCGTGTCGGTGACGTCGTCGTAGTCGACACCGACGGCGGCGAGGCGCTCGAAGACGCGCTCCGCCTCGTCGATCCCCTGGCGGAGCGTGGGAGCGACCCGGCCGTGATCCTGGAAGGCGCGAATCGTCTCCTCCGGCATCGTGTCGACGGTATCGGGGCCGATCAGCTCCTCGACGTAGAGGACGTCGCGGTAGTCCGGGTTCTTCGTCGAGGTCGACGCCCAGAGGCAGCGCTGGGGCGTCGCGCCCTTGGCGGCCAGCTCCTGCCAGCGCTCGTCCGAGAAGAGCTCCTCGTAGCGCCGGTAGGCGAGCTTGGCATTGGCGATCGCGAGCTTGCCCTCGAGGTCGTCGTGGCCGCCGAGCTCGTCCAGCCGGCGATCCGCCTCCGTGTCGACCCGCGAGACGAAGAAGCTCGCCACCGAGGCGACCGTCGAGGGGTCGCCGCCGTGCGCGCAGAGCCGCTGGAGGCCCCGTATGTAGGCCTCGGCGACCTCCTCGTAGCGCTCGAGCGAGAAGATCAGCGTGACGTTGATCGACTTGCCCTTCGCGATCATGTCCTCGATCGCGGGCAAGCCCGGCTTCGTCGCCGGGATCTTGACGAAGACGTTCGGCCGGTCGAGGAGCGCGTGGAGGCGCTTCGCCTCCGCCGTGGTGGCCTCCGTGTCATAGGCGAGCGTCGGGTCGACCTCGATCGAGACGTAGCCGTCCCGGCCGGAGGTCTTCTCCCAGACGCCGCGCAGGAGATCGCACGCATTGCCGACATCGGTCGCCGCGAGCTTGATGAAGAGCTCCTTGGGGTCACGCGTCTCGTTCGCCGCCTCGGCGAGCTGCTCGTCGTAGGCGTGGCCGGCCGAGATCGCCTTGTGGAAGATCGTCGGGTTCGACGTGACCCCCACGACGGCGTCGTCGCGCATCATGCGCTCGAGCTCGCCGCTCTGGAGCAGGTCGCGCGAGAGGTAGTCGATCCAGACGCTCTGGCCCTGGGCCGAGAGCAGACTGAAGGGGGGACTTGGCCATGTCGATCCTTTCTCTGGCTTTCTTCCCTAGCCGACGCGTTGCCGTCGCTGGAGCAATGCCCGCGCCCGCGTGGCGACGTTGCCGGGCGTGAAGCCGAGCTTCTCGAGGACGGTCGCGCCCGGAGCCGAGGCGCCGAAGCGCTCCAGCGAGACCACGTCACCCCGGTTGCCGATCCAGCGCTCCCAGCCGAGAGCTACCGCCGCCTCGACCGCGACGCGGGCGTCACATTCGGGCGGCAGCACCTCGTCCCGGTACGACGCGGGCTGTGCCTCGAAGAGCTCCCAGCAGGGCATCGAGACGACACGGACGGCAGACCCGTCCTCGGCCAGCGCCGTCGCCGCCTCGAGCGCCACGGAGACCTCCGAGCCGGTCGCGAGCAGGACGATGTCCGGAGTGGCGCTGGCGTCCGACTCCCAGAGCACGTAGGCGCCGCGCTCGACACCGGCAGCGTCGGCGCACTGACCCTCGCCGCGCTCCAGGACCGGCAGGTCCTGGCGCGACAGGATGAGCGCGACGGGCCCTTCCGCGCGCTCGAGCGCGACCTTCCATGCATACGTCGTCTCGTTCGCGTCGGCGGGCCGCATCACCCAGAGGTTCGGGATGGCGCGCAGCGCCGCCAGGTGCTCGACCGGCTGGTGGGTCGGCCCGTCCTCGCCGAGCCCCACCGAGTCGTGGGTCCAGGCCCACACGACCGGCAGGTTCATGAGCGCCGACAGACGCACGGCCGGTCGCATGTAGTCGCTGAAGATGAGGAACGTGGAGCCGTACGGCTTCACGATGCCGCCGTGCAGCGAAAGGCCGTTGACGATCGCCCCCATCGCGTGCTCGCGGACGCCGAACGGGACGTTGCGGCCGGCGAAGTCGTGCGAGAAGACCCCGGCGCCGTCGAAGGCGGTCCGGGTCGACTCGACGAGGTCGGCCGCGCCTCCGACCATCGTCGGCGTGAACGCCTTGAAGGCCTCCATCACCGTGGAGCCGGCGGCGCGCGTGGCCAGCTTGGGCTTCTCGGCCGGATCGAAGCTCGGCAGGGCCTCGACCCAGCCGGGGACGAGGCTTCCCTGTCCGGGCCTGGTCCCAGTCCTCCGCGGCGCGTGGGGAACGCGGTACGCCAGCGCCTCGAAGCGCTCGCGCCATTCGTCCTCGAGCGCCTGGCCCTTCTCGACCAGGCTCATGTGCTCGTAGACCTCGTCCGGGATCACGAACGTCGCGTCCGGATCGAAGCCGAGCAGCTCCTTCGTCGCTCGAACCTCGTCCTCGCCGAGGGGCGAGCCGTGCGCCTTGGCCGTGTCGGTCGCATGTGGCGCCGGGTAGGCGATGTGGCTGCGCACGACGACGAGGGACGGGCGTTCCGCCTCCGCCGCGGCGCCGCGGAGGGCGGTCTCGAGCGCGTCGAGGTCGTTGACGTCGGGTACGTGCTGCACGTGCCAGCCGTAGGCCTCGAACCGCTTGCCCTTGTCCTCGTGGTCGAAGGAGAGCGCGGTCGTGCCGTCGATCGTGATGCGGTTGTCGTCGTAGACGACGACGAGCTTGCCGAGCCCGAACGCGCCGGCGAGCGAGGCGGACTCCTGAGACACGCCCTCCATGAGATCCCCGTCCGACGCGATCACGTACACGCGGTGGTCGACGACCTCGTGCCCCGGCCGGTTGTAACGCTGCGCCAGGAAGCGCTCGGCCATCGCCATCCCGACGGCGTTCCCGAAGCCCTGGCCGAGCGGCCCCGTGGTCGTCTCGACTCCCGGTGTCAGGAAGTGCTCGGGATGGCCGGGGGTCAGCGACTCCCACTGGCGGAACCGCTTGAGCTCGTCGAGCGAGAGGTTGTAGCCCGTGAGATGGAGGGTCGCGTACTGGAGGATGCAGGCATGTCCCGCCGAGAGCACGAAGCGGTCCCGGCCCGGCCAATCGGGGCTGGTCGGGTTGGCGCGCAGGAGCTCGCGGTAGATCAGGTACGAGACGGGGGCGAGCGCCATCGCCGTCCCCGGGTGCCCTGCGTTCGCCTGCTGGACGGCGTCCATCGCGAGCGTCCGGATGGTGTCGATGGAGAGCTGGCGAGCGTCCTTGGTCATCGAGAGCCCGCAGGAACGTTACCCACGGAGGCGGTTATCGACGCGGAGGCCGGAAACCGTGTCCACGAGGAAGCTCACCGTCCCCTCGGTGCCGCGTCACGCTACCAGCTGGCCGCAGAGGTAGAGCCGGCCGCCGGCGGCCGCCGCCTCGTCGCCGTGCCGGTGCCGCCGCACCTCGTGCGGCCGCATCAGGTGGAAGACCTCGTGCCCGCGCGCCTCGAGCAGGTCGGCGATCAGGCGCCGGTGGCACTTCCACCAGAGCGTCTCGGCGCACATGAAGCACGGCGAAGGCTCGGCCAGCGCTTCCTCCAGCTCCTGTTGCCAGGCGGCGCTCGCCATGCGCGCCGCGTAGCTTCTGAACGCCGGCTCGCGCAGGCAGCCGAAGCGCTCGGCACCGGGCTCGCCGGAGAGCCTGCCGCCGAGCTCGACCGCGTGTCGGTAGGCGACGCCGGCTGCCTCGAGCGACTCGGCGAGCGCGGCCTGGTTGAACTGCGGGTTGCGGCGCGAGCCGGGATAGCGTCGGACGTCGACGAGCGTCCGCACGCCGGCCGGCTCCAGGCAGGCGAGAAGCTCCTCGATCGGCCGGCGTCCGTGGCCGATGGTCCAGACCCTCACCCGGGGTACCTTCTGTTCACGCGTGTTCCCGGTCAAGGACAACATCCCGACCCGCCGCTTCCCGATCGTCACGGTCACGCTGATCGCGATCAACGCCGCGGTCTGGCTCTTCTACCAGCTGCCCGGCCTCGAGCGCTCGGTGGTCGACTCCGGCTGGATCCCCTGCGACTACCAGGGCACCTGTCTGGCACCAGGGCCGGAGTGGCCGGTCGACGCCTTCACGTCCATGTTCATGCACGGGAGCTGGATCCACATCCTCGGCAACATGCTCTTCCTCTGGATCTTCGGGAACAACGTCGAAGACCGCATGGGTCGGTTTCCCTTTGCGGTCTTCTACCTCGCCGCCGGACTTGCCGCCACCGCGACGCAGACCGTCGTCACCCTCGAGTTCGGCGTCCCCGAGGACTCGGTGATCCCGAACGTCGGCGCGAGCGGCGCCATCGCGGGCGTCCTGGGCGCCTACTTCCTGCTGTTCCCGCACGCGCGGGTGCTCACCTTCGTCGTTCTGATCATCATCTTTCTGCCCATCGAGGTGCCGGCGGTGCTGTTCCTCGGCGTCTGGTTCCTGTTCCAGCTGTGGCAGGGCGGATTCGACCTCTTCGCGCCTACCGGCACAGGCACGGGCGGCGTCGCCTTCTTCGCCCATATCGGAGGCTTCGTCTTCGGCCTCCTCGTGGGCCTGTTCTTGCGCCCGAGAAGGCCTCGCGCCCCGGCGTGGCCGCGCGCCGAGCTCTTGAGGACCTGCGCTCTAACTAAGGCCGCGGCGACCCGGCGCCGATACCGTCGGCGTGGACGAAGGCGACGCGAGGACGATCGACGAGCTGATCGCCGCCAGGCTGGGCAAGCGCCCGGGAGCGGTCGAACGGTGGCTCGTGCCGCTGTTCCTGGTCGAGGGTGAACGCGTCGAGACGGCAGCCCAGGCAGCTCATGACGGCCAGGTCGGCCTCCTCGTCGTCACCGATCGCCGGGTCTTCCACCTTGCCCAGGGCATCCGGGACAAGCGACCGGAGATCGCGTTCAGCGTCTCGCGGGCCGGCATCGTCGCCAGCTGCCGTGCGGCAGGAGTTCATGAACACGGAGCTCGTGCTCTACGACCCGAACGGGTTCACGTTCCTTACCGGCATCGCGCCCAAGGAGCGTGCCGCGGAGATCGCGGGCATCGTCGCTCCCGGTCAGGCCCACGCCGCCTGACTGCGCCCGGTTACAGCGTCAGGAGGACCGGCGCGAGCGCCCGCAGCTGGTCGAGCCCCAGTCCGCGATCCGGTTCGAGGGGCTGGACGGCAGACGTGGTCGGCGCCGGCGTCGAGATGCGCCTGCACGCGCGCCCGGATAGCCGCCTCGTCGCCCCACGCGACGATCGCGTCCACCAGCCGGTCGCTGATGGGACTCGGCGAAGTCGTCGTCGTCGAACCCGAGCCAGCGCAGGTTCTCGGCGTAGTTCGGGAGGGTCAGGTACCAGCCCATGTGCTCGCGGGCACGGGCACGTGCCGCGGTCGGGTCGGTCTCGAGAAGCACCGCCTGCTCGGGGGCGAGCAGCCGCTCGGGGCCCAGGATCTCGCGTGCCCGAGCCGTATGCTCGGGAGGCACGAAGTACGGATGCGCGCCGCCGGACTTGTCCCGCGCGAGCTCGAGCATCGGCGGACGCAGCGCCGCCAGAACGCGGGGCACAGGCTCGTCTGGACGCGGGCCCTCGTACCCGACCGCGTCCATCTCGTCGAGGTAGGCGCTCATCGTCGCGACGGGTCGCCGGTACTCGAGCCCGCGCGGCGCGAGCTGCGGCGGATGGCTGACGCCGAGCCCGAGCAGGAACCGGCCGGGGTAGGCCTCCGCGAGCGCGATCGCACCGGCGTTCATCGCAGTTGCGTCGCGCACCCAGATGTTCGCGATGCCGCTCGCCACGACGAGCCGGCGTGTCGCCGCGAGCACCAGGCCGATGTTGCTGAAGATCTCCTTGCCCGAGTGCGCCTCCCCGAGCCACAGCGCGCCATAGCCGAGATCGTCGATCTCGGCCGCCGCCGCGCGCGTGTCCGCCGCGGCCGCCCAGCCGAGCGCCCCGAGCCAGACGCCGACGCGGCCCAGACGGCCACGGACACGGTCCACTGTCACCGCGCGCTCACGGGTTACGGGGCCTCGGCAAAGGTGGCGATGAGCGCCTCGGCGACGACTCGCATGGGCCGGCCGGAGACCTGGCTCGCACGGCGCAGGCGCCCGAACGCCTCCTGCTCGGTCAGGCCCTCGCGATCCATCAGGAGACCCTTGGCGCGCTCGACGAGCTTGCGAGTGGCGAGCGCCTCGGTAAGCGAGTCGGCCTCCTCGCGCAGCGCCGCGAGCTCGTCGTGCCGCGCGCGGGCCGCGCGGATGGCCGGCAGCAGGTCGGTCTCGCGGAACGGCTTGACGAGGTAGCCGAACACGCCCGCCTCGACGGCCCGCGACACGAGCTCCTCCTGGCTGTAGGCCGTGAGCATCACGATCGGGATCGGCCGCTCCGAGATGATGCGCCGCGCGGCCTCGATCCCGTCGAGACGAGGCATCTTCACGTCGAGGATGGCGAGATCGGGCTCCGCCTGGCGGGCCAGCTCCACCGCCTCCTCGCCGTCCTTCGCCTCGGCGCAGACCTCGAAGCCGGCGCGCTCCAGCAGGTCCCGCAAATCCAGGCGGATGATCGTCTCGTCCTCGGCGAGGAGAATCCTCATTGCCGGAACGCCCTCGGGCCGCATGAGATGCGGCCCCTACACCGGGCCCCGGCAGGTCCTCGTAGGGGCCGGATCCCATCCGGCCCGTGGGCCGCCGGCTGCCGGGAACACGTAGGGGCCGGATCCGGCCTCCGATGGGCCGCCGTGCGGCCCAGGAACATCGCAGCGGGCAGCTCATTGGGGAACGCGACCTCTGCGCGCAATCCGTTCTCGGCGTGGAGCGACAACGTTCCCTTCAGCTCGTCTTGGACGAGCGCCTGCACGATCGAGAGGCCCGTGCCCTGCTTGGCCGCGCCGACCCCGTCCCCATTGTCGGAGACAACGAGGACGACGTCCCCGTTCCGCCGCGAGAGCTCGATCGACACGTCGTTCCCGCCGTGCTCGAGCGCGTTCTGGAGCAGCTCGGAGAAGACGAGCGCAAGCGGTGTCGCGCGGGCCCCGGCGAGCGACACGGGCTCGATGCTCGACACGACGTGCTTGCCGGCGCCCAGGCCCTGGACGATCATCCGGCGCAGACGCTCGATGAGCTCGCCGAGGTCGACGTCGTCCTCCCGCCGTTCCGTCAGCACCTCGTGAACGGCCGCGATCGCGAGGATTCGGTTCACCGAGTCCTCGAGCGCCCGCCTCGGGTCGACCTCGGTCGATCGGGCTTGCAGCCGAAGCATCGAGGCGACGGTCTGCAGGTTGTTCTTGACGCGGTGATGGATCTCCTGAGCGAGCACGCCGCGCATGACGGCCCGACCGTGCTCGAGCGCGACGGCCGCATGGTGAGCGATCGAGGTGAGCAGCGTCCGCTCCTCGTCGGTGAAGGGCGAATCCCGGTCGCAGACGAGCTCGCCGATCTGGCGACCCTTCCAGCGCAACGGCGTGCGCTCCGTGTACGCGCCGGAGCGACCCGCGGGCCAGGCCGTCCGGCCGTCGGCGAGGACGAGCGATGCCCCCGTCGCGTGCACCGCCGACATGGTCGTCGTCACGATGTGCTCGAGCGACTCCTCCAGGTAGAGCGACTCGGACACGGTCTCAGAAATCCGGGCCAGCGCCTCGAGCTCGGCCACGCGGCGCTGCGCGTGGTCGTACAGCTTGGCGTTCTCGATCGCCTGCGCGACCTGACCGGCGATGGCCATGAGGAGCTCGATCTCGGCATGGTCGTACTCGCGCGGCGCCACCGTGCGGACGTTCAGCGCGCCCTCCAGCTGGTCGCGTGCCAGGATCGGAACCGCGAGGATCGACTCGTACTGCTCCTCGTGGAGGTTCGGGAAGGACTTGAAGCGCGGGTCGAGGTGGGCCGCCCGCGCGATCATGATCGGCGCCCGCTCGGCCGCCGCCGTGCCGGTGATGCCCTCGCCGGGACGCATCTTCGGCGTGCGCGTCAGCTCCTCGACGCGGGTGCCGACAGAGGCACGCAGCACGAGCTCGTCGGCCGGCTGGTCGTAGAGGTAGACGAAGCACGCGTCGGCCTCGAGCGCCTCGGCCACCTTCGCCGCGATCAGCTCGAACAGCTCTCCCAGGTCGAGCGTGGAGCCAACGGCCGCGATGGTCTCGGTGACGAGACGCAGGTGTCGTTCGGAGCGATCCATATCCTTGGTTAGCGCGCCCAACAGAATGGAGTACTGCGCCGTCTGGCCGCGCTGGCTGGCCCGATGCTGTGTCCTCGGTCGCGCACGTATCCTCCGGATACGCACGCTCCCTGCGTCCTTGCCTCGGCCTCAGCCATCGCACCCAGCCGGGCGGGTCTCCTTTCTGTTAGGCGCTCCTGCGATCATAGGTCGCGCGTCGAGTCGCACGCGGCTCCTCCCTCCTGGACTGGCATCCGGGGACCGGTTGGGTACGCTGGCCGGCGAGCAGGCCGAAAAGCCACCGCCTTCCTCATGACCAGCGTCTCGATCGACCCCAACGTTCTCGCCGCCACAGATGGGTATCTCGTCGCCGACGCGCGGGGCCGGATCGTCGGGCGGGTCGAGCAGGCGAGCGTCGCGCCCGACGTCCAGCCGCGACTGACCGTCCGCGGCCGGCTGCCCTGGCGCCGGCGTCGCATCGTGCTCGCGTCGGACATCGCGGACGTCGATCCGACGAGCGAGGTCATCGCGCTCCGGATCGAGCGCGACGACCTGCGCCAGCCGTAGCAGACCACGCATCTGGCCCACCGCCGGCACCGTCAGAGCGTGGACAGGTAGCGCTCGAGCTCCCAGGGCGTGACCTGGACGCGGTAGTCGTCCCACTCGCGCTCCTTGAGCGCCACGTAGCGCTCGAAGATGTGCGGGCCGAGCACGCGCCGGCAGAGATCCGACTGGGCAAGCTCGTCGATCGCCTCGCCGAGTGACTCCGGGAGGCTGATGATGCCGCGCTCGCGCCGCTCCTCGTGCGTCAGCTCGAACAGGTTCTCGTCCATCGGCGGCGGCAGCTCGTAGCCCTGCTCGATGCCCTCGAGGCCCGCCTGGAGGAGCGCCGCGAACGTCAGGTACGGGTTGCACGCGGGGTCGGGGCAGCGAATCTCCGCGCGGGTCGCGCGCTCCTTGCCGGGGTGGTAGAGCGGGATCCGGATCAGCGCCGAGCGGTTCCGCTGCGACCAGGCGACGTAGACGGGGGCCTCGTAGCCGGGCACGAGCCGCTTGTAGGAGTTCACCCACTGAGCGAAGATCGCGCAGATCTCGCGCGCGTGGTGGAGCTGGCCGGCGATGAAGTGCTTCGCGGTGTCGGTGAGGTGGAACTCGTCGTCCGGGTCGTAGAACGCGTTGCCACCGTTGGTGAAGAGCGACTGATGCGTGTGCATGCCGGAGCCGTTGTGCCCGAACAGCGGCTTCGGCATGAACGTGGCGTAGATCCCGTACTTGGTCGCGATCTCCTTGACGATCAGCCTGTAGGTGACGGTGTGGTCGGCCATCGCGAGCGCGTCCGAAAAGCGCATGTCGATCTCGTGCTGGGAGGGCGCCACCTCGTGGTGGGCGTACTCGACCGGAATCCCCATCGACTCGAGCGCCTTGATCGTCTCCTTGCGCCACTCGGACGCGACGTCCAGCGTCGCGAGGTCGAAGTAGCCGCCGTGGTCGAGAAGCTCCGTCCCGTCGTCGCTCTTGAAGTAGAAGTACTCGAGCTCCGGGCCGACGTTGAACGCGTCGAAGCCCATCGAGCGCATCCGCTCGAGCGCCCGCTTGAGGACGTAGCGCGGGTCACCCTCGTACGGCGTGCCGTCCGGGCTCACGACGTCGCAGATCATGCGCGCCACCTTGTGCTCGCCGGTTCGCCACGGCAGCACCTGGAACGTCGTCGGATCCGGGATCGCGACCATGTCCGACTCCTCGATCGGGTTGAACCCGGTGATCGACGAGCCGTCGAAGCCCATCCCGTCGTCGAGCGCGCCCTCGAGCTCGTCGATCACGATCGCGAAGCTCTTCAGCTGCCCGACGATGTCCGTGAACCACAGGAGGACGAAGTCGACGCTCTCGTCCTTGACCCGCCTGACCACGGTTGCGCGCGCCTCCGGGTCGCTCGTCGCTCTGTCCTTCGTCGTCGCCATGCGCCACCTCCTAAATGGAAAAAGGCCCCAGGCGCCGTCGTGCGCCTGAGGCCTCGTCGCCTCGATCGTGCGGCGTCAGTATATCCACCCGTGCAGCGGACGCCACGTCGCGCGCCTACGCGACCGCGACGGCCGGAGCCCCGGATCCCGAGGTACGGGCGCCAGCGATCGTGGATATGCGATGCGGCAAGCGTGATGAAGAGCGCGGGAGCAGGCGGTCGCGGGCGGACCTGCGGGTGCATCTGCGCTTCCTCGGGCAGCCGGTCACCCTTGCGGAGGTTGCACGGGGCGCACGATGCGACGACGTTCTCCCAGACCGAGTCCCCGCCCCGGCTGCGGGGAACGACGTGATCGAGCGTCAGCCGGCCGGTCGACCCGCAGTACTGGCAGCGCCAGCCGTCCCGGGCGAAGAGCGCGCGCCGTGAGATACGGCGCTGGACGGCACGCGGCACGCGCACGTAGGAGAGCAGGCGGATGACGAGCGGCCACGCGAACGTCGCCGCGGCAGAGCGCAGCGGACGCTCGAGCGTCTCGACCGCCTCGGCCTTGCCCTTGAAGATGAGCACGTGCGCACGGCGTACCGAGCAGACGTTCAGCGGCTCGTAGCTCGAGTTCAGGACGAGAACCTGCGCCACGGGCCACATTGTACGGACAGGAGGCCCGCATCGAGCCCTCCGGCACGGCGCGCCGGGGGATCGTCAGGACAGCGCCATCGCGCGCTCGACAGCCTGCTGCTCCTCCGGCGAAAGCGCCACCGGCGCCCGTCCGCGATCGAGCTCCTTCACGTAGATTCGTGCGTGGTCGCGGCCCTGGATTGCGGTAAGGACGATCCCGGAGCGACTGGCATCCAGCAGCGCCAGCGAGGCGGACTGCTGGCCGCCGAGGTCCTCGAACGCATCGAAGCGAACGAGCGCAGCGCGTGACAGAGCGCCGTCGACCCGGCGGTCGACCCGGGCGAGGCCGGCCGCAACCTCGTCGACGGCTCGGTGGAGATCGTCCGCCCGCGTCTGCAGGGAGACCGCGAAGTCGACGAGATCGTCCTGGCCCGACCCGATCACGACGGTCTGGGCGCGCCGCACCCTGCGAACGGCCGACCAGGCGAGGACCGCCACGCCGACTGCCACTACGGCCACTATGGCGGCGCCGACAGCGATCCAGCCGGCCGCAGTGGCGGAGAAGGCGAGGAGCGCCAAGACTCGTCAGAGAATGCTGAAGATCACCGGGTAGTCGACCGTGTTGTTGTCCGTGTTCTCCTCGCCCTCGACCGGAGCCACGGTCACCTTGAGGGTGGTCAGCGCAGTGAAGTTGATGTTCGTGAAGTTCTCGAACGTCACTTCCTCGGTCTCGCCCGCATCGATGCTGGGAATCCGCTTGCTCTTGCGGATCTCGTCTTCCTGCAGGATGCGGATCGTGACCTGCACCTCGGTCTCCTGGAAGTCACCCGAGTTCTCGACGGCCACGACGATCGAGAAGTCCTCGGTCACGGCGACCGTGTTCTCCTCGTCCGGCGAGAGCTCCTTCCCTTCGGGGAGGACGGTGACCGAGACGATGCCGTTGCCGTGGAGGCCCGTGGCGGTGCCTTCCTCGCCGCTGCCCTGGGTGATGCGCTCGACGAGAGCGGTCATCGAGCTCGCATCGAGCATGTCGGGCGGGTTGAGGAACACCGACTCGGGGACGGCCACGCCGGAGATGCCTTCCTGGCGTAGCACCTCCTCCGAGCGGGCCTTGAAGAGATCGTCGTAGACGACGTCGCCGGCGACGACCCGCGATCCCTGCTCTGCGAGCGTCGCGCCGGCCTCCTCGGGGTCCGCCGACGGCTGAAGCTGGGCGGCAGCCTGCTCGAGGCCGCGCAGACCGCTCTCGCGAAGCTGCATCGCCTCGAGAAGGCTCTCCTGTTCCCGGAGCAGCGGGCTCGGCGGCGTCAGCTGGCCGGTACGCTCGACGACCTGAGCCTGCTGCTCCGCGAGCCCGGCCAGCCCGCTCTGCAGGTCGTCGAGCGTCAGGCCGGTCGTGGTCAGCAGCTCGCTGAGCTGACCGCCGACGTTCGACGACTGGCTGGCCACCGCCGAGGCCGACTCGAGGTAGTCGTCGTACTCGCCCTGCGCCCCGTCATCCCGGCAGGCCTTGATGCCGAACACGAGCGCGATGGCGATCACGATGGCACCAACGATCAGGGCCGGCAAGCCGGAGGATGTGCGGGTTACGGCCGGGAGCGCGAGGCTTGACGGGCGGCGGCGGCGGCGGGCCGTCGGCAGGCCGTCGCGGCGGCTGCCGTACCTCCGTCGTCGCCTCAGTGGTCAGAGGCTCGTCGAAGAAGTCGAATTCGAGATCGTCGTCGTCGGGTCGGTGCCGCTCGGCCACAGGAAGGAGGCGAATCGATTCTTGGCCCCGGAACCGCCGGAGCATATCAGGCAGTGCGGCCGGCAACGCGCAGTCTCAGACTTCCGGATGGGCAGCCGAAGAGGGAGGACTTCGCCTGGTGAGAGCCAAGGTTCGCACGACGGATGAGCCAGACCGCAGCAGCGCACGCCGATCCCGACCTGATCCTCGGGCGCTATCGCGCTCTCAGGCCGCTCGGTAGCGGCGGATCGGGGTCGGTCTGGCTGGCCCGGGACGAGATCGCCGGACGCGACGTCGCGTTGAAGGTGGTGCCACGCGAGGGGAAGGCCGGAGCGCGGGCGGAACGGGAAGCCGTCGCCGTCAAGCGGCTCCGCCATCGGCACTGCGCGCGGGTCCACACGGTCGACCGCGACGACCATCACGTCTACGTCGCGTACGAGTACGTTCCCGGCTGCACGCTGCGCGACGCCATGCGGACCGGCCTGCTGGAAGACGCGCACGCGGTGGAGGCCGCCGCCCAGCTGCTGGACGCCCTCGCGCACGCGCACGCACGGGGCATCGTGCACCGCGACGTCAAGCCTGCGAACGTCCTGCTCGTCGAGAGCGCGGAGGTCTCGGTGCGCCTGCTGGACTTCGGGCTCGCGCTCATGGACGACGCGGACGCCCTGACCGCCACCGGCGACGTACCGGGCACGCTCGCCTACATCGCGCCCGAGCGGCTCGCCGGCGATGAGACGACGGGCGCCGCCGACGTCTGGGCGGTCGGGTTGATGCTGTGGGAGGCACTCGCGGGTGACCAGCCGTTCTGGTCGTCATCACCCGTCGAGACGGCGCGTCTGATCGAGCAGGGTGCCCCACCGCTCGCCGCTCGCAGGCCGGACCTGCCACGCGCGCTGACCGCCGCGGTCGACCGGGCGCTCGCACGCGACCCGGCTCGGCGGCCCGCGCCGAAGCGCCTCGCGACGGAGCTCCGCGACAGCCTCGAGCAGCAGGCGCAGCGGCGAGCCCACCGGCCCGCGGTCTCGCGACGCTCGCTGGCCGAGCGGGCCGGCCACGCCGCGCTGTGCGCGGCCTTCGTGGCCCTGGCGACGTCGCTGCTGCCCTTCTACCCGCAGGGCGTCTCGCTCGGGCTCGCGGCGCTCGCCGCCCTGGCGGCGCTCGCCGATCCGCGCGCCGGCCTCGTGGCGGCGCTCGCGGTCCCGATCTTGCCGGCCGGCGACGTCTCGCTCGGGCTCGCGGCCGTCTACGTGCCGGCGGCGCTCGCGTGGACGGTCGTGCACTGGCGTGATCCACGCCACTCGCTGCTCTTCCTCGCCGGCCCGCTGCTCGCGCTCGCCGCGTTGCTACCCCTCCTGCCCTTGCTCGCCGCCCGCGCCGCGGGCCCTCTACGGCGAGCGCTGCAGGCGGGAGCCGGAGTCATCGCCGCCGCGCTCGTGGCAGGGCTGCGAGGAGCGTCGCTTCCGTTCGACGGCGCTCCGGCACCGCTCGGGCTCGGCATCGAGGGCAGCGAGAGCCCGGGGGCCGTAGCCTCCGCGCTCCTCGGCGCCCTGACCGCTCACCCGCTCGTCGCCGTGGAGGCCGTCGTGCTCGCGCTCGCCGCCGTGGCCATACCCGCGGTGCGTACACGCGGGGCCTGGAAGATCATCGCTCTCGGAGCGACCGTGCTTGCCCTCGGGCTTCTCGTACCCCTGGCCTTCGGCGCCGGCACGCCGGGCTTGCGCTCACGCTTCGCGCTGGCCGTGTGGTTGATTGCCGAGACCGCTTCGCCGGAGCCCCTCGACTCGACGCGAGGCGAGGCTTGCGCCCGAGGGCGGTGTCGAGAGGCCACGTCAGACTGACGCGGCCCAACCCCGTGTCAGCCGGCCGCCGTAGATCGTGGAATCAAATCGAGGAGCGTCCCGGCCAGGAGGGAGCGGTGCTGCGCAGCATCGAGCATCGGATCGAATCGCTCTTCGAGGGCGTCTTCGGCCGCGCGTTCCGCTCGCACGTTCAGCCGGTCGAGCTGGCGCGCAAGCTCGCGAAGGAGATGGACGAGGCAAAGACGGTGTCCGTCTCGCGTGTCTACGTTCCCAACGAGTACCACCTCTACCTCTCGCCGAAGGACCGCGAGCAGTTTCGCGGCTACGAGGAGGGCCTTCTGCACGAGCTCAGCGACTACCTCGCCGACCACGCCCGGCGCGAAGGCTACGCCCTCGTCTCTCGACCCCGGGTCGAGCTGCACGAGGACGTCGACCTGTCGGTCGGCGAGTTCGGCATCGCGGCGCGCCTGGCTCAGGCTCCGCCTCAGGCCCGCGCCGAGCCGGCGGCGCCCCCGGTGCCGCCGCCGACGCTCGCGATCCCGGATGTCTCCTCGCTTGCGCAGGAGCCCTCGTCTCCTCCTCCGGGAGGCACGCGCGTCTACGGCCCGGCCGAGGTCGAGCCAGAGGCCGCAGCCGCCGCCGCTGCCGCTGCGGCCGCCGCCGCGGCGGTAGCCGGAGCTGAGGTCGACGACGACACGCCCGCGCCCGTGGTCGAGCCGGACCTCGAGCGGGCGGCACTCGTGCTCGCCGGCACCAGGCACGAGGTCGAGCGGCCGGTGCTGACGCTCGGCCGGGCACGCGAGTGTGACATCGTCGTCGACGACCCGAGCGTCTCCCGGCGTCACGCCGAGCTCCGACGCGGGCCCGGTGGTTTCACGCTCGTCGACCTCAGCTCGACGAACGGCACGCAGGTGAACGGGAAGAAAATCGAGCAGGCAGAGGTCGCGGACGGCGATCGGATCATGCTGGGTCAGACCGAGCTACGCTTCGAGCGCCTTTGACGGGCGCGACCTTCGCTGGTGGTAGCGAGCAGGAAGACGATCTAGTCTTCACGTAGCGCGATGGTCGACCAGGTACTGCTGCTCTTCCAGGCCCTCTTCCTCTTGCTCCTCTATGTCTTCATCTGGCGGATCGTGCGGACGGCGAGCCGCGATCTCCGCCTTCCCCAGGAGAGCTTCTTCCTCGCGCCCGGTCGGCTCGCCGGTGTGCCGACCGACGTGCCGAAGCGACAGCTCGTCGTCGAGACGAGCCCGTCCGCGCCGCTCGGGAGCGCCTACGAGCTCGGCCCCGGACCGGTCACGATCGGCAGAGCCGAGGGGAACGTCATCGCGCTCCCGACCGACGAGTTCGCGTCGTCGCGACACGCGCGGGTCGAGGAGCTGCGCGACGGTCTCTGGGTGGTCGACCTCGGCTCCCGCAACGGCACCTTCGTCAACGGCGCGCCGGTCGACGGTCGCGAGCAGCTTCGCGCCGGCGACCTCGTCCGAGTCGGCGAGACAGAGCTGCGGGTGGCGTGATGAAGCTCGCCCAGGTCGCCGGGCTCACCGATCCAGGACGCGTCCGGCGGCGGAACGAGGACTCGTTCGTGTGCGACCCGCCGCTGTTCGCCGTCGCCGACGGCATGGGGGGAGCGCAGGCGGGCGAGATCGCGTCGCGCCTGGCCGCCTCGGCGTTTCACGAGTACCACGAGGCCGACTCGCTCGACCCCGAAGCGCGGCTGAGGTCGATCATCCAGGAGGCGAACCGCCGCATCTACGCGCGCGCCTCGACCGATCCCCACGCCTCGGGAATGGGGACGACGATCACGGCGGCGCTGGTCTCCGGGGCTCGCGTCTCGGTCGGCCACGTGGGCGACTCGCGCGCCTACCTGTTCCGGGACGAGGTGCTGGAGCAGCTGACCGAGGATCACTCCCTCGTCGCCGACCTCGTGCGTTCGGGCCGGCTGACGCCGGAGGAGGCCGAGGTGCATCCGCAGCGCTCGGTGATCACCCGTGCGCTGGGGACCGACGCGGCCGTCACCGTGGACAGCTTCTCCGTGGAGGCGAAGGCCGACGACGTCTACCTCCTCTGCTCGGACGGATTGACGACCATGCTCGGCAGCGGCGCTGTGCGCACGGCGCTCGCCGAGACGTCGAGCCTGCAGGAGGCGGCCCGGCGGCTCATCGGCGAGGCCAACGCGGCGGGTGGCGAGGACAACGTCACCGTCGTGCTGTTCTCCGTTGCCGAAGCGGGCGAAGACGAGGACACGCTCTCAGGGCTCGAGGGCTTCCGCGTGCTTCCTGAGCCCGTGCCCGACTCCGATCCCGACGCGCTGCCGAGCGGCGGCGTCACCGTAGTCGAGCGCGCCGTGCTGCCCCCGCGTACAGCAGAGGTGCTACCGCCGCCGCCGCGACGGACGAAGCGC
The DNA here is from genome assembly GCA_963838105.1 of uncultured Thermoleophilia bacterium. Classification (GTDB taxonomy): domain Bacteria; phylum Actinomycetota; class Thermoleophilia; order Gaiellales; family Gaiellaceae; genus CAWJNF01. The sequence goes on along the minus strand of CAWIQC010000032.1, from coordinate 169,947 downwards.
TGGATAGTGATCCTGCTGGCCGTCCTCGCCCTTTTCGTCGGGCTCGCCGCCCTTGCCCTCTGGGGCCTCTCGCGCGCCCATTTCGTCGGCGCCACCCAGGACGGCCGGGTGGCCGTCTACCAGGGCGTGCCGTGGGATCTCGTCGGCGACGTCAAGCTCTACCGGGAGACCTACGTCAGCCGGCTGCTGACCGTCCAGCTCTCGCCGTCCGAGCGCGCGGAGCTGTTCGACCACGACCTGACCGGCGAGGAAGCGGCCATCGCCCGCATTCGCCCGTACGAGGAAGAGGCAACTCCCTAGAAGGTCGCCGTCGGCGGGCCGGATGCCCCGATCCGGCGCAAACAGGCATGGCTGCACGCCGTCGTATCAGGTACATGGATTCGGCCACCGAGGTCGGACCGGCGCGTAAGCACCCTTCGCGCGTCCAGGTCATAGGCGCCGGACCGGTCCGGCCCGCTCGACCGGGAAGACGATGAAGCCGTGAGCCTTCGGAATCGCGAGCTGCTCAACCTCCTCGCCGTCGGGATCCTGACCGGGCTCGGCTTTGCGAGCGTGTTCATCGCGCAGAAGTCCGTCGTCTCCACGCAGTCCCTGTCGTACCTCGCCTTCTTCCTCGGCCTGTACGTGGCGGCGCACCTCGTTGCTCGTGCGGTTCTCCCGCACGCGGACCCGTACGTGATGCCGCTGGTCGCGCTCCTGACGGGGATCGGGCTGACGATGATCTACCGCGTCGACCCCGACCTGGCGCTGCGCCAGGGGCTCTGGCTCGTCGTCGGCGTGGCCGTCTTCTCCGCGTGCGCGATCCTGATCCGCGACTACCGTGCGCTCGACGGCATCAAGTACATCCTCGGCCTTGGGGCGATCGTGCTCCTCGTGCTGCCGGCGATCCCCGGGCTCGGCACCACGATCAACGGCGCCTCACTCTGGGTCGAGCTCGGCCCCGCCGCCTTCCAGCCCGGCGAGCTCGCGAAGGTGTTCTTCGTCATCTTCCTGGCCGGCTACCTCCGCGACCGCCGGGAGCTCCTCGGCAGCGGCATGGGGCGCTTCGGGCTGCCGCCGCTCAAGCACGCAGGCCCTCTGCTCGTCATCTGGGGCGGCGCGATGCTCGTCCTCTTCCAGACGAACGACCTCGGCGGCGGCCTGCTCTACTTCTCCGTCTTCCTGGCCATGCTCTACATGGCGACCGGCCGCTTCGCCTACGTCCTGATCGGGTCGGCGCTGTTCGCGCTCGGAGCCTACGGGCTCTACCACGTCGTCCCGCACGTCGAGGACCGTGTGTCGATCTGGCTCCACCCGTGGAGCGACCCGTTCGGCGACGGCTACCAGCTCGTGCAGTCCATCTACGCGATCTCCGGCGGCGGGCTCTTCGGCACAGGGCTCGGAGGGGCGTGCTGCTCACGCCCGAGGGCAATCCGTACATCCCGTTCCTCGAGACGGACTTCATCTACGCCGGCATCGCGCAGGAGCTCGGCCTGGCCGGTGGGGCCGCCGTCATCCTCCTCTACGTCCTGCTCCTCTACCGCGGCTTTCGGATCGCCATGCTCGCAGACGACGGCTTCTCGAAGCTGCTCGCCGCGGGCCTGACGGCCACGCTCGCCTTGCAGGCCTTCATCATCGTCGGCGGTGTCACCGGCCTCATCCCGCTCACGGGGATCACCCTTCCGTTCGTCTCGTACGGCGGCTCGAGCCTCGTCGCCAACTTCCTCGTGCTCTGGCTCCTGCTCGCCGTGTCCAACCGGGTCAACGCGAGGGCGGCGGGACTCCGGTGAACGTCCAGATCCGGAGGCTGTTCCTCGTTCTTTGCCTGCTCTTCGTCGCAGTCGTCGCGACGACGACCTACTGGCTCTGGCGGGCCCCCGACCTCGAGGCGCGACGCGGGAATCCCACGCTCGTCGTGCGCCAGCTCACGATCAAGCGGGGGCTCATCTACCTCGCCGACGGGCGGACAGTGCTGGCGCGCAACCGGATCCGCAAGGCGGAGGGCCGGACGTTCTACCTGCGGGTCTATCCGCAGGCCGGGCTCGCCGCGCACGTCGTCGGCTACTCGACCGTCGTACGCGCGCGGGCCGGGCTCGAGGAGTCCATGAACGACTTCCTGACGAGCTCGAACTCCAACCTCAGCACCGTGGTCGATCGAACGCTCGACCGGTTTCGCGGCCTGACCCGAGAGGGGAACGACCTCGTGCTGACCCTGCAGCCCGAGGCGCAGCGCGTGGCCACGGAGCAGTTGCGGAGCGCCTGCGGCGCCGCGGTGGCGCTCGACCCGAGGACCGGTGCCGTGCTCGCGATGGCGTCCTCACCGACGTACGACCCGAATCTCGTCGAGGACGATTTCCGCCAGGTCCTGCAAACGCCGGGCGCGTGCCCCAGGCCCGCCGCGCTCCTCAACCGGGCCACGCAGGGCCTCTTCATCCCGGGCTCGACCTTCAAGGTCGTCACCGCGGCGGCCGCGCTCGAGTCGGGCAGGTACACGCCGGAGAGCCGCTTCGACGACCCCGGCTTCTGCGTCGTGTACGGGAAGCGGGTCTTCAACTACTCCGACCAGGGCGTGCCCAGCGGCTTCGGCAACGTCAGCCTGACCGAGGCGTTGCAGAACTCCATCAACTCGGTCTTCTGCGAGATCGGCAAGGACCTGGGCCCGCAGGCAATCCTCGAGCAGGCGCGGCGTTTCGGCTTCTACGAGATTCCGCCCCTCGAGACGCCCGAGGAGGAGCGAGTCGCGAGCGGTCTCTACCGCCGTGGCGAGCTTTTCTTCCCGGAGGACCCGAACGCCGTCGATCCAGGACGGCTCGGTTTCGGCCAGGAGCGGTTGCTCGCGACGCCGCTGCAGATGGCCATGGTCGCCGCCGGTGTCGCGAACGGCGGTCTCGTCATGGAGCCGTTCGTCGTCGACCGGATCCTGAAGCCGGACGGCGAGATCCTCACGAAGACGCAGCCCGACGAGCTCTCGCAGGCGACGAGCCGGCAGACCGCGACACAGCTCGCCGCGATGATGGAGCTGGCCGTCGAGTCGGGAACCGGCACTGCGGCGCAGATCCCCGGCGTCCGCGTCGCCGGCAAGACCGGCACCGCGGAGACCGGACGACCCGGTGCGAACGACACCTGGTTCATCGCGTTCGCGCCCGTCGACAACCCGCGCGTGGCGGTCGCGGTCGCTCTCTCCGACCAGGCGGGAACGGGCGGCGCCACCGCCGCCCCCGTCGCACGCGCCATCATGGAAGCGGTGCTCGGATGAAGTATCTAGCCTAAGTACCAGCGGATGTCCCAGGCGCAGGACACCCTGATCGACCGCACGTTCGACGGGCGCTATCGGATCCTGCGCCGGCTCGGGGTCGGCGGCATGGCCAACGTCTACCTCGCCGAAGACGGCGAGCTCGATCGCCGCGTCGCGATCAAGATCCTCAACGACCGTTACGCGACCGACGACCTCTTCGTCGAGCGCTTCCGCCGCGAGGCGAAGTCGGCAGCCGCGCTCTCCCACCCGAACATCGTCTCGATCTACGACCGCGGAGAGGCCGAGGGCACCTACTACATCGCGATGGAGGTGATCGAGGGACGGAGCCTCAAGGAGCTGATCCGCGCGAACGGGCGACTCCGTCCCGCCCAGGCCGTCTCCTACACGCGCCAGATCCTCGCGGCGCTGCGATTCGCCCACCGGAGCGGGATCATCCACCGGGACATCAAGCCGCACAACATCCTCGTCGGCCCCGAGGAGCGCCTCAAGGTCACGGATTTCGGCATCGCGCGCGCCGGGGCCTCGCAGATGACCGAGGCCGGCTCCATCATGGGCACGGCGCAGTACCTGTCGCCCGAGCAGGCCCGGGGAGCCGAGGTCTCGGGCGCGTCGGACCTCTATTCGGTCGGGGTCGTGCTCTACGAGATGCTCACCGGCGAGGTGCCGTTCACGGGGGACACGGCCGTCGAGATCGCGATGAAGCACGTGAACGACGCGCCCCGGCCGCCGTCGGCCACCGCGCCGGGCATCCCGGCCGATCTCGACCGCGTCGTCCTGCGCTGCCTCGCCAAGAACCCGGCCGATCGCTACCAGACGGCGGAGGAGCTCGACTCCGATCTCGCGCGCGTGGAGGCCGGTCTCCCGGTGTCGCGAGAGACGGCGCAGGCGGCGACCGTCGTGCTCGCCGGCGCGTCCATAGCCCCGACCCAGGTGCTCGGGACACCGCCCCAGACTCCGGCGACCGGCCGGCCGCCGCCGGGGAGCGGCCGGCGGCCTCCGCCCTACGACCCCTACGACCGTCCGCGCAAGCGCCGGTCGATCGTGCCCTGGATCGTCGTCGCCCTCCTGCTGGCCGCGTTCGGCGTCGCCGGCTGGTACGTCTACCAGCAGATCGACGAGCGCCTGCAGGAGGCGGAGCCGGTCGCGGTCCCGAACGTCGAGGGGCTGGTCGAGGAGCGTGCCGTCGAGCAGCTCGAGGCCGACGGGTTCAGCGTGACGACCGAGAGGCAGGCGAGCGTGCAGGTCGACCGGGGGAAGGTGATCGACCAGGATCCCGAGGGCGGGAACCGCGTCGAGCAAGGAACCACCGTCACGATCATCGTCTCGAGCGGCGTGCCGCAGGTCGAGGTGCCGCGGCGTCGCCCGCCTCCCGCTCGAGCAGGCGACGCAGGAGCTCGCCGCGGCCGGCCTCGACTGGAACGTCACGCGGGTCTTCTCGGACCGGGTCGAGGACGGCGTCGTCATCTCGCAGAACCCCAAGCCCGGCGAGCAGGTCAGCCAGGGCTCCGTCATCGAGCTGCGCGTCTCCAAGGGCGAGAACCTCGTCGACATCCCGAACGTCGTCGGGCAGGACGAGGCGACGGCGACCGCGACGCTGCAGGAGGCGGGCTTCGAGGTGGAGGTGCAGCAGCGCGAACTCGAGCGACGTCGGGGCAGGCCTCGTGCTCTCGCAGGATCCTCCCGGCGGCCAGGCGAGGAAGGGCGCGACGGTGGTGATCGTCGTCTCCGTCGGTCCCGAGCTCACATCCGTTCCCGGCGTGCTCGGTCTCAGCGAGGGGGACGCGATCGCGACGCTGCAGGGACAGGGCTTCGTGGTGAACGTCCAGGACCTCACGGCCAACAGCTCCGACGAGGACGGCATCGTGCTCAACCAGGACCCGCCCGAGGGCAGCGGGGTCGAGCCCGGTGCCACGGTCACGATCTTCGTCGGCCGCTTCACCGAGCCGGAGCCGCCGCCCCCACCCGAAGACACCACGACGACGGACCACGACGACCACGACCGACGACGAGGACGGGTGAGCGGACTCCGCGTCGCCGTCCTCATGGGCGGCCGCTCGAGCGAGCACGAGATCTCCGTCGCGTCGGCCCGATCGGTCGTCGAGGGCCTGCGCGAGGCCGGCTATCGACCCGGTGCCGATCGAGATCAGCCGTGAGGGCCGATGGGCGCTGCCCGAGCGCGGCACGCCGCGCTCGAGGCAGGCGCAGGACCAGCCGGATCGCTATCGCGGCACACGGGCCGGACGCCGTCCGGCGGCCCGCCGCTCCCGCGGCCGGCGACGACGTCGCGCCCTTCGGCGCCGTCGACGTCGTCTTTCCCGTCCTGCACGGGCCCTTCGGCGAGGACGGCACGGTGCAAGGCCTGCTCGAGCTCGCCGACGTCGCCTACGTCGGCCCCGGCGTAGCCGCCTCGGCGGTCGCGATGGACAAGGACCTCTTCAAGGCGGTCATGCGGGCGAACGACATCCCGGTGACGCAGAAGCGTGACCGTGCTCGCGCGAGCGCGCGACCGAATCGAGCACCCGTTCGAGCTCCCGGTCGTGATCAAGCCCGCCAGGCTCGGCTCGAGCGTCGGGATCACGCTGGCGCGCACCGCGGAGGAGCTCGCGCGAGGAATCGATCTGGCCTTCGAGTACGACGAGAAGGTGCTGATCGAGGAGTACGTGTCGGGGATCGAGGTCGAGTGCAGCGTGCTCGGCAACGAGGAGCCGCTCGCCTCCCTGGTCGGCGAGATCGTGCCGCTCAAGGCCGACTGGTACGACTACGCCTCGAAGTACGACGAGGGCGGCATGGACCTCGTCGTGCCTGCCCGCATCACCGCCGAGCAGACCGCCCGCGCGCAGGAGCTCGCCGTCCGCTCGTTCGTCGCCTGCGACTGCGAGGGCATGGCCAGGGTCGACATGTTCGTCAGCGACGCCGGCGAGGTCCTCGTCAACGAGCTCAACACGATCCCCGGCTTCACCTCGACGAGCGTCTACGCGAAGCTGCTCGAGGCGTCCGGTATCTCATATACGGAGCTCCTGCGCCGCCTGGTCGAGCTCGCGCTCGACCGGCACGAGCGCCGCGCCGGGCTGCGGTACTGAACGACGGCCGAAGCCGTCGTTCAGCGGGCCGGATGATCCGGCCCTACTACGCTGCCCTCGGAACGTTCCGGGCAGGGGCCGGATTATCCGCCCGTACGGCCGGAGAACCGCCTCCATCGCCTCGTCCCAGACCGCGAGCGCCTCGGCGAGCTCGTCGTCGCCGATGACGAGCGGGACGAGGACGCGGATGCAGTTGCCGTGGACGCCTGCCTTCAGGAGCAGCAGGCCACGCGCGGCGGCGGCCTCGGCGATCGCCGTTGCGAGCTCGGGAGCCGGCTCCTTCGTGTCGCGATCGCGCACCAGCTCGATCGCGAGCATCGCACCGAGGCCGCGAACGTCGCCGACGGCCGGGAAGCGCTCCCGCCACTCCTCCATCCGCGCACGGATCTCGGCACCGAGCGCCGCAGCCCGCTCCGGCAGACGCTCCTGCTCGATAGCGTCGAGCACCGCCAGCCCGGCCGCACAGGCGACCGGATTGCCCGGGAAGGTGCCGCCGATCGCGTTGTCCGGCGGCGCGTCCATGAGCTCGGCCCGCCCCAGCACCCCGGAGAGCGGAAAGCCGCCGCCGATCGACTTCGCGACGGTCATGAGGTCCGGCTCGACGCCGAAGTGCTCCATGGCGAAGACCGGCCCCGTGCGGCAGAAACCCGTCTGCACCTCGTCGGCCACGAGCACGATGCCGTGCCGGTCGCAGATCGCCCGCAGCCCGCGGACGAAGTCGACGGGCGGCACGACGAAGCCGGCCTCGCCCTGCACGGGCTCGAAGACGATAGCGGCGACGGACTCGGCGTCGACCCGCAGCGTCAGCGCGCGCTCGAGCTCGGCCAGCGCTTCGACCGCGTCCGGCCCCCGGTAGGGGTTCGCGTAGGGGACGCGGTAGACCTCGGGCGCGAACGGGCCCATGCCCGCCTTGTACGGACGGCTCTTCGACGTCAGCGTCATCGCCATCAGCGTGCGGCCGTGGAAGCCGCCGTCGAAAGCGACGACGGCCGGACGTCCCGTTGCGAGGCGAGCGATCTTGACGGCGTTCTCGATCGCCTCCGCGCCGGAGTTGAAGAACGCTGCCCGCACCTGACCGGAGATCGGCGCCAGCTCGACGAGGCGCTCCGCGAGCGCGACGTAGCTCTCGTAGGGCAGGATCGTGAAATCCGTGTGGGTGAAGCGCGCGAGCTGCTCGGCCGCGGCCGCGACAACCCCGGGGGACGAGTGGCCGACGTTCAGGCAGCCGACGCCGCCGGTGAAGTCGAGGAAGGAGTTCCCGTCGACGTCCCGGACGACGGCACCGCGCGCCTCGTCGACGACGATCGGCAGGTACACGGAGATCGGCGCCGCGACCACCCGAGCCTTGCGCTCGAGGATCTCCCGAGAGCGCGGCCCCGGGATCTCCGTGCGGAGCGCGATCGTCCGACTGCGTACCACGCCTCGAATGAGCTTATATCGTTGCCCCGATGGTCCTGTCCGACCGGACGATCCGCCGGCTCGTGGCCGAGGGGCGCATCGGCATCGACCCCTTCGACGAGGCGCTCGTCCAGCCGTCGAGCGTCGACGTTCGCGTCGACCGCTACTTCCGCGTCTTCCGCAACGCGCGCTATCCGTACATCGACGTCAAGAAGCCCATGGAGGACCTGACCGAGCTCGTCGAGATCGACGATCCGGATCCCTTCATCCTCCACCCCGGCGAGTTCGTGCTGGGCTCGACCCTCGAGCGCGTGACGCTCCCCGACGATCTCGTCGCGAGGCTCGAGGGAAAGAGCTCCCTGGGACGGCTCGGCCTGCTCATCCACTCGACCGCCGGCTTCATCGACCCCGGATGGGACGGGCACGTGACCCTCGAGCTGTCGAACGTCGCCAACCTGCCGATCACGATCTACGTCGGCATGAAGATCGGTCAGCTCTCCTTCGTGCAGATGACGGAGGCGGCCGAGTCGCCGTACGGCGCCAGCGGGCTCGGCTCGAAGTACAAGGGTCAAACGGGACCGACCCCGAGCCGGTACTGGCAGAACTTCGCGGAGGCCGAGACCGGATGATCCTCGTCACGGGCGGGACTGGCTTCGTCGGGCGCCGTGTGGTTGCGGCCATGCGCGGTCGTGAGCTCTCCGTCCGTTGTCTCGTGCGCGACCGGGCACGGGCGGGGTCGCTCGAGTCTCTCGGCTGCGACATCGCCGTCGGCGACGTCACCGACGCGGACAGCGTGCGGGCCGCGGCGGAGGGCTGTGACGCGGTCGTGCACCTCGTCTCGATCATCGCCGGGCGACCCGAGGATTTCGATCGGGTCATGGTCGACGGCACCTGGAACGTCATCGACGCAGCGCAGAAGGCGGGCGTCCGGCGCTTCGTGCTCATGAGCGCACTGGGAGCGAGCGAGGAGACGAAGGAGCTCGTGCCCTACTACGGGGCCAAGTGGGCAATGGAGCAGGCCGTTCGCGAGGCGGGTCTCGAGCACGTGATCCTCCGACCGAGCTTCGTCTTCGGGCCCGGTGGCGGCGCGCTCCCCCAGTTCGCAGCGATGACGCGATACCTGCCCGTCACTCCGGTGGCAGGCCCCGGCAAGCAGCGGATCCAGCCGATCTTCGTCGACGACGTGGCCGAGTTCGTCTCGCGCGCGATCGACCTGCCCGGGGCGGCGAACCGTACGTTCGAGCTGGGAGGGCCGGAGACGCTCAGCTGGGACGAGCTGTGGGACCGGCTGGCCGCCACGCTCGGAAAGCGCCGCGCCAAGGTGCACCTTCCCCTTTCGCTCCTGCGAGGACCGGCGTTCGTGCTCGAGCGCCTGCCAAAGGCTCCGGTGACGCGTGACCAGCTCAGGATGCTCGGCGCCGGCGACAACACGTGCGATGAGCGCCCCGCAGCGGAGCTGTTCGGCGTCGAGCTGACACCGCTCGACGAGCAGCTGCGCCGGTCGCTGGCCTGAGCGCGGCGGCGCGGATCGTCACGGGCGGGCCGGATCGGGACCGGCCCCTACACGGCCGCGGGCCGGTCGGGGATCCGGCCCCTACATATGCGAGGGGCCGGCGCTTGCCGGCCCCTCGTCGGAAATCTCGCCTGGATTTCGTAGGAGCGCTCAGCCCCCTACGCTGGCTAGGCGATTCCCCGTAGGTCTTGGGGACACGCCCCTACGAGCGAGTACCTCCACTGCCCGTACTGTCGCATTCGCTCAAGTCCGGATCACCCCCTTTCCGTGGTACGCCCCATAATACGCGTCTGTGGCGGACAGGCAAGCCCGCGTGACGAAGCTCAGCGCGACGGAGCGGGACCGAGCACGACCGTGACCTCGAGACCGCGGTCGAGCGGGACCGTGACGGAGGCGAGGCTCGGGTCGCTCTGGCGCTTGCGGCTGTACTCGCCGAGCGGGTCGGCGTGGGAAAGGACGTTGTCCGCGACGACGAGGCCTCCCGGCTCGAGCTTCTCGCGCACGAGCGCGAAGAGCTCCTCGTAGTCCTCCTTCTCGGCGTCGATGAAGACGAGATCGGGAGGCTCCCGGAGCGAGGCGACGGCGTCGCGCGCGTCGCTCTCGATCAGGCTCGCCCAGGCTTCGAGGCCGGCCTCCGCGACGTTTCGCCGCCAGGCCGCGCACCTCTCCGCGTCGCGCTCGACCGACACCACCCAGCCTTCGTTGACACGCGCTCCCGCGGCGAGCCAGATCGCCGAGTAGCCGCGGGAGCCGCCGAGCTCGAGGATCTGGCACCCAGGGTTGGAGGCCGCGAGCGCGAGCAGGAACCTACCGGTGGCCGGCGCGACCTGCCGCGAGCGCTGCTCGGGCGGAAGCTTCGCTTCGCGCTCCGCCGCGTCTTCCTGCTCGAGGCGGCTCAGCACACGCACGACCTGGTCGTCGAGCACACGGGCGATTGTAGGGGCCGGATCTCATCCGGCCCTTCGATCACGGCAGCTCCAGCCTCACCCAGCCGTCCTCGACCCACACGCGATACGTGCTCACGGGGACGTAGGCGGGCAGCGTCTTCGGCTGGCCCGTGCGGACGTCGAACTGCGCGCCGTGGCGGGGGCAGATCACGATGTACGTCTCCGGGTCGAAGTCCCCCTCGGCCAGCGGCCCGTCGTCGTGCGAGCAGCGGTCCTCGATCGCGTAGAGCTCGTCGCCGGCGTTGAAGACCCCGACGGCGAGGTCGCCCTCGCGCACGATCTTCACGGCGCCGGGCCGGAGATCCTCGGCCCGGCAGACGTCGACGATCCCCACGTTCAGTGGACCGCTACGAGATCTCGAGCTCGTCGAGGCCCGCCCACTCCTCGGGCAGCGGCGTGCCCTTCGCGCGGTGTAGCGCGACCTTCAGCACCCCCAGCCCGAGCACGGCGCACTTGAGTCTCGCCGGGTTCTGCTGCAGCGGGACGCCGAGCTCGTCGAGCAGCTCGTCTGTCGGCATCGCCGCGACGTCGGCGACCGTCCGTCCCTTGACGAGCTCGGTCAGCATCGACGTGGCCGCCTGGCTGATCGCGCACCCTCGCCCCTCGAAGCCGACGTCCTCGACCACGTCGCCGCCGTCGAGCCGGAGCGTGATCACGATCTCGTCGCCGCAGAGCGGATTCTGCCCCTCCGCTTTCGCGTCCGCAGGGTCGAGCAGCCCGTGGTTGCGCGGGTTCTTGTAGTGATCGAGGATCAGCTCGCGGTAGAGGTCGTCCATACCTAGTCCTGCGTCAGCGCTCCCCCGGCACTCAGGCGAATGTCGCGTGAACCTTGGCGAGCCCGTCGACCAGGCGGTCGATCTCCTCCGGCACGGTGTACAGGTAGAAGCTCGCCCGGGTGGTCGCCGCCACGCCGAAGTGATCCATCACCGGCTGCGTGCAGTGGTGCCCCGCACGCACGGCGATGCCGTCGGAATCGAGGATCTGCGCGACGTCGTGCGGATGGACGCCCTCGACCTCGAACGAGATGATCCCGGCTCGCCGCTCGGCAGGAGGACCGAAGACGCGCACGTAGGGCAGCTCGGAGAGCCGGCCCATCGCGTACTCGGTGAGCTCGTGCTCGTGGCGCTCGATCGTCTCGAGGCCGACGGCGCGCAGGTAGTCGATCGCGATCCCGAGCCCGTAGGCCTCCGCGATCGGCGGCGTCCCCGCCTCGTACTTGTAGGGCAGGTCGGCCCAGGTCGTCTCGGCGAGCGTGACCTTCCGGATCATCGAGCCGCCGAGCTCGAACGGCGACATGGCCTGCAGCAGCTCCTGCCGCCCCCACACCCCGCCGATGCCGCTCGGCCCGAGCATCTTGTGGCCCGTGAAGGCGAGGAAGTCGCAGCCGAGCGCCTCCACGTCGATCGGCCGGTGCGGCGCCGCCTGGCACGCGTCGACGACCATGATCGCGTCGCGCTCGTGCGCCCAGGCCGCGAGGTCCGCGACGGGGCAGATCGTGCCGAGCGTGTTCGAGACGAGCGCCGACGCGACGAGCTTGACCCGGCCGAGCTTCTCGATCTCCTCGAGGGCCTCGAGGACGAGCTCGCCGCTCGAGTCGATCGGGATGGCGGCGAACGTCGCTCCGGTGCGCTTCGCGATGTACTGCCAGGGAACGAGGTTGGAGTGATGCTCGAGCTCGGTGGCAACGGCCACGTCACCGGGCCCGAGGTTGTCGAGGCCCCACGCGTACGCAACGAGGTTCAGGCCCTCGGTGCCGTTCCGCGTGAAGACGATCTCCCGGGTCGAGCGCGCGCCCAGGAGCGAGCGCACCTTCTCGCGCGCTCCCTCGTAGCCTTCGGTCGAGCGCTCGCCGAGGACGTAGACGGCGCGGTGGACGTTCGCGTACGAGGTCTCGTAGAAGTCGCGCATGGCGTCCAGCACCTGCCGCGGCTTCTGCGAGGAGTTGGCGGAGTCGAGGTAGGCGAGCGGCTGGCCGTGGATCTCGAGCGCGAGCGCGGGGAAGTCGGCGCGGAGCTTACGGGCGTCCAGGCCCGCCATCGCTGCGGTCTCGCTCATGATCCCATGCTACCCGCCGCCGTGGCTTCCGCTTGGGTAGTCCCAGGGTCGGGACGAAACGGTCGTCGGTGAGCCAGAGGCCGCCGATCGCGAACGCCGAGCCGCCGATGGCCGACAGGATGATCCCCGCGTTGGGCACGGCGAGCTCGAAGAAGTCCCGCGTGCCTTCGAGCGCGAGCACGACCCCGTAGAGGCCGAGCATGACCAAACAGAGCGTCGACACGAGCGCCGCCCGGACGCGCCCGGCCGCCTCGAGCACGAGCACGAGGTAGAGGCCGACGATCACGAGCACGGTCACCGAGACCGTCCGCGCCTCGATGGTCGGCAGGTTGATCACGTTGAGCGCGAACAGGTAGGAGGAGACGACGCCGAGGCCGGTCGCGGTGCCCGCCGGGATCGCGAACCGCGCCACCTCGCGGAGAAACGACGTCGTCCGGTAGGGGCCCGAGCTGGGTGCGAGAGCGAGGAAGAACGCGGGAATGCCGATCGTGATCGACGCCGCCAGCGTCAGGTGCCGAGGCAGGACGGGATAGCTCGAGGGGAGCAGCCCGGCCGTGAGGATGAGCACGACCGCGAACGCCGACTTCGTCACGAAGAGCTTCGTGACGCGCTGGAGGTTGCGGAGCACCTTGCGGCCCTCCGCCACCATCTGCGGGACGACGCCGAAGTCGCCCCGGACGAGGACGAGATCGGCGACGCTCTTGGCCATCTGCGACCCGCTTCCCTGGGCGATGGCCAGTCGCGCCGCCTTCAGCGCCGGCACGTCGTTGACGCCGTCGCCGACCATCGCCACGTAGTGGCCGGCATCGGTCAGGGTCTCGATCACGCGCTGCTTCCCGTCGGGCGAGATCCGACCGACCACGCTCGCCTCGAGGGCCGCCCGCCGCAGCTCAGCGGGATCCTCCGGGAGCTCGCGCCCGTCCAGCGGAGGGCCGTTCGACGGGATGCCCGCGTCGGCGGCGATGGCGGCGACGGTCTCGGGCGCGTCGCCGGAGAGCACCTTCAGCTGCACGCCCTCGCGCAGGAAGAACGCGACGGTCTCGCGAGCTTCAGGTCGCAGGCGCTCGCCCAGGACGACGAGGCCGAGCAGCTTGAGGTCACCCGGTGGAGGCAGGTCCGGGAATGCGGCGACGTCGAACCGCTCGAAGGAGGCGGCGGTCGTTCCCAGCGCGACGACGCGGCGGCCGTTCCGCTGCTCGGCAACCGCCTCCTCGGCGAGCGGGCCGAGCTCGAAGAGCTCCGGGGCACCGAGCACGTAGCCGACGGCTCCGACGCGCACGGCGCTCCAGCGCCGCCGCGACGAGAAGGGAATGTGCCCGAGCGCGGCCTCTGCCTTGGCGGGGAACGCCTCGGCGACGGCGTCGAGCGTCGCGTTGGCGCTCGGCGAGCTCGCCGCGTAGCGACCGAGCGCGTCGGCCAGGAACTGCTCGTCCACTCCCGGGGCGGGCGTCACGTGGGCGACGCGGAGCGAGGCCTCGGTGAGCGTCCCCGTCTTGTCGAGGCAGACGATCTCGGCCGAGGCCAGCGACTCGATCGCGTTCAGCTGCTGGGCGAGGGCGCCACGTCGCGCCATCCGCAGCGCTGCGACCGCGAAGGTGACGCTCGCCAGCAGGATCAGGCCTTCGGGGATGAGCGTGACGATCCCCGCGACCGCCGTCGTGACCGTCTCCCTGGCCGACTTCTCCTGCTCGAAGAGCGCGTAGCCGAAGATGGCGCCGAGCGGCACCATCACGCCGACCATGACGAGCAGGAGCCGGTTGAGCGACCGCTCGAGCGGAGAGCGCGGGTGGCGGAAGGTGCGTGCGACGTCCGCCACCTTCTCGGCGTAGCTCGCCTTCCCGACGGCCGTCACGGTGTACAGCCCCGACCCCTCCGCGGCGAACGACCCGGAACGCACCTCGTCGCCGGCGAACCTCGGCACGGCCTGTGACTCGCCGGTGAGGATCGACTCGTCGAGCGAGAGGCCGTCCGCCTGCTCGAGAACGCCGTCCGCGACGAGCTGATCGCCCGACTCGACCCGGATCAGGTCCCCCTCGACGACCTCCTCGACTCCTACCTGCCGCTGCCGTCCCTCGCGGACGACCGTGGCATGGGGCGCGACGAGCGCGGCGAGCCGGTCGAGCGCCTGCTTCGCCCGCCACTCCTGGTAGATGCCGATCCCGGAGTTCGCAACGAGGATCGCGAGGAAGAGCGCGTCCTCCCAGTGCCCGAAGGCGAACGTCAGCACCCCGAACGAGACGAGGATGAGGTTGAAGACCGTGAAGACGTTCGCTCGCACGATGCTTGCGAGCGACCGGCTCGTGGGAGTCGGCTCGACCTCGCCACGCTCCGCGATCAGCCGCGCTGCCTCGGCCTCCGACAGCCCGTCGAGCGACCGGCGGGCCGGTGGGGAACACGCGCGTCTCGGTCATCGTGCCGACGCTACCACGCTGGCGAGCCCGATCGGCTCGCCACCGCCGTATGCCGGCGCTGATCGACGGTCAGATGCGCTCCGCAGCTTTCCGGGTGGCCACCGTAAGTTCGGCCGCCCTCACCGGTTACAGGGGAGCGGACGCAAATGCTCCGCACGAGACGAACTCCCCAGACGGGGCGTTCAGGACCGGAGGAAAGGACAATGCGACTTCCAACGCTGACACTCAGGGCCGGCCGGCGAGCCGCGCTCACCCTCGCGCTTGCTCGTCGTCGCCGCGCTGCTCGTCTCGCCGGGGGCTCAGGCCGCCGGCCCTCGGCCGCTGTTCCAGATGCCGTTCGCCTGCGGGCAGACCTGGGAAGCGTTGACGTACGACGGGCACTGGCCCGACCAGGACAGCATCGACCTCGGCGACTGGGATGCGAGCGACGCCAACATGAGCGAGGGCGCGCCGGTCCTGGCGACTGCCGACGGCACGGTGCTCGACGTCGGTAGCGATTTCGATGGCAACGCCGTCGACGGTGACCCGAAGCTCGGCCACTACGTCTTCCTCGACCACGGGGGCGGCTGGGTCACCCACCACCTGCATCTCGAGCAGGTGCCGCCGCTGACCAAGGGCCAGGCCGTCGCCCAGGGCGAGCAGATCGGGCGGGTCGGCAACAGCGGTACCGAGGCGATGCACCTGCACTACACGCAGCTCGCCGACGGCATGGCCGTGCGCATCGCGTTCAACGGCAGCCTGATCAACACCCACGCCGGCAACCCCGGCTCCTACCAGACCTGGGGCAACGGCGAGAAGCTCACGAGCGCGAACTGCCCCATGAACTCGTTCGTGCAGGTCGACCAGAGCGGCACGCGCTACCAGCTCCTGTACAAGCCGGGCACCGGCGCGGCGAAGATCCTCGCGCTGAACGCCGACGGGACGGGCATGACCGGCGTCTGGTCGGGAGCCTGGACGAAGGGCTGGACGCACTTCACCCCGTTCACCCTGGCCGGCAAGGCGTACTACTTCGCCTACAAGTCCGCCACCGGCGAGGTCGACTTCGACAGGGTCAACGCAGGCGGGCTCGGCGTGACGACGATCGGCGAGGGCACCTGGTCGAAGGGCTGGACGCACTTCATGCCCTTCACGCTGGGCGGTCAGCCCTACTACGTCGCCTACAACTCGCTCTACGGCGGCGCCAACGTCGATCGCATCAACGCCGCCGGCAACGGCGCCTCGACGCTGTGGTCCGGCTCGTGGGGCAAGGGCTGGACGCATCTCGCGCCCTTCGTCCAGAACGGCGTGCAGTACTTCATCGCCTACCACGGCGGCACCGGTGCCGTCGAGATCGACAAGATCACCGGCAGCGGCAACAGCGTCTCGATCACGGAGGTGTGGTCGGGCACGTGGTCGAAGGGCTGGTCGCACCTCGTTCCGATCAATCACAACGGGGCCGTCCACCTGCTGCGCTACAAGGCCACGACCGGCCTGGCCTCCTTCGACAAGATCAACCCCGCCGGTCAGGGCACCCAGCTGCTCGCCACCACCGGCTGGACGAAGACATGGACGACGTTCTCACCGTTCGCGATCGGCGTCTACGGCCACGTCCTCGGCTACAAGACCTCGACCGGCTCGGCAGCGGTGCTGAAGCTGAACGCCGCCGGCGACGGTGTCACGACCGTCTACTCGTCCGGCTGGACGACCGGCTGGGCCTGAGCCACGCCACCAGCACGCCCCGCCTCTTCCCGGCTCGTCACCGCCGGGAAGGGGCCGGGGCGTCGGCGAGCACGACTAGGATCGTGGCGTGGCGGGCGAAGACGTCTCGCTCGACGAGATCCTGGACGACCTCGGCATCGCGGTCGACGTCGCCACGGGCGGAGCGGCGATCGCGCTCGTCGCGGACAGGTTGACGACCGGCGGGCCTCGCGAGGAGGTCGAGGCGGCGGCCAGACAGGCCGCAGCTGCCGTCTGGAGCGAGGACCGGGCCGCCGAGGTCCGCGAGGGCCTCGGCCGCCTGCGAGCACGGTACGTGGCGCGGCTCGAGGCGATCGACGCCGCCGAGAGCGCGCTGGCGAGCCCGCCCGAGCAGAACGCGGTGGCGCTCGCGCTGGTCGCCCGAGCCGCCGTCGAGCTCTGGGCCCGTGCCCGCCGCGGCTACGACCAGATGGCGCTGCTCGAGGACGAGCTGACGCGCGCGAGTCCCGGCGAGCATCGCGCTCGCGCCCTCTCGGTGGCCGCGGCCGCCATCCCGGTGCTCGAGCTCGACCCCGGGGAGGTCGCGGACGCCGTCTCGCGCTTCCTGCGCGAGGAGACGGAGGCGTGGCTCGCGCGAGTGCTGGCGACGGACGAGCGCCGCCGCGCCATGCGGCGCGCGCTCGGCCGGCTCGCGGATGCGGGAGCGGGCGAGTTCCCGCTGGCGACGGCCGCTCTGACGGCGCTGCTGGCCGAGCCGATGTCGCTCGACCCGGCCGAGGACGACCTCTGGGTCGGCCTCGTCGTCGGCCTGGCACAGCAGCAGCTCGACTTCGAGCCCGGATAGCGTGGCGAGCCCGTCTCCAGCGCCGGTTCCGACCGTCGAGGACGTCGAGACGATCGCGGCGGGTGCGCAGCCGATCCTCCGAAACCTGCAGATCACGCTCAGCTACTCCGATCTCTCCGCGGCTGTGGCGGCGTTCATGCCGGTCAATGCCAGCTGGTGCACGTTCGCGACCTGGGCCTCCAAGCAGGCCGGCGTGACGATCCGCAACGAGGACATGACCCAGATCGCCCGGCAGCGGCTCGAGGAGTCCACCGGCCTGCTCGGGCCGATCGAGCGGCTCATCGAGCTCGTCGGCGGCTCCCCGACCGACCACAGGCAGGCGATCGCCGACCACCTCGGCGAGGTCGAGCCCTTCCGCCGCGCAGCGGACGCCGTCGCGCGCGGGAACAAGAAGGTCTACGAGGAGATCGCCCGGGAGTTCGCGCGCTTCCTGCCGGTGATCGCGAGCGGTCGCCGCGCGGACGCGTCGGCCATCGACGCGTTCTGCGCCGGCCTTCGCCCGGGCCCGCCTCCCGACGGTCAGCAGCTGCTCGCCGACGCGTTCCGAGCCTACTACGGCGCCCGGTACACCACCGACTACGTCAAGGCCGCGCAGCTCGTGCTGCTCGCGAACCTGAAGGTCGGCTTCCACGAGCAGACCCGGCTGCAGCCCGAGATCAAGGCGGCGATCGATGCCGGCGTCGATTCCGTCGACGACCTGCAGCGTCTCGTCAAGAGCTCGCTGATCGACGAGTTGCCGTTCGCCTCTCGCGTCCTGCGCTTCTGGCTTCCCTGGATTCGACGACGCTACGACGCGCTGGTGGGAGCGATCGCCGTGGAGGCCGCGCGCGTATCCGAGGAGGTCATCACGGAGCACCTCATGTCGATCACGCTTCCGCCGGCGCGCGTCCTGCCGCTCGGTCGGGATCTCGACCTGCCCGTTCCCGCCGCGCTCGAGCACCTCGACAACGCCGACCTCCTCGCGCTGCTCGCACCGCTCGAGTCAGCGAGCGGCGGCGTCCCGGACTGGGCGGATCTGCACTACCGGATGCGCTACATCGCCGCGCTCTTCCGCTGCGAGCAGCAGGATCCCGCCCTGCTCGGCCCGCCGTTCACGGACGAGCAGATCGAGTCCATTCGGGCCGGGACGATCCCGGCCGAGGGGTCCTGTAGGGCCGCATCTCATGCGGCCCGGTCGGCGGCGCGGCGCGGCTCGCAGGCCGGCGGGCCGGATGAGATCCGGCCCCTACACGCGCGCCTTCAGGCGGCCGGGATGCGGGCCTCGAGCGCCTTCGCGACCGCGTCGCGAACCGGCTCGAGCTGGATCCGGTCGAGCATGTCCTGGAAGAAGCCGCGTACGATCAGCCGCTCGGCCTCGCCCCGCGACAGCCCGCGCGCCATGCAGTAGAAGAGCTCGTCGCGGTTCACCGGGCTGTTCGTCGCGCCGTGCGTGCAGCGCACGTCGTTGGCGAGGATCTCGAGCCCGGGGATCGAGTCGGCATGCGCCTTCGGCGACAGGATGAGGTTGCGGTTCTCCTGGTAGGCGTTCGTCCGCTGCGCGTCGTCCTCGACGCGGATCATGCCGCGCCAGACGGCGCTCGCCTCGTCGCGCAGCACGCCCCGGAATGCGAAGTCCGACGTCGTGCTCGGAGCGACGTGCTCCTGGAACGTGTCGTAGTCGAGGTGCTGGAGGCCGTCCGCGAAGTACGTCCCGGTCACCCGCGCCGATGCCCCCGGCCCGACGAGGTCGTTCTGCACGCGCGTCTTGCCGCTGCGCGAGCCGAACCCGCCCGCGACCCATTCGAGCTCCGCGTCGCGATCCACCCGCGCCCGATGCGAGGCGAAGTGCCACGTCTCCCTGGACAGGTTCTGGATCGACACGTACTCGAGCTTGGCCGCCTGCTCCACGAAGAGCTCCACCGCCGCGTTCGAGTAGCTCGGGAGCTCCGCCGAGGCGGAGACGTACTCCTCGATGACCGTCGCGCGGGACTCGGGCTCGGCGACCACGAGCAGGCGCCAGAACGACGAGCCGGCGGGCGTCGTGTTGGCGATGCGCACGTATACAGGCCGCTCGAGCATGACCCCGCGCGGGATGACGACGAGGAGGCCGTTGCGCCAGTCGCTCGCGTTGTGGGCCGCGAACTTCTCGTCCGCCCCCACGAGCGTCCCGAGGAGCGGGTGGTCGCTCGGGAGCTGCTCCACGCGGACCTCGGCGGCAGCGTGCTCGACCTCGACCCCGAGCTCGGTCACCGACACCAGCGCGGAGAGCTCGATCGGATCGAGAAGCGACGACGCCGCAACCTCCACCCGTTCCGGCTCGGCGTCGAACTCGTCGGGGTCGAAGCCCTTCAGATCGGTGAAGCGCCAGTGCTCCTCGGACGTGTCCGGCAGTGGCAGGGCCCCGTAGCGTTCGCGCAGCTCCTCGCGCGAGAGGCCCCGTAGGGCCTCTCCCGTGATCGTGAGCGGCTGTGGCGCGACGGTCTCAGCCATGCGGCGCGTAGCGGCGGTGCAGCATCAGGTCGTTGCCGTCCGGATCGCGGAAAAGCGCCATGTGGCAGACACCGGTGTCGAACGTGTCGCCGCTGAACTCGACGCCCTTCGCCTCGAGCTCCTTGCGCGCCGCCTCGACGTCCTCGACCTGGAGCGCCAGGTGCCCGTTGTGCTGGGGCTCGAACGGCATCCCGAGCTTCTCCGGCTCCCAGATGCCGAGGCAGGTGTCGCCGGCCCAGAACTCGTACTGCGCACTGCTCGTCCCGTTTCAGGCCGAGCACCTCGCCGTAGAACTGGGCCGAGCGATCGGCGTCCTGCGACGGGATGCCGACGAAGTCGAGCTTCACGACCTCCATCACTGAATCGTCGGGGGAAACCAGTTTCCCCCGTGAACCCCCTTCCTTCAGGGCGCGCAGCCATCAACCGACCGACCCCTCCATCTGCAGCTGGATCAGGCGGTTCAGCTCGACCGCGTACTCGAGCGGCAGCTCCTTCGTGATCGGCTCGACGAAGCCGGACACGATCATCGCGCTCGCCTCGGCCTCGGAGAGACCGCGGCTCATCAGGTAGAAGAGCTGCTCCTCGCCGATCTTCGAGACGGTCGCCTCGTGCTCGGTGTAGACGTTCTCGTTCTCGTCGACGCGGATGTACGGATAGGTGTCCGAGCGAGAATCCTCGTCCAGGATCAGCGCGTCGCAGACGACCTTCGACTTCGAGCCGCGCGCACCCTTCGCCACCTCGAGCAGGCCGCGGTAGCCCGCACGGCCGCCGTTCTTCGAGATCGACTTCGAGGTGATCACCGACGACGTGTTCGGCGCCACGTGCACGCACTTGCCACCGGCGTCCTGGTGCTGGCCCTCACCCGCGAACGCGATCGAGAGCACCTCGCCGTGGGCGCGCTCGCCCATCAGCCAGATGGCCGGGTACTTCATCGTCACCTTCGAGCCGAGGTTCCCGTCGACCCACTCCATGGTCGCGTCCTCGTAGGCGACGGCGCGCTTCGTGACGAGGTTGTAGACGTTCGTCGACCAGTTCTGGATCGTCGTGTAACGGCAGCGGCCGCCCTTCTTGACGATGATCTCGACGACCGCGGAGTGCAGCGAGTCGGTCGAGTAGATCGGCGCGGTGCAGCCCTCGACGTAGTGGACGTAGGCCCCCTCGTCGACGATGATCATCGTCCGCTCGAACTGGCCCATGTTCTCCGCGTTGATGCGGAAGTAGGCCTGCAGCGGCATCTCGATGCGCACGCCCGGCGGCACGTAGATGAACGAGCCGCCCGACCAGACGGCCGAGTTGAGCGCCGCGAACTTGTTGTCGTTCAGCGGGATGACCGTGCCGAAGTACTCGCGCACGAGGTCCTCGTGCTCGCGCAGGCCCGAGTCCATGTCGAGGAACAGGACGCCCTGCCGCTCGAGCTCCTCCTGGAGCTTGTGGTACACGACCTCGGACTCGTACTGGGCGCCCGACGCCGGCGAGGTACTTCTTCTCCGCCTCGGGGATGCCGAGCCGGTCCCACGTCTGCTTGATGTCCGCGGGCAGGTCCTCCCAGGAGTTCGCCTGCTTCTCGGTCGGCTTGATGTAGTAGTAGATGTTCTCGAAGTCGATGCCGGAGAGGTCGGCCCCCCAGTTCGGCATCGGACGGGCCCGGAAGTACTCGAGCGCCTTGAGGCGGGACTTCCGCATCCAGTCCGGCTCGTTCTTGTGGGCCGAGATCTCGGCGACCCCCTCCGGGCTCAGTCCACGCTGGGACTTGAAGACGTAGTTCTCGGGATCGTGGAAGCCGTACTTCTCCTCGTAGTCGCTGCCGATACCGGCAACGACCTCGGTCTCGGACGTGCTCACCGGCTCTCACCTCCTGTAACCGGTTCGGGGGCGAACGCGTCGTAGCCCTTCGGCCTCGAGCCTGTGCGCCAGCTCGGGCCCTCCGCTCTCGACGATCCGCCCGTCGACGAAGACATGGACGTGATCTGGCTCGATGTAGTCGAGGATGCGCTGGTAGTGGGTGATGATGAGAGCGCCCATATCGGGGCCCACGAGCTCCTTCACGCCGCTCGCGACGATGCGGAGGGCGTCGATGTCGAGCCCCGAGTCCGTCTCGTCGAGGACCGCGATGCGCGGCTCGAGCATCGCCATCTGGAGGATCTCGACCCGCTTCTTCTCCCCGCCCGAGAACCCCTCGTTGAGGTAACGGCCGATCATCTCGCGGGGGACCTTCAGCCGGTCCATCTCCCCGGTCAGCTGCGCGCGGAACTCCTTGATCGCGATCGGGTTCTCCTCGCCGCCGTTCTTCGCCTTGCGGATGGCGTTCACGGCCGAGCGCAGGAAGTTCGTCACCGTGACCCCGGGGACCGCGTGCGGGTACTGGAACGCGAGGAAGAGCCCTCGCTGGGCCCGCTCGTCGGCCTCCATCTCGAGCACGCTCTCGCCGTCGAGCAGGATGTCGCCGCCCGTGATCTCGTAGGCGGGATGGCCCATCAGGGCGTAGGCGAGCGTCGACTTGCCGGAGCCGTTCGGCCCCATGACGGCGTGCACCTCGTTCGTGTCCACGCTGAGGTCGACGCCGCGCACGATCTCGGTTCCGTCCTCGATCGCAACGTGCAGATCCTTGATCTCCAGTACCGCCAAGGCCTCGTCAGCCCCTTTCGCTTGCGTTTTCCGCCCGCTAGTATTTTTACCAGCTTCGTTGGAATTATACCCCCGTGAGCACACCCGAGCGAATCGACGAGACCCGCGTCCACCGAGCGCTCGGCGATCCGAGCCGCGTACGCATCCTCGAGATCCTGCGCGGGGCCGAGCGGCCGCTGGACGCCACCGAGCTGGCCGAGCGCGTCGGGCTGCACGCGAACACGATCCGCTCCCACCTCCGCATCCTGTCGGAAGCGCGGCTCGTCGCGGCCCGCCCCGAGGAGCGGACGCGCCCCGGACGGCCGCGGCTCGTCTACGCGCCGACGCCGGAGGGGGTGACGCAGGAGGAACGCGCCGGCTACCGGCTGCTCGCCGAGATCCTCGCCAGCTACCTCGCCGGCTCGGCGAAGGACTCCTCCGAGCAGGCGGAGGCCGCCGGACGCGCCTGGGGGCGCTACCTCGTCGACCGCAGGCCCCCGGTCGCCACCGACTCCGACGAGGACGACGTCGCAGAGATGGTTCGGCTCCTCGACGAGTTCGGCTTCGATCCGCAGCTCGAGCCCGCCGAGAGCGGCCTCACCGTGCTCATGCAGCACTGCCCGTTCGGCGAGGTGGCCGACAACTACCGCAAGGTCGTCTGCTCCGTCCACCTGGGATTGATGCAGGGCGCGCTCGCCGAGCTCGGCGCGCACGTCGAGGCGGACGAGCTCGAGCCGTTCGTACGCCCCGGGGTGTGCGCCGCCCATCTCGGGCAGGCCACCACGCGGGCGTAGGGGCCGGATATATCCGGCCCCTACACGAGAACTCAACAATTCGCTTAACGCGCGCCTAACGTTGCATGCTCGCACCCCTAGTACGCCCGCTGCTACGCTCGTCCCATGCCTGTAGCTCTGTTTCAGAACTTCGGCGTTTGGGAGATCCTGCTCCTCCTGCTCGTCCTCCTGCTCGTGTTCGGTCCCAAGCGGCTCCCGGAGATGGGCCGCTCGATGGGTCGCGGCATGCGCGAGTTCAAGGACTCGCTGACGGGCAAGCTCGAGGACGAGGACGAGGACGAGGACGAGAAGCCGGCCGCGCTCACGACCACGGCGACGACGACTCCGGTCGAGACGCCCGCGCCGCTCCCGCCCCCAAGGCCGAGCAGCCCTCCAACTAGCAGCGGGGTCATCCCTTGCGGCTTCCGCGTCGCCTCGACCACGAGGAGCGCGCCACGCTCGTCGAGCACCTCGACGAGCTGCGCAACCGCCTGATCGTCTCACTGGCGGCAGTCGCGCTCGCCTTCGGTGTCTCCTACGCCTTCCGCAAGCCGATCATGGAGGCGCTGAAGAGCCGCTCCGGGACACGCAGATCCCGGACGTGACGACGTTCAGCGTCGCCGAGCCGTTCATGACCTCGTTCATGGTGAGCCTCTACGCCGCCGTCTGCGTCGCCCTGCCCATCATCGTGTACCAGCTCTGGGCCTTTCTGGCGCCGGCCTTCGACGAGAAGGACCAGAAGGTCGTGTCGCGGTGTGTCGTCGCGGCCACGTTCCTCTTCGCCGGCGGCGTGCTCTTCTCGTACTTCATCGTGCTGCCGTCGGCAACGCCGTTCCTGCTCGGCTTCGACTCCGACCAGTACGACATCCAGCTGCGCGCCCGCGACTACTACTCGTTCGTGGGTCTGACGTCGGTCTTCACCGGGATCGTCTTCGAGTTGCCCGTCATCCTGCTCGCCCTCGTTCGGATCGGGGTGCTCAGCGCCGACCGGCTTGCGGCGCAGCCGCCGCATCGGCATCGTCATCTGCGTCGCCCTCGCCGCTGCGCTGCCCGGCGTCGACCCGGTGACGACGGCGTTCCAGGCGCTGCCGCTGCTCGTGCTCTTCGAAGCGACGATCCGGCTCGCCGGCTTCTTCGAGCGCCGCTGGGCGGCCAAGGCCGCGGCAGAGGAGGCGGCCGCGCTCGAGTCGAGCGGCGCCGCCGGCAGGCACCTAGCCCTAGTCTCCGCTAGCCGGTGACCGAGGTCTACGCGGCCGACTGGGTCCTGCCCGTCGACGGGGCCCCGATCGAGCGTGGCGGTGTCGCCGTACGCGACGGCCTGATCCTGGCCGTCGGCCCGGCTGACGATCTCGCGTGCGACCGTCGCCACGATTTCCCCGAGTGCGCGATCGTGCCCGGCTTCGTCAACGCGCACGCCCACCTCGAGTACGCGGTCTACGCCGGCTTCGGCGAGGGGCTCCCGTTCGGCCCCTGGCTCGAGCTCCACATGCAGCGAAAGAGCCGGCTCGACTTCGAGGACATGACCGCGGTCGCCCGCCTCGGCGCTGCCGAGTGCCTCGCCTCGGGCATGACCACGGTGGCGGACGCGAGCTTCACGGGAGCGGCGGCGATCGCCGCCGACGAGCTCGGGCTGCGAGCGCTCGTCCACCTGGAGGTCTTCGGCGAGCCGGCCGACCTCGAGACGCGCTTCGAGCCGAACCGGAAGCGGATCGCGTCCTCGCTCTCCGATCGCGTCCGCCTCGGGGTCTCCCCGCACGCGCCGTACACGTGCACGGCTGCGCTCTACCGGGCGAGCCTCGAGCTCGGGTTGCCCGTCGCGACACACCTTGCGGAGTCACGTGCCGAGCACGACTGGCTCGTCGAGGGCACCGGGCCGATGGCGGCGTACGCCGACCTCATGGCCCCGCCGCCCGGAGAATCAGGGGTCCGGCACCTCGCCCGCGAGGGCCTCCTCGGCCCGTCCATCGCGGCGGCTCACTGCGTCACGGTCGACGAGGAGGAGATCCGGCTTCTCGCCGAGCACGACGTGGCGGTGGTGCACTGCCCGCGCTCGAACGCGCTGCTCGGGTGCGGAGTGGCTCCCGTGCGCGCGTTCTGCGAGGCCGGCCTGCGCGTCGGCCTCGGCACGGACAGCCCCGCCTCGACCCCCTGCTTCGACATGTTCGACGAGATGCGCGCGGCGATCTCTCTCGCGCGAGCTTCGGCAGCCGACCCGCGCGCCATGACGCCGGCCGGCGCGCTCCGGCTCGCTACTCTGGGATCGGCACGAGCGCTCGGCCTCGACGACGAGGTCGGCTCGCTCGCGCCGGGCAAGTGCGCCGACCTCTGCGTCGTCTCGCTCGCCGGCTCCCCGTTCCTGCCCTGGGAGGACCCCGCCGTCGCCGTGGTTCTCGGCGGCAGACCCGAGCGGGTGTGCCGTACCATCGTCGGAGGCGCGACGCGCTTCGTGAGAGGAGGATTCGAATGGCACGAGCTTCGGCAAAACGCAGCGGACGCCCGCGCCCGAATGCTCCGCAGGGCAGCCAGAAAGAGCAGCCCGTAACCCGAACCGAGGCCGCGCCGAAGACCAAGGCGGCGCCGAAGCGCCCCTCGTACGAGGATCAGCTCTTCTTCACGCGCCTGCGCCGCAGGGCGAAATGGGTCTTCGCCCTGCTCGCCGCGGTCTTCGCGATCGGCTTCGTCGCCTTCGGCGTCGGCACCGGCGTCAGCGGCGCCAACCTCAGCGACTTCTTCCGCGACATCTTCGGTGGCGGCTCCGACGACGCTCCCGCGATCGCCGACGCGCTCGAGGCCGTCGAGGAGAATCCGAACGACTCCGAGGCCGTGCTCGACCTCGCCACCGCCTACCGGGAGGCCGGTCAGAACCGGGATGCAGCGGAGACGCTCGAGAAGTACGTCGCGCTCGAGCCGTCGGATGCGGCAGCCCTCCGCCAGCTGACCGCGGTCTACCTGCGGCTCGCCAGCGAGTCGAACCAGAACGCGTCCGTCCTGCTCACCAGCCGCGGCTCCGGCGGCTCGTTCTCCGCACAGGCCTATTCCTTCCCCGAGGGGAGCGGCTTCTTCGGCGCGCTGGGCGAGAACCCCGTCGAGGACGCGATCGACTCCGGCTACACGCGCGCCGCGAGCCAGCTCGGAAACGAGGCGACGGGCTTCCACGAGAAGCGCATGGTGGCCTTCGAGAAGCTTGCCGCGGCCACCCCCGACGATCCGACCGTTCTGTACCAGCTCGCCGGAGCGGCGTCCGCGGCGCAACAGACCGACAAGGCGATCGATGCACTGGAGCGCTACCTCGAGGCCGACCCCAGACGGCGAGTACGCTGCCTCAGCGCAGGAGGCGCTCGACCAGCTGACCGGGACCACCGACGTCGTCACCGGTTAGATGATCGATCGGTTGACCGTAAACCGTGCACCACTGGACCACACTTTCCGATCAACCTCTGGGTAGGGGCGTGCGGAGCTCCTCTTCGCGGTCGGGCTCGCGGGAGTCGTGCTGGGGCTCGGGGCCTGCGGTGGCGGTGACACACCGGGCGTCTCGCAGGGCACCGACCTCGCCAACGGGCGCGAGCACTTCGTCGAGGAGTGCGCGAGCTGCCACACCCTCGAGGCGGCCGGGCCGGGTGGATCTATCGGCCCGAACCTCGACGACGCCTTCAGTGCGTCGCGCGAGCAGGGCTTCGAGGAGAGCACGTTCGAGCAGGTCGTCCGCTCGCAGATCTCCTACCCGGGCGTCGACTCGGTCATGCAGCCCGACCTCGTTACGGGCCAGGACGCCGACGACGTCGCCTACTTCGTCGCGCAGTGCGCGGCGGTGGCCGGCGAGGATCCGCAGTGCGCTCCGCCTCCCGCGCCCGGCGGCGGTGGCGAGACCGACGGCGAGGCGATCTTCGCCACGAACTGCGCGAGCTGCCACACGCTCGCGGCGGCCGGCTCCAGCGGCACGGTCGGCCCGAACCTCGACGACTCGCAGCCATCGCTCGAGCTTGCCGTCGACCGCGTCACGAACGGTCAGGGCGCCATGCCGTCGTTCAGCGGCCAGCTGTCGGAGGAGCAGATCCAGGCCGTCGCCGAGTACGTCGTCCAGAGCACCGGCGGCTAACAGCGCCGACGGGCCGGACGTACGGGCCGGATGGCGATCCGGCCCCTACACGACCCGCTCGACGGTGGCGCGCTCGTGCTCGAGATCGACGACGACGTGCGTGATCGGGATGTCGAAGCGTTCCCGGGCCTTCGTGACGACGTCGCGCTCGAGCCAGTTCGACCGCCCCGGCGGGTGCGTCGAGACGATGAGCTCGTCCGCGTCGAACGTGCGCAGGCCGTCCTCGATCGCCTGCAGCGGATCGCCGTCGCCGACGTCCCCACGCGCGTCGATGCCGGCTGCGAGCAGCGCGCCGAGCGACGTGTTGAGGCGTTCCCGCGCTTCGCGTAGGGCCCCGTCGACATCGGACGTCCAGGTGCGAAGCGGCGAGTTGAGCGCCGGCGCGACGACCCTCACCTCGGCCCGATAGCCGCGCACCCTGTAGCGAATCTCGTCGACGAGCGCCCGTCCCGCGAGCGTCTCGTTCGCGACGACGAGGATGCGCTTCCGGTCGGAGGGCCGGTGTTGCCAGACCGCCGGCTCGGTGGGCTCCGGCTGGCTCCTGATCCACCATCCGAGTGCGCCGCCGAGCGCAAGCCCGAGGAACACGCCGAGCGCTACCCAGCCGCCGCCGAACACCCCCGCGAGCGCGACGGCGATTCCCAGGCCGACGACGATCATCGTGAAGCGGAACGCCTCGGCTTCGGAGCGGAACGGGTTCCGCATCGGCTACCTCCTCGACCGGAATGTACCACCGTCGTTGCGGGCCGGCATGAGACGCGGCCCCTACAGCGATCTGATCCGGCGCTCGCGTAGGGGACCCGGATCTTCGTAGGGGCCGGGCCCTGGCCTGCTGCCTAGATCACGTAGACCGTGACGTAGACGATGATCCACATCACGTCGACGAAGTGCCAGTAGATCCCGGGGATCTCGACGCCGTGGTGGTGCTCGGCCGAGTAGTGGCCGCGCATGGCCCGGACGAACGCGTAGACGAGCAGGTTGAGGCCGACGAAGACGTGGAGGCCGTGGAGGCCGGTCAGGCCGAAGAACGTCGTCGCGAACGCGTTGTCCTTGGGTGCGAACCCGAGCCGGGTGTACTCCCGCGCCTGGATGAGGATGAACACGGTGCCGAGCAAGATCGTCAGGCCGAGGCCGGCGATCAGGCCGGCGCGGTGCTCCCGCTTGATGGACTGGATCGCCCAGTGCACGGTGAAGCTCGACGTGACGAGGATGATCGTGTTCAGCAGCGCGAGGTAGACCGGCAGGTGGTAGCCCTCGGGCGGCCACGTGTCGCCGTGGTCGCCGGAGACGCGGGCGAAGTAGTAGGCGGCGAAGAACGAGCCGAACAGCATCGCCTCGGAGGCGAGGAAGAGGTAGATCCCCACCAGGACGGAGGGGACCCGCGAGCTCTGGTTCGCTGCGGGCGGGTGCGCGCCGTGGGCGTCGTGCCCGTGGGCCTCGGCGACCGCGCTCAGTGCGCCGCCCCCACCTTCTCCGGCTCGCCGACCGGCACGCGGTCCCCGTTGAAGACGGCGTGACGCGCGCCGGGCACGCCGTACTCGTAGGGCCCGCCGACGACCTGTGGGATCTCGTCGAAGTTGAACTTCGAGGGCGGCGAGGAGACCTGCCACTCGATCGTCAGCGCACGCCAGGGATTCGCCGGCGCAGGCTCGCCGAACCGCCAGCTGACGACCATGTTGTAGAAGAAGATCAGGGCCGCGAAGCCGAGCATGAACGCGCCGATCGAGCTGACCATGTTCCAGTCGGCGAACTGCGGGTCGTAGTCGGCGACGCGCCGAGGCATTCCGCGCAGGCCGATGTAGTGCTGCGGGAAGAACGTGAGGTTGAACGCGACGAACGTCAGGAAGAAGTGCAGCCTCCCGAGGGTCTCGTTGTACATGCGCCCGGTCATCTTCGGGAACCAGTAGTAGGCCGCCGCGAAGATCGTGAACACCGACCCGCCGAAGAGCACGTAGTGGATGTGCGCGACGACGAAGTACGTGTCGCTCGCGTGGATGTCGATCGGCACGGAGCCGAGGTAGATGCCGGAGAGGCCCCCGATCACGAACATGGATATGAACCCGAGGGCCCATAGCATGGGCGTCTTGAAGTGGATACGCCCCTCCCACAGCGTGGCGAGCCAGCTGAACACCTTGATGCCGGTGGGGACCGCGATGAGGAGCGTCGTGACCATCATCGGGATCCGTAGCCAGGGCGCCATGCCGGCGACGAACATGTGGTGCGCCCACACGGAGAAGCCGAGCACGAGGATCGCGACGAGCGACATCGCCATCAGCCGGTAGCCGAACACCGGCTTGCGGGCGAAGACCGCGATCACCTCGGAGACGATCCCGAAGCCGGGCAACATCATGATGTAGACGGCGGGGTGTGAGTAGAACCAGAAGATGTGCTGGTAGCCGACCACCCAGCCGCCGCCGGTCGGATCGAAGAAGTTCGCGTGCATCGTCCGGTCGAGCATCAGCTGGAACTGCGAGCCGGCGATGAACGGCGTGGCGAGGACGACGAGCAGCGACGTCGTGAAGTTCGCCCAGACGAGCAGCGGCAGGCGCCAGAACGTCATGCCCGGCGCGCGCATCGTGATGATCGTGACGAGGAAGTTGAGCGCGGTGAGGATCGAGGACGCACCCGCCCACTGCACGCCCATCTGGAACATGAGGTTCCCGACCGGGTTCTGGTCGGCGAGCGGCGGGTAGTTCGTCCAGCCGGCGGCGTACTCGCCGCCCGGCAGGACGAAGCCGAACAGCATGATCAGGCCGGCGATCGGCAGGAGCCAGAACGACAGTGCGTTCAGCCGCGGGAACGCCATGTCCGGCGCGCCGATCATCAGCGGGATCACGTAGTTGCCGAAGCCCGCGAAGACCGGGACGATGAACAGGAAGATCATGATCCCGGCGTGCGAGGAGAAGAGCCCGTTGAACGTCTGGGTGTCGACGAACTGGCTGCCCGGCTGGGCGAGCTCCGCGCGCATGAAGAGCGCCAGCAGGCCGGCGATGGCGAAGAACGAGAACGTCGTGACGAGGTACTGGACCCCGATCACCTTGTGGTCGGTGTTGATCCTGAAGTAGTCCTTCCACGAGTCCGCGCCGTGGCCGGAATGGTCTTCCGGCCGCGTGGGCCTACCCGAGATCCAGTACGCCCAGTAGTCGAAGGCTCCGAGCCCGGCCAGGAAGCCGATGGGGACGAAGATCGTCCAGAAGCTGAGCAGGGTCGGCAGGTCCCAGATGGGGTCGGACGCCACACCGTCCCGTCCGCCCCAGCGGATGAGGCAGATGATGCCGGTGACGAGGCCGAACGTGAGCGGCGTCACCCACAGCGCGCGCAGCCAGCCCGGGCGCGTGAAGCGGCGGATCCCGCGCGCCGGGGGCCTCGGCGGCGCGTGGTGCTCGACGTGCTCCTGCTCGACTGCGACGGCCATGACTCGGTACTACCCTCCTACGCTCCCGTCACGCCCGCCACGTACGGTACGGGCTTCCCCAGCGCCTCTGCGTCACCCTCGCCGGGCCCCAGCCTCATCTCGTCGAGCCACTGCTCGAACTCCTCCGGCGACTCGACGACGACCCAGCTGCGCATCGTCGAGTGGCCGATGCCGCAGAGCTCGGTGCAGATGATCGGGTAGCGCCCCTCCTTCGTCGGCGTCACGACGTAGGGCTGGACGGTCCCGGGAACGACGTCCTGCTTCACCCGCAGCTCCGGCACCCAGAAGGAGTGGATCACGTCTTCCGCCTGCATCTCGAGCTTGACGGTCTCGCCGAGCGGAAGGTGCAGCTCGTGGAGCGGTTGCTCGGTCCCGACCTCCTCCTCCGGGTAGGCGAACGTCCACTCGAACTGCGTTGCCGTGACCTGGAAGGTGCGATGCGCCCTCGGGCAGCCTCTCGTTCTTGACGAGCACGACGCCCGAATAGATGCCGATGAAGATCACGAGGACGGTGGGAATCGCCGTCCAGAGGATCTCGATGCCCGTGTGACCGTGGATCGGCTTCCCGTCCTCGTCGTCGTCGGGCCGGGCCCGGAACTTCATGACGGCGTAGATCGAGACGGCGGCGACGAGCGCGAAGATGACGAGGCAGATGATCGAGGTGGCGACGTAGACGTCGTCGATACGCCCGCCCTGCTCCGAGGCGAGCGGCGGCAGCCAGTCGATCCAGAAGGCCAGCACGAACGAGATGGCGCCGATCACGACGGCGATCGCAAGCAGCTGGATGATCAGAGCCTTGCGCACGTGTCGAAGACCGCCTCCGGCGGCCAGGGACTAGCGTACTCGGGAGCCTACTCGCGAGCGCGGCCGAACGGCACGCCGAACCGCCAGCCTCAGAGCGCCCAACAGAATGACGTACTGCGCCGGGTCTCCTTTCTGTTAGGCCCTTAGCGAGCCGTTGCCGGCTCGGCCATGGCCGGCGCATCGAGCTCGCGGACGAGCGGGAGCAAGGCGAGCGTGGCGAGCCAGATCGCGGCGGCGGCGGCGAAGCCGATGCGGCCGTCGCCCGGAAGCGAGAACGCCAGCCCGAGCAGCGGCGTGCAGACGACGATGACGAGGTTCCCGGACATGTTCACCGTCGCCGCGGCAACGGCCGGCGCATCGGGCCGTGTACGCGTGGCTGCGCTGAAGCAGGCGGCGAACGGAATGCCCGCGGCGAGCCCGAGGATCAGTGCACCGACGGCGGAGAGGGCAAGAGGGCCCGCGATCGCGAGCACCGCGGCGCCGATCGCCGACGCGACGAAGCTCGCCGCCAGGATGAGCCGTGTCTTCTCCCCGTACCGGCGCGCCAGCGCGCCGCCGAGCGGCCGGCTGACGACGCCGCCGAGCAGGATGAGCGAACCGACGGCGCCTGCCGCCGCCTCGCTCGCCCCGCCGGCGCGCGTGAGCAGCGTCGCCACCCAGTTGCCGAGCACGATGCTGAGCCCGAAGGACGCCATGTAGACGAGGCAGAGGCGGTAGAGCCGCGGGTCCCTCAGAACGCGCGGTACCTGGTGGACGTCTGCGTGACGCTCGGGACGCGCACCCTCCGAGTCGGCCGGGCCGAGCGCGAGGAGCACGGCTGCGCCGGCAGCGACGACGAGGCTCGTGACGAAGGGCGCGCGCCACCCGAGCCAGTCCTCTGCCAGAGGCACGATCGCCAGCGCCGCGCCCGCTCCCCCGAGCGCCAGGCCGCCGTACAGCCCCTGGGAGAACGGCGTGCCGCCGTGCGCGCGCACGTAGTCGATTCCGGCGACGAAGCCGAGGGCCGTGCCGACGCCCATCAGCGTCCGGGCGACGACCACGAGCGCGGGGTCCGCCGCCGGCAGGGCGAGCGCGCTCGTCGCCGCGACGACGAGGAGCGCCACGAGCCCTACGCGGCGCGCCCCGAGCGCGTCGACCGCCTTGCCGGCGGGTATCTGGAACGCAGTGTGCGTGACGAAGAGGGCTGTCGTGAAGAGGCCGACCACGGCGAGCGAGACGCCGTAGTCGACGGCGAGCGCATCCGCGATGGCGCCGATGTTCGTCACCGGCCACGCGACGCCGACACCGAGGGCGCAGCCCCCACGGTCGCCCTGACGGTAGTGCTCAAGCGCCGAGCGTGATGACCGATCGGAAAGTGTGGTGCCGTCGGGGGTGGTCGAGACCGAGCATGAGGGCGCGATCATGCCTCGTGCGTATCGGGATGAGATACGTGCGAGGCACGAGCGTAACCTCGGCGACGGTATCGGCCGCCATCCGGCGGTGCCACGGTTTCCGGTCAGTTTCCGATCGGTCATCGAACAATGACGAGCTTCGCGTCCGCGCCGCCGGCCTGACGGCGCCAGGCGTCCGCGCCCTGATCGAGCGGCACCTGCTCGAGATCGACGCGAACGCGACCTGCGGCGGCGTGATCCACCAGCGTGCGGTAACCATCGGCGATGACGTCGTGGGGGACGCGCAGGCTCGTGTAGCCGAGCAGGTCCAGCACCTTCCCGCGCACGAGGCCCGAGGGCACCGTCGCGTCGGCCCCGGCCGACTGGCCGATCTGGACGACGCGGGCACCCGGCGCGGCGGCGGCGAGCGCTGCGACGAGCGGGTCACCCCAGAGCGGATCGATGACGAGCGTCGGGCCGTCGCCGCCGCACGCCTCCTTCAGCTCCCCCGCAAGCCCGTCCTGGCCTTGCAGCACGACCAGGGCGTCGGCGCCCGCCTCCCGAGCGCGCTCGAGCCGCTCGGGGCTGCGACCGGCAGCGACGACACGACCGGCCCCGAGGATCTTCGCGGACTGGACGGCAACGAGCCCGAGCGTCCCGGTGGCGCCGAGAACGAGCACCGTCTCGCCGGCGCGGACCGGCGCGCGCCACGCCAGCGGCAGCCAGGCGGCCACGCCCGCGATGCCGAGGGAGGCCGCGAGGGCGGGGTCTGTGCCGTCCGGCACCGGCACGAGGCCGTCCTCACGAACGGCGACACGCTCCGCGAAGGTGCCGTCGCGATCGATGCCGAGGCCCTGCATGCCCGTCCAGACGAGCGTGCCCGCAGGATGCCCATCGCCCTCGAGCACGCGCCCGACCGCCTCGGCGCCCGCCACGTAAGGCACAGGAGGCGCGCCTGCGAAGAACTTCCCGGACGCGACGGAGATATCGACCGGATTGAGAGGAGCGGCGACGACCTCGATCAGGGCTTCGCCTGGCTTGCGGGCCGGCTCGGGGGCGTCGCCGACCTCGGGCGTGGCGCCGAGCTCGGTGACGAGGAGTGCTCTCACGCGCCTACGTGCGCGGCGAGCGACGGCCTGCGCTCGTGCCAGTCGGTCGCCTGCTGGAAGGTGTGCGCGGCGCGGAGGACGGTCACCTCGTCGAAGCGGCGACCGACGATCGCAAGGCCGACCGGCAGGCCCTCGACGAACCCCGCCGGGACGCTGGCGACGGGAGCGCCGACGCAGCTCCAGGGCGAGTTGAACGGAATGACCGTGAGGCGGAAGAGGATCTCTTCCCCGCCCGGCAGCTCAACGGTCTCCTCGCCGATTCGAGGCGGCAGGGTGGGCAGGGTCGGCGCCGCCAGGAGGTCGACGGGCTCCATGGCACGCTCGAACGCAGCGGCGGCGACGCGCCGTGCCCGCTGGCCGAGCACGTACGCATTCGGCGGGAAGAAGAGCCCTGCCAGCAGCCGGGCGCGCACGTCGTCGCCGTAGCGGTCGAGACGCGTGCGCAGCCACTCCCGATGGATCTCGACCGCCTCGACGAACTGCATCGTCTGCTGGATCGGGCCGAAGTGCTCGAAGTGGTCGATCGTGACGTCCACGAGCTGTGCTCCGGCGGACTCGAGCTCCGCGAGCGCCGCCTCGATCACGGAGCCCACGCGCGGGTCGAGCATCGGGCTCTCGAGCAGGGAGCGCACGACCCCGATCCGAAGGCCGCGCACGCCGCCGTCCAGCGCACGGCTGAACGCGGGCACCGGCACGGCGGCCGTCGTCGGGTCCTCGCGATCGTGCCCTGAGATCGTCTCGAGCAGGAGCGCGCAGTCCTCAGCGGAGCGCGCGATCGGGCCGACCGTGTCGAAGCCCCAGGCGACCGGGACGACACCGCGGTTCGAGACACGGCCCCAGGTCGGTCGCACGCCGGTCACGCCGTTGACGCAGGCCGGGATGCGGATGGAGCCGGCCGTGTCCGTCCCGAGCGTCCCTGCGGCGAGGTCTGCGGCAGCGCACGCGCCGGATCCGCCGCTCGACCCGCCCGCGATGCGGTCGAGCGACCAGGGGTTGTGGGCGGCGCCGAAGCGCGGGCTGATGGTGAAGGCGCCGTAGGCGAACTCGTGCGTGTTCAGCTTGCCGAGCACGATCGCTCCCGCGGTCCGGAGCCGCTCGACGGCGAACGCGTCGCGCGGGGCCGGCGCGGCGTCCTCGAGCACGAAGGAGTGCGCCGTCGTGACGGTTCCGGCGACGTCGACGACGTCCTTGATCGCGACGGGGACCCCCCACAGCGGGCCCTTGGCGTCCGGCGCCGCAGCGAGAGCGTCTGCCTCGGCGAGTGCCTCCTCGGCCCGGACGGAGATGTACGCGTTGACGTCGCCGTCGAGCTCCTCGATGCGCTCGAGGTAGCTCTGGACGGCCTCGCGCGGGGAGAGCTCGCCACCTTTCAGCCGCGCTGCTAACGCGGCGATCACCGCTCGGCCTCGGGCCGGTAGACGGCGGCGGGGACGACCTCTGGCGAGACGAGCCGCTCGAGCTCGGCGAACTGCGGAAAGAGCACGGTCAGGAATCCCTGGACGCGCTCGAGGTCATCGTCTCCGGGGTGGATGCCCTGCGCGTGCGCGTGCCGGCGGAGCTCCTCGATCGACGGCACCTCGTACGGCATGGGCCGGAGCCTACCTCAGTACACTTTGCCGCAGCGATGCCGATCTACGAGTACCGCTGCGAGACCTGCGAGCTCGAGTTCGAAGAGCTCGTTCCGAGCTCCACCGCTCCCGCTCCGCCGTGCCCGTCGTGCGGCTCGGAGGGCCCGACGCGGGTCTTCTCCTCCTTCGGCACGAAGTGGCGCTCGCCGCTCGTGAACTGGCATCGCGTCGGCTCGAGCTGGGGCGCGAAGCCGCCCAAGAAGGTGTTCTGACCAGGTCGAGGGGCCTGTCCGGAAACCTCGGCACGCCCGGCGGC
Source organism: uncultured Thermoleophilia bacterium (assembly GCA_963838105.1). GTDB lineage: Bacteria > Actinomycetota > Thermoleophilia > Gaiellales > Gaiellaceae > CAWJNF01. The sequence goes on along the minus strand of CAWIQC010000032.1, from coordinate 134,263 downwards.
GGCCCAGAAGACCGTCCGGCTGTGTCCTCGGAGGCACCGTTACTTTCCCAGTAGCGGCGCCTCCTGCGTCCTTGCCGGACGGCCGTCTGGGCGAGTCCCGAACGCACCGGGGTTCCCGGACAGGCCCCTAGCTCGAGCGCCCGCCGATCACCAGCTCGATCTGAGCGCGGCGGCGGCGTCTTCCGGAGGGAGGACGTTGACGAGGAGCCCGGCCCCCAGCTCGAGGCCGGCCGGAACGCTCAGGCGCGGGAGCAGCTCGATGTGCCAGTGGCCGCGCTCGCCGTCGAGGGGCGAGGTATGGAGCCACGCGTTCAGCGGGACGTGCCCCTCGAGCACTCGGAGGGCGGCCACGGCCTCGGCGAGCAGAGCGAGCGCCCGCGACAGCCACGCGCTCGCCAGCCCGTCCGCCTCGCAGACGATGGGAGCGATCAGGAGCTCGTACGGGACCCGCGCGGCGTAGGGCGAGCAGACGGCAAGGCCGTCCCGCTCGAGCACGACCCGCGTGGCCGCGGCACGCTCCGCGGCGAGGACCTCGCAGAGCCGGCAGTCCGGCCGGCGGCTCCCACTCGGCGAGCACGACCGGAGGCGGCTCCGGCAGCCAGACGAGCTGGGAGTGCGAGTGGGCCAGGCTCGCTCCGGCTTCCCGGCCTTCGTTCACGAACGCGTGCAGGTAGCGAAACCCGGCGGCACGCGCCTCCTCGGCACGCGAGCGCCACGCGGTTGCCACCCGCTCGAGGTCGGCCGCGGAGAGATCGGCGAGCGAGCGAGCGTGCCGCGGCACGTGGACGACGACCTCCTGGCGGCCGAGCGCTTCCGGAGACGGCCGGGTAGAGGTTCGGCACGACCCGGACCTCCCAGCCAGGCGTGTTCGGCAGCCGGGCGGGCGGGCCGACGACGTACGACTCGGGCGGCGTCCGATCCTCACGACCCTCGCAGAACGGGCACGCGGCCTGCGTCGTCGCCGTCGGCCTCGGGACGCAGCCACGCCGGGCCGCCGGCCCCGTCCCGGAGCTATCAGAACGCGGCTGCCGCTGAGCGGGTCGACGCGAAGCTCGGGTCCGGCTCAGCGCTCGGCGTCTCCGGCGGGCTGAACGTCGGTCCCGGAACTGGCGGCGCGTTCCATGAACGGCTTGATGATGTCGATCGGGATCGGCAGGATCATCGTCGACGAGCGCTCGGACGAGATCTCGAGCATCGTCTGCAGGTAGCGGAGCTGCAGCGCGATCGGATTGACGCCGATCACGTTTGCTGCGTCCTTCAGCCGCTCGGAGGCCTGGAACTCGCCCTCGGCCGCGATGACCTTCGCACGGCGCTCGCGCTCGGCCTCGGCCTGACGCGCCATCGCCCGCTGCATGCCGCTCGGGATCTCGACGTCCTTGATCTCGACGATCGAGACCTTGATGCCCCACGGCGACGTGGCCTCGTCGATGATCTGCTGGAGGATCGCGTTGATCTTGTCGCGCTCCGAGAGCAGCTCGTCGAGGACGTGCTGGCCGAGCACGCTCCGCAGCGTCGTCTGCGCGATCTGAGACGTCGCGACCATGAAGTTCTCGACCTGCACGATCGCGTTCGCGGGCTCGACGATGCGGAAGTACGCGACCGCGTTCACGCGGACCGGCACGTTGTCCTTCGTGATCACCTCCTGCGGCGGGACGTTCAGCGTCACCGTGCGGAGGTCGACCCGCACCATCTTGTCCACGAGCGGGATCAGGAAGAAGAGGCCCGGGCCCTTTGGCGGCGTCAGGAGCCGGCCGAGCCGGAAGACGACGCCCCGCTCGTACTCCCGCGCGACGCGTACGGACGCCGCGATCAGGAGCAGGATGAGGATGACGACGACGACGATCGCAACGAGTGCACCAGTCATGTCGCTCCTTCTAGAGCTTTCGCTCGCCGGACGGAGACAATGGACGCGCGAGTTCCGGCGGAGTATCGTCGCCTGCGAGGACGACTTCGAGCACGAGACCCTCGGCGAGGGCCTCCACCTTCACCGTCTCGCCCGCCGCGACCGTCTGCCCGTCGGTCGTCCGGGCACGCCAGAGCTCGCCGTTGACGAACACGAGCCCCTCGGGGGCGAGACTTTCGCGAACCACGCCGATCTGCCCCTTGAGCTCATCGCTGCCGGTACGCGGCGGCCGCTTGCGGGTGGCCAGCACCTTCTTGACGGCGAAGCCGACCAGCAGGACGAAGACGGCCGCGATCGCGATCGCGACCGCGAGCGAGACCTGGTAGGACTCGCCCGCTGGATCGAAGAGCAGGAGGGCGCCGAGCACGAAGGCCACCGCCCCGGCCACCGCGAGCGCGCCGTGGCTCGCGATGAAGGCCTCGGCGATGAAGAACCCGAACGCGACGAGCATGAGCAGCACTCCGGCCCAGCTGAACGGAAGCACCTGGAGGCCGAACAGGCCGACGATCAGCGCGATCGAGCCGAACGCGGCCGGGAAGATCAGGCCCGGGTTGAACAGCTCCACGGTGATCGCGAGAACGCCGAGCGAGAGCAGCAGCGTGATGATGTTCGGGTCGATGATCGTGTCGAGAATCCGCTTCCAGAGACTCATCTCGACCGTCGTCACCTCGGCGTCGGCCGTGTCGAGCACGATCGCCTTCGAGCCCTTCGTCGTCTGGCCGTCGATCTCGTCGAGGAGTGTCGGGAGATCCGGCGCGACCACGTCGATCACGTTCTGCTCGAGCGCTTCGGTGGCCGTGAGGTTCGCCGCCTCCGTCACGGCTTTCTCCACCCACTCGACGTTGCGCCCGTGGCTCTCGGCAAGCGCCTTGAGGGACGCCACCGCGTCGTTCACGACCTTCTTCTTGAGGTCCTCCTGGATGTCCTCGCCGCCCACCGCGATCGGGGTCGAGGAGCCGAGATTCGTCTGCGGGGCCATCGCGGCGATGTCGGCCGCCTGCACGATCCACACGCCTGCCGAAGCCGCGCGCGCGCCGTCGGGCGAGACGTAGACGATCACCGGAAGCGGCGAGGCGAGCATCCGCTGGTAGATGTCCCGCATCGCCTCGGAGAGGCCGCCGGGCGTGTCGAGCAGGATGACGACCGCGTCGTAGCCGCCGTCCTCCGCATCCTCGATCGCATCGACGACGTAGTCCGCGGTGACGGGGTTGACGTCGTTCTCGAACTCGACGGCGAGCACGCGCGGGCGCTCCTCCTGGGCCAGCGCCGGCGCGGCAAGCGCGAGGACGGCCCCGAGGGAGAAGACGAGCAGGAGAAGCGCGCGCAGTAGCGGCACGAGATGGCCTCGCCGAAAGCGTAGCGTGCGCACGCCGAGGTGAACGTCAGGACACCGGTCTGTTGTGGGGCCGGATATATCCGGCCCCTACGAATACGCGGTCGCCGGATCAGGGCGCGAGGATCGCCTCGCCCGAGCTGACGAGGCGCCGGCCCGCGGCGGTCTCGAGGACCAGCTCCCCTCCCGCGGCGATGCCGGCCGCGACGCCGCGCAGGCCGTCGATCTCGAGCTCGCGGCCTCGCAGGACATCGCGACGCGCGAGCTCCGGCGCGAACGCAGCCAGACCCTGGTCTAGCCAGCGACCGTAGGCGACCTCGAGGGCGGCGAGGAGATCGGCGAGCAACGGCGCACGATCCCGTCGGGCGCCGTCGGCCGTGAAGAGCGACCCCGGCCGCGTTCCCGACGGCTCCGGCAGCTCGCTCTCGGCCTGGTCGACGTTCAGGCCGATGCCGAGCACGACGCCGTCGCTCCCGCCCTCGGCGAGGACCCCGGCGACCTTGCGGCCGTCGAGCAGGACGTCGTTCGGCCACTTCACCTGAGCAGAGCGGCCCGTCGCGCGCTCGACCGTCTCGGAGACCGCGATACCCGCGACGAGCGACAGCTCAGAGACCCTGGTGTGAGCCGGCGGCCGGAGCATCGTCGAGCAGAGGATCGCCGTCCCTGCCGGCGCCTGCCAGTTGCGACCGCGGCGCCCCCGTCCCGCAGTCTGCTCCTCGCAGACAGCGACGGCGCCCTCGGGCGCGTCCGCCGGAAGCAGGCGCTGCGTCGAGGAGCACGCCGGCTCGTACACATACGGGACTCCGAAGCGGCCGCGTAGCAACGGGAGAACGCGGTCCGGCGCTAGCGGGTCCGTCACGTGGGGATCTACACTACAGCTGGCGATGGAACAGGCCGAGCTAGACGTCATCGCCGCTCGCCCCGGGGCGGTTTCTCCGCTATGCCCGGCTCTCCGACGCCGACCTGGTCCGTCGCGCGAAGGACGGCGACCGACGCGCCATGGAGACGCTCGTCGAGCGCTACTCGGCTCGAGTGTCCAAGCTGGCAGGCCAGCTGCTCGCCGACGTCGAGGACGCGCGCGACGCGGCCCAGGAGTCGCTGCTCAAGGTGTCGACCCGCCTCCGGCAATTCCGCGGCGAATGCCAGTTCTCCACGTGGCTCCACCGGCTCGTCGTGAACACGTGTCGCGACCTGGCGGAGCGCCAGAGGCTACGGCGCAGCGAGACGCTGCCGGAGGAGGACATCCGCGAGGACGAGAGCAGCGACCCTTCGCGCCTCGCCGTCCTGGCGGATCTCCGCCGCGACCTGGCACAGGGCCTCTCCCGGCTCACCGCCGAGCAGCGGCGAGTCGTGCTGCTTCGCGACGCGCTCGATCTTCCGTACGACGAGATCGCAAGCCGTCTCCGTATCCCGGCCGGCACCGCGAAGTCGTACGTCCATCGGGCACGCAAGGGCCTGCGGGCGAAGCTCCAGGAGCAACCGCCTGCGTGACGTCGCTGAGCCGGGCGGAGATCGAGGCGATCATTCCCCATCGGGAGCCGTTCCTGCTGCTCGACGAGGTCGTCGAGATCGAGCCTGGCGCGCGGGTCGTGGCGCGCAAGCTGGTCCGCGAAGACGAGTGGTACCTCGCCGGTCACTTCCCCGGGAATCCGATCATGCCCGGCGTGCTCATGGTCGAGGCGCTGGCTCAGGCGGGAGCCGTCGCGGTGCTCTCGAAGGAGGAGAACCGCGGCAAGCTCGTCCTCTTCGGCGGCATCGAGGACGTGCGCTTCAAGCGGATCGTGCGGCCCGGGGACGAGCTCGAGCTCGTCTGCGTCCTCGAGACCGTCCGGGGACCGGTCGGCAAGGGCAAGGCACGGGCCAGCGTGGACGGCGAGCTCGCCGTCCGCGGAACGCTCACCTTCGCGTTAGTCGACGGGTGATCGCGCTTCCGCGCGCGGGCGATCCCCCGATCGGGATCACGGGCGTCGGCGCCTACCTCCCGGAGCGCGTGCTCGGCAGCGGAGAGGTCGGCGTGCCGCTCGGCGTCACGGAGGAATGGATCGTCGAGCGCTCCGGCGTGCGGGAGAGGCGCATCGCCGCCCCGGAGCAGGCGGCGAGCGACCTCGCCGTGCCGGCCGCGCGCCTGGCCCTCGAGCGGGCCGGCCGGCTCCCCTCGGAGATCGATCTCGTCATCGTGGGAACCGCCACGCCGGACATGCTCTTTCCGGCGACGGCTGTCCTCGTCGCCGACGCGATCGGAGCGACCCCGGCTGTGGCCTACGACCTCTCGGCTGCCTCGACCGGGTTCGTCTACGCAACGGCACAGGCCTGGGCGGCGGTCGCGTCCGGGCTCGCCCGCCGCGCACTCGTGGTAGGCGCCGAGGTGCTGTCCAGGTTCGTCGATTGGGGCGATCGGGACACTGCGATTCTCTTCGCCGACGGCGCCGCCGCCGTCGTCGTCGAGCCCGTCCGCGAGGGTGGGTTCCTCGGCTTCGAGCTCGGCGCCGACGGAGCGGGCGCGTCTGACATCCTTCTGCCGGCAGGCGGCTCGCGGCGTCCGGCCTCGGCCGAGACCGTCGCCGCGGGACTGCACCTGACGAGCATGAACGGCCGGGCCGTCTACCGCTTCTCGACCCGCGTGGCCGCCGACTCGGTGGCGCGACTCCTGGAGGCCTGCGCGCTGACCGCGGCCGACGTCGACCATTACGTCCCCCATCAGGCGAACCGCCGGATCATCGACGCGGCCGCCCGGCGCCTCGCAGTCCCGCCCGAGAATGTGCTCGTGAACATCGACCGCTACGGGAACACGTCGAGCGCCTCGATTCCGCTCGCTCTGGCCGACGCGACCGAAGCAGGTCTGTTTCAGCCGGGCGACACCGTCCTTCATGACCGCTGCCGGGGCTGGGCTGACGTGGGGCTCGGCACTTCTCTCGTGGACGACCGAAGGCGGCGGCGCGTGAAGATCGCGTTCTGCTTCCCCGGCCAGGGCTCCCACGAGGTGGGTATGGGCCGGGCCTTCGCGGAGGCGCCGCCGAGGCGAGCGCCGTCTACCGCGAAGCGTGCGAGGCGACCGGGCTCGACCTCGAGCGGCTCTGCTTCGAGGGCCCGCTCGAGGAGCTGACCGAGACCGAGATGCAGCAGCCGGCGCTCGTGGCGACATCGATCGCATGTCTGCGTGCGGTCGAGGCGGCCGGCCTCCGTCCCGACGTCGTCGTCGGGCATTCCGTCGGCGAGTACTCGGCGCTCGCGGCCTGCGGCGCGCTATCGCGACCGGGACGCGGTCGGGCTCGTGCGCGAGCGAGGGCTCGCGACCGCCGCGGCAGCGACCGACCGCCCCGGCGCCATGACTGCGATCATCGGGCTCGAGGACGCCGTCGTGGAAGAGCTCTGTGCCGATATCGAGGACGTATGGCCCGCGAACTACAACTGCCCCGGTCAGCTCGTCGTCTCCAGCTCCGAGCGCTCGGTGGACGAGCTGCTGGAACGGGCCACGGCGGCTGGAGCGCGACGAACGATCAGGCTCCGCGTCCCGGGTGCCTTCCACAGCCCGCTCGTGGCGTCTGCGGCCGCGCGGTTGCGCCCGGCGCTGGAGCGCGTGACCTGGCGCGAGCCCGACGTGCCGTTCCTTTCGACGGTGACCGCCCGGGTCGAGCCGATCGGCGCGTTACCCGGGTTGCTCCTCGAGCAGCTCACGGCCCCGGTTCGCTTCACGCAGGCCGTCGCCGAGCTCGTCCGGCTCGGCGTCACCCATGCGGTCGAGGTCGGGCCCGGGCAGGTGCTCGCCGGCCTCATGCGGCGCTGCGAGCGCTCGCTCGCAACCTACTCCGTGGGCGACCCCGCGTCGCTCGCCAAGCTCGAGGAGGTGCTTTCCGCTGCCTGACGAGTTCGCGTCCCTCGACGGCAAGGTCGCCCTCGTGACCGGCGGAGCTCGCGGGATCGGCGCCGCCGTCTCGCGCGAGCTCGCCGCGGGCGGGCGCCCGCGTCGCGATCAACTACCGGTCGGGTGCGGAGGCGGCCACCGCGGTCGCGGCCGAGATCGGCGGGATCGCGGTGCAGGCGGATGTCGCGGACGCCGCCCAGGTGACGGCGCTCGTGGAGCAGGTCGAGGCGGAGATCGGCCCGCTCGACATCCTCGTCGCAAACGCCGGCGTCACGCGCGACACGCTGATCATCCGCATGTCCGACGAGGAGTGGTCGGACGTCATCGAGACGAACCTGCGCGGCGTGTTCAACTGCTGCCGGGCGGTCGCACGCGGCATGCTGAAGCGCCGGAGCGGCTCGATCGTCACACTCACGAGCGTCGTCGGCCTGCACGGCAACGCCGGACAGACGAACTACGCTGCCTCCAAAGCGGGCATCGTCGGCCTCACGAAGTCGCTGGCGAAGGAGCTCGGAAGCAGAGGCGTGCGCGTGAACGCCGTCGCCCCCGGCTACATCGAGACCGAGCTGACGACCGTGCTCCCGGACGAGCTCAAGCAGCTCATCCTCGACGACACGCCTCTCGCCCGGCTCGGCGACCCTGCGGACGTGGCCGGTTGTGTACGCTTTCTCTGCTCGGACGAGGCCCGGTTCGTCACCGGAGCGGTGCTCCAGGTGGACGGCGGCCTGGGAATGTAGGAGGGATACGGTGGAGCGACAACGGCCGGCGGCGGGTCGTCATCACGGGCGTCGGAGCGCTGACGCCGCTCGGGAGTGACGCCGAGACGTTCTGGCAGGAGATCCTCGCCGGCAAGAGCGGCGCCGGCCCGATCACGCTCTTCGATCCCGGCGAGTATCCGGTCACGTTCGGGTGCGAGGTCAAGGGCTTCGACCCCACGGACTGGATCGACCTCAAGAGCTCCCGCAAGATGGACCGCTTCACCCAGATGGTGCTCGCCGCCGCCATCCAGGCGCAGCGTGACTCGGGCATGGACGTGGCCGCGGACGCCGAGCGGATCGGCGCGTCCATCGCGACCGGCATCGGCGGCCTGAAGAGCTTCCAGGACTGCCACAGGGTCCTGATCGACAAGGGCCCGGACCGGGTGGGGCCGTTCTCGATTCCGTCCCTGCTGCCGAACATGGGCGCCGGGTGGGTGTCGATCGTGCTCGGCACGCAGGGCCCGCTCTCCTCGGAGTGCACGGCCTGCGCCGCCTCGAACATGGCGATCGGCACCGCGCTCGACCAGATCCGGCTCGGCCGCGCGGACGTGATGTTCGCGGGCGGGGGCGAGTGCGGTATCGCGCCGGTCGGCATTGCCGGCTTCAGCGCCATGCGCGCGCTGTCGCGCCGCAACGACGACCCGGAGCGGGCGAGCCGGCCGTTCGACGCCGAGCGCGACGGCTTCGTCATGGGCGAGGCAGCAGGGGTGCTCGTGCTGGAAGAGCTCGAGCGGGCGAAGAAGCGCGACGCCAAGATCTACGGCGAGCTCGTCGGCTACGGGCTCTCCTCGGACTCGCAGCACATCACCGAGCCCGACCCGAGCGGCCACCACCCGGCCCGCGCGATGCACATGGCCATGAACGACGCGGGCATCGGGCCGGAGGACATCCACTACGTCAACGCGCACGGCACCTCTACCCCGATCGGAGACGCGAGCGAGACACGGGTGATCAAGCTCGCGCTCGGCGAGGAGAAGGCGAAGAGGACGCCGATCTCCTCCACCAAGGGCGCCACCGGGCACTGTCTCGGCGCCTCCGGGGCGATCGAGGGGATCCTCTCGCTCTTCGCCTGCCAGCGCGACGTGGTGCCGCCGACGATCAACTACGAGTACCCGGACCCCGAGTGCGACCTCGACTACATCCCGAACGAGGCGCGAGAGACGCCGGTCGAGCACGCGCTGTCGAACAACTTCGGGTTCGGCGGCCACAACGCCTGCCTGGTCTTCAAGAAGTTCCGCGGGTAGCGACGCGACCCTTGGAACGCTGGGCGACGTTCGACGTCTACGGGACGCTGATCGACTGGAACGGCGGCATCGCCGCCACGCTCGAGCGGCTGTGGCCGGGCCGGGACACGGCGGCGCTGCTCCACGCTCTACCACGAGGTCGAGCCGCAGGTCGAGCGCGAGCAGCCCAGCGCGCCCTACCGGGAGGTGATGGCCCGCTGCCTGCGGGCGGTTGCCGAGCGCGAGGGGCTTCCGCTTGCGTCAGCTGACGAGGACGCGCTCGGCGAGGCGCTCCCCGGTTGGCAGCCGTTTCCCGAGGTTCCCGGCGCCCTCGCCGAGCTGCGCACCCGCGGCTGGAAGCTGGCGCCGCTCTCGAACACCGATCCCGACTTCCTGACGGCCTCGCTCGGCCACCTCGGTGTCGCGGTCGACGAGCGCGTCGTCGCGTCGGAGATCGGCTCGTACAAGCCCGCCCACGGCCACTGGCAGGAGTTCTTCCGCAGAACCGGCGCCGACCGGGCGGGGCACGTGCACGTGGCCGCCAGCCTGTTCCACGACATCGCGCCCGCGAACGAGCTCGGGCTCGGTCGGTCTGGATCAACCGGCTCGGCGAGACGCCGGGCCCGCAGCCGACGCGAGAGCTTCCGCGACCTCAGGCGCGCTACCCGACACGCTGGACGAGCTCGTCCCGGCGTGACCGTACCGCCCGCGCGCCACCTGGGACGACCTCGAGGAGGTCGCCCGGCTCGTCGCCGTTTGCGACGAGGCGGACATTGGCCGAGTGGACATGACGCTCGACGAGCTGCGCCGCGATTGGCGCAGCCCGGGCAGCGAACTCGAGCGAGACGCCTGGCTGGTCGAGCTGGCGGACCAGCTCGTCGGCTACGGGTGCGTTGTGGGGGCGAGAATCGGCCGTCCACAGCCGAAGAGCTTCGGCTTCGTCCATCCGGAGCGCGCGGGAAGGGCGTGGGGTCGGAGCTCCTCCGGCGGATGGAGTCGCGCGCCCGGGAGCTCGGCGCGGGGATCAGATCGCGCACTATGCGCTTGGCCCGATCCGGCGGCGGATCTCCTCTGCAGGCCAGGGCTACCGCGCGGTGAGCCACTTCTATCCGCATCGGCGGTCGACCTGGAGGCCGTCCTGCGTTCGCCACGCGCTGCCGGCGGGGACTCGAGCCCTGCGCGACGTTCGAGCCGGGTCGGGACGATCGAGCCGCTCCACGCGGCGCATTGACGGAGGCGTTCGCGGACGAGCCCGACTTCGAGGCGGAGGCCTTCGAGCGCTGGCGCGAGCGCACGCTCGCAGACCCGGGCTTCGACCCCGACGCTCTGGCTCGCTGGCATGCCAGGACGACGCATCGCCGGGCTTCTCGCTCTGCCGTCGCTCTCGACGGAGGGAGGCTTCGTGGACGCGCTCGGGGTGCGGTCCGAGCCTGGCGGCGCCGGGGGCTCGGCCTCGGCGCTCCTGCACGCGCTCCTTCGCAGCGTCTACGAGCCGCGGCGCGCGACCGGGTCGGCCTCGGACGTCGCGGCCGAGCAACCCGACCGGCGCAACGCGGCTCTACGAGCGCGCAGGCATGCGGATCGCTCTTCCGCTGGTCGACCGCTACGAGAAGACGCTGCGCTAGGCTCAGACGTGTCGCGCCTGCGGGCCCGCTGCCCCGACTGCCGGACGTTCACGGCCGTCGCCCTGGAGTCGGGGTTCGAGTGCCACTCGTGCGGGCGGGCCTTCACGGCCGGCCTTGTGCGCGTTCCGGCCGCGTGGGGCAAGGGAGGCGAAGCGATGGTCGAGGCCGCCCGGCTCGAGCTCCCGTTCCCGGAGGTCGCAACCGTCGAGCAGACGACGCTCGCCGAGCAGACGCTGGCGCTCGCGGCGATCCTGCCGGCCATGCCCGCTCGTCCTCGGCGGCTGCTGCTGCGCTCATGTCGGAGCCGTCGAAGGGCTCGCCACGCGCCACGGCCGGCTCGGCGTCGTCTGGATCGACGCCCACGGCGACCTCAACACGCCTGCGACGTCGCCGAGCGGCAACGAGTGGGGAATGCCGCTCCGCATGCTCATCGACGGCGAAGCCGTGCTGAGCAGCGACGTGGCGCTCGTCGGCTCCCGGAACCTCGACCCGCCCGAGCGACGCTACATCGACGAGGTCGGGCTCTGGCTCGACGAGGAGGGATTGGACGGCGCTCTCGAGGGCGTCGACGCGGCCTACGTCGCGTTCGACGTGGACGCGATCGACCCGGCCGAGACGATCGCCGCCTTCATGCCGGAGCCCGGCGGGCCGTCGCTGGCGGACGCCGAAGCGCTGCTCCGCCGCATCGCCGCCGCGAAGCCGATCGCCGGAGTGGGCTTCACGGGTCTCCTCGCCGACCGCCGCAACGTCGGACGCGCTCGAGCGGCTCTGCGGGGCGCTCTGGGCCTGCTAGGTCCCGTGATCGCGCCTGCTCGAACTGCGCATGCGGATCCTGCGCCGTACCACGCGGCAGTGCCCGTACCACGGAGAATCGTATCCCGGATGGCAGGCCGGGTCGACGTGTCGATCGAGCACCGCGACGGGCCGGAAAGCGACGGCGGGCAAGCGGCGAACACCTGTCCCGCGTGCAACTCGCACTACCGGGACGACGAGCTCGAGCAGACGCTCTGGGTCTGCGCGCACTGCGGCAACCACTTCAGGGTGCGGGCGCGCGACCGGATCGCCCAGCTCGCCGATTCGGCGAACCTTCGCCGAAGACGACGCCGACATCCGCTCGGCCGATCCGCTCGAGTTCTTCGACCTGCGCCCGTACAGGGAGCGGCTGGCGAAGGCGGAGATCGACACGCAGCTCGGAGACGCCATCGTCACGGGCCAGGCGAAGATCGAGCGGCGGGACTGCCAGCTCGCCGTCATGGACTTCGCCTTCATGGGTGGTTCGATGGGTAGCGCGGTCGGCGAGAAGTTCGTACGCGCCTGCGAGCACGCAGCCGAGCGTCGCCTGCCGCTCGTCTGCGTCACCGCCTCCGGCGGCGCGCGCATGCAGGAGGGGATCCTGGCGCTCATGCAGCTGCCGAAGACCGTCTGCGCCGTCGACCTGCTCCAGGAGTCACGGTCGGCGTTCATCGTCGTCATGGCACACCCGACGACCGGCGGCGTCCTGGCGAGCTTCGCGAGCCTCGGCGACATCCTTGTCGCCGAGCCCGGCGCGCTGATGTCGTTTGCCGGGCCGCGCGTCGTCCAGCAGGTCACCCGCGAGAAGCTCCCGGACGATTTCGGCCTGGCGGAGCCGAACCTCCGCAACGGTCACATCGATGCGATCGTGGAGCGCCGTCAGCTGAAGCCCTTCCTCGGGCGCGTGCTCGCGCTCTTCGTCAATGGCGGCTGACGGCGACCGGCCCGAGCGGCGGCCGAACCTCGTGGAGCAGCTCCGGCTCCGCGAGCGGGCGGCGAAGCTGAGCGAGCTGCCGCTGCTCGGGGCGGACCGGCGTCCGGGCCGAGGCCGAGAAGCTCCGGCGCCAGATCGAGCGCATCGGCGTGTCCGAGCCGACGGCGGAAGAGATCTGGCGGACGGTCGAGCTCGCGCGCCACAAGGATCGGCCCCACACGCTCGACTACGTCGAGCTCCTCTTCGACGATTTCATCGAGCTGCACGGCGATCGCGCCAGCATGGACGACCTCGCGCTCGTCGCCGGCCTCGGCCGCTTCGACGGGCAGACGGTCGCGCTCGTCGGTCACCAGAAGGGTCGTGCGGCCAAGGAGATGGCCCTGCGGCGGTTCGGAATGGCCAGCCCCGAGGGGTACCGCAAGGCGATCCGGGTCATGGAGCTGGCCGAGCGGCATGGGTTCCCCGTCGCTCTCCCTCATCGACACGCCGGGCGCGTACCCGGGCGTCCAGGCCGAGCAGCACGGCCAGGGCGGCTGGATCGCCCGCTCGCAGCTCGCGATGCTGCGGCTCGCGATCGCCGACCGTCGCGTGCGTGATCGGCGAGGGCGGCTCCGGCGGAGCCGTCGCGATCGCGGTTGCCGACCGCGTCCTCATGCAGGAGAACGCGATCTACTCGGTCATCTCGCCCGAGGGCTGCGCCTCGATCCTGTGGCGCGACGCAGGCGAGAAGAAGAAGGCGGCCGGCGCGTTCAAGCCCGATGCGATCCACTGCCTCGAGCTCGACGTCATCGACGACATCGTCGAGGAGCCGCCAGGTGGAGCTCACGCGAACCCCGCGGAGGCCGCCCGTCTGCTCGGTGGATCGCTTCGTGAAGCTCTGGCGGAAGTGTCGGAGCTCGACCCCCAGGAGCGAAGGCGCGCCCGCTGGGCGAGATACCGCTCGCTCGGCGTGTACACAGCTCCCGTCGCGGGGTAGAACACGCCAGATATCCCCTTGTGGGGAATGCAACGTCTCACGATGAAATATCCACGGGATCCACAGGGTTATCCCCGGACCGTACGAGGTCGAAAAGCGTGCCTGAGCAGGGGAAACGGGCGCTCACCGAATACCGTCGCAAGCGCGATCCGGCACGAACTCCCGAGCCCTTCGGCGGTAGTCGCGGTCGCCGCAAGCGCCCCGATCTTCGTGATACAGCGACACGACGCGCGGCGCCTCCACTACGACCTCCGGCTCGAGCGAGACGGCGCGCTCGCGAGCTGGGCCGTCCCGAAGGGCCTTCCCCTCGAGCCAGGTGCGCGACGGCTGGCCGTGCACGTCGAGGATCACCCGCTCGAGTACGCGTCGTTCGAGGGAGAGATACCGAAGGGCGAGTACGGCGCCGGCACCGTGGAGATCTGGGATCGCGGCACGCTACGAGCTGGTCGAGGAGAAGCCTGACGGCGGGCTGACGTTCAGGCTCGCCGGCGAGCGCCTCCAGGGGATCTGGACGCTCGTGCCGGCGTCGCTGGACGGCGACCCGAAGAACTGGCTCCTTCTTCGGAAGACGGACTCCGCCGCGCTTCCACCCAGGGGCGAGCGACGAGCGTACGCGCCGATGCTCGCGACCCTCTCGGAGAAGCTACCCGACGGGCCAGGCTGGCTGTACGAGGTCAAGTGGGACGGGTACCGCGCTATCTGCACGCTGCGGGAAGGTGAGGCCACGCTGACGTCGACGCACCGGCAACGACCTCACCGAGCGCGTTCGCCTGCGGTCGCGCGAGCGCTGCCACGGGCGGTCAAGACGTCCGACTGCGTCCTCGACGGCGAGGTCTGCGCGCTCGACGAGCAGGGCCGGCCGAGCTTCGCGCTCATGCAGCAGGGCTCCGAGACGCTCGTGTACGAGGTCTTCGACCTGCTCGAGCTCGAGGGCGAGCCTCTCGTCGGGCTGCCGTTCGCCGAGCGCCGGAGCCGCCTGGCGACGCTGATCGACCGGCGCAGCGCCGCCGTGCGGCTCTCGGAGACGTTCGAGGACGGCGACGCGCTCTGCTGCGAGGCCGCGAAGGAGCAGGGGCTCGAAGGCGTGCGTGGCGAAGCGCGCCGACGTCGCGCTACCACGAGGGCAAGCGGACGGGGGACTGGGTGAAGGTGAAGGCGCGCGAGAGCCAGGAGTTCCTGATCGCCGGCTACACGCGCGGCGAGGGCCGGCGGGCGCGCTCGTTCGGGGCGCTCGTGCTCGGCGTCCGCCGAGGAGACGAGCTCGTCTGGGCGGGCAACTGCGGCACGGGCTTCGACGAGGACGAGATCGACCGGCTGCTCGAGAAGCTGCGCCCGCTCGAGCGGCCGACCACGCCGTTCGCCAGCGAGCCGAAGATGCCGCGCGTCCGCCGCGGCGACGTCGTCTGGGTCGAGCCCGAGCTCGTCTGCGAGGTCGAGTTCGTCGAGTGGACGCGCGAGGGCAGGCTTCGCGCGCCCGTCTACAAGGGGCTTCGCGACGACAAGCCTCCAGAGCAGGTGCGCCGCGAGCGGCCGCTCGAGACGGAGCTGAAGCGCGGACGCCGCACGCTCAAGCTCTCGAACCTCGACAAGGTCTTCTGGCCCGAGGAGGGGCTCACGAAGGGCGACCTGCTGGAGTACTACCAGCCGCGTTGCGCCCGTGCTCGTGCCGCATCTGCGCGACCGGCCGTTCACGATGAAGCGCTATCCCGACGGCATCGAGGGCAAGTACTTCTTCCAGAAGGACGCCCCCAGCCACATGCCGAGCTGGATCCCGACGCGCGCGCTGCCGGCCACGTCGCGCGACGGCAAGGGGACGAAGACCGTTCGCTACCCGCTCGTCGGACGACGAGCTGGCGCTCCTGTGGATGGTGAACATGGGCACGATCGACATGAACGTGACCCTCTCCCGCGCGGATCGCTACGACCGGCCGGACATCGTCATGTTCGACCTCGACCCGGCACCGCCGGCAGCCATCCCGGAATGCGTCGAGGTCGCGCTCATGCTCCGCGAGCTGCTCGGCGCCGTCGGGCTCGAGAGCTACCCGAAGACGAGCGGCTCGAACGGCATGCACGTGCTCGTGCCGGTCTCGCGCCGGCACACGTTCGAGGAGTCGCGCCGTTTCGTCAGCCTCGTCGCGTCGGCGCTCGAGCGGGCCCACCCGGGGCTCGTGACGACGGCGTTCCTCAAGGAGAAGCGCCGGGGGGTGCTGATCGACGCGAACCAGAATCGCGCGGGCGCGACGACGGCGGCCGTCTACTCGGTACGGCCGCGCCCGGGGGCGCCGGTCTCGACGCCGCTTGCCTGGGACGAGCTGACCCCGAGCCTCGACCCGCTGTCGTTCTCGATGGACGTGGTGCTCGACCGCGTGGAGCGCCACGGCGACCTGTTCGCAGGCGTCCTCTCGGGCGGCCAGTCGCTCACGAAGGCGCTGGCTGCGGTCTCGTAGGGACGCGCGGGCGAGACGGTCGAGGCCGGACGGGCCGGTCGGGGACCGGCCCCTACGGGAGCTGCTGCCGATGCCCGAGCGTTCCGAGCTCGGCGATGTCGCGTCGGAAGAAGAGCGCCGTCGTCCAGTCGGCCACGACCCGCAGCTTGCGGCTGAAGAGCGGTAGCTGGAAGAGGTGATAGGTGCGGGTGAAGAACCATCCCGCGAAGCCCGACAGCGGTAGGCCGAGGACATCGGCGATGCCCTTGTGCCGGCCGAGCGTGGCCGCCTGGCCGAGCGTGCGGTAGCGGAACCGCTTCGGGTCGCGCCCGTCCTTCACCGCGGCGAGGTTGCGCGCCAGGCGGCGCGCCTGGCGAAGCGCGTGCTGGCAGGTCGGCGGGTCGGTGCGGCCGGGAGTGGCGGCGTTCGTCACGGCGGCGCAGTCGCCGAGCGCCCACACGTGGCGCCTGCCCACGACCCGCAGATGCTCGTCGACCTGCACCCGCCCGCGGTCGTCGAGCGGCAGGCCGAGCTCGCCGAGCAGCGGATTTGCCTTGACGCCCGCCGTCCAGACGAGCGTCCCGGCCTCGATGTGCTCGCCGTCCGACAGCACCACATGTCCACCCTCCGCCGACACGAGCTGCGTCCCGCAGCGAATCTCGATGCCGCGCTTCTCGAGCTGGCGCGCCGCGTACTCGCCGAGCCGCGTCGGGATCTCGTTGAGGATGCGCGGGGCGGCGTCCACGAGCACCCAGCGCTGGCGGACGTGCCGCAGGCGCGGATAGAAGCGCAGCGCATCCTGCACGAGGTCGTTCAGCTCGGCGAGCGCCTCGACGCCCGCGTAGCCGCCGCCGACGAAGACGTAGGCGAGATGACGGGACACCCGATCCTGGTCCGGCTCGGCGGCGGCAGCTTCGAGCTCTCGCAGCACGTGGTTGCGGAGGTGGATCGCGTCCGCCAGCGACTTGAAGCCCACCCCGTGCTCGCGCAGTCCCGGAATCGGGAAGGTCCTCGGGACGGCGCCGAGCGCGACCACGACGTCCTCGTATTCGATCTCGATCCGGCCGACCTCGGTCTGGACGGCGGCGAGATGCGCCGGCTCGTCCAGGGAGACGGCCCGGCCGAGCACGAGCTCGGCGTGCGGGCACATCATGCGGAGCGGGACCACCGCGTGGCGCGGCTCGAGCGTCCCGGAGGCCGCTTCGGGGAGGAGAGGCGTGAAGAGCATGAAGTTGTCGGGGCTGACGATCGTCGCTGAGCGCTTGCGGAGGTAGCGAGCCACCCACGCGCCGGCGTACCCACCGCCGAGAATGAGCGTCCCGCCCTGTGCACGACGCCGTCCCGTCACGGTTCTCTTCTACCATCGCTCGCAGGAGGGGGAGATGGCCAGACAGATCGCGGTCATCGGCGCCGGGCGGGCGAGTCCCGCGCTGATGGGGCAAGCTGAGCGCGTCGGGCGGCTGCTCGCCGAGGCCGGGTGCACAGTCGTATGCGGTGGTCTCGGCGGCGTGATGGAGGCCGTCGCTCGCGGTGCCCGCATTGCCGGAGGGACGACGATCGGGATCGTGCCAGGCGAGTCGCGGCTCGAGGCCAACGAGTGGATCGAGCACACGATCGTCACCGGGATCGGGCACGCCCGCAATCTCGCCGTCGTGGCGAGCGGTGACGCCGTCGTCGCGATCGGCGGCGAGTGGGGAACGCTGGCCGAGATCGGGCTCGCGCGCAAGCTCGGGCGGCCGGTCGTCGTTCTCGAGCCCGGCTGGCAGCTCGAAGGCGACGGGATCGTGCGTGCGGCGACGCCCGAAGAGGCCGTCGCGACGGCTCTCGCTCTCGCGCGACAGAACGCCTAGGGCGGACCGGCGCACGACGGCCGGTCGGGGCCGGCTCTACGCATCCGGCACCGCCGGTGGCACGCCCGCGGCTGTCACCATGCGCCCGAGCAGCTCGAGCGCGCCCGCCTTGTCGAGCGGCTCGTTCAGGTTCCCGCACTTGGGTGACTGCACGCACGAGGGACAGCCGCGCTCGCACGGACATCCCGCCAGCAGCCTCGCCGTGTCGGCCGCCCAGCCCTCGAAGCGCTCGAAGCCGCGCTCGGTGATCCCGACGCCGCCCGGGTGGCCGTCGTAGACGAAGATCGTGGGCAGGCCGGTTTGCGGGTGGACGTTCGTCGAGAGGCCGCCGATGTCCCAGCGATCGCACATCGCCCAGAGCGGCAACAGCGCGATCAGCGAGTGCTCGGCGGCGTGCAGCGTCCCGAGCAGCGCCGGCATGCGATCGTAGCCGCCGAGCAGCTCGGCGTCCGGGCAAAACCACACGGCCTCCGTCTCGAAGGTCTGCTCGGGAAGGTCGAGCGGGCAGAGCTCGAAGGCCTCGCCGGTCTGCACGAAGCGCTTCTGGTAGGCGATCACGTGCTCCGTCACGGAGACGGCGCCGAACGAGAGCTCGACTCCCGCCCGGTGTTCGACGCGCCGGATCTCGTCGATCTCGGTCGATGTCTCCCGTTTCGTCTGGGTGTAGTAGTCGCCCTCGAACGGCTCCACCCGCGCTTCCCTCGCCGGCAGGTCGAGCGCGCGGACCCGGTACGACTCGCCCAGATGGAGGTAGACCGCTCCCTCGTGCACTGTCGCCGGCGCACGCTCCTCCTCGACCGTGCCCAGCACCTCGCCGGTCTCCTCCTGGATCACGGTCACCGCGCCGGCGCTCGTCGACCGGAGGGAGAGCCGCCCGGCCGGGTAGTCCCGCCCCGCCCACAGGTACCCGCGCGGGGTTCGCCGCAGCAGACCGCGCTCGGCCAGCACCGCGGCTCGCTCCAGAGCGGCTTCGCCGAGCACCTCACCGTCCGCCTCGGTGACGGGCGCCTCGTAGGCCGCCGCCAGGACGTGGCCGTCGAGCACGCGCGGGTTCGAGCCGTCGAGAATAGCCGCCTCGACGCTGCGTCCGAGCAGCGCGTCTGGCTCGCGCATGAAGAACTGGTCGAGGGCATCCTCGCTCGCGACGAGCACGCCGAGCCCTGCCTCGCGCCGCCCCGCCCGGCCCCATTGCTGGCGAAGGCTCGCGACGGTCCCGGGAAAGCCGACGGAGATGGCGCAATCGAGCAGGCCCACGTCGATCCCGAGCTCGAGCGCGTCCGTCGCGGTGACGCCGAGAAGCTCGCCCTCCATGAGACGCCGCTCGATCTCCCGCCGCTGCCCCGGCGTGTAGCCGGCGCGGTACGGCGACAGGCGTGAGGAGAGCTCCGCGGAGAGCCGCTGAGAGGCGAAGCGATGGATCAGCTCGGCTGCCTTGCGGCTCTTCGCGAAGCAGATCGTGCGCAGCTCGCGCTCGACGAGCTCGGCCAGGAGCCGTGCCGCCTCCCCGAGCCCACTCGCACGTTGCCCGAGCTCGGAGTCGAGCAGCGGAGGGTTCCAGAGGGCGATCGTCCGCTCCGCCCGGGGTGCCGAGTCGCCGGCGACGACCGCGACGTCCTCACCGACGAGCGAGCGCCCCAGCTCGGCCGGGTTCCCGATCGTGGCCGAGGCGAGGAGGAACTGGGGCGACGACTGCCCGCTACCGGCGAGGCGGCGCAGCCGGCGAAGAACGTTCGCGACATGGGAGCCGAAGACCCCCCGGTACACGTGCGCCTCGTCGACGACGACGTAGCGGAGGTTGTAGAAGACGTCCTCCCAGCCGCTGTCGGCGTGGTGAGGGAGGATCCCGACCGAGAGCATGTCGGGGTTCGTGAGGATGACGTTTGCCTCCTTGCGGATCCCCCGGCGAAGGTCGTGCGGGGTATCGCCGTCGTAGATCCGCACGGTGAGGCCCCCCACGCGAAGCGCGTCCAGCGCCCGGGCCTGATCCTGGGCGAGCGCCTTCGTCGGGTAGAGGTACAGCGCGCGGGCATGCGGGTCGCCGAGCAGCTCGTCCAGGACGGGCAGGTTGAACGCCAGGGACTTGCCGCTCGCTGTGCCGGTCGCGACGAGGACGTGAGCGCCCGTCCGCGCCACGTCGAGCGCTTCCGCCTGGTGGGCGTACAGCGCGTCGATCCCACGGGCCAGGAGCGACCGGCGGAGATCAGGATGGAGATCCTCCGGCACGGGCACGTGCCGCGCGGGTCGCGGCGGCTCGCGACCCAGGTACGCGAGCTCATCGCCGGAGAGCAGCGCGTCCCAGGGCGCGGCAGCAGTGACCATCTTCACTCTAGTGATCGCTCCTGGAAGTACCGCGGGCTTGCCGGCTGCGAACCTGCGCATCCCGGTGTCCTCGGTCGCACCCGTATCTCAACCCGATACGGGCGCTCCCTGCGTCCTTGGCCTGCTTGGTTCTCGCGCGGCCATGCACCACGGGACTTCCAGGAGAGACCACTAGCCGATGGTAGCCTCGCAGTTCCGTGGTACCAGGCTTTCTCACGATCGCGGGCTCGGGCTCGGACGGCGGGGCTCGGGTCAGCCTCCGCGACCTCGGCGTCGGCAACGGGCCGGTGGACGTCCTTGGGATCGAGGCTCTCGGATCTCGGTGAGCTCGGCCTCCTCGCCGAGCTGACCCGGCGCGGGCTTGCCGAGAGCATCGGGGACGACACGGCCGTCCTCGACGGAGGCGTGGTCGTCACCCAGGACATGCTGGTGGAGGCTGTCCACTTCCGGCTCGAGTGGACCACCTGGCACGACCTCGGTTTCAAGGCCGCCGCAGTCAACCTGAGCGACCTGGCCGCCGCGGGCGCGGAGCCGGAAGCGCTCTTCGTCTCCCTGGGCGTACGACCCGACACCGACGTCGGCTCGGTCCTCGAGCTGTACGAGGGGCTCGCCGAGACGCGCGTGCCGGTCCGGGGCGGCGACACGACGGCGGCCGACCACGTCCACCTGACCGTGACCGCCGTTGGTCGCAGCAACCGCGTGCCGGGTCGCGCGGGCGCCCGTGTAGGAGACGTTCTCGTCGTCACGGGCCCGCTGGGGGGCGCCGCGGCGGGCCTGCGGGCGCTCGAGCTCGGGCTCGCGGGATACGACGAGCTGGTGCGAGCCCATACGCGGCCGCCGTTCCGCCTCGACGCCGGCCGGTTGCTCGCACCGGTGGCCCACGCCATGATCGACCTTTCGGACGGGATCGCCAGCGACGCTGCGCGCATCGCGGAGCAATCGGGCTGCGCGCTCGAGATCGCCGTCGAGCGCCTGCCGCTCCATGCGCGCAGCGACGAGCTCGGGGCCGAGCCCTTCTGGACGATGGGCGAGGACTACGAGCTGCTGGCCGCGCTCGCCCCCGACGACGCCGCCTCGCTGGGCTTCCCGGTCGTCGGTCGCTGCGTGCCGGGCACGGGCGTGCACCTGCTCCGCGACGGCGAGCGCCTCGAGGTCGCCGGCTGGGAGCACTTCCGCGCGGATCGCGTCTAGCGCGCCTCGGGACCGCCGATCGTCGCAAGCGCCTCTTCCCACGAGGGATGAACGGGAATCGCCGCGTCGAGAGCCGACAGCGACACGATCCGCGCCGCCGGAGTCTCGCCGGGCGCCGCAAGTCGCAGGGAACGGGCCTCGGCGAGCAGCGTGCGGGCCACGCGGTGCAGGAGCACCACACCGGCGCTGTCGATGTAGTCGACCTGCGAGAGGTCGAGCACGACCGTCGGCGAGCCCCGCGTCTCGGCCAGGATGCTGCGCTCCAGCTCCTCCGCATTCGACAGGTCGATCTCACCCGTCAGCCGTGCGACAGCCGAGGCTCCCAGCCGTTCGACAGCGAGGGTTGCGAGCGGATCGCTCAACGCGCTGGAACGCCAACCCGGCGACGCATCGTGACGGTCGTACCGGTGGCGGAGGTCTTCGTCTCGAGGCTGTCGGTCAACCCCTCGATGATCGCGAGGCCGCGTCCCCTGTCGCCGGGCGCGTGCGGGTCACGCCAGTGTCCCTGGTCGACGACCCGGATGAGGAGCTCGCCGTCGCGGGGATACGACACTTCGAGCTCCATGGCACCGGGGGCAACCTGCCAGTACGCGTGCTCGACGGCATTCGCGAGCGCTTCTCCGACGGCCAGAACCACGTCGGGGCGCTCCCGTTCCGGGACCTCCACCTCGGCCAGCCACTCGCGCAACGCATGACGCGCGACGGACAGCTGATCGGGTCGCGCGGGATAGCGCCGCCGCAGCCGACGCGCTCGAGCCTGCTCCAGGCGCACGCAGAGCAGGGCGATATCGTCCCGTAGGCGCTCGCCCGCGGTGAGCTCGGCGAGTATCCCGTCGGCGAGGTCGCCGATGGCTCCTCCTCGCAAGGCACGCGCCGAACGAGCAAGACGCCCGAGGCCCACGTCCAGCATCTGACCGCGCCGCTCGATCAGCCCATCGGTGTACAGGACAAGGAGGGTGCCGTCCGTGAGCACGACGCGACCCTCCTGGCGGGTCATCGGTCCGAGCCCGCAGAGCGGAGCCGACGGAGCGTCGTCGAGGAACCGGGTCTCCCCGTCCGGCGACACGAGCAGCGGCGGCGGGTGGCCGGCGGTTGCATAGCGCAGCTCGCCCGTGACCGGATCGAGCATTGCCGCAGCGACGGTCGCGAACTCGGCACCGGCGACCTCGGTGGCGAAACGCTCGAGCCGCTCGACGAGCTCGGCAGGCCCCTTCGCCGACGGCGCGAGCGCCGCGAGCGCAGTCTGCAGGCGGCTCATAGCTGCGGCTGCGGGCAGGCCGCGTCCCACGACGTCACCGACGGCGAACAGGATCCGACCGTCCGGAAGGCGCACGGCGTCGTACCAGTCTCCCCCGATCTGCAGGTGCTCGTGGCCTGCCTCGTATCGGGTGGCGACGGCCAGACCGGCCACTTCGTCGAGCGCCGGCGGCAGCAGCGCTTGTTGCAAGCTGACGGCGATCTCGTGGTCTCGCTCGTAGACTCGGGCCGCCTCGATGGCGAGGGCCGCCCGGCTCGCGATCTCGCTCGCGAGCGCCAGATCCTCGCGCCCGTAGTGACGCCCCGGCTCGCTGCGGACGAGCACGAGGGCTCCGACCGTCCCACCACGCGCGCGGAGCGGGACAGCCATGTACGAGCGGGCTCCCATGTCCCGCAGGAACGGGAGAGATCCATCGACGTCGCCGGCATCCTGAGCTCGTGCGGCATCGATCTCCTCGATGAGATCGGGCTCGCCTGTCGCCAGCACGCGCGCTATCCCGGAGGACGCGTCAGCGGCGAGGCGGTGGCGCTGACGGAGCGCTCGCAGCTTCGCGAGGGCCGCCGCGTCCCTTCCAGCCGCGGCTGCGAGCGCGATCCTCCCGTCGCCGCCTGTCAGCTCGACCGTCGCGTAGTCGGCGAGGTCGGCAACCGCGAGCTCGACGAGGCGCTGCATGCGTGCCCGGGAGCCTTCGGCCTCCTCGAGCGCCGCCCCCAGCTCAGCGAGGGTGCGCTGCCGCTCCTCTTCGCGGCGGCGGTCCGTTACGTCGACGCTCACACCGGTGAGCCGCCGCTCGTCGGGTAGGCGAGCCGCCTCCCAGCGGATCCAGAGCAGGCCTCGCTCGGGGTGCTGGTAGCGGTACTCCATCGACGAGCGCCCCTTCTCGGCCGCCTCCTGTAGCGCTGCCTCCGCGGCCGCCAGATCGTCCGGGTGCACGTTCTCCCGCCACCGACTCGCGAGCTCCGGCTCGTGCTCCGGGATTCCGAACAGGCTGTGGGTCTCCGGCGCCCACCTCGCCACGTCGGTGTCCGGATTCCATTCCCAGGATCCCATGCCGGCTGCCGCGTGTACCAGGCGGAGCTGCTCGTCGCGGTGCCGGAGAAGGCGCTCGCGCCGCTCGGCCGAGGATCGCGCCTGCGACTCCCGCTCGAAGAGGCGCGCCCGCTCGAGCGCCTGGGCAACCTGGTCGGCCATGGTGATGAGCAGTCCCATCTCACCCGGGCCCAGCGGTCTCTCGACGGCGCCGGTCAGCCCCACCGCGCCGACGGTCTCGCTGCCGCCGAACAGAGGCAGAGCGAGTGCGGATCTGGCGCTCTCTCCGAAGGTCGCGGCGCTCTCCGGGTACCTCGCGGCCCACGCGTCGCGGCCCTCGATCCGGACGATCTCCCCGGTTCGGGCGGCCTCGCAGAGCGCAAAGCCGGCTTCGATGGAGACGCCGTCGATGCGCGAGACGACTTCGTCGGGCCAACCGACCTGCGCGACGAGCTGCACGCGGGAGCGGTCGGGGCTCACGAGCACGAGGGCGCCGCCGTCCATCCCGAGCGCCGGCAGCGCCTGCTCGAAGAACGCCGAGCCGACATCGGCGGCCGTCACGGCCCCGGAGAGGGCGGCCGTCAGACCCTGGAGCCGGCGCGTGTGGTCGAGCGCGCGTTCCTCGGCCTCGAACAGACGGGCTCGCTCGAACGCCTGCGAGCACAGGCGCGCGAACGCCTCGAGCTCGCCGACCCGGGCTTCGTCGAACAGCTCCTCCTCCGGGAACACGAGCACGATGCCGCCGAGCCGCCGTCTCCCGACGCTCAGGGGAAGAGCGGCACCTGCCTTGCCGGCGGATTCGTAGATCGGGCGCATGTGCGGGAAGCGGACGTCGACCGCGTCCATGCTCGGGAAGTAGAGGCCGCTGCCCGTTCGCGTGACCTCGGCCACCGGCACGTTGGCGTCGAGCGGGATGCCGTCACGGAGATGGTCGATGACATCGCCGGGATAGCCGACGTCCCGCTCGATCTGGAGCACCGGGCGCCCTTCCTCCAGCAGGACGACGGCCACGGTCGCCGAGCCGAGCACCTCGCGCGCATGCTCGATGACGGCTTCCGTGACGGCAGGCACGTCAGGCGCGATCGCGAGCGCGGCCGAGAGCCGCTGCAGAGCCTCGACCCGATCGCGCTCTCTTTCGGCGAGCGCACGGCTCTCCCGCTCCGCCTCGTAGAGTCGCACGCGTCCCAGAGCCTCGGAGCAGAGGCCCGCGACGGCCAGCAGCAGCTCGCGCTCCTCGTCCGTGAAGCGCCGCTCGTGAGGGTAGCCCAGGAACAGCGCGCCGGCCGGCTTGCCCGCGACAACGAGCGGCAGCGCCGCCACCGATCGGACGTGCGCCGTGAGGAGCGGTGGCGGCTCGACCTCGCGCGGTGCGTCCTCCCAGCGCTCGATCCAGATCGGCGCACCGGTCTGAACGGCGACGGCCGACGGAAGCGGTGTCACGAGCGGGAAGCGCCCGTACCGCTCGGCGAGCTCCGCCGGGATGCCCAGGGAGCCCACGACCTCGAGCTCGGATCGCTCGCTGTCGAGCAGGGTCATCGTGGCGGAGGACGAGCCGAGCAGCGCCGCGACGTGCTCGACGACCGCCTCGGCGACGTCCCGGACGGATACCCCGCGCGCGAGGGCCTCTCCGACGAGCCGCAGCTGCTCGGCTCGCATATGACCTCGGCGTTCGGCAGCCAGCGCCTGGGCCGCCCTCTCCGCCTCCTGCTGCATCGTGACGTCCTCGACCACGCCGATGTAGCCCGCCGCCTCTGTGCCGTCCTCGTTCTTGACCGGCAGCGCGCGGCAACGGATCCACCGCACCGCACCCGCGGGCGTCAGCAGGCGGAAGGCGTCGACGTACTCCTCGTTCGCGCCAACTCGCTGGTCCCACAGGCTCTCGACCCGAGAGCGGTCCTCGGGATGGACTGCCGTCAGCCAGCCACGGCCGAGCGCCTCGTCGCGGCTGAGGCCCGCCAGCTCCGACCAACGCTCGTTGACGAACATGTAGACGCCGCCTGCCGCCGTCTCGAAGATGCCGATCGGCGCGCGCTCGGCCACGAATCCATACCGCTGCGCGGTCTGTTCCAGGGCTCTCTCCGCCAGCTGGTACAACTTCGCCCGCTCGAGCGCCTGCGCCGTCTGATCGGCGAGGGTCGTGAGCGAGCGCTCGTGATCGGCATCGAGGCGTTCCTCGCGGCCGTAGGCGAGGAAGACGAAGCCGAGCGGTCCGGTGGCACCCGAGAGCGGAAGCGCGGCAAACGCCTGGCGCTCCCGCAGGTTCACGGCTTCCTCCAGCCGGGGATACTGCGCCATCGCCTCGTCCCGCGATCTGAGGAACACGGGTGCCCGCGAGAGCACCGCGTCGGGACCAGGCAGACCCGGGCGCAGGGGCAGTCGCTCCCAGCCGGCCAGGCTGAGCGGATCGACCGAGCCGTAGCTCGCGAGCACGAGCTCGCCCTTGGCGTCGTCGAGCACGTACAACGTGGACGCGGCCGCCCCCAGAGTCTCGAAGCCGTCGAGCGCAGCCTGCGCGACCTCCTCCTCCGTGGAGGCGGCCGCCAGGGCCGCACCGGCGCCACGCAGCCCCTCGGCGCGTTCGCGCCCGCTGCGTTCGGCCTCCACCGACACCCGCAGATCGGTGATATCGACCACGGATCCCCCGTAGCCGGCGAAGCGCCCGTCGGCGTCGAGTCGCGGCTCCGAGCGCGCGAACACCCACCGCTCGGTGCCATCACGTCGACGCACGCGGAACTCGCGCAGATGCGGAGCACCTGTCTCGAGCGCTTTCCGGAACGTGGCCACGACGCTCTCGCGATCCGCCTCGTGGATCGCCTCCGCCCACCCGAAGCCCAGCGAGCTGCTCGAGATCCTGGCCCGTGAGCTCCTCCCAGGAACGGCTGACGAACGTGCAGGCGCCTTCGGCATCGGTAAGGAAGATCGTCGCCGGCGATGACTCGGCCATCGTCCGGAGACGCTCTTCGCTTTCGCGCAGGTCATCCTCGGCACGCTTGCGGGTCGTGATGTCTGCGACGACCGCGGCAACGAGCCGCTCGCCTCCGGAGCGGAAGGAGCTCAGCCCGATCTCGACTGCCACGGAGCTTCCGTCCTTGCGCCGAGCACGGAGGTCGAGACCGTGACCCATCGGTCGCGTGACGGGATTGGCGACGTAGCGTTTCCTATGGGCGACGTGATCGCCTCGCACACCGTCGGGGACGAGCAGCTCGACGGGCTTGCCCAGCAGCTCCTCGGCCTCGTAGCCGAGCAGCCGCCCGAGAGCCTGGTTGACGAAGACGATCTGTCCCCGTTCGTCGGCGACCAGCATGCCGCTCGAGCTGGACTCGAGCAGGCCGCGGAATCGGCCCTCGCTCTCGCGCAGGACGTCCTCTGCGGCGCTCCGGGCCGTGACGTCCATGGCGAATCCCTCGATCCGAACCACCGCGTCGCCGTCGTACACGCCGTAGCCGTGCTCCCAGAGCCAGATCTCGCGCCCGTCGCGGGTCCGGACCCTGTACTCGATCCGGTACGGGCGCCGCTCGGACATCGCCGCCGCGACGGACTCTCGGACCATGGTCGCATCGTCCGGATGGATCAACTGGGGCCAGGCGATTCGTCCTTCGACGAACTCCTCACGCGTGTAGCCGACGAGCTCGTGGACTTGCGGGCTCACGTCCTCGACCGACCAGTTCTCGTCGTAGCGCGCCCGGAAGGCGATGCCGGGCAGGGCGTCCACCAGCGAGCGCAGGGCGCGCTCGCTCTCTTGCAACGCCTGCTCGGTCCGTTCGCGCTCGGTCATGTCCATGTCCGCAGGGCCCCGGAACGGCTCAGGACGCGGATTGTAGACACCGGGGGGCGCCAGTCCGGCAACGGGCGTCGCCGGCGACACCGACTGGCCGATCTAGGCGACCGTGCGCAGCCAGTCGGCCCAGGCCTGCTCGTAGTGGCCGCGCGAACGGGCGCCGACCGTCGTCTCCCGCGGCTCGCCGCCCTCGAAGAGGATCACCGTGGGAATCGACAGCACGCTGTAGCGCGAGGCGGTTCCGGGGCTCTCGTCGACGTTCAGCTTCACGAACCGCACACGTTCGCCGTGCTCCACGGCGAGGTCCTTCATGATCGGCGCGATCGCGCGGCACGGCCCGCACCATGGAGCCCAGAAGTCGACGACGACCGGCAGCGGCGAGCTGAGCACCTCCTGCTCGAACGTCCCATCGGTCACCTCGAGAAGCTCCGTCACGTGCCCTCCCCGTGTCCTCGGGCCGGATGAGATCCGGCCCCTACAAGCTACAGGCGCCCGGCAATCGCACGCATGCGTAGCGCCACGACCTTCCAGAGCGCCTCGAGGGCAATCGCCTTCGACATCTTCGAGCCGCCGGCTCGCCGCTCCGAGAAGACGATCGGCACCTCGACGATGCGGAGCCCGGCGCGAGCGGCACGAAACGTCGTCTCGATCTGGAAGGCGTAGCCCTTCGAGCCGATGCGCTCGAGCGGCAGCTGCTCCAGCGCCTCACGGCGAAAGCACTTGAAACCCCCCGTCAGGTCCGCGACGGAGAGGCCGAGAACGACCTTCGCGTAGAGACACCCGGCACGCGACACGAGCCGCCGGCCGAGGCCCCAGTTCCGAGTTCCGCCGCCGGCCACGTAGCGCGACCCGATGACGATCTCGGCCGCATCCGCGGCGGCCACGAGGCGTGGCACGTCTGCCGGGTCGTGCGAGAGATCGGAATCCATCTCGAGCACGAGGTCGGCACGCGCCGCGAGCTCGTGCCTGAACCCGGCGAGGTACGCCGGCCCGAGCCCCTCCTTGCGCTGCCGGTGCAGCACCTCGACCACGGGTAACTCCGCGGCGAGCCGGTCGGCGAGCTCGCCCGTCCCGTCGGGGGAGGCATCGTCGATCACGAGCACGCGGCCGTCGAGGTCGTGCTCGGTGAAGACGGTCACGAGCTCGCGCACGACGCGCTCGAGGTTGTCGACCTCGTTGTAGGTCGGCAGGCAGACGACGAGCATCGGCATATCATCGCGACATGGTCCGCTCGCTTCCTCGTAACGCCGAGCTGGCGGAGCGCTTCGAGCTGCTCGCCGACATGCTCGAGCTCGACGGCGCCGACGCGTTCCGACTCGCCGCGTACCGGCGCGCCGCGACGCGGATCCGCGAGTCGGCGGTGTCCGTCGCCGAGCTCGCGCTCGAGGGCAAGGCCCAGCGTCTCTCCGGGATCGGCGGGACCATCGAGCAGAAGATCGTGGAGCTGTCCGAGACCGGTGACCTCCAGGCGCTCGCCAAGCTGCGCGAGCGCATCCCGCTGGGTCTCGTCGAGATCACGCACGTCCCCGGGCTCGGGCCCAAGACGGCGCGCAAGCTGTGGCAGGAGCTCGGCATCGAGAGCGCCGCTCAGCTGCGAGCCGCCGCCGAACAGGGGTTGCTGCGGGGGGTGCAGGGCCTCGGCGAGAAGACGGAGCAGAACGTCCTCACCCACTTCGCGAAGCCACCGGAGCGGGTGTCCCGCGACGGCCGCGCGCTCCTCGGAACCGTGCTTCCGTTCGTGGAGGCCGTGGTCGCGGAGCTACGCGCCCATCCGGCCGCCGTCCGTGTCTCGGAGGCAGGCAGCGCGAGACGGCGCGCCGAGACCGTTCGCGACCTCGACGTCATCGCCACCGCGACCGATGCCGGCGCGCTCATCGAGCACTTCGCGACGCTCGAGTGGGTCGCCGAGATCGTCGCGAAGGGCCCGACGAAGGTGACCGTCGTCGGCCACGACGGCCTGCGCTTCGACCTCCGGGTCGTCCCGCCCGAGTGCTACGGCAACCTGCTGCAGCACTTCACGGGCTCGAAGGATCACAACGTCGCCCTTCGGGAGGACGCCGTCCGCCGCGGCCTCTCCGTATCGGAGTACGGCGTCGAGGACGCCGCGACAGGCACCGTCGCGACGATGGAGACCGAGGAGGAGCTCTACGCCCATCTCGGCTATGCATGGATCCCGCCGGAGCTGCGGGAGAACGGCGGCGAGCTCGAGGCCGCCCGCGCCGGAACGCTGCCCCAGCTGCTGGAGCGGCGAGACGTCCTGGGTGACCTCCATACGCACACCGACTGGTCGGACGGCAAGTCGACGCTCGAGCAGATGGTCGCCGCAGCCCAGGCGCTCGGTCATCGCTACCTCGCGGTCTGCGACCACGCGAAACGCCTCAAGGACGGGCGGCTCGAGCGCCAGGCGGAGCAGATCGCCGACCTGAGCTCCCGCCTCGACGACATCCAGATCCTCTCCGGCGTCGAGGTCGACATCCGGTCGAACGGCTCGCTCGATCTCGACGACGAGTCGCTCGCCGCCCGCGACTGGGTCGTCGCTTCGATCCACTCCGGGTTTCGCGACCCACCGAAGGAGATCGGCCGGCGGATCCTCTCCGCCATCGACAACCCGCATGTCGACTGCATCGGCCACCCGACCGGGCGCAAGATCGGCCGGCGCAGCGCCTACGACGTCGACCTCGAGCAGATCTTCGCCCGCGCGGTCGAGACGGGAACGGCGCTCGAGATCAACGGCCAGCCGGATCGGCTCGACCTCCGCGACACCCATGCCCGGCTCGCCGCCGAGAGCGGAGTCCGCATCGTCGTCTCGAGCGACGCCCACTCCGTCGGCGGGCTCGGCTACGTCGACCTGGCGGTCTCGCAGGCCCGCCGCGCTTGGCTGACGGCAGCCCAGGTGCTGAACACGCGCCCCTGGGCAGAGCTCACGCGGATGCGGGCGTGAGCAGCTTCCGGGAAGACGGCGCCGCTGCGCTCGAGTGGGCGGCGCGCTACCTCGAGCAGGTGAGCGAGCTGCCGGTGCTGGCGCAGGTTCGCCCCGGGGAGGTACGACGGGCACTGCCGCCTTCGCCGCCGGAGGAGGGCGAGCCGTTTGCCGCCGTGCTCCGGGATCTCGACGAGATCCTGCTGCCGGCGATGACCAACTGGCAGAGCCCGCGCTTCTTCGGGTACTTCGCCATCTCCGCGGCCGAGCCTGCGATCCTCGCGGAGCTGCTCGCCGCCACCCTCAACCAGGTGGCGTTCATCTGGCGTACCTCCCCCGCCTCGACGGAGCTCGAGCTGCTCACGCTCGACTGGCTCCGCCAGCTGCTGGGGCTACCCGGCGGCTGGCACGGCCACATCGAGGACTCCGCGTCCACCTCGACGCTCGCCGCGCTCATCGCAGCGAGGCACGTCACGGGCGGCTCGCGTGTCCTCTGCTCCGAGCACGCGCACTCGTCGGTCGAGAAGGGCGCGCGGATGCTCGGGCTCGAGACAGTGAAGATCCCAGCCGACGAAGAGTTTCGCCTGAGCCCCGGCGCGCTCGAGCAGGAGCTGGCCCGCGGCGGCGCGGCGGCCGTCGTCGCCACGGTCGGCACGACCTCCTCGACCTCGGTCGACCCGGTACCGAGAGCTTGCCCCACTCTGCGAGCAGGCCGGCGTGTGGCTTCACGTCGACGCTGCCTACGCCGGCTCGTCCTGGGTCTGCCCCGAGCTGCGCTGGTCGCAGGCCGGGGTCGAGCGAGCGGACTCGCTCGTCGTCAACCCCCACAAGTGGCTCTTCACGCCGATGGACTGCTCGGCGCTGTGGACGAGCAGGCCGGCGGACTTCCGCGACGCCTTCAGCCTCGTACCGGAGTACCTGCGAACCCACGACGACACGGAGAGCCTGTCCGACTACGGGCCGGCGCTCGGCCGGCGCTTCCGCTCGCTCAAGCTCTGGGCCGTGCTCCGTTGCTACGGCCGGGTCGGGTTGCAGGAGCGCATCCGCGAGGCCATCCGGCTGGCCGAGCTCTTCGAGGGCTGGGTGCGGGACGAGCCGGGCTGGCGGGTCTGCGCGCCACGGCGCTTCTCGGTCGTCTGCTTCCGGCGCGACGCGAGCGACGAGGAGAACGAGGCTCTGCTCGACCGTGTCAATGCGAGCGGCGAGATCTTCATCTCGCACACGCGCCTGGCCGGTGAGTACGTCTTGCGGCTCGCCGTCGGCAACGAGCGCACGACCGAGACGGACGTCCTGCGAGCCTGGAACGTGCTCAAACGCGAAGCTGGAGGAGACTGATGCTCATCACAACGGGCGACAACCTGCCTGGCTGGGAGTTCGAGGTGATCGGTGAGGTGTTCGGACTCACGGTACGTTCCCGCCACCTGGGCTCCGACATGCTCGCCGGGCTCAAGTCGCTGGTCGGCGGTGAGCTGAAGGGGATGACGAAGTTGCTGGCCGAGGGCCGCCAGCAGGCGATCGCCCGCCTCACCGAGGAGGCGGAGGCGATGGGCGGGAACGCGATCATCGCGATGCGCTTCGAGACCTCCGACCTCCAGTCGTTGGGCACGGAGATCTGTGCCTACGGCACGGCCGTGCGGGCGCGCAAGGTCTGAGCCTCAGCGGCTAGGCTAGACACCGAGCGCAGGGACTGAGCCGCACCGGCGCGCGGTCAGGCCGCACCGGGCGCGTCGGCTCGGCCCTCCAGATGCTCTGCGAGATCGGGTGGCGCGCGCGATGGCAGCGCGCGATCGTTCCCGGAGCGTCTCCGCGATCGTTCGCGGAGCGCAGCCCGGTCCCGCCCACCCTTGGGTGGGGGCAGATACTCCCGGCGAGCGCACGGATCTGTGTCGTCCTGTGCCGATACGGAGACCGGAGCGTGCCGATTTCTCGCCGGCCGCGGGGTCGAAGCCGAGCTGGCGGCCGGGGGCGAAGCACGCAGCAAGCTACCGCTCACTGCGACGGCCGGCAGCACGTCCGGGCGAGACGAGAGCGCGGGTCACAGCGGTGCGTGCCGCTACGGACGGTCACGCAGCGCTGCGATCGCCGCGTCGTGCAGCGCCACGCGATATCGCCAGAGGCCTCGGCCCGTGGCGAGCGCGGCCGCTCTGATCGGTCCGGCGAGCTCCTCGACCGTTCCCCACCGGGCCGCCGCGATCTCGATCGTGTCCGTCGGCGCGAGCTCCTCTGCCGCGGTCGTGGCCGTGAACACGTGCGTGCGCCAATCGATTGCCTCGTCTCCACACGTGAAGCGCACCTCGGTGCGAACGAGGTAGCGCCGCAGTGCGATCTCGTCCCCGAGCTCCTCGAGCGCCTCCCTGGCGATGCCGTCCTCGAGCGGCTCTCCCCGCCTGATGCCGCCGCTCGGCGGGCGCCAGACACCGGGCAGGAAGTGGGGCTTGCGGATGAGCGCGAGCCGCTCGCCGTTGAAGACGAAGAACGTGAAGTCGTGACGGCGACCGTGGCGGCTGCTCGCCACCACGAGATCGAGCTCGGCCCGATGCACCGGCTGCTCGAGCACGAGCGACCTGCGGCTCGCCGTAGCGCGCACGGGCGGGCCCGAGCACGGCCTCGTCGACGAAGCCCATCAGAGCGCCCGCAGGAGCGGCAGCAGCTCCGGGGGCCGTCGACCACGAGATCGGCTTCGGCGAGCAGCGCGGGCGGGGCCTCGGCGGAGGCGACGGCGACGCGTACGGCGTGCTCGAGCCCGGCGTCTGACGAGACCGCGAAAGGCGTCGAGATCGGTCGTGTCGTCGCCCGCGTACAGCCCCAGGGCGGCTCCGCACGACGAGAGCAGCGCCCCGACGGCACGCCCTTGTCCGCGGCCGCCGTGGGGCGTACCTCGAGCACCTTCCGTCCCCAGCGCGGCTCGAGACCGGCTTCGAGCGCCCGCGGGCGACCCGCTGCGAGCACCGCTCCGCCGCCGGCTCGTCCTCGGCCAGTCGATAGTGGAAGGACAGCGAAAGCCCCTTGTCCTCGATCGGCCAGCGCTCCCGCGACGTCGTCGCGGAAGCGAGCGATGGCCGCGCGAGCTCGGCGCGGCGCGGGTCGAGCTCGAGGCCGTGGTTGCCCACGTAGCTGCACGCCGTCGACACCGACCAGCGCCGCCGCCTCGGCACCCGGCCTACCGCTCAGACAGCCGACGAGCAGGTAGCGGCCGGCGAGGCGCGCGAGCTCCGCCCTCGTCTCCTCGGGCACGGCGGCCTGCTCCGGCATCGGCACGATCGGCGCGAGCGTGCCGTCGACGTCGAAGACGAGTGCCGTGCGGCCGTGGCTGCGCAGCAAGGGGCTCGAGCAGGGCGGCAGGATCCATGCTCCTACAATACGGCCGTGCCCGCGGCGCGGCTCCCGCTCCCCGTGCTCGCGGGCATCGGGCTCGTCGTCCGGCTTCTTCGCGGCCCTCTTCGGGGTCGGCGGCGGAATCGTCGTCGTGCCGCTCCTGATTCTGCTCGCCGGCTTCGGCGGCAGGCTCGCGACCGGGACCTCGCTCGCCGCCATCGGGTTGACGGCCGCGTTCGGGGCCGCGGGCTACGCGATCCTGGGCGAGGTCGACTGGGCTCGCGCCGCACAGGTAGGCCTCCCGGCCGTGGCCGGTGCGCTGGTCGGCGTGCGCCTCCAGCAGCGCCTGTCGTCGCGCTTCCTCGTGCTCCTGTTCAGCGCCTTTCTCGTCTCCGTGGCCGTCATCCTGCTGCTCCGTTGACCGAGCTGCTCGAGACTAGGCGCTCGGCTTCGCTCGCCGGCATCCTGTCGGCGCTGTTCGGCATCGGCGGCGGGATCCCGTTCGTCGCGACGCTGACGCTCGTGGTCGGGCTCGGCCAGCTGGAAGCGCAGGCCACGTCGCTCGCGGCGATGGTCCCGGTCGCGATCGCGCGGCGCCTGGCAGCAGAGCCGCTACGGCAACGTCGCCTGGCGGCCGGCGATCGCTCTCGGCCTCTTCTCGGCGGCCGGCGTCGCCGCGGGAACCGCGCTGGCGACGTCGTTGCCCGAGGCGACGTTGCGGCGCCTGTTCGCCGCCCTGCTGCTCGTCGTGGCCGCCCGGCTTGCCTGGTCGGCGCGACGAGCGCCGCCACCACACGAAGAACGCGGGCGGTATCTGAATATACGGCCCTCGCAGCGACGAATCGGAGGAGGCCACGGTGAGCGACCGCATCATCCTTCGCAACGGCATCGTCGTCACCCTGAACGACGAGGACGACCGTCCACTTCGGCGGCACGGTCGTGATCGACGGCGACCGCATCGCGGAGGTGACGACCGGCGACGTCGCCACCGACGGCGCCACGGTCATCGACGCGACCGACAAGATCGTCATGCCCGGGCTGGTCGACTTCCACTACCACACGGCGCTCGGCAAGGGATACTCCGACCACCTGCCGCTCTGGGAGTACCTGCAGACGTGCTGGTACCCGATGATCCGGGCGCTCGATCCCGAATCCGCCTACTGGGCGGCGCTCGCGAGCTACTCGCGAGTCGGTCAAGTGCGGCGTGACGGCCGTCAACGACATGTACCGGCAGCTCGAGGCGCTTGCGGAGGCCGCCGAGAAGCTCGGCATCCGCGCCGTCCTGTCGAACGACGTCGCGACCGACGAGCACAACCTCGACACGCTCGCCGACAACGAGGCCGCCTTCCGCGCGAAGCACGGCGCGGCCGACGGCCGGATCAAGATCCTGATCGGGATCGAGTGGCTGCCGCTCGCCTCCGAGCAGCTTCTCCGCGACTCGCGAACGCTCGCGAACGAGCTCGGCACCGGGATCCACATCCACCTGAACGAGTCGCTCACCGAGGTGGAGATCTCGAAGGAGATGTTCGGCCGGCGTCCGACCGAGGTCGCCTACGACTGCGGCATCCTCGGGCCCGACTGCATCGCCGCGCACTGCGTCTGGCTCTCCGACGCCGAGCTCGCCCTCATGCGCGAGACGCACACGCACGTCTCGCACAACCCGAGCTCGAACGCGAAGCTCGGCAACGGCGTCGCGCGGCTGCCGGAGATGCTCGCGGCCGGGCTCAACGTCGGCCTCGGCCACGACGCGGCCGAGTGCAACAACAGCCGGGACATGTTCGAGGTGATGAAGTTCGCCTCGCTCATGCATCGGGCGTCCGGGTCGACGCGAGCCTCCAGCAGGCGCCAGACGTCGTACGCATGGCTGCAAGAACGGCAACGAGGGCCTCGGGATCGACGCCGGCGAGCTGTCGCCGGGCAAGAAGGCCGACGTCATCGTCGTCGACA
This sequence comes from uncultured Thermoleophilia bacterium, assembly GCA_963838105.1. Classification (GTDB taxonomy): domain Bacteria; phylum Actinomycetota; class Thermoleophilia; order Gaiellales; family Gaiellaceae; genus CAWJNF01. The sequence goes on along the minus strand of CAWIQC010000032.1, from coordinate 98,824 downwards.
CGAAGAGCCAGATGTTCACGCCGCTCATGCCCGGGCTCGAAGGACCACGTCTTCTCGCACCTCGTCTTCGCCGCGAACGGCAGCTGCGTCGAGACGACGATCGTCGACGGGCAGATCATCTACCGGGACCGGCAGTTCACGACCATCGACGAGGACGAGGTGCTCCGCGAGGCCAACCGCTGCTTCCGCGAGGTGCTCGGGCGGATGGACGTGCCCGACCTCGAGTCGGTGCGCCGCACGGCCACGCTCACCGCGTAGCGCCGGGACCGCTCAGACGGGCCAGGCCTCCCGGCGAAGGCCCATGTCCCAGAACATCCACTCGTAGCCGCGACGCGACGACGAAGCGCTCCTTGACCAGCTCGCGCTCGCGCTCGCCGAGAGCTCGGGCCGAGCTCGATCGGCGATGTCGATCACGGCCTCGCACGAGCTGCTCGTACTCCTCGCCTCCGTACATGTCGATCCAGCGCTGGTAGAGCGGGTTCGGCGAGCCCGTCGCGGCTCAGCACCTTCCCGACCTCGAGGTAGATCCAGGCGCACGGCAGCACGGCGCCGACGGCCTCGGCGAACGTGCCGCGCGTAGGCGGCGGAGAGCATGTACGTCGTGTAGGCGACGGTTCGTCGGCGCGAGCGGGCGTCGACCACGACGTCCTCGTCGGACAGCACCCCACTCCCGGAAGAAGTCCGTCGTGGAACGTCTGCTCCGCGTGGACGAGATCGCGACGGCGATCCTGTTGAAGTGCATGCATGTGCTCCGGCTCAGGCCGGCCTTGCCGGCGGCGATGCTGTGCACGCCGGGCGTACTCGCGCAGGTACGAGCGTGTCCTGGACGATGTAGTAGCGGAACGACTCCTCGGGCAGCGTGCCGTCCGGTCAGGCCCGTGCAGGAACGGGTGGACGAGGACACGGTCGTAGATGTCCGCGATCGACCCCCAGAGCTCGTCGCTGAGCGAGGCGGTCGTCGTGGCAGAGCCGATCGTGCGATCCCTCCTCCCGGTCGGAGTGGAGGGGCCGGCTACGCCGGCCCCTCCAGCCCTCGAGCTCCCGGCCAGCAGCCGGGCAGGTAGTCGTTGGTCGCGATCGTCGGCCGGTCGACCGGCTCCTCGATCAGGCCGTTGTCGAGCATCCACTGGCCGAACGTCGCCCAGCCGTCGAGGTCGAAGCAGCATCGTGCGGAGGCCCTTCGGCGAGCGTGAGCAGCGGCAGCGTGTCGGGCACCATGCCCTCGATCTCCTCGGCCGTGTACTCGGTGTTCGCCTTCATGATCTCGATCGAGCCCCCTCGTCGGCCTGCGCGGCCTCCGTCCCTGCGATCAGGCCGGCGAGGAAGCGGCGTGACCGCGTCCGCGTAGGCCGGGTCGCTCCGCAGTCGCTCGCTGTTCGCGACGACGATGAGCTCGTCGTAGTGGGGACGCCGAGCTCTTCGAGCTTCATGATCAGCGGCGGCTCCCCGGTCTCCGATCTCGATGTGGATGCCCTCGATGTTGAAGTAGGCGCCGATCACGGCGTCCGCCTGCCGGTGAGCAGCGCCGGCACGAGGTCGAAGCCGACGTTGACGGTCTTGACGTCATCCTCCGGAAGACCCTGCTGTCGCGGATCGTCTTCGAGGATGGCGTCGTCGAAGGGCAGCCCGGCGACGCCGATCGTCGCGCCCTCGACGATCCTCGTCGGGCCCTGTGACCTTCGAGTCGGCGAGCGAGATCAGCGAGTTCAGCGGCGTCGGGACCAGCGAGCCGACGGCGATCACCGGCAGCCCTCCTGCGCGGCGAAGAACGTGTCGGCCTGTAGAAGATCGAGAGGTCGAACTCGCCGGTCGCGACCAGCTTCGAGCCCGGCGGTCACGTCGGAGGGGTCTCGAACTCCACGGTGAGGGCCTGCTCGTCGCAGTAGCCGTTGTCGAGCGCGTAGTAGAGGGCGACGTGATCGGGGTTCGGGAACCAGTCGAGCGCGACCCTGCAGCGTCGCCGGCTCGGCCGCAGGCTCGGCCGGCGCCGCGGTCTCCGCGGCTCTGCGGTCTCGGCCGGCTCCGCGGTGCGGCTCGGCCGCGCGGCTCCGCCGGTGCCTCGGCGGGCGCGGCGGCGTGGCCCCGTCGACCGCCTCCTCGCCGCCGCACGCAGCCGAGCGCGAGCACGGCCGCGAGCGAGCGCGAGGAGGAGGAACGATCGTGGTGTCCAAGCGGGTCTGTCATGGACGGTCTCCTTTCTCGGGTCGCTTCCATCCCGCGCGCACGGCCTCAGCTCATCGCGCCTCCTGCTGCCGCGCCCACGGGATCGTGAGGCGCTCGACCAGGCAGACCAGCACGAACAGCGCGAGCGCCATCGCCGTGACGAACACGATCGTCGGCGAAGACGAGCGCGGTGTCGAGTCGGCCCTTGGCCTGGAGCATCTGCCAGCCGAGGCCCGGTCTCGGAGCCGGCCCACTCGCCGAACACGGCGCCGATCGCCGCATAGGTGGCGGCGATGCGCGTCCCGGTGAAGATCAGCGGCAGCGCCGACGGGAACTCGACGCGCCGGAAGATCGACCATCCGCGAGGCATCGAGCGTCAGCATCATGCGGACGTACTCGCGGTCGACGGAGCGTGAGTCCGTCGATCGTGCTGACGACGATCGGGAAGAAGCAGAAGAGCGCGATGACGGCGAGCTTCGGCCCGATGCCGAACCCGAGCACGAGCACGAAGCACCGGCGCGAGCACGACGGTCGGCATGCTCTGGCGAGGCGATCAGGATCGGGTAGAGCGGCCCGCCGCACCAGCGCGCGAGAGGTGCAGCAGGATGCCGAGCCCGAGCCCGACGGCCACCGCGATGACGAAGCCCTGCGATGACCTCGCTCAGCGTCACCCACGTGTGGTCGGGCGAGCTCGCCGGTGTTGTCGCGCATCGTGGCGAACGATCAGCGACGGCGCTCGGCCAGATGTAGTGCGGGACGTCGAGCACCCGGACAAGCAGCTCCCAGAGGCCGATCGCCGATCGCGACCAGCGATGAGCGCCGGTCCGTACGTCCACGAGCGATGCGCCGCGCCCGCCCTTCCTTTCGTGCAGGCTGCACGGCACGCCGAGCGCTCCTCTCGGTCTCTTCGGCGATCAGTCCTCCAGCGCCTCCAGCGCCTGCTCCTTCATCGACGCGAACTCGGGCGACGTCACGATCTCACGCCGGGGAACGTGCCGCGGGAAATTGGTCTCGAACGTGCCGGATGATCCGCCCGGGCCGGGCCGACAAGACGACGACGTGGTGCGTCAGGAGGAGCGCCTCGTCGACGTCGTGCGTGACGAGCAGCACCGTCTCGGGCTCCTGCTCGAGCGCGCCGAGGAGCCACTCCTGCATCTGGCCGCGGGTGATCGAGTCGAGGGCGCGCGAAGGGCTCGTCGAGGAGCAGCACGTCCTTCTCGGCCATCAGCGTCCGGAGGAACGCGACGCGCTGACGCATGCCGCCGGAGAGCTGCGGCCGGCGTGCGTTCCTCGAACTCGCGCGAGCCCGAAGCGCTCGAACAGCGGGCGGGCGCGCTCGCGGGCGGCCTTCCGCGCGACGCCGCGGTTCTCGAGGGCGAGGCACGCGTTGTCGAGAGCGCGTCCGCCAGGGCATCAGCAGATCCTGCTGCGGCATGAGCGCGCACCGGGCGAGCCGCTCCGCGGCGACGTGGCGGACCCGATCGAGATCGTGCCCGTCGTCGGGCTCGAGCAGGCCGGCGATGTCCGAGAGGAGCGTCGACTTGCCGCACCCGCTCGGCCCGACGATGCCGAGGCGGGATGCGTCGCGCATCGACAGGTCGATGCCGTCGAGCGCGACCACCTCCCCGAACGTCTGCCGCACGCCGCGGATCTCGATCGAGGCGTCCGCCGACCTGCGGGCAGCCGCCGTACGACGCCGCCGCTCGGACTCACCAGCCATGGCATATCGATACGACGGATCTGAACGGCACCACTGGTTAGGTGGGCGTGACTCCCTCGGGCAGGGAGCGTTGATATATGAGATACGGGTTGAGTACGCTAGTCCGTCCCTGGCCGCGTAAGGCGAGGAGGCTAAGTGCTCCCGGCCGGAAATACTGACGTGGCGTCTGCGCTCTGCTGGGACGATCGCTTCGCGACACACGACATGGGCCGTGGCGGCCTGTACCTGCCGGTCGAAGGGCTGATCGAGGACGATCTCCACGTCGACAACGACCGCGCGCATCGTCACGGACGCGGAACCTGATCCGGGCGGCCGGGCTCGACGACGACTCTCGCGTCGTCGCCGCCCCGGGGCCGGCGACCGTCGACGAGCTCGCCGCGAGTCCACTCGCGCGAGCACATCGAGCGAATGCGGGCGGTGTCCGAGGCCGGCGGCGGCGACGCCGGAGGCGGTTACACGCCGATGGACGGCCGCTCCTACGGTCTGGCCCTGCTCTGAGCGCCGGCTCGGCGCTCACGGCGCTCGAGCTCGTCCTCTCGCGGCGAGGTGCAGAACGCCCACGCGATGCTTCGCCGCTCCGGACACCACGCGTGGCGCGACTCCGGCTACGGCTTCTGCATCTTCAACAACTGTGCCGTCGCGGCCCGAGCCGCGCAGGCCGAGCATTCGGTCTCGATCGCGTTGCGATCGTCGACATCGACGCCCACCACGGCAACGGGAGCGAGGCGATCTTCGCAGCCGATCCGAGCGTGCTCACGATCTCGATCCACCAGGACCGGAGCTTTCCGATGCGAGACGGGCTCGTCGAGACCGTCGGCGAGGGAGAGGGCCGGGCCCAACGTCAACGTCAACCTCCCGGCCGGAACCGGCGATCCCGGCTACCACTACGCGCTCGATCACGATCGTCGCTCCGGTGCTGCGCGACTTCGCGCCGCGAGCTCGTCGTCGTCGCTTGCGGCGTCGACGCGAGCCTCTTCGACCCGCTCTCGCGCCTCGGCGTGACGGCCGCGGGCTTCGCCGGCGATCGCCGAACGGCTGCTCGACGGTCGCAGACGAGGTCTGCGGCGGCCGGCTGGTCTCGGTGCAGGAGGGCGGCTACAGCCACGTCTACGCGCCGTTCTGCTGGCTGGCCGTGGTCGAGACGATTGCCCGGCTGCCGAGCGCCACGAGGACCCCTACGAGCCCTTCATCGCAGGTCAGCCATGCTGTCGCGAGTTCCCGCCCTGGCAGCGCGACGCAGATCGACGAGCAGCGCCGCTTCCTGCGCCGCTGCTGGCCGGCGCTCGAGCTCTCGAGCCGTGCAGCGCGCGAGGCGGGCTCGAGCGATGTCGTGCTCGATCGAGCGGATGTGCGCTCGGCGGTCGCGGCGGCCGCACGTCCGGGTCGCCGGCGCGGATCGCAGCCAGGATCGCCTCGTGCTCGTCGATCGAGCGGTGCTCACGGCCTGGCGCGCGGAGCGATGTGTTGCCGATGAGGAGCAGCACGCTGCGCAGATCGACGAGGAGCTTGACCATCCGGCTGTTGCCGCAGGCGGCCGCCGAAGATGTCGGAGAACTCCGTAAGGCCGTCGAAGAACCTGGGGCTGCGTCGCTCACGGCGAGCGCCGACCGAGCGCACTGGTCGACCGACCGTTGGAGCGCGCCGAGCACCTCGCGGTGGCCGTCGCTCGGCCAGATCCCGGGCGATCCGGCACTCGAGCAGGAGACGCAGCTCGAGGATCTCGCGGATGTCCTCCGGCGAGGGCTCGAGTCACCCGAGCGCCTCGATACGGCTCGATCGCGACCAGCCCGTCGCGCTGGAGCCGGATGAGCGCTTCGCGAACCGGGGTCTTCGAGACGCCGAGCTCCTCGGCGATACGGGCCTCGACGAGCTGCGCCCCGGGCTGGAGCTCACCGGCGACGATCTCGTCGCGCAGGCGCTCGTAGACGCGTCGCTCGAGCTGCGCTGGAACGATCTTCTCGCGCGCAGGCTCCGTCATGCATCGTGCATCGTATATCGGCGCCTGGCGCGACGCTTGACGCCCGCTTTCGCCGCCGCCTAGACTGCGCTGCCGTCGTATCTCATATCTGATCCATGGCTCACAGCACGGGACTCGACACACTCGCCGCATCGCTCGTCGACATCGACGGCGCCGTGCAGCTGACCCGGGAGATCGTCCGGATCCCGAGCGTCGTCGGCGAGGAGGCGGAGCTCGTCCGCCTTCCTGTTCCGGCGGATGTCGACGGATGGGCTTCGATCGCGTCTACCAGCAGGACGCGCTCACGGGTCGCGCGAACGTGATCGGCGTCGCGACTCCGGGCCGCCCCGGCCCGACCCTCGTTCTGACCGGCCACATCGACACCAAGCCGGTCTGCCGTCGGCTGGGACGGCGATCCGTACTCCGGCGCGCTCGCCGACGGCAGGATCCACGGCCACGCGGTCATGGACATGAAGGCATCCGTGGCGTGCCTGATCGAGGCAGGCGCCACGCTTGCCAGGGAGCGCCAGGGCTGGTGCGGCACGGTGCTCGTCGCCTGCGTCGCCGACCACATGGGCGACCAGCAGGGCGCGATTCGCTTCTTCGAGCAGCACCAGGGCGACTACTGCATCCTCGGCGAGCTGACCGATCTCGCGATCTATCTCGGCCACCGCGGACGGCTGTACTGGGACATCACGTCGATCGGGCACTCGGCGCACACGTGCCATCGCCATCTCGCCGTCAACGCGATCGCGAAGATGGCGCCGCTGATCGAGGAGATCGAGGCGCTGCGCTATGAGCCGGAGCTCCCGGAGTGGGTCGCCGAGACCTTCGGCAGCGAGCTGTTCACGGCCGTCGGTCGGATCTACGGCGGGCTGCCGCCGGGCGGTCCGTCGATGGTCCCCGACGAGTGCACGATTCGCGTCGACTCGCGACCGCAGCCCGGGGTCGAGGCCGACGAGGTTCGGGCCCTGCTCGACGCCGCCATCGAGCGAGCGGGGGCACGTGATCCGGAGGCGCGCTACGAGCTGGTCCTCGCCGATCGCAAGAACGCCCATCTCATCGAGCGCGATCATCCACTCGTGCAGGCGCTGGCCGAGGCCTACCGATCGGTTACGGGAGCGGAGCCTGCGTACGGCGGCGGCTCCTGGCTCGCGGACACGGCCAGCACGGGACACCTGGTGCCGACCGTCATCTTCGGGCCCGGCCGGGAGCCCGTCTACATGCCGAACGAGTGGCTCGCCGCCGAGGACGTCCACGTCGCGGCACGGGTGAACGCCGCCGCGGCAGCGCTGCTGCTCGCACCGGATGGCGGCTAGCCACCTCGAGTGCCTCGGCTCGCTACGCGTCCTCGCGACCACGTGCGCGGGTGTCCGCGGCGGGCGAGCGGGCCCTGATCGTGACCGACACGGCAGCAGACGCCGAGATCGCGAGCGCGATGGCCGGAGTGCTCGGCGCGCTCGGCGCCAGCGTGGTCGACGTCGAGTACCGCCCCGCCGAGCTGCCCGGCGACGAGCCGCCCGCTGCAGTGAGCGCCGCCATGCTCGAGGCGGACGTGATCTTCGAGCTGACGTCGGTCTTCGTCGGTTCGTGCCCGGCCAGACGTGCGGCCTGCGAGCAGGGTGCCCGCTACCTCACCGTGCCCGGCCTCACCTGGACGACGCTGCGACCGGACGGGCCGTTCGCCGCCGACTTCGGCGCCCTCGGAGAGCATGCGAAGCGCCTTGCGGACCGCCTCGACCGCGCCACCGAGTTCGAGCTGACGAGCGCCGCGGGCACGAGCCTCCGCGGCAGCGTCGAAGGCCGCCGTGGCCGGCCGCTGTGGGGCATCGCCGACGAGCCCGGCGGCTATGCGGCGCCGCCCGACGTCGAGGTCGGCGCGAGCCCCGTGGAGGGCTCGGGGGACGGCACGGTCGTCGTCGACGGCTCGCTGCTCTTCCTCGGGCCGGACCAGCTCGGGAGCCCCGTCGAGCTGCACTTCGAGTCGGGGCGGCTCGCGGACATCGCGGGGCCGGAAGCGTGGCGGCTCTCCGACGCGCTCGAGCGCTCCGGCGACGACCGCATGTGGAGCCTGGCCGAGGTGTCGATCGGCCTCAATCCGTTCTCGCGGCCGGGCGGCTCCGCGCTCGAGCTCGAAGGGATCGTCGGCGGCGCCCATGTCGCGGTCGGCAACAACGTGGCCTACGGCGGCTCGAACGATGCTCGCTCCCACCTCGACTGCGTTCTGCTCGCGGCAACGCTGACGCTCGACGGGGAGCCGCTCGACCCGCGTCCCTGACCGGCCTGCCCGGCTTACGACCACGCGCCACTTCGCCTTGACCCCCGTTCTGCCGACCGAGTACGCTCGCCGTCGTATCTGATATCTCGACATGGCCGACACCTCGTATCCTGGAACCCTCCCCGCCGAGCCTTTGCGACTCGCTCCTGGGCGACTGCCGGGAGAGCTGGCAGGCTCTCCACGATCACCCGTTCATCCGGGAGCTCGCGGCGGGAACGCTCGCGCCGGATCGCTTCCGCTTCTACGTGGAGCAGGATCTGTTCTTCCTGCCCGAGCTTGCCCGGGCGGTCGCGATCGGCATCGTCCACGCGGACGACACAGAAGAGATGCGACATTTCGCCGAGGAGACGGCCATCGTCGTCGGGCGGGAGCTCGAGAACCAGCACGAGCTGCTGCGCCGGATAGCGGAGCTCGGCGCGGTCGAGCGGGGCGGCTCCCTCTGCGCGGCGCCGGCGACGCTAGCGTACGGAAGCTACCTCGTTGCGACCGCGCACCGCGGAGGCTCCCTCGACGTCATGGCCGGACTGCTTCCCTGCACCTGGAGCTACGCCGACATCGCTGTCGCGCTCGAGGACGAGATCGCGAGCCATCCGGTCTACGGAGAATGGGTCCGCTTCTTCGCGAATCCCGAGTACGTCGAGCTGATCGCCGAACGGCGGAGGACGCTCGACCGGCTGGCCCAGGGAATCGGCGACGAGCGCAAGCGGCGGCTCTCTGAGATCTTCACGACGAGCACGCGGCTCGAGCGCCGCTTCTGGGACATGGCCTATCGGCTGGAGCAGTGGCCCGATCTCGCGGTGGCGGCATGAAGGCCGCGCTGCTCTACGACGGAGAGCTCCGAGTCGAGGAGACCGCCGATCCGGCAGCCGACGGATGGGCGCTCGTGTCGACCCGGGCAGCCGGCGTGTGCGGAACCGAGCTCCACTTCCTCGACGGCATGATCCCGCCGCCGACGACTCCGTTTCAGCTCGGCCACGAGGCGGCGGGCATCGTGCTCGAGGCGCCGCCGGGCAGCGCTGCGGCCGGCGGGTGACCGCGTCGCCGTCTACAACATGGTGGGCTGCGGGCGCTGCCCGCAGTGCCGGCGGAGCCGCGAGTCGCTCTGCACCGATCCCGTCGGCCAGCTCGGCTTCTCGCTGCCGGGCGGGTTCGCCGACGTGGTGCGGGCGCCGGCCGAGAACCTCGTGCCCCTCCCGGACTCGGTCTCCTTCGAAACCGCGGCGCTCCTCGCCTGCAGCGGGATGTCCGTCGTCCACGCCTCGCGGCTCGCCGGCATCGCGCTCGGCGACACGGTCGTGGTGAACGGTGTGGGCGGGGTAGGGCTGATGGCGATCCAGGTGGCGAACGCGGCCGGGGCGCGCGCGATCGCGATCGCCGACTCGGAAGCGAAAGCCACGGCGGCCCAGGAGGTCGGCGCGGCCGAGACCATCGTCCTCGCGGGGGGCGAGGGCTACGAGGATGTCCCGGGACGGATCCGCGACCTGACCGGCGGTGCCGGTGCCGACCACTACGTCGAGCTCGTCGGCACGAGCCAGACCATGCTGGCGGGGATCCGCTCGCTCGGGCGCGGCGGCAAGCTCGTCATCATCGGCTACACGGACGAGCATCTCGACCTGCATCCGATCGAGCTGATCCTGTCGGAGATCCAGGTCGTCAGCTCGGTGGCCGCCTCCCGCCGGGATCTCGTGACCGCGGTTCAGCTCGCGGCGGCCGGACGGCTCTCGGCGACGATCGACACCCGCTACCCGCTCGAGGAGATCGGCACCGCACTCGAGCGGCTCCGGGCACGGCAGGTGCGGGGCCGCAACGTCATCGTCTGGTAGATGCGCTACGGCGTCACCCTCCAGGGGATCTACGAGCCGGCGGAGTGGATCGAGCTCGTCCAGTGGATCGAGGACCTCGGCTTCGACAATCTCTGGATCACCGACTCGTCGCTGCACGCAGGCGACTGCTACGTCTACGCGACGCTGGCGCTCGAGCGGACCTCGTCGATCACGGTCGGCACGGCGGTCACGAACCCGCTCACCCGCCATCCGGCGATCACGGCGAACGCCTTCCGGTCGCTCTGCCAGCTCGCGCCCGGCCGGGTCGCCTGCGGAATCGGCGTCGGCGATCGCCCGCTGTTCGAGCTCGGCCTTCCGATGGCGCGCCTCGGGACTCTGCGCGACACGATCGACGTCATGCGCCGGCTGTGGCAGGGAGAGACGATCGAGGGCGAGGTCGGATCGTGGCGCTTCGCGGGTGGGCACCTGCGCTCGCCCGTGCCCGAGCCTCCGGTCTACGTGTCGGCGAGCCAGCCCAAGGCGCTGGAGCTGACCGGCGAGATGGCCGACGGGCTCATCCTCCTCGCCGGCCTCTTCCCAGAGGGGCTCGCATTCGCGCGCGAGCACCTGGCCCGCGGCCGTGCGCGCAGCACGCGGCCGACGTTCGACGAGACGCTCTTCCTGTACGGCGCCATCGCCGACGACGAAGCGGAGGCGATCGAGTCGGCGCGCTCGATCGCGGCTTGGTTCCCGAAGACGGCACCGGGCTACGCACGGCTCGCCGGCATGAGCGACGAGCTGGTCGAGTCGGTCAACGCCGCTTACGCAGGGGGCGAGTTCCAGCACGCCGAGCGACGCCGCGCGACTGATCCCCGACGAGATCGTGCAGAGGATCGCGTTCTGCGGCACGCCGCACACGGCGCTCGCGAAGCTCGACTGGCTGCGGGAGACCGGAGTCGATGCGGTCAGCGTCTTTCCGCTCGGGCACGATCGCCGGGGCACGATCGCGCGGTTCGCGCAGCTGGCGTTCGAGAAGGTGTGACGGTGGCCGTCACCGCATCGGTGTGCGAGCGTTTCCGGGAGGGATGCGCCTCCACCTGGGATGCCCTCCACGCGCACCCGTTCATCAGAGAGATGGCCGCGGGGACGCTGCCGATCGAGAGCTTCCGCTTCTACGTCGAGCAGAATCTCATGTACCTGCTCGAGTACGCGCGCGCGATGGCGATTGCGGCCTCCAAAGCCGGCGACGAGGCGACGATGAAGCTCTTCGCCGACGACATCGCGAACATCCTCGAGAGCGAGATCCCGGAGAACCACGAGCTGCTGCGCCGCATCCTCGAGCTCGGCGCCGAGGACCGGGGCGGTTCCGACGGCATGGCTCCGGCGAACGTCGCCTACACGAGCTTCCTCGTGTCGACGGCCGTCAAGGGCGGCCCGGTCGAGGTCATGGCCGCCATCGTTCCGTGCACGTGGAGCTATGGCGACATCGGCTCGGCGCTCCTGGCCGAGGGCCTCGTGCACGACCACCCGGTGTACGCCGAGTGGATCCGGTTCTTCGGGGAGCCGAGCTACGAGGCGATCGTCGCCAAGATGCGCGCCGACTTCGAGGCCATGGCCGCTGACGCTGACGACGCCACGGTCGCCCGTCTCTTCGACCTCTTCCGCACGAGCGTGCGCCTCGAGCGAGGGTTCTGGGACATGGCGTACGGCCTCGAGCATTGGCCCGAGGTGACGGCGCGGCGGTCGCCCGGGTGAGCGGAGCCCGGCACGAGGGTCGCGGCGTCTTCGTCTCCGGCGGGACGACCGGGATGGGGCTCGCGGCAGCCAAGCGGTTCGTCGAGGAGGGCGCTCGCGTGTACATCGTCGGCCGCACGGCGGAGAAGCTCGACGCGGCGCTCGCCGAGCTCGGCGAGCACGCCGCCGGACAGGCGGCAGACGTGTCCGTCGAGAGCGAGGTCGAGGCGGCGCTCGACGCGGCCCTGCGGTTCGTCGGTCGGCTGGATGCGGTCTTCGTCAACGCGGGCATCGACGGTCAGAATCGCGGCTGCCTCGAGATCGACGCCGAGTTCTTCCGCCACGTCATCGACGTGAACTGCGTCGGCTCCTTCCTCGTGGCCCGCGGCGCGGCCCGGCGCATGCCGGACGGCGGCGCGATCATCTTCAACGCCTCGATCTCCGGCCTCGCTTCCGAGGAGGGCTTCGCCGACTACAGCGCCTCGAAGGGCGGCCAGATACTGCTGGCGCGCACCATGGCGAAGGAGCTCGGCCGTCGCGGCTTCTGGGTGCCGATCGTCTGCCCCGGCTACGTGCGCACCCCGCAGGTCGAGAAGTACCTCGACGATCCGGAGATCGCCGCGGACATCGTGTCTCACATACCGATCGGTCGTGTCGGCACCGCGGAGGAGATCGCCGGCCTCGTCTCGTTTCTCGCCGAGCCCGAGGCCGCCTACCTGAACGGCGCGATCATCAACGTCGACGGCGGGCGGATGGCGTAGGCAGGCGACGGTGGAGCCGGCTTGACGAGCCCTGCTCGCGCGCACGGATGCGGCCTGGGACTGAGGCCCGGGCGCCTCAGTCCGCGCTTGCCGGCCTCGCCTCGGCGCGTCCAGAGCCGGGGGCGGCGTGTCGGAGGTGGTGCTCGCGCCCGACATCGTGACGGGAAGCCGCACGGTCGGGATGTCGCCCGCAACGGGGTGGTCGAGCTCGTGCACCATGCCGAGTGCCCGCACCTGCTCGGACTCGAGCACCTGCGAGAGGCGCTGGACGGGCGCGCAGGCGACACCCACCTCCGTCAGCGCTTCGATCCACTCTCCGCTCGGGCGCCGGACGAGCGCCGCCTCGAGCTCCCCGCGTAGCTCCTCGGCGTTCGCGACCCGTTCGGCGTTCGTCGCGAAGCGCGTGTCGTCGATCAGATGCTCCAGCCCGAGCGTGCGGCACAGGTTTCCCCAGGAGTCCCGCCCACCCGTCCCGACGACGACGAGGTAGCCGTCCGCCGTCCGGTAGGCCTCGTACGGCGCGAAGAACGGGCTGCGCGTGCCCGCCGGCCCGGGCTCCTCCCCACCGAGCAGGTACGTGAGGACGTGCATCGACTCCCAGGCGAGCGCGCACTCGAGCAACGACGTCTGCACCCATTGACCGACTCCGGTGCGCTCGCGCTGCGCCAGCGCCGCCTGGATCCCGATCACGGCGTAGAGGGCACTGCCGAAATCGAGCGCTGCCACCGGGATCTTCGCCGGCGGGCCGCCGGGGTGGCCCGTCATCGCCATCAGCCCGGACAAGGCCTGGATGGTCGTGTCATAGCCACCGTCCTGGGCGAGCGGGCCCTCCTGTCCGAAGGCCGAGATCGACGCATAGATGAGATACGGGTGGCGCTCGTGCACGGCCGAGTAGTCGAGGCCGAACTTCGCGAGCGAGCCAGGGCGCATGTTCTCGACGAGCACGTCGGCGTCGCCGAGCAGCTGCTCGAGTCGCGCGCGGGCATCGTGCGAGCCGAGGTCGAGCGCGACCGAGCGCTTGCCCCGGTTGAGAGTCAGAAAGCTTGCGCTCTCGCCCTCCTTGAAGACCGGTCCCTGGTGGCGGTACACGTCTCCCGTCCCCGGCCGCTCGACCTTCAGCACCTCGGCACCGAGGTCGGCCAGCACCTGCGTGCAGTACGGGCCGGCGACGTACTGGGTGAGGTCGACGACCTTGACGCCCTCGAGCGGGTACTCGCGCGTCACGCAGGCACGCTCCAGTCCCGTCTCGACGTCCAGACGGCGTCTGCGGCGCGCAGCGCCATCGCCTGGATCGTGTTCGTCGGGTTGACGCAGCCCCCGGTTGGCATCGAGCTGCCGTCGACGAGGAACAGATTCGGGACGTCGTGCGATCGGTGCGTCGCATCGACGACGGAGGTGCCGGGATCGTCGCCCATCCGAGCCGTCCCCATCAGGTGCCAGCCGATCACGGGCCGGGGCCCGTAGTCGACGGTGACCTCCGCAGCACCGGCAGCGTCGCAGAGGGCCCGCACGCGCTCGATTGCCGTCGCAGCCATCGCTTCGCTGTTCGCCGAGAGCCTGTAGTGGATCCGCACTCCCGGAAGACCGAAGGCATCGCGGCGCGCGTCGTCGAGCTCCACACGGTTGTGCGGCTCAGGCGCATCGTCGCCGCAGATCCAGATGCCGACATCGTGGCCGAGATGGCGCTCGAGCGCCTCGTGGTGGCCGGTCCCCCAGGGCGCCCGGGCGAGCGCGGTCATCAGCGGCGCGCCGCCGCGCAGGACCGAGATGATGTGGCCCCGCTGGAAGCCGCTGTCCCGATCCGTCTCGGCGAACTCACGCGAGGCGATGGCCACGCCGAACGCCCCCTGCCATCCGTCGATACGCTCGGCGAAACGAGCGAAGGCATAGGCCGAGACGTGGAGCATGAGGTTGCGACCGACAAGCCCGCTCGAGTTCGCGAGACCATCGGGATGGCCGGGTGGGCGCGACATCAGCAGGAGACGCGGCGTGCCGATCCCGTTGGCGCAGACCACCACGACGCGCGCTCGCGCCTCGTGCAGGCGACCGGCGCCGTCGTGGTAGAGCGCGCCGGCCACGCGACCGCCGACGGTCGAGAACGAGCTCGCGAACGGTGCTGCGGGTGCGCAGCTCCACGCCTGCCTCGAGCGCGTGCGGCCAGTACGTGATGTCAGCGGTCGAGAGCGCGCCGGACGGACAGCCGAGACGGCAGAACCCCCGATTCGTGCAAGCGGCCCGGCCCGCCTGGGGTCGGGAGACGATCGCCTGGTCCTGGACCCACCAGGCCCAGCCGAGTCGCTCGAACGCCGGCGCGAATCGATCGCCCGCCGGTCCGATCGGTAGCGGTGGCTGCAGGCTCGGAGCACGCCGGGGCCCGGTCGGGTCGCCCTCGAGCCCCGAAACCCCGGTGACGCGCTCGTTGAGCGTGTAGTAGGGAGCGAGGTCCCGAGTAGGAGATCGGCCAATCGACTCCGAAGCCCTCGGCCGTTCCGAGCCTGAAGTCCGACGGCGACAGCCGCCAGAAGTGGCCTCCGTACGCGACGGTGCTTCCTCCGACCGCCGCGACCATGAGGACGTCGACCGGATCGTCGCCGACACTCGCGACCGGGTAGTCGCACGGCGAGTCACGGCCCGCGACGCGCGGGCTCCAGGCCCTCCGGTCGCGTACCTCCCAGTCCGGGAACGCCTTGGGACGATCCTCCGGCGGGTACCACTCGCCTTGCTCCAGGCAGACGACGTCGAGGCCGCGGCTCCCCAGTCTGGCGCAAACCGCGGCCCCGGCCGCCCCGGCCCCGATGACGAGCACGTCGGCGACGCGCGATCTGGCCTTCCGGCACGAGCCCTCTGCACGACCGCTCGAGCGAACCGAGGTGGGCGCGGTCGAGGGCGACCACGTCTCATCCTCCGGAACATCTGTCGCGGCGACGTCGGGGAACCTCCCCGGATCCGAGCCACCCGGTCGAGCAGACGCGTGTCGAACGCCGGGAGCTCGAGCCCTTCGAGGGCGACGCGGGCCGCGTATCCGGTTCGCTCCTCCACCAGCGCGTCGAGCTCCGGATCGCGGTAGTAGCCCTCGTAGACCAGCGCACGAAACGACTCGAAAGGATCGGCTCGCGCCGTTCGAGATCCACGAGCAGAGTCGCCAGCGTGCCGTGGTCGACATCGGTCCTTTCCGCCTCAGACGCCTCCCCGGCGTGCTCGGCGATCTCCCGACACATGCGCTGCAGATCGGCTGCGACCCCAGGCTCTCGGGCAGCGCTGGCATCGAGGTAGTCGACCACGGCGCGACCGGCCGCCGGCCAGTGACTGTCACCGGGCACCACGCAGGCGACGAGGGCGGCGAGCATGTCGCGCACGCCGTCATCGAGCAGGCGCGGGCCCGTCGGCTCGTCCAGGCCGATGTACGCGGTCGGGCCGCTCACCGGCCGGCCTCAGGCGGACCCAACCGTCCCCGGGCCCGTGTCGGCTCTCGGCATTCTGGAGGCTCGCCCGGCTGCGCCATAGCGCCTCATATATCGCATATGGCCTCTCCGCGGAACACGAGACTGCGACCTCGAATCTCCACCCGCCCTGCTTCCGGGCTCATATACGATGTCTCAAACTTGGGTCCCAGAGCGGGAGGAGTCGACGATGACCCGGAGGAGAAGGGGAGGAGTCTGGCTGCTGCTGGCGCTCCTCACGTTCGCGCTGGGCCTCGCCGCTTGCGGCGGGGACGATGGAGAGGAAGCTGCGCCCCCGGCCGCGGCGGAGCCCGCGCCGGCCGAGCCAACGCCGCCGGCCGAGCCGCCGGCGGAGGAGCCTGCCCCGGCCGAGCCGCCGGCCGAAGAGCCCGCGCCCGCGGTCGAGTCGATCAGGATCGCGCTCGACTTCACGCCGAACACGAACCACTCGGGCATCTATGCCGCGCTCGCGAACGGCTACTTCGAGGAGCAGGGAATCGAGGCCGAGGTGATTCCCTTCGCATTCGGAACGCCTCCGACCGCGCTCGTCGCAGGCGGCGAGGCGGATCTCGTGGTGGGCTTCCCGGCCGACATCGCGATCCAGGTCGCGGACGGCACCGACCTGAAGATGGTCGCGGAGATCATCCAGGTCAACAACGCCTCGCTCGTGACGCTTGCGGACTCACCGCTCGAGGGCCCTGCCGACTTCTCCGGCAAGAAGTACGGCGGCTACGGAACGCCACACGAGAAACCGGTCGTCGAGGCGATCCTCGAAGGAGCAGGTGTCGAGCCCGTGTTCGAGGAGGTCATCCTCTCGACGGGAGCGATCGAGGCCCTGTCGAGCGGCGAAGTGGACTTCAGCGCCGTGTACGAGGGCTGGAGCGAGATCGGCGCCGAGATCTCGGGCTCACCGCTCAACACGTTCCCGTACAAGGACTACGTGGAGGGCTACATCTTCCCGGACGTCGTCTTCGTCACCTCGGGCGAGCTGATCGCCTCGAAGGCCGACGCGCTCGAGCGGGCGCTCGCCGCGCTCGCACAGGGCTACGCCTTCGCGGCCGAGAACCCGGCGGAGACGGCTGAGATCCTGACGACGGAGGTGCCGGAGCTGGCGGAGAGCCAGGAGCTGGTGAACCGGAGCGCCGAGTTCCGCGCCCCGCAGTATCTCGACGCGAACGGGACCTGGGGCTGCATGCTCGAGGAGCAGTTCACCGGCATCGTCGACCTCCTCACGGACGCCGGCGTGATCGCAACTCCGCCGGCCTTCGCGGACATGGCGACGAACGAGCTGCTCGAGGGCTGCTAGCGAGGAGACCCGAATCGTACGGCCACGGGCTCCCGGTCCGGTCGGCAGCGCCGGGCGTCGCGTCCGTGTCCGCTCGGGAGGTTCCGTGACAGAAAGGCACGCTCTCGTCATCACCGGCGGGACGGTCGTCACGCTAGACGACGAGCGCACCGTGCACGTCGGCGGCACCGTCGTCGTCGACGGGACGAGGATCGCGAGGGTGCTCGATGCTGAAAGCGGCGGCGACCACCGAGCTTCCTGCGGGCGCGGAGGTGATCGACGCCACCGGGAGGATCGTCATGCCCGGGCTCGTCGACCTCCATTGTCATACCGCGATCGAGCGCGGCGGTCACACCGAGTCGCTCGAGCTCGAGCGGGCCCTCAACGACTTCTGGTATCCGGTGATGCGGAACCTCGACCCGGATACGGTCTATCGCTGCGCCCGCCACATGTACGCGGAGCAGCTCCGCTCGGGGACGACGACCGTCAACGACATGTTCCGCCACCTCGACGCTTGCGCTGCCGCGGCCGAGGAGCTCGGCATCCGCGCGACACTGAGCGGGCTGGTCGCCACCGCGGAGCACGAGCTCGACTCGCTCGAGGACAATCTCGCCGCGTTCCGGCAGCTCGACGGCGCTGCGTCTGGCCGGGTCCGCGTCCGGCTCGGGATCGAGTGGCTGCCGCTCGCCTCTCCGGAGCTGCTCGACCGTACGCGCACGCTCGTCGCCGAGACCGGCGCCGGCCTGCACATCCATCTCAGCGAGTCGCCCGGCGAGGTCGAGTTCGCCGAGCGCGTCTTCGGGCAACGACCGGTCGCGGTCGCCCGCGACTTCGGCCTGCTCGGGCCGCGATGCATCGCCGCGCACTGCGTCTGGCTGACGGACGAGGAGATCGGCATGCTGTCCGACAGCGGCACGTGCGTCTCTCACAACCCCACCGCGAACGCGAAGATGGGCGAGGGAATCGCACGGGTACGCGACCTCATCGACGCCGGCATCGTCGTCGGGCTGGGCCATGACTCGACGGAAGGCAACAACACGAACGATCTGTTCGACGTCATGCGCACGGCGGCATACCTCCAGCGCGCGAGCCGCGTGGATCCCGCCTCCCTCTCGGCCGACGAGGTCCTCGCGATGGCGACCCGCAACGGTGCCCGCGCGCTCGACGTCGACGCCGGCATTGTCGCGCCCGGGGCGCTCGCCGACCTCATCGTCGTCGACGCCCGTGCCGACTTCTTCGATCCCGGCCGGGAGGCCTACCGGCGCAACCTGCCGGCGCGGCTCGTTTTCTCGACGAACGGGAGCCACGTCGACACCACGATCGTCGACGGGCGAGTCGTCGTCCGCGGAGGGCGCCTCGTGACGGGCGACGTCGGCGAGATCGCGCGCGACGCCGGACGGGCGGTCGGCTCGTTGCTCGACCGGCTTGGAATCGCCTCGGGCTCGCGAGTGTCCTCCGTCGGCGAATGAGGCACGGAATGGCGGTCGACCACCACACCGTCGTCCTCGCTCAGGTGATCGCGCCCAAGGCTGCGTTCGCCTGGACGTGTAAGCGCGGAACATTGATCCGCATCACCGATCTCGAGGGCAAGCAGGTCGGCGATCTGGCGCTCTTCTCGCAGGAGAACCCGCGCGAGCGCATCTCGATCTCGTGGACACGGACGCGGAACCTGCGCGACACGAGCGCGTACGTGCCGCCGTTGGGACTGACGGTCGGAGACCGGATCTACTCCACCGGCTACCGGGTGATGGCGACCGTGGTCGAGGACACTCCCGAGCCGAAAGGGGTTCACGACCTGTTCGGGCGAATGTGCAACCGCGGCATGTACGAGCTCTACGGCGTCGAGCCCCAGCCCGGTTGCTACGAGCTCCTCCAGAGCGTGCTCGGTCCGCATGGCATCGCGCCCGAGGAGATCCCGGACCCGCTTGGCGTCTTCATGCACACGGTGCCTCATCCGGAGCACTCGGGTGATGGAGATCCACGAGCCGGTGAGCCGTGCCGGCGACCGGCTCACGCTGCGGGCGGAGATGGATCTCCTGGCCGCGATGAGCACGTGCCCGATGGACGTGATCGCGCCGACGAACGGGTGGCGGATCACGCCGATGCGCGTCGAGGTGCTCGAGCCGGAGACCGACCGGTGAGCGCCCCCGGCCGGCGGCCGCGGGACGCGCTCTCGAGCGTGATCGAGCCGGCTTTCCAGGCAATCCTTCGGCATCCGTTCGTCACCGGGCTCACGGACGGGTCGCTCCCCACCGAGGCCTTCGCTCGCTATCTCGGACAGAACTTCCTGTACCTCAGCGAGTACGCTCGCGCGCTGGCGCTACTCGGCGCCAGGGGCGGCGAAGCCGGCGACGTCGAGTTCTTCGCACGCCGCGCGGCGTTCGCGCTCGCCGGCGAGCGCGACTTCGTCGAGCGCCTCGCCGCCGAGCTCGACCTGCCCCAGGAGACGCTCCGCGCCCGCCGAGCCGTCGCCGACATGTCTCGCGTACTCCTCGTTCGTCAAGCAGGCTGTCGCCTACGGCGACTACCGGGCCGGCCTCGGCGCGGTCCTGCCGTGCTACCTCCTCTACTGGGAGACGAGCAAGGCGCTGTCGGGCACGGGATCGCGCGACCCCCGCTACCAGCGGTGGATCGACATGTACGTGGACCCGAGCTTCGAGGAGGGAGTGCTCGGCGCCCTGTCGGCGGTCGACCGCGCCTGCGCGGGCGAGGACGCCGCGACGCTCGATCCGTTGCTCGTCAACGCCGTGATCTCGGCACGTTACGAGTGGCTCTTCTGGGAAGCCGCCTACCGCGGCGACGACTGGCCCGACCTCTCGTGACCACGGTCGACAACAGCTCGGACGGCACGACGGTTGGCCGCTACGCGGCGCTGCGGCCGGGTCCCCGCTGGCTCCGCGTGCTGCCGGTGATCCTGATCCTGGCCGGCGTGATCGCCATCTGGGAGCTCTACTGCAGGGTCGCCGACGTCAATCCTCAGATCCTGCCGACGCCCTCGCGCATCCTCGCCGAGCTCTTCGACTTCCGGGAGCTCGCGCTCGAGCACACGGCCCAGACCGTCAAGGAGACCGCCGTCGGCTTCAGCGCGGCGATCGCATTCGCGCTCGTCGTCGCGGTCGTGATGGATCAGATCGGCTGGATGCGCCGTGCGCTCTACCCGCTGCTCCTCGCCTCCCAGACGATCCCGATCATCGCGATCGCGCCGCTCGTCGTGCTGTGGTTCGGGTTCGGCCTGCTGCCGAAAGCCCTGGTCATCGTCCTCGTGACGTTCTTTCCCGTGCTCGTAGCCCTTCTCGACGGCTTCGCCAGCACGGAGCGGGAGGCGATGAACCTCCTCCATACGATGGGCGCGAGCAGGTTCCAGATCTTCCGCTACCTGCGGTTCCCGTCCGCGCTTCCGTTCTTCTTCACCGGCGTTCGCATCTCCGCGTCCTATGCGGTCGTGGCCGCGATCTTCGCGGAGTACGTCGGCGCGTATCAGGGGCTCGGGATCTGGATGCAGATCTCGAAGAACGCGTTCCGCACGGACCTCGTCTTCGCCGCGATCCTCATCACGTCGGTGCTCAGCATTACCCTCTTCCTCCTCGTGACGCTGGCCGCCCGTCTCACGATCCCCTGGTACTACGCGGCGCGGCGGAGGGCCGAGTGACGGAGCTCCCCGAGGGCGTGGACGTCGTCCTCGAGGGGGTCTCGAAGAGCTTCACCCGCCGCGACGGACGAGAGATACGCGTGCTCCGGGACGTCGGCTTCACCGCCGACAACGGCGAGTTCGTGAGCGTCATCGGCCCGAGCGGTTGCGGCAAGAGCACGCTCTTCGCCCTCATCGCCGGGCTGCTCGAGCCGGATGCGGGAACCGTCGCAGTCGTGAGAGACCCGAGCAACGGCCGCCCGGACGTCGCCCACATGCCGCAGCGCGACCTCTTGCTCCCCTGGCGATCGGTACGCCGGAACGTGACGCTGCCGCTCGAGATCGGCGGCATGGGCGTGCGGGAGGCCGAGCGCCGGGCCGACCAGCTCTTTCCGGTGTTCGGGCTCGAGGGCTTCGAGGACAGCTATCCGTTCACGATGTCCGGTGGGATGCGCCAGCGCGCGGCGCTGATGCGGACGGTGATCCGGGACGCCAGAGTCCTCCTGCTCGACGAGCCGTTCGGCGCCCTCGACAGCCTGACCCGGGGCGAGATGCAGGACTTCATGCTCGAGATCTGGGATCGCTTCCGCCGCACCGTGATCTTCATCACGCACGACATCCGCGAGGCCATCTACCTCTCGGACCGGATCAACGTGATGACGGCGCGCCCCGCGACCATCAGGGAGACGTTCCGGGTGCCCCTGCCGCGCCCTCGAGCGATCGAGATGATCACGTCGCCCGACTTCGTCGCGCTGGAGGCCGAGCTCCTACGTGCGCTTCGCGAGGAGAGCCTGCACATGCACGAGCTGGAGGCCCGCGAGACCTAGCAGTGCGCTAGCGATCGCCGGGCGCTCGCGACCGGCCTCGGGAGCGAGCTCGACGGGCCACCCCTCGAGCCGCCAGGCGGCGTCCCAGAACATCCACTCGTACCGGGCTGCGGTGAGGACGATCTGCCGCTGGCGCTCACGGCCGTCCGGACCGAGCGCCGTTCCCACCCGGTCGACCAGGTCGAGGACAGCCGTCACGCCGCGCTCGAACTCCTCGCTGCGGTAGCTCTCGATCCAGCGCTGGTAGACGGGATGCGGCGATCCTCGCTCGACGAGACGCTTCGCCGTCTCCCAGTAGATCCAGAAGCAGGGCAGGACCGAGGCGAGCCCGTCGGCGAACGAGCCGCCGTGGACCTGAGACTCGATGAAGCTCGTGTAGGCGAGGTTCGTCGGCGAGGGCTCGGTCACGGCGACCTCGGCGTCGGTAACGCCGAGCTCCGCGAGCAGCTCGCGATGGAGGGTGCGTTCCACGCCGATCGCCCGTGCGGCGCGAGTCGCGAAGAGCTCCGTGTCCTCGGTGGCATGCGCCCGGCCACCGAGCGCGCTGAGCGCCCGGGCGTACGCCCTGAGATAGATGCCGTCCTGGAGGACGTAGTGCCGGAAGGTCTCCTCGGGGAGGTCCCCGTCCACCAGCCCGACGAGAAACGGGTGGGTCACGATCGCGTCGAAGAGGTGCCGCCATGTCGCGCCACAGCGCCTCCGTCACCTGACCTCGGCTCGCCATTCGCTTCACCCTCCCTCGCGGCTTCGCAGACCTTGCCGCGACGGCAGGACGATACCTCGGCGGCTCGGGCGACCGCCTCGGTGTGTGCAGGCGCGGCGCCGCGGCCGCGAGACGTCGGTCGGCCCTGTGGCGCCGCCGCTCTCGCCCTCCCCGAGCGACCACCGACGCGGAGCCGCTCATGCGGGTCGCGGGCCCTCGACCAGCTCGACCAGGACGCCGCCGGTCGTGGACGGATGGAGGAAGATCGAGGGCCGTCCATCCGAGGACGGCTCCACCGCTCCGACGGCCTCGATTCCCAGCTCGCCGAGCCGGGCGACCACCTCGGCCAACGGCTCGTCCACCCTGAGCGCGAGGTGATGAAGACCGGGCCCGCGGCGCTCGAGAAAACCCTCGACCGGACTTCCCGCGCGGGCCGGCTCGACGAGCTCGAGCGTGTGACACGGGCCGAAGCGCCCGACGGCGACGCCGCTCGGCATCTCGGTCAGGACGACGTTGTCGCCGAGCGCCCCGAGGAGTGGATGGCCCGCCGCCGATGCGACGGCGATGCCGACGTGGTCGACCTCCAGCGCGGGCAGCGCACGCATCAAACCGCAGTCGACGCTCGGTGGTAGCCGAAGACGTCGCCCAGCGCGGTCGAGATCTCACCGAGGGTGGCGTAGGCACGGACGGCCACGAGAATCGCCGGCATCGTGTTCTCGTTCGACCCGGCGGCGGCGCGCACACCCTCGAGCGCGTCCTCGACCGCCCCGGCATCGCGCCCGGCGCGAACTGCGTCGAGCTGCTCGAGCTGTCGGGCCCGCACGTCCTCGGGCACCGTGAGCAGCTCGACGGCCTGCTCCTCCGCCCCCTCGTCGCGGAAGCGGTTCACGCCGACGACGACCCGCTCGCCGGACTCGATCTGCCGTTCCTGGCGGTACGCGGCGTCGGCGATCGCCGCCTCCAGGCGGCCGTCCTCGATCCCCTTGACGACGCCGCCTTCCTGCTCGATCTGGTCGATCAGATCTCGTATCCGACGCTCGAGCTCGTCGGTGAGCGACTCCACGTAGTAGGAGCCGCCGAGCGGATCGACCGTGCGCGTGACACCCGACTCGTACGCGACGATCTGCTGTGTCCGCAGCGCGAGCCTGACTGCCTCCTCGCTGGGAAGCGCGAGCGCCTCGTCCCAGGACATGGTGTGCACCGCCTGTGCCCCGGAGAGCACGATCGCGAGGGTCTGGAGCGCCGTTCGCACGACGTTGTTCAGCGGCTCTACGGCGGTAAGGGACGTGCCGTCGCCGCCCGAGTACAGGCGCAGCGTCCACGACTCCGGCCGCCGCGCACCGAAGCGCTCGCGCATGATGCCAGCCCACACGCGTCGCGCCGCGCGATGCTTCGCGATCTCCTCGAAGAAGTCGCGCATCGTCGAGAGGTTGTACGAGAAGCGCGGCGCGAACTCGTCGACGTCGAGGCCCCGGTCGACGACCGCCTGGACGTAGGCGGATGCGTTCGCCAGGGCGATCGCGATCTCCTGGACGGCGTCGCAGCCGGCCTGACGGAGATGGAAGCCGCACACCGAGATCGGGTTGAACTTCGGCAGCTCGCGAGTCGCGTACTCGATCACGTCTCCCACCAGGCGCAGCGAGGGGCCCGGCGGGTAGACGTACGTCTTGCGCGCCAGGAACTCCTTGAGGATGTCGTTCTGAACCGTGCCGCGCAGCTCGGCCGGGGCGACGCCCTGGCGTCTCGCCGACCACCTGGTACATGGCGAGCAGGATCGGCGCCGTCGCGTTGATCGTGAACGAGGTGGAGACCCGGTCGAGCGGGATCCCCTCGAAGAGCCGCTCCATGTCGGCAAGCGAGTCGATCGCGACTCCGACCTTGCCCACCTCGCCCTCGGCGAGCTCGTGGTCCGAGTCGAGGCCCATCTGCGTGGGCAGGTCGAGGGCGACCGAGAGCCCGGTCTGCCCCTGCTCGAGCAGGTAGCGGAAGCGCTCGTTCGTCTCCTCCGGGCCCCCCCAACCCGCATAGAGACGCATCGTGAAGAGACGCTTCCGATACATCGCAGCGTGGATGCCACGGGTGAACGGAGGCTCGCCGGGTAGGTCGATCGCCCGCTCCTCCGGGAACGTCGAGCGCCGTGTACACCGGGGCCACGGGGATTCCGCTGTCGGTCTCTGCCGCCGCCAGCTCCCCGGCGAGCTCCTGCCAGCGGCCGAGCGCGCGCTCGAGCTCCGCCCGGGCTTCGGCGATGGCGCGCTCCTCTGCCTTGGCCACGGTCACGATATATCGTATCTCACCCTGTCTCGGCCGCCCGACCACTCGCTCCCGCTGTCCGGCCGCTGGATCGGGAGACCTGTGCCGCGACACGAGGATGCCCGGCTGCTGTCGGGACGGGGGAGATTCCTCGCCGACCTGCAGTTCCCCGGCGCGCTGCACGCTGCCTTCGTTCGCTCGCCCCACGCCCACGCCCGCGTGCTGACCGTCGACTCGCAGGCGGCGACCCTGGTGCCAGGCGTCTCGCGCCGTCCTCAGCGGCGCCGATCTCGACCACGAGCCGCTGGTCGACCTGCTGGCCATCGAAGGCCTTCGCAAGACACCGCAGCCCGCGCTCGCCGGGGAGCGGGCGCGCTTCGCAGGCGAAGCCGTCGCGATCGTGCTGGCCGACAGCCGCTACGAGGCGGAGGACGGCGCCGAGGTCGTCGAGGTGGACTACGAGCCCCTGCCGCCTGTCGTCGATGCCGGCGCTGCGATGGCGCCGGACGCGCCCCTGCTCTTCCCCGAGCTCGGGTCGAACATCGTGTACGACAGCGCGCCGCACGATCGGCGACGTCGAGGGCGCGTTCGCCGAGGCAGCCCACGTCAGCCGTCTGGCCTTCACCGGGAATCGCTACCTTGCGGCCCCGCTGGAGCCGCGGGGATGTGCCGCCGAGTGGGAACCGTCGACGGAATCGCTCACGTTCTGGAGCTCGACGCAGTCCCCGCATCTCCTGCGCCGCCGGCTCGCGCTGGCGACCGGGATCCGCGAGGCGAGGATTCGGGTGATCGTGCCTGACGTCGGCGGAGGCTTCGGGCAGAAGATCCCGATCCACCCGGAGGAGGTGGCGGTCGCGCTCGCCGCCCGACGCCTCGGCCGAGCGATCGTCTGGCTCGAGGACAGGCGGGAGAACCTCGTGGCAGCGCCGCAGGCCAAGGAGCAGCTGATCCGCATCGAGCTCGCGCTCGGGAGCGAACGGCGAGTTCCTGGCTCTCAGGCCCGCGATCCTCGGCGACGCCGGCGCCTACTCCTACAACAACGCCAGCGCCCTGATCGAGCCGTACCTTGCGGCGGTGCTCATGCCGGGCGTCTACCGGCTGCGCAACCTCGAGTACGCCGTCCAGGCTGTGGTGACGAACAAGGCTCCCGTCGCGCCGTACCGCGGCGTCGGCTGGACGCAGGGCCACTGCGCCCGGGAGCTCCTGATCGACCAGGCGGCGCGAGAGCTCGGGCTCGACCCCGCGGAGCTGCGCCGGCGCAATCTCGTGCGCCCGAGCGAGTTTCCCTACGCCTCGTGCACCGGCATGATCTACGACTCGGGCAGCTTCGAGGAGTCGCTCGAGCGCGCGCTCGAGCTGCGTCGACTACGGCGAGCTTCCGCGGCCGCGCAGGCGGCGGCTCGGGCGGACAGGCCGCCACCTCGGCGATCGGCGTCAGCCCGTACGTCGAGCCGACCGGGCTGGGGGACGCGAGGGGGCACGCCAGTCGAGCTGGGCGATGGCGTCGCACGACGCAGCACGCGTCACCGTCGAGCCGTCCGGCGAGATCACGGTCGCGATCGGAACGCCCTCGCAGGGCCAGGGCCATCGCGACGACGTTCGCGCAGCTCGCCGCCGACGTGCTCGGGGGCCGATCCGGCCTCGGTGTCGACGATCGCGAACGACACGGCGGCCACGCCGATCTCGATCGCGGGCACGCGGGCGAGCCGCACCGCCGTCGTGCTCGGCGGCGCCGTGCTCCGCGCGGCGACCGAGGTGCGCGAGCGCCTTCTCCGGATCGCCGGGCACCTGCTCGAGGCCGACCCGGACGACCTCGAGGTCACCGACGGCGGCATCGCGCTGAAGGACGCGCCGAGCCGGTCGGTGTCCCTGCGCGAGCTTGCCGCAGCCGCGTACTTCCGCCCCGACGTCCGTGCCGCGGTGAGCGAGCCGGATCTCTCCGCCTCGGCCTTCCACGATCCTCCCGCGACCTACTCGAACGGCTGCGTCGTCGCGCTCGTCGAGGTGGACGCGGAGACGGGCGCGGTGCGCGTCGAGCGGCTCGTTGCGGTCGAGGACTGCGGCACGATGATCAACCCGCCGATCGTCGACGGCCAGATCCGCGGCGCCGCTCGCGCAAGGTATCGGAGGAGCGCTGCTCGAGCAGGTCGTCTACGACGCCGAGGGCCAGCCGCAGGCCTCCACGCTGATGGACTACCTGCTGCCCACCGCCGCCGAGGTGCCGCCGATCGAGGTCGCCCACTGCTCGTCCCCGTCGCCGCTCACGCCCGGCGGCATCAAGGGCATGGGCGAGTCCGGCCTGATTGCGACCCCGGCCGCGATCGCAAGCGCCGTCGCCGACGCCGTCGCTCCCTTCGGCGGCCGCGTCGAACGGCTCCCCCTGACGCCCGAGCTCGTCTCGAGCATGATCTCACACGACCTGACGAAGGAAGGAGAGATGCCCGTGTACACGATGACGCCGATGGTCGTCGCCTACGGCCCGCAGCGGGAGAAGAGCCGCTTCACGTACATGCACAACTTCGGCGAGAAGGTCGACATCCCGTACGTCTCGTGGCTCCTCCAGGGCGACGGGCGGAACATCCTCGTCGACGCCGGCTGCTAGCGCCGAGGACTTCAAGACGAGGATCCGCGGCGAGGGGCCGCTCATGCTCGCGGGCGAGACGTTCCAGGACGTCGTGGACGTCAGGCCGATCGAGGAGCACTTTGCCGACCGGGGCCTCTCGTTCGAGGACATCGACACGTTCGTGCAGACGCATCTCGACTGGGATCACTGCATGAACACGACCAAGTTCAGGTCATCCCGGATCCTGATCCAGAAGGCCGAGTGGGAGAAGATCCCCGTCCACTCGCTTTTCGCCTCGACGTATGCGCCGAAGGAGCACTACGAGGAGCTGGCCCGGCTCCCGAAGGTCGAGTTCGTCGAGGGCGACCACGAGGTCGCTCCGGGCGTGCGCTGCCTGTTCACGCCGGGCCACAGCCCGGGCGGGCAGTCGGTGGCAGTGGACACGAGTGACGGGACGTACGTGATCGCCGGCATGTGCACGATCCGCGACAACTTCTATCCGCCCGAGGAGGTGCTGGCCAAGGGGACGTACAAGGTGATCCCGGCCGGCATGCACATGGACCCGATCCTCTGCTACGACTCGATGCTCCGGATCCTCGACGTCGGCGGGGACAGGGTGCTGCCGTTCCACGACAGCGCCATGTTCGAGATGGGGACGATCGGCTGAAGCCGGCGCCGTTCGACTACCACCGGCCCGAACGAGTCGAGGAGGCCGTCGAGCTGCTCGCGCGCTACGGCGGCGACGCAAAGGCGATCGCCGGCGGCCAGAGCCTCGGCCCCCTGCTCAACCTGCGCCTCGCAACGCCGGCCGCGCTCGTCGACCTCGCGGGACTGGCCGAGCTCGACGGCATTCGCGAGGAGAACGGCGAGCTGCGCGTGGGCGCGCTCACGCGGCAACGCGCGGCCGAGCATGACCCGCTCGTGCGCGAGCGCTGCCCTCTCCTCGCGGATGCGCTGCCCTGGATCGGGCACGCCGCGATCCGCAACCGCGGCACGATCGGCGGCAGCCTCGCCCACGGCGACCCGGCGGCCGAGCTTCCCGCCGTGGTGACCGCGCTCGACGCGACGATCGAGATCGCCGGCGACGGCCACACGAGGACGTGCGCGCCGGCCGAGCTCTTCGTCATGCCGCTCGTGACGAGCCTCGAGCCCGACGAGCTGATCGTGGGCATCCGCATCCCGCCGCCGCCTCCGCGCCTCAGATGTGCCTGGGTCGAGCTGGCGCCGCGCCACGGCGACTTCGCGCTCGCGGGAGTCGCCGTTGCCCTGAGCCTCGGCCGGCGACGGCTCGATCGAGCAGGCCCGGCTTGCGCTCGCCGGCGTAGGACCGGTCCCCGTCGACGCCCGCGACGCCGCCGCCATGCTCGTCGCCGAGCAGCCGAGCGAGGAGCTCTGGGCGTCGGCCGCCGAGGCGGCGGTCGCGGCCTGCGACCCCCGCGCGGACGTCCACGCCTCCGCGGACTACCGGCGCCGGCTCGTGCGCGTGCTCGTGCAGCGGGCGCTGCGGAAGGCGACCGCGTGAGCCGGCCACCGCATCCGAGGTGACCGTCAACGGCGTCGTCCACGAGCGCGAGGTCGAGGCGCGCCGCACGCTCGCCGACTTCCTCCGCGACGACCTCGGGCTCACCGGCACGCACCTCGGCTGCGAGCACGGCGTCTGCGGCGCCTGCACGATCCTGTGGGACGGCGCCACCGTGCGCTCCTGCATCGCCTACGCGGTGCAGGCCGACGGCGCCGAGCTCACGACCGTCGAGGGCCTGGCGCCGCCGGAGGGGCCGCTCCACCCGCTCCAGCAGGCCTTCCACGAGCGCCACGGCCTCCAGTGCGGCTACTGCACGCCGGGGTTTCTCATGACCGCGCTACGAGCTCCTCCGGGAACGCCGAGGCCTGAGCGACGAGGAGATCCGCCACGCGATCGCGGGCAACCTCTGCCGCTGCACGGGCTACCAGGGCATCGTCGAGGCGATCCAGCTCGCCGACGAGCGCTGGGAGCGCTGAGCAAAGGCTGCGCGAGAGCCCGGCGCCCTAACTCCGCGCGTCGTCGATGAGATCCTGCCAGTCGGCCGCGCCACCGGGCCCGACGAAGCGGCCCGCGATCTCGCCCCTCGGGTTGATGAGCGCGATGAACGGCTGGTAGACGCCGCCCAACCTCGCCTCGAGCTCACGGTCCGGGTCCTTGATCGACGGGAACTTCCAGCCGTACCGCTTGACGAAGGCCTTCGCGCTCGGCGTCGTGTCGGCAACGTTGAGGCCGATGAAGCGGAGGCTCGGGTGAGCCTTGACGAACCGTGCGTAGGCGACCGCCTCGCGGTTGCACGGGCCTCACCACGAGGCCCAGGCATTGATGAAGACCCACTTGCCCCGGTACCACTTGAGCGACAGCTTCTGTCCATTCAGCGTCGTCCCCGTGATGTCCGGCTTCGCCGCCGTCGCCCGAAGCGGCATCGCGTCCAGCTGCGCCGGCAGCGCGAGCACGAGGAGGACGGCGAGCAGAGCCACACCGCGCACGTCTCTCAGGCTACCCGTCAGATCTTGCGACACCATGAACTCGATCAGCCGGCGTCACGCCGGCCGTCTCACGCCCCGTGGCGGAGCTCAAGCGGGAGGCCGGTGCCAGATCGGCCCGCGGGCGACCACGGGATCGAGGATGCCGTCGCGGAGGTCGTGCTCGGCCTGGTCGGGGAAGACCTCGTGCGCGCGCTGGCCCGGGTAGCCGATCAGGCGGCGCACCTTCGGGCTCGAGTAGTAGGCGGCCGTGACGAGCGAGAGCAGCAGGCGGAACCGCTCGTCGTCCTCGGCCCGCAGACGCGCGACCTCCGCCGTCGGCCTCCCGCCCGGCCGCGTCGGCCAGGAGCGATCGCAGCGGCTCGGCGAGATCGGGCCTCGCCGCGAGCAACCGCGTCGAGCCGGCGCTCGTGCACGCCGACGGCCGATGCCGCCGGCATGCCGCGCGGCCTCCGGAACGAGCACGTCGGCGAGCGCGGCGAACGTCGCCCGCTCCTCCGGGCTCATGCCGGCGTCTCCTGCAGACGGGCGGTCTCGACGATGTGCTCCGCGCAGCGCAGCGCGAAGGCGCAGATCGTGGCGGTCGGATTCACGGCCCCGGCGGTGACGAACACGCTGCCGTCGGCGACGAACAGGTTCGGCACGTCGTGCGTCCGCCCGTACGGGTCGCACACCGACGTTTCCGGCGCTGCGCCGAGGCGCGCCGTGCCGAGCAGGTGCCAGCCGCAGTCGGCGTGAATCCGCGCAACGCGGGTCTCCACCGCCCCTGCCGCCTCGTGGGCCTCGGTCGCCCTCGCGATGTTGAACTCGAGCGCCGCCTGCGCCTCCGGCGCGATCCGGTAGGCGATGCGCGGGGCCGGGATCCCGTCGCTGTCGGCCAGCTCGGGATCGAGCGTGACGCCGTTCGTCTCCTGCGGCAGGTCCTCGACGGTGACGAACCAGTCGAAGGCGTGGCCGACGAGCCGCCTGGTGCTCTCGTGGATCGGCGGGCCCCACGTCTCGTCGAGCGGCAGGCGCGCGTGCAGGAGCTGCGGCCCGAAGCCCGGGATGAGGTCCCACTTGGCGCCGCGCGGGAACCCGCGGGAGACGTCGCTCTCGTAGAACTGGAGCGAGCCGACCGGCTGGCCGGCAGGACCGAGCCAGCTCTCGAGGGCCTCCTCGTACACGCCGAGAACGGCCGCGGCGGGGTGGAGCATGAGCCTCCTGCCGACGAGGCCTGAGGTGTTGGCCAGCCCGTCCGGGAAGCGCTGCGAGCTCGAGAGCAGCAGCAGGCGCGGCGTGCCGACCCCGTTCGCCGCCAGCACGACGACCGACGCCTCCTGCAGCCGCTCTGCCCCGCCCTCGTCGCGGTAGACGGCTCCGCGTGCCCGCCCGCGCGCGTCGAGGACGATCTCGCGGACGCGGGCGCCGGTCTCGAGGCGAGCGCCGTGACGCAGGGCGTCCGGCCAGTGGGTGATGTCCGTCGAGGCCTTCGCGCCCTGCGGGCACCCGCTCTGGCAGGTTCCACGCCGAGCGCACGGCGCCAGGCGGCCGTACGGCCTGCTCGCGATCGCGTTCGTGCCGGGCCACCAGTGCCAGCCGAGCCGGTTCATCCCCTCCGCGGCCTTGCGGCCGGCCGTTCCGATCGGATGGGGTGGTAGCGGCGGCGGCGCGCCCGGCGGATAGGCGGGATCGCCTCCCAGACCGGCCACGCCCATCTCGACGTCGATGCGCTCGTAGTACGGCAGCAGCTCCTCGTAGCCGAACGGCCAGTCGTCGGCGACGCCGGCGACGGAGCGAACCCGGAAGTCGGACGGCAGCAGCCGGTTCCAGATCGCCGTGTAGTGGATCGTGCTGCCGCCGACGGCGTTGAACATGAGCGGGCGGATCTCGGCGTCCGACACCTGGCAGGGGTAGTCCTGCGGGAGCCCCCGCACGTTCGGGTCCGGATGCCAGGGCCCGGCGAGCATGAGCTCCCAGGGCGAGCTCTCGCCGGGGAACTCGTCCGCCGTATGCCAGCGGCCCTGCTCGAGGCAGACGACGTCGAAGCCCGCGCGGGCGAGATGCGTGGCGACGACGGCTCCCGCGGCTCCCGCTCCGACGACGAGCACGTCGGCCGGGCCCCGGGCTCCGCACAGGGCGCCGCCGCGCATCAGCTCCAGGCCAGCGCGCTCACCGCCAAGGGGAGGACGTAGGTCGCCTCTTCCCTGACCGCGCCCATGATCAGGATCTCGTCCCGCGTCGCCGCCGCAAGCCAGCGGCCGTCCGGCGACCAGGCGAAGCCCCGGGTCGGGGTCATGTCCCGCACGACGCGCCCTGAGCGTAGATCGAGCACCATGAGACCAAAGGCCGGCCGCGAGAAGCCGACCGCGAGCTCGTCCCCCGTGGGGCTGAAGCGAAGCAGCTCGCCGAAGGCTCCGATCCCCGGCACGACCCGTAGCGGCAGCACGTGCGACGCCACGAGGCGCCCGTCGCGCCAGAGCTCGACGGCGGCCTCCGCGGAGCTTCGGCCCAGCCTCGCGACGGCGACCGCGAGCAGGCCGTCCGCGCCCTGGGCCAGGCCGAGCACGTCGATGCGGCCGGGCGCGGTTGCGAAGCCCCGAGCAAGGTCCCCCTCGTCCAGCGCGAGCCTGCCGTTCCGCAGGACACCCGGCCCGACGGAGCGGTCGCGTCGCGTCAGCACGCTCCCGTCGGCGGCGAACCGCGGCATGCAACCCACCACGGCTCGCTCACGGCCCGAGGCAAGGTCGAGCACGCGTGTCGTCCCGCCCGGCGTGCACCACGCGACACGCGTTGCGTCGCTTGCCCAGCTCGGCTCACCGCGTGCGGGCCCGAGCGGCCGGATCAGCCGCGGCGAGTCTCCGAGCTCCGCGAGCCAGAGCTCGTAGCGGCTTCCGCGGCGCGCGACCGAGACGAGCGCCAGCTCGCCGTCGGGCGCGACCCAGAGATCGCAGCTCGTCGCACCGGTCCCGTGAAGGACGACGCTTTCGAGATCGAGCCTCGCGAGCCCGCAGGACTCGCCCGCAGCGACGGTGAGCGATCCGGCGAGAAGGCCGGGTTGCGGCACGAGCGGCCCGCTCACAGGCGCTCCGCGAGCGTCCGCAGACGTGGACGGAGCGGGGGCGCGTGTGCCGCCGCCGCGCACGGCATCGGCCGCCGCAATGCCTGCCACTACGAGCACGCACGCTCCGAGCAGCCATCCCGTCCAAGCCCTCGGGACGCGCACGGAGCCCCTCCTAGGTCGTGCGGCCGAGCGCCCGGTCGGCCTTGCTGCTTCAGGTCCTCGACGATCGCCGGATCGCGGAGGGTCGTGGTGTCGCCGAGCTCGTCGCCCTCGGCGATGTTCTTCAGCAGCCGGCGCATGATCTTCCCCGAGCGGGTCTTCGGCAGATCGTCGCCGAAGAGGACGGCAGCCGGCCGGGCGATCTTGCCGATTTGCTCCGCCACCCACTCGCGCAGCTCGACCGAGAGCTCGTCGCTCGGCTCGAACCCGCTCTTCAGCAGCACGAAGCAGACGATCCGCTGGCCCTTGTCCGGGTCGAACGCGCCGGTCGCGGCCGCCTCGGCCACCGCCGGGTGACTCGACGAGCGTCGACTCGATCTCGGTCGTCGAGAGGCGGTGGCCGGCGACGTTGATGACGTCGTCGATCCGGCCCATCAGCCAGAAGTAGCCGTCCTCGTCCTGCTTCGCGCCGTCGCCGGTCACGTAGACGCTCGGGCCCGTACTTCGAGAAGTACGTCGCGACGTAGCGCTCGTCGTCGCCGAACAGCGTCCGGAACATGCCCGGGCCAGGGGCGCTTGATCACGAGGAAGCCGCCGGTGCCACGCTCTACCGGGTTGCCCTGCTCGTCCACGATCTCGGGAGCGATGCCGGGGAACGGGATCGTCGCCGAGCCGGGCTTCGTCGTCACGACGCCCGGCAGCGGCGTGATCAGGATGCCGCCGTTCTCCGTCTGCCACCAGGTGTCGACGATCGGGCAGCGCTCGCCGCCGATCACCTTCCAGTACCAGACCCACGCCTCCGGGTTGATCGGCTCGCCGACCGTGCCGAGCACGCGCAGGGAGGAGAGGTCGTGGCGCGCGCGGATACTCCTCGCCCACCTTCACGAACGAGCGGATGAGCGTCGGCGCCGTGTAGTACGAGTTGACGCGGTAGCGCTCGACGATCTCCCAGTGGCGGTCCCAGTCCGGGTGGGAGGGATCGCCCTCGTAGAGCACCGACGTGCACCCGTTGTTCAGCGGCCCGTACACGATGTACGAGTGGCCGGTCACCCAGCCCACGTCCGCGGCGCACCACCAGATCGTGTCGTCGTGGATGTCGAAGATCCACTTGTGCGTCACGGAGGCGTGCAGGAGGTAGCCGGCCGACGTGTGCAGCGCGCCCTTCGGCTTCGCCGTCGAGCCTGACGTGTGCAGGAGGAAGAGCGTGTCCTCCGCGTTCATGCGCTCCGGCTCGCACGTCGTCGGGCTCGCCCTCGACGAGGTCGTGCCACCAGACGTCACGGCCCTCGTTCCAGGGCACGGGGTCGCCGGTGCGGCGAAGAACGACGAGCCGCTCGACGTCCGGTGCGGACTCGGCGGCAACGTCGGCGTTCGCCTTGAGCGGCACCTTTGCGCCCTTGCGCCAGCCCTCGTCCTGCGTGATGAGGAGCTTCGCCCCGGAGTCGCGCAGCCGCTCGGCGAGCGAGTCCGAGGAGAAGCCGCCGAAGACGACGATGTGGGGCGCGCCGATGCGCGCGCACGCGAGCATCGCGATGGGAAGCTCGGGCACCATCCCCATGTAGAGGCCGACGCGATCGCCCTTGCGGATTCCGAGCTTCCGCAACCCGTTCGCGAGCCGGCACACCTCGGCCAGCAGGTCGGCGTAGGTGAGATCGCGCGTGTCTCCGGCCGGCTCGCCGACGGCGTGGTAGGCGACACGGTCTCCCCGTCCCGCCGCCACGTGCTTGTCGAGGCAGTTGTACGCGACGTTCAGCTCACCGTCCTCGAACCAGGTGCAGTGCGGCGGAGTCCACTCGAGGCGCTTCTCCGGCTTGCGGTACCACTCGATGAACTCGTCTGCGAGACGTGCCCAGAAGCCCTCGAAGTCCTCCTCGGCCTCCCGGTAGACGGCGTCGTCCTGGATGATCGCCGAGCGCCGGAACTCCTCCGACGGAGGAAACGTGCGCTGCTCCTTCAGGAGCCCCTCGATCAGGGACAGGGTCTCCGCATCCGTCTGGGCCATCGGGTGTCTCCCTCCGGGTTCGTCTGGCTGCCGGAATGGATACCACAGCAGTGCAGCCCGTTCGCGGTGCGCCGGCGTTCTCGCTACCCTCCTCAGGTGAGCAGACGGCACCTCGCCGCGCTCGCGGCGGCGCTCTTGGCTGCCCTCGCGGGTGCGCTACCAGCCTCTTCGGCGACCTCGCCGCGGGCGACCTCGACCGCGATCGCCCTCATCGTCCGCGTGCCCGGGCAGGACGGCGTCTCCGTCGCGGTGGCCTCCTCGCCGCCGAACGCGAGCGCGTCACAGGCCGGGGTGGCGTGGCCCGGCGACGGCTCCGCCGTGACCGCCGCCTCGACGCACACGGGGACGCGCACGGGGCCCGGCTCCACGCCTCGCGCGGCCGGGACGGCGAGCGTGCGCCAGCTCGCGCTCTTCGGGGGCGAGATCACCGCCGGCCTCGTCGACGTGACGCGTCGAGTCGTCAGCGACCCGGGAAGGCGCCGACGGCGGCTTCGGGAGCTCCCGGATCGAGGGCCTCGTCGTCAACGGGCAGCCGGTCGAAGCCTTCGCGAACGCCCGCGTCGAGCTCGGCGACTGGGGCTACGCCGTGCTCCTCGAGCAGGCCGTGGTGCAGGACGACGCCGACGGGCACGGCATCCGTGGCTTCGTCACCGGCATGCACGTGATACTCACCGCCGACCACGGAGGCCTGCCCGCCGGAAGCGAGATCCTCGTCGGCTACGCGGAGGCGGCCGCGCAGATGCCCGCTCCGCAGCCTCCGCCCGAGCCGAGCACGCCGCCCGACGAGCCGGCCGAGCAGCCGGCGAGCAGCCGGCGCGAGCGCCGGAGCCGGCCGGGACGCCCGAGTCACCGGAGCCCGTCGATCCCGAGGGAGCCGGACCCGGAGCCGCCCGGCGCGAGCCCGACCGAGGTGCCGGCCATCGTCCGCGATCCGCCGCCGGGCGTGCAGCCGCAGATCACGGGTCAGGGCTACGTCTTCCCCGTCTGGGGCCCGGCGTCGTTCTCGGACGACTTCGGCGCGCCGAGGGCCACGACGGGCTGGCATCACGGCAACGACATCTTCGCGCCGCTGGGGGCACCCGTTCTCGCCGTGAGCGACGGCACGCTGTTCCTGGTCGGCTGGAACGACGTCGGCGGTCACCGCCTCTGGCTGCGCGACGGCCAGGGCAACGAGTACTACTACGCGCACCTCTCCGCCTACTCGCCGCTCGCGGTCAACGGGGCGCGGGTCGAGGCGGGAGACGTGCTCGGCTTCGTCGGCGCTACCGGCGATGCGGCGGGCACGCCGTACCACCTCCATTTCGAGATCCATCCGACGGCGCTGCTCGGCCTCGGCTACGACGGCGTCGTCAACCCGTACGAGTACCTCGCCGCCTGGAACGCGCGGCGAGACTCGAGCCCGGTCAGCGCCGCGGGACCTCTCGCTGTCGCGGTTCCGCTGCCCAGCGCCGTCATCCTCGGAGGCCAGGACATCGCGAGCGCGAGCGGGCTCGATCCGGAAGCCGTCGAGCAGGCCTACGAGGCGCCGCTGTTCCTCGGGGCGACGGCCGGCTTCACGCTCCCCACAGCCCGCCCCGTCCTCTTCCCGGCTCAGCCGGGCTTCGCCACGTAGCTGGGGAATGCGCAGCATTCGCCGGATCGCATGCGTTAGCTAACACAAGCACCGTTGACGCAGCTCAGTCGGGTCGGAACGCCAGCGTGCCGACGTCGACGGCCGTCGCGCCGCCGTCGACGGGTAGCACCGCGCCCGTGAGAAACGACGACTCGCGGGAGGCCAGGAAGAGGCAGACGGCCGCGATCTCCTCCGGCTCGGCGGGACGGCGCAGCGGGAGCGCCGCGCAGGCGACCTCGTAGGCGCTCCTCGCGCGTGAGGCCGCGAGCGCCGGCGAGGATGTCCATCTGCTCGTCCGCCATCCCGGTTCGCACCCAGCCGGGACACACGGCGTTGGCACGGACGCCGCGGGGGCCGTAGTCGACCGCGAGCGAGCGCGTGAGCCCGAGCAGCGCCGTCTTCGCGGCCGTGTAGCCCGCAAGACCGGGGGGCGCCACGAGCGCGGCCTCGGATGCGACGACGACGATCGAGCCGCCGCCGCGGGCGAGCATCGCCGGGAGCGCCTCGCGGGCCGCGAGGAACGCGCTCGTCAGGTTCGACTCGATCGCTGCGCGCCAGGCCTCGTCGTCCGTCTCGCCGGCCGCCGGCGTGCCCGCGCCGCCCGCGTTCGCGACGAGGATGTCGAGCCCGCCGTGGCGCTCGACGGCGAGCGAGACCGCGTGGCGGACGTCATCGGCGCTGGTCGCGTCGCCCGGCACGGCGAGCGCGCCGATGTCCCCGGCGAGCTGCTCGAGCGGCTCCGGTCGCCTGCCCGTGACGCACGACGGCCGCTCCCTCGGCCACGAACCGGCGCGCGGTCGCCGCGCCGATGCCGCTCCCGCCCCCGGTGACGAGGGCGACCAGACCCTCGAGTCGCATTCGGATAGGAATACCGCATGGCGCAGACCACGACGGGGGCGCGCACAGGCGAGCAGTTCCTCGACGGCCTGCGCGGCGGGGGGCGCGAGCTGTGGCTCGAGGGCGAGCGGATCGACGATCCGACGGCCCATCCGAAGCTCGCCGGGGCAGCTCGCTCGCTCGCACGCGTCTTCGACCTCCAGCACGAGGAGCCCGACGTCATCCTCATGCCCTCGCCCGACACGGGGCAACCGGTGAACGTCACGCACGTGCAGCCGACCGCGCGCGAGGATCTGGAGCGGCGGCGCCGGGCCTCGAAGCGGATCGCCGAGGAGACGGCGGGAATGATGGGCCGCACCCCCGACTACCTCAACTACACGTTCGCCTGCTTCGCGGCGCGCGCCGACGTCTGGGCGCGCTACGGCAACGAGCGCGGAGCCGAGAACATCGTCGCCTTCCAGCGCCGGATGCGCGACGAGGATCTCTGCACGACGCACACGCTCGTGAACCCGCAGGTCGACCGCTCCGTGCCGGAGGCGGAGCAGGCGGGCGGCGAGGTCGCGCTGCACAAGGTCGGCGAGACGGCGGAGGGGATCGTCGTGCGCGGCGCGCGGATGCTCGCGACGCTGGCGCCGTTCGCCGACGAGCTCACGGTCTACCCGGGCTCCGACCTGCGGCTCCAGGACGCGCGCTACGCGATCTGCTTCGCGATCCCGATCGCCACGCCCGGCCTGCGCTTCCTGTGTCGCGACTCCTTCTCGAGCCAGCGCGACGCGTGGGACTACCCGCTCTCGACGCGCTTCGACGAGATGGACGCCGTCGCGATCTTCGACGACGTCGTCGTTCCCTGGGACCGCGTCTTCCTCGACGGCGATCCGACGCTCCACTCGGAGGTCATCACCGACTCGCACTGGCGGGCTCACATCGTCCACCAGGCGATGACCCGCGCCTGGGCCAAGCTCGAGTTCGCGTTCGGCCTCGCCCACACGATCGCCGACATGACCGGCGTCAACTCGTTCGACCACGTGCAGGAGAAGCTCGGCGAGCTCTGGTCGATGCTCGAGATGACCCGCGCCGGCGTCATCGCCGCCGAGGCGGGCTCGTATCGCGCCGAGGGGTCGGACGACTGGGTGCCCGACGAGCGCTCGCTCGTCGCCCTGCGCGGCCTGATGCCGAAGTGGATCCCGCGCGCGATCGAGCTGATCCAGCTCGTCGGCGGCGGCGGCTTCATGGCGACCCCGTCGAAGGCCGACTGGGAGGGGCCGCGCCGCGCGGACATCGAGACGTACTTCCAGGCCAGGGGCGCCGGCGCCGAGCGACGCATCCGCACGTTCCGCCTCGCCTGGGACTTCGTCGGCTCGACGCTCGCGGGGCGGGGCGAGCTCTACGAGCGCTTCTACCTGCAGGACTCGTTCCGCATGACCGCTCTCGCCTACCTGCTGGCCGACAAGGAGCACGCGAGCGGTCTCGTCGAGCGCTTCCTCGCCGACTGAGATGAGCGCTCCGTCGCGAGCTCCACGCCGTCCCCCGCGGGCCGAGATCGTCGGCAGCCTGCTGCGTCCGCCGGCAATCCGTGAGCTGTTCGAGACGATCTACGCCGGCAAGGAGACGCAGATCGCCACCTTCGTCGACAGCGAGCGAGCGGCCGACCTCGTCCGCCTGCGCGAGCTGGCCGAAGGTGCGATCCGGGAGGTCGTGCGCCGCCAGATCGACATCGGGCTCGACGTCGTGAGCGACGGGGAGCTTCGCCGCGGCGTGTTCGAGAACTCGCTCTGGGAGGGCCTCGAGGGCATCGCGCCCAACCCGCGCACGATGGAGTTCACGGACGCGGCGGGCGAGACCATTTCGCCGCCGACGACCGCCATGGTCACCGGCCGAGTACGCAAGGTGCGGAGCCCCGCAGCCGAGGAGGCAGCCTTCCTCGCGTCGATCACCGACTATCCCTTCAAGGTCACCATGCCGGCGCCGTCGATGCTGCTCTTCCCGGAGACCGGGCTGGCCGAGGGCGTCTACCGCGACCGGGACGAGATGGTGGCCGACATGGTCGGCGTGTACCGCGAGCTCGTCGCGGACGCGATCGCGGCAGGCGCACGCTACGTCCAGTTCGACTTCCCGATCTATCCGCTGCTGGTCGATCCGCATTCCCGGGACGCGCTCGCCGAGCTCGGCGAGGACGTCGACTCGCTGCTCGGCAAGGCCATCGCAGCCGAC
Source organism: uncultured Thermoleophilia bacterium (assembly GCA_963838105.1). Classification (GTDB taxonomy): domain Bacteria; phylum Actinomycetota; class Thermoleophilia; order Gaiellales; family Gaiellaceae; genus CAWJNF01. Next base: position 59,380 of record CAWIQC010000032.1, on the reverse strand, counting down.
TCCGCCGTGACGGAAGGCATCCCCGACGGGGTGACCGTCGCCCTTCACCTCTGCCGGGGGAACTACCGGTCGCACTGGTTCCTGGAGGGCTCGCTCGCCCCCATCGCCGAGCGGATGTTCGCCGAGCTTCCCTTCGACACGTTTCTGTTCGAGTGGGACGACGTCGGCCGCGAGGGCGACTACGCGCCGATCCGGTACGTGCCCAGCGGCAAGATCATGGTGCTCGGCCTCGTCAGCACGAAGGTGCCCGAGCTGGAACGGGACGACGACATCGTGCGCCGCCTCGACGAAGCGTCGCGGTATCTCCCGCTCGAGCAGCTCGCCCTCTCGCCCCAGTGCGGATTCGCCTCGGTCTGGGAGGGCAACCTGATCGACGAGGACGTCCAGTGGCGCAAGCTCGAGCTCGTGGCGCGGGTCGCGGACCGGGTCTGGGCTACCTGACCGCAGCGGAGCTGAGCCCGCGCTAGGATCGCCCCATGCTCCGCTGGCGCGCGCTGGTTGCCGGCGTGCTCTTGGCGGGTGGGGCGAGTCTCGCCACCGCTGCGTCGGCCTGTGCGTTCTGGGGGGTGGCGCTCGGCCCTGTCGTGCAGGGCCAGGTGGCGTTCACCCAGCACTCCAGCGAGGCCGAGTCGACCTGGCTCGAGGTAGCCAACCTCGACGGGAGCGAGAGGCACGATGTGGCTTCTGTCCACGGTGCGTGGGGGATGGGAGTCGGGCCCTGGTCGCCCGACGGTCGCCGGCTCGTGTTCACGGCGAGAGAACGACGGGGGCCCGAGGAGGCGGTTCTGGTACGTGGTGAACGCTGATGGCTCGGGCTTGCACCCACTGGCGCGGCGGTTGCACCCCGCCGCTTACATCAGCAGCACGGTTTGGTCGCCGAGTGGGGCGAAGATTGCGTTTGCCTACCATCGCCCGACGCAGACGGGTCGCCTGAAGCCCTCTGACGTGGCGCTCTATGTCGTCAATGCTGGCGGCACCCGCCTGAGGGAGCTTTCCCGCGCGCTGCCTTCGCGCTTGCCGCGTCTTTGGCGCCCCGATGTATTCGTGGACGTCCTTGGCTGGTCGGCAAGCGGGAGGGTCGTCTTCTATGCCTGGAACGTGTTCAGTGGGCACGCTGGCGACCCCGGTAACTGGGAGTACACGGATATCTACGCGGCCCGCGTGAACGGTGACGGCCGGCGGCGCATCGGGCGGATGCGCTGGGACTTCTTGCCCGAGGCGTGTTCTGTCGCACCGAACGGGATGCTGCTCGCGTGCGTCGACTTCGACGCGAGCCTGCTCGATCTCATGAATCTCGAGACTGGTTCGCGCCGGCGTCTGCTGAGCCTGGGACTAGTGGGGAGTCGCTGCGGTCAAGTTGGTTACCGAACAACAGGGAGGTCGTGTTCGACGGTTGGGATTGCGTGGACGACGTGTCTCGGCTCGGCATCATCGACATACGAACGGGCGACGTCCGTGAGCTGGCAGCCGGCGCGTTTCCCCGAGTTCACCGTCGGCCACGACAGTGGACTGATCGGGTATGAGTCCACGACCTTCCACGTCATCACGTCCGAAGGCACAGAGGTGGCCCGCTTCCCTTTGCCTAGCCCGACGAGGCCAGGCGCACAGGCAGGACGTCGAGCTTTTCTATCTCCAGTAGCGCGCGGGGAGGCTCCAGCTCGCGGCTAGCAGTCTCGTCCCCGGATGGGTCTGCGCCCGCCCGATCGCCGCCGTGGCGTCAGGTCGTCGAGCCGTCGAGGATCTGGAGCGTCTTCAGGTCGCGAGTAGAAGTCGAGCGCGTAGTTGCCGCCCTCGCGGCCGATGCCGCGAGATCCCGCATGCCGCCGAACGGCGCGGTCAGGTCGCGGACGAGGAAGCAGTTGACCCAGACCGTGCCGCGCGCGGACGGCGCGGCCGACGCGGTCGGCGCGGCCCGGTCGAGCCCGTGTAGACGATCGCCGAGAGCCCGTACTCGGTCGAGTTCGCGAGCTCGATCGCCTCGGCCTCGTCGCGGAACGTCTGGATCGTCAGCACGGGCCCGAAGACCTCGCGCTGGACGATCTCGGCGTCGTTCGAGCGCGGCTCGACGAGCGTCGGCTCGTACCAGAGGCCGCCGAGCTCGGCGCGCCTGCCGCCGCGCACGATCGCGGTCGCCGGCCTCGCGCGCCCGCTCGACGAAGCCCTCGACGCGGGCGAGGTGGTCGGGGTGGATGAGCGGCGAGACCGTGGTGCGTCGTCTCGCGGGTCGCCCGAGCACGTGCTCGTCGGCGTAGGCGTTGAACCTCTCGAGGAAGACGTCGCGAGACGCTCTCCTGGACGAGGAGGCGGGTTCCGGCGAGGCACACCTGGCCCGCGTCGTCGTACTGGCCGGCCGCCTTGCGCGCGGCCGCGTCGAGGTCGGCGTCCGCGAAGACGACGAAGGGGCTCTTGCCGCCGAGCTCGCCGGTGAACGGAACGATGTTCCGGGCCGCCGCGACGCCGATCAGCCGCGCCGTCTCGGGCGAGCCGGTGAACGAGACGCGACGGACCAGCGGGTGCGCGACGAGCGCCGCGCCCGCCTCCTCGCCGATCCCCTGAACGACGTTGAAGACGCCGGGCGGGAAGCCCCGCCTCGGCGACGAGGTCGGCGAGCAGCGAGCACGAGAGCGGCGACCACTCGGCCGGCTTGAGGACGACCGTGCAGCCGGCGGCCAGGGCGGGCGCCGTCTTCCAGGTCGAGAGCATGAAGGGCGCGTTCCACGGCGTGATCACCGCGGCCGGCCCGGCCGGCATCCGCTGGACGCGGTTCCAGGTGCCGTTCGAGCGCCAGTCGCGCTCCTCGTAGGCGACGGCGAGGTCGGCGTAGGCCCGGTAGTTCCGCGCCCCGCGGGCGATGACGCGGGCCCGGAGCGAGCGCAGCAGCATCGCCATGTCCTCGCACTCGACGGCGGCGAGCCGGTCGACGTTCGCGTCGATCAGGTCGGCGAGCCGTCTGCAGGTAGTCGGCGCGGCCCGCCGGCGCCGAGCGCCGGCCCAGGCCGGGAAGGCGTCGTGCGCGGCGACGGACGGCGCGGTCGACCTCCTCCGGCCCCGCCCGCGAGACCTCGGCGAGCAGCGCGCTCGTCGATCGGCGAGATGTCGTCGAAGCGCTCGTGCGCGACGCGACCCGCTCGCCGCCGATGAAGTGGTCGGTCGAGACGGAGACGCCGGCGACCTCGACCCGGTTGCCGTGGCGGCGGTCGTCGAGCTCATAGCTCGCGCACGGTCGCGAGGTCGTCGACCGTGTAGGCGAACGTGAAGCGGAAGCCCTTGCCCATCCGCACGGGCGCGAGCGCCGTCGTGCTCCTCGTTCGGCGCCGCCGAAGAGCTCGAGCGTCGCCGAGCCCTCCCAGATCTCGGAGATCGAGCGGTCGCGGCTGCGCGCGCGGACGAGCTCGTGGACGGCGGGCTCGTCGTGGCTGCCCGGCGGCGAGGCGCGGGAAGTGGCGCACGTTGACGAGCGGCGGGTCGTTGTGCGTCGGGCCCGACTCGGAGACGCGCTCGAGCGTCACGGCTCCCTGCGCCAGGCGCCGGTCGTTCGCCGCGAGCGTGCCGCCGAAGACGCGCGCCGGCGCGCAGGCCCGGGTCGGCGAGGCAGTCGAGCCCGAAGCGTGCGCGTCATCCAGACCGAGCCGAGCTTCTTCGGGAAGCCCTGGATCCAGCCGCGCACGAGCGCGAAGTCGCGGTCGACCCAGATGTACGGGCACGTCGTCACCTGCTCGCCGTCGAGCAGCGCGTTGACGACGAGGAAGAACTCCTTGTACTGGCTGCGCGCCGGGTCGACGCAGCTCGCTCGCGCGAGTCGGTGCACGACTGCCAGTCGACGAAGAGCGCCGCGGCGCGGCCGGGGTCTTCCGGGTGGGGCTCGAGGCCGGGCGGCAGCACTGCCGCGACGGCGTCCGGGTCGGCCCAGTACTCGATGACGAGGAAGTCGCCGACGTAGTGCCACGGCGGCGGCGGCACGAGGCTCGCCCGTCCCTCCGGCGAGCGCGGCAGCGAGTACCCCTGAAGCGAGCGGCCTGGCCACGCCCTGGCCGGATAGACCGGTCCCGCACCGCATCAGTCATGCAGGAACTGCTCGACGAGCTCGACGGCGCGCGTCTTGTCGGCGATCGTTGTAGGCGAGCGCCGGTCATGCGGCAGGAGTCGGACAGGTAGAAGCGCTCGTAGAGCTCGCCGCGGCCGCCGAGGTCGGAGCCGACGAAGTCCCAGGCGAGCCGGAACAGCCGGATGCGCCGCTCGGCGTCGGCGCCGGCGGCCTGGAAGTACTTCGCGATCAGGTCGGCGATCGGGCCCTTCACGTCCGCCTCCGACGGCGTGCACATGAAGCCGCCGCCGCCGATCAGCTGCAGCAGCTCGTTCGACGCGCGGCATCCACTTCGGCATCTCGCCGCGCAGGCGCGAGGAACGGGCGGTCGTCCGGATACCAGACCCCGCCGTCGTCGAGGCGCGGAGCCCGCCTCGGCGGCGACGATGGCCGAGCGCGTCAGCTCGACCATGTTCCAGATCTGGCCCGAGCTTCTCCTGGATGTGGTCGAAGCGCACGACGCCGGTCGTGTTCGCGATCAGGTGGCCGAGGCCGAACGCGAAGCAGGAGCTTCGACGTGGGCGCGCGTGAACGCCTGGTGCATGATGTGGCCGCGCCAGCCCGTGTCGGTGATGACCTCCGAGTAGCCGACCGTGTCGCCGGCGAGGAAGACGCGCTCCCACGGCACCTCGACGTCGTCGAAGATCGCGACGGCAGTCCATCTCGTCGAAGCGCGACGAGAGCGGGTAGTCGAAGTGGCTGCGGCTCTTCGAGAACGTGTCGCGGCAGACGAACTTGAGGCCGGGCGTTCCCATCGGGATCGCGAACGCGAGCGCGTAGTTGCCGTCCTGGGGCCGGATGTCCGAGCCCGGGATAGACGGTCAGCTCGTCGGCGAACGGCGCGAGCGTCGCGAGCATCCGCGCGCCGCGGACGACGATCCCCTCGCTCGTCTCGCCGACCTTGTGCAGCGCGACCTCGCCGGCGGCCTGCTCGGCCTCCGGCTTCGAGCGGTCGACCTGCGGGTTCATGATCGTGTGCGTCGTCGAGAGATCGCGGTCGCGCATCTCCTTCTGGTAGGCGACGAGGTTCTCGGCGCCCTGCTCGTTGCCGCGCCGCGCCCAGACGTCGGCGCGGCCCGGCGAAGCAGGCGAAGGTGACGTTGAGGTAGTCGGGCGTGCGGCCCATCATCCCGGCCGTGCGCCGCGGCGGTGATCTCGATCGCGCGCCGGCGCCGCTCGAGGTCCTCCTGCGAGCGCGGGATGAGGTGCGTGACGTTCACGAGCGAGCCGTCGTCGGGCGAGGGCGCGAGCATCTCGTCGGCATGCTCGTGCTGGAGGTCGAAGACGCGGGCGATCGACTCGCGCCGCCTGCGCGAGCTGCGGGTGCTCGAGCGGGTGCGTGATCCGCTCGCCGTTCGAGCCAGATCTCGCGCTCGTCGCGTCGCGAGGCTCGTCGAGGAACTGCTTGCCGGTGCGGGCGCGGACCTTCGGGTGCTGTCTCGCGTGGTCGTCATGACCGTCTCCTTACGCCGGTGTGACGGTCAGCGGGTTGCCGAGGGTCTCGAGGCTCTGGCGCTCGGACTCGATCGCCTCCGCGTCGAAGCGGAAGTACGAGCGCGGCGGCAGGGGGCCCCAGGTGTTCGACGAGTAGCGGTCGTCGGGGTATTCGCGCGGTTCGTGGTCGGCCTGGAGCTGCTCCATGTCGCAGTACAGCTCGACGAAGCAGGCTCCTCCTCGGCGATGCGCACGTAGCCGCGATGTTGCCGGCCGATGCCGTGGCGGGTCGGGCCCCAGCCGAGCCAGCGGCCGTGGCTGGGCGAGGTGGTCGAGCATGTCGCGCATCTTCCCGATGTCGACCAGTCTCGAAGGCGAAGTGGTGGAAGTGCGGCGTAGCCCTTGTCCACGAGCGCCATCACGTGGTGGTCCGTGTTGACGTGGAACCAGACGCCGCCGTCGCCCAGCCAGTCGGTGACGCCGCATGCCGAGCACGTCCGTGTAGAAGGCGGTCGCGCGTCCTGGATGGTCGCGCGGTCAGGCAGTTCACGTGGCCGAGCTTGCGCGGGCCGCCGAGGCTGGACGGTCGGTCGAGGGGCGGGCGTGCTGGGGCCAGCGGTCGACCTCGGTCGCCGGCGGCCGGTACGGCATGAGCTGGATCGCCGCGCCCGTCCGGGTCGGCGAGGAAGAGGCAGCCCTCGCGCTCCTCCCACGGCACGGCCTTCGACTCGAGGTGCGCCCGCGCGTCGTCGAGCGAGCAGTCCGCGGCCGAGCTCGAAGCCGGTGTGGTCGTGGCCCGGCTCGCCGCCTCGACGAGCTCCAGGCAGTACGGCTCGTAGTTGCAGCGCGAGCAGCGCGCGGCCGCCCTCGCGCTGCGCGCTCGGTCAGCCCGAACTGGAGCGCCCAGCGCGCGGCGGCCTCGTCGAGGTCGGCGACGCGCAGGCAGACGTGGTCGATTCGGTGCAGTCGGATCATGGGACCCTTCCTTCGGCCACGCGACGCTCGGCCTCCTCCTCGGAGATGGCGAGCGCGACGTGCAGCGTGTTCGCGGAGACCTGCAGCTGCTCGCCAGGCCCGGCGAGATCGACGTCCCACTCGACGACCGTGTTCGTGAGCCGCCCGAGGCCCGTGACCTCCACCTCGACGACGTCGCCGGCCTCCATGGGGCGCGAGTTGGCCGGAGTGCCGGTGAGCACGACGTCGCCGGGCTCGAGCGTGATCAGGCGGCAGAGGTCGGCCAGCTGGTACTGGACCGGCCAGATGACGTCGTCGGCGCCGTCGCCTCCTGGACGACCTCGCCGTTGAGGTACGTGCGCAGCGTGTAGTCGGAGGGGTCCCACTCCGAGGCCGGCACCAGCTCGGGGCCGAGCGGGAGGAAGCCGTCCTGGCCCTTCACCCGCAGCATCGAGCCGCGGTCGGCGTGGCGGAAGTCGTGCAGCCCGACGTCGTTCGCGCAGCAGAACCCGGCGACGTAGGCGAGCGTCTCCTCCATCGGCACGCCCTTCATGCGCCGGCCGATCACCGCCGCCACCTCGCCCTCGTAGTTGAGGAAGCGCGAGCCGGCGGCTTCGGGATCGTGCCGCGGTGGCCGTTCAGCGTCGTCGGCGGCTTCAGGAAGTACGACGGCTCGGCAGGCGTTCGCGCCCGGTACTCCTCGATGCGGCAGCGGTAGGTGAGGTGGACGGCGACGATCTTCGTCGGCTCGGCCGGGGCGAGGTAGATCGCGTCGGCCTCCGCGAGCCGCTCGCCGGAGTCGAGCACGATCTCGTCGCCGTCGCGCCGACCCCACTCGGCCCGACCGTCCACCTCGACACGGACGCGGCGAGCGCTCACCAGCCGATGCCCTCGTCGAGGAAGGCCGTGAAGCCCGCCGGGGCGCGGTGTCGGCGGCGACGCCGCCGAACTGGCCGGCGTAGAAGACGAGCGGCTGGCCGGGCGCCGAGTCGAAGTCGGCGACCCGGCCGATCACGAGGTCGTGATCTCCGGCGCGGCACCATGCTGTCCACCTCGCAGGCGAGCCACGCGAGCGCGTGGCGCACGACGAGGTAGCCGGTCGCCGTGCGGCTGACGTGGAGCTCGGGGAAGACGGCGCCGCGGCTCGCGAAGTCGACCGCCACCGCGTGTTGGCCCCGGTGGAGCATGCTCGACCGCGAAGCGGCCGGCGCCACGCACCGTGTCGAGCGTGCGCGTGCCGTGCGCGAGCGAGACGAGGACGAGGAGCGGGTCGAGCGACACCGACGTGAAGCTGTTCAGCGTCATGCCGGCCGGACGGCCGCTCGTGCTCGGCGACGACCACGCAGACGCCGGTCGGGAACGAGCCGACGCAGCGGCGGAAGGCTGCCTTGCGGTCGACCTCGGCGCGGCTGGCCGTCACGGCCGGCGGTAGGCGACGGGCATCCGCTTGATGCCGTGGAAGAAGTTCGAGCGGAGCCGCTCCGGCTCGCCTGTCAGCTCGAGGCGCGGAAGGTACGGAAGCAGCTCTTCGAGGAAGACCCGCAGCTCGAGGCGCGCGAGGTGTGCGCCGAGGCAGAAGTGCGGGCCGCCGAGCCCGAAGGCGACGTGGCGGTTCGGCGTCCGCCCGACGTCGAAGCGGAGCGGATCGGGGAACTGGCTCTCGTCGCGATTCGCGGAGATGTACCAGAGCAGCACCTTGTCGTTCTCGCGGATCGACTTTGCCGTGGAGCTCGACGTCGCGCGTGGCCGTGCGGCGGAAGTGCAGAAGGGACGCAGCCCCAGCGCAGCACCTCCTCGACTGCGGTCGGGATCGAGCGACGGGTCGGCGACGAGGCGGTCGCGCTCGGCTCGCGATTCGTGAGCAGGGCGTGGGTGCCGTGGCTGATGATGTGGCGCGTGGTCTCGTTGCCCGCGGTGACGAGCAGGAGGAAGAACAGGTCGAACTCGTGCTCGGAGAGCCGGTCCCCGTCGACCTCGGCCTCGATGAGCCGCGTCGTGATGTCGCTGTCGTGGCCGCGCGCGGCGCTCGGCGGCGAGGCGATGCCCGTACTCGAACATCTCGAGCGCGGCCGGGCTCGAGAACGGCAGGTTCGCGTACTCGCTGAGGTCGGCCTGCCCGAACGTGAACTCGCCGGCGAGGTCCGGGTCGGTGTTGCCGAGCATCGCGTCCCCGAGCGCGATCAGAAGACGACGGTCCTCGACCGGCGTTCCCATGATCTCGCAGAGCACCCACATCGGCGTCTCCATCGAGACGTCGGCGACGTAGTCGAGCTCGTCCTTCTCGAAGGCGCGCTCGAGGATCTCCCGGACGAGCTCGCGGATCCGCGGCTCGTAGGCCGAGATCGCCCGCGGCGTGAACGCCTTGTTGACGATCGAGCGCAGGCGGGTGTGGTAGGGCGGGTCGGCGTCGAGCATCGACATGCGGGCCTCGATCTGCTCGGGAGTCAGGTCCATGAGCGACGTGCCGCCGCGGGCGCTCGAGTAGGTCTCCCAGTCCTTCGAGGCAGCGACCACGTCGTCGTAGCGCGTGAGCGACCAGAAGCCCCGCCCGTCTCCGGCTCCTCCTGCCAGAAGCAGCGGCGCCTCGCGACGAAGCAGCGCGAACCAGTCGTACGGGCACGCCCGCCGACCCAGCGGTCGAGGTCGGTCAGGTCGATGTCGGCGAGGGAGGGCTGGGCGGTGACGGCCATCGGTCGCTCCTCGGCTCAGACGCTCGTCGTGGTCGAGGCGGACGCGGAGCTCCCCATTCGCCTCGCGCAGCTCGTAGACGGGATCGGATCCGTCGGGCGGGCCCTTGAGCACGGCGCCCGTGCGCACGTCGAACTCGCCGCTGTGGCAGTAGCAGACGACCTTGTCGTCCCTCGAGATCGCCGTCCGAGAGCGGGCACTCCTCGTGCGTGCACATGTCGTCGAACGCAACGAGCGAGCCGTCCGCGAGGCGCGCGAGGACGACGACGCGTCTCCGGCCCGACCTGAACGGCGCGCATCGCGCGGGCCGCCGGCGCCTCGTCGACTGCAGCCAGCCGGACCCAGGGACTCATCGCTGTCGGCCTCCTCGAGCCACGAGTTCTGGATACATTACACAACCGGCCCTGCGGTCAAGCCTGCCGCAGCCCGCGGCTGGAGGCGTCCGTCAGGCCCGGCGTCGCGAGTCGTCGGATAATGTATCCAGCAGCATGAGCGTCGAGCCGCTGCAGATCGAGACCGTCGTCGATCGGGTCTACGGCGAGATCCGCCGGCGGATCGTCGAGGGAGAGCTCGGCCGCGGCGCGAAGCTGCGCCAGGAGGCGCTCGCCGACGCGCTCGGCGTCTCGCGAACGCCGCTTCGCGAGGCGCTCCGCCGGCTCGCCGCCGAGGGCCTCGTCGAGTTCCACCCCAACCGCGGCGCGACGGTGGCGACGCTGACCGCCGGAGGACGTCCGCTCGGCCTACGAGGCGCGGCTGGCGTTCGAGCCGGGCGCGGCTCGTCTCGCGGCCATGCGACGGCCGACGGCCGAGCTCGCCGGCCTGCGTGCCGCGATCGCCGATCAGCGCGCGAGCACGAGCACCCGCGCCGCCTACGCAGCGAGCCGAGCGTTCCACCTCGCGCTGGCCCGCGCCTCCCGGAACGACTACCTGATCCGGCTCGCCGAGGCCCTCTGGGTGCCGGGGCTCGCCCAGGCGATCTACGAGCTGCAGGCCGAGGAGCCCGACCGTCTCAGCACGGACGTCGACGAGCACGAGCGCATCGCCGCGGCCATCGAGGGCGGCGATCCGGGCCTGGCCGAGGCGCTGACGCGGCGGCACATCGAGTCGGCGATCTCGCAGCTCCTCGACGGGTAGACGACGGCCTCGCTGCACGACGCCGCCCGGGCCGGATGAGATCCGGCCCTACACGTGCGGTTCGTCGGTCAGGCGTAGTCGGGCCCGGCCACAACCGGGTTGCGCATCACGCCGACGCCTTCGACCTCGGTCTCGACGACGTTACCGGCACCGAGGTACCGCGGCGGCTTGCGGCTGTCACCGACGCCGCTCGGCGTGCCCGTGTAGATGAGGTCGCCGGCCTCGAGGGTGCAGACGCGCGAGATCCAGGCGATCAGCTCGGGCACCGAGAAGATGAGGTCGCTCGTTCGGCTCGACTGCACGACCTCGCCGTCGACCCGGCACTCGACCTTCAGGTCGTCGGGGTCGGCAAGCTCGTCGAGCGACACGAGCACCGGCCCGAGCGGCGCGTAGGTGTCGAACGACTTCGCCATCGTGAACTGCCGCAGGGCCCGGAACTGCTCCTCACGGTCGGAGACGTCCTGACCTCCGGTCACGCCGGCCACGTGAGACCACGCGTCGGCTTCCGCGATGCGGCGGCCTCCCTTGCCGATGCAGACGACGAGCTCGGCCTCCCAGTCGACGCGGACGCGGCCGCCCGGCACGACGATGTCGTCGCTCGCGCCGCAGAGAGCGCTCGGGAGCTTCGTGAAGACGACCGGCTCGTCCGGGAGCTCGAGGCCCGACTCCTCCGCGTGGCCACGGTAGTTGAGGCCGATCGCGAGGATCTTCGAGGGCCTCGGCACCGGCGGCGCGAGGCTGGCTCCGTCGAGCGCGGGCGCGTCGTCGGGGACAGGGAGGTCACCCAGCTCGGCGAGCCGGGGAATCACGTCCATCGGGTCGGCGGGAAGGCGCCCGCCGCTCGCCTTCTCGACGTCGACGAGCCTGCCGTCGACGACGAGGTGTGCTCTACCGGAAAGGTTCGCAATCTTCATGCGCAGCACCCTAACGCAGCATCACGAGGCGCCGCGCGCCGAGCCTCACCTCCAGCGGACGTGAAGCTCCGGGGGACGGCGGAACGCGAAGCCACGCGGCTCGGGCACGTCGACGAGCTCGAGCCCCGGGAGACCGTCGAGCAGGGCCCGTAGCGCCACCGCGCCCTGGAGGCGCGCGATGTTGAAGCCGAGGCAGTAGTGCAGGCCGAAGCTGAAGGCGAGGTGATGGCGCGCGTTCTCACGCCTGACGTCGTAGCTGAGCGGGTCGGCGAAGACGGAGGGGTCGCGGTTGGCGGCCACCGTGCTGACGCCGAGGAACTCGCCTCGCCCGAGCTCGACGCCGCCGAGCACGGTGGGCTCGGCGGTCCAGCGCTCGATGAACGCCACCGGCGGGATCAGGCGCAGCGACTCCTCGACCGCGGTCGGCAGGGTGTCCGGCTCCTCGCGCACGATCGCGAGCTGCTGGGGATGCGTGAGCAGGAGCAGCGTCGTGTTGACCACCATCGACTGGACCGTCTCGATCGCGCCGAAGAGGATCACGCGCAGCTGGGCGACGACCTCCTCGTCCGTCAGCTCCACGGCGGAGTCGTTCGCGAGCGCCGAGGTGATCGAGTTGTCCGGCGTCGTGCGCATGCGAGCGAGCTCGCCGAGCAGGATCGCGTCGAACGCCTCGCGCGCCGCATCGGCCCGGCGCTGGGGCTCGGGATCGCCGTCGTAGACCATGGCGCCGGCGAACGCGTCGTAGATGCCGCTGATCTTCGGCACGTCGTCGAGCGAGAGGCCGAGGATGTCGCCTGCCACGCCGATCGCGAACGGCGCCGCGAAGTCACGCCCGAGCTCGCACGAGCCCTTCGGCCGCACGGCGCCGAGGAGCGCCTCGACCCGCGCCGACACCGGGGTCTCGAAACGCTCACGCACGGCCCGCATGCGAAACGGCTCGTCGAACGGCAGCCGCTGCCGGTCGTGCTCTGCGCCGTCGGAGGTCAGCATCATGACGCCGAGGGATGCCCGCACGAGGTTCGGCTCGGCCCAGACCGTGAACGGTCCTCGCCCGCCGAGCAGCTCGCGGGCGGGCGCGTAGCCGGTGACGAGCCAGCCGCCGAGCACCGGCACCCACGACACCGGCTCGACCTCACGGAGCCGGTCGAGAGCCTCGGCCCGTCCGTGCTCCTCGAGGTCGGCGAACTCGACCGCCGCGCCGGCCGGGAAGCGCCGCCTGCGCTCCTCCTCCTCGGCCTCCGACAGGACGATCTGCGGCACGAACGCGGGCGGCTCCACTGCCACGGCCGAGAGCGTACACCCCGCCTCGCGGGCACAGGTCGCTGGGGAAGCCTGGGGGCCCGCACCGAGCAGGCCCCCCAAGCTTCCGTCGTGTCAGGGGTTGGCGTGGAAGCGGCCGCGCCCGTCGTGCGGCGTGGCCAGGAACGGGAAGACGCCGACCTGGGCCCGGTCGTTGGCGTCCACCGAGTCTCCGGCACCGGCGAACGCCGGACCGCCGACGACCTGCACCGCGACGTCGGTGACGTCGTCGATCGGACGCCGTCCGTTCGGCCAGCCGGCAGGGTCGCCCGCCAGCACGGTCAGTCGCTGCTGGGCGCCGAGCGGCGTCGGGTCGACGCTGACGTCGAGACGCAGGAGCTCGGACAGGCGAGTGTCGGACGGGTCGTACTTCAGCAGGAGATCGCGCAGGTCATCGCGAGGCGTCGCGGGAACCGGCGCGCTGAACACGAGGTTGAGCGCGGTTGCGAAGCGCGGGTTCCGGTAGTAGTCGAGGAACCGGGCCTCGTCCTGCGGATCGGTGCGGTTCCAGCGATCCTTGTCGACCGTGCCGATGATGACCTCGTTCACGAGCGGGTTGGCGAGGCGCTGCACCTGCACCTCCCGGACCAATCCCATCCTGGCCGACGACGGACACCCGCGGGCGCAGCGTGCTCGCGTACGCGCCGATCTTCGGGAACGCGGTCATCTCCGGCCCCTTGCCGTCGGCCGTCACGAGGCTGATCGGGATCTCGAGCGCGATCGTGTGCACGTTGAAGCCGGACAGCATGTCGACGCCGGGCGAGCGCAGGTTCAGCGTGTCGAAGACGGCGCCGAGGTCGATGTAGAACGGATCGTCCCGCTGTCCTGCGAAGACGCGGATGCCGTTCCCGACGTCGTAGACGCCCATGTTGGCGAGCGCCTCGTAGCTCGGCATCGTCCGCGGGCCGACGTTCGACGGCACGACGACGAGTCCCGAGGCGAGGCGCTGCGAGCTACGGCCGTTCTCCATCGTCACCGAGTACGTCTGGCGCAGGCCGAGGCCGGCGCTCTCGAAGCTGTCGATGGCCGGCACGGCCGGAATGCCGCCGACGAACCCGAGCGGCAGGCCGAGGTCCCGTACGACGCCGCGGATCTCGTCGCGGAACTTGAGCTCGAACGCCACGTCGTCGGCGCGACCGTCGCGGTCGTTGTCGAGCTCGATCCTGTAGGTCACGTTCGGGTCGAAGCTCCAGTAGTTCGGGCCGGAGCTCGGCTCCTCGGACATGACGTTCATGAGCAGCACGAGCTTGTCGTCCTTGCCCGGCTCGTAGCTGCGGAACATGAAGAAGTCCGTGATGTCCGCCGAGGGGTCGCGTGCGATCAGCGGCGCCTCCCGGTGGCTCGCGGCCTTCACGGCCTCGGGGCCCGGCCCTCCCACCAGGGCAACGGCGACCGCGGTCGCCACCCCGGCGAGTGCCAAGCCGGCAAGAACCAGCTTCCTTCTCATAGTCGTCCTCCAGCCCCTGCTCCGACGCGCAGGACTCATTCGCCGCCACGACCGGGTCGGTTCGCGAACCGATCGCGCGGCTGGCCGACGAACGAGCCGCGAGGGGGCGAACGCGTCGGCGATGCCCCGCTCCGGCCGCCGCCCCCTCCGCCGCCTCGGTTGCTCAGTGCGCGTGCGCGGCGTGCGCCTTCGCGTGGCCGCGGCCGCGGGCGATCAGCCAGCGGTTGGCGGGCAGCGCGACGACGAAGGCGATGGCCAGGCCGAGCGCGAGGCTCCACCAGAAGCGTCCGTCTCCGAGACCCGCTTCCATCGCGCCCGGGATGAGGACGATCACCGTGTTGTCGACCGTCTCCATGATCGAGATCGAGACCGTGTCGGCTGCCAACGCGAGCCCGAGCGCGGCGGCCAGGGGAAGCCCCGAGCGCCGCAGCGGGATCAGCGTGAACGCGTACCCGAACACGAACGCGAGCCCGACGGCCAGCGCGATCGAGGCCACGTCGCCCCAACCGAGCGCGGTGGCGATCGCGAGACCCGCCACCTCGCCGATCGCGCAGCCCGTGAAGCAGTGTGCGGTGGCGGTCAGCGCCATGCGGTTGAGCGAGCTCACAGTGTCACCTCTTGGCTGTATACCCTCTAGGGGTATAACGCCAAACCCACGATGGTGTTCCCGGCGCGGAGGGTCGGATGAGATCCGACCCCTACAGCGAGGTGCCGGCGACTGCCGGCTCGGCCCGCCACCAGGCCTCGACGCCGAGGTCGTCGACGATCGCGCCGGCGGCGTTGTGGCCGCAGGCGCCGCCGATCGACCCCCCGGGATGGGTCGAGGAGCCGCAGAGGTACACGTTCTCGAACGCGGTGCGGTAGGGGCCGTACTCGTGGAACGGCCGGTAGATCCCGAGCTGGTCCTGCGTCATCTCGCCGTGGTTCCAGTCGCCGTGCTTCATGGAGGGCATGACGCGCTCGATGTCGATCGGGCTCGAGATGTAGCGGCCGACGATGCGCTCGGGCTCGAGGCCCGAGACGAGGTAGGGCCGCCAGCGGTCGAGCACGAAGTCGGCGTAGGAGAGCTTGAGCTCCTCCCAGGCGTCGTGGCCGCCGTCGCGAAGCTCGTACGGGGCGATCTGCTCCAGGAAGCAGGCCTCCTTGCCGGGCGGGCACAGGCTGGGCTCGAAGAGCGAGGGGTGAACGGAGAAGAGCCCCGGCTGGCGAGGCGCCACCCCGAGCCGGCAGTCGGACGCGTTGTCGTCGAGCACGGAGAGGTCTTCGCACATCGAGACGGCGAAGCAGCGCTCGACGGCCGGATCGTCGGCAGCGGCCTTCCAGCGAACCGGCTCGTCGAGAGCAAGATAGAGGCAGAACATGCTCATCGTGTCGTAGCGCCAGCGGTTGACGAGCGGCGTGAACGCGCTCGGAAGGTCCTGCTCGCCCACGAGCTCGAGGAACGTGTGCTTCGGGTCCAGGTTCGAGACGAGGAGCCCGTCGATCGGGATCCTCGTCGCGTCGTCGAGCACGACGGCCGTGGCCCGTCCATCCTCGACCTCGATCTGGCGCACGGTCGCGTCGACCCGGATCTCTCCGCCGTGGTCTCGGAGATGCGCCGCCATCGCCTCCGCGAGCTTCACGGAGCCGCCCTCGCAGATCGCCCAGCCGAACGGCTCGGTCGATCCGGCGAGCATCACCGGGTAGTTGGCCCCGAGACCGAAGACGTCGCCCGTGCCGGCGAGCTGCGCGACCCAGAAGCCGATCCAGGTCTGCACCTCCGGGGACTCGAACAGGCTGCGGGCGAGGTGATTCGGCGAGGTCAGGAAGTGCCTGGCGAGCTCGAGGCCGCCGGGCATCGACTCGAGCCCGGCGAGGTCGCCCGAGGACGGGCCGGGCGGCGAGAACATCGCCGGGATCATCCCCTCCTCCAGCACCCGGCGGTAGGTCAGCGCGAGCTCGCGCACCGTCTCGGCGTCGCGCTTCGAGAAGCGCGCCACGCGCCGCACCGTCTCCTCGAGGCTGCGCGACCACACGAGCGCCTTGCCGTCCGGGAACACGTGGGCGAACTGGTGCTCGGGCCAGACGTAGCGCGCCCCGTAGCGCTCGAGCTCGAGATCGCGGTAGACGGGGCCCATGTGGATGATCCCGTGGAAGTTCGAGTGGAAGTTGTGGCGGAAGCCCGGAGCCGCGACCTCCTTGGTGGCGCAGCCGCCGCCGACTACCTCGCGCGTCTCGAGCACGAGCACCTTCTGTCCGGCCTTGGCGAGGTAGCACGCACAGGTCAGGCCGTTGTGCCCGGCGCCGACGACGACGACGTCGTACCCGTCTGCCATGGAACCCCTTTCGTCACAGGGTGCGCCGATTCTAGGCCTCGGCCGAGCTCAGGCGCGTTACCACTCCTCGCCTTGCGCCGCCGCGCTCCTGATTCTCGCCGTCGCTGCGGTCGCTCGGCGTGGCTTCTCGGCTGTTGCCGGCATGCGGAGGAGACGACGGCGGAGGCTCCGGAGCCGCCGGCCTGCAGGGCACCGTGTGGCAGTGGCAGGGGAGCCAGTACAACGACGAGAGCGAGGCCGTGCCCGACGATCCGGCGCTGTACACGATCGAGTTCGCCGACGACGGCACGGCCGCCATCAAGGCGAACTGCAACCAGGTCCGTGCCGAGTACGAAGAGAACGAGAGCTCGCTCTCGATCGTGCTCGGGCCGGCGACCCTGGCGGCGTGCCCGCCGGGCTCGCTCGACGCCGAGTTCCTGCGCGACCTCGAGGGCGCGGCCGGCTACCTCTTCGACGAGGACGACCTCATCATCGACATCAAGTTCGACACGGGAACGATGCGGTTCGCGGACGCCGGGTAGGGCTACTGCCCCTCCGCTCGGCGAGGCTAGTCCTCCACGTCGTCCCAGAGCGTCCGGGCGCCGAGCCAGCCCTGCATCGGCGGCGCGTCGTCCATCGGGATGTAGCGAGCGCCCGGGAAGGAATGCGCCGGCGGCGTGTACGTGCCGCGCTCGATCAGCCGCGGATGTTGTCGCGGTAGACCTCGTCGACCTGCGCGTGGCTCTTCGGGTGCTCCTCGAGCCAGAGGTTGGCGGGGTGGATCGGCTCCTCGTACATGCGCCGGAAGATCTCGGTGCGCAGGTCCTTCATCCAGTTCGAGTTGAGGTTCATGACCCGGAACTGGCGCAGCGCCTCGATGTCGATGATCCCGGTGACGAACGTGTTGTAGCCCGATGCGGAGTAGGAGATGACGTTGCCGAGGTAGTCGACGACGTGCGAGCTGCCCCGCGCGATGTCGATACGGGTGCTGCATCCGCGGGTGGAGGTAGACGGGCCCGACGTTCGGGCAGAGCATGTAGACGGTGTTGAAGTGGGCGTGGGCGCGGTTCTGGAGCACCCAGGTGCCGCCCGGCTCCGAGCCCCAGTTCGTCATCGGGACGGCCTCGCTCGGGCGGTAGACGACCTCGGCGCCGTTGAAGGCGAGCGCGCGAACGGCCTCGGGATACTCGCCGTCCGAGCAGCAGATCGTGCCGAGGTTGCCGATGTCCTCGGTGCGCAGCACCGGGAAGAAGGCGTCGATGCCGTCGCCGAAGAGCTCGACCCAGCGGTCGTAGACGTCGTGCGGCGTGCAGGAGCGCTCGCGGCACCAGAGGTGGTTCTTGGCGGCCTTGTGGACGACCTCCCCCTTCGGCGAGATGACGAAGAGCGTGTTGAAGTACCGGTTCGGCATCACCTCGGGCCAGCGCGCCTTGCACTGGACGACGAGGTACGTCTCGTAGTGGCGGGCGAGCGCGGCGAGGCGCTCGCTCTCGGGCCCGGGGATGTCGATGAAGAGGTCGTGCGCGGCGACGACGTGCGGGATGTCGAAGGCCTCGTCCGTGAACCCGGTCAGCGCCCCCTCGGCGAGCGCGATGAGCTTGACCGGCATGTTGATGCCGATCATCGACATGGCCGCGTGGATCCCGTCCTCGACCGTGTCGAGGTTCGCGCCGATGTGCTTGCGCTCGCCGACCCCGTACACCACCGTCGAGAGGCCGACTGCGAGGTACGGCGCCACCGGCTTGCGCTCGGGCGCCGACCCGTTCGTCGGCCGCGCCGGGGATGGCGCGGGCCTCCCGCTCGCCGTCGACCCGTTCGCCGCCGTTGCTCCGCCATCGTCGACCTCCTCAGACTTAAATGAACCGGTGCGCGCCGTCCACGTTGACAGTCTGCCCTGAGATGAAGGAGGCTGCCGGGCTGGCAAGGTAGGCGACGCACTCGGCGACGTCCTCGGGAAGCCCGCGCCGGGGCACTCCCTGCTCGGCCACGATCTGGTCGAAGAGCGCCAGCTCGTCGGGATCGTCCAGCACGCCGGGCGTCTCGATGAAGCCCGGCGTGACGGCGTTGACCGTGATCCCGTGCGGGCCGCCGGCGAGCGCCAGCGCCCGCGTGAAGCCGATGACGCCGCCCTTCGAGGCGACGTAGTGGGTCATCTCCGGCCTCGCCGACGTGGAACGCGGCCGACGAGATGTTGACGATCCGTCCGTAGCCGCGCGCCTTCATGGCCGGAAAGACCGCGTGCGAGCACAGAAACACGGAGTCCAGGTTCGTGGCCAGCACCCGGCGCCACTCCGCGAACGTGAGCTCCTCGAACGGCGTGTGCGGGTAGATGCCGGCGTTGTTGACGAGCACGTCGATGCGCCCGTGCACGGAGACGGCGCCGTCCACTGCGCCGCGAACCGCCTCCTCGACGGTGACGTCCACCGCCTGCGGCGTTGCGTTCGCGCCCTCGGCCCGAAGCTCGTGCGCGGCCCGCGCGGCACCGTCGGCGTCCCGGTCGAAGACGACGATCCCGGCTCCCTCGCCCGCGAGCCGGCGGGCGATCGCCAGCCCGATCCCGCGCGCTGCGCCGGTGACGATCGCGATCTGGCCGTCGAGCGCTCCCACGGCTGCACGCTACACGCGGCCCGCGTGCCCGGCGTACACTCGGGCGCGTGCGGGTTGAGGCGGTGATCGCCGGGGCGGCCGAGTCGCCCTACGCGCGTCACCCTGCCGCCGACGTCACGACGGAGTCGCTGCTCGCGGACGTCTTCTTCCGCCTGCTCCGGCACGCGGCCGTCGACCGCGATCAGGTGGACGGCCTCGGGGTGGCGTCGTTCACGCTCGCGCCCGATCGCGCGATCGATCTCGCGTGGAAGCTCGGCCTTCGTATCCGCTGGCTGATGGACGACGGGAACGGCGGCGCCTCGGGCCTCAACCTGCTCCAGCACGCGCTGCGGGCCGTGGAGGCGGGAGACGCGTCGACGGTCGTTCTCCTGGCCGGCGACCACCTTCCCCGCGACGCGTTCCACCTGCTCGTCGATCGCTACAACCGCGTCACGGAGGAGCATCTGGCGCCGCTGCCCCTCGACGGCCCGAATGCGCTCTTCGCGCTGCTGACACAGCGGCACATGACCGCCCACGGGCTCGAGCGCTCGCACTACGGACGGCTTGTCGTCGCCCAGCGGTGCTTTGCGGCCGGCAATCCGCTCGCCGTCTACCGGGAGCCGCTCACGCTCGACGACTACCTGAGCGCCCCGATCGTGGCGGATCCGCTCGGGGTCTACGACTGCGTGCCCGTCGTCTCGGGCGCCGATGCGATCCTCGTGACAGCGCGCGACCGGGTGAGCTCGGGCATCCGGGTTCGGGCGCTGCGGGCGCTGCACAACGTCGACGGACAGGACGGCGACGGCCTGACGACCGGCCTGGCCGGCATCGCACCCGGGCTCTGGCAGGACGCAGGCCTGGGGCCGGACGACGTCGACGTCTGGGGCATCTACGACGACTACCCCGCGATGGTCTTCGTCCAGCTCGTCGACCTCGGCGCCGTCGCGGACGGCTCCGTGCGTGAGTTCGCGGAGCGCCGGCTGGGAGACCGCGGCTTTCTGCTCAACACCTCGGGGGGCATGCTCTCGGCGGGCCAGGCCGGGGCGGCCGGCGGCCTGCACCATCTCGTCGAGGCGGTCGCCCAGCTGCGCGGCGAGGCAGGCGCGCGCCAGGGAGCCGGAGCGCGCACCGCGCTCGTCACCGGCTACGGGATGACGCTCTACCGCTACGGCGCCTGCGCGGGCGCCGCCGTCCTCGAAGCGCCGGCGTCGTGACGGGCGTACCCGTACAGGTATGCGCCGAGTGCGGGCGTGCAGCGTTTCCCAACCGGCTCGCCTGCCCTGCCTGCGGGAGCCGAGATCTCCGCATCGAGCTCGTGCGCAACGGGGTGGTCGAGCAACGGACGCAGCGGCGCGCTACGACCCGGTCGGTACCAGCGCTCGCGCCCGAGGGCGAGCCTGCGGGCATCGCCTCGATCCGCACGCAGCTCGGGCCGGCGCTGATCGCGTGGTCTCCGGACGATGCCTCGCCCGGTAGCGACGTCGAGCTGTCGCTCGAACGTGGCGTGCCGGTTGCGACAACCCGCGGGATGCCCCGTGGTCGCCCGCTGGCGCGGCTGAAGCCGGCGCAGAGGACGATCCCGGGGTTGCTCGAGCTGCGCGCCGAGCAGCTGGGCGACACCCCGTGCCTCGAGATCGGCGGCCGCACGCTGACGTTCGCGGGGCTGTGCAATGCCGTGGCCGGGCACGCGGGCGCGCTCGCGGAAGCGGGGATCGCGCCCGGCGATCGGGTCGCCGTCATGGCGGAGAACTCGTGGGAGCTGCTCGCCATGTTCCTCGGCGCCGCGTGGCTCGGCGCGATCTCCGTGCCCGTCAATCCGGCCGCGCGCGGGCCCCAGCTCGAGCACGTCCTCATGGACGCGGCGCCGCGGCTGCTCGCGGTCGACCGCGAGCTGCTGGACGCGCTGGCTGCGCTTCCCGCACTCCCACCCGAGCTCGACCGCGTCTGGGCGATCGGCGGGTCTCCGCCGGACAGCTGGCGCAGGACGCGGTGCGAGCTGTTCCCGAACGGCGGAGATCCGCGTACCGCCGGGACCCGTTTGGCCCGGACAGACCGCAGCCCTGCTCTACACGTCCGGCACGACCGGGCCGGCGAAAGGCGTGTGCTGCCCTCAGGCGCAGTTCACCTGGTGGGGGGAGAACGTCGGGCGCATGCTGGAGCTCACGAGCGCCGACGTCCTCTACACGTGCCTGCCTCTCTACCACGTGAACGCGCTCTCGACCGTCATGCAGGCGCTCGTCTACGGCTGCCGAGCCGTCGTCGGGCCCCGCTTCTCCGCCTCGCGCTTCTGGGAACGTGTGGCCGCCTCCGGCGCGACGGTCACGTACCTGCTCGGCGTGCTCGTCTCGATCCTCGCCCGGGCAGCCCCGGACCCTGCGGAGCGCCGCCATCGGGTTCGCGTCGGCGCTCGCGCCTGCCACTCCTCCCGACCTCGACGACCTGTTCCGGGAACGCTTCGGCGTGCGTCTCGTGGACGCGTTCGGCATGACCGAGGCCAATGCCGTGATCGGCCCCGAGGCCGGCCGGCGGCGGCCGGGCACCATGGGCCGCCCGCTGCCCGGCTACCGCGCGGCGGTCCTCGATGAGGCCGACGTGGAGCAGCCCGACGGAGTGCCGGGCGAGCTCGTTCTGCGCGCCGACGAGCCCTACGCGTTCGCCACCGGCTACTGGCGTTTGCCGGAGGAGACGCTCGCCGCCTGGCGGAACCTGTGGCTGCACACGGGCGATCGCGTCGTGCGCGATCCCGACGGCTCCTACCGCTTCGTCGATCGGCTGAAGGACGCGATCCGGCGTCGCGGCGAGAACATCTCCGCCTGGGAGGTCGAGCAGGCGCTCCTCTCGCACCCCGACGTCGCGGCGGCGGCCGTCGTCGCCGTCCCCTCCGCGCTCGGCGAGGACGAGGTGCTGGCCGTGGTCGTCGCGCGGGCCGGCGCCGACGTCCACCCCGCCGACCTGGTGCGGCACTGCGAAGGCAGAATCGCGGGCTTCGCCGTGCCTCGCTACGTCGAGCTCGTCCCGGAGCTGCCGCTCACCGAGAACGGCAAGGTGCGCAAGCACGTGCTGCGCGAGCGAGGCGTGACCGCGACGACCTGGGATCGAGAGGCCCCCGCGGCCGGCGCCTCCTAGGGCTGCGGCCATCCCGGCTGCGTCATCGAGCTGCGTCACCCGGCCGTACTCGTCGTGAAGGCTATCCACGCATCCGACGGCGCTCGGCGGTCAGCGCGTCGCGGGAGCGGGGAGCGCCTTCTCCTGCCAGCACCCGCGCGGGGTCAAACGAGTAGAGGCCGGGCAGTGCCCGGCCTCTAGCCGTGGTGTCGCGTGTGTCGGCTGGGCGGCGTGCTGCGGCTCTCGGAGCCTGCGGCTTCGACGCTCATGCGGCTGGGCGTGTCCGCGAAAGTCATTGCCAGGACCGGCTCATTGCGCTAACCGGCCTGCTGTCGACGGCCCGCCTCGAAAAACGTCGAAGGCTCGTGTAGCGGCGCAAGTAAGGGCGCTAGTCTACGTTACTACTGCGCACTCGATCGCTCAGATGGCGCCGGGCACATGTTCGAATCGCGGCAACCGTCTGCTGACCGGATGTCTTCGAGCCGTGTTCCACGTTGACGAGCGCCTGCCACCTCAACGCGGCGGCGAGCGTCGGCTTGTGAGCGTCGCACTGAGGCGTATGTCGCCCGCGTCTCCATACTCAAGGTCTGACCAGGTGGTCGAGTCGCTCTGGCTGCGGCTCTCCATGAGCGAGGTCTCTCGCTTCTGCGCAGGGCGCTCACGAGCATTGTGTTCGTCGCGGCTACCGTGCTGGTCGGCGTTCGCCGTGAGGTCACTCGGGAACGGCAAGGATGCGCCGATAGGGTGCTGGAACGTTCGCCGATCCACGTGCGCACTCGATCTGCTCCTGTCTCTGGGCAGAACATGGAAATCCGCCGTCCCCGGGCGGTGCCGAGCCTGCGCTGGGGCAGCTCACCGATGGCACAGTCAGCCGAGCGTGTGGCGCATGCCTGGTCGACGCCTGCGACGGCCACACGGCGAGCGCCTCATGCGCGGCTACGCATCGCCTGACGCACAAGGCTGGCCTCCGCACGCCTAGTCTTGGGGCCAAGCCCTCATCCACCGACAGTCAGTCCGAGGTACGGTTCGAGCCGCTGTTCCGGCTTCGTGCCGCATCGGATGCCGATCAGCTGCACCGCCGGCGATGGCACGCCAACGGATCTCCGCAGCGCGTGGCCTTCCAAGGCTGCCGGCCTCGCCGCCGTGGTTCAAGCTCGCGAGCGCGCCCCCGTCGGGTGGGCCTCCGGCGACATGGCTGCTGTGCAGGAACGTCGTCGCCGTCACGCCCCGGCTCCGTCGGGATCGATGTTCTGGTTGACACGGAAGCGGTTCTCCGGGTCGTAGGCGCGCTTCGCTGCCACGAGCCGGGCGTAGAGCTCGGGCCCGAACGACGACCGGATCCGGTCGGAGCCCTCGTCGCCGATGAAGTTGAGGTAGGTGGCACCGGCCGAGAAGGGGGTCAGGGCAGCCCAGAAGTCCCGCGACCAGGCCACGTGGCGCTCGCGTTCGGGATCGTCGCTCGGCCAGACGGCGTTCGCCTGGAAGAGGAACGGCGCCTGACGAAAGCCCACGGCCGTCGTACCGTCCTCGACACACGAGATCGCACCGCCGAGCGGGTCGAGCTCGACGTAGCTGTACGGCGACGTGATCCGGCCGACGTGCTCGACGATGGCATCGACGGCGGCCTCGGGCACGCCGGCGAGGTACTCGGCCTTCCAGTAGTTGCCGTATCCGGGTAGCGCCTGCGGCGCGTCGACGAACGCGCCCTGGAGGTCGAGGTAGCGCATCGGGACGAGCTCGTCGAGGGCAGGCGGGCCGAATCGCCGCAGCGGCGCGACCACCCGCTCCCCCTCCTCGAGGGGCCCGCACCAGCAGGCGCCGAGCAGGACGACCGGCTTGCCCCAGAGATGCTCGGGCATCGGGGGGTGGGGCTCGGCGACCATGACGAAGAGGAGCATCGTCAGCTCGTCGGGCATGTCCGCCGCGTAGTCGACGAGGAACCGCACGCACTCGGCGAGGCGATCGATCGGATGGGCGACGTAGCCTCCGAGCACGACGTCCACAGGGTGCAGGCGGAGCTCGAAGCTCGTCACCACGCCGAAGTTGCCGCCGCCGCCGCGCAGAGCGACGAACAGATCCGGGTGCTCGTCCGGGCTCGCACGGATCATCGTGCCGTCCGCCGTGACGACCTCGGCAGCGATCAGGTTGTCGCAGGTGAGGCCGTGGCGACGCTTCAGCCAGCCGATGCCGCCGCCCAGCGTCAGGCCGCCGATCCCTGTCGTCGCGACCACGCCTCCCGTGGTCGCCAGCCCGGACGCCTGCGTGGCCGCGTCGAAGTCGGCCCAGGTGGCGCCGCCCTGGGCCCGGGCGACGCGGCTACTCCGGTCGACCTCCACAGCGCGGAGCGCCGAGAGGTCGACGACGAGACCGCCGTCGCAGGTTCCGTAGCCGGCGACGTTGTGACCGCCGCCGCGGACGGCCAGCAGGAGATCGCGCTCGGTCGCGAGGCGGATGCAGGCGACGACGTCCTCGACGCTCGCGCACCGCACCACCGCGGCCGGCCGCCGGTCGACGTCCGCGTTCCACACCGCCCGCGCCTCGTCGTAGCCGGCATCCCCGGGGACGAGCACCGGTCCGGTCACCGCGCCACGCAGAGCGGGCGCGAGCAAGGCGCTGCTACCCATCGCCTCCCGAGCCGGCATGACAGCTCTGATGGCCGGCAGGCGGGGGTACGTCGAGAGCCGGGTTCTGGTCGAAGAAGCCGAACGGCTTCAGCATGAACCCGATCTGCGCCACGGGCATCACCGGCCAGTCCTCCGGTCTCGGCAGGTGGTGGAGGCCGAACGTGTACCAGAGCACGATGTCCTCGTCCTCGATCGACCGATCCTGCGCGACGTAGGCCGGCAAGCCGGCGCCGCCCGGGTGCTGGTAGGGGTAGTCGCCGGCCGCGTAGCGCTCTCGCCTCGGCGAAGCGCGTGACCCAGACGTGCCTCGTGACGAAGCCCGCCCGGCGCGGCAGCGCGGAGTCGGGCTGGGCGAACGGCAGCACGTTCTCCCCCGGGCAGAGCTTCCAGCCGACCGCGTCGCCGACGGCGTTGCGCCGCTCGTTGTTGACGACGAGCCAGCAGCGTCCACGGAGCTGGTCGACGACCTGGGGCGACTCGCTCTCGGTGCGCAGCAGGCGGCGCACGGGCCGGAACGCGTTGCCGAACGGGTTGCCGGGGCCGGCGGGGGACGCCTCCGTCTCGACCTCGTAGACGGCGTTCCGCACGCCCGTCCACGTCGAGGTCCAGCCGCACGTTGAAGAAGTGCTGGTGGATCATCCCGTTGAGGCCCTCGGCGACGAGCTGCCCGTGCTCGGGCCGCTCCCCCGGCGGACTGGCCGCGGTCGCGAGGATGCCGGTCGCCTTCACCAGGACCTCGATCGAGCCGTCCTGGTAGAAGTGCCAGAAGAAGCCGTAGTCGTAGTTGCCGATCGTCGAGATGGACGAGACGACGAGGCGACGCGAACGGCGCACCTCGGTGTGGCCGGTGCGGAAGTCCCAGTGCTTCCAGAGGACGCCGGCGTCCTCCTCGTGGAGGCAGACGGCGTTTCGGATCACGACCGGCTCGCCCCGGCTGTCGCAGACGGCCCCGTCCAGGTAGCGGATCTCGCCGAGGCAGTCGCAGCCGAGCTCGAGCGAGTTCGCCAGCCGGCCGACGAGGTTCTCGCCGATGTCGAACGGGCTGTGGATGTAGCGCGTCGGGCTCGGGTCGCCGTACGGGACCGCCATCTCGCTGAACGACGCTCGGTAGAGGACGGGTCTGAGGCGGCCGTCGTCCTCGTAGCCGACCTGGTGCAGGACGAGCCCCTCGCGCGTCGTGAACCCGACCCGGAGCTGCCAGCGCTCCCAGCGCACGAGATTGCCCTCGAGCGTGAACCCCGGCCCCTCCGGCTGCGTGATCTCGAGCGGGGCGACTTCGTCCCGAAGGGGCCCGGCGCGGCCGGCCCGGTACTCGCCGGTCCCGGGCGGGATCGCGACGGCGCCATGATCGTCGACCGAGACGACCTCTGCCCGATGCGTGTCGACGAGACCGACGAGCCCTTCGATCGGCCGCGCGTACGTGTTCCCGCCCGGGTACGGCGCGATCCACGAGAGCGCGCGGATGAGCCGCCTCCCCTCGTACTGGTGGTCGCCCCAGGACCCGACGGGCACCGGATCGACCCCGACCAGCTCGAGCTGCTCCTCGCCGATGCCTCGCCGGGCGAGGGCGGCCCGGAAGTCCGGATGCGCCTTGACCACCCGCTCGACCAGCTCGTACTCCTCGGGCGTCATCGCGGGCTGGAGGCCGCGGAGCTCTCGCCAGTCGACGAGCGCGCTCCTGTCCAGCGAGACCACGACCTCGAAGGAGGACTCCGCTGCCGGGTCGAGGAGGACGATGTCGGCCTCCCGCTCGATCCGCGCGCCCGCGAGCACGTCCTCCTTCGCGGGCTCGCGCAGGGAGATCGAGACGAAGGCCGTACGGTCGTCGAGCTCCCGCTCCCGGCGCACGATCGCGGCGGCGGCGGCGATCTCGTCGGCGGTCAGCGGGTCGAGCGGATGCGGTCGGGACACCACGGTCGCGATTCTGGCGAGCGCACCCGCCGGGCGTCAAGCAGCGCGCGGAACCCGGCAATAAGCTGACGCGATGACAGTCGACGAGCTACGGAGCGCCGGCATCTCGCGCGTACGCGTCCACTACACCGATCTGATCGGGACGACGCGGGCCAAGGTCGTGCCGCTCGAGTGCCTCGAGGAGGCTGCCGAAGACGGCCTCAACTTCTGTATCGCCGTGTTCGCGATCGATCACACCGGCGTGATGCCCGACGACACCGGGCTGCGAGACGAGGTGCACTTCCGGGACATGCAGGTGCGGGCCGACCTCGCCACGCTCCGCATCCTCCCCTGGGAGCGCGACACCGCGATATGCATGGGAGATTGCTACTTCGACGGGGAGCCGCTCCCCACCGATCCGCGCGGCATCCTCAAGCGAGCGATCGCCGAGGCCGAGCACCGTGGGCTTCGCATCGCTTGCGGACACGAGCTCGAGTTCTTCCTCTTCCGCCGGACACGGCGTGGCCTCGAGCGCTACGCGCAGACGCCCGGGCTCGTCTACCGGATGGATCCCCGCGTCGACCCACGCGGCGTGTTGCGCGCGATGGAGGATGCGGTGCGCGGGCTGGGCCTGCCTTTCGTCTGTACGAACCAGGAGTACGACCCGTCGCAGTGGGAGATCAACTGCCGCTATGCGGACGCGCTCGTCGCCGCGGACGAGGGACACCTGCTCAAGCTGGCGATCAAGGAGATCGCCGCCATGCACGGCCTGGTCGCGACGTTCATCGGCCGACCGATGGAGGGCGGCACCTCCGGCTACCACCTCCACGTGTCGGCCTGGGACGACGCCGGAGAGAACCTCTTCTCCGACCCAGCCGACGAGGAGGGCCTCTCGGAGACCGCGCGCTGGTTCATCGGCGGCCTGATCGACCACGCGCGCGGAACCACCGCGGTGATGGCTCCCACGATCAACGCCTACAAGCGCTTCATGGCGCAGGAGCTGGCGCCGTACTTCGTCGACTGGGGGCCGGACAACCGCTCAGTCTTCGCACGCATCCCCGCCGAGCTCGGGAAGGCGACCAGAGTCGAGTGCCGAGGCGCTGACGGGTCGGCCAGCCCCTACCTGTCGTCGGCCGTGCAGATCTTCGCAGGGCTCGACGGCATCGACCGCAAGCTCGACCCCGGCCCGCCCTCCCGAGAGGTCTACGAGCCCCCCGTGGAGCGTCAGACGATGCCGCTCTCGCTCGCAGAGGCGCTCGACGCGCTCGAGGCCGACGCGTTCGTGCGCGAGAAGATGAGCGAGCAGTTCGTCCAGGCCTTCACGACGATCAAGCGCAACGAGGTACGCCGCTTCTCGCTCGCGGTGACGGACTGGGAGATCCGCGAGTACCTCGACGCCTTGTAGGGCCGGAACGCTCGGGGGCCGGACAGAGCCGGCCCCCCGAGAAAGCTGCTGCCGAGGCGTGCGCCTCAGGCTGCCTCGAACTCGAACGTCTCCTCCGGGCCGAAGACCTTCTCCTTCAGCCACTTGCGGGTGTCCGGGCCGGTCTTCGGGTTGTAGAGGATCCCGATCATGATGCCGGCGACGATCAACGAGTTGCGCGCCTTGTGCGAGGGGTTCGACGCCTTCTTCGCACGCGTGCTGGCTCCTCGCAGCTCGGCGATCGCATTGCGCACCTCGTCCTGGAGCGCGGGATCCGCCGCCAGCCTCGACACGACCTGGCGGGGCTTCGACCCGCTCGGCTCGGGCGCCTCGAGGAAGAGCTCGTCGTAGATCGTCTTCGCCGAGCCGAACGCCCCGAGGACGTGGTTCCTGAACTCCTCGTCCTTGGCAACCCGCTCCACCACCGGACGAG
Organism: uncultured Thermoleophilia bacterium; assembly: GCA_963838105.1. Lineage (GTDB taxonomy): Bacteria > Actinomycetota > Thermoleophilia > Gaiellales > Gaiellaceae > CAWJNF01. The sequence goes on along the minus strand of CAWIQC010000032.1, from coordinate 31,071 downwards.
CCTTGGCCGCCGTCGTCACGATCTTGGCCTTCGTCGCTATGTTCGTCGCCATCGTCACATCCTTTCGTCGCTTCTCTCTACTCGATGATAGCGCCGCGGTTCGGTACGCTCGCGCAGTGAAGACGCGACTGAGACTCGTCGCGCTCGGAGCTGCCGGGGCAGTGTACGTGTGGTTCACGGCTGTGCGCCATGCAGGCGAGGTCAAGGAGCGCAAGGCGAAGCGGAGAGCTGCACGTGCCCGCTGAGATCGAGATCGTCGAAGGCGACATCACGCAGCTCCCCGTGGACGCGATCGCGAATGCCGCCAACAACCACCTCTGGATGGGAGCGGGCGTGGCGGGGGCGATCAAGCGCGCCGGCGGAGAGGAGATCGAGCGCGAGGCGGTGGCCAAGGGGCCCATCGCCCTCGGCGACGCCGTCGTGACTGGCGCGGGCCGCCTGTCCGCGAAATGGGTGGTACACGGTGCGGTGATGGGACAGGACCTGCGCACCGACGGGGAGCTCGTACGCAAGACGACGGTTCGCTGCCTCGAGGTAGCCGAGGAGGCCGGCGCTCGGTCGCTCGCCCTCCCCGCCTTCGGCACCGGCGTCGGGGGATTCCCGCTCGAGGACTGCGCGCGGATCATGATCGACGCGGTGCGAAGCTACGAGACGACCACGCTCGAGCGCGTCGTGCTGGCCGTGTTCGGGGCACAGGCGGAACGCGCCTTTCACGACGCGCTCGACCGAGACGGCTGACCCGCTCCGATGGGGCCTGGCTCGTACAATCGGCCGCCATGACGATTGCCCGTGGGCTCGTTGCGGCCGGTGGAGAGGCCACGCGTCTCCAGGAGCTGACCCGGGTCGCCAACAAGCACCTGCTGCCGGTGGGGCGGTGGCCGATGATCTACTACCCGCTCCAGCTGCTGCAGCTCGCCGGGATCCGCGAGGTGCTGATCGTGACCGGCCAGGGCCACGCCGGTCAGCTGATCGACCTGCTCGGCGACGGCAGGATGGACGCCCGGGGGGAGACCACACCCCTCTTCGAGCTCGACCTCACGTACAAGGTGCAGACGCATCCCGGCGGGATCGCGCAGGTCGTCGGCATGGCCGAGAGCTTCGCCGGCGGGGGCAAGCTCGTCGTCTGCCTCGGCGACAACCTCTTCGAGTACGCCCAGACGGAGGAGCTCCGCGAGTTCGCCGAGGGTGACGCAGGCGCCCTCATCTTCGTCAAGGAGGTGCCCGATCCCGAGCGCTTCGGCGTCGTCGTCTACGGCGAGGATGAACGCGTCGTCGACCTGGTCGAGAAGGCGGGGGTCGTGGATACGCGCTACCCGTCGCCGCCCACCAGCGACGCCGTCGTCGGCCTCTACGGCTACGACGCGGGCGTGTTCGACATCATCCGCACGCTCGAGCCGTCATCTCGCGGCGAGCTCGAGATCACAGACGTCAACCGGGTCTACGCCAACCAGGGCCGCCTCGAAGCGCGTCGGATCCGCGGCTGGTGGCACGACGCCGGCACGCACGAGGCCCTGGCCGAGCTTGCCGCGCTCGTCGAGCGCACTGGCGCGAACAAGACGGCATGATCGACGGCCTGTTGGTGCTGCCGCTCCGGCGCTACGAGGACGGGCGCGGCTGGTTCTACGAGCTCCGGCGTGACAGCCTGCTGCCGACGGGCACGGTGCAGACGAATGTCTCGTTCTCGCGGCAGGGCGTGATCCGCGGGCTGCACTACCACGAGCGCGGCCAGGACGACCTCTTCGCCTGCCTCGCCGGCATGGCGCGCGTCGTCGTCCTCGACCGGGAGAGCGGCGAGACGTTCTGCCTCGACATCGGCGAGTCGAACCCCGCCGCGGTGTACGTGCCCGGCCGTCATGCACACGGCTTCGAGGCGCTGACGGACTGCCTCTTCACCTACCACGTCACCGTGGAGTACGACCCTCAGCATCCCGACGAGCACACCGTGCCGTGGAACGACCCGCGAGTTCGCCACCTGTGGAGCACCCGGAGCCCGATCCTCTCCGAGCGCGATTCCCGCGCATCCTCGTAACCGGGGCGGGCGGGCAGCTCGGGACGGCGCTCTCGGAGGCGTTCCCCTGGGCTTCGGCCCTCCCACGCGAGCGTCTCGACATCCGCAATCCGCTCGACGAGCTCGTTCAGGCGCAGGATCTGGTCCTCCACAGCGCCGCCTGGACGAAGGTCGACGACGCAGAGACCGACGAGGGCTCTGCGAGGGCGGTCAACGTCCTCGGCACCCGCCGCGTCGTCGAGCTCGGCGCGCCGCTCGTCTACTTCTCGACCGACTACGTCTTCGCCGGCACGAAGCGCCAGCCCTACCTCGAGTCGGACCCGACCGACCCGCGGTCGGCCTACGGACGCACGAAGCTCGAGGGCGAGCGGGAGGTCCGCGACGGCTGGATCGTGCGCAGCTCCTGGCTCTTCGGCTGGACGGGCACGAACTTCGTTCGCACGATGCTGGCGCTCGGGCGCGAGCGCGACGAGGTGCGCGTCGTCGACGACCAGCGGGGCTCTCCCACCTACGTCGGCCACCTGGCGGCAGCGACGCGCGAGCTCGTCGGCCTGCCGTATGGCACCTACCACGTTGCCGCGGACGGAGACTGCACGTGGGCCGAGTTCGCCGAGGCAATCTTCTCCGAGGCCGGGCTCGACTGCCGCGTCGTAGGCATCTCGACGGCCGAGCTCGGACGACCGGCACCGCGGCCTGCCTACTCGGTGCTGCGCAGCGAGAGGCCCGCGACGCCCCGCCTGCCGCACTGGCGCGAGGGGCTGCGCGAGTGCCTCGCGCGTCTCGGGGTCTGATCGGTGAATTGCGGCGCCGTCGGGGACGGCAGAGACCGAGCATGAGGGCGCGACCTCAGTCGGCGTCGTGCGTACGCTGCTACCGGTACGTGCCGAGCGCACGGCGCAGCGTCGAGCGCTGCACGGCGACCGGCTGCCATCCGGACGACGCCATCGAGGTACGGTCGGGTTGCCGGTCAATTGCAGATCAATCATCTGGGGTCTTGGACCCCGGGGGTCAGACCCCATCCAAGTCAAGACACAGATGTGCCGAATGTGGGACGCGGCTGTGACGAGTTCGTCGCGGCGGTGGCGGCGGGGCGGGCGCGGCTCGCGTCCGTACAATCGTCCGAGTGCGGATTCTCGTCACCGGCGGCTGCGGGTTCATCGGCAGCCACTTCGCCAAGCGCCTCGCTGCGGGTGGCGCCGACGTCGTCGTGCTCGACAAGCTCACCTATGCGGGCAACCCCGCCAATCTCGAGGATGCCGAGGTCGAGCTGGTTCACGGCGACATCGCGGACGCGGACGCCGTAGCCGCCGCGTCCGAGGGCTGCGACGCAATCGTCAACTTCGCCGCGGAGACTCACGTCGACCGCTCGATCCTGGGGGCGGCGGAGTTCATCGAGACGGACGTCTACGGCACGTTCGTGCTGCTCGAGTGGGCCCGCACGACGGGTGGGCGGCTCGTGCATGTGTCGACGGACGAGGTCTACGGAGATCTGGAAGGCGGCGGCTCGTCGCAGGAGAGCGACCCGCTGCGGCCCTCGAGCCCCTACGCCGCGTCCAAGGCGGGCGGCGATCTCCTCGTCCTCGCACACGTTCGCACGTACGACGTCGACGCCGTGATCACGCGCGGATCCAACACGTACGGGCCGAACCAGTACCCGGAGAAGATGATCCCGCTCTTCGTCACCAACGCGCTCGACGGCCAGCCGCTGCCGGTGTACGGTGACGGCCGCCAGACCCGGGACTGGCTCCACGTCCGCGACCACTGCGCCGCGATCGAGCTGGTGCTGCGTGACGGACAGGCGGGCGAGGTCTACAACGTCGCCGGAGGCGACGAGCTCGAGAACCTCGACGTCGTCGAGCGCATCCTGCGCCTGACCGGCGCCGGCGACGAGCTCGTCCGCCACGTCGAGGATCGGCCCGGGCACGACCGGCGCTACTCGCTCGATTCGTCGAAGCTGGCTGCCCTCGGCTGGCGGCCCGAGCACGACTTCGAGCGCGGCCTGGCCGAGACGGTCGAGTGGTACGGGGCCAATCGCGCGTGGTGGGAGCCGCTCAAGTCGGGTGAGTACCTTGCCTTCTACCGGGAGCAGTACGCCCGACGCCTGGCGAATTGACACGGTTAGCGCTCGGCCGCCGGCAACCCGGGCAGGACGGGGGCCACGGGCGGCGAACGGAGGCACGAGGGAATCCCGCGGGCCGGCTCCTCACGGATCCTTAACCGCGCTTCGGTACCGTGTTCTGACCGCCCCGGCCACGACGTCATGAGACGCCTGCTGCACCTCGTCGCGCTCCTGGGCCTGCTCGCCGCGCCGGCGGCGGCTTCTGCGGAGCCAACGTTTCTCTTCACCGGTCACGGCTGGGGCCACGGGATCGGCATGGCACAGTACGGCGCCTACGGCTTCGCTCAGAACGGCTGGAAGCACGAGCGGATCCTGGCCCACTACTACCGCGGCACCGAGCTCGGGCCCGGCGCCCGTGTCCACGATCCGCGTCCTCCTCGCTACCGGCAAACGCCTGACGATCGCCTCCGCCGCTTCGTTCCGAATCCAGGACGCCTCCGGGTTCACCGCGAAGGTTCCGGCAGGGAGCATCGAGCTCGACACGTCCTTGACCTTCCAGGGAGCAAACGGACAGCGTGCGCTCGTGCCGCCCCTGCGCTTCTTGCCTGGCTCGGCGCCGCTCGAGCTCGGCAAGCCCTATCGCGGCTCGCTCGTGGTCTCGGTGGCCGGCGGCAAGCTCCAGGCGGTCAACCGCGTTCCGCTCGAGCGCTACCTCTGGGGCGTGGTGCCCGGCGAGATGCCGTCCGAGTGGCACATGGAGGCGCTCAAGGTCCAGGCGATCGCCGCCCGTTCGTACGCGCTCGTCTCACGCCAGACCGGCGGCAACTTCGACGTCTTCGCCGACACCAGAAGCCAGGTATACGGCGGGATCCTCTCGGAGAACCAGCGGACGACCGCAGCCGTGAACGCCACGAAGGGACAAATCGTGCTCTTCAACGGGAAGGTCGCCTGGACGTTCTATTCCGCCAGCTCGGGCGGAAGGACGGCCTCGATTCAGGATGTCTGGCCGGATGCTGAAGCCTTGCCCTATCTCGTGTCCGTCGACGATCCGCACGACACGATCTCTCCGTACCACGACTGGGGGCCCATCGCCTTCACGGCGGAGGAGCTCCGGGCGAAGCTGGGAGACCGTATCCCCAAGGGCGTGACCACTATTCGCGTGAATGTGAACGGCTCCGGACGAGCCGGATCGATCACGGCGATCGGGCCGAACGGCGAGGCGACGATTCCCGGCGGGGAGGTGCGCTCGAAGCTCGGCCTGCGCTCGACGTGGTTCACCGTGGACAACATGACGCTGAGACCGTCTGCGTCGCGCATCGTCTACGGCAAGAGGGTCACGCTCCGCGGAAGGCTGCGCGGCCTCGAACGCGCGGCGCTCGAGCGGCGGCCGACCGGGGGCGGATGGGGCAGGGTCAGCCGGATTGCAAAGACGGGCCGGTTCAGCGTGGCGCTACGGCCGAAGGTGACCACCTCCTTCCGGCTGCGCGCCTCCCGGATCGCCGGCCCGGCCGTACGTGTCCGCGTCTCACCGAAGGTGGTCCTGCGCAGGGCAGACGGCGCCTCGGCGCTCACAGGGAACTGTGAGCCCGGGCCGGACCGGGACACCGGTTACCATCCAGCGTAGGACTGGCGAAGCATGGGAGACCCTGACGAGGGCCGTGACCCGAGCGAATGGGAAGTACCGGGCGGAGGTCGAGCTAGCGTCCGGGTGTCTACAGAGCCTTGGTACCCGCCGGCGGCGGCCTCGCCGCCGGCACGAGCTCCGTGCTCAAGCTGTCGTGACGCGATCAGCGCTTCTGGCGCTCTTCGCCGCGCTCGTCCTGTCCTCCACCGGCCACGCCGCGTCCGGCAGGATCGCGGTCGGAATCGCCGATCCGAGCGACGCCCAGCACGTTGCCGAGCTCGTCCGCGAGGCCACGGGCGGCACGGTGGACGAGACCCTCGCCGACGTCGGGGCGATCGTGGTCTCGGTCGATGCCGTCGGCGAGGCCGCCGGCGAGCTCGCCGAGCTTCCCGGTGTCACGTACGTCGAGCCTGTCCGCCGGAGCCGGGTGCTCGCCTACCAGCCCACCGACCCGCTCGTCTCCTACCAGTGGTACCTGAGCTCGATCCGGGCGTTCGAGTTCTGGGACGCCTTGCCGGTGTTCGGGCCGGTGCGTGTGGCCGTGATCGACTCGGGGATCGACGCGTCGCATCCCGAGTTCCCTCCTGTCCGCATCGCGGCGACGAAGTCTTACGTCGGCAGCAAGGCCACCGAGGACACCAACGGCCACGGGACGATCGTCGCCGGAGAGATCGCCGCGGCGCTCGACAATGCAGAGGGCATCGCCGGCGTGGGCTTTCCCGTCGAGCTCCTGGTCGCCAAGGTCGTGCGACCCGACGGGTCGATCTCGGTCGAGGACGAGGCGGAGGCCATCAGGTGGGCCGTCGACAACGGCGCGCTCGTGATCAACCTGAGCCTGGGCGGCGTCCGTGACCCGACCGACCCCGCTCCGCGACGAGTACTCGGAGCTCGAGCGCGACGCGATCGACTACGCGTACCAGAACGGCGCCGTGGTCGTGGCGGCAACGGGCAACTCCACTCCCGGTCCGTACCGCTACGCGAGCTATCCGGCCGCTCTTTCGCACGTGGTCGGCGTGAGCGCCTTCGATCAGTCGCTCGCGACGCCTGCGTTCTCGAATCGTGACACCACCTACAACGACGTCGCAGCGCCGGGCGTGGGCATCGTCTCGACGTACCCGTTCGATCTCACCGACCCGGCGTGTGCCTGGCCTGGCTACAACTTCTGCGCGCGGGCGCAGTACGCCCATCACGCATCGGGCGCGGGGACGTCGTTCGCGGCTCCGCTGGTCTCCGCTGCGGCCGCGCTCCTGCTGGCCCAGCGGCCCACGCTCACGGCGAGCCAGGTCATGACGCTCCTCGAGCTCAGCGCCGCCGACATGGGTACACCCGGCCGCGACGCCGCGAGCGGCTACGGACGCCTCGACCTTCCGGAGGCGCTGGGTGCCGCGCTCGCCCTACCGCCGCCACCGGACCGCTACGAGACGAACGACGACGCGGGCGCGAAGGCGTGGACGCTGTACGGCACGCGCCACGTGGTGAATGCGACCATCGACCACTTCGACGACCCGAACGACGTCTATCGCGTCTTCCTACGCGCCGGCAGAACGGTGACAGCCTCGCTCAACGGACCAAAGGACACCAAGCCGACGATCGTCCTCTGGCGCCGCGGAACGACCCTGGTGACTCCGATCACGCTCCTCGCCGTCCGCAGCGGATCCGTGCTCGCCTACCGCTCGGGTTTCAACCCGAGCCTGCGCTACCGGGTGAGAACGAGTGGCTGGCACTTCATCCAGGTCAAGGCGCCGAAGTCCCGGCGCGGCGCCTACACGCTGACCATCACGAAGTAGGGGCCGGATCTCATCCGGCCCGGGGCTGTAGGGGCCGGATCTCATCCGGCCCGGCCCTATGCGTCGAGCAGCTCGTCCTCGGCCACTTGGCGGATGACGCGGGCAGGGTTTCCGACGACGACCGCGCGGGGCGGGACGTCCTTCGTGACGACTGCGCCCGCACCGACGAAGGCCTCCTCGCCGATCTCGACCCCGGGAAGGAGTACGGCGCCACCACCGATCCGTGCCCGGCGGCGAATGGTCGGGCCGCGCCGGAGCGCATGGCGGCGCTCCGTCCGACCCATGAAGTTGTCGTTCGTCGTCACGACGCAGGGCGCGATGAAGACGTCGTCCTCGATCGTCGTGTATGCCGTCACGTAGGCGTTCGCCTGAATCCTGCATCGGGCGCCGATTGCGACGTCGTTCTCGACGAGGGTGCCGCGGCCGATCACGCTTCCCTCTCCGACGGTGACTCGCTCGCGCACGCAGGCCTGGTCGCCCACGATGACGCCGTTGCCGAGCCGGCTGCCGGCGAAGACGACGGCGCCGGCCAGGATGGCGCACGCGTCGCCGACGACGAGAGGGGCAGCGGGTCGCGCGGTCGCGGTCGAGGAACGGCCGAGCGTCGCTTGCTTCCCCACGACGGCCTGGTCCTCGATGACGACCCCTGCGCCCAGCTCCGTACCGTCGAAGACCACCGCGCTCGCCGCGATGGTCATGCCGGTTGGCGCTCGAGCTCCGCCTGGAGCTGCTCGAGCACTCTGACCACGCGCGCGCCTTCGCGGGCGGCCGACAGCGGGTCGCCCTCGCCCCCCGCGAGCGAGAGGAAGTGGCGGCATTCGAGCCGGAGGGGCTCGTCGTTCGGGATGCGGGGGGAATGGATGTCACCCGTGCGAGTGCGCCACTCGCCGTACGACCCGAGCGACTGCTCGGCGGCCGAGTCGTACACCGTGACCTTCCGATCGAGCTCCATGTCGTCGAAGACGGCCATGCGCCTGGTGCCCACGACGGTCATGCGGCGCATCTTGTGCGGGTCGAGCCAGGAGAGATGCATGTGCGCGGCCTTGCCCGACGGGAACCGCATGTGACAGAAGACGACGTCCTCGACGCCCTCCTTGAGGAAGGACTCGCCGCGTGCCGAGAGCTCGACCGGCTCCTCGCCGAGGAGATGGAGGATCACCGAGAGATCGTGCACGCCCAGGCTCCAGAGCGCGTTCTCGTCGCCGCGGATCGTTCCCAGGTTCTGACGGTTGCCGTAGACGTAGAGGACCTCGCCGAGCTCGCCTGCGTCTACGAGCTCCTTCAGCTTGGCCACGCCGGGGTGGTAGAGGAGCAGGTGGCCGGGCATGAGGACGCGCCCTTCGGCAGCGGCCAGCTCGGCCAGCTCGTCCGCCTCCCCGCCGGTGAGCGCCATCGGCTTCTCCACCAGGACGTGCTTCTTCATCTGCAGCGCTCGCTTCGCGAGCCCTGCATGAGTGGGCACGGGCGTCGCGATGACGACCGCGTCGACCTCGGGGTCCTCGAGGAGTCCTCGAATCGGTCGCGTGAACGCCGTCGCGGGAAACCGAGCTCTGCAGCCGGTCGATCCGCGACGGATCGAGGTCGCAGAGCCACTTCAGGCGGGCGAGCTCGTTGAAGTTCCTGGCGAGGTTGCCGCCCCACGGGCCGAGCCCGACCTGCGCGACTACAGCTTCCACACGTTGCCGTTCGCCGAGCCCGCCGCGCCCGTGGCGTTGCGAAGGTCGACCACGAGGCGGGCCTCCGCGGCGAGCGCCTCGTAGTCGATGCCGCCATGCGCTGTCACGATGACGACGCAGTCCGCGCTCCCGACCGCGCCGTCGAGCGCGGCCGAGACGAGCTCGTGCTCGGGCAGCTGTGGCACGTGTTCGTCCGTGTAGGAGATCTCGGCGCCCTCGGCGCGAAGCAGCTCGATCAGCTTCAGCGCCGGCGACTCGCGCAGGTCGCCCACGTCCTCCTTGTAGGAGACGCCCACGATGTGCACCCGGCTGCCGCGGACGGAACGCTCCGCTCCGTTCAGCGCTCGCGTGATCTTCTCGAGGCAGAAGTACGGCATGTTCTCGTTGACCTTCCCGGCCAGCTCGATGAACTCCGTGTAGAAGTCGTACTCGCGCGCCTTCCAGGCGAGGTAGAACGGATCGACCGGGAGGCAGTGGCCGCCGAGCCCCGGGCCGGGCTTGAAGCGCATGAAGCCGAACGGCTTCGTGCCGGCGGCCTCCACGACTTCCCACACGTCGAGGTTCATGCGATCGCACAGCTGCGCGAGCTCGTTGACGAGGGCGATGTTGACCGAGCGGAAGATGTTCTCGAGCAGCTTGACCAGCTCCGCCGCGTCCGGGGAGGAGACAGGCACGAGGGTGTCGATCGCGCGTCGGTAGAGCGCCGACGCGCGCTCGGTGCAGGCGTCCGTCAAGCCTCCGATCACCTTCGGCGTGTTCTTCGTCGTCCAATCGGTGCGGCCCGGATCCACGCGCTCGGGGCTGAAGGCGAGGAAGAAGTCCTCACCCACCTCGAGGCCGCTCCGGGCGAGGATCGGCAGCACCTCCTCCCGCGTCGTGCCCGGATACGTGGTCGACTCGAGCACGACGAGATGCCCGCGACGAAGCCGCTCGGCGAGCTTCGCGGCCACGGCGAGCACGATGGAGACGTCGGGTTCCCGCTGCCGTGTCAGCGGAGTCGGGACGGCGATGATGATCGCGTCGGTCTCCCGAACGGCGTCGTAGTCGGTCGTCGCGCCCAGCATTCCAGCCTCGACGAGTGGCGCGATGACCTCGCTCGGGACGTCCTCGATGTAGCTCTCGCCTCGCTGGATCCGTTCGATCTTGGCGACGTCGACGTCGACCAGCACGGTTGCCACCCCGGCCTCGGCGAAGACCTGGGCGAGCGGGACGCCGACGTAGCCGGCGCCGACGATGGCGAGCTCACGCTTCATCGATCAGCGGGTCATCGTAGCGACCAGGGTCTCGGCGATCCGCTCGGCAGCGTTGCCGTCGCCGTACAGCTGCGGATGCGCCGGGCCGGGCCGGCGTCGACAACGGCGCGCACGATGAGCTCGGGATCGTCGCCGGTGAGGCGGTTCCACCCGGCCTCGACGGTCTCCGTCCACTCGGTGGTCGTCCGCAGCGTCACGCAGGGGACGCCGTACCAGTAGGCCTCCTTCTGGACGCCTCCGGAGTCCGTCAGGACGACACGTGCCTGCGAGGCGAGCGCTGCGAAGTCCAGGTAGCCCACCGCCGGCAGCAGGCGCACGCTTGGCCGGAAGCTCGATTCCATGCGTCTCGAGCGCCGCCGTCGTCCGTGGATGGGCTGGAAAGACGATGGGCTCCTCGAGGCGGCCGAGCGCAGCAGCGATCCGCGTCAGCGAGGCCGGTTCCGTGTTCGCCGGCCGATGCAGCGTGAGCAGCAGGTATCGGCCCGGCTCGACGCCCGCGTCGGCAAGGGCACGGGACCGTTCTCTGCGCGAGCGGCGCAAGGCGGAGGTTCGCGTCGAGCATCACGTCGCCGACCACGTGAACTCCCTCGGTGACCGCCTCCGCGGCCAGGTTGCGCGCGGCAAGCTCGCTCGGGCAGAAGAGCAGCGCCGAGATCCGATCGACGATCATGCGGTTCAGCTCCTCGGGCATCGTCCGATCGAACGAGCGCAGTCCGGCTTCGACGTGCGCCACGGGGACGCCGAGCTTGGCCGCGGCCAGAGCTCCGGCCAGCGTCGAGTTCGTGTCCCCGTAGACGAGCACGGCCTCGGGGCTCTCCGTCTGAATCGCCGCCTCGATCCCCGGCAGCATCCGGGCCGTCTGCTCGGCGTGGCGTCCCCGAGCCCGCCTCGAGCCTGTACGCGGGCGGAGCAAGGCCGAGCTCGTCGAAGAACACCTCCGACAGCTCCGGGTCGTAGTGCTGGCCCGTGTGCAGCACCACCTCCTGCGCCCGCCGGGCCAGCGCGAGCGAGACCGGCCCGGACTTGACGAACTGCGGCCGGTTGCCGACGACGGACAGGATCTTCACCCGCGCGTACTGTAGGCGTCGCCCACCCCCGCACCCCTTCGCTCGGGCCGAGGAGAGGCCGAAGGGCCGGGGCTATACTGGCCGGGCTTTCCGGGCCGTTAGCTCAGCTGGTAGAGCAGGGGACTCTTAATCCCAAGGTCGCAGGTTCGAATCCTGCACGGCCCATCGGGAAATCTCCTGCATATCCTGGGGTTCGCGCGATTGCCGCCCCCGACCGCTCAGGTGCCAGAGGGACACGCAGAGGGACACGCTCCAAACCGCTGAGAGACGGTGAGAGCCGCGGAGAGGCGCTCGCGCGGAAGACCACAGGCCGCGACTGGCGTGGGTATATCTCAGAGAACCAATCAGACTCAAGGACGAGTCGGTGCCTTGGGGCCGCGCAGGGGCGGCGGATTCACTTGGGGAGCTCAGCAGGGTCGATGAACGCCTGCGTCGCGGGGCACTCGAGTCCGGGTCACCCATTTGGTGATCGGCTCGCTAGACGAGGCTCGCGTCGTGAGTTCCTAGCCGGAAGCCGTCTCAGCGTCGCGGCCGGGAGCCCAGCCGTCCTTCCTGTCCGGATAAACGGATCTGAGCCATTCGAGTTACCGCAGAACTTCCTCATTATTGGCACTATGAATACCGCCGATGGGTCGATCGCCATTCTTGATGCAGCTTTGCGCCGACGGTTTCAGCTCGTCGAATTCTTTCCAGACCGTTTGCCGGTAGAAGGCCTCCTTCGTCGCTGGCTTGCGCGGCATGCCCCAACGATGGTTTACGTAGCCGACCTTGTCGATGCCGCAAACCGGACGCTTGGACCACCACATACAGATCGGACCAAGCCACTTCATGCGGGCGGGGCTGAATCGACAATGGCTCGAATGTATCTGGGCGCACTCGATCCAACCATATGTCGAGGAACAGTTCTTCGAGCCTGACCGCGTAGAGGAGTTCACACTCGCCGCGATCGAAGGACGCGTGAGCGGTGTACCCACCCGCAGGCCCGATTTGAAGGAGGAGGTCGACGGTGGTGACGTCCCCCAGGCTGATCCAGCTACAGGAGTGGAACCCGACTGAGATTGCACTGGATCCCGGCGAGCTCGGGGAGCTGCAGACAGTACGAGCCAAGCTGACGATCCAACCCGCTGGCGACCGGTACCTCGTCACGCCCCAGAGCATCGTGGGTGTCGCGAGCACGCCCCACCTGCATGTCCTCATAGAACCGAAGCTGTCGATTGATCGGGTGTTCTTCCTTCTGGGCTACGCTCGTGGCATCGCTTTCGCTGCCGAAGCGGCGACGCTCGCCGCGCGTGGAGGGATTGTCGAGCCGTTTATCAGAGCTTTCCTTCGACTCCCTCCAGCGAGCCCTACGCCGCGGCGTACCCATGAGCTACATGTCGCGCCAGGAGGCGCTTCCAACCATTCGGGGCCGCGTTCGCTTCGCAGAGCAAATCCGAAGGCGCTTCGACCTACCGCTCCCGATCGAGGTGGGCTATGACGACTACACGCTTGACAGCGATGCGAACCGTCTCGTCAAAGCAGCTCTGCGCAGGATTGAACGCGTTCGCGTGCGTGACGCCCAGTTGCGCAGACGCACGGCCATTGCCATTGCCGCTTTCGAGGGCGTGGCGGACGTCACCTTCGATACTCGTCGCCTCCCCCGGTTCGCCTACACGCGTATAAACGAGCGATATCGCTCCGTGCTGGAGCTAGCCGCCCTTCTCGTTCGAAACACCTCTGTCGAACTTCGTCCTGGAAACGCCTGGACAAGCTCAGTTCTCTTCGACATGAACCAGGTCTTCGAGGACTTCGTGTTCGCAGCCCTTGGTGACGAGCTCCGCAGACTGCTTCCGGCCAGCTACCGCTGGCGACAGGGCAAGTCCATCCCGCTCGATGAGGATAAGCGCATCCGGCCTGAGCCAGACCTCTCCCTTTGGCATGGATCGCGCTGCACGTTCATCGGCGACGCGAAGTACAAGATCACCAAGCAAGGCGAGCCGGATGATCTCTACCAGTTGCTCGCGTACTGTTGTGCGACGGGATTGAACGCGGGCCTTCTCCTCTACGCCGAGCAGCCGAGCGGACCGACCGCACACCAGTCGTCCATGATGGGCCTCATCTACGCGTGGAGACCGTTGACCTGACAGCCCCGGTCGACGAGGTTCGAACGCGCTGTCATGCGATCGCGGAGGAGATTGCGGCCACGGCGACGGGAACGGTCCAGCCTAGGCTGTGAATGTGAACGCTCCGCCTCCGCTCGCTCCTCCCACCCCTCGACGAGACGCCCGGATGCAGAGCACGCTCCAGCGCGATACGCCCGGAGAACTCGCGCTTCGCCGGCAGCTACACCGGCGAGGGCTTCGGTATCGAGTGGATTATCCCGTGCTACCGGGTCGGCGTAGGCGCGCCGACATCGTGTTCACTCGGTCGAAACTCGCGGTCTTCGTGGACGGCTGCTTCTGGCACGGCTGCCTACAACATGGGACGTGGCCCAAGGCGAACGCCGACTGGTGGCGGCAGAAGATCGAGGCCAACCAGTGTCGTGACGCTGACACCGACCGTCGCCTTGCCGAAGCCGGTTGGAAGGTGATCCGGTGTCGGAGACATGGAGGAGCCTGAGACTGCAGCCGAACGGATCGAGGCAGCTATCCGGAGATCGTGAGGCACGAGCGGGTCTCGAGCTCTAGTATCGCCGGTTCGTACCATGCGCAGCCGTATGATGCTCGATTTCGGGGCGTCATGCGGCAGAAGGACGCGCCCACCAATGGCAAACGGATACGCGTGCTTCCTGACGAACGTCGATCGTTCTGGGGTCACGGACCAGCCTCGTACGGAGCGATATCCGTCGCTGATCATGGGCGCACCGCGATCGAACCACACACACGGACATCCTTAAGGCTGGAGTGAGCGACCAGTCTCGAAAACGCAATCCTGACCGATACGACACGGTCCCCGCCGCCAGAGGCGAGGGCTTGATCACATGGGTACGGATCGAAACAGTTGGCGTCGGTCTTCTCCCGGCGCAAGACAAAGGATGGCGTGGGCGCATTCCACGTGCTGCCGTTCGTGTGCTGGTCGGATGCTCGACCTGGCGCGCCGAGATGGCCGTCGTGGCGCGGCGGCGATGGCACCTCGTTGGTCGTCGGCGGCCGTACTTGCGGTGGCCGATGTCGAGGCGAGACGAATGACGATGCTCGTGTCGCCGATTTCGGTATAGCCGTCGGCGGACGCAGGGCTTGGTTGGGCGATGGTAGCGAGATTCTCGGGGACCGGCTACGGCTTCTCGCCTCCGGCGTTGTTCTCCTGGCGCTCGGATGCGGCGCTGAGGAAGAACGTAGCTCCCTACCTCCGAGTGAGCCAGCGGCAATGGAACTGCAGCCTGATATTTCCCCGGCGGAGAGGGAAGACCTAAAGTCCAGGCCTCGACGGAGCGCCGCCCGTAACCGTCAATCCGGCTGTGCCAGCCAGAGACTCGTTCGTGGCGGCGGGCCAGTTGCGCGTCCTCGACCGCCCCCGCACCCAGAAGATGCGCTCCCCGCTGGGTGGCGCGGCAACGTCGTCGACGCACCTTGGGTCGCCGGTAGGTGCTCCGCTCGTCGAACAGAGCCGCCTGAGGCGAGGGTCTCCAGCAATGCAACGGCTTCTTCGTCGAGCTACCGAGTTCCAGCTGCTCAATGACGGCTGTGGAGTTCGTACTCGTCACCGAACCACGACGAGGACAAGGACAGACATTCCAGTTGACTGGGATAGGCACGCGCCGGGCCAAGGCGTATGCCGCTAGCGATCGGGCCTATCTCGGAGGCTTGTCGAGCTGCTAGCGAGCGGATGGACTGACGCTATAAAGAGGTCCCCGAGCCAGCGGCGGGCGGACGGTCATCTAACCCGCGCCGCGGGTCTAGGTCAACACGTGTAGCAGTCGCCCGGGATTGCCGGACGTACGGCCGCGATAGGGTTGGTGCGGTGCGTCCCCCGGGCCCTGACGGCGCGACCGCTACGGGCGGTGGGCCACGACGCGACCAGGGGTGCTCGAGGGGATTCGTGATCCGCTCGCCGTTCAGCCAGAGCTCGCGCTCGTCGCGTCGGAGCCAAGGCCCCTTCCCCCGTAGCGACGAAGAGCTCCCCCCACAATCAGCCAGATCTGAGGGGGCCGTCAAGGCCCCCTTCTCTGGCCCTCACGACCCGAGACGACGCCGTCTTCGTCGAGCGCACCGAACTTGGGTGCGGCTTGAGGCCAGGGCGGGCAGTCCAAGTGGTTAGGCCGTCATGCGGACGGCGACGTCGTACTTCGCCACTGACGTGCGCCGGCCCGGCGTGTCCTCGGCTGGCATCGCGTTCAGCGCCTCGTCGCCGCGCTGGTAGTCCTCCTCGTTGTCAAAGAACAGGATCACGACGGACTTCTCAGCGTCGGCGTCATGGAGCACAACGATTTCCGTAGCGGGCACGCCTTCTGGGCGCTCGCCGCCAGCCGTCTCGGCCTTCATCTCCTCCATCCGTGCCCTATCGACCCCTTCGAAGGTCACAACACGCGCGAGCGCCATTCTTGAGCCTCCCTCGTCAGACATGAACGAAGGCATCGTAGGGTGTCCGCCACGATCGAACGGCCGGATCGGCAACTGAGCGAGCGCTTGGCCGGATCGTGGGCTCGGTTGGGCGGTGGGCGCTAGCCTGGGCGCTGCCGGTCTTGCGTTCTCTGGGGGCGCAGCGTGGGGGTGTGGCGCTGGAAGGCAGCGGAGATTCGCGGCTTCGACTTCCTGAGCTGATTGCCGCGCTTTCGTTTGGCATCGACCTCGGGTTCGGGCAGCCGACCGAGCACGTGCTGCGCTCGTGCCTTATTGCCACGCGTCTGGGTGAGCGGATCGCTGCGCCGCCCGGTGAGCGTGAGGCCGCCTACTACGTGGCGTTGCTGTCCTCGATCGGTTGCACGTGGGACGCGGCGGTGCTGGCGGAGTGGTTTGGGGACGACAACGCGTTTCGCGGTGCCACCTACGGGGTCGATCTGGCGGGGCTTCCGCTGTTTGGCTTCATGCTTCGGCATGCGGGGGCGGGTGGCTCGCCGTGGCGGCGTGCGCGGATCACGGCCGCGCTGCTCGCGGAGGGAAACAAGGGGGCGGCCGAGTCGATGGCCGCCCACTGCGATGTTGCCGCGACACTGGCGCAGCGTCTTGGTCTCGAGCCTTCCTTGCATGAGCCTATGCGCCAGGTCTTCGCCCGCTGGGATGGCAGGGGTCAACCTGGGATCCGGGGGGAGGAGATCGCGCTGTCGGTGCGGCTCGTGCAGCTGGCCGACATTGTCGAGGCCCACCGCAGTGCGGGCGGGGTGGCCGCGGCGCTTGCTGTCGCGAGGCAGCGCGCTGGGAAGCAGTTCGATCCCGGGCTCGTGGCCCAGCTCGAGCGCCACATGGACGACGTTTTCGCCGGGCTTGAGGGCGAGACGACCTGGGACGAGGTTGTGGCGGCCGAGCCGACTCCCTCAGCGCCTATTGCTGAAGACCGGTTGGACGAGGCGTTCGCGGTCGTTGCCGATTTCGCCGACCTCAAGTCACCGTACTTCCGCGGCCATTCGCGCGGCGTGGCGGCGTTGGCCGCTGACGCGGCGGGGCTGCTGGGCCTGTCGCAGAACGAGACGGTGGCGGTCCGGCACGCGGGGCTGCTGCACGATCTCGGTCGCACCGGTGTGCCGAACACGATCTGGGACAAGCCGGGCGCTCTCACGGAGAGCGAGCGGGAGCGTGTGCGCCTGCACTCCTACTACGGCGAGCGCGCGCTTGCCCGCCCGCCGGCGCTTGCCCGCCTGGGTGCGATCGCGGCCGCCCACCACGAGCGCCTGGACGGGTCCGGCTATCACCGCGGACTCGCCGGCCTGTCGCTGCCCCTATTGGCGCGCATCCTCGCCGCCGCGGATGCCTATCACGCGATGACCGAGCCCCGTCCCCACCGCCCGCCGCTGCAGCCGCAGGAGGCTGCCGGCGAGCTGCGACGCGAGGTGCGAGGGGGCCGCTTCGATGGCGACGTCGCCGAGGCGGTGCTGTCCGCCGCGGGCCACCGTACCAGCGTCCGTCGTCGTGGCGCGCCCGCCGGGTTGACGCCTCGCGAGCTGGAGGTGCTCGTTCTGCTGGCCCGAGGCGCATCGAACCGCCAGATCGCCAAGACGCTCGTGATCGCGCACAAGACCGCCGCGAATCACGTCGAGCACATCTACGCCAAGATCGATGTCTCGTCGCGTGCGGCGGCGACGTTGTACGCCATGCGGCAGGGGCTGCTCGACACGCTCGAGCCCCTCAAAGATGAGGCGAACGCCCCATGACGGCGCCGCCAGACCGTCGTACCGTCACGTAGTCCTGTCAGCTCGCGGAAAGGAGACCGACATGGCAGACCCGCGACAGGTGACCGCCGAGAACCTCGCCGCTGTCAACGCCCACGACCCGCAACGTATCCGCGCGACGTACGCCGACGATGCCGTGCTGGAGGCGCCGGGCCCCGCCCGCTTCGAGGGCGCCGACGCGATCACCGAATACGTGATGGTCTGGCTGCGCGCCTTTCCGGATGCGCGCCAAACGATCGTGAACGAGTTCGTCGTCCGGCGACTCGGTGGTGGCGGAGTTCACGATGACCGGCACGCACACCGGAGCGCTCGCCGCACCCGACGGCGACATCCCGCCGACAAACCGGAAAGCGACGGGGCGCGGCATGGGGATCCAGCGGATCGAGAACGGCAAGATCGTCGAGGAGCACATCTACTTCGACCAGCTCGAAATCCTCAGCCAGCTCGGCGTCGTGCCCGAGCCGGCCACCGCCTGAGCTCCAACCCGGCCCGAGGGCGGTGCGACGGCACCGCCCCGACGCCGAATCGGTCAAACCACCAGATAGCCGTCCTCTGCACGACGCTGAAGGGCCCGGCCCTCTACCCACGGGCGAACTCCTCGGCGGAGGCCGACTCGAACTCGAACCCCACGACCGGCTCATCGCCGACGACGTGCGCGTCGTGGCCGGGCTCGATCACGTACGCCTGGCCCGGACCGATCTCGAGCTCAGTGCCGTCGTCGTGCGTCACGTGCATACGGCCGGACAGCACGGTCCCGACGTGACGAAGCTGACAGCTGTCGGTGCCAGCGAGCGGCTTGATGCACTCCGACCATCGCCAACCGGGCTCAAGCGTCATTCGTGCGGCGGTCGTACCGTCGATCCTCACGATCTCGACACGCGTCTTGTCGGGC
This sequence comes from uncultured Thermoleophilia bacterium, assembly GCA_963838105.1. GTDB lineage: Bacteria > Actinomycetota > Thermoleophilia > Gaiellales > Gaiellaceae > CAWJNF01. Next base: position 12,404 of record CAWIQC010000032.1, on the reverse strand, counting down.
GTGCGGGTCTCTTCGGGGGAGTCAAACGCGCGCGATTCCACGCCAGCCATGATGACCTCCGTGCTCTGAGCGTTTAGCGATCCGCCGAGATCTTACTTCGCACCGGAGCGCTGAGATCGGCGTCGGTTGCCGGACGCCGAGTCGTTGTCGGCGCTGGCGGTGAGTTCGCGCTCGACCTCGTCGATCCATTCGAGGTGGGCGTTGAGCAGTCGCCGGCCGAGTGCGCGCAGGAGTTTGAGCTGAAGCTCCCGGTGGGGAAACATGGCCGCACGCCGTTCGCTTTCTTGCGAGAGGTGTAGCTGCTCTGCGATCTCCGCGCGCATGGCGGTGATGCTTGCCGCCACGATCGTGGGATCGTTTGCGAGGTCGCTTGCCTGTACGCGCAGGGCGGCTTCGCTTTGGATTTTCGGGAAGCGCGATGGTTGGGCCAGCCACTCCTGAAGGGCGGCGAGGCCCTTGTCGGTGAGCGTGTAGTAGGCGCGCTGGCGGGTTTTGCCGGGTTCCTTGCGCGAGTGCAGGTAACCGAGTCGCTCGAGTCGCTTGGGTTCTGCGTACATCTTGCTTTCGGCGCCGGCCCAGTAAAGACGCTGGCCGCGTTTTGCCATCTGCACGAGATCGTGGGCGCTGGCGCCGTTGCGGCCGATCAGCGTCATCACGACGTATGAGAGCCCGTTGAGTTCGCGCAGTTTGATGTCGCTTGACATAACTGCCTTAGGGAGGTCTAATAGTCCCTTAGGGACATTAGCATGGTGCCGCTGCCGCCGGTGCTCCTAGCTGGACGCCACCTTCGGCTGCGGCGACTCGGCGAAGGGGGAAGCGATGGTCGCGTCGTTTCACGTCGTCACATTCAGGCGCCGTCAGCTATCCGTGCCGGGCGGCCGCAACGAGGGCATCGAAGGAGTTCGCTTCTGGAGGCGCCTCTTCACCGCCCGAGACCCGTTCGCTGCCATACCAGCAGACGTCTCGCGCCTGCGCCTGCTTCAACCGAACCTGCGCGAATGGGCCTACTTCGCCGTCTGGGACGACGAGAGCGCCGTCGATCGTTTCCTCGACACCTCCGCAGTCGCCCACGCTTGGGCGACCTCAGGCAGCGAGGTCTGGAGCCTCCTGTTGAAACCGACCCACGCCCGCGGCGACTGGCCCGGCACCAAGGCGCTGCAGATCGGCCACCAAAACGGGCTCCCGCATTCCCCGGCCGTGTTCGTTACACGCCTCGAACTGCCGCTCCGCGCGCTCGGAGCCATGTGGCGAACGGCAGCCCCCGAGATCGCGCCCCTTGTCGCGACAACACCCGGCCTCATTACGGCCATTCCGCTCATGGACCGGCCCTACCTCAACCCGATGACGTTCAGCATCTGGCGCTCCAGCGACGAGGCACGCGCCTTCGCCTACCGCGCCCACAGCCACACCCGGGCAGTCCAACATCTCCGCCGTCGCGCGCGTCCACTCGAGTTCTCCAGCGCTTGCTTCTACCCCTACCGCTCCCAGGGATCCTGGAAAGGCGACAACCCACTCCCCGAATCGCCATCTACACCCAAGGAGACAGCATGCTCGTCGCCCTGACCGTACGGCGGCTCAAGCCCGGCACCCTCGACCACTACCGCAACCTGTTCGAAAGCGTCGACCAGCCGCAAGGCTGGACACGCTCCTACGTCGTGCGCAACATCAACGACCAAGACGAGATCGTCGACTACGCCGGATGGCGTGCCAGAGTCGATGAGCTTGTCGATTCCACAGGCGCCGACGGGATCTTCGAGGTCGTCGTCGAGAAGACGCCATAAGGCGCCTACCGCGGCTCCACGCTGTTCTGCCGACCCCTGGCCCCCGTTGACGGGGTACCAGCGGCCGCTCTCTTCACAGAAAAACCAGAAAGGGCCCTTAAAGGAGCGTTAGTTTTGACGCGGGACAAAGCGACTCCGCATCCTCGCGTAGCTGCTCGACATCACCCTCTTTGCGTGGCCACTCCGGCGCGGAGACAGCGAACCCGCGCTTCTCGAAGTAGTCCGCGAAGTTCTCCCAGCTGCGAGCCGAGAGCCACGCCCCATGAATCAACAGCAATGGGATCCGATCACTTCGACATGGGATCCGATCACTGTCGCCGCGGCCGCCTGTCTCCACGATGCCCTCCTTGGTTAGGTCGACTCCCACGACGCTACGCCGCCCCTACCCCGCAAGAAAGTCCGATCCGCGCACCAACCCAGACCGTATGTGACTCAATCGCCCGGCAGCTCTGCCCGCGCCGGCCGCTGCTTGAGCCAGCCCTCCGTGTCGCGCAAGCGGCAAGCCGCCTCGACAAGCGTTTCCACCGTGGCGGTCGGCGGCCAGCACGACGCCAAATCCAGCGGAAAGCTCAGCGGCGGATCGAACGGCACCGCCACAACCCCCGCCATCGACTCGTCCTGCCACTCGGCGACGAGCGACGAGACCGCCTCGCCCTTTGCGACCGGCAACATGCGCCGGTCCCACGGCGCACTGAGAGTCTCCAGCGTGCGCTCGAGCTCGAACCCGGCCGCCCTGACCACCGCCCTCAGCCAGGCGTTGAACACGCGCCCCGGCGGCTCACGCGGCAGCAAGACCCGCCCGCCGGCAAACGCTCCGATCGGAATCGCGCCCCGGTCTGCGTAGTCGTGCGACGCCGGAAGCGCCGCCAGAAGCGGCTCGTCTCTCAGCGAGTCAACCCTGACACCGTGGCGCCGCGCCGCTGCCGGGGTCTCCTGCACGACCGCCGCCGAGAGCTCACTCGCCTGAATCTGTCGCAGCAGCTCCGGCGTCACGTCCTCCCCGATCCGGACCTGAAGGCCTGGTTCACGCGCTCGCAGCGCCTCGACGATACGGGTCACTACAGCCGCTGAACGGCCCGTGACCGATACCCAACACCGCGGGCCCCGCGAAGTAGCGCGCCTCAGCGATCGCGCCGTCGAGCTCGGCCAGCGCCCCTCCGCGAACGCTCGAGCAAAACCGATCCCGCCGGCGTCAGCTCGACCCGGCGCGTCGTTCGGACGAACAGCACAAGCCCCAGCTCGCGCTCCAAGTCGCGGATCGCACGCGACAGCGGCGACTGCGACATATGCAACCGCTCCGCCGCCCGGCCGAAATGCAGCTCCTCCGCCACAGCCACGAAATAACGCAGCTGACGCAACTCAACCGAAATCTCCACCAGCACCAATACTGAACCTCGCCCCGACCCAAGGCCAGCGAGCCAGCCATTCAAGAACACGCCGCGCCGGGACGAAGCCCCTCCGTTCTCGGCCGTCGCAATCAGGCTCGGCCGAGGGGCAGGCCGAGCCTGTTCAGTTACCCATGGTCGTCATTGTGGGAGGAGCCGGGCGCGATGAGCGTTTAGGCGGCCTGCGCCAGTTCCAGCTCCTCGGCCAGGCGGGCGAGGGCGTTCTCTTGGAGCTGGTGGACCCGCTGCCGGCTGACGCCGAGGTCCTTGCCTATCGCCTCGATTGACACGGGCTCGGCGTCGAAGCCGAAGCGAAGCTCGAGCACCCGCCGCTCGGGCTCTGGCAGCACGGCCAGCGCGCGACGAACCTGCTGCCGTTGAACCGACTCCGCCGCCTCCTCGGCCGGGTCGCCGGCGCTGGGGTCGACGAACAGGTCGCCCAGCTCGGCGTCATCGCCTGTGCCCACCCGCTGGTTGAGCGAGACGGACGCCTCGGCGGCGTCCAACGCCTCGTCAACGTGCTGCAGGGAAAGGCTGGCCGCTGAGGCGAGCTCTTCCCTGGTGGGCTCCCGCCCGAGCTCGGTCTCAAGCCGACGGCGGGCACGCGAGAGCTTGGCCCGCCGCTCGTTGACATGCGTCGGCACACGGATCGTCGCGGATTGGCTTGCGAGCGCGCGCTGACATGCCTGCCGGATCCACCAGGTCGCGTAGGTCGAGAACTTGAAGCCGCGACGCCAGTCGAACTTCTCCACCGCGCGGTTCAGGCCGATGGCGCCTTCCTGGACAAGGTCGCCCAGGGGCAGGCCGTTGCCCTGGTAGCGCTTGGCGATCGAGATCACGAGCCGCAGGTTGGCGTTGATCATCCGCTCCTTCGCGGCCGGGTCTCCGTTCTCGTCGCGCTTGGCCAGCTCCACCTCCTCGGCCGCGGTGAGCAGCCGGTAGCGTCCGGCCTCCCTCATGAACAAGGCCAGTGCGTCGGTCGGCACCAGCTCGGCGTCTTCTGTCGGGAGCGCCTCGTACTCCTCCTCCACGGCCTCACGCTCGTCCGCCTGCTCGAGAAGCGGGCGGACAGGTACTTCAAGAATGCTGCTCTGGGCTCTCACTTCCTTCAGTGTCGGACTTACGGACGCGCCGCCAGCTTCGCCATCGCTCAAACCGCTCGATGCGGCTGCCCGTCATCGTTGCCGCTCAATGCCCGGTGTAGGCCGGGTCGCAGTCGGAGCAGACGTCGATCAGGATCTCGCTGCGTGTCGACCGGGTCATGAACGCACTTCCACACAACAGGCAGCGCACCATCGTCAGCTCAAGCTCGGGGTGGACGTGCTTCAAAGGAACTCCTTCCGTCGGGCCCACAGGTAACCGAAGCCACCCTTGCCCTTCAGCAGAAGAACGCTTCCCCGGCGGCACCTATTCCGCCGTCTGCCACCGAAAACAGCGACCAAGTGCTGATGCCTGGATTCCCGCGCGCCGATGATTGCGTCCCGCCCGGCAGCTCGACGCATATGGACGCCCCTACGGATCTGCTTGAGAGGTCCAGTTGGAAATGGCCAGTGCCACCCGCCGCGGCACTCACCGGGATGTCTACTGCTTGGGTACCTACGGTCGCCGTCGGTCGACGAGGCGCTCGATCTCTGACCGCGCACGTGATCGCCGGCCGCTTCGACAACGACTTCGCGTACACGCCCATCGGCACCGTCGAGCCCGACCGCAAGCAGGTGCAATGAAACTGATCAACATCTCCCGCTACACCGACGGAGGCCGCCTCGTCGAGGAGTGGGTCCAGACGGACACATACGACTTCCTGCGCCAGCTGGGCGCACTCAGGAGCTGCCCCGGCTGGCTCGAGCCTGTTCGGCGCGCTCCTCGGCCCCCGTTGTGGCAGTACTTGCGCGCATTCGTATGGCCCCGCTCCGCGTCCGTGGACTCGCGACGGTCGCGCTTCACGCTGACCTCACCCATGTTGGCGCGGTTGTCGCAGGCGCTCGCCCGAGCGCGGGCAGTTCCACTCGCCGCGTAGTCACCGCGCTGCGCCTGCCGATCACGGCTAGGGTCTGCTCGACCCCGAGCGTGGAGGATTGCGGCATGAGCATCGTTGTGCGCTTTCACCCGTCGAACGCCACAAAGGAGAAGTACGACGAAAGCCTACGGCGTATGGAGGAAGCCGGAATATGGCTCGATCCGCCCGGGCTTGAAGTCCACGTTGCGTTCGGGCCTGACGACGACCTGCGTGCCAGCGAAATATGGAGTTCGCGCGAGCAGTTCGAGGCTTACGGCGAGAAGTTGATGCCCATCCTCAGCGACATGGGCATCGAGTTCTCGGCCGAACCTGAGATTTTCGAGGTTCCGGAGTACGTCAAGCGTCGACGAGAGTCTCCTTTCCTCAATCGTTTCGCAAAGCCCTCCTGGACTAGGCGTCAAGCCGCGCCGCGCGCTACCCAGGCCTTCGCCGAGACTACGAACGGTGGCTCCGGCAGCCTCTCCCTGCAGAGCTCGCGCAGTGCCGTGCGCCGATCGGGCTCGAGGCCGGCGACGTGCGCACCCGACGGGGCGACGCCGAGCGTGAACGGCTCCCACCAGTCCTCGAACGTGGCGTGCTCGACGTCCACCGCGACGGCGCTGTCGACGATGTCGCCGATTCCAGCCGCGCGAAAGAGGTCGGCCAGGTGGCCGGTCCTGCTGCCGGGGCAGACAGACCCAGTCTCGACCTCAGGATCGAGCGCTTGGGCGGCATCCCAGAACGGATCGATCGGGCCGCCGTCGGTGAAGTCCCACACGCATGCGGCGACGACGCCGCCGTCCCGCGTCACCCTCGCCATCTCGCGGAGGCCTCCGACCGGATCGTCCATGACGTTGACCACGAGCTGGGCGAGCGTCGCATCGAAGCAGCCTCTTTCGAACGGCAGACCCTCAGCCGGCGCGCGGATGACCTGGACTCCGGGATGGCGGCCGCGTAGGGCCGCGACGAATTCCTCGGACGGGTCGACCGCCGTGACCCGTCCCGGCCTAGCCCTCCGGGCGAGCTCCGCGGTCAGCGCACCGGGGCCGCATCCGACGTCCAGGCCCCGGCCGTCGAGCGGGAGTCCGGCGAAATCGGCGAAGGGCACCGCCAGCGGCCTCGAGTAGCGGCCCATGAACCGGTCATAGGCATCGGCATCGCTCAAGCTCACTTCTTCTCCTTCGGCGGCAACGCGCGGGCGAAGGCGACGCTCTGCATAGCCCAGCGCTCGAGCGCTCGCTTCGTGGAGACCGACTCGGCATCAACCCGAAGCCAGCCCTTCATACTCGCGTCCGCGCATCTCAAACGGTCGCGCACCGGGCTTAGCGAGGAGAGCCTCGGTCTCCTCCTTGGAGCAGTGGATCATCAGTCCACCCTCGCCGCTGACCCCCACCGCCATGTGGCCGTCGATCATGAAGCCGATGCCGCCGAACATACTTCTGCTCGGTGTAGCCGTCCTCGGAGGCGATCAGCTCGCGGATCCGGTTGGCGAGGCCCTCGTCGTAAGCCATCGTGACAATCATGGCGCATGCGGCCTTGACGCCGATAATCGGGCTTCGCCTGCTCGCCCTCGCCGCCGGGTCATTCGGCATAACGCCGAGATCGGTCAACCTGGCCTGTGTTTCAGCGCCTACGGCCACAAATTCGGAATCAACCATCTAGTGCTCGAGGTGGTCGAGGTGGAGTTTGAGATGTCGTCGAGCTAGCGCGCCGTTCCCTGTGATCTGTCCGCCAGGGCTGTGGTAGGGAGGGGCGTTACTCCGGCGGCACTGTTCCGGAATCTGCCCTCCGGGAAGGTCGCCGTCCGGGGCCGCGCAGGCACCGACGCGCGCCTCGCCTGTTCGGCCGACCCTGCCCCCCGTTGGCCGGTTACCTGCGTGCGTTGGTCAGTCTCGAGCGGTCGTAACTGGCGACGGCCTTTGTAATCACGCGGCTGCTCTGCGACGCTCCGATCGTGCCCGTTCAGGTCGCGCCATGATCGAGGCGAGCCGAGCGCCTCGGTTGGGTTCTGCACGAATCCGGGCCAGAGAGCGCAGATCACATCGTCCTTCTGCTTCCCGGAGCGCTCTGCACGGCGGCCTTCTACGACGACCTGCTTGCGGAGCCGAGCATGAGCAAGGCGCCGATCCGCTTCGTTGCGACCACGGTTCCCGGATTCGGCGGGACCGCTCCTCCCACGGATATGAGCATGGAGAGCTACTCGAAGCTCGCCGGAAAGCTGGCCTCGGATCTTGGCTGCGACGCTGTCGTCGGCCACAGCCTCGGTGCCAACATCGCAATCGAGATGGCGTCCGCCGGTTCAGGGGCCGCTGGTACTCCTGTCACCCAGCTTCTCGCGCAGTGACGAGTCCAGGGTCCCGCGCGCGCTCGATCGCCTCAGCCGTGTACTCGGGCACCTGCCCTATTCGCTGATGCTGAAGATCATCGGTCCGGCCATGAAGAGCGGCTTGCCGCCGACCCGCCGCGAAGCACTGATCGCCGAGTTGAAGAAGAACGACCCTCATTTCGACCGCCGGCAGACCCATCTGTATCTCGAGTACCTCGACCGTCACGGCTCGCTCGCCCCGCGTTTTGCCGACTCGGGCGTGCCGGCGTGGGTCGTGTACGGCGAGAGCGACGACGTCGGAATCACCAACGACGAGCGAGACGTGCTCGAGGCGAGTCCTCACGTGAGCATCGTCAGGATCTCCGACGCCGGACACTTCACCCTCAACCAGCAGCCCGGAGAGATCGCCAAACTCGTCCTCGAGGCGGTAACAAGCACGGCGCCCCGCTGAGAGGAATGGACGTGGGCTGGCAGCCGGCCGGCCCAAGCGCTGACCGCGAGCCGTTCGCCTCCCTCACCTTCGCGCCCCGGGGCGGCTCGAGCGTGTCCGGGCCGCCCCTGGCCCCCGTTGAGGCAGTATTTGCGCGCACCGGCTCAACCGCGGCGGCGACCGCCAGCTCAACTGGGCGCTGCACATCGTCGCCCTCCAACGCATCCGCCACCACCCCGAGACGTCCGCCTACTACGAGCGGCTCCTCGCTGCAGGCAAGACCACCAGGGAAGCACGCCGCTGCATCAAGCGTGCACTTCGCCCGCCACTTCTACCGACGCCTCCCGAAATTTGGGCTGCCCTTGACAACATAGAAGCGTCGGGGTTTCCAGGCGGGGGCACGGATGGGGGCACGGAAGGACGCGGTCGCGCCGACCGAGGCCAAAGCTCGCTGACCTCGGACGACGAGACTACGGTCACATCGTTATCGGCGATTGCGGCCATTCCGAGCGTGACGGGGTCGCGGCCCTTCTTATGTAGGCCGAGGTAGTGCGCTCTCAAGTCGCGTGCCATCACCAGTTCGACGCGAATGCCTCCGAGTAGAGCGTCGTCGGCGACGGCTTCGAGAAGCGCGGCCCGGTGGTCTCCGGCCTGCTCCGGTAGCGCGTGCACGAACGCCTTGATGTCGGGCCACTGGTCGTAGCTCTCCTGGAGGAACTTCGCGATCTCCCAGACCTGCAGGCAGATGAGCCGGAAGTACTGAATCTGATCTAGGGAAGGAGGGTCGTCGGCCGCCTTCGCCCGCTCCACCTCCCACGCCTGTCGCATCTTCGAGTCGGCCCAGATGAGTTCGGTGAGCGCGATCGCAAGGGTTACGAGCCACCGCGCGACCGGATCGGTCGCCGGAAAGATGTCGCCCATGCGGAACGTCATCCCGAGGCGATGCCTCTGCTCTCGGGCACGGAGTCACTGTAGGCACTGGACCGGCGTCGCCGGCCGCATGAGAAGCGCCGGCTCCATCCGGCTTGACATTCACCCTGCGACTGGAGAGGGTTGGTTGACCTCATGACGCAGGCCGCGTATCGCCAAATGGTGTTGAACGGGTTAACAGACGACGGCACTGTGGGAGCGTGGCGGCATCGGCACCCGAAGATCGTCGTCCAGCAGGAGTTGATGAAGGAGGCGCTGCTCGCGCACGCCGACATCCAACCGGGTATGGAGGTTCTCGATCTCGCGTCCGGCACCGGCGATCCGGCCATCACCATCGCCGGCCTCGTCGAGGACGGGCACGTGACTGCCTCAGACCTCAGCCCCGCCATGCTCGAGGCGTGCACCGAGCACGCCCGTGAGGCGAGCTGACCAACCTCACCTGCCAGCAGGCCGACGCCGAGTCGCTGCCCTTCCCCGACGACAGCTTTGACCGGGTGACTTCACGTTTGGGCATCATGTACTTCGTCGACGTCCAGACCGCGCTCGCCGAGATCATGCGCGTGCTCAAGCCCGGCGGCGTCGCCACGTTCCTCGTCTGGGGACCCGCCGAGGAGAGCCCCTACATCGTCTGCGGGATTGGTCCATTCATGCAACGGCTCAACCCACCCCACGCCCGCCCGACGCGCCAGGCCCGCTGCGTTTCGCTGTCGCCGGCTCGCTTTCCGGCGAGTTGACCGCCGCCGGCTTTGTGTCCGTCCGCGAGGAGCAGCGAACCGTCGATCTGCCCTGGCCCGGCAGGTGCCGAAGAGCTCTGGCAGCATCTCTACGACGTGGCTGTCCCGATGCGGCCAGTTCTTCGATGGCCTACCGCCCGCGGAACGCCAACGGGCTGTCGCAGAGGCGGTGGCAGGCTACCGGCAGTATTACGACGGCGAGCACGTCAACGTCCCCGCCGCAATCATTGTCGCGTCGGGCAGGGTCACCCTCGCCGCGCCCAACCACTAGCTCTGTGGCGTCCTCTTCCGCACTGTTGAACTGCGCCGCCGCGGCGAGCCCGGGCGCCGAGGGGACGCAGAGAGGACACCAGAGCACCCGAGACGACGCGAGACTCCCGGGCCGAGGAGGTGCCCTGAATGACTCGTTTAGCAGGGATTCTCATACGACCCGAGACTGCGCGATAACGCGCGAACGTTCTCTTAATCCCAAGGTCGCAGGTTCGAATCCTGCACGGCCCATGGAGAAAGCCCCCGCAAACCGGGGGCTTTCCTTTTCCCCCAAGCGCCGAGACCGGGGGCATGGGGCAACGGAATGGGCAACAATGTCCCGGGACGCGCTGCGCGCAGTGCCGCGCACATGCCTTGACTCAGCGCGCCAGCCGGCGCGGCGGTCCCAGTAGACCGAATCGCTGGCGCGCGTTCTGCTCCCATGGCCAAGTCCCAACGGGCAAGCGGGGCAAGATGTGGCGCCTGGACGTCCAGCGGGTCCTCGAGGGTAGACGTTTCGTCAGCCGCTGGACGGCTCCGCCCTACGACGATCTCGGGCTGGCGATGCAGGCCGGGCTAGTGCCACCACTGCGATCAGCCGATCGGGGACATCTACACCAGCGCCGCGCCAGGCCGACGCTCCGTAAGAATCTCCCACCGGAAGGCGGCGGGGCGAATCCGATGTTCCCCGGCAGGCGTATGACCGGCTGGGAGGTCGGAAGACGACCCCTGGAGGTCACACATGCGCGCTGCTCGATTTCTCGCCATCGCATTTGTCCTGGCCGCGATCACTGCGGTAACCGCGGGCAGCGTGAGCACGCCGCCGGCGGCCCACGGGGGACCCCACGTCGCGGCAGTCCAGATCACAGCCGCCTCGGCCGGTGGGCCACAAGGCGTCGCCTACCCTGAGGCAGAGGGGCCAGAGGCTGACGGGCTGGATCGTCGTCTGGGGCCTAGCTCCCAATCAGCGAGCACGCCTGGCACGTTCATGGACCGAACGGCTCGTGCAGGGGCACACAGCGCGACCCCGTGGCCAGCGACGACGACCTCGTCGCCGATGACCAACGGCGTCGCCTATGTGAGGATCGCGACGACGACAACGTTCCAGGTCATCAGGAGAGGCTTCTACATCAACGTTCACGAGTTCGCCTCCGACGCGGGCGTGGGCAACGGGATCACCTGCGGGAACATTCGCAGGACCCTATAGACAGAGCCACCACGACAGGTTGCGGCAGGGGACGGTCGGTCGGTCGTCCCCGCCAGCTCGCCGGTAGACACACAGAGGCGCCTAGGCCCAGGGCAGTCCCTCCCAGCTGGACAGCGGGCCGAGCTGCCACTTCGGGAACGAGGCGTATGCCTCGGCGGGCTCCACCGTCTCCTTCTCGACGCCGGCGCCGTGGCGGCGGGCGAGCTCCGAGCGCGGGTACACGATGCGCTCCTCCCGGGTTCGGCCGCCGGTCATGAAGATGACGCACAAGCCGTCTCCCGCGCCGAAGCAAGATGTGATCGGTTCCGGGCGGGCAGTCGCCCAAAGTCCCACGCCCGCAGCCTTCGCTCCTCGCCCTCGACCAGAAGCAGGCACTCGCCGGCGAGAACGAGAAAGTCCTCCTGGTTCGTCTCGGAGTGGTACATCCCGTTCGGCTGGCCGGGCCGGAGGACATGGAGCGTGAACCCGATGTCGGCGAACCGTGACTCCTCCTCTCCTTCGAGGATGCACGCGGCGCCGAACGCGTCGCTCCGTACCCACGCTCCGTCACGCACGTTGACGACGAACCAGCCGTCGGTGACCGGCGTCAGGCCGGCCTCGAGCTGCTCGAGGCGTGCTTCCTCTACCGGCTCTTCTCCCTCCCGGCGAGCCGCTCAGAGCCCGACTGCGCGCCAGGCCTGGTGCTCGCTCGCCCTGAAATCGTCCGGATTGCGGTCGAGCACCTCCGCCAGCTCGAGCGCGATCCGCTGAACGGCGACGGTGAGCGGAAAGACGGAGAGCTGCTCGCCGAGCGAGCGCGCCTCGATCCGGTAGGCGCGGGCGCCGGCCTGCTTGCCGGCCGCGTCCGCGACCGCTTGCACGCGCTCGGAGCCCGGCCCACCGCCGTCGAGGCAGACGAGCGCGTCTCGGCCGTCCAGCGCCACCGCGGGCCCGTGGAGGAGCTGCTCGACCGAGAGCCCCTCGGTGGCGACCCAGCACGTCTCGCGCACCTTAAGCGCCCCTTCGGCGGCCGTCCACTGATTCGGGCCCGCCCCGGTCAGCTCGAGCAGGCGCTCCGGCACCGCAACCCCTGGCCCCGATCCGGCGAGCGCCTCCTCGACGGCCGCCGGGACAGCCTCGAGGTCGCCGAGGTGAGCACCCAGGAGCGAGGCTAGCTGTGCCATGCGGAGAAGGCAGCCGAGATGGCTCGCGGTAAAGGCGGCCGAACGCTCCGGCTCCGTCGTCTCGACGTCGACGTCCGGCGAGCCCTTGCCTCCCACGACGACGGCGGCGAGGCCGGCCGCTCGGGCTTCCTGGCCGAGCTGCGTCGTGAAGCGCTTCGTGTTCCGATGGCTCAGGACGACCACGCCGTCGTCGGGGCCGGCTC
>CAWIQC010000031.1:0-55490 GCA_963838105.1 uncultured Thermoleophilia bacterium | reverse complement strand
CGGACGGCGCCCGGGCGGGTTGGGCCGCGCGTACGTCAGCTCGAGCGTCGGCCGGGGAGAGGTCCGGCCGTCCACACGACGATCACGGCTCGACGTCCTCGACTCGCGCGCCGAGAGCCTCCCTCGGCCAGCTCGACGTCTAGGCGCGCACCGGGCGCCAGCGAGCGGGCCTGACGGACGATCCGCCCCTCCGCCCGCACGATCGCGTAGCCGCGCTGCAGCGTGGCGCGAGGGCCGACGGCATAGAGGCGGCCGCCCAGGGCCTCGACCCCGGCGCGCCGCCGCTCGAGCAGCAGGAGCGGCGCCTCCGTCAGGCGCCGCCGGGCTGCCTGGAGCCCCGCTCGCTTGCGCTCGAGCAGCAGCGCCGGGGCACGCGCGAGGCGTAGGCGGTCGCGCTCGATCTGCTCGCCCGCCCGTGTCAGGGTCCTCCGCAGGCCCTGACCCAGACTGCCGTGGAGCCTGTCGAGGGCGGCGGACACCTCGCGGAGGTCGGGGACGACGAGGCGGGCGGCTGCCGTCGGGGTCGAGGCGCGGACGTCGGCGGCCAGGTCGCACAGCGGGTTGTCCTGCTCGTGGCCGACGGCCGAGACGACGGGACCGGGCAGGCGGCGACGGCTCGTACGAGGCGCTCGTCGCTGAACGGCAGCAGATCGTCGAAGCTCCCCCCGCCGCGCGCGAGCACGATCACGTCGACGCCCGCCCGGCAGATCGCCCGCAGCGTGTCCGCGATCGCGGCCGGCGCACGCGGTCCCTGCACCACGGTCTCGGCCACGAGGAGCCGTGCGGGAGGGAATCGGTGGCGGATGGCCGCGACGAGGTCACCTTTCGCCGCGGCGTCGGTGCCGGTGACGAGCCCGATCCGGGACGGCAGGAACGGGAAGGGCACGCTTGCGCTCGGCCGCGAAGAGACCCTCGCCGGCGAGCTTGCGGCGCAGACGCTCCAGCCGCGCCAGGACGTCTCCCAGGCCGACGGGCTCGAGCGAGCGTGCCCGCAGCTGGAACGACGCTCGCGCCGCCCAGAGCTCCGGCCTGCCGAAGACGTGGACGCGCACGCCGTCGGCGACGTCGAGGCGGAGCGCGTCGAAGGTGGCGCGAGGGATCGTGACCGCGAGCGAGCTGCCGTCCTCCGGATCCCGAAGCGTGAAGAAGACGTTCTGCCAGCCCGGCTGCCGGCGCAGCTCCGTGATCTCGCCCTCGACCCAGAGCGTCGGGAGGCGGGCGATCCACGACGCCACGCCACGGTTGAACGAGGAGACGGTGTAGACCTTGCGCTCGCCGTAGTCGATCGGCTCGGGCCTCATGGAGCGAGCGTAGACGGTCGACCGCAGCGCGGCGTCCCCGCACGCGGCTCGGCCGATCCAGATTCGCGAGGAGGCGCCTTCCCGGGCGCCGATACCGCCGCCGGCAGGTCGTCTAGAGGAGGATCCTCGCAGCGGTATCGGGCGAGCAGCCGTTCTCGAGCAGACCGACGGCGCGGTGCAGGTCGGCGTCGCTGTCGGCGAGCCGCTCGGCCAGCTCGAACGGGAAGCCGGCCTCGATCAGCACGTGCAGTCGCCAGCTCTGAACCTTCTCACGCTCGTCGTACCGAGGCTCGAGTGTCTGCATCTCCTCCACCAGCCCTACAGATTTCTCCTCCCATCGGACGAACCCTGCCCCTGAAAGTTGGCGAAAGCGGCTCCGAAGGCCGGGCAGCGCGGCCTCGAGCCTGAAACGACGCCTAGCCTCGCGTCTGAGCGCGTTCGGCGGGCGATGTCGCGCCTCGGAAGGTGCGCTCGATCTCGTCGAGCTTCGTCGTCAGCTCGAGCTCGACGTGCGCCTCGAACGCGGTAAGCCGGTGGTGAGCCGCCTCCAGCGACCGCTCGAGCCGCTCCGCGAGCGCCTGGACGCGCTCGTTCGAGATCCCGGTCTGCACCTCGGCGGCCCGCACGAGATCGTCGATCTGGCGCTGGAAGCGCGTCGCCGACGCCTGCGCCGAGTCGGCGATGCGGTTTACCACCTCGGTCTCCGCCGCCTTCAGGAAATGCTCCATCGAGAGCTCGAGCTCGCGCGCGAGCCGTTCGGCGGTCTTCTCGCGGCCCTCGCGAAGCTGGCGGTCGAACGTCTGCTCCGAGTCCTCCTGCAACCGGACGACGGAGCGGTCGAGCGAGCGCTGGAGCTGCTCGACGTGACGCCGCTCCACCTCTGAAAGCGCCGTCGCGAGCTGCTGGCGCAGCTCGCCCTCCTCCCGCTCGATCTGCTCGCGCATGGACCGCTCCCGGTTCCGCAGCCGCTCGCCCACCTCGTGCAGGGCGCGGCGCCGCTCGGCGGCGTGCGTCTCGATCTCCCCCTTCGTCACCTCGGAAGCCTCCGCGACCGACCGCTCGAGCTCGTCCTGGATCCGCCCCATCGCCGCGCGCTGATGCTCCTCCAGGGCCTCGACCTCGACCGCGTGCGCCGCGAGCCGGGCCTCGTGCGCCTGCAGTGCTTCGGCCTGCTGGCGGATCAGCGTCTCGAGCCGGAGCTTGAGCTGCTGCTGGGCCCGCTCGAGGTCGGCGCTCCAGGCCGAAAGCCGTTGCTCGAGCCGGTGCTGGTCCTCGGCGACTCCCTCCGACAGCTCGGCGCGAGCGGTGTCGACCCACCGGACGACCTCGACGCGCGCCTCCTCGCGCAGCTGCCGTTCCTGTCCCGCGATCAGGTGGCTCGTCTCCGCCCGCTCGCGGGCGAGCGTCTGGGCGAGCTCCGACGCGCGCTGCTCCGCGTGCCGAGCGAGCACCTCGTCGAGCTGGTCGCGCATGTCCGAGCCGACCTGCTCGAACGAACGGATGCGGGCGAGACCGCGCGAGAGGCCGAGCGCTCCGGCAACGCCGGCTGCGGCGGCCAGGAAACCGCCCGCGACGAGCGCGAGCTCCGCCGAGCTCCCAGCGGTCGATCGCGGCCCCGACGGCGAGCAGGATGGCCGTGGCGCCGGCGAGCACCAGGAGCACCGCGATGAGCGTGACGAGCCAGCGCTCCGGCACCCGGCGGTACAGCACTCCGAGGAAGGCCGCCGCGACGGCGGCCAGCGCCAGTGCGAGCGCGATCTCGAGCGCGACGACCACTAGCTAGATGAGTGATCGGGAATTGTGGTGCCGTCGGGGACGGTGCCACGGTTGCCGGTCAATTGCAGATCAATCATCTAGGCATGGTACGCGCGCCGAGCGCCCGCCTCGTACCGCCGCTAGCGGCCTGCCTGGAAGCGGCGCAGCGCCGCCTGGGCCACCCGTCCGGCCAGCACGTCGGACGCCGGCCCGACACCGCCCGGCGACCACGTCATGACCGCGGCGACGAACGCGCCTCGCGACCAGTAGACGATGCCGTTGTCGTGGCGGCTCGACGTGATCCAGCCCGCCTTGTGGGCGAGCGCAACCGAGCCGGGGAGGAAGCGCCCGAGCTTCCCCCGGTCGCCCACGTGGACGAGCAGGTAGAGGAGGTAGCGGGCTTCCGCCGGCGTCACCCCGCCCACGCGACGGACGAGCGCGCCGCGGCCTCCGGCGGCCAGATGGACGTAGCGGACGAGGCGCCCGAGATCCCAGGCGGTCGAGTACTTCGTTCGCGCGATGCTCGGCTGGCTCTCGACCCGGATCGGGATCGCCCGTGCCAGGCGCGTTCCCTCCTCGATCTCGTACCCGCCGTACATCTCGCTGTCGAGGAGCCCGAGCGCCCTCATCATCGAGTTGACCCGCGCCGAGCCGCCGCTCGTCGAGCCGCCGAAGAAGACCTCGAGCTGGTTCGCCGCACGGTTGTCGGAGCGGATCAGCATGGCGCGCAGGAGGCCGTCGAGCTCGGATCCGGGCGCGGGCGGTGCCGGCAGCGAGCGCAGCGTCTCGACCGCGATCGCGAGCTTCAGCGTCGAGGCCGCAGGGAAGCGCGCGCGGGCGTTCCAGGCTGCGCCGCGACCGGTGGCGAGATCCTGGACGTAGACCGCGGCCGTGCCGGGGAAGGCTCTCGCGAGCGCCTTCACCCGGCGCGCGAGCGCCGCGTCCTCGATCGATCCGATGTCGCGTGGGGCCCCGCGCGGCGGCAGGCCGAAGACCGGCCCCACGGGCCGCGAGGTCGCACGCCTGCCCGCGTCGCCCACGGCCACCAGCCGCAGTGTCGTGTCCCGGCGCGGAAGCGTGACCTGCAGCGTGACGCGTGTGCCGTTCACGGCCTTGACCGCCACCCGCCGGCCGTCCGCGAGCAGGACGACGTAGTCGCTCCAGCCCGGCACGGTGCCCACCACGCGACCGAACGAGGCCTGGTAGGGGGCCGGCTGCACGATGCTCGGCCTCTCGGCGACCGGCTTCGCGGGCGGCAGAGCCGGAACGCTCATGACAGGCCCATGATGACGAGGGCGGCGGCGAGCGAGCAGCTCGCGAACGCCAGCGCGCGGAGCGCGGCCTCGTTCACGTCCGTCATGGTGTCGCGCGTGATCGGCTCGACGGTGCCGTCGGCGCGCTCGAT
The DNA here is from genome assembly GCA_963838105.1 of uncultured Thermoleophilia bacterium. Lineage (GTDB taxonomy): Bacteria > Actinomycetota > Thermoleophilia > Gaiellales > Gaiellaceae > CAWJNF01. The sequence continues at coordinate 51,029 of CAWIQC010000031.1, read as the reverse complement.
CCTTCCCGTCACGGAGGCAGTGCGCCGTCTCAGGTCGCGCACCTGAGCGGACAGCCGGCGCTGGGCGAGGCTGAGCGCCACCGCGAAGGCGGCGGCGGCGATTGCCTCCGGTGTGATCGTCCCGGCCACCGCGAAGTAGCCGGTCAGGAGCGGGAAGCCGCCCCACGCGAGCGCGAACCACGCGTCCGTGTGCAGGCGACCTCCGAGGAGCTCGAGGTTGTAGGCGCAGACGATGACGACGCCGGCGACGACGAACGCGCCGATCCAGGGGTCGCGGGTGACGGCGCCGACGATCCCGATCGCGGCGGCTCCGCTGATGGAGACGGCCGCCAGCGCGGCCAGGCACCAGTCGGGGATCGACGTCCGCAGCGGGCGGCCGTTCAGCTCGTCGAGCGCGTGAGCGCCGATCCCGACGGCCAGGAAGAACGCTGCGAGCGCCGGGCCGAGGACCGAGAGCGAGAGACCCGGCGCGAGCCCGGCGCCGATCGCGACGTAGGACAGGTGCCAGGCCGTGTAGGGCGGATGCAGCAGCGTCACGTAGTCGCGCCAGCCGCCGCGCGCGAGCGCGTAGAAGGCCGGCCGCGGGAGATCAGTCGCCACGGCGACCCCACAGGACGATCCCGCCACCCAGGCTCAGGCGCCGGTACGCGACATCCCGAACGCCGGCTTCCTTCCACATCGCGAGCTGGCGCTCGAGCGGGTACCTCGCCCAGAACTCCCGGATGCTCGGGCCCAGGAACCGGCCGACCTCCTCCCATGCGGGAGCGGCGAGCCGCCCGAGCCACGGCAGGCCGGTGTCCACGTAGAGCCGCCATGCGGAGTGGGGCACCGCGGCCCGAGGAATCGCGAACTCGAGCGAGGCGATCACCCCGCCCGGCGCCACGACGCGGGCTAGCCCGGCGAGCGTCGCTGACGGGTCGTCGACGTAGCGGAGCAGGTACGTGAACGTCAGCCCGGCGAAGCTCGCCTCGGCGAACGGAAGCTCCTCCGCACGGCCGTGCTCGAGTCGAACGCGCGAGCCGAGGCCCGCTCGCGCGACCCGTGAGCGCCCTTCGGCCAGCATCTCCGGGCTCTGGTCGATCCCGACGACCGAGCAGCCGTGGCGGCGCGGCGAGCTCGATCGCCACGGCACCCGTGCCGGTCGCCACGTCGAGCACGACGTCGCCCGGCGCGGCTTCGATCCGCGAGACGAGGAAGCGCCGCCAGCGCGGATCCTGCCCGAAGCTCAGCAGCGCCGCGTAGCGGTCGTACGTCGGGCCGAGCGGAGCGAAGAGATCGCGTGCCCGCCGGTTGCGCTCGGTCCGGGCGACGGCCACGTCTCTATTCTTGCTCCGATGGCACTCGAGAACGAGCTCAGCGCCGCCGCGGAGGCGGCCGGCGCGTTCCTCGAGGCCGACGAGGAGCTCTCCGCCGTCCTGCCCGCGGAGCCGTCGCCGGGGCTGCGCGTCTACCTGTGCGCCTTCAGCCGGGGTGAGGAGGTCGTCTGGCTGGCGCTGCGCGACGACGGCTCGCCGCTGGCGGATCGGGCGCTCCTACGCGACGCCGTGTCGATCGTCGGGCTCTGCGAGCTGGCGGAGGAGAGCGCCGGCGGCGGCGATCCCGAGCGCCTCGGCGCCCTCGCTCGCCGAGAACGGCCTTCCCGAGGCGAGGGAGGCTGCGGACGCGCTCCAGCAGGTCATCGCGGAGCCGCCCAGGATCGCGAGCCCCGCCTATCTCGACGCCGTCGGCGCGGCCGCCTCGCGGCTCGAGCGGGCACTTGGCGATCCCGGCCCCTCGCCGTTCGCGCAGGCGATGCAGGCGGGGTCGGCCGCGGTCGAGGAGCTCGCGACCGACGTCGAGCGAGCCTACAAGCGGCCTCTTGGCTAACACTGCACTGCTAGTCGCTTCAGCCTGAAAGGAGCGTGATGGAAGGATTCGGATTTCCGCTCGGGGGCGATCCCGAGGATCTCATGCGCGGTCTGCGCGAGTTCGCCGAGCGCCAGACGGAGGCGATGCAGGAGTCCCAGCGCGAGCAGTTCGCGACGCTGACCCTGAACACGGCGGTCGAGCTGACCGGCGCCGCGCTCCGCCGCCTCGACGTGACGGGCACCGTGGACGAGCAGGCGCTCGCGCTGCGCGACGCGATGAGAGTGCTCTTCCCGGAGGCGGTCGCGCTCGTCTCCGCCGCCCGTCAGGGCTTCATGCGGGAGCGCTAGCGCGAGGTCGGCTCGACGGTCAGCCGCCGATTCCGGCAGCAGCCAGCGCGATCGAGGCGATCGCGGCCACGGCCCCTCCCACCAATGCCCCGAGCCCGATCGCCTGGCCCGACGGGGTCGAAGCCCGCTGCCGCAGCACGACGCCCGCTGCGATGAAGGCAGCGCTCACGATCGGGCTCGAGAGCTGCGAGATGGAGTGGATGAAGAGCGAGAAGGACACTGCGCAGACGAAGGCACCCGCGGCGATTCCGACGCGGGACAGCGCTCCGGGCGCAGGGGCTGCGTTGTGGCCCACCTGTCAATCGTAGGATTGACCGAACGTGGCGGCGCGCGAGAACAGCCTCCGCACGTCTGGGCCGGTGCCGGTATCCCGGGCCTTCCTCGTCATCCTCGGCCTGTTCGTGATGGCCCTCGTGGTCTCGAACATCGTGGCCGTCAAGATCGTCGAGGTCTGGGGCCGCCAGTTCGACGCCGGGACGCTGCTCTTCCCGCTCGTCTACGTGATCGGGGACGTCGTCACGGAGGTCTACGGCTTCCGCCGGGCGCGGCTCGTCATCTGGATCGGCTTTCTGTCGAATCTCGTGGCGATCGGCGCGATCCAGGCCGCGATCCACCTCCCCAGCGCCGGGTTCTGGGAGGAGAACCAGCCCGCGTTCGAGACGGTCCTGGGTACGACGTGGCGGCTCTTCCTCGGCTCGCTCGCCGCCTACCTCGTCGGCGAGCTCGTGAACTCCTACATCCTCTCGCGACTGAAGGTTGCGACGCATGGGCGGTTTCTCTGGCTGCGCACCATCTCGTCGACGATCGTCGGCCAGGGTCTCGACTCGGTGATCTTCTCGACCATCGCCTTCGCAGGCACCGGCATCGATCTGGGCAACCAGATCGTGACGATCTGGGTGATCAAGGTGGCGTGGGAGGTCGCGGCGACACCGCTCACGTACGCTGCGGTCGGTGCCCTCAAGGAGCACGAGGGCCTCGACGTCTACGACGAGCACCTCAGCTTCGATCCGTTTCCCTTCCGACGAGCATGACCATGCAGAGTCCACATCTCGACTGGGGCGACTGCGTCAACGTGCGCGACCTCGGCGGCCTCCCGCTCAGGTCGGGCGGCGTCACCCGCCGCGGCGCGGTCGTTCGCTCCGACGCCCTCGACCGGCTCACGCCACGGGGCTGGGACGCGCTGTTCGACCACGGCGTGGGGGCGGTGCTCGACCTGCGTACGGCCGACGAGCGGGCCCGGAGCCGGCTGCCGGCCGGGCTCGACGAGTACCACGTCCCGCTGTTCGAGGACGCGGATGCCGACGAGCTCTTCGCTGCCGAAGGGATGGAGGATCTGTATAGCCGCATGCTGGAGCTCCGGGCGGGCGCGTTCGCGGACGCCGTCGCCGCCGTCGCCGAGGCCGGCAGCGCCGGGATCGTCGTCCACTGCCAGGTCGGGAAGGACCGGACCGGGCTCGTGTGCGCGTTCCTGCTCGCCCTCGCGGGCGTCGCGGACGACGCCATCGCGGAGGACTACGCGGCCAGCGGGGACCGCGTCAGGCCTCTTGTCGACGAGTGGATCGAGTCCGCCTTCGAGCCGGCCGAGCGCGCTCGCCGGGCGTGGCTCTCGAGCGCGGATCATGGAACGATGCTCGCCACGCTCAGGCTCGTCGAGGAGCGCTTCGGCGGCGTCGAGGGCTACCTCGATGCGGCGGGCTCCTCCGCCGTGCAGCTGGCCGCCGTCCGCCGCCGGCTGGCCGGCTGAGCTCTTCCTGGTACGCGCGCGTAGGCCGGCCGAAGTCCGGTGACGGTCACCGCTCGGCGAGCAGAAGCGCGTCCAGCGTCTTGCGATCCTCGGCGAGGAGCGCGCTCAGCGTCTCGAGCGAATCGGCCAGCCGGCGACGCTCGACCTCGGAGAGCTCCTCGAGCAGCCGCTCGAGGGCCCGCACGAACCTGTCGCGGCGGAGCCGCTGCTCCTCGCTGCCCTTCGGCGTCGCAGCGACCCGCACGGCGCGCGAGTCCGCAGGGTCGCCCGTCCTCTGAACGAGGCCGAGCGCCGCGAGGCCGTCCACGGTGCGGCTTGCGGTGGCGACGGTCACGCCCAGGGCCTCCGCGAGCGCCCCGACCCGGAGCGGCCCGAGCCGCACGACGGTGCGCAGCGCCGCTCCCTGAGCCGGCGTCAGCTCGACCGCGCCGCCCGCGGCGTCCGGCTCGCGCCGCCGCAGGATCTCGTCGCGGAGGCGGACGATGCCCTCGGCCATGCGCTCGGTTTCCTCGCGCGTCATCGTGCGCGGGCCGGCACCGCGACCTCGGAGGGCGGCTCGTCGAACCGCTTGCGAAGCTTGACGTGGGGCAGCGCGATCATCGCCGCGAGCGCGACGACGGCCAGGGCGACGCCGAGCGTGAAGGCCGGTTGGAGGGCGCCTGCCAGCTCGGCGGGCCGCGCGGATGGAAGCGCCGGCTGGCCCAGCCGTCCGGCGACGATCGCTCCCATCGCGGTCACGCCGACGCTCGCGCCGATCCAGCGGGAGAACTGCGCCGAGGCCGTGGCGATGCCCATCAGGCCCTGCGGCGCGGCGTTCTGCACGACGATGACGAGCGTCTGCATCATCAGCCCGATGCCGATGCCGACGACGATCATGTCCCGGATGGCAGTGGCCGTCGTCGTGTCGGCGTCCATCGAGGCGAGCAGCGCGAACCCCACCCCCATGATCGGCGGCCCGGCGAGCAGGATCGGCCGCGGCCGCCCCGTCCGCGACACGAGCTGACCGGCGACGATACCCGCCCCGATCCAGGCGAGCATGAACGGCGTCAGCACGGCCCCGGCGTGCGTCGCGCTCTCGCCGAGCACGCCCTGGACGAAGAGCGGCACGAACGCCACGGCCCCGAAGGCGGCTCCGCCGATCGCGAAGAGCGCGACCTCGGCGCTCGCGACGGCGCGGCGGCCGAGCAGACCGAGCGGCACGAACGGGTCGGGAACGCGGCGCTCCCACAGGACGAGCAGGACGGAGAGGGCGAGCGATCCGGCGAGGAGGAAGACGATCAGCGGGGAGCCCCACGGGTGGTCGACGCCGCCGGACGACACGCCCACGAGCGCGGCGCCGGCCGCGAGCGTCAGCAGCAGGGCCCCGATCCAGTCGATGCGCCGGCTCGTGCGCACGCCCCACGTCCCGAAGCCGAGCCAGACGACGGCGAGCGCGAGCGCGGCGACCGGCAGGCTGACGACGAACACGAGCCGCCACGAGGCGTTGTCCGCGATCCAGCCACCGAGCAAGGGGCCGCCGACGGCGGACATGGCGAACACGGTGCCGTTGACGGCCTGCCACTTGCCGCGTGCCCGCGGCGCGATGATGTCGCCGATGACCGCCATCCCGAGCGGCAGCAGGCCCCCGGCGCCGAGGCCCTGCACCGCACGGCCGGCGACGAGCACGTCCATCGAGGGCGCCAGCGCGGCCGTCACGGAGCCCGCGGAGAACAGCACGATCGCCGCAGCGAAGAGCGGCCGCCGGCCGTGCGCGTCGGAGAGCTTCCCGTAGAGCGGGATCGCGAGCGTGGCCGCGAGGACGTACGCGGAGAAGACCCAGGAGTAGCGCTCGACGCCGCCGAGCTCTTCGACGATCGTGGGTAGCGCCGTGGCCGCGAGCGTCTGGTTGAGCGACGCGACGAGCATCCCGAGCAGCGTCCCCGTGAGCACGACCAGCGTTCTGCGCCGGCCGAGGGGATATACGCTGCGATCATTCATTTCGTTACGTAATGAAAATATAGCGGCTCGGGTCGGCTTGCTGGGCCGGCTCCTCGGCCTGCGACGGCCGTGACATGAGGGGCCGGTCCCCGACCGGCCCATCAGGCGAGCAGCGAGTAGCCGCCGTCGACGACGAGCGTGTGGCCGCGAATCATCTCCGCGGCGGGCGAGGCGAGGAAGCAGACGGCGTCGGCGATCTCCGGCGGCTCGACGAGCCGTCCGGTCGGCGTCCGCGAGCGATGGTAGGCGAGCATCTGCTCGCGGTCGGGAAAGTGGTCGAGCGCGCCCGTCTCGATGAGCCCGGCCGAGACGGCGTTGACGCGTATCCCGCGTGGGGCGAGCTCGACGGCGAGGTAGCGAACGAGCGTCTCGATCGCCGCCTTCGAGACGCCGACGAGCACGTAGTCGTCGAGCACGCGAACCGAGCCGAGGCTCGAGACGGCGACGATCGAGCTGCCGGCCGGCATCGACGGCGCCGCGTGGCGAGCCAGCGTGAAGACCGACCGCGCGTTCGCGTTGATCGTCCAGTCCCAGTGCTTCTCCTCCAGCTCGAGCGTCGGCCGGATGACCCCGGTGGCGGCGTTCGCGACGATCACGTCGAGAGGCCCGGCCTGCGCCAGCAGCTCGGCGACCCGCTCCGGATCGCCGATGTTCCCGCGCAGCAGGACCGGCTCGGCGCCGAGACCGCGAAGCTCGCCGGCGGTGGCCTCCGCCGCGCGATCCGACCGCAGGTAGCCGATCGCGACGCGTGCCGCCCCGAGCTCGGCGAACCGCAGCGCGATCGCCTTCCCGATGCCCCGCGAGCCGCCGGTCACGAGGACGGACTTGCCGTCGAACGCCGGCAAGGCCCTTAGAGCGCCCAACAGAATGAAGTACTGCGCCGTCTGGCCGCGCTGGCTGGCCCGATGCGGCGTCCTCGGTCGCGCACGTATCCTCCGGATACGCACGCTTCCTGCGTTCTTGCCTCGGACTCAGCCATCGCACCCAGCCGGGCGGGTCTCCTTTCTGTTAGGCGCTCTCAGTGGCGCAGCGCGCGGTGGCTCGGGATCGTCTCCCAGCCGAGCCTGCTGCGAGGCTCGAGCGGGCCCTCGGCGGCCTTCGACGTCGCTCGCCCGAGCTCCTCGAGCATGGCGATCTGCTCCTCGCCGTAGCGCCGCGCCGGATGCTCCGCCGGCAGCTCGCGGACGAGAGCCCGTACCCGCGCCCGGATCTGGTAGGCAAAGTGAGGGGTCGCCGCACAGGTGAGCGCCATCACGTCCTCGACGGTGGGCTCCGGCCGCACAGCCATCGGGGAGGAACAGTACCACCCGGCCTGACGCGCTCCCGGCAGCACTATGCTCGCCCCCGTGCGGCTTGAAGCACGTTTCAGAACGCGCCGTCGAGCTCCGTCTTGAGACGAGCGCTCAGACTCGGCTCCGCGGACGTCCTGCTGATCGTGACCGTGGTGCTCTGGAGCTTCAACTACCCGGTCGTCAAGTACGCCGTCTCGAACGGCTTCGCGCCGCTCGTCTATGCGGCGTTTCGCTTCGGCGTCGGCTCGTTGATCTTCGCGGGCGTGACCGCCGTCCGCGAAGGCGACATTCGCGTTCACGGCCGCGACCTGTGGATGCTCGCGGGCGCCGTCGGGCTCGCCGTCTACGTGAACCAGATGGCGTTCGTCTCGGCCGTGAACCTGGCCAACGCCTCGACGGTGGCGCTCGTGTTCGGGACGCTGCCGGTGTTCGTCACCTTCCTCGGCTGGCTGCTGGGCGTCGAGCAGCCGACGCCCAGGCACCTGCTGGCCGTGGTCGTGTCGTTCGGTGGGGTGGCGCTGGTCGCCGCCGACACGGAGGGCGGCCTCTCCGGCGAACTCGGCGGCATCCTGCTGGTCCTGGTCGCCGCCGCGACCTGGGCCTTCTACTCGGTGGTCGCCGGCCCGATCATGCAGCGCCTCACCCCGTACCGGATCAGCGCCGTCGTGGGGCTGGCCGCCATCGGGCCGCTGGTCGCGACGGCCATGCCGCAGCTTGCCGACACCGACTGGAGCGCGGTGAGCGGGCTCGCCTGGGTAGCGCTCGCCTACAGCACGCTCGCGGCCTTCGTGATCTCGAACGTCACGTGGTTCAAGGCGATCGGGCAGGCCGGGGCGAACCGGGCGTCGCTCTACGCGAACCTGCAGCCGTTCCTGGGCGCGGTCTTCGCGGTGCTCGTGCTCTCGGAGACGCTCAGCCCGCTCCAGATCGCCGGTGGCGTCGTGATCGCCGCCGGCATCGTGCTCGCCCGCTCCCGCCGGCCGCCGGTCGAGGTCGTCGATTAGCTACCGGCGGGCTCTCGAACCGAGAGCTGGAAGACGTCGGGGCGGTTGTAGTGCCCGACGGGGTCGAAGCGCTGGCGCTCCTCGAGGAGCTTCTGCGGATCCAGCGTCGCGTAGAGGATGCCCTCCTCCTCCCACAGCGGCCCGGCGAGGTAGGAGCCGTCGGGGGCGAGGATGGCGCTGCCGCCGCGTCCGATGAAGCCCTTGTCCACGATCTCCGCCTTCAGCGGGAAGTCGTCCGGGTAGCTCGTCGCGCGCTGGTAGTGGCACGCGGAGATCACGTAGGAGCGCGACTCGAGGGCGATGTGGACGAGCGTCGGTTGCCAACGATCCCCGTCGTCCGCCGTCGAGGCGACGTAGATCTCGACCCCCGACTCGTAGAGCGCGAAGCGGGCGAGCGGCATGTAGTTCTCCCAGCAGATGAGGCCGCCGAGGCGCCCCAGCGGCGTCTGGATCGCGCGCAGACCGCCGCCGTCGCCCTGACCCCAGACGAGCCGCTCGTGGTTCGTCGGCATGAGTTTGCGGTGCTTGAGCGCGAGCTCGCCGGCGGGGCTGTAGTAGAGCAGCGTGTTGTAGATGGTGCCGGGCCGGTCGCGCTCGATCTCGTCCACTCCCGTCACGAGCCAGACGCCGACCGTCCGGGCGATCTCCGCAAGCCGGTCGCCGCCCGGCCCCGGGACCTCGACGGACTCGCGTGCAAGCATGGCGAAGGCCGCCTTCGCCTTCGGGTCGGTCCAGCCGGCGAGGTACTTCGCCCAGCTCGAGGACGGGTAGGCGGGCACGAAGGTCTCCGGGAAGACGACGAGCTCGGCGCCCGCGGCGGCCGCGTCGGCCGCCAGCGACTCGAGCTTGTCGAGCGTCCGCCGCTGGTCGAGGATGACCGGCTCGGCCTGGACGCAGGCGACCTTCACAGGTACGCGCACGACGCTCATTCTCGGGCATCTATCCTGCCTCTGCAGATGGACCGAACGCTCTTCGTCGACTACGACGGCACGATCACGGAGCACGACATGCTCGACACGATCGCGCAGACCTTCGGCGACCCGGAGGTGTACGCCGAGGTCGACAGTGGCCTCCACGAGAACCGGCTGACGTTGCACGAAGTTCTGCGCCGGGAGTTCGAGCCTGTTCGGGCGCCGCTCGCCGAGGTCGTCGAGTGGGTGCTCGAGAACGCGAGAATCCGGCCCGGATTCCACGAGCTCGTCGAGCTGGCCCGGGAGCGAGGCTGGCGGCTCGTCGTCCTCTCGAGCGGCTTCGACGAGCTGATCCGCCCCGTGCTCGAGCGGGAAGGTCTCGGCGACGTCGAGCTGCTGTCGAACTCGATCGAGCCCGATCCGACCGGCTGGCGAGCGAGCTTCCGTGACGAGACGCACTGCCCCGTCTGCGGCGAGCCGTGCAAGCGGGCCGCGGTGGTCGCCGAGTCCGACGGCGAGGAGTCCGTGTACGTCGGCGACGGCGTGTCGGATCACTGCGGCGCCGAGGCGTCCGATCGCGTCTTCGCCCGTCACGGGCTGGCGCGCTACCTGGCCGAGCGCGGCGTCCCGTTCGAGCCGTTCGACGACTTCCACGAGATCGCGCGCTCCCTCGCCGCATGAGGATCCGCCGGCTCTCGGAGGCTGAGGTTCCCGAGCTGCGCGTGCTCTGGGAGGAGTTCGAGCGGGAGGTTCCGGAGATGCTGCACCGCGGCCAGGTCACGTGGGATCGCGACGTCGGCGACGTCGGCGAGATGGCCCGCACGGGCCTCGTGCTGCTCGCCGAGGACGACGACGGCCAGGCCGGCTACGCGCTGGCGAAGGTCGAAGACGGCGCCGAGGTCGGTGACGGACGCATTTGCCTCCTCGACTCCATCTACGTGCGGCCGCGAGCTCGCCGGGAGGGGCTGGCGAAAACGCTCATGGCCGAGGTCGCGGCCTGGGGCGCCGAGCGCGGCGCCGAGACCATGACCCTCGAGGTGCTGACGTCGAACCTGGAGGCCCGGGCAATCTACGAGAGGCTCGGCTTTCTGGAGGAGTCGCGCAACCTCTTCATGCCCCTGGCGGAGCTGGTCCCGCGGCTTACGGCCGACGAGCCGGAGCCGTCCTTCGGCTCGATCCATGTGCAGACGGACGATGTCGACTCGGTCGTGCGGGCGGTGCAACGGTTCGTCCCGCGTCTGCCCGGCGGCTCGCGCGGTAGCGTCGTCTCCTCTTTTCGTAACGGCTGGACGGCGATCTACGACGAGCTCTGCGACCGGGAGCCCTCTATGCTGCGCCGCCTCGCGCTCGAGGTGTCGGACAGGATGGGCGCCGTCGTGCTCGTGATCGGGATCGAGTACGGCGCCGTCGTCCGCTACGTGCTGCTGGAGCGAGGCCGGGTGGTCGACGAGTACGCATCGGTGCCGGAGTACCAGGGCGTGCTGCCGCCCGGCGACGTGATCGCGCTCGGCGCCAACCCGACGGTGGTGCAGCGGCTGACCGGGGCAGACCCGCGGCTCATGCGGGAGACCGCCCGCACCGCTTCCAGCGCCCGTGAGCTGGAGCCGCCACCCGAGCTCCTGGCCCGGCTGGCTGCCGTGATGGGCATCGAGGGGACGGAGCACGGCTACGCCGCCGCCCGCGAGCTCCCGGCGCCGTGGTCCTCGACCGAGCTTAGAGCACTAGAACCCGGCGGCGCAGCCGTCCTTGCGGGGGTCCGAGCCCCCGACGAGCGTGCCGTCCCTCTCGAGAATGATCTGACCGCCGCCGAACGGCGACACGGCCTCCTCCTGGACCGGCTCCAGCCCGAGCTGCCGCACGGAATCGGCCTCGGGCCAGAGGCCTTCCTCGAGCTGCACCTGGTCGCCGTCGACCCGGAAGCGGGGGCGGTCCAGCGCGGCCTGGGGGTCGAGCTCGTCGTCCACGAGGCCGGAGACGAGCTGCATGTGCGCCTGGGCCTGGATGAAGCCGCCCATGTTGCCGAACGGGCCGAGCAGCTTCCCGCCCGAGACGAGCAGGCCCGGGATGATCGTGTGGTAGGGCCGGCGTCCCGGCTCGACGCTCCCGGACACGGAGAAGCAGGCACCGCGATTCTGGAGCACGATGCCGGTCCCGGGCGCGACCATGCCGGAGCCGAAGCCGTAGTAGAGGCTCTGGATGAACGACACGGCCATGCGGTCGCCGTCGACCGCGCAGAGGTAGACCGTGCCGGCCCTCGGCTCGGCAACGGGAAGCGGGGCGGCGGCGCGGCGCTCCTCGAGGAAGGCGGGATCGAGCAGCTCGGAGACGTCGGCGCCGTCCCGCACGCGGGCGAGGCCGTCCTCGAGGGCGAGCTTCGCCGCGACGACGCGCGACGGCAGATCGGGGCTGAAGCCCTCGAGCAGGCCGAGCGCCTCGAGCGCGACGACACCCTGCGTGGGCGGCGGCAGCTCGAGCACCTGGACGCCGCGATATGAGATGGCGAGCGGATCGACCCAGCGCGGGCGGAAAGACGCGAGATCCTCCTCGTCGAGCCAGCTCGTCGCGCAGATCGCACGCGCGATGCGACCGCTGTAGAAGGCCGTGGCGCCGTCGCTCGCGATCGCTCGCAGGCTCTGCGCCAGCTCCGGGAAGCGGACGCGCTGGCCTGCCTGCGGGAGCGGCCCGAGCTCCGGCGGCGCGCTGCTCTCGGCCCATTGGTCGGCCGTCAGATAGCCGATCGCGAAGCCCCGCTCGGCGGCGTCGATCGCGTCGGCGAGGCACGCGTCGAGCCCGAGCCGGCCGTGTCGCTCGGCGAGCGCGGCCCAGCCGGCGACGGCACCCGGGACGGTCACCGAAAGCGGCCCGACCTCGGCCACGGGCTCCAGGTGCTCGGCCGCGGCGGGCGCGGGCCCGGCGGCGTCGAGACCCTCGGCCTTGCCGTCCCGCCAGACGATCGCGAAGCAGTCGCCGCCGATCCCGGTCGACATCGGCTCGGTCACCGACAGCACGGCGGCGGCGGCGATGGCGGCGTCGGCCGCGTTGCCGCCACGCTCGAGCATGCGCAGACCAGCGCGGGTGGCGAGCTGCTGGCTCGTCGCGACCATCGCGCTGGCAGCGACGGCCGGCGGGCGGCCGAACGAGAAGCGGAACGGCATCGCACGGATCGTATCGGCGCCCGGCCGGCCAGAAGCACGCCAATTCCACATCAAGCCTCTACCATGTCGGCGTGCTGACGATCTACGACGCCGCGCGCTGCCCCTACTGCGCGCGCGTGCGGATCGCGCTGGCCGACAAGGGCATCGAGCACGAGCTCGTGGCCGTCGACCTCGACGAACGACCCGCGTTCATCATCGAGCTGAACCCGCCCGAGGGACGGGTTCCCGTGCTCGAGGAGGACTCGTTCGTCCTGCCGGAGTCATCCGTCATCAACGAGTACCTCGAGGAGCGCTACCCCGACCCGCCGCTGCTCCCGCTGGACGCGGCCGACCGGGCCCGGGCGAGGCTTCTGATCTACCGGTTCGACGAGCTCCTCGGCACCCCCTATTACGACCTGTACCTCGACCGGCCGGGCGGGTCCCCCGAGCGCCTCTCGGCCGCGCTCCGCGCGCTCGACGCGAGGCTGACCGCAACGCCCTACCTGGCCGGGCGCGAGTACTCCCTGGCCGATATCGCCTACCTGCCGTGGATCTTCCGCGCCGAGACGCGACTCCAGCTCGACCTCTCCCCGTACGCGGCGATCGGCGCCTGGGTGGAACGGCTGCTCGAGCGGCCCGCCGTTGCCGCCGAGCGCGAGGTCGTCGCCGCCCTCTCGTAGGGGCCGGATCTCATCCGGCCCGCCGGGTCTCATCCGGACCTCGCTTGCGGCAGGTCAGACCGCGGACAGGCGGTCGGCGCGCTCGGCGACCACCAGGAAGCGCGTCGCGAGCTCGCGGCCGAACTCATTCCACGTATCCATGTACAGATCGACCTCGGCCCGCAACGCCTCCGGGTCGAAGCCGGTGCGATCGACGCCTGGCAGCGAGTCCCACTCGGCGATCCAGCGCAGCCAGTCCTCACGCGTCGTCTCCGGATGGAACTGCAGGCCCCAGGCGAGGTCGCCGAGCCGGTAGGCCTGCGGGCAGATGCCGTTCCCGGCCAGCCGCACCGCCCCCGCCGGCAGCTGGAAGCAGTAGTAGTGCCACTGCAACGCCATCAGCCGCTCGGGCAGGCCGGTGAAGAGCGGGTCGGAGCTCGCCTCCGGCGTGAGCCAGATCGGGTGGAAGCCGATCTCCGGCACGGGTGAGGGCGTGACCTCCGCATGCACGGCCTTCGCGATGAGCTGACCGCCCAGACAGACGCCGAGCATCGGCATGCCGCGGTCGAGCAGCGTCTGGAGGAGGAGGTTCTCCTCGCGCAGCCACGGGTGGTCCTCCTCCTCGTGGGTGTTCACGACACCGCCGAAGAGCCAGACGGCGCCGTACTCGTCGAGCGCTCGCGACGGCGGCGTCCCCCACGCCACGCTCCATTCCTCCAGCTCGTCCCCGCGCGCGGCGGCCGCCTCGGCGAAGACGCCCGAGCACGGGCCTTCCTCGTGGATGAGGGCGAGGACATGCACTCAGTGCTTCCAGCGGGAAATACGGTCATCGACCTGGTGGCGAAAAGCCAGCCGGGAAAGGACGCAGGGAGCGTTCGTATCCGGAGGATACGGATGCGACCGAGGACGCATCGGCTTGCAGGCGCCAGGGCACGGGCGTATTTCCGGCTGGGAGCACGTAAAGCCAGTGTACCGGCGGGCTCAGCCGTGACCTGATGCCGCGGCGCGGATCGCCTCCTGGACGGCCGCGGACGCCGGGCCGGGGCGGCCGGCGCCCAGCGGCCGGCCGTCGAGCTCGACGACGGGCATGATCTCGCGCACGGACGAGGACGTGAACGCCTCGTCCGCAGAGGCCATGCGCTCGAGCTCGTAGCGGCCCTCCTCGACCCCGTAGCCGAGCCGGCTCGCGACCTGCAGCACCTCGGCCCGCGTGACGCCGGCGAGAATCCCGAGCTCGAGGGCGGGCGTCTGCAGCCGGTCGCCGACCCTCCACCAGACGTTGGTTACCGGGCCTTCGAGCACGACGCCCTCCCGTGAGAGGAAGACGGCGTCGTCGGCGCCGCGTCGGCGCGCCTCGGTCTCGGCGGCCATGTTGATCGCGTAGCTCGTCGACTTCACGCCGGCGAGCAGCCAGGGCAACTCGGTGCGCATGGCCGCGTCGAGGGCGAGCTGGAGGGAGATCAAGCGGATGCCGCGGGTGCGCCGGGCGTCGAGGTCGGCCGGCAGCAGGGCTGACGAGGACGAGCGCGCTCGGGAGGCCGGTCGTCTCGCGCCCGCCCGTCCAGTAGACGCGCAGGACGCAGTCGGGGGCGTTCGAGGCGGCGAGGGCCTCGGCGGCAAGCTCGGCGAGGCCGTCGGTCTCGACCGCCGGCAGGCCGATTCGCTCCGCGGACGCGGCGAGGCGGGTCAGATGGGCCTCCAGGCGAAACGGCCGTCCGTCGTAGACCCGCAGCGTCTCGAAGGCGGCCTGGCCTCGCAGCAGCGCCAGGTCGTCGGCGTGCAGGACGGGCTCGTCCGGGTCGACGACTCCGCGGCCGGAGACCGCCAGCGCGAGCAGCGTCATGCGCGGACGGCCTCGTGGGAACGGGCGCACCGATCGCGGCCAGGAGCGGACGTGCCTTCACCCACGACTCCTCGATCTCGGCGCCGGCATCCGAGTCCCACACGATCCCGCCGCCGACCCAGAGATGGATGCGGCCGTCCGCGACGGCGAAGGTGCGGATCGTGAGGGCTAGCTCGAGGTCGCCGTTCGGGTACACGGTCCCGAGCGCGCCCATCGAGGCGCCGCGACCGACGGGCTCGAGCGGCGGCGATGTGGTCGATGGCCGAGATCTTGGGGCAGCCGGTGACCGAGCCGCCCGGAAAGACAGCGGCGAGCAGCTCGGCCAGGCCGGCGCCCGGCCGCAGGCGCCCCTCGACCGTGGACACGAGGTGGCGTCACGCCGGCCAGGCGGCGCTCGGCCATCAGCTCAGGCCAGCGAACGGTGCCCGGCACGGCAGACGCGCGCGAGGTCGTTGCGCTCGAGGTCGACGATCATGACGTGCTCGGCGCGCGTCCTTCTCCGAGTCGCGCAGGCTCGCTCGCGCCGGCCGGGCGCGTTCCCTTGATCGGCATGCGTCCAGACGCGGTCGCCGCGGCGGGCGAGGAAGAGCTCCGGCGAGGCCGAGACGATCGTCCAGCCGTCGCCGGAGAGCGGGCGCGGCGCGAGCGGGCGCAGCGGCGCCAGCACGGGCGCGAGACCGCGCGGGTCGCCGCTGAACGGCGCCGAGAGGTGCTGGACGAGGTTGACCTGGTAGACGTCGCCGTCGCGCGATCGCGTCCCTGACCGCCTCGATCGGCGCGTTGCGTAGTCCGTCCTCCGCCCAGGTCGGCGTCCCAGTCGCCGACCGCGAACGGCCGCCCTGCGACGCCGCGGCCTCGTCGGCACGGGCCGGATCGCGGCACGCGGCGAGCGGCAGCCGGCAGGGCTCGGGCGGATCGGGCGAGTCGGTGCGCCTGAGTCGACTGCCCGAGGCCGTAGCCGAGGTACAGGTCGGCGACGACGCCCGACGCGCCGCCGCCGAAGAAGCCGGCCTCGCGCAGATAGGCCTCGACGTGGCCGAAGGCTCCTCCCTCAGGCTCCCAGAGCTCGAGCACGTCTCCAGTCTATGAACCGTTGACGCCCGTCAGGCCGGGAAGACGATCGGCTGTTCCGGAGGCGTCCCTACAATCAGTCCGCATGGACGGACGCCCGGTCGGCATCTTCGACTCGGGGGCGGGCGGACTGACCGTCCTCCACGAGTGTCTCGTCACGATGCCGCACGAGGACTTCGTCTACCTCGGGGACGGGGCACGGTGTCCGTACGGGCCCCGTCCGGCCGCGGAGATCGCGCGCTACGCGCTCGAGATCGCCTCCTACCTCGAGCGGCTCGGCGTCAAGCTGATCCTCGCCGCGTGCAACTCTGCCACGGCCGCCGCCCTGCCGCTCCTCCAGGAGCAGCTCTCGGTGCCGGTCGTCGGCGTGCTTGCCCCCGAGGCCCGCGCCGCCGTCCAGACGACGCGGAACCGGGTCATCGGACTGCTCGCGACGGAGGCGACCGTGAGCTCGGGGCGCTACGCGCGCGCGGTGCACGAGCTCGACGCGGGCGCGCGCGTCGTCGAGGTCGCCTGCCCGAAGCTCGTGCCGCTGATCGAGGCCGGCGCGGCCGCGGCGGAGAGCCTCCTCGACGCGGTTCGCGAGTACGCGGCGCCGCTGAAGGAAGCGCAGTGCGACACGGTCATCCTCGGCTGCACGCACTACCCCCTCATCCGACCTGTCTTCGAGCGCGTCTTCGGTAGGTCGGTCACGCTCGTCTCCTCGGCCGAGGAGACCGCGCGCGAGGTGGCCGAGACCCTGGCGCGCAAGGGCGTCGAGAACGATCCTCGCCGCGAGGGGCGCTGCCGCTTCCTCACGACCGGCTCGGCCGAGGAGTTCCGGCAGCTCGGCGAGCGGTTTCTCCAGCTTCCGATCGGGGCCGTCGACCACGTCGGGCTCGGCGAGCTCGAGCGCGCGGCCGCCTAGGTTAGATGGCCGTGCGCGAGGGCCGCTCCCACGACGAGTTGCGAGCGCTGGAGATCGTCGCCGGACTTCGTCGAGCAGGCCCACGGGTCGGCTCTCATCTCCTTCGGGCGCACACGGGTGCTGTGCGCCGCGACGATCGAGGACGGCGTGCCGCGCTGGCTCGCCGGGAGCGGCCAGGGCTGGCTCACGGCCGAGTACGGGATGCTGCCGGCCTCGACCTCGACGCGGACGGCGCGCGAGGCGAGCGCCGGCAAGCAGAAGGGGCGGACGGTCGAGATCCAGCGGCTCATCGGTCGCTCCCTGCGGGCCGCGTACCCGATGGACGTGCTCGGCGAGCGGACGGTCTGGCTCGACTGCGACGTCCTCCAGGCGGACGGAGGCACGCGCACCGCGGCCATCTCCGGCGTCTGGGTCGCGCTCGCTCTGGCGGCGGCGCGTCACGGTCTGGCCCCGCCTGCCGACCATGTGGCCGCCGTGTCCGTCGGGCTCGTCGAGGGCACGCCTCTGCTCGACCTCGACTACGAGGAGGACGCCGCGGCCGATGTCGACATGAACGTCGTCATGACGGGCGACGGCCGGATGATCGAGGTCCAGGCAACGGCCGAGGGGGCGCCGTTCGGGCGCGCGCGGCTGGACGAGCTGCTCGAGCTCGCGGCGAAAGGGATCGCCGAGATCGTCGAGCGCCAGCGAGAGGCGGTCGCGGGTCGGCGATGAGGGTCGCGCTCGCCTCGCGGAACCCGGGAAAGTTGCGGGAGCTACGGGCGCTGCTCCCGGGCTGGGAGATCGAGCCCGCCGACACGTCCGGGATCGAGGAGACCGGCGCTACGTTCTACGAAAACGCTCGCTTGAAGGCCCTCCATGCCCGCCGGGCGGCGCCGAGCGAGGCCTGGGCGCTCGGTGAGGACTCCGGCCTCGAGGTGGACGGGCTCGGAGGCGCGCCGGGCGTGCGCTCGGCACGCTTCGCGGGCGAGGAGGCAAGCGACGAAGAGAACGTCGAGAAGCTCCTGGGCGAGCTGGCCGGCGTGGCGCTCGCCGGGAGGACGGCCCGCTACGTCTGCGAGCTCGTGCTCGTCTCGCCGGAAGGCGAGGAGCTGCGCGGGACCGGCGACGCTGGAGGGCGCGATCGGTCTCGAGCGGCGCGGATCCGGCGGCTTCGGCTACGACCCGGTGTTCGTGCCCGACGGGGCGAGCCGCACGGTCGCCGAGCTGGGCGACGGGTGGAAGGCGGCCGCGAGCCACCGCGCCTCAGCGGTGCGATCGTTGGTCGCCGCGCTGTCGCCGGCGTCACCGGACGACTGCGGGGCGCCAGGGGTGTGCTAGGTTGCCCGCCGTGGACGCCGCCGAGGCGCTTGCCGACCTGACGCAGATCTCGACGCAGATCGAGCTTGCCGTCCTCGTAGACACGAGCGGGGAGGTGCTCGCGAGCGCCGGCGCCGGCTCGGCACAGGCCGGGAAGGTCGCCGAGGCCGGGAGGCGGCTTCTGGCGGCGGCCGAAGAGGCCATGGGCGAGGCCGAGGCACGCGAGCGGCTCGTCCAGCTCCAGGTCGCGATGCCCGACGGCTGCGTCTTCCTCGTGCAGGACGGTGAGCGCATGGTGGTGGCGGTCACCGTCGCGGAGCCGACGGTCGGGCTCATCTTCTACGACCTGAAGACCTGCCTGCGCCACGTCGCGGGCGAGAGCCTGGCCCCGAAGCCGAAGGCGCGAGCCGGATCGCGAAAGGCGGAGGATGCCGGCGAAGGGTAAGGCGATCGGGGCGCTCGTCGCGGCGGCATCGGTGGCCGGCGTCGTTCTCTGGCGACGCTCGCGCCGCCAGCGGGAGCGGGCGGACCTCTACTTCGCCGACGGGTCGATGGTGACGTTCGAGCAAGGCTCCCTCGAGGCGCGCCGGCTCCTACCGGTCGCGCAGGAGATCCTCGCCGCCGCGCGCGGTCACGCCGTCTAGATGGTTGATCGGGCCCGGTGCAGATCGATCATCTAGTGGACGACGCGGCCCTGCTCGGCGCGATTCGCAGGCACGCGTACCTCGAGGGGGATTTCCTGCTGCGCTCGGGCCGCCGATCGCGGTACTACCTGGACAAGTACCGCTTCGAGACCCGGCCCGACCTGCTCGGAGCCCTGGGCGAGCGGCTCGCGGCGGCCGCTCGCGAGACGGATCCGGCTGCCGCTCGCCTTGCCGGGCCCGAGCTCGGCGCCGTCGCCCTCGCCGCGTCGGCGTCGCTCGCATCCGGGCTTCCGTTCCTCATCGTCCGCAAGGCCGGGAAGCAGTACGCGACCGAGCAGCGGGTCGAGGGCGAGTTCGAGCCGGGCGAGCGCGTCTGCCTCGTCGAGGACGTCGTGACGACGGGCGGCGCGGCCATCGAGGCCGCGACGGCTCTGCGCGAGGCCGGTCTCACGTGCGAGCGGGCGGTGTGCGTGGTCGACCGGGAGGAAGGAGGAAGCGAGGCGCTTGCGGCCGCCGGAGTCCGCCTCCGCGCCCTGTTTCGCGCCAGCGAGGTCGCAACGGCGTCCGCCGTGGCCGAGGCCGCGGTTTGAGGCCGTCAGCCGGCGCTGCTAGATTGCCCGGCCGAGGAGCGGGATCAAACCGTCGAATCGAGAGGGGAGTGGAGCTCAGGTGACGAAGGGTGAGTTCATCGACAAGGTTGCAGACAAGTCCAAGCTCTCGAAGCGTGACGCCGCGGCAGCGGTGGACGCCTTCCTCGCGACCGTCGAGGAGACGCTGAAGTCGGGGGACAGCGTCAGCTTCACCGGCTTCGGCAAGTTCTCGGCTCAGCAGCGTGCGGCGCGTATGGGAGTCAATCCCCGCACGGGCGAGAAGGTGCAGATCGCGGCCGCGCGCGTTCCGAAGTTCTCGGCAGGCAGCGCGCTGAAGTCCGCCGTCCGCGAGCCCCTACTAGGGAAACCGCGCCCGGGCACGGACGCGCGAGAGCCGGGCGTCTGGTGCTCGGTTCGACACAGCTGTCGACGAACGCTGTCCCCCTCGACGTTCGTCATGAGGGCCGCCGCTGCGGGGGGCGGCCCTTCCTTTCCCTGGCCCGCCCGATCATACGAACGTATGTTCGTATAGAATCGGAGCCATGCTGCTCGCCCTCGAGGCCGGCGACAGGCTCGTTCGGGCGCTTGACGCCCGGGGCACGCTTCCCGCCGACGAGGCCGTACGCGCTGCTGCTCGCGCTTCCGGGCCCGGCGCCCGGTGTCGCCGCCGAGGTGCTCGACTGGCTGCTCACGCAGGACGGAAGGCTGACGACGGGGAGAACGGCGTGTGCCTGGCGGCCGCACCATGGTCGGATGTTGCGCTCGCCGGCGCCCGGTATGCCGTCGTCGACCTCGAGACCGCCGGGCTCGGCGGCGGCGCGCGCATCGTCGAGGCGGCCGTCGTCGTCCACGAGTCGGGAAAGCAGGTACGCGAGCTCGAGCTCGTGCCGGGGCCGGGCGAGGAGCAGACGCGTGCGGTCCTCGACCTGCTCGCCTTCGCCGGCGACGCGATCCTCTGCGGGCACAACCTCCAGTTCGACCTGCGCTTCCTCGACCGGGAGCTGCGCACGGCCGGCATGCGCGTCGCCGCACCCGTGCTCGACACGCTACGGCTCGCCCGCCGCCTGCTATCCGGGCGCAGCGAGCGGCTCGGCCTCGGCGACCTGTGCGAGCTCCTCGGTACCCCGACCCGGCCGGAACACCGGGCGCTGACCGACGCACACGCCGCAGCGGAGCTGCTCGAGCGGCTGCTGAAGCTCGCGGAGGACCGCGGCGCGCGCACGGTCGGCGACGTCCTGGCGCTCGCCCGGGCACGGCCGCGCCCGGGCGGCCGGCCGGCAGGCGATGCGGACGTCCCTCGCCGTTCGAGGCAGGTGCAGCGGGCCGCGTAGCGTACATTCCGGACGTATGGCGAGCGAGGTCGGCGCACCCACTGTTACGTCGGTCGGCGCCTTCGGCGACCGGTTGGCCGGCGCTGTCGAGGCCAAGCGCAGCCAGCTCGTCGTCGGTCTCGACCCCCGACTCGAGCTCCTTCCGGTCGAGCTCCGCGGCGCCGGCCATGCCAGCCGGGCCGCCGCGGCCGAGGCGTGCGGACGGTTCTGCTGCGGGATCGTGGACGCCGTGGCGCCGTACGTCGTGGGCGTCAAGCCTCAGCTGGCGTTCTTCGAGGCCCTCGGCTCCGACGGGCTCGCTGCCTTCGAGGACGTGTGCCGCTACGCCAGATCCGCGGGGTTGCTCGTGATCGCCGACGGCAAGCGCGGGGACATCGGCTCGACCGCACGAGCCTACGCGGAGGCCTATCTCGAGGCGGCCGAGGGACGGCCGCCCCTGGCCGACGCGCTGACGGCGAACCCATACCTCGGGCGAGACTCGCTCGAGCCGCTGCTCGCCGCGTGCCGCCGCTCGGGCGGCGGCATCTTCTGCCTCGTCAAGACGTCGAACTCCGGCAGCGCGGACATTCAGGACGTCACCCTCTCCGACGGGCGGCCGCTCTGGCAGCACGTCGCGGACCTCGTGGACGACTGGGGCTCGGAGCTCGTGGGCGAGCGCGGCCTCTCGAGCGTCGGCGCCGTGGTCGGCGCGACCTTCCCGCGTGCGATCGGCGACGCCCGCAGGCTGCTGCCACGGGCGGTGCTCCTCCTGCCCGGGATCGGAACGCAGGGGGCGAGCCCCGGCGACGTCGCGCGGGCCTTCACGAGTGGCCCCGCCAGCGGGATCGTCTCCGTATCGCGCGCCGTCATCTACGCGTTCCGCTCCGCCCACGAGGACTGGCGCACGGCGGCAAGGCAGGCGGCCGCGCATTTCCGGCAGGAGGTGTGGGCAGCCTCCGGCTGGTAGACGGGATGCTCGACCAGCTCCGCATCTGGCTCACCCGGATCGCCGCGCCGCTCGCGTTTCTCGCGGCGGCGACCCTGCTCGTCGTCGTCGTCCAGCGGGCCCTCGACGACGAGGGCTCCTCCGCCACGACCGAGGCGGCCGAGCCGTCGGAGAGCGTGCCCGTGACGATCGAGACCGGGGAGACGGAGGTTCCCGCCGGCGAGCGCCAGTTCTACCGGATCAGGGCCGGAGACACGCTCGAGGCGATCGCCACGGAATTCGACACGACGGTGGACGCGCTGCTCGAGCTGAATCCGGGCATCGACTCGTTCGCGCTCCAGCCGGGCACGCGCATCCGCGTGCGCTAGCAGGCTGGTCGGGCCGGTCGGGGACCGGCCCCTACGGTTCCTGCCGGGTGTCGCTTGCTTCTGGTCGGGCCGGTCGGGGACCGGCCCCTACGGCTTTCTGCCGGGGCGCGTCGTCCTCCGTCGGCGCCTCGGCCCAGCGCCGGAACGCGATCGCGCCCGCCAGCGCCACGGTCATGAGCGGGTTGCCGCGGCTTCGCACCTTCACCGGCCCGACATGCACGATGCTCTCCCGGCGCGAGCGATCGAGCCCGACCGGCCGCTCGGCGAGCGGCACGAGGCGCTCGCTCCGGGCGCGCTCGTCGCCCGTCCAGACGAAGACGCGGGTGGGACGCAGCTCGAAGCCGCCGAGCCCGCCGAGCTCGATCTCGAACGCGCGCTCGGTGCCGACGAACTCGCCGGGGCTCTCGTCGCGCCGGAGCAGCGGCATGCGCCGAGTATACGCTTGGAGATGTGAGACGCCGCCTCGCGGTCCTGGCTGCGATAGGCGCGGCCGTGCTCGCGGCAACCGCCGCGGCCTTGCCGCCTCCCTCCGTGACCGGCAGCTCCGCGCTCGTCGGCAACGGCGCCACCGGCGACCTCCTGCTCGGCGTGCGGCAAGCCCAGAAGGTCCCCATCGCCTCGATCACGAAGGTGATGACCGCGCTCGTCGTCCTCGAGAACACCGATCCCGACGACGTCGTCCGGGTCGGAGGCCCGGCTCCGACGGTCGGCGGCTCGACGATCGGCCTGCGTGCCGGCGAGCGTCTCTCCGTCCGCGATCTGCTGACGGCCGTCCTCGTCCAGAGCGCGAACGACGCCGCCTACGCGCTGGCCTTCCACGTCGGCAAGGGCAGCGTGCCGCGCTTCGTCTCGCTCATGAACGCGAAGGCGCGGGCGCTGGGTCTGCGCGATACCCGCTTCGTGCGGCCCGATGGTCTCGACACGGCCGGCCACTACTCGTCCGCGCGAGACCTGTTCAAGCTCGCGCGCGTGGCGATGCACAAGCCGCTGTTCCGCCAGCTCGTACGCGTCCGGACGACGACGATCGCGGGCGGGCGCGTGCTGCGCAACTGGAACGACCTCCTGTTCGAGTACCCGGGAACCATCGGCGTGAAGACCGGCCACACGAGCGCGGCGGGCTGGAGCGAGGTGGCAGCGGCTCGCCGCAACGGCATCACCCTCTACGCGGTGCTGCTCGGGGGCCAGAGCCGCTCGGGCCGCAACGCCGATCTCGTCGAGATGCTCGACTGGGGCTTCGACCAGTACCGCACCGTACGCGCGGTCGACGCCGGCCGGACCTACGCCCAGGCCCTGGTTCCGTACGGCGACGAACGCCTCGCCCTGGTCGCCGAGGAATCGGAGGATCTCCTCGTCCGCGTCGGCCTCCCGCTCGTCGAGCGCGTCGTCGCTCCCGCGATGATCGATCCGCCCGTCGCGCGCGGGCAAGAGCTCGGAGAGGTGCAAGTGCTCCTCGACGGGCAGGTGGTCGCGCGGCAGCCGCTGGTCGCCGCCGAAGCGATCGGGGAGCCGGGATTCGGCGAGCGTCTCGGGTGGTACGCTGACCGTGCGCTCCACCACGCTGGAAGCCTCTTCTCGGGACTCTTCGGAGTCTTCTCGTGATCGTCACCGTCACGCTCAACGCTGCCATCGACCGGACGTTGCTCGTGCCGAACTTCCAGCTCGGCCACCGGCACCGGGCCTCGACCAGCCTCTCGAGCGCAGGCGGCAAGGGGATCAACGTCGCGCGGGCGCTCAAGCGGCTCGGCCTCCCCGTGGTCGCGACCGGGCTCGCGGGCGGGCGCACCGGCGTGCAAGCTCGTCGAGCGCCTGACGAGCGAGGGCCTGCTCAACGACTTCGTCCGCATCCGCGGCGAGTCGCGCACGTCCACAGCGGTCATCGACCCGACCTCGAACGTCTACACGGAGATCAACGAGTGGGGGCCGGAGGTCGAGGACCACGAGCTCGCGATCCTCGGCGACAAGCTCGCCTACCTGAGCCGGGGGGCGGAGTTCGTCGTCTTCTCGGGCTCGCTGCCGCGGGGTGTCGACGACGGCTTCTACCTGGAGGCGATCAGGGACGCGAACCGGCGGGGTGTCCCCACGGTGCTCGATTCGGAGGGCGAGCCGCTGCGCCGCGGCATCGAGGCGGAGCCGTACCTCGTCACGCCGAACGTCCGCGAGGCCGAGCAGCTCGTCGGCCACGAGTTCGGCGGCGAGGAGGACATGGTGGCGGCGCTCGACGAGATCGTCGACCTGGGCGCGCGGAACGTGCTGATCACGAAACGGGACGGCTGCATCGCGCTCTTCCGGGAGGACAGGACCGAGCTGCGGCTCGACGCCTCGGTGCAGTGGCTCGAGCCGATCTCCAAGGTGGGCTCGGGCGACGCGCTGCTCGCCGGCTTCATCGCCGCACGGGTCGCCGGCAAGGGCGTCGAGGACGCGGTGCGGGCCGGCGTGGCGACCGGAGCGGCGTCGGTGCTCGAGGCAGGCGCCGGCCGCTTCGACGTACGCGAAGCCAGCCGCCTCGCCGCGCTCGTCGAGGTGAAGCACCTGGAGCCGGTCGCCGGCGAATAGCCCGTCGCGGCGCCTCGGAGCGCGTCTGGCGGCGCTGGTACCATCCCTGCACGTTGAGAGCTGAGGCGAGAGCCGGACCCGTCGAGCCCAGGTCGCCGCGCGGCGCCTGGGCTTCGTGCTTTCTGGGGGTGGTCGAGTGAGGGCACGTTCCTGGGCGAGCGTCGTCCGGCGGTGGCGGAGCCCGGCTTTGCCGGGCGGGAGCCGTCGCCGGCCAGGGGCGCGCGTGAGCGTCGAGCTCGGTCGCGAGGAGGTCGAGCGGCTCCTCGCGCTGGGCGAGCGATTCGCCAAGGAAGGTCTGACGTTCGACGACGTCCTGCTCGTTCCGGCCGAGTCGGCGGTGCTTCCGGACGAGGTCTCGACCCGCTCGCGCTTCACCCGCGAGGTCGAGCTCGCGATCCCGATCTGCTCCGCCGCGATGGACACGGTGACCGAGGCGCGCATGGCGATCGCGCTCGCGCGCGAGGGCGGCATCGGGGTCATCCACCGCAACCTGTCGGTCGAGGAGCAGGTCGCGGAGGTCGACAAGGTCAAGCGCTCCGAGTCGGGCATGATCGTCGAGCCCGTGACGCTCCGCCCTCAGGATCGGGTGGCCGACGCGCTCGAGCTGATGCGGACGTACCACATCTCCGGCATCCCGATCACGGACGAGGCCGGCCGGCTCGTTGGGCATCCTGACGAATCGCGACCTGCGCTTCGAAGGCCACGTCGAGCAGCCGATCGCGAACCTGATGACGAGCGAAGGGCTCGTGACCGTGCCGGTCGGAACGACGCTCGACGAGGCCCGCGAGGTGCTGCGTCGTCACCGGATCGAGAAGCTCCCCGTCGTCGACGGCGACGGCTTCCTGAAGGGCCTGATCACCGTCAAGGACATCCAGAAGAAGATCCAGTACCCGCTGGCGACGAAGGACGAGCAGGGCCGGCTTCGCGTGGCGGCCGCCGTAGGCGTCGGGCCGGATGCGCTCGAGCGCGCCGCGGCGCTCGTCGAGGAGGAGGTCGACGTGCTCGTCGTCGACACCTCGCACGGCCACTCGCAGATGGTCGTCGACACCGTTCGGCGCATCAAGGAGCGCTTCGACATCCAGGTCGTCGCCGGCAACATCGTCACCTACGAGGCGACTGAGGCGCTCTGCGAGGCAGGCGCTGACGCGGTGAAGTCCGGTGTGGGCCCGGCGTCGATTTGCACCACCCGCGTCGTCGCCGGCGTCGGCGTGCCCCAGATCACGGCAGTGCACGACTGCGTCCAGGCTGCCTCGCGCTACGGCGTGCCCGTGATCGCCGACGGCGGCATCCAGCACTCCGGAGACATCGCCAAGGCGATCGCGGCCGGCGCCGAGTCGGTGATGCTCGGAAGCCTGCTCGCCGGCACCGACGAGAGCCCGGGCGAGGTCGTCGTCTCCCAGGGCGAGTACTACAAGGAGTACCGCGGCATGGGCTCGATCGGCGCGATGAGAGCCCGCTCGTACTCGAAGGACCGCTACTTCCAGGGCGAGCGCAACGACGTGGCCAAGCTGGTCCCGGAGGGAATCGAGGGCCGCGTGCCCTACAAGGGGCCGCTGACGAACATCGTCTACCAGCTCGTCGGCGGCCTGCGCCAGGCGATGGGCTACTGCGGCGCGCCGAGTATCGAGGAGCTCCGGACGAGCGCCCGCTTCGTCCGCATGACCGGCGCCGGCCTGCGCGAGAGCCACCCGCACGACGTCTCGATCACGAAGGAGTCGCCGAATTACCGGCTCGGCTGAGGTGCTCCCGGCCGGAAGTACGCTCATGATCCTGGGGCCGAAAAGCAAGACGGGCCAGGACGCAGGGAGCGTGCGTATCCGGAGGATACGTGCGCGACCGAGG
Organism: uncultured Thermoleophilia bacterium; assembly: GCA_963838105.1. Taxonomy (GTDB): domain Bacteria; phylum Actinomycetota; class Thermoleophilia; order Gaiellales; family Gaiellaceae; genus CAWJNF01. The sequence continues at coordinate 24,740 of CAWIQC010000031.1, read as the reverse complement.
ACGCAGCACCGGCGCCGCTTTGCAGGCGCCAGGGCACGAGCGTAATTGCGGCCGTGAGCACTAGAACAGTACTCGCGTTCCCGGTGCCGGAGCCGGAGCCCGAGGAACGCCCGGTCCTCGTCGTCGACCTGGGCGGCCAGTACGCCCAGCTGATCGCCCGCCGCGTGCGCGAGTGCAGGGTCTACTCGGAGCTCGTGCCGGCCTCGATCGGCGCGGCCGAGGTGGCCCGGCGCGGGGCACGCGCGGTCATCCTCTCCGGCGGGCCGGCCTCCGTCTACTCGCCGGACGCGCCCGGTGTCGACCGCGCGCTCTTCGAGTCCGGCGTGCCCGTGCTCGGCATCTGCTACGGCATGCAGCTCATGGCCCGGGAGCTCGGCGGCCGGGTCGACCGGACGGACGCGGCCGAGTTCGGTCGTGCCGAGCTCGAGGTGACCGACGGCGAGAGCCGCCTGCTCGCCGACCTGCCGCACGACCAGGTCGTCTGGATGAGCCACCGCGACTCGGTCGTGGCGGCGCCCGAAGGCGCCCGCACCGTCGCGTCGTCGCCCTCGACGCCGATCGCGGCCTTCGAGGACGAGCGCCGCGGCCTCTACGGCGTCCAGTTCCACCCGGAGGTCGTCCACACCGCACACGGCATGGAGATGCTGAAGCGCTTCCTGTACGACGTCGCGGACGCGCCGCCCGCTGTGGACGCCGGCGGCGGTCATCGAGGAGGAGACGGCTCGCATCCGCGCGCAGGTTCGGCGGGAGAGGGTCCTCTGCGCGCTCTCGGGCGGCGTCGACTCCGCGGTCGCCGCGCTGCTCGTGCACAAGGCCGTCGGCGACCAGCTCACCTGTGTCTTCGTCGACCACGGGCTTCTGCGCAAGGACGAGGCCGTCCAGGTGGTCGAGACCTTCCGCAAGCACTTCCGCGTACCGCTCGTCCACGTCGACGCGGCCGATCGCTTCCTCGAGCGCCTGGCCGGGGTCGACGACCCCGAGGAGAAGCGGCGGCGCATCGGCGAGGAGTTCATCCGGGTCTTCGAAGACGAGGCGCGCAAGCTCGGCGGCTTCGAGTATCTCGTGCAGGGCACGCTCTACTCGGACGTGATCGAGTCGGGCGGGCAGGCGGGCATCGCGGCCAAGATCAAGTCCCACCACAACGTCGGCGGCCTCCCGGAGGAGATCGACTTCGAGCTCGTCGAGCCGCTGCGGATGCTCTTCAAGGACGAGGTGCGGCGCGTCGGCGAGGAGCTGGGGCTGCCGGAGGCGATGGTCTGGCGGCATCCCTTCCCGGGGCCGGGACTCGCGATCCGGATCATCGGCGAGGTGACACGCGAGCGGCTCGAGATCCTGCGCGAGGCCGACGCGATCCTCCTCGACGAGGTGCGCCGCGCCGGTCTCTACCGCGAGCTATGGCAGTGCTTCGCCGTGCTTCCCGCGATCCGCTCGGTCGGCGTCCAGGGCGACGAGCGCACGTACGCCTACCCGATCGTCATCCGCGCCGTCACGTCCGAGGACGCGATGACCGCCGACTGGGCGCGCCTGCCCTACGACCTGCTCGAGACGATCTCGAGCCGCATCATCAACGAGATCCCGCACGTCAATCGCGTGGCGCTCGACATCTCCTCGAAGCCGCCGGCGACGATCGAGTGGGAATGAAGCGCCGCGCAGCCGCCGGCTCGTAGGGGCCGCGGTCTCGCCCGGCCCGCTCGCTCGGCTGCGGCACCGGTATGCGAGCCTCCACGTCAGCCGCGCACGATCGTTCGACGGCCGGGAGTGGGAGGTACACGTGCACCGCCTGCGATGGCCGTCCAACTGGCGCTCGTTCGGGCCACGGCTGATCGACGACCTCGACGACTAGGGCTTCTTCTTTCCGCTCGGCATCTGCTCCTGCTGCCGATCGCCGCGCTGACGCTGTTCGTGCTTCCACTCCTCGTGTTCGGGTCGACGAAGACGCCCTTCGCCGTCGGCCGGGCGCTCCGCTCCGATGCGAGACGGGTCGAAGCAGTGTGCTGGTGGCCAAACGAGATCCGGCCTCGAATGAGGAGACGACCGTCCCAGCACGCCCGGGCCGTCGCGAGCGAGGTGCACGCGCCAGCTCGAGCACCGGGTTACGAGCACGTTGCGCCCGCGAACGCGACGCTTCTCGGCTTCACGGATCGCGCCGGCCGGACTCCGCCGTCCCCTCGCGTCTAGGGTTGTCGGGTGGAGTTCCGCCGCATCGGCGCGCTGCCGCCGTACGTCTTCGCGGTCACGGACAAGCTCAAGCTCGACCTGCGGCGGGCGGGCGAGGACGTCATCGACCTCGGCTTCGGCAACCCCGACATCCCGTCGCCCGAGGTCGCGGTCGCGAAGCTCCAGGAGGCGGCCGGCAAGGAGCGGAACCACCGCTACTCGGCGAGCCGCGGCATCCCGAAGCTGCGGCCGGCGATCTGCGACCTCTACCGGCGCCGCTTCGCGGTCGAGCTCGACCCGGAGACGGAGGCGATCACGACCATCGGCGCCAAGGAGGGGCTCTCGCACCTCATGTGGGTGCTGCTGCAGCCGGGCGACTCGGCCGTCGTGCCGAGCCCGAGCTACCCGATCCACATCTACGCGCCCGTGCTCGCCGGCGCGGACGTGAACCGCGTCGCGATGGGGCCCGGCGAGGATCTCTTCGGCAACCTGGTCGAGGCCTTCGAGCGCTCCTGGCCCCGGCCGCGGGTGATCATCCTGTCCTTCCCGCACAACCCGACGACGGCGACCGTCGACCTCGAGTTCATGCAGCGCGCCGTCGACTTCGCGCGCGCCCAGCGAGGTGCTCATCGTCCACGACTTCGCGTATGCAGACCTCGGTTTCGACGGGTACCGGCCACCGTCGATCCTCCAGGCCGAGGGCGCGAAGGAGGTCGCCGTCGAGCTCTACACGCTGACGAAGTCGTTCTCGATGGCGGGCTGGCGCGTCGGGTTCCTCGTCGGGCGCGCCGACGTCGTGCAGGCGCTCGCCCGGCTCAAGTCCTACCTCGACTACGGCACCTTCCAGCCGATCCAGATCGCGTCGATCGTCGCCATGAACGAGGCGCCGGGCTACCCGGAGGAGGTGAACGCCGTCTACCGCTCGCGGCGCGACGCGCTCTGCGACGGGCCTCGCCAGGATCGGCTGGGAGTTCGCCAGGCCGCGGGCGACGATGTTCGTCTGGGCGCCGATCCCCGAGGCCTACCGCGAGCTCGGCTCGCTCGACTTCGCGGTGAAGCTGACGAAGGAGGCGAAGGTGGCGGTCAGCCCGGGCATCGGCTTCGGCCCCGGCGGGGAGGGATACGTGCGCTTCGCGCTCGTCGAGAACGAGGCTCGGATCCGCCAGGCGGTCAGGGGACTACGTCAGGCGCTGCCGGCCTTGCGCTGACGCGGTAGCGCCGGAACCAGGGCAGGACGAGGATCGCCGTCAGCGCCGAGAAGCCGGTCGCCACGAGGAACGGCAGGCGGGTGTCGACGTCGAGGATCGGCACGTAGACGAGCGGCGCGATGGCAACGCCGCCGAACTTGAAGGCGCTGTAGGCGGATACCGCGCCGGCCCGGTTCTCCGGGAAGCTCTCGACGACGATCGTGTTCAGGCCGGCCCACACGAACGCGGAGGCGCAGCCGACGGCGAAGTAGACCAGGGCCAGCGACCAGGCATCCGGCGCGAACGCCAGGCCGAGCACCCCGGCCGCGGAGGCGAGCGTGCCGAGGAGCGCCGTCCAGGGCCGGCCGATCCGGTCCGCGACCGTGCCCGCGTAGCGCCCGAAGACGATTCCGCCGGCACCGTAGGCGGCCACGACGAGCCCGGTCGTCGACGAGCTGAGGCCGAACTCCCGCGCGACGACGAGGGCGACCACGAAGCCGATCGCGGTGAAGCCGAGGTACGCGGCCGTGGCCGTGGCGGCGACGAGCCCCATCCAGCGGTTGAGCAGCGCTCGGAGCGTCGGCCGAGAGCCCCCGACGCTTGTGGTAGCGAACACAAGCCGGGGGATCGCGAGCACGACGGCAGCTGCCGCCGCGAGCGCGAAGGCGAGACGCCAGCTCGCCTCGCCGAGCGCACCGCCGAGGATAGGGGCGAGGCTGAGACCCGCGACCTGGACGGCCGCGAACGTGCCGACGCGCGTCCCAGGGCCGCCGCCGGCACCGCCTCCGCGAGCGCGGCCAGGAGAATCGGGCTCAGGAAGGCGTTCGCCGCGCCCATCAGGGCTCGGCCCGCCATGAACGTCCAGATCTCCGGCGCGGCCGCGCAGAGCACCGCGGCGCCTGCGAAGGCGACGTAGCCGGTCCGCACGACGCGGCCGCCGCCGAGGCGCTCGCCGATCGTGCCGGAGACCAGCTGGAGGGCCGCGAACGGCACCATGTAGACGGTGATCGCGGCGGCGACGAGGCCGTCGCTGGTGCCGAGGCCGTCGGCGACGTCCGGGATGAGCGCGACGAGCATCCCGCCGCCGAACGGGCCGAGGAACCCGCCGGCGTACAGCGGCAGCGTTGCGCGGCGCGAGCTCGAAGGGCGGGGCAAGCCCCGGCTCCTACAGGCCGCCCTGTGCCGTCCGCTCTCGCAGCTCCCGCTGACGTGTCTCGATCGCCTGCGTCAGCGCGTCGCGGAACTCCTTGTCGTCGCGGAGAAACCCGATGTGGACGGGGCCGTGCTCGGAGGCGGTGTCCACCTCGAGCGAGCCCGTGCCGATGATGCGATCCCAGAAGGAGCGGATGTAGTGCACGTCCTGGATGCGCTCGAGCCCGGTCGCGATCGTCTTCTGGTTGAAGACGCCGCTCATGCTGATGAGGCGGCGATTGGTCACGACCCAGCTCGTGTGGCGGTTCTGGACGAGCCGGACGATGAACCACGGCAGGTACAGAAACAGCGTGCACACGAGCAGCAGGACGAGCTTCATCGTCGAAGGGTGCACGCTGATGATCTCCTGCTCGCCCTCTTGCAGCTCGTACCGGGCCACCGGGTTCCTCCTTCGCGAATTGACGCCACCGTTTAGCGGTCGTTCACGACCGCTAGCGTACGCGGCGGTGACGCCGGATACCTTCGTCGAGGCCGTGGCACGCGCGCGCTTCGGCGACGCCTTCAACTTCTACCGCCACGGCCGCGGCGCAGCGCGGCGCCGGGCGCGGCTCGCGGCGTACCTCCAGGCCCGGGCCGGCGCCGGCCTCCTGCTGGTCGGCGAGGCGCCCGGCTACCGGGGCGCGCGCGTGTCGGGGATCCCGTTCACGTCCGAGCGCCAGCTGTCCGGTACCGGCCCGGCCGAGGCCACGGCGACGATCGTCCACGGCGTCCTCGAGCGCCTCGGGCTCACCGACGACGTCCTGCTCTGGAACGCCGTGCCGGCGCATCCGCACCGGCCGGGCGATCCCCGCTCGAATCGCAGGCCCACACGCGCGAGAGTGCGAGGCCGGCCGGCGCTTCGTCGACGCTCTCGCCGACGGCCGCGAGGTGGTCGCGGTCGGTCGCGTCGCCGGCGAGTTGCTCGACCTGGCCTGGATCCGCCACCCCTCCCACGGCGGCGCCGTGGGCTTCGCGGCCGGCCTGGCGTCCCGCGTGCGCTTGCTACACTCCGCGACTGGCGGGCGTGTGGTCCGCCGCTTTTCTGTGCACCCATGAAAACCTGGAACGCCAAGCCCCACGAAGTCGAGCGCCGCTGGTATCTCGTCGATGCCGAGGGCGAGACGCTCGGACGTCTGTCGACCCGCATCGCAGACCTCTTGCGAGGCAAGGGGAAGCCGACGTACACGCCGCACGTCGACACGGGCGACTTCGTCGTCGTCGTCAACGCCGAGAAGGTCGTGGTCACCGGCAAGAAGCTCGAGCAGAAGCGCTACTACCGCCACTCCGGCTACCCGGGCGGCCTTCGGTCGCGCACGCTGGCGGAGCAGCTCGGGCGACGGCCCACGGAGGTCATCCGCGCCGCGGTCAAGGGCATGCTGCCCCGCAACAAGCTCGGCCGGGCCCAGATCGGCAAGCTCAAGATCTACGCCGGTCCCGACCATCCCCATCAGGCTCAGCAGCCGGAGCAGCTGCCGAGCGCGACTCGGAGGAGCAAGACAGAGTGAGCCAGCTCGCCCAGTACCAGGGCACCGGCAAGCGCAAGACGTCGGTTGCCCGCGTGATCCTGCGACCCGGCGACGGCGCCACCTGGGTGAACGGCCGCTCGCTCGAGGAGTACTTTCCGCGGGAGTCGCTGCGCACCGTCGTGCTCGCGCCGATCCGCGTCGCCGGCCTCGAGGGACGGTTCGATCTGCGTGCCAGGCTGCACGGGGGCGGCATCGCCGGCCAGGCCGGCGCGCTTCGTCACGGGATCGCCCGGGCGCTCGTCGAGGCCGACCCGAACCTCCGGGTCGCGCTCAAGCGCGAGGGCTTCCTCAGCCGCGACGCACGCCAGGTCGAGCGCAAGAAGGCGGGCCTGAAGAAGGCCCGCAAGCGGCCGCAGTTCTCGAAGCGCTAGCCTGGGCGCTCGGCGGTTCGAGAATTCTCGCATCGGGGAATGCGCCTGCGCATGGCCCGACGCGCTTCCGTAGGGGCCGGATCCCATCCGGCCCGTTCCTCGCGCCCGGCCGCGTCGGCGCCGCTACCGTTCCGCGCCGTGAGACGCTACTTCGGGACTGACGGGGTCCGCGGCATCGTCGGCGAGGACCTCACGGCGGAGCTCGTCGAGCGGCTGGGCCGCGCGTTCGCGCTCTGGAGCGGTGGACCGAGCGTCCTCGTAGGCCGCGACACCCGCCCCTCCGGCCCGGCGCTCGAGGCGGCGCTCGCGGCCGGTCTTGCCTCGGGGGGCTCCAGCGTCGAGGTCGCCGGCATCCTGCCGACTCCCGCCGTCGCCCTCCTCGCCGATGAGGCCGGCGCCGTGGTCTCGGCCTCCCACAACCCCGCCGAGTACAACGGTGTCAAGCTCTTCAGCTCCTCCGGAAAGCTCACCGACGCCGACGAGGAGGCGATCGAGGCTCTTCTCGACGCGCCCGCGCACGCCGAGCCCGGAGCGATCAGGAGCGTGGAGGGCCTGGACGATCGCTACGTCGACGCTCGTGTGCGAGCGCTTCGGGCGGCCGCTCGGCGGTCTGCGCGTCGTCGCTCGACTGCGCCAACGGAGCCATGTACAAGGTCGCGCCCGCCGCCTTCCAGCGTCTCGGAGCGGAGGTCACCGCGATCGGAGCGTCTCCCGAGGGGGCACATCAACGACGGCTGTGGGGCGACCGACCTCTCGCTCGTCTCTCGCGTCGTCCGCGAGGGCGGCGCCGACCTCGGGCTCGCCTTCGACGGCGACGGCGACCGCGTGCTCGCGGTCGACGCCGCAGGTCAGGAGGTGGACGGTGACCAGATCCTCGCCGTGCTCGCGCTGCACCTCGGCGTCGATCTCGTCGCCGTCACGCAGATGACGAACGCTCGGCTTCCATCGGCTGATGGAGGAGCGGGGCATCCGCGTGATCACGACCGACGTCGGCGATCGCTACGTGCTCGAGGCCCTGCGCCGGGAGGGCGGTCTGCTCGGAGGGGAGCAGTCCGGGCACGTGATCGTGCTCGACGGCCACACGTCCGGGGACGGGCTGGCGGCCGCCCTCCTGTTGTGCGGAATCCTTGCTGTGAGCGGGCGGTCGCTCGCCGACGCGGCCGGTGAGATGCCACGCTTCCCGCAGGCGCAAGCAAATGTGCGGGTCCGCACGAAGACCCTGAGCCCGGAGCTCGTCGCGCGCGTGGACGAGGTCAACGCAGGCCTCGCCGGCGCCGGCCGGGTACTGGTCAGGCCATCGGGAACGGAGCCGGTGGTTCGGGTGCTCGCCGAAGCGGAGCGCGAGACGGATGCGGCACAACTCTGTGCTACGCTTGCGGCGTACGTCGAGGAAGAGCTCGGCTGACCCAGCGAGGGGTCGCCGGGCTCGTTTGCTTTCTCGCAGCGCACCCAGGAGGAGCGCAAGAAAGTTGCCAAATCGCCGCTCACCGTCGATAACGAGGTGAGGAGAGCGGTGCCTCTGAAAGGGGAGCGAGGTGTGCGGGATCATCGGATACGTCGGGACGCGAGTCGCGAAGGATCTGCTGCTGCAGGGCCTGGAGCGACTCGAATACCGTGGCTACGACTCGGCCGGGCTCTGCCTGCTGGAAGCTGAGCGGCTCGACTACGTGCGGGCGGTCGGCAACCTGAGCCATCTGAAGAAGGTCGCGGGGACGAACGGCTCCGCTGCGACGACCGGCATCGGGCACACCCGCTGGGCGACGCACGGTCGCGTCTGCGAGGAGAACGCCCATCCGCTGACGGGCTGCGACGAGACCGTCGCCGTCGTCCTCAACGGCATCGTCGAGAACTACCGCGAGCTCCGCGACCGCCTGAAGGCGGCCGGGCACGTGTTCTCGTCCGAGACGGACGCCGAGGTCGTGTCGCACCTCGTCGAGGCCCACTACGACGGCGACCTGATCGCCGCGGTGCGCGCCGTCTACTCCGAGCTCGAGGGCCACTTCGCCTTCGTCGTCACCCATGTCGACCATCCGGGCCTGCTCGTCGGGGCGCGACTGCAGTGCCCGCTGCTCGTCGGCCTGGGCGAGGGGGAGACGTTCCTCGCGTCGTCCATCGCCGCTTTCATGCGCGAGACCCGGCGCGTGCAGCTGATCGAGGACGGCGAGATCGTCGCCATCACGCCGGCCGGAGCCCGCTTCTTCGCTGCCGGCGGCGACGAGGTCGAGCGTGAGGAGATCGAGGTCGACTGGGACGACGAGGCCGCGGAGAAGCAGGGCTACGAGACGTTCATGCTCAAGGAGATCTACGAGCAACCTGCCGCGCTGCGCGAGACGATCGGCGAACGGATTCGCGGCGGACGGATCGTGCTCGAAGACATCGGGCTTTCGGAGGTCGAGATGCAGAACCTCCGCCGGATGATCATGGTCGCGAACGGGACCGCGTACCACGCGGCCGTCGTCGGCCGGTACGTGCTCGAGGAGTGGGCGCGCATCCCCTGCGAGTTCGACATCGCGAGCGAGTGGCGCTACCGCAGCCCGGTGCTGTCGCGCGACAGCCTCGTCGTCGGGATCTCCCAGTCCGGCGAGACAGCCGACACGCTCGCGGCGATGCGCCTCGCGCGCGAGATGGGGGCGCCGACCCTGGCGATCACGAACATGATGGGCGCGCAGATCACGCGCGAGGTCGACTCGGTGCTCTACACGAGAGCCGGCATCGAGATGAGCGTGGCAGCCACCAAGACGTTCACGGCGCAGGTCACGCTCCTGTACCTGCTCGCCCTTCGTCTCGCGGAGGTCCGCCGCACGCTGCCGCAGGAGCAGATCGACACGCTCGCTGCGCGAGGTTCAGACCTTGCCCGAGAAGGTGCAGACGTTCCTGGACGGCGACCATCCGATCGAGGAGATCGCCCGCCGGCACTACGACCAGCCGTTCTTCCTCTACATCGGCCGCCACATCGGCCTGCCGGTATGCCTCGAGGGTGCGCTGAAGCTCAAGGAGATCTCGTACATCCCGACGGAGGCGTACGCCGCGGGGGAGATGAAGCACGGCCCGATCGCCCTGCTCGACGAGTCGACGCCGGTCGTCTGCGTCGCCACCGACTCCCATGTCTACGACAAGGTCGTCTCGAACATCCAGGAGACCCGCGCCCGGGGCGCCGACGTGATCGCGATCGCCACCGACGGGAACGAGGACATCCAGCACCACGCGACCGACGTCATCTACGTCCCGCGCACGCACCCGTTCCTGCAGGCCGTGCTGGCGGTCGTGCCGCTGCAGCTGCTCGCCTACCACATCGCGCGCCTGCGTGGCCTCAACGTCGACCAGCCGCGGAACCTCGCGAAGACGGTCACCGTCGAATAAGGCGGTGCAGCGCGGCCGGGACCGCGTCACCGGCTGTCGATCCCGGACCATCGGTCGGCCGCGTCCGCGTGACGGTCAGACTCGCCCCGGCCATGCGGGTCGGGGTCGACCTGATCGAGATCGCGCGCGTCGAGGCGGCGCTCGAGCGCTACGCCGGCTTCCGCAAGCGCGTCTTCACCGAGGCCGAGATCGCCTACTGCGACTCGCGCGCCCATCCCGCCCAGCACTACGCGGCCCGCTTCGCCGGCAAGGAGGCGGTCGGCAAGGCGCTCGGCTGCGGTGTCCGGTTCACCTGGCAGGAGATCGAGATCGTGGGCCGGCCGAAGCCGGAGGTGCGCCTCTCGGGCACGACGAAGGCATGGGCGGAGCGGGTCGAGGCCGGCCGCATCGACCTGTCGATGACGCACTCGAAGGAGCTGGCGGCCGCGATCTGCGCCGTCGAGGACGGCGACGTGAGGCGTGCCGTGCGCGAGCCTCGAGCTGGCTCGAGCCGCTCTACACGGCCGAGGAGATGCGGGAGGCCGAAGCGGCGTACTCCGGGCCCACGCTCGACCTGATGGAGCGAGCCGGCGAGGCCGTGGCGGCCAGCGTCGAGCGCCGGTACCCCGACGCGCGCCGCGTCTCGATCTGGTGCGGGCCGGGGGCCAACGGCGGCGACGGGCTCGTCGTGGCGCGGCTGCTCCACGCGGCAGGCCGTGCGGTCGAGGTGCTCCTGCTCGCCGACGAGCCGCGCGATCCGCGGCGATGCCGCTCGAGAACCTGCGCCGCGCCCGCGAGGTCGGCGTCGCCTTTCGCGCCGAAGCGGGGCGCGCCGACGTCGTCGTCGACGCGCTCTTCGGAACGGGCTTCACGGGCGCGCCGAGGCGAGACGCGGCCGCGGCGATCGAGATGATCAACGCCGTCGGGGATCCGGTCGTCTCGGTCGACGTCCCGTCCGGCATCGACGCGTCGACGGGAGAGGTGGCGGGCGTGGCCGTTCGGGCGTCCGCGACGGTCACGTTCCACGGCGTGAAGCTCGGCCTGGTCGTCGCGCCCGGGCGCTTCCACGCCGGGGAGGTCGAGGTCGCCGACATCGGCGCTCGACCACGACGAGCACGGCTGAGCGGCCGCGTCGGGACGAGCGTTCTCGAGCTCGTGCCGCGGCGCCGGCCGAGCGACAACAAGTACACGCGCCGGCTGCGGTGCTCGTCGTCGGCGGCTCGACCGGGTTCGACGGGGGCGGCGTGCCTGTCCTGCGAGGCGGCGCTGCGCGCGGGCGCGGGCATCGTCTTCGCGTGCGTCCCGGCGTCGGTGGCGCCCTGGCGTCGAGCAGCGGCTGCTCGAGGTCGTGACGCGGCCCTGCGAGGACGACGGCGACGGGCGGCTTCGTGCCGGAGGCCGCCGGAGACCGTCCTCGAGCTCGCGGCGCGCGCCGACGCGGTCGCGCTCGGCCCGGGCCTCGGCCGAAGCCCCGGCACGCGCGAGCTCGTCCGGCTCCTGCTCGAGCGCCTCGAGCTGCCGGTCGTCGCTCGACGCCGACGCGCTGTGGGCGCTCGCGGGCCACCTCGACTGGGTATTCGCCCGCCAGGCGCCGACCGTGCTCACCCCGCACGCGGGCGAGCTCGGCGCGGCTGCTGGATCAGCGGTCGGCACGCGTCGAGCGCCCGCCGGCTCGACTCGGTGCGCGCCGGCGCGGACGACACGGGCGCGGTCGTGCTGCTGAAGGGCGCCGACACGCTCGTCGCCGGCGCCCGGCCGAGGCGTGCTCGTCGCCGACCTCGGGAACCCCGGCCTCGCGACCGCCGGCAGCGGCGACGTCCTCACCGGGATCGTCGCGGCCTTCCTCGCGAAGGGCATGGAGCCGCACCTGGCCGCGGCGGCGGCAGCGGCGACCCAGGGCGTGGCCGCGGACCTCGCGGCCGAGAGCAGCGGCTTCGCGGGCATGATCGCGAGCGACGTGCTCCCGGCGGTCTCGCAGGTCCTCTCCCGCTGAGTATCGTGCCGCTGGCCGCCGTCTTCCGTCGTGACGATGCGCCGCTCCGAGATCACCATCGATCCTCGGCGCGCTTGCGCGGAACGTCGCCGGCATGCGAGGAAGGCCGGCAGGAGCCGCGCCGAGCTCTGGGCGGTCGTCAAGGCCGACGCCTACGGCCACGGCGCGCTCGACGGCGCCCGTGCGGCTCTCGACGGCCGGGGCGACCGCGCTCTGCGTCGCGACCGTCCAGGAGGGCAGCGCGCTGCGCGCGGCCTTCGCCGAGCCCAGGATCCTCGTGCTCGGGCCGCTCGCGCCGGGAGAGGTGCGAGGTGGCCCGAGCGGCGCGCCTGGAGGTGACCGCGTCGACGCCGGAGCTTCCCGAGGGTGTCCCTGTGCACCTGAAGGTCGACACCGGCATGGGCCGGTTGGGGATGCGCCCGGACGAGCTCGCGGAGGTCGCCGGTCGGGCGCGTCGCCGGCCTCATGAGCCACCTCGCGACGGCCGACGAGGCGGACGAGGCGTTCGCCCGCGACCAGATCGAGCTCTTCGCGGCGCTCGCGGAGAGGTTCCCGGGCGCGGTCAGCCACCTGGCGAACAGCGCCGCCACTCTCCGCTTCCCGGAGGCGCGCTTCGACGCGGTGCGCTGCGGCATCGCCCTCTACGGCCTCTCGCCGTTCGGTGACGACCCGGCGGCGCACGGTCTCGAGCCAGTGCTCTCCTGGCGGAGCTACGTCGCGCTCGTCAAGACGCTCGAGCCCGGGGAGAGCACGGGCTACGGCCGGCGCTTCGTCGCCGAGCGCGCCGGTGCCGGATCGGCCTCGTGCCGGTCGGGTACGGCGACGGCTTCCGGCGGGGGCTGTCGGGCGCCGACGTGCTCGTCGGCGGCGTGCGCAGGCGCGTGCTCGGCGCCGTGTCGATGGACGCGTTCGCCGTCGAGCTCGAGGACGAGGAGGCGGGCGCCCCGGTAACGCTCATCGGCGACGGCCTCCTCGCCGAGGAGCATGCGCGCCACCTCGGCACGATCAACTACGAGGTCACCTGCGCGATCCGGTCGCGCCCGGGCCGCGCCGACCGGACCGTCGTCGATGGATGAGGAGATCCGCGCCGCGGTCGCCGGCGAGGAGGCGTACGTCGTCGGCGGCGCCGTCCGCGACGAGCTGCTCGGCCGCCCGGTGCTCGACGTCGACGTCGCCTGCCGGGAGCCCGAGCGCGCGGCGCGCACGCTACGGAAGGCGCTCGGCGGCGCCGTGTTCCTCCTCTCCGAGCGCCACGGCGCCTGGCGTGTCGCGCTCGCGGACGGGCGCACGGTCGACTTCACCCTGCTGCGAGGAAGCATCGAGGACGATCTCGCCGGGCGCGACTTCACCGTCAACGCGATCGCGGTGCCGGTGGGAGGCGGGCAGGCCGATCGACCCCTTCGGCGGCCGCGCCGACCTCGAGCGGCGCATCCTGCGGGCCGTCTCGGCCGGCGTCTTCCCCGACGACCCCTTGCGGCTGCTGCGCGCGGTGCGGCTCGAGGACGAGCTCGATCTTCCGCCTCGATCCGGAGACCGAGGCGCTCGTCCGGCGCGACGCGGCGCTCGTCACTGCGCCCGGCCGGCGAGCGCATCCTCGCGGAGCTCCTGCGCATGGCGGAGCCAGGGTGGCGCCGGCTCGCCGAGCTCGGACTGCTCGAGCCGCTCGGCGGCTCGCTGCAGCGTCTCGACGCCGATCGAGCCGGACGCTCCGCCCGAGCGTCCTCTCGTCGCCGCCTTCGGCGAGTCGCTGCTCCGCCTCCCGATCTCGAACGAGCAGCGTCGCTTCGCCCGCACGATGCTCTCGGCGCGCCTCCCCCGCGGACGATCTCGGCCCGTGCGATCCACCGCTTCCGCCGGGCGACCGAGCCGTGGGCGCTCGAGGCGCTCGCCTTCGCCGGAGGCGGGCCGGCGGTGGACCGCTTCGGCGACGCCGTCGCAGGGCGCGAGCGGCGGAGCCGGCCGAGCCGCTGCTCCGCGGCGACGAGCTTGGCCGTCCGCCCGGGCCGGAGGTCGGTCGGCTGCTGGAGCGGATCGCCGAGGAGCGCGCCGCGGGTACGATCACCACGCGCGACGAGGCGCTCGAGCTCGTGCGAAGGGAGCAGCGGACGTGAGCCAGGACGCCACCCGGGCGCGCTTCGCGGCGACGGCCGAGCGGCTCGCCGCGCTGGGCGAGGCGCGGATCGAGGGCACCCGCGAGCGGCTCCGCCGCTTCGTCCCCCTCACGGGGGACGAGCGCGCGCTCGACGTCGGGACAGGGACGGGCACGCTCGCGCTCGCGCTCGCGCCCCTCGTCCGCGAGGTCGTCGGCATCGACCTCGTGCCCGAGATGCTCGACCACGCCCGCAAGGCCGGAGCGGCCTACGACAACGTCAGCTTCGTCGAGGGGAGCGCGCTCGCGCTGCCGGTCGCCGACGGAGAGTTCGACCTCGTCCGTGACCTCCCGGACGGTCCACCATGTGCCCCACCCGGAGATCGCCATCGCCGAGATGGCCCGGGTGACACGCATCGGCGGGCGCCTGCTCGTCATCGACCAGATCGCCTCCGCCGACCCGCTCGAGGCGCTGCGCACAACCGGCTCGAGCACCTGCGCGACCCCAGCCACGTGCGCGTCCTCCCCGACCAGGACTTCCGCGGCCTCTTCGACGCGAACTGGCTCGTGCTGGAGCGCTTCGAGGTCGAGCGCGACGAGTTCGAGCTCGATCGCTACCTCGAGCTCGCCGCGTGCGAAGGTGAGCAGCGCGACGCCGTCATCGCCGAGGTCGAGCGCCTGCTCGCCGCCGGCCGTCGCGCCGGCATCGAGCTCCGGCGCTCGAAGGACGGCTACGCCCTCACGCTGACCGTCGCCTGGTACCTGCTGCACCGCGGCGTCCCAGACCCGACGGATCTCTAGTGCGGTCTCGACGTCCCTGATAACCGGCGGGAGTGACGGGCGGGCCAGGGCGTCATACGATTGCTTCGCGACCGGAGAGAGGCGACGCTTGCAGTCCCGGAGCGAACGATCTGAGACGGAGCACTAACTCGTGAGCAGGCGAGATCGCGAACGGCCGTCCGAGCCGCTCTACGAGGCGGTCGCGCTCGGGATGTGCGCGTACACGCGGGCCGCCTTCCGCCCTCGCACGCTGTTCCCGGCGGGCTTTCGCCTGCGGCTGGGCTCCATGCTCGTTGCCCCGCACCGGGCGGAGACTGACGTGCCGGTCATCTGCGCGTCGATCTTTCTCCATGCGGGCGTCTGGCGGCGGCGAAACCCGCGGCTCCATTTCGCGGCGCGGGACGATCTCTTCGAGCGGGGCTTCTTCGCGGGCTTTCCGCCGGGACTGCCGCTCCGCGCGCGACGGCTGCTCTGGCGGATCGACGCCGGGCCGTACCTCCCGCTCGTGCGGGTGAACCCGCTTCCGTATCCCAGCGCGGACACGCTGCGGCTCGCGCAGGCGCTCGCCGAGGTACCGGCCGGCACCCCGCTCGCGGAGCTCGTGCCGAGTGAGGCGCTCGCGGCGCTGTCGCCCAGGTCTCGGGACGCAGGCCTTCCGGAGCCGCGAACTGCCGGCGATCTGTTGCGCGGCGAGTTCGCGGACCTTCTCTGGCGAGGCTTCTCGCGCGAGGAGCTCGGCCATCCGGCGCTGGAGTCGGCGTGGAGGCGGCGCGCGGAGCTCGCCGCGGCCGATCTCAGGCGGGTCGTCGAGCTCGTCCGCTCGGGCGAGCCCATGCTCTTCTTCCCCGAGGGTCGACCGTCCACCGACGGCGGCATCGGCCCGCTGCGCCCCGGGATGCGCCTCCTCGTGCGGCGCGGCCGGCCCGAGACCCTGCAGCCGATCGGGATCGCCTACGATCCGGTCACCACGGGCCGGCCCTACGCCTATGTCGCAGCGGGCGTGTCGACGCCGGCGCCGGCGGACGACGTCGACGGCGCCGTGCTCGCGGCTCTGGGGCGCGCGCTGCCGCTGACGGTCGGCCAGGTGGTCGCCACCGCGCTCCTCGGAGCGGCCGGCGGACCGGGGCGTGTCGAGACGAGCGCTCTGGACGAGCTGCTCGCGGCCGAGGTCGCGACCGCCGCGACAGAGCGTCGCCCGGCCGACCCGGCCTTCGGGGAGCCGGCTCGACGCCGTGAGAGGCTTGCCGACGCCCTGCGCTGGACCGTGCGCGAGGGCCTCGGCAGAGCCGATGGCCGCCGCGCCGTCGTACTCGACGCGGAGCGTGTCCTCGCCGACGAGCGGATCGCGCGGCTGGCGCGCGAGTACGCGAGCGCGAGGCTCGCTGTCTATGTCTCCTGCGCCGACGCGTCGCGGCGGTGGAACACCCGCGGAAACGCGCCGCGCAGGAAGATGGCGCCCAGGATCGTGACCGGTACGACGACGAGCGCATGGACGGTGAGCACGTACGGCGTACCGATCTCGCTCGTCACACCGAGCTCCTGCGCGCTCCGAAGCGTCAGGTAGTCGAAGCTTCCGAGACCGGCAGCCGTGGCCGGAACGCCCAGCGCGAGGTTGCCGACGCCCTCGAGGAGGAAGTACCCACCGGCCGACAGATCTGCGCCGTAGGCCTTGCCGACGACGACGTACATGCCGAAGTTCGCGAGCCAGATCGCGAGCGAGGTCCAGAGGACGCGGACGAGCGAGCGCCTGGCGCGAAACGCCCCGAGGCCCTCGAGGAAGTTGGCCGTCCATCGTCCCACCCGCGCGTGCCAGCGGGCGGGAAGCCACTTCGTCGCCTTCCAGACCAGCTCCTCGGCTCGCTCGGGACCGCGCGCGGCCAACGCGACCAGCACGATGCCGAGCACGCACCCGGCCGACAGCGCGATACCGACGAGCAGGAGGATTCCGGTCTCGCCGATCCACAGAGCGCCCAGGAGGATGAACACGGAGAGCACGACGCCGTCCAGCAGCCGCTCCGCGAAGAGCGTGCCGGCGGTCACGAACGGCGGGATGCTGTAGTGCTGGCGTACGGACTCGAGCCGCAACAGGTCGCCCCCACGCGCCGGCAGGATGTTGTTCGCGGCCGCGCCGACGCAGAAGATGGACAGCAGCCGTCGCGTCTGGGTCTGATACCGAGCGGCCGCGAACAGGTAGCGCCAGCGCAGCGCGACGAGCGCGCAGCTCGCGAGCACGAAGCCGATGCCGCCTCCGATCGCCCAGGCCGGCAACGCCTTGATCTCCTTCCACGCGTCGCCGACGTGCGCGATGCGCAGAAAGAGCCAGAGGAAGAGGCCTGTCGCGGCCGAGCCGATTGCCAGCCGGACGAAGTTCTGCCGCCACTTGGACATGATTCGCGGAGGTCAGTATCTCGCGACGGCGCCCTGCGCGCCAGAACCTCGGCACGGGGCCGCACCGGGCTGCGTCGCCGACGGCGCGGATCATCCCCACGTCCAGCCTCCGGATGCGGGAGACTCACGTCCGTGCCGCGCCCCTACAGCCCCGAACGGTTCTCCTGGAAGCGCGAGGTCGCGATCGGCCTCGGCTTCTACGCCGTCTACCTGCTCGTCCGCGAGCTGGCGCTCGCCGGCGACGGCCGGGAGCGGGCCGGGCGCAACGCCGAGAGGATCGTCGCGCTCGAGGAACGGCTGGGAATCCACGTGGAGCCGGAGCTCCAGCGGCTCGTGCTGCCGCGCCGGCGTCTCATCGCGGGGCTCAACGTCGCCTACGCGACGCTGAACGTCGGCCTGACCGTCGGCTGGCTGATGGGGCTGTTTCGCAGACGCGACCCCGCGTATCACCGCTTTCGCCGGGCGGTCGTCGCGGCCGGGCTCGGCGCGCAGCCGGTGTTCCTGCTGTTCCCCGTCGCCCCGCCACGCAAGCTCGCGCATCTATCGGACACGCTCCTGGAGGTGAGCGGCGTCGACCTGGATTCGGCCGCAATCGCCCGCTTCTACCATCCGCTCGCGGCGCTGCCGAGCATCCACGTGACTCTCGCCGTCGTGACGGCCCACGGCATCGAGGAGACGAGCGAAAACCGGGTCGTACGGGCGCTCGCGCCTCTCTATCCGCCGTGCGTCGCGGCCGTCGTGCTCCTGACCGCCAACCATTACGTCGTGGACGCCGTGAGCGGCAGCGTCCTCGGGCGGCTCGCCCTCCGCGTCACGCGTCGCTCGGGTCGAGGAAGATGACGGCGGTGGCCGTGAACCCGTGCAGGAAGGTGCGCCCCCCGACGGGGCCGATCTCTCCTCCGCAGAAGAATCCGGCCAGCGCGGGCGCGCCGAGGGCATCCGCGAGCGCGCGCGAGTCGTGGTGAGGCCCGCCGAACATGCTCTGCCCGCGGCCGTTGCACGCGAACAGGAGAGCACCCGCCGGACGACCTGAAGACACGTCGAGGCTCTCCGCGAGCGCCAGCCTCAGGTCCGAGTCGGCGGAGCCCGCGTCCCGGGCATGGAAGCGCAGCGTCTGACCTACCCGCACCTTCTCGCCGATGGCGATCGCACCGCTCTCGTCGTCGGCGCCGAGGATTCCCCGCATGAGGAAGTCGCCTCGGCCGTACTCAGGCTTGTTCTCGTCGATCACGAGCCCGGCGAGCAACCCGCTCGCCGCCAGCTGGCGATCGCCGTCGGATAGCCCCGCGACCGTCTCCCGAAGTCGCTCGAGGGCCGGTCTGCCGGCAAGCTCGAGGACGACGTTGCCCTCGGCCTGGGTGATCACGGCTTCACGACCGAGCGGTGCGCAGCCCTGCGACACCACTGCCTCGACGGCGACACCCGACAGCGCGATCATGACCGCCCCTTCGTCGTAGACCTCGTCGTCGAGCAGAAGCGCCTGCTGAGCGGGTCGCCCGGCTCCGGTGGCGATGCCGCCGACGACGGGCAGGCCCGGCCAGGCGTCGTCGATCGCGTCGATCAGCGCCTGCACGGGTAGGGCGAAGGGGTCCGCGAGCACGACGACGAGCGTGGCGTTCGAGAGATCCGGGAGCCCCAGCAACGTGAGCTCGTCCCCGTCACCCTCGACCGCGGTGACGTGGAAAGGCTCGATGCGAGCCTCGGGTAGCGACGCTGCCCACACCGCGAGACCGGCCTCGTCCTCGAGCTCCCGCTCGAGGGCGATCACGCCTTCGGCGACACATCCGGCGAGATGCCGTGGCTCGAGCTCGCTGCGGATCGTGGCCGCGATCTCGTCGGCCGCGTCGAGGTGATGGGGGCTCAGGAAGGCGAGCGCCAGGTCGGTGCTCGCGCCGCCGAGCGCCGATGCCGCTCCATGCGCTGCTTCGGCGGCGGCGGCCACCGAGTCGGCGGTGGTCGAGAGACCCGCGCCGATGCGGGTCATCACCGGCGGCTGCGGCTGGGGTTGCCCACCCCGAGCGCATCGCCGAGCCGGCGTTGCTCCAGGCCGAGGTCGCCCACGGCGCCGGCAAGACGTCGCTCGCCCTCGGCCGTGATCCTCAGGTAGGCGACCCGACCGTCCGTGGCGGACGGCTCTCGCGCGATCAGGCCGACATTCTCGGCCCGTCGCACGAGCTCGGTTACCGTGCTCTGGGCGAGCTGGAGGCGGCGCGACAGCTCCGTCACCGTGGAGCGCTGGCTGCCGTCGGGTGCGCCCTTGATCATCAGGAGCAGGGTATAGCGTTGCGGCGTGAGCCGGTGCTTGCGGGCGACCTGCTCGCTCGAGCGTAGAAAGTGTCGCAGCGCGGCCCGCAGCTCGGCCGCCTGCTGGAAGTCCTGGAGACGGGGACCGTTGCGTTTCATCCGACTCCTGTACCCCGTCTAGCTGCCGGATAACCGCCTGGAGGCCAACCTGGTCATCGCTCCCGGTGCGACTCCCTGCAGCAATGAGGCGACGCGATAGTACCCCGGCACGGTGACCTCTGTCCTGCCGTCGGCGATCGCGGCCACGATCGCGCCCGCGACGCGCTCGGGCGTGACGACGGCGCGGCGCCAGACAGGATGGGCCAGGAACCGGTCCTGCGGGAACCCCTCCGTGTGCGTCAGGCCGGGGTTGACCGTGAGGACGCGGATGCCGCGCGGCGCGAGCTCGCGCAGCGCCGCGCGCGAGAAGGCCACCTGCGCGTGCTTGGCGGCGCTGTAGGGGCCGCTCGGCCCTCCCGAGACCGTGCCGGCGATCGAGGCGACGTTGACGACGACCGACGGCGCCCCGGCCTCCAGCAGCGGCAGGAAGGCGCGCAGGCACCACACGCCGCCGAGGTAGTTCACCCGGACGACGTGCTCGATCTGCTCGGGGGCCAGCTCGAGGAAGCCCCGTCGGCCCGGGATGCCCGCGTTGTTGACGAGGAGATGGACGGCTTCGTGGCGCGCCCGGACACGCCCGGCCAGCTGTTCCACGGCGCTCCGATCGGCGACGTCGCAGACCTCGGCGTCCGCACCGATCTCGGCCGCTACGCGCTCGAGCCGATCCTTTCCACGAGCGACGAGCACGCACCGCATGCCCCGGTCGACGAGTCTGCGGGCCAGGGCAGCGCCGATGCCGCTCGAGCCGCCGGTCACGACGGCAACCTTCGCCGCAGCCCGCTCCCTGGCGCCGTCCGCCGCCATTGCCTCAGCTTCCGAGCCCGTTGCCCGCGAACGTACGGAGCGTGTTCAGATGAATGCCGACCGTGTCTTCGATCGGGTCGGCATAGCCGCCTGCGAGGGTGAGGCAGACAGGCACTCCGGCGGCGCGGAGCGCGTCGCGAACGAGCCGGTCGCGCTCCGCGAGCCCGCGCGTGCTGAGGGCGAGGCGGCCGAGCCGATCACCGGAATAGGGATCGGCTCCGGCGAGGTAGAAGCAGAGCTCGGGCCGCGCTCGCTCGATGGCCTCGGGAACGAGCCTCCCGACCGCCTCGAGGTAGGGCTCGTCGTCGGTGCCGTCTGGCAGGTCGAGGTCGAGGTCTCCGGGAACGCGGTGGAACGGGTAGTTGCCGAAGCCGTTGACCGAGAGGGTGAAGGCGTCGGGATCGCCCGCGAACGCGGCGTTCGTGCCGTCGCCCTGGTGCACGTCGAGGTCGATCACGACGACGCGCCGCAGCCGCCCCGCCGCGCGCAGTGCCCGCGTCGCGCAGACGACGTCGTTGAAGACGCAGTAGCCGCGTCCGGAGCCGGGGAAGGCGTGGTGGGTCCCTCCGCCGAGGTTGGCGGCGCGGCCATAGACTGGGCAACATCCTCGGCCTCCTCGACCTCTTCACGGGCGGCGGGCTCTCGCGGATCGCGATCTTCGCGCTCGGGATCATGCCGTACATCACGGCGTCGATCATCCTGCAGCTGCTGACGGTGGTCTCGCCCTCGCTGGAGAAGCTCCAGAAGGAGGGCGAGGTCGGCCAGGCGCGGATCACCCAGTACACGCGCTACCTGACCGTCGGCCTCTCGCGCCCAGGCCGTCGGCTACGTCTTCCTCTTCCGCTCGCAGGGCAACGCGGCGGGCGCGCCCGTGATCGAGAACTTCTGGCCGGCGCGGGTCATCCTGATCGTCATCTGCCTGACCGCGGGCTGCGTGCTGCTGATGTGGATGGGCGAGCTGATCACCGAGCGCGGCATCGGCAACGGCATCTCGCTGATGATCTTCGCCTCGATCGTCGTCCGGCCTGCCGAACGGCGTGCAGAGCCTGGGGGACGAACCCCGACCAGGTCTTCCGGGTGATGATCCCCTTCCTCGCGCTCGGGGTGATCGCGGCGATCGTCTTCGTCCAGGAGGGCCAGCGGCGGATCCCGATCCAGTACGCCAAGCGCGTGATCGGCCGCCGCGTGGGCTGGGGCGGCCAGACCTACCTGCCGCTGCGCGTGAACATGGCGGGCGTCATCCCGGTCATCTTCGCCGCCTCGATCATGGCCTTCCCGCCCACGGTGGGCGAGCTCGTGCCGGGCGCGCAGGGGGTCGCGAACTTCTTCAGCCCGAACGGGTGGGCCTACATCGCCGGCGAGACGGTCTTCATCATTCTCTTCACGTACTTCTACACGGCGGTCACGTTCAACCCCGTCGACCAGGCCGACAACCTCAAGAAGTACGGCGGGTTCATCCCGGGGGTGGGCCCGGGCCGGCCGACGGCCGAGTTCCTCGACCGCATCCTGGCGCGCCTGACGTTCCCCGGGCGCTTACCTGGCGCCGTCGCGGCGCTGCCGACGACCTCATCAACCAGACGTCCGCGAACTTCTTCTTCGGTGGCACTCGATCCTCATCGTGATCGGCGTGGCCCTCGACACATGAAGCAGCTCGAGGCGCAGCTCATGATGCGCAACTACGAGGGCTTCCTGAAGTAGGCTTGCCGCTTCATGAGCGAGCTGAACCTGATCCTCCTCGGCCCTCCCGGCGCCGGCAAGGGCACGCAGGCCGACCGGCTGCGCGACGACTTCGGCCTGCCCTACATCGCCACGGGCGACATGCTGCGCGAGCACATGAACGAGGGGACCGAGCTCGGCCAGCAGGCCAAGGGTACATGGACAGGGCGAGCTCGTGCCCGACGAGCTCGTGATCGCGATGATCCTCGACAAGGTCGAGGAGGAGGGCGACGACGGCTTCCTGCTCAACGGCTTCCCGCGCACGGTCGACCAGGCCGACGCGCTCGGCGAGGCGCTGGCCGAGCCGCGGCCGCCGGCTCACCGCGGTGCTGCTGATCGAGGTGCCCGACGAGGTCGTCCTCGAGCGCATCTCGGGCCGCCGGGTGCTCCAAGGCCACCTCTACCACGTCAAGTACGACCCGCCCAAGCACGAGGGCATGCGACGACTGCGGCCGGCCGCTGATCCAGCGCGACGACGACAGCCGGACACGATGAAGAAGCGCCTCGCGACCTACCACGGGCAGACCGAGCCGCTGATCGACTACTACGACGAGCGCGGCCTGCTGCGCCGCTTCGACGGCACCCGCGCCAATCGAGGTCCACGACCACATCCGCGCCACGCTCGCGACGCTGCGGCTGGAAGAGCGGCTGTGATATATCGTCAAGAAGTCCCCGGCCGAGATCGACAAGATGGCGGGGGCCGGGGAGATCCTCGTGAGGACGATGGACCTGATGGCGGGCAAGATCCGCCCGGGCGTGACGACGGCCGAGCTCGACGAGGCGGCCGAGAAGTTCATCCGCTCGCAGGGCGCGACCCGGCCTTCAAGGGCTACCGCGGGTTCCCCGGCTCGATCTGCGCCTCGCCCAACGACATGGTCGTCCACGGGATCCCCGGCCGTACACGCTCTCCGCGGCGACGTCATCTCGGTCGACATCGGCGTCGTCTTCGACGGCTGGGTCGCCGACGCCGCGCGCACCTTCCCCGTCGGCGAGGTCACGCCGGTCGCCGCGAAGCTGCTCGAGGTCACCGGGGATCGCTGTTCCACGCGGTCAACCAGTGCCGCGCCGGCAACCGGCTCGGCGACGTCTCGACGCCGTCCAGGCGCACGTCGAGGCCAACGGCTTCTCCATCGTCCGCTCGCTCGTCGGCCACGGCATCGGCCGCTCGATGCACGAGGAGCCCCAGATCCCCAACTACGGCCCGCCGGGCAAGGGCGTCCCGCTCGAGGAGGGCATGGTCCTCGCCGTCGAGCCGATGGTCACCGCGGCCGCCACATGGTCCGGATGGGCGACGACGGCTGGGCGATCTACTCCCAGGACGGCTCGCTGGCCGCCCACTTCGAGTTCACCATCGCGATCACCGCGGACGGGCCCGCGCATCCTCACGCCGTGGCACGAGAGCGGGCGCCGGCGCCCCAGCCGCGGCCTGACGCGCCGCCGCACTTCGCGCGCGCCGCGCGCCACCGCGCCGCTTCGCTGTTCAGCGGGCCGGGCGCTGGTGCAGGCCGAACGGCGACCCCTGGTCGTCGCGGCAGAGCTTGAAGCGGCCGGTCTTGGCCTGCTGCTCGGGCTCGCCCTCGATGTCCATGTCGATCGATCTCGCCGCCCAGCTCGAGGCACGCGCGACGACGGCGGCGTCCATGTCGTCGACCGCGAAGAACACGTACGGCGCCGCGCCCTTGTCCGCGCCCGTGGATCCCGCCGGGGATGCCGGCCGTCCCCGATCTCGTAGCCCTCGTTCGGGGCGCGGGCCTGAATTCCCACCCGAACAGACCCGGAGTAGAACGCCCTGCCCTTCTCGTCGTCCTGGGACGCCGAGCGAGCTCGAAGAACGCCGGTTCGCCTGCCATATAGTGCCTCCTTCGGGTTGCCTGAAACGTACGTCAACGGCGGCTGGGTAGGGAGGGTGGAGGTTCGGGGCCCACTCGTTGCGGATGGGCGCTGTTCGGTCGCGCGATCCGGGCGATGGTGGCGGGGTGGAGCGAGTTGACCCCCCTATAGCCGGTCAAGTCGCTCCACTTGCCTTGGCGGCGCGGATCGCGTCGTCGCAGCACGGGATCGTCGCTCGGCGGCAGCTGCTGCGGGCAGGCCTGAGCGGGGACGGTAGTCGACAGCCTGATCGAGTCCGAGCGAATGGTCTCCCTTCACCGCGGGGTGTACGCCATGGGCCACCGGCCGGTCGGGCCTCGCAGCCCGCGAGATGGCGCGGGCTGATCGGTTTTCACAGGCCGGGCGTGGTGCATGCTCAGGGCCGCGCTCGCGACGCGGGCGGCGGGTTCGTGATCCACCGCACACAGCCACTTGCCGCCCCGGGCATCCACAGACGCACTGGGGCATCCCCCGTCACCACGCCCCTCAGAACACTCCTCGACCTCAGCCGAACACTCTCCCTCGATGCCCTGGAGGCCGCGCTCGCCGAGGCGCTGGTCCGCAGGCTCGTGACGCTCGACGGCTCGTCGCGGCTACCGGCCTCCTCACCCAGAGCCGGTGACCTTCGCCGTCGCTGCGTGGTGGCGTCGCGGCGCCGCCGTTCGACGACGGCGGCGGCCAGGAGCAGCGCCACGCCGAGCCCCGCCGCCATGGCCGTCTCGGCGCCGTCGCAGGCCCCGACCGTGATGCACCGCCGCGCCGTGCACGGCCGTGCCGAGCGCGCGAAGGCCTCGGGATCGGTCCACTTGGTGCCCTGGAACGCCGGACCGGGCGGGGAGGACTGCTCGGGCGGGAACCAGCCGGCCCGCGCGGCGCCCCAGCGGCCGGGGTGGCGCATCCAGGGCGGCGAGGATTCCGAGGCCTCCA
>CAWIQC010000030.1:0-188202 GCA_963838105.1 uncultured Thermoleophilia bacterium | reverse complement strand
GTGACTTTCGACAGCCCGCGTGGCTCGTCGGGATCGAGGCCCTTCGTGCGGGCGAGCGCCCAGGCGAAGAGCTGGCCGGGAACGACCGAGAGGAGCGGCGCCAGCAGCGACGAGGGAACGTCGGGAACCGGAAGCGCGTAGCGCGTCCACGACCGCGTCCGCGGCGTTTCCGCTCGCGATCACCGTCGCGCCCGCGTTCTGCGCGCGCGCGGCGGCCTCGAGCGCGGCCGGGAGCGTCTCGTCGTCGGTGGCGATCACCCACACCGGGAAGAGCGGGTCGAGCGCGGCGACGGGGCCGTGGGCGAGGCCGGTCGCGGTCAGCGGCTCGGCGGCGACACGGCAGGTCTCGAGGAGCTTGAGCGCGATCTCGCGCGCCGTCGCGAATTCGGTCCGCGGCCGACGACGAACATCCTCCCGGCGAACGAGAAGGACACCGCGACGTTCGTGATTCGCTCGTGCAGCGCCGGGACGAGGTCGCGCATCGTCTCCGCGACTGCCCGCAGCTCCTCCGTGAAACGCACGCCCTGCCCGGCCGTGTGGGCCGCGAGGAGGCCGAGCGCGGCGACCTGGTTCGTGTAGGTCTTCGTCGCTGCGACCGCCTGCTCGGGGCCGGCCTCGAGCGGAAGGACGGCGTCCGCGGCGGCCGCGAGCGCGGAGCCGGGGTCGTTCGTGATCGCGACCGTGAACGCGCCGCTCCCGCGCGCCCGCTCGACGTAGTCGACGACGTCGGGCGTCCGGCCGGATTGCGAGAGCGCGAGCACGGTCGAGCCGGCCATGTCCAGCTCGGCGCCGTAGTAGACGGTCAGGGAGATGGAGTCGCGGAGCGCCGTCCAGCCTGGCAGAAGCCCGAACGCATACACGCCGTAGGAGGCCGCGTTGTCCGAGGAGCCGTGGCCGACCATGCGGATCGTCGTCGCGCGCCGTTCGAGGATCTCTGCCGCAACGCGCTCGAAGGCCGCGGTCTGGTCGAGGAGGCGGAGGAGCGCGGCCGGCTGCTCGCCGATCTCGGCGAGGAAGCGCGATCCCGCCTCGCCCGGCGGACGGCCGGGAGGCTCGACTTCGGCGTGCGCCTCAGCTGACGACACGTTCCCGCCCGTCCACGAGAACGCGCTCGATCTCGAGCTCGTCCGTGAGGACGAGGACGTCGGCCGGCAGTCCGACGGCGATCCGCCCGACCGCCGGCTGGCGCAGCACGCGCGCGGGCACCTCGGTCGCCGCCGTCACAGCGTCGGCCAGGGAGGCGCCGAGGGCGTGGAGGTTGCGCACCGCTTCGATCATCGTGAGCGTGCTGCCGGCTAGCGCCCCGTCCGGCCCGCGGGCGACGCCGTCGCGGATCGCGATCTCGAGGCCGTTGAGCTTGTAGGCGCCGTCCGTCCGCCGGGCGCCCGCCACCGCGTCTGTGACGAGCGCGACCCGACCTGCGGCTGCGCGCCAGATGACGGCCGCCGTCTCGGGGGCCAGGTGCACTCCGTCGAGGATGACCTGAACGATGACGTCGTCGCGGGCGAGCGCCGCGCCCACGATCCCGGGGTCGCGGTGCCGGAACGGACGCATCGCGTTGAAGAGATGCGTGACGGTGCGGACGCCGGCGTCGAAGGCGGCGTTCGCCTGTTCGGCGGTCGCGTCGGAGTGGCCGCACGAAACGGCGATCTCGCGGCGGAGGAGCGTTTCGATCAGCGCGTCAGCGCCCGGAAGCTCGGGCGCGAGCGTCACGAGTCGGACCGGCCCCGCATCGAGCAGGCGTTCGAGCAGGTCCACGTCGGGCTCCCTGCTGGCGGCGGCGGGATGGATCCCGAGTCGCAGGGGGGAGAGAAACGGCCCTTCGAGGTGAACGCCGAGGATGCGGGGCCCGTCCGATCGCGCAGGCACCTCGCGGAGGGCGGCGAGGAGCTGCTCTTCGGGGGCGGTGACGAAGTGGGGAGGTACGCGGTGACGCCGGTGTCGAGGAGCGCTTCGCCGGCGCGGCGATAGCCCTCGGCGTCCGCGTCGAAGAAGTCGACGCCGCCGAAGCCGTTGACCTGGAGATCGACGAAGCCCGGGACCGCGACGCCGCGACCGTTGCTCGTGACCAGGCCGAAGCCTGCGATCCGGCCGTCCGCGATCTCGACGTCGCCCGGCACGAAGCGTCCGTCGACGAGCGCCGCTGTGACTCCGAGCTTCACTGCTCGACCGCCGCGCGGATGCTCTGCCCGGAGTCGTCGAGCCGCGCCCGGGCCTCGTCGGCGCCGATCCCGGCGAGGAGGGAGACGATCGCGACCTTCGCATCGCCGTCGGCCGCGGCCAGGGCGGCGTCGACCTCGTCGGCCGGCGCGCCGGTGGCGGTACGCACGATCCGCTGGACGCGCGCCCGGAGCTTCTCGTTGGTCGCGGCGACGTCGACCATGAGGTTGCCGAACGTCTTGCCGAGCCGGATCATCGAGATCGTCGAGAGCATGTTGAGGACGAGCTTCTGGGCGGTCCCGGCCTTGAGCCGCGTGGAGCCGGCGAGGAACTCGGGGCCGACGACGACGACGATGGATGCGCGACGACCGTCTCGAGCTCCGAGCCCTTCACGGAGACGACGCACGCCGTCTCCGCTCCCGCGTTCGAGGCGGCCTCGAGGGCTGCGAGCACGTACGGCGTGCGGCCGCTCGCGCTGACGCCGACGACGACGTCCTCCGGGCGGAGGTCGAGCGCGGTGAGGTCAGCGCGTCCCGCCTCGCGGTCGTCCTCGGCGGCCTCCTGCTCGAGGGGGGAGGCGTCGAGCCCGCCCGCGAGCAGCGCGACGACCTGTCCGGGGGAGGTGGAGAAGGTCGACTCGCACTCGGCGGCGTCGAGCGCGGCGATCCGCCCGGACGAGCCCGCGCCGACGTAGATCAGGCGTCCGCCGCGGCCGAGGGACTCCGCGATCGTCTCGATGACGGCGACGATCTGGCCCGTCGCCGCGGCCACCGCGGCCGGGACGGTCTCGTCCGCGGCGTTCATCAGCGCGACGAGCTCGGGCGTCGGGCGGAGGTCGTAGTCGGCGCCCGCCTCGCTCCCCGCTTCCGTCGCAAGCTCGTCGAGGCTCGGCGCTTCGACGTTGCGGGGTTCGTCGAGTGATCGAGCCATTGGACCTGAGTCTATGCATGGAACCGGCAGGTGGTCAATACCAATTGACGTAGAAATGTGGTATCGGTATAGCCTCGCGTCATGGGCGTGATCGAGCTCAACAACGTGACGAAGGTCTTCTCGGGCGATGTCGTCGCGCTCGACGACGTGTCCCTCCGCATCGAGGACGGGGAGTTCATCGCGCTCGTCGGCCCGTCCGGCTGCGGGAAGTCCACGCTGCTCCGGGCGCTCGCCGGGCTCGAGGAGGTCACGGACGGGACGATCTCGATCGACGGCCGCGACGTCACCGACGTCGCGCCGCGGCACCGGGACGTCGCCATGGTGTTCCAGAGCTACGCGCTCTACCCGCACATGAGCGTCCGCGAGAACCTCGGCTACGGGCTCAAGGTCCGGCGCACCGCGAAGCCCGAGACCCGCAGCGGGTCGAGGAGGTCGCCAGCATGCTCGGCCTGAGCGACCTGCTCGAGCGCAAGCCCGCTCAGCTCTCGGGCGGTCAGCGCCAACGGGTCGCGATGGGCCGCGCGATCGCGCGCCGGCCGCGGGTGTTCCTCATGGACGAGCCGCTCTCGAACCTCGACGCGAAGCTGCGCGTCGGCATGCGCGCGTCGCTCGCGCAGCTCCACCGGCAGCTCGCGACGACGACGGTCTACGTCACGCACGACCAGGTCGAGGCGATGACGCTCGGCCAGCGCGTCGCCGTCATGCGCGACGGGCGCATCCTCCAGCTGGACTCGCCGCAGCGCCTGTACGAGCAGCCGCGCGACGTCTTCGTGGCGGGCTTCATCGGCTCGCCGGCGATGAACCTCGTCGAGGCGACGATCGAGGGAGACGAGCTGCTCTTCGGGCAGTTCCGCGTGCCGCTCGATCCGGAACGCCGTCCCGCCGTGCGTGCTCACCCCAGAGTCGTGCTCGGGATCCGGCCGGAGAGCTTCGAGGACGCGGCCTTCGCCTCTCCCGAGTGGCCGACGCTCGACGTCGGCGTCGTGGTGGTCGAGGAGCTCGGCTCCGACGCGCACGTGTTCTTCCCGGTTGACGCGCCGCGGGTCTCGTCCGAGGTCGTGGAGGCCGAGGGCGAGGACGCCGCGCAGCTCGTCGCGGACGAAGCGGCACTGCTCAACGCCCGCGTCGACCCGCGAACGGCCGCGCGCGTCGGCGACCGGCTCACGCTCGCGGTCGACCCCGCGCGCTTCCACTTCTTCGACCTGGAGACGGGCGCGAGCCTGCTCGACCACGTGCCGCGAGAGGCTCCGGCGCCGGTCCCGGTCGTGCAGCAGTAGGCCGTCTCGCACGTCTGGTATTGACCACCCGGCCGGTTCCGTTAGGATTGGTCTCTTCGTGACGAAGCAGAGCCAGACCCGCGACCTCGTGCTCGACCTCATCGAGCAGCTCGAGGTGGGCGAGGCGATCCCGTCCGAACGGCAGCTCAGCACCGACTTCGGCGTCTCGCGGCTGACCGTCCGCGCCGCGCTCGACGACCTCGAGCGCGAGGGCTACGTCGTCCGCCGCCGCGGCGCCGGCACCTTCGTCAGCGAGCCGAAGATCGCCCAGGAGCTGACGATGACGTCCTTCACCGACGACATGCGGCGCCGCGGGATGCGTCCGGCGAGCCGCACGATCGAGCTGCGGATCGCGCCCGCCGGAGCCCGGCTCGGCCGGATCCTGCACGTGTCCCCGTCGGAGCCGATCATGATCGCAAGCCGCCTGCGGCTCGCAGACGGCGAGACGATGGCGATCGAGACGCTGCACGTGCGCGAGCGGCACGTCCCCGGCCTGACCGCAGCAGATCTCGAGGAGGAGTCGTTCTACGAGCTCCTGAGCGGCCGCTACGGCATCACGATCGTCGGCGGCACGCAGACGATCGAGCCGACGGTGACCGACGAGGAGGAGTCCGCCGCGCTCGGCGTCCCGCTCCACTCGCCCGCGTTCCGGTTCGAGCGCGTCACCCACTCCGAGTCGGGCGAGGCGGTCGAGTTCGTCGAGTCGATCTACCGCGGAGACCGGTACCGTCTCGTGACGGCGCTGGGCAGGCCACAGGAGAGACGTCGCCGGCGGACCACCGCGCGAGTTGCGACGGGCGACGGTCGGGCCGCATAGCCCGCCCGCAACTCTCTGGTACGTACCACCTGTCTGAGGACGCTCCGTCGGTAGCAGCGTTCACGTGATTTCGCTTGTAGCAACGCTTTAAGCCGACGAGCTGGAAGCTGGATGGGTCTTGACAGCGGCGGCGGTTTGTGGAAGCCTCCCTGCTGATGGCAGATTGGTACAAACCACTTGGGCGTCCCGCAGCCGACTGCCAGGCGACGGATTGCGAAGGACTCGGGCGCCCAGGATGCCGCGGGAGATGCGCATGAACGTACGTCACTTCGTCGCCGCCTCACTGGTGGCCGTGCTCGCCGTGCTGGGTGTAGGCGCGACCGGTGCCTCTGGCGGCCAAGCAGCAGACACACTTACCGTCTGGCTCCAGGTCGACGCGCAGTCCGGGTGGCCCGAGGTCGTCGCAGCCGCGAACGCGCAGTTCAAGGCCGCGAATCCCGGCTGGGACGTCGACGTGCAGTACCAGTCGTGGACGACACACCTCTCGAAGTTCGACGCGACGCTGGCCGGCAACACCGCGCCCGACGTCATCGAGATGGGGAACACCGAGATGACGAAGTACATGGCCGCAGGGGCGTTCCAGGACCTGACGTCCGAGAAGGCGTCGTTCCCGAATTCCTCGACGTGGCTCGCGGGCCTCGCCGCATCTGCTCGCTACGGCGGGAAGACGTACGGCGTCCCCTACTACGCGGGCTCGCGCCTGGTCACGTACCGGAAGGACCTGTTCCAGAAGGCCGGCGTCAAGAGGCTGCCGACGAGCCTCGCCCAGTACACGGCCGCCGCGAAGAAGCTGGCCGCGAAGAACAAGAGCAAGAAGTTCTCGCCCGTCTACATCGCGGGACGGACTGGTACGTCGCGATGAGCTTCGTCTACGACTACGGCGGAACGATCGCAGTCCAGAACAGCAAGGGCGGCTGGGTCGGAACGCTCGACCGGCCGAAGGCGATCGCCGGGCTGACCGCGTTCAAGAAGTTCTACAACGCGGCGTCCCGCGCGAGCAGGACGACCATCGAGACACGGCCGAACCCCTACGACGTGTACGCGAAGGGCAATGCCGCGTCGATGATCGGCCCGGGCTGGTTCAGCTGCTGCGTCGGCGCGCACAAGGCTCAGACGGCGCAGTTCGTGATGCCGAGCCACACGAAGGGTCAGCCGATGCCGGGCTTCCTCGGCGGCTCCGACCTCGCGGTGCCGATCGGCGCCGACAAGGCCAAGGCCGCGGCCTGGATCCGCGCGTTCACCGACAACACGTCGATGACCGCCCTCCGCGCGAAGGGCAACATCCCCAACACGACGAGCATGCTCGGCTCGAGCGTCAACGAGCGAGCCGCGCGCCGCAGCTGGTTCGTGCCGACCGCGAAGCACTGGGTCAACGTGGAGAATGGGAACATCCTCCGCACGATGCTCAAGCGAATCCTCACGAACCAGAGCACGATCAAGGAGGCGGCGAACGTCGCCAGCGACAACATCGCGTTCACGCTGAATCAATCGTAGGAACCGCGACCGGGAACTCTCGTTGACGAGCCAGGTCCCGGACGCAACAGCAGTCCCCGCCGCCGAGCCCGGAGCACTCCGGGCTCGGCGGCCTCGTTTCACGAGAGCCCGCGTCCGTCCGCGCCGCGGCCCCGTACCTCCTGCTGCTCCCGGTGGCGCTGGTCATCGGCGCAGTCCTCGCCTATCCGCTCTACAAGCTCGTCACGCTCTCCTTCCAGCAGTACGGGCTCCCCGAGCTGATCCAGCGGAAGGGCACGTGGGTCGGCCTCGACAACTACGAGTCGGTCCTTCGCGACTCGATCTTCTGGGAGACGCTGCTGCGGACGGTGATCTTCACGGCCGCGAACGTCTTGCTCACGATCGTGCTCGGGACGCTCATCGGCCTCCTGCTCGCGAACGTCTCGACGTGGGTGCGAGTGCTCCTGAGCACCGGGCTCGTCCTCGTGTGGGCCATGCCGGTCGTGGTCGCGGTGCAGCTCTTCTACTGGATGACGAACTTCGAGAGCGGCGTGCTCAACTACGTGCGTCTCGCAGGTCGGGCTCGTCGGCGAGCAGCACGACTGGTACGCGACGACCTTCTCCCAGCTCGCGATGGTCACGCTCCTGGTCGTCTGGGGGGCGATCCCGTTCGTGGCGATCACGGTCTATGCCGGCCTCGCGCAGGTGCCGCGCGAGCTCGTCGAGGCGGCCGAGATCGACGGCGCGGGCCCGTTCCGCGTCTTCCGGGACGTGACCTTCCCGATCCTGAAGCCGATCATCCTGATCCTCGCGAGCCTCTCGATCATCTGGGACTTCGGGGTGTTCACGCAGTCGTGGCTTCTCATCGCCCCCGGGCGGCTCGACTCGTCGAACTACATCATGGGCGTGTACGTCTTCATCGAGGGCTACCTGAAGTCCGACTTCGGGCGGGGCGCGGCGATCTCGCTGCTCATGGTCCTCATCGTCGCCGCGCTCTCCGCGTCCGTACGTGCGCCGGATGGCGCGGGCGGAGGGGTCTGCGTGAACCGCCGTCGCGGCCGCCGCGCGGCGTGGAACGCCGTCGGGCTCGCCGTCTTCGTCGTGATGCTGTTCCCGGTCTTCTGGATGGTCTCCACGGCCTTCAAGCCGGACGCGGAGATCGACGGCGCGACGCCGACCTGGTTCCCGACCTCCCCGACGCTCGACAACTTCCGCGACGCGATCGACCCGGCGCTCCATCCCGGCTTCTGGGACGCGGTCAAGAACAGCCTCGTCATCGTGAGCGCGACCGTCGTGCTCTCGATCGCGCTCGCGTTCCTCGCCGCGATCGCGCTCGCGAAGTACCGCTTCACCGGCCGCAAGCTCTTCGCCGTCGCGATGATCGGGATCCTCATGCTCCCCGCGGCGGGCCTCGTCATCCCGCTCTACGTCGTGCTCGCCCGCTACGGGCTGACGAACCAGGAGGACCCGTTTCCGCGCGGAGCCCTCACGGGCGTCGTCCTCACGTTCATGGTCTTCCTGCTGCCGTTCGCGGTCTGGACGCTCCGCGGCTTCATCATGGGCATCCCGCGCGAGCTCGAGGAGGCGGCCATGGTCGACGGCTCGAGCCGGCTCGGGGCGTTCTTCCGCATCCTGCTGCCGCTCGTCGCTCCCGGCCTCGTCGCGACCTCGATCTTCGTCTTCATCACGGCCTGGAACGAGTACATCTTCGCCAACGTCATCCTCTCGAGCCAGGAGAACCACACGCTCACGATCTGGCTCTCGTACTTCTCCGGGACGAGCCGGAACACGGACTGGGGCGCGCTCATGGCCGCCTCGACGCTGACCGCGATCCCGGTCGTCATCTTCTTCCTCCTCGTCCAGCGGAAGATCGCGTTCGGGCTCACTGCCGGCTCCGTCAAGGGATGAGCGCCGAGGTCGAGCGGCTCGCGCTCGCGTGCGTCCTGCCGGGCTTCGCGGGGCCGGAGGCGCCGGACTGGGTGCGGCGGCGGCTCGCGGAGGGCCTCGGCGGGGTCGTGCTCTTCGGCTGGAACGTCGAGAGCTCGGAGCAGCTGCGCTCGCTGACGGCCGCGCTTCGGGCCGAGGGCGAGGTGCTCGTCGGGATCGACGAGGAGGGCGGCGACGTGACCCGGCTCGAGGTCGCGACCGGGAGCTCGTATCCCGGGAACGCCGCGCTCGGCGCGGTCGACGACGTCGAGCTCACCGAGCGGGTCGCCGCGTCGATCGGGGCCGACCTCGCGGATGTCGGCGTGAACCTGAACCTCGCGCCGGTCGCCGACGTCAACACGAACCCGCTGAACCCCGTCATCGGGATCCGCTCGTTCGGAGCCGACGGCGAGCTCGTCGCGCGTCACGTGGCCGCCTCCGTGCGCGGGCTGCAGAGCGCCGGCGTCGCGGCCTGCGCGAAGCACTTCCCCGGCCACGGCGACACGTCCGAGGACTCGCACCACGAGCTGCCGGTCGTCGAGTCGCTCGAGGAGGCGGCGCTCGCGCCGTTCCGCGCCGCGATCGCCGCGGGCGTGCAGGCGATCATGACCGCGCACATCGTCGTCCGCCCGCTCGGCGAGACGCCGGCGACGATGAGCCGGGAGCTGCTCGCACGGCCTTCTTCGCGAGGAGCTCCGCTTCGGCGACCTCGTGATCACGGACGCGCTCGAGATGCGCGCGATCTCGGCGACCGTCGGCGTCGAGGAGGGCGCGGTGCAGGCGATCGCCGCCGGCGCGGACGCCCTCTGCCTCGGTCACGACCTCTTCGACGAGTGGGTCGTCCGCGTGCGGGACGCGCTCGTCGGCGCCGTGCGCATCCGGCCGGCTTGCCGGAGTCGAGGCTGGTCGAGGCCGCGGAGCGCGTCCGCGCGAGCAGCGGCCTGGGCATCGCGCGGCGCACCCGGCGATCGGGTCGCGAGAGACGTCGGCCGCGAGGCGGCGGAGCGGGCGCTGCGGATCGCCGGCGAGACGACGCTGACGACGCCGCCGCTCGTCGTCGAGCTCGAGCCGGAGCCGAGCATGGCCGCGGGCCCGCTGCTCGGAGACACCCGGGGACTGGTTCCGCAACGTCGTTCCCGAGGCGGAGGTCGTCCGGTCGGCGGATGCCGCGCTCGAGAGTGCGAACGGGCGCCAGCTCGTGATCGTCACCCGAGACGCGCACCGCCATGAGTGGGTGCGCGCGGCCATCGAGGAGCTCGTCGGCCGCGCGGACGACGCGGTGGTGGTCGAGCTCGGCCTCCCGTACTGGCATCCGAGCGTCGGCGGTTTCGTCGCGACCTACGGCGCGGGGCGCGTGAACGTGGAGGCCGCGGCGGAGGCGCTATACTCGGCGACGCGACGCGGGGTGGAGCAGTCTGGTAGCTCGCCGGGCTCATAACCCGGAGGTCGCAGGTTCAAATCCCGCCCCCGCTACTAAGGAAAGCCCCGGAAACGGGGCTTTTCTGTTCTTTGGGGGAGACGCGAACTCGCGCTATGTCCAGGGGAAATGTCAGGACGCCCGAACGGGACATGCGCCCCGTGGTGGCTGCCCGGAACCACTGACCACGGATACGCGAACCCGCGGATGCGAAGCAGGCGCGACCCCGCGACCATTCACGCTGGAAGGAGGTGTGATCATGAGGCGCTTTGAGTACAGGGTCATCGATACCGAGCAAGACATCGAGGCGCGGCTCAACGAGCTAGCACCGACGGCTGGCAAGTTGTGGGCGTAACGACGAAGAAGCAGCTACTGATCGCCCCGCCCGCTGCGATCATCTTGATGCGCGAGCTTGAGCCAGCTGCCGCAAAGGCCGCGTAACGCCTGACCACGCACCTAGGTAGTCAGGGATTGAGACAACTCTGTAGTCAGGCAGGTCGGCCTAGCACCGGGTCTCGTGCCCAGGGCCTGAGCGGGTGTGTGAACAGGATCGCCGCTTGAGCGATCGAGATGAAGAAGACGAAGAGCACGTCGAGTTCGAACGGGCTACCCCAAGCCAAGATCATTACGGGGGTGAAGGTTGCGAAGGCCAGGGCGAAAAGCCACGCCAGTGTGGAGCCGCGCCAGAGCCGCCAGACGATAAGCGCCTGGATTGCAACTGACCAAATGAATCTCGAGCCGCTCGAATAGTGGAGGCTGCCCGGCAGAAAGGCGGAGAGATTGAGCAGCACTACGAGAGCCGTGTAGGCGACGATCAGCCGACGCCGGGACACCTCGGACATGTGCCAGATCCTCTGCTGCAGGAGCCGTAGTGTCAAATCGGCCGAGCGCCGTGGCCCAAAAGTACTTTCGGGACACGTCCCGAACGGCCATCTTGCCGGCGAGCTCCAAGCAGGGCATCGTGGTGCCGTGATCGTCTACGCGGTCGTTGACCACGCCCTCTCACCCGACTTCCCGCTCGGCGATACCGTCGAGGTAGTACTCGCGCCACGTGGTCAGGCCGGGTGGCCTAGCACCGGGTCTCGTGCCCAGGGCATGATCGGGCGTGTGTACAGGATCGCCGCTTGAGAGTCGGGGCGTCCCCGCGGTTCAGTTCGAGCGCGCGGGTGCGGCTATTCAGCCAGGCTCAACGCTCGTCGAGACCGCCCGCGCCTGGTGCGATCAGTAGTAGTACGAGCACGAGCGGAACGTGAAGTTCGGAGACCAGAGAGTGAACCTGAACTTGTCCATCTCTGCTTGCACTTGTTTGACGGCCTGGCAGAGGTCACCAAGGTCGCGCGTGATCCTGAACGGGTCGAAGCTCTTACCGGCCGGCCCGGTCAGGCCCTGAGGGCCCATTGGCCCGGATGGGCCCTGTGGGCCCATTAGCCCGGGTAGCCCGGTCGGGCCGCGGTTTCCGCCCAGTGCCGATCGTGTCGAGGGGGCAAGGTCGCGGGCCCTGGATGGTCCGGTCCTTGATCTGATTGCTCGTAATGAGTGTGATCGCTGCGGCGTTCCCGGTAAGGGAGATGAACAGAGCCGCGAGCGCTACGACCATTGCAGGTGAGACCCTCCGCTTCATGTCGATCAGTGTCCTGGTCCGCGGGCGCCATTCGCTAGACCCATTTGAGTCCATCTCGTCATGCAATGGCCGTCGCTCTTCGGGTGACGTGTCCTGTTCGGCCATCTTGCCGCCGCCCTCGCGCGTCCGTCATCGTGTGCGGGACACGATGGCCGCAGCCCGATTTGACGATCTCCCACTCGTCGTCGACGACAATGAGGTACGTCGTGTCCACAACACCGCGGGCCTCTACTTCGTCAAGCGCGGCGGTGTAGCTCATGCGGCGATGGACTGCGATCACCTCGACTGGACGAGGCTCGCCAACAATCCCGCATGGCGCGTCGCGACCGATGCTCAGTGTCGAGCCCTCCGGATCGCCTGTGCATGGACTGTTCTTGAGTCCCCGGTTCTGATCGCCTACGTGATCATCGACGACTCCTCGTCGCCGACCCATGTGCTCGGCGAAGCCGTCGACGTCTTCGTCCGCCGCGAGGACGCGGAGCGGTTCATCGACGAGGTGCGTGGTGACGATCCCGAGGTTGCGGCGAAGCTGAGGATCGAAGAGCGGCGGCTGGAGGCGGGTGGGCTGAACTAGTCGCGAACGACGAGATCGTGAATAGCATCGTTGGCCGCTGGTCTGGCACCGATGAATCGCGTCTCGTTCCCACCAGATCGCGTCGATCGCCAACACTCGGAGGAGTTCCAACGAACGGTCAGGCGGCTTCCCGAATTCTTTCGTGGACCCGGCTCTCGGCAGGCCGCGACCAGGCCCCAGCCCGGCTAACACGCTCACGGGGTGGGTAGCCGATCACACACCTCTTCTATTCCGCTCCGCGTGCTCGCGCGTGCGCGGGATTTTGCCCGCTTGGTGTGAGTTACCCCCATGTCATCAGGCGCTCATGCATCTTCGCTCACGTGGCAAACATCTCCTGGGCTGCGCGTACGAGCTCCTTGCGCGAGACGTCGCGCAGATGCTGGGCCAGACCCCAGCGGTGGCCGAACGGGTCGATGACCTGGCCGTGTCGCTCGCCCCAGAAGCTGTCCTGGAGGGGATGGAACACCTCGGCGCCCGCGTCGAGCGCGCGCTGCCAGACTCCGTCGACGTCCTCGACCATCAAATGGAGCGCCATGTAGGTGCCGCCGAGCGTCTGCGGCGAAAGGATTCCCATCTCGGGAAACTCGTCGGCCAGCATGACCGTCGAGTCGCCGAAGCGAAGCTCGACCGACATCAGCCTGCCGTCCGGAACCGGGATCCGCAGTCGCTCCTCGGCGCCGAGCACGTTCGTGTACCAGTCGACCGCTCGCGCCGCGTCTCGGACAACGACGTGCGGCGTGATCGTGTGCATGCTCATGCACGCCCCCTTACCGGGCGCTCTCCGACCGCGCTTTCGCGGCCCGAGCGCGGTCGTACGCCATCCGAAAGAGTTCGATCGCGCGCTCGACGCCCTCCCCATTGTCGATAGGAGCCGAGATCCATCCTGAGTCGGGGATCGCGCGGTGAGGCAGCGCACGCCCGGCCGCGACCAGCTCGTCGCGAAGCTTGCGCGGAAAGGCGATGTCCGCGTGGCTGTCGCCGTGCAAGTGCCCGAGCTCCCGCCTACCGAGGCGGAATTCCACGCCGCCGAAGCGGTGAGCGCCGACCTCGACGTCTGGCCAGGATCCGACGACGGCGCTGATGCGGGCGCCCGCGCGGGTGTCTGTGGGTTGTCGCGTACTTGTCATCACGTCGCTCCTTCTGTCGTTGGCGGATCGCCATTTGAGTTCACTGTTCAGGGAAGAATGATCACCGGTCGCCGGCGCTAGCAGGTTGACCTTGAGCTCGACTGTCAGCACCTCCGCGTCGTACGCCATCAGGGTCAGCGCCGCGTAGCCGCAGGCGCTGTCGAGCGCGGCGACGACGACGCCCGCGTGGAGGAACCCGTGCTGCTGGGATAGGCGCGGTTCGACCGGCACCGCGATCGCGACGTGACCCGCGACGACGTCCGCGAGCTCGGCGCCGAGCGTCGCCATCGCCCCCTGGCGGGCGAAGCTGGCGTGGACGCGCTCGACGATCGCGGCCTCGAGCTTGGGACGTTCGGTCACGGGATGACCGTAGCCGAAGTCTGTCCGACGCTCTCGCACGCGAGACCGCTACTCCCTGGTCAGCGGGACGAGAAGGGGCGACTACGCGTCTACGCTGAAACGCGGGCTGTCTCCGGCTGGATCACCAGGCAGACGTCCGCGAGTTCGGCGAGCGGTGCCTCCTCGACCTGGTAGACATCCGCGATCGTCCGGGCGAGCTCGGTTTCCCGGAAGTCCATCAGCGCCTTCTCCGAGTCCCAGACGTAGACCGCGCCAAACTCCCCACTCTCACGGAAGCGGAGATAGATCTTCTCCACGAGGCCCGGCACGTTGCGGTATCGGTCGGCCCGTTCCTCGAACGTTGCCTGTACGGCGTCGTCGGAGAGCCTCGACTTGAAGCGAACGAGCGAGACGATCACTCACATCACCTCCGATCGATTCACCCAGCATGTTGCACTCTCACCCACGCCCCCGGCAAATCGTCCCGAGAGGGCAACCGCATAGCCCGCGCCTTTGCGAAACGCTGCCGGTAGCCCCTACAACCTCCTTAGTTGGGCGATAAAGGGCAGAACGTGCCTCGGGCGCTATCGGCCGCGGCTCGTTCCCGAGGTGCCCCACCCCCGAAGCGCCCGCAGGCCAGGAGTCGAACTGGCTCGAAACCGGCCGGGAGAGGCTGGTGGCCGTGGATCCGCTTCTTCGGGCCAGAGGAGCCCTTGTTCGACAAGACCTGGAAGCTTCCAGACATCGAGAGACTGAAGTAGCGGCCTCTGGCCGCGGCAACCGGTCGCAGCGGTGCCACCTGACCGGCGGCGAACGCCGGCGACGTCTCGCCGAGCTTGCCCGTCGCCCCAGCCGCAGCGGTAGCTCGCGAGCGTGCCCTGAAGGTGGGCCTGCGGCGGGCTCGCGCTCGCTCCCGCACGTCCCAACGAAGGTGCAACGGATAGAGTCCCAGGCTCTACGCGAGCTGAGGAGGATTCCATGGAAGCGTTCGCGCCCGAAACGATGAGCGTGGCGTTCGAGGGTGGCGGCGTCGAGGTGCGCACCGAGAGGGCCGGTGACATGACAGTTGGACTATTCCGGCTGCCAAGCGGATTTGACCTGCGCCCGCTGCTACATGGGCTGGAGGGCGATCTATGCCAGTGCCCGCACTGGGGTTACATGCTGAAAGGGACGCTCCGTATGCACACGCCTGAAGGGCCACAAGACTTCACGGCCGGGCAAGCGTTCTACTGGGCGGCGGGACACGCTCCCGAAGCACTGGAGGATGTGGAGTATGTCGACTTCTCACCCACCCAGGAGCTGAACGCTGTACTCGATCACGTCAAGCGGCAAGCGGCAGCTTCCTAGCGGACTCAGGCATAGCGGAACAGCCGCGACTTGAACGGGCACGTCCAGAACGGCCATCTAGGCAAGGAACGGGCTCGGGCGTACTCTCGTCGTGCCGGCCTCGCCGTCGTAAGCTCGCGAGCGCACCCCTTTGGGTGGGCCTCCGGCGGGGCCGGCACCCCTGGACAGCCAAGCTGAATGACACGGCCGCGTTGGCCTATGCGTCTGCGCGTGATCGCGAGGCAGCTGGTAGTGGTCCGGCTTGAAAATCTGCGCGACGCAGGCCCCCGAAGGAGTAGCCTTCGTAGCAATGAAGGCAAGGTTCGCCGAAGGAGGCACCCGATGTCCGTAATGCGGTTTGACCCCTTCCGTGACTACGATCGGCTCGTCGCCGAGCAGATCGCCGGGCTACGTGGTCCGCCGCGAAGCGTCCCGATCGATGCCTACCGGCGCGGGGACCAGTTCCTCATCCATCTCGATCTGCCCGGAGTCGACCCGGACGCGATCGAACTAACGGTGGAGCAGAATGTTCTAACGATCAAGGCCGAGCGGCGCTTCGAACCCGAGGAAGGTGACGAGCCAGTCATCAGCGAACGGCCGCAGGGCACTTTCACGCGCCAGCTCCTGCTCGGCGATAGCCTCGATACCGACAGCCTCGAAGCCGACTACGACCAGGGCGTGCTCACGCTGAGGATCCCGGTTGCCCAGGCAGCGAAGCCGCGCCGCGTGCAGGTCACAAAGAGCGGCGGCGGCCACCAATCGATCGTCGAGGGCCAAGCAGCGCCTAAGTCCTGAACGAGGCGAATGGAAGCTCCTCGAGGACGAAACCCGGCTGGAAAGCAAGTCGGAGGCGGCTTCGACAGGGTCGATGCCTTCCTCGCCACGATAGACCTCTCCGAGTTCAGGATCGCGCTTGAGCAGCGCCGCGGCGCCTGCTCTCAAAACTGCTGCTACTCGCCCGCTCGCTGGCCGGCGACGCCTATGGCGATCGTGATCTGATCTTCTGCGACGAGCTCGGCGGGCCGCTCAACCCCCAGCGGCTGACCGAGGCGTTCGTCCGGCTGCGCGACAAGGCCGGCGTCCGGGAGGGTCGGCTCCACGACGTCAGGCACAGCCACGCGACGCACCTGATCACCGCGGGCGTGCCGGTCCATATCGTCTCGGCCCGGCTCGGACACTCGTCGCCGATGGTCACGATCTCCGTCTACGCGCATGTCCGTCCGCGCTCCGACGAGCGAGCGGCGGAGGTCATGGCGACGGTGCTTGCGTGAAGGCGGCGCAGCGGCGATTTCAGATTGCCGTCCGGAGCGCGTCCGCTGCCGCCTGCAAACGAGAACTGACGTCGGCGAGTTCTCGCGCCGCCAGCTCAATCCGGTCTTGCTGGGCATCTGTGGCCTCTTGCTGGTTGACAGCGCGATCGCGAATCGCCGTGATCTGACGTGCCAGGTCCTCCACCACCCGAGTGAGATCCGCCAGCTGGCCAGCGAGAGTCGCTACATCGTCTTCGGATGTCACGCCTGCCACAATTCTAGATCCTAAGTCAGGCGAACCTGCCGGTTCTAGGAAGGGCTCTCGTTAGCAAATGGTTTGCATCCAGCGCCTGAGACCGCATGTCCGCACGATTTGTCTAGAACAAGTACTTCTTCGCGCTGGCAGCCGAGCACACCGCCCAGACCCGGCCCGCGTGGAAGCCATCAGCGGCAAGCAGCGGCGACCCCGCGAAGCTCGCGAAGGCTCTGCTCACCGTCGTCGACCAGGAGCATCCACCCCTGCGCTCGGTTGCGGGCGCCGACGCGGTCGCAACCGTCCAGCAGAAAGCAAACGACCTGCTCTCCCAGGTCGATGCCTACCGCGA
Source organism: uncultured Thermoleophilia bacterium (assembly GCA_963838105.1). Lineage (GTDB taxonomy): Bacteria > Actinomycetota > Thermoleophilia > Gaiellales > Gaiellaceae > CAWJNF01. Next base: position 171,381 of record CAWIQC010000030.1, on the reverse strand, counting down.
CCTGTCGTCTTCGCTCGCCGTCGACTAGCTCAGGGAACATTCTCGAACGCTTTGCGCACCCGAAAGGGCTCTACTCGGGAGGTTCGACCTACATACCTGTCTCGTTAGGAGGCGTTCGCGATGGCCAGCTTCCCCCGCGTGTGGGTGCCCGTGAGGGATTCGAGGGCGCTGCCGGCTTGCTCGAGCGGATACGTGTCTTGGATCTTCACGCGCAGCGCACCGGTATCCAGGAAGGTCGCGAGACGCTCGAGGTTCTCGGTAGTTCCCGATGCCATTACGTTCGCGCGTCCTGGCCCTTCTCCGGCCGCACCAAGGGGGGAGGCCAACCGCCCGCCCTCCTTGAGCACGGAGGCATCGGGAGCGAAGGACACGAGGTCGAGAAGCGCGTCGACGCCCTCGGGGAAGCGCTCCCTGACCTGCTCGATGAGATCGGAGTCGCGCTCGAGGACCTCGCTGACTCCAAGCTCGTCGAGATACTCGCGGTCGTCGTCGCGGGCGGGAGCGATCACGTGTGCCCCTGCCGCTGCCGCGAGCTGGATGAAGAAGGTGCCGACGCCTCCGGTTGCCCCGATGATTAGAACGCTCTCACCTGACGACAGTTCGAGGGCATCGAGTCCGGCGATAGCAGTCAGGCCCGCGACTGGCGCAACCCCGGCGGATGAAACATCGACACTCGCGGGCTTCCGCCCCACCAAGCCTTGGGGAACGACTGCGTAGTCCGCCCAGCTTCCCTCGTGCACGGCCGGACTGGCGTGACGAACGAACCCGTAGACCGCATCCCCGGCTGCGTGTTGGTTGACGTTCGCGCCGACCTGCTCGACGACTCCCGCGAAATCGCGTCCGAGCGTTACCGGGAACTCGTACTCGGCCATCCCTTTGAGCATCCCGGACGCGATCGCTGCATCGGCGGGGTTCACCGATGAGGCTTGGACGCGCACGAGCAGGTCGTCGGCCCCGACGGTCGGTATCGGGAGGTCGTCGCGGAAACGAGGGGCGCTGTCGAAGCTGTCGAGCGTGAAGGCGCGCATCTGTGTCCTTTCGATCCGAACTGAGGCCGTTACCAAAGTAGAGCACGGGGCTCCGATCTGACTCGACCGGCGCCCGGAAGCGCACCCCGTTCAAGCGACATTCCTGAACTCACTGTCATTCTCGGCGTCGTGGTGGCGTCCGGTGAGTGGCAGAGACTCGGGCGGCGGCGGCTGACTCGATTCCCGCATGTCGCCCGAGGGCTGACTTGCCAGCGTTGTGTCGCCGCCGCCGACCCGAGACCGCCGAGCGTGACCTGATAGGAGCTTGGCAGCTGCCTCGAGTGAGGCCTGTCCGCTCGCCGGTCGCCCCCAACGGTGGAGGAGGCGATCTGAATGATCGTGATCGGAGTGGACGTGCACAAGCACTCGGTGACGGCTGTGGCCGTCGACGAGGCTGGACGGATGCTCGACGAGAGGACGATCGTCGGTCGGCGAACGACGAGCTGCTTGCGTGGGCCCGCGAGCTCGACGAGGAGCGGTTGTGGGCGCTCGAGGATTGTCGCCAGCTGACGCGCTGGCTCGAGCGGCAGCTGCTCGCAGCGGGTGAGGAACTGGTGCGGGTGCCGCCGAAGCTGATGGCGCCGGAACGACGTGCGGGCCGGGCGCGCGGCAAGTCGGACCCGATCGATGCGCTCGCGGTCGCGCGGGCCGCGCTGCGGGAGCCGGGTCTGAGCCGGCCGCGGCCGGATGAGCAGCCGTTTCGCGAGCTGAAGCTGCTGGTCGACCACCGCGATGATCTCGTCGACGAGCGGCGGCGGGCGCAGCAGCGGCTGCGTTGGCACTTGCACCAGCTCGATCCGTCCTTTGACGTTCCGCGCGGATCACCTCGAGCGGCCGGCGCATCTGGATCGCGTCGGCCGCTGGCTCGCACGGCGCGAGCAGGACGTCCAGGGGCGCATCGGGCGCGAGCTGGTCGCTCGCTGCCGTTCGCTCACGCGCTCGATCATCGAACTCGATCGCGAGCTTGAGCAGCGGACCGCGGAGACGGCGCCGGCGTTGCTCGAGCTGCCCGGCTGCGGCGCCTGACTGCCGCCAAGCTGCTCGCCGAGGTCGGCCCGATCGACCGCTTCGACAACGACGCGCAGCTCGCTCGACACAGCGGCGTCGCGCCCTTGGAAGCGAGCTCAGGCCGCGTGCAACGCCACCGCCTCGACCGCGGCGGCAACCGCCAACTCAACGCCGCCTTCTACCGGATCGCGATCACGCAAGCGCGCATCCATCCCGCCGCTCGCGCCTACCTCGAACGCAAACAGGCCGAGGGCAAGAGCCGACGCGAAGCGATCCGCTGCCTCAAACGCCAACTCGCCCGCGTCGTCTTCAACACACTGAAAGCGAGCCCCGCCTTGACATAGGAGCAACACTGGCGCAGTCGGCGCTGCTCTCGCAGGCGTCCGGACGGTCGGCTGGGTGCGACGGTCAGTCGCCGCGCCGACGCAGCATGGTGGCCAGCATCGTCGCCACGTGCGCGCGCTCGCTGCCCTGCTCGGCGTACGCATCGCCGCGGCAGACGGTAAACGTGCCACCGGTGCGGCACGACGCTCGCTCTCCGCGACGATGCGGTCACCGGACGCCTGGAGCGAGCAGGTTGACCTTGAGCTCGACCGTCAGCGCGTCGTCCGACATCAGGGTCAGGGCCGCGTAGCCGCAAGCGCTGTCGAGCGCGACGACGACAACGCCCGCGTGGAGAAACCCGCGCCGCTGGGATAGCCGCGGTTCGACCGCCACCGCGATCGCGACGCGGCCCGCGGCGACGTCCGCGAGCTCGGCGCCGAGCGTCTCCATCGCCCCCTGGCGGGCGAAGCTGGCGTGGACCCTGCTCGACGACCGCGGCCTCGAGCTCGGGACGTTCGCTCTACGGGATGACCGTACCCGAAGTCTGACCGACGCACTGGTGTGCACGCGAGGGCCGAACTCCCTGCTCAGGAGCTACTAGGCCAGTGTCGCTTTGCATGGAAGGCGAGACGCGACCTCCGGCCGGCTGGTCGACGCTCGCGAGCGACAGGTGCGCCAGCGGGTCGGGCTCATACAGCGCTGGAATGGCCTCGCACGATTCTTGGCCGAACTGGAAGGGTCCCTGCATAGCGGGAGGCCGGCACCGGGACGGCCTCCCGCTGGTCGATAGCGTCACGCCGTCGCCGCGTAGGCGTGTGCCAGCTCAGCGGCGAACTCCTCGAACTCGGTCGGGGTCGTGTTGCTCTCGTTGCGACCCTCGAGCGAGTGGAGCCGGCCTTCGCTCAGCGCCTGGTTGAACTCGACGAACACAGCGGCGAAGTCGGGCGAGAACCCGGCGACCTCGGTGAGGATCGCCACCAGCTCTTCGTCGGGCAGCTGGACGTACTGGAGGTCCGGCTGCCCGATCGCCTCGCCGATGGCCGCCGCGGCCTCGGTGTAGGTGAGGTCACGCGGGCCGAGCAGCTCGCGGACGGCGGCGCCGCTCCAGTTCCGCTCGCGCAGCGCCGCGGCGGCGACCGCGGCGATGTCGGCGGTGGCGATCATCGGCACCTTCGCTTCGGGCGCGACGGAGTCGGCGACCACGCCCTCGTGGCGGATCGTCTCCAGCGCCGCGTAGAAGCTCTCGAAGAAGGCGCCGGGGCGCAGGATCATGAGGTTGACGCCGTCGAGCGCCCTCAGCCGCCGCTCCTGCCGGTGCAGGCTGGCGATAAACCCGTTGCCGCTCGCCAGCTCGCCGCCGATCGCGCTCAGCGCGACCACGTGGCGCACACCGCTCTCGCGGATCGCCGAAGCGATCGCCTCGCCGCGCCTGTCCTGGTCAGCGTGGTAATCGGGCAGGGCCGGGTCGAACGCGGTGAGCGTGTAGACCGCGTCGGCGCCTGCGAAGGTGCTTGCTAGGTAGTCGGCGTCGCGGACATCGCCGGCGACGGTCTCGGCCCCGCGCGCGTCGAGCTCGGCGAGCTTCTCCGGCGAGCGACCGAGCGCGCGCACCTCCTCGCCGGCTTCGAGCAGCAGCTCGGTGATCTTGCGGCCGGTGTTTCCGGTGGCTCCCATCACGGTGATCATTGTCGTTCCTCCTAAGCTGGCCGTCATTGCAGTTCATCCAGCATAGGCTCGACGATCGGGAGTCGCTATGGCATAGCGTCCGTGATTCATGCTCGTTCGTCCGCGCAACCTCGAGGTTCGAGCCCACCCTTGTCATACTGATTGCGTGACCACGCATCCCGAACCTTGGCCCTCGGCCGCCGATCCGCTCGGCGAGGCGCTGCATTTCCTCGAGCTGCGCGGCGCCTTCTACTGCCGCGCCGAGTTCACCGCCCCGTTCGGTCTCGAGCTGCCGCCGTTCGAGGGCTACCTGTGGTTTCACGCCATCACCGGCGGAAGCTGCTGGCTCGAGGCGCCAGAGGCCCAGCCGCGGCGCCTGGCCGCAAGCGAGCTGGCGCTCGTCCCCCACGGCGAGGGCCACTGGCTGCGCAGCGAGCCCGACGCGCCGACGCCGAGCATCTTCGAGCTCGAGCGCGAGCAGCTCGGCGAGCGCTACGAGATCCTGCGCCACGGAGGCGGCGGCGGGCGCATCGACATGGTCTGCGGCGCCGTGCGCTTCGACCATCCGGCCGCGCGCAAGCTGCTCGCCGTGCTACCGCGAATCCTCACCTTCGACCCAGCGACGAGCCCGACGCAGCTCGAGTGGCTGCGCTCCACCCTGGGGCTGATGGCGCTCGAGGCGGAGGGCCTGCGCCCCGGCGGCGAGACCGTGATCACCCGCCTTTCCGACGTGCTCGTCGTGCAGGCGCTGCGCGCCTGGCTGGAGAGCGACCCCGCGGCGCAATCGGGCTGGCTCGGGGCGCTGCGGGACCCGCAGATTGGCCGCGCGATCTCGCTCATCCACCGCGAGCCCGGCCGCCAGTGGACCGTCGCCTCGCTCGCCGACCAGGTCCCGATGTCGCGCTCGGCCTTCGCCGCACGGTTCACCCAGCTCGTCGGCGAGCCGGCGATGAGCTACGTGACCCGCTGGCGCATGCACCTCGCCGCCGCGGCGCTGCGCGACGAGGGCGCAACCGTGGCCGCACTCGCGGATCGTTTCGGCTATCGCTCCGAGGCCGCCTTCGCGCGCGCGTTCAAGCGCGTGGTGGGATCACCGCCCGGTGCCGTACGGCGGGCGAGGCCGGTCGAGTCGATCGCCGCCTGAGGCTCGCTCGCCGCCTCTCTACGGGCAGAGCAACCCCCAAGGAATTCGCTCCGTCCGCGAGGCCAAAAGAGCCATCTAGGCAGCACTCTCGCGGAGGCGTACCCTCGTCCCGCCGGTCTCGCCGTCGTGGTTCAAGCTCGCGAGCGCGCCCTGAAGGTGGGCCTGCGGCGAGGCCGTCCACGCCGCTCAGATGGTCGAGGCCGGATAGCTCCAGGGCTTGCCCTGCAGCTTCGCCCGCAGGCGGTCGCGCAGAAGGATCGTCTCGGACACCGTGTCGCACTCGTTCAGGTGCTCCCAGTCGATCCAGAGGTACTCGAGGCCGACGTCGCCGTCGTAGCCGGCCTCCGCGGCTGCGTCGAGCATCCGCTCGAAGTCCACATCCGAATCCTTGAGCGCGCACTGCATCCGGCCCTTGCGCGCGCCGCGGGCGTGGAGGTGGCGCGCGTGGGCGACGAGCGGCTCGATCTCCGGCTCCGGATACCCCTGGTAGACGAAGTGGCTGTAGTCGAGCGTCAGCTCGAGTCCTTGTGTTAGCTCACACAAGCGTCTTGCCTCGCCCGGGTCCTGGGCGATCGAACCGAAGTGCGGCTCGATCGAGAAGCGAACGCCGCGCGCGCGCGCCTGCTCGGCACGGCGGCCCAGCTCCTCGACGGCGCGGTCGAACGACTCCCGATGCGACATGCCGGGCCAGTCGATCCCGGGGAGCATCGTCATCCCGGGCGCCTCGATGCGCTCCGCGAGCTCGAGCATGTCTGCGAAGAGCGCGCGCGACTGCGCCCGGTTGTAGGGGTCGGGGTCGTTCGGCGCGTAGCGCTCGAAGTCCGTCCACGGGATGCAGAAGAGGTCGGAGACGCCGAGGTCACGCTCCGAGAGCCCGCGCGTGATGCGCTCGGCCGTACCCGGCAGATCGTCGCGCACCTCCTCCGGCCTGAGGTGGGAGCGGTTTCCCATCAGGCATACGTCGACGGCCTCGATGTCGAGCAGGCGGACCATCTCGACCGCGTTCTCCCACGGCTGGACGAGGCGGAAGGTGTTGTCGGCGCAGGAGAGTCGGATCACGGGGCGAGCTTCCCGACCACGGGCACGCCGAGCTCGAAGGCCTCCCGCACGAGTGGGTTGCCACGAGCGTGTGCCTCCGCAAGCTCGGCAGGCGTGTATCCGACCGGCTGGACACGGGGCGGGGCGTCTTGCAGGAGGAGACCCGCTCGGTCGACGGCGCGTGCCGGGAGCTCGTCGACCACCACGACGACGTCCACATCGCTCCAGACGTTGAAGTCGCCGCGCGCGACCGAGCCGACGACCACCGCCGCGCGAACAGGGATGCGGCTCGCGAGCTGCTCCGCGTAGCCCCGCGCGAGCCCGATCAGATCGTCGCGCTCGCGGCGGCGCCCGGCCACGACTTCAGCCACGCAACTCGCTCCAGACACGATCGACGAAGGCGGCGATCTCGGCGGCATCGCCCATGGCCTGCTGTGCGTCGCTCGGCCCGAAGTGGATTCCCGGCGGCCCCGACGGGTGCGCATCCGGGTAACGGGCCGGGATGTAGTGCCGGCTGAGCCGCCGCAGCGCGTCGCCGAGCTCCTCGGGCACGTCGATCCCGACCTGTGCGATCGCCTGCCCGAAGCGCACGAGGTCATGCCCCCAGGGGGCTCGTCCGAGCCCATGGAGCAACCCCGTGCAGGCGAGCTGGCCGGCCTGCTCGGCTGCGAAGCAGGCCCAGTTGTGCAGGCCGGCGTCGGCCTGGACGCGCGCGCCGACGAGAGCGCGATCGGCCTCGTCGCGCCAGCGGCGGAACTCCTCCTCGTCGAGCGGGGCGGTCTCGATCACCGTGCGGTGAGTATCGCAGCGGGGCGCTAGGGAGAATGCTGGAGGAAGATCACGACCGTCGCGTAATGGCAGGCGACGGCGGCGACCACGAGCGCGTGGAACACCTCGTGGAAGCCGAAGACGGCCGGCGCCGGGTCCGGCCGGCGCAAGATGAACACGAGCGCCCCGGCCGTGTAGAGGACACCGCCTGCGAGCAGCAGCGCCACGCCGGCGGCAGGGAGCACGTCCAGCGCTCTCGGAAAGGCGATAACCGACACCCAGCCCAGCGCGACGGCGACCGCCCCGGTCAGCCAGCCGGGCGCGTCGGACCACGCGAGACGCACGGCGATCGCCACGGCGACCCCGGTCCACACCACTGCGAGCACGGCCACCCGCCAGGCGCCGTCGAGCACGAGCAGCCCGTACGGCGTGTAGCTGCCGGCGATCATCAGGAAGATGCCGCAGTGGTCGACGCGGCGCATCCGCTCCCGCGCGGCCGGAGTCCAGTCGACGCGGTTGTAGAGCGCGCTCGCCCCGAACATCGCCGCCATCCCGGCCATGAAGACCGCGGCAGCCACCCGTTCAGCGCCACCGTCGGCCACGACGACGAGCGGAGCGGCGGCAACCAGCGAGCCGTAGAACGCCCACTCATGCGAGACGCCGCGCAGCCGCGGCCTGGCCAGCGCTTCGGAGGCGACCTCAGCCACCGCCGCGGAGTCTAGACGGTGTTCCACTGACCGCCCCTCCGGGGCGTCTCGGCGAGCTAGATCTTGCGGCGGGCGTGAGCCGAGCCCCAGCGGCCCTTGCGGCTGCGGGAGGTGTAGACGAGGCGCGGCGCGGCCATGTGCATTCCCTCGCGCGCGAACTCCTCGTGCCGGCCGAGCCGCCCGGCCACCCTGCTGACGTCGGCCTCCTGCTCCGGGAGCACGAGCGTGACTCCGGTGCCGGTGCGACCCGCACGGCCGGTGCGACCGACCCGGTGCGTGTAGCCGTCGTGGTCGGCCGGCGGGTCGTAGTTCACCACGTGCGTGATGCGGTCGAGGTCGAGGCCCCGTGCCGCGACGTCCGTGGCGACGAGCGTCGACACGGCGCCGGACTCGAAGCGCCCGAGCGCGCGCTCCCTGGCACCCTGCGACATGTCTCCGTGAAGCGCGGCGACCTTGACGCCGCGCCGCTCGAGCGTCCGCGCCAACCGGTCGGCTCCCCGCCTCGTGCGCACGAAGACGAGCACGAGGTCGTCCGCGGCGCCGAGCTCGGCCACGAGCGTGTCGAGCTTCGTCTCCCGCGTCACCGGGACGAAGCGGTGCTCGACGTCGGCCGGCTTCGCATGCGCGGGCAGCTTGCCCTCGACTCGGATCGGGTTGTCGGTGTAGGCCGAGACGAGGTCGTCGACGTTCCCGCCGAGCGTGGCCGAGAAGAGCATCGTCTGGCGGTTCCTCGGCAGGCGACGGACGATCCGGTCGACCTGCGGCTTGAAGCCCATGTCCAGCATGCGGTCGGCCTCGTCGAGAACGAGGATCCGCACGCCGTCGAGGACGACCAGCTTGCGCTCGAGGAGATCCTGAAGGCGCCCGGGCGTCGCGATCAGCACGTGGGCGGCCTTCGCACGCTTCGCCTGGGCCGGAATGGGAACGCCGCCGTAGACGGCGGCGACCTGAAGCTTCCGCGCGGCGGCGAGCGAGCGTAGGTCGTCCGTCACCTGGAGGGCGAGCTCACGCGTCGGGACGAGGACGAGCGCCGCCGGCCGAGCGCTACCCGGCTCCGTGCGCTCCACGATGGGCACCGCGAACGCGAGCGTCTTGCCGGAGCCCGTGGGCGACTCGGCAACGACGTCGAGGCCGGCGAGCGCGTCCGGCAGGACGAGGGACTGGATCGTGAACGGGGTGTGGATCGAGAGGTCGGCGAGCGCGCGCAGCACGCGCTCGCTCACGCCAAGCTCACGGAAGGACTTCATCGACATATGTTCGACTCCCTTTATCGGCTCGAGACGTCACTACCTCGAAGCCGCCAGGGGAGGAACGAGAAGATCGATCTCACAGGGCAGCCGGATGCTGCCCGTTAGTGAAGACTAGCAAGAGGACCGACTTACCCCGCAGGCTCTTCGTTCGCAGGCAGCAACGGGCTCCCGCCGCCGGTCTTCGTGATCCAGAAGCCGCCGTCGACGGTCAGCACGGCGCCGTTGACGTACGAGGCGGACGGCGACGCGAGGAACGCGATCGCTCCCGCGATGTCCTCGGGGCGGCCGAGCCGGCCGGCTGGGATGCCCTCGACGAGCTCATCCGGCTCCCCCTCGAGCCAGCCATGAGCGACGACGTTCACCGTGATGCCGTTGCCGCCGAGCTCGACGGCGCCGACCTGGGCGAGGGTGGTCAGGAAGCCGCCGGCGGTCGCATCGAGCGCCGCACCCTGGAGGGTGCGAACCGACGCCGCCGAGACGACAAAGATGATCCGGCCGGGCGTCTCGGCCTCGAGCCAGGCAGCGGCGGCTTGCCTGGCCGCGAGAAAGGCGTGCCTCACGGCGTCGACGGCCGCGAGCCATTCCCCCTGCTCGAGCTCGAGGAAGCTGGCGCGCGCCTGGAGCCCCGCGCCGGCGACGACGACCGGAAGCTCGGCGTCGACGAGCGTCCGCCGCACCGCATCCTCCACGCGACTCGGGAGCCCGCGAACGGTGACGGCCATCGGCACGAGCTAGTACTTCCCCACCACGAAACCGCCGTCCACGCGCAGGAACGCTCCGGTGACGTAATCGCCGTCCGGCGAGGAGCAGAGGTAGACGACGGCACGGCCCTGCTCGACGGGCTCGGACGGCCGTGGAATCGGGATCAGCTTCAGCGTCGCCGCTTCGTCCTCGGGGGTCTGCAGGCCCGGCGAGCGGTCGTTGAGCTGCGACTTCACCCAGCCGGGGCCGATGTGGTTCACGGTGATCCGGTGCTCGCCGAGCTCGATCGCCATCGTCTCGCACAGGGCGCGCACGGCCTGCTTCGTCGCACCGTAGACGGCCATCGACGGAAAGCACATCTGGGCGTGCACCGAGGACGTGAACACGATGCGCCCACCTTCGCCGCGGGCCACCATCGCGCGCGCAGCCGCCTGGCCGACGTTGAACGCACCCGTCAGGTTGACGGCGACGATGCGATCGAACGACTCCTGGCTGATCTCCGCCCAGGCCTGCCAGTCGGCGACGCCTGCGTTCGAGCACGCGATCCAGAGAGGGCCGAGGTCACGCTCGACCTGCCGGATCAGGTCGTCGACCTCTGCGCGGTCTGACACATCGGCCTTGTAGAACTTGGATTTGCGCCCGAGGGAGCGGATCCGCTCGGCAAGCTCCTGGCCGGACTCCTCGAAGCCGACGTCGCAGCACGCGACGTCAGCGCCCTCCTCCGCGAGCGCGAGCGCGATGCCGCGCCCGATCCCGCGCTCGTGCGAGGCGCCCGTGACGAGCGCGACCCGTCCCGTCGAGCCTCACCCGACAGGCACCTTCCTGGCGGCCCAGGCCTTCTCGAAGCCCTCCTTGCCGCGGCGCACGACGTCGGCCGGATCCTGCTTCCACAACGAGTCCTCGAAGTCCATGTCGGTGAACGACCCGTCGTCCGAGAAGATCTCGAGGTCGAACCAGCCCGCGACGCCTCCGGCCTCGAGCGCTCCGAAGATCGCCGGCAGGTCGATGATCCCCTCGCCGGGAAGCACGCGGTCGAAGTCGTTGCGCGTCTCCGCGCGCCAGTCGCAGACGTGGACGCTCGGGACGATGCGATCGCCGTGGCGGACCGTCAGCTCCAGCACGTCGTCCGTGTCCCAGAGGTGGTAGACGTCGAAGAGCAGCTTCGCGTTCGGCTCGCCGATCTCGTCGAGCAGCGAGATCGTGCCCGGGATGTCGCCGATCGTCGACCAGGTTCCGTAGACCTTGCGGTGCAGCGGCTCGAGGCCGAGCGTCAGCCCGTGCTCACCGGCTGTCTTCGCCGCCCGGCGCAGGCCCTCGACGATGACGCGACGCGCCTCGGCCCCGTCGGCTCCCTCGCCGGGATGGCCGGTGAGACAGAGGATCACCTCCGGCTCGAAGGGCGCGAAGCGGTGGACGGCGGCACACAGCGCCTCGACCCGCTCCGCGGGGTCGTCGGGGCCGGGAAACGGCACCGGGTAGACCGACAGGACGCCCGGGATGCACGTCGTGGCCTTGATCCCGGCGTCGCGCATGCGCGCCAGGAGCTCCGCGTCGTTGCCCTCGCCCAGCTTGAACTCCCAGATGCCCATGCCCTCGACGCCCGCCTGGCGGTACGTCTCGACGTCCTCCTCGAACGTCTGGTGGAACGTCGTGACCTGCGAGACGGAGAACTTCGCTGCCATCTGCCCTCCTTTGATGGGCGGTTACGACGGCTTGATGACCGTCTTGATGACGTCGTCCTCGCGGTTCAGCACCCGCTCGATCGCGCCGGCGATGCCGTCGAGTGTCGCCGAGTGCGTGATGATCTTGCCGGTGTCGACCTTCGCGTCCTCGAGCAGCTTGATCGTGGTCGGCCACTGGAGCGGGTAGAGCAGCGAGAAGCGGATCGTCTTGTCCTGGTAGAGGTTCGAGAGCAGCGGCACGGAGATCGCGTCGTCGGGGCCGGCGAGGCCCATCAGGATGACCGTCGATCCCGGCCCGGAGATCTCGATCGCCTGCTGGTTCGCCGCGACCGACGCGGTTCCGACGAGAACGCGGTCGGCGAGGGCGCCGTCGTTCACGCCCTGGATCGCCTCCGCAACGTCCGCCACGTGGTAGGGCGACGACTCGTCGGCCGGGTTCCAGACGTGGTCGGCGCCAACCGCCTTGCCAAGCTCGAGGCGGTAGTCACGCGTGCCGATGAGGGCCACGCGAGCGCCCTCGTTCTTCAGCAGCTGCACCATCGACAGCCCAACCGGGCCCGGGCCGTAGACGACGGCGAAGTTGCCGGGCTCGATCTCGGCCCGCTTCACCGAGTACACGGCCGAGGAGAGCATCTCGACGAAGGCGCCCTGCTCGTCGCTGAGCGACTCGGGGAGCTTGTACGCGTGGGCGATCTTCGTGTTCACGTACTCGGCGAAGCCGCCGTTCATGGTGACGCCGAGCACCGTCAGGTTCTGGCAGAACTGCAGCTTCCCCGCCCGGCAGGCGTTGCACGCGTTGCAGCTCTGGACGGGGTTGAGCGCCACCCGGTCGCCCTCGGCGAGCCCGTACTGCTCGGCGAGCCTGCCGGCCTGGACGACCTGGCCGCAGATCTCGTGGCCGAGCACGAGCGGGCCCTTCCCGTCCGCTGTCCCGAGCGGGCTGCGCCCGTAGTAGTACTCGATGTCCGAGCCGCAGAAGCCGCACGCGAGCACCTTGACGACGACCTCGTCCGCCCCCGCCTCGGGCTCGGGGACGTCCTCGATACGGAGATCCTCAGTCTCGTAGAAGACCGCTGCTTTCATTGTTCTCCTTTGTTCGAACGGGCCGGATCGAGTCCGGCCCCTACGACGCGGCCGCGCCGACGCCGGCGCGGACGTGCTTGTCGAGCATCTCGTTGAGGGTGATGATGCCGCTCCAGGTGTCCTCCCAGGCCTTCGCTCCCATGGGGATCGAGTCGACCGCCCACCAGACGCCGTCGTAGGCCTCGGCGAGAACGGGCATCAGCTCGTCGTAGTCGATGATCCCCTCGCCGTAGTTGCTCTTCGTCCCGAACATGTTCAGGTGCGTGTTCATGTCGGTGTCGCAGAGGTGGATGTGGCCGATGCAGCCCTTCGGGAGCATCTTGATGAACTCGATCTGGTCCTTGAGCGTCTCGGCCGGCTGGACGTGGTTGTGCCCGATGACGCCGCAGGCCTGGAAGTGGCCGGTGTCGTACATGAGCTTGAAGTTCGGGTGCCCGACGTCCTCGAGGATCTTCACGGTCTCGGAGGGCTTGTTGAACGGCTGCAGCGACTCGAGCTCCCAGAGCATGACGACGCCGTGCTCCTGGCCACGCTCGGCGTGGTGCTGGAACGTGGTGACGACGCGCTCCCAGACCTGGTCGTAGTCGGCGTCGTACGGAAGCGGCCCCGCGGCGCCCGGATCGACGCGCATGCCCGGGATCTCCATGTCGGCGGCGAGCTCGAGGTAGCCCTCGAAGTACGTGATGTACTCGTCGTAGACCTCCTGCGAGCCGGTCGCCCAGGGCAGGCGGAAGAGGTCGCCGTAGGGGCCGGGGGCGATGCCCGCGATCTCGAGGCCGAGATCGTCGTTCAGCCACGACTTGAGCTTCGTGCGGCTCGCCTTGTCCGGGAAGCGCTCGACGGTGCAGTGGTCGAAGAAGCCGCCGAGCTCGATGCCGTCGTACTCGAAGGCCGACAGCACCTTCGCCACCTGCTCCATCGTGGCCAGCTTCGGCTCGAAGCCGAAGGCCATGCACCACGTTCCCCGACACACCTTTGCTTCCATGGCTGCTCCTTTCGTCGTCCGATCTGTCCGCGGCCGGGTCCGTCCGGCATCTAGTCCATCAACAGGCCGCCGTTCACGTCCACGTGGGCGCCGTGCACGAAGCTCGTCGCCGACGAGGCGAGCAGGACGACCACCGAGGCCACCTCCTCCGCCGTGCCGGTACGCCCGAGCGAGGTGGCAGCGACGGTGCGCTCCCGCGCCTCGGGCGGCCACGCCGCGATCATCGGCGTCTCGATGACCCCGGGGTTGACGCAGTTCGCGACGATGCCGTGCGGGCCGCCGAAGCGGGCGATCGACTTCGTCAGCGCCGCGACGGCGGCCTTCGAGGCGGCGTACGACGCGCCCGCGGCGAGACCGCCGGTCTGGCCCGCGCTCGACGCGATCGTCACGATGCGCCCGCTCTGCTGGGGCACCATCGCCCGCAGCGCCGCCTGGCAGCAGAGGAACGTGCCCTTGAGGTTGACCGCCTGGATCCGGTCCCACTCCTCCGCCGTGATCTCGTCGAGCGGCGTCGCGTGAAAGATCCCCGCGCACGTGACGAGGACGTCCAGCGAGCCGAACCTGCTCGTCGTAGCTACCACGAGCTCGTTCGCAGGACGCCGGGTCGGTCACGTCCAGCGCCATCCCGACGCCGCCGACCTCCTCCGCGGTACGCGCGGCCCCGCCCTCGTCGAGGTCGGCGCACACGACGTCCGCGCCCTCGGCGGCGAGCGCGCGCGAGCAGGCGAGGCCGATACCGCTCGCCGCGCCGGTCACGATCGCCGTCTTGCCCGCCAGGCCGGTGTCCACGTCAGTTGGCGGCTGGCCAGGGCCGCACGAGCTGGACGAGCTCCACCGGGTTGCCGTCCGGATCCTCGACGTACACGGTCTTGCCGCCGTCGTTCGGGCCGCCCGTGACCGCGATCGGGCTGCCGCCCGTGGAGCGGACCTTCACGCCCGCCGCCACGAGCCGCTCGAAGTCGCTGTCGAGGTCGTCGGTGACGAAGCACAGGTGCGCCGACCCGGCATCGTTCGGCTCGCGCGCCCGCGCCTCGCCGCCCGGCTCGAGGTACTGGAGGAGCTCGAAGTTGAAGCCGTAGCCCTGCAGGTGCACGATGCGCACCCGGGCCCCGGGTATGCCCACGACCTTCTCGACGTAACCGCCCGGCTCGACGATTCGGTCCGAGAGCAGGCGCATGCCGAAGTGGTCGCGGTAGAAGGCGAGCGCGCGGTCGGCGTCCTGGGTGGAGATCTCGAAGTGGAGAAAGCCGGTGATCACGTGTATTGGTGCTCAGCGCTCGATCCAGGCAACGGCTCGCACGGGGCAGCCGGAGAGCTCGGGAACGTTGAGGGGAAGCGCCGCGAACCGTACCCGCTGGCCTTTGAGACGGTCGAGGTTGACGAGCCCCTCGATGATGTACACGTCGTTTCCGAGCAGGATCCCGTGCGCCGGCCACGAGGGCGGGTTCGGCGTGTCGAGGTCGTACCAGCGGTACTCGAAGTACCCCTTCGAGCCGTGCTCGAGGCCTGCCGGCTCGCAGCCGACGGCCCGCACGCCGTGGTCGACGAGCCACTGCGCGCCCTCCGGGGTGACGAAGGTCTGCCGGATCGGGTCGTCGGCGCTCCGGCACGGCACGTAGCCCGAGTAGATGAGCACGATGTCGCCGGGCGCGGACGTGCTCGGCCTGGGCCTCGAAGTCCTCGGCCGTGTAGCCGTAGTCGACGCCCCCCTTGTACATGTCCAGGACGACCGCCTCGCCGATCAGCCGGCCGATGTCGACGCCCGAGAGGTCGGCGCCGTCGCGAACGGTGTGGATCGGCGCGTCCACGTGCGTGCCGAAGTGGTCGAGGACCGAGAACTTCGTGATGCGGCCGTTCTTCTCCGGCCAGTTCACGACGTACTCGACGTCGACCTTGTTGAAGACCGGGCTGCCGATGTTCCCGAACAGGGCGACCGCCGTCTCCTCGGTCAGCGGGCGGGATAGGTCGATCAGCTCGAAGCTCCCAGCTCATGGCTCTCCTCTCAAAGCGTGGGGGAACCCATGGTTCCCCACGGACCCCTCCTTGACGTAACGGGTCAGGAAGTCGCGGTCGAGCTCGATGCCGAGCCCGGGCCGGTCGGACAGGACGACCTCGCCCGCGACGATCTCGGGCTTCACGGCGAACAGGCCGTCCCAGACGGGGTCGCGGGCTGCGTTCGGGAAGACCTCGAGCACGTCGCCGTTCTCGGCGGCGGCGACGAGGTGGCCGTGGATCTGCGGGTCGTGGTGCGGCGCCATCCGGACGCCGTGCGCCCCGGCGTAGGCGGCGACCCTCAGCCACTCGGTCACGCCGCCGGCCCGGGTGCAGTCGAACTGGAGGTAGCGGATCGGCGTGTGGTCGACGAGGTCGCGGCAGGCGAAACGGTGGAGCTCGCGCTCCCCGCTCGCGAGCGGGATCGAGGTCGCCTCACCGACGCGCGCGAGGCCGAAGACGGGGTCGAACCAGGCAACCGGCTCCTCGAGCCAACGGATCCCGAACGGCTCGAACGCCCTCGCGGCCGCGATCGCCTCCGGAACGGAGTAGGCGGAGTTCGCGTCGAGCATGAGCTCGCAGTCCGGCAGCGCCTCGCGCACCGCGCGCACCCGCTCGACGTCCTCGGCGACGGCAAGCCCGCCGACCTTCATCTTCACCGCGCCGTAGCCGAGCTCGCGATAGCCGGTCATCTCCTCGACGAGCCCGTCGACGTCGGCCTCGCCCTCGGCGCCGTAGTAGCCGCCGCTCGCGTAGGCGGCCACCGACCGCCGCCCGCCTCCGAGCAGCTTCCAGAGCGGCATCCCCAGCGCCTGGGCCTTGAGGTCCCAGAGGGCGATGTCGACGCCGGCGATCGCGGCCATCATCTGCGGCCGCCCGCTCGAGCCGAAGTGCGGCTGGCCGTCCGCGGCTGCCAGCTCGGCGCTCGCCCGGCTGTACGTGGTGCGGAACAGCTTCTCGTAGAGCCGCTCGTGATCGAGCGGGTCCTCGCCGACGAGCAGGGGCATGAACGCCTCGAGCACCCGGACGATCTCGGCCTGGGGGCGCCCGTGGATCTCGCCGACGCCCACGAGATCGTCGTCCGTCACGATCTCGACGACGATCTCCGCGCAGGCGCTGTACGGCTCGAGCGACATCCAGAACGGGCGCGCGAGCGGAACCGAGATCGGATGCACGCGGACGTCGGCGATGGCGCGGCTCATCGGGCCGCGGCTCCGACGCGACGCCGACGGCCGGGATGCCCGAGCTCGCCCGCTGGATGAACGACGTCGGCAGCAGGACCCGGCGCGGAGGCGCGGCCGGGTCCTCGAGCCGGCGCAGGAGCAGCTCGGCCGTCGCGCGTCCGTGCTGCTCCGGGTCGCGGTCGATGACGTCGAGCGGAGGATCGTGCATCCGCGTCAGGTCGATGTCGTCGCAGGCGACGAGCGACAGGTCGGTTGGAACCCGCGCTCCGAGCTCGCGCAGCGCTTCCAGCGCGCCGACGGTGAGCTGGTTGTTGCCCGCGATCAGCGCCGTCGGCGGCTCGCGCAACCCGAGCAGCCCGCGAACGGCGGCGTACCCGGTCTCGCGGGAGAGCCTCCCGCTCACGACGAGCCGGCGGTCGCCGTCGAGACCGAGCTCCGGAGCGAGGCGCCGGTACGCGGCGACGCGTGCGCGGCTGCCGAGCTGACCCTCCTGGCCCGCGATCATGCCGACCCGCGCATGGCCCAATGCGGCGAGATGGCCGAGAGCCTGCCGCATTCCCGCCGCGTGGTCCGAGCAGACGGCGTCCGCGCCCGATCCCGGCACCTCGCGATCGAAGAGCACGCACGCCGGCACGCGGGCAAGCCGCTCGGCCAGCCCCGGCGAGCGCTCGTCCGCCACCGCGGCGATCAGCCCGTCGACCCGCCGCTGGCGGAGCGCCGCGACGAGCTCCGCCTCGTGCTCGGGGTCGCCCCCGGAGTTGGCCAGCACGAGCGAGTAGCCGTGCGGGTGCAGCACGGCATCGGCTCCCTTCGCGACCGCGGCGAAGACCGGGTTCGTGATGTCCGAGACGACGAAGCCGACCGCGCGCGTCGTGCCCGTGCGCATGCTGCGCGCCGCCATGTCCGGCCGGTAATCGAGGGCCTCCATCGCGTCGGTCACCCGCTTACGGGCGCCGGCGCTGACGAACGGATAGTCGTTGAGGACGCGCGAGACCGTCGAGACGGAGACCTGCGCCCGCTCGGCGACCTCTTTGATCGTAGGAGCCATGGGTAAACGGGTGGTAACGATTTCAGGCGAGTCTATTCCCGTGCCGACGAGGAGTCAAGACCGCGGGCGAGGCGCCGATCGTCCAGCGCCGGTCCCTGCCGAGCTCACGCCGGCGACCGCTTGTAGGCTGAGGCCGGTGGTGCTGCTCTCCCACCCCGATTTCGCGCGCCTGCATCCCACCGGCAGCCATCCGGAGCGGCCCGAGCGGATCCAGGCGCTGATCGAGGCGCTCCCGTACGAGGTCTCGGGCCGAACGGCGACCGTCGAGGAGCTCTGCGCCTGCCACGACCGCGACTACGTCGCGACGATCGAGGCGGTCTCGGCCAGCGGGCACACGGGGTATCTCGACCCGGACACGATCTGCACGCCGTCGAGCTACGAGCTCGCGCTGCGTGCGGCAGGCACCGCGATCGACGCGGCCGAGCGCGGCGGCTTCGCGCTCGTGCGCCCGCCCGGCCATCACGCGCTGCCCGACCGTTCGATGGGCTTCTGCCTCTTCAACAACGTCGCGGTCGCCGCGCGCTTCGCGCAGCGAGAGCTCGGGCTGCGCCGCGTCGCCATCCTCGACTGGGACGTCCACCACGGCAACGGCACGCAGGACATGTTCTGGGACGACGATTCGGTGCTCTTCGTCTCGCTCCACCGCTGGCCGTTCTACCCGGGCACCGGCGGCTCCGGGAGAGGGCAACGCGACGACGCTGAACGTCCAGCTCCAGGCGGGCGCGGGCGACCCGGAGTATGTCGCGGCCATGGAGACGACCGTCGAGCCGGCGATCCGCGCCTTCGAGCCGGACCTGCTGCTCGTCTCCGCCGGCTTCGACGCGGCAGCGGGTGATCCCCTGGGAGGCATGCTCGTCACGCCGGACGGGTTCCGCGATCTCGCAGCCCGGGCACGAGGGCTCTGCGGGAGAGTCGCCTGCGTGCTCGAGGGCGGCTACAACGTCGAGACGCTGCCGGATCTCGTGCGCGCGACCGTCGAGGGAATGGAGGCGACCTGAGGGTCACCTTCGCGGTCTTGCTCGCGGCAGCAGCGGCGGCCGTCTCCTTCGCGCCGACGGCGCAGGCGGGCATCGGCGACGTCCTGGGAGAGCTCGGCGGGCGTCCATGCCCGGGCAGCGAGTTCACGTGCGTCACCATCACCGTGCCGCTCGACCACTTCTCGCCCTCCGACCCTCGCACGATCGACGTCGTCTTCGCCGTCCTCCCGGCCACGGGCCCCAGCAAGGGGCTCTTCGTGTCCGCGCTCGGCGGGCCCGGTACCGCCGGCGTCGCCTACGCCGACAGCTACACCTCGTACTTCGCGCCGTCCATTCGCCGGCGGTTCGACATCGTCTTCTTCGACCAGCGGGGGATCGGCCTGTCCGGAGGGCTGACCTGCCCAGAAGCCACCGCGATCTACTACCAGGCGCAGGGGAGCCTGGCTGACGCCGCATCGCGCTACAGCTCCGAGTGCGTCGCCGAGATGGGCTCGCCTTCGATCCTGCCCTACGTCGGCACCAGGCAGGCGATCGAGGATCTCGAGGCGTTCAGGCAAGCGGCCGGTGCGCCGCGAATGTGGCTCTACGGAGAGAGCTACGGCACGCAATACGCTCAGGAGTACGCCGCCGTGCACCCCGCTGCGCTCGCCGGGATGATCCTCGACGGCACGGTCGACCTGACGCTGACGGGGCCGGAGTTCTGGCGAGAGGCGGCGGAAGGGTTCGAGGATGTCCTCGACGGGACGTTCTCGTCCTGCGACCGCCGGCCCCGCTGCCGGGGCGACGCCGGCGCGAGCCTGGGGGCGGTCTACGACGCGCTCGCGGCTCGTCTCGCGGAGAGGCCGGCACGGGTCGCGTTCCCGCTGCCGTCGGGTGGGAACGCCCGCAGGGAGCTGACGCTCGCCGGTCTCGAGTTCGTCGCCGGCTCGCAGGTCTACAACGAGGACGATCGGATGCTTCTCCAGCGAGCCCTCGCGGCCGCGGGTCGCGGTGACCTCGTCCCGCTCCTACGACTCCTTTACCTCGACCTCGTCGTCGATCCCGAGACGCTCGAGGCGATCCCGGACCCGAGCTACTCGGACGGCATGTACTACGGCGTCGACTGTCAGGACTACAGCTACTACGCCGGCGCCTCCGCCGAGCGCGCCGCGCAGTTCCTCGCCGACGCAGAGGAGGTCGGTGCCGAGAATCCTCGCCTCGGAGCGGCGATCTTCGTCTCGGACCTGCCGTGCGTCACCTGGCCCGGTGCGCCCGAGAGCGTCGAGCGGCCCCCACCGCTTCGCGCCGAGAGCGTCCCCACGATCGTGCTCGGCGCCACCGCCGATCCGATCACGCCCCACGCGATGGGCGAGCGTGTCTACGAACGGCTCGCCGACGCCTACCTCGTGACGACGCGCGCCGGCTCGCACGTCACCTTCGGCCTCGGCAACGCGTGCCCGGACGACCTCGTCACGGCATTCCTGGTCAGCGGGACGAGACCGCCGCGGGAATCCATGTGCCCGGGCGTGCTCGTCGACCCCTACGTCCCCCTCGCGCCGCGCAGCGCAGCCAGCTTCAGGACGCTCCGCGGCGGCCTTCGCCTCGTTCGAGCAGGAGCTCTCCTATCTGCCCGAGTACTACTACTGGGACTTCGTCACGCCCACGCGGACGGGCTGCTCGGCGGGCGGAGGCTGGATCCGCTTCGCCGCGCCCGGCTCGGTGGCGCGGCTGACGCTCAGGCGCTGCGGGCTCACGAGAGGCTTCGTGCTGACCGGCACGGGAAGCTGGGACGACGACCGCGACCGCGTGGTGCTGGACGTGACCGTGTCGGGTCGCTTCGCCGGCTCGTATCGTTATGTCCGCACCGGTCGTCGGTGACGATCGAGCGGCAGCGGGTCGCTCCGCCGCCGCCGCGCAGAGCGCTCGGAATGTGAGATCCTGGGGACGCCAGATGGACGCCACCGAGGAGGACTTCGGCACCGCGGTCATCGAGCGCTCCCACGAGCTGCCGGTGGTCGTCGACTTCTGGGCCGACTGGTGCGGGCCGTGCAAGATGCTGGCGCCGCGTGCTGGAGCAGGCGATCGCGGAGCGCGACGGCCGGATCGTGCTGGCGAAGGTCGACGTCGACGCCAACCAGCGACTGGCCGAGGAGCACGGGATCCGGGGCATCCCGGCCGTCAAGGCCTTCCGGGACGGCCGGGAGGTCGCCGGTTTCGTCGGCGTGCAGTCTCCCCAGTCGATCGCCTCTTTCCTGGACGAGCTTCTCGGCCCGTCGGGCGGCGAGCAGCTGCTCGAAGAGCTGGCGGCGACCGGCGAGTTCCCGGAGGTGCTCGGCCCGCTCGCCGAGGGCGACCACGAGCGGGCGCTCGAATGGCTGCTCGCGCAGGCGCTCGAGGCCCCTCCCGAGCAGCGGGATCGCATTCGCGAGGTGATGGTGGCGATCTTCCTGAACCTCGGCCAGGATCACCCGTTGAGCACCGCGTACCGCCGCCGGCTGGCGCTCGCGCTCTACTGATCCGTCCGGGACTCGGCTCGCTTTCGTTTCACCTCGTGTCCGAAAAGGACGTAGGCAGCGCGCCGCCGACTCCGTAGAGTCGATGCGGGACGCGCAGCCCGCGCCCGCCGCGTCGGAAGAGGAGGTGAACGATGGATGAGAACTCGACGTATGACCGTGCTGTTGGCGGCGATCATGACCGGGCTCGCGCTTGCAGCCGGAGCGTTCGCTGCGCCCACGACGGCGGGGAACGACAAGGCGGCGGCGGGTCGCTCGGTCGAGACGGTCGAGCTCTTCGAGCAGCCAATGGACGCACGCGGTCGGCCGACCGGCCCCCGGGTACGGGTGAGCCCGGATGAGCACCGACCGGACGCGGCCGCAATCGCGGTCGGCGGACGCTCCCGACGAGCGTTTCGGGGGTCTCGCCGGCGCGGACAGGAGCGCTTCAAGCCGCATCGGGCTGCAAGACCGTCTGGGTGGCGAGGACGCGCAGGAGCACCTTCGGTTCGTTGCTCTGGCGCTACCAGCAGGACAAGTACTTCTGCTGGTCCTATCCGCGGGTTACGGCCGCTCAGGCGAACGCATATCCGTGCTGCCTGGATCCGTTCTGGCGCTGGGCCGGGCCCGCGGGCTCAGCGGGCTGGTTCTTCTCGAGGTTCGGAAACAGCAGCGGCGGACACTACTCGTTCCGCCAGGGGAAGTTCCAGCAGGTGGTGTTCGGCCAGGTGACCGCGTCGGCAACACCGTGGACGAAGCTCTGGGTATACGGCGACGGGAGCTGGAGCTATGCGACAGACGTCTCAGGCTGACGGCGGAGAAGAGGACGGAGACGAGGCGGATCGCGTGAACCCGACCGTCCGGTGGCTCGTCCACGGCATGTGGCGAATCGCCGTCGGGGCGCTGATCATCCTGCTCGTCCTGAACCTCATCGTCGAGCTGACCGACTGAGGCCGATCGCCGGCCTACCTCGGACGGAGCGCCCGCGCTCCGTCCGGCGCCGGCGTCCGGCCGGCTGCGATCCGGGAGGGGTTATCGAAGCGCCGCGGGGAGGCGGAAGTAGACGTCCTCGCGGGTCAGCTCGACCTCCTCGCGCTCGGCGTAGCCATGCTCCGCCAGCCGATCGGCGACACGCGTCACGAGGGAGTCCGGAGACGACGCGCCGGCGGTGAGACCGACGACCTCGTGGCCGGCGAGCCAGGCGGGATCGAGATCGGTGTCGTCGTCGACGAGGAACGCGTCGGCGCCGCGGCGAACGGGCGACCTCGACGAGCCGGTTCGCGTTCGAGCTCGTCTTCGAGCCGACGACGAGGACGAGGGTCGCCTGCTCGCAGAGCTTCTTGACCGCGTCCTGGCGGTTCTGCGTCGCGTAGCAGATATCCGCCGACGGAGGCCCGACGAGATCGGGGAAACGCTCGCGGAGCGCGTCGACGACCTCGCCGGTGTCGTCCACCGAGAGCGTCGTCTGCGTGAGGTACGCGACCTGCTGTCCCTCCTCGACGTCGAGCTCGGCGACGTCGTCGACGGTCTCGACCAGCGTGATCGAATCGGGCGCCTCGCCCATCGTCCCCACGACCTCCTCGTGGCGGGCATGGCCGACGAGGGCGATCTTGAGCCCGCGCCCGGCGTAGCGGCGCGCCTCCGCGTGCACCTTGGACACCAGCGGGCAGGTCGCGTCGATGACCTCCAGGTTCCGTTCGGCGCACATCCGGTAGACGGAGGGCGCGACGCCGTGGGCGGAGAGCACGACCAGCGCCCCCTCGGGTACTTCCTGCTCCGTCTCGACGAAGACGGCGCCACGGGACTCGAGGTCACGGACGACGTGCACGTTGTGCACGATCTCGTGGCGAACGTAGACCGGCGGCCCGTGGGTCTCGAGCAGCTTCTCGACGATGTCGATCGCGCGCACGACGCCGGCGCAGAAGCTGCGCGGCGCCGCGATGAGCACCCGCTTAGCCACGCGCGCTCGCCTCCAGCGCCCGGGAAAGGGCGGCAAGCGCCGCGGCGGGCGTTGCGGGCGCTCCGCGCTGACTGGACCGGCTCGTGGAGGAACGCTCGCCGGACGACGCTCCAGGCGACGGAGCCGTCCGCCTTCGCACCCTGCGCGAGCGCGCCGAGCGGCCGCTCTGGCCCATCGGCCACGGCGCGCACGACCCCGCGCAGCCGTCCGGTCGAGGCGAGGACGCCGCTTTCCATGTCGCAGGCGATCGCGCCCGTGCGCTCGGCGAGGGCAGCCCGCTCGATCGGATCGTCGACGATCCGCTCCACGGAGCAGAGCACCGCGGCACGCGCGCCTGGCGCCGGCCACGGCGCCTCTTCCCAGATCACGTCGCCCTGCTCGTCCACTACCCGCTCGGCCGTGAGCAGCGTGCCGGGCTCGAGGCCGGGCACGAGCGCGCCCGCCAGCCCGAACGCCACGAGCGGCTCGCCGGGTATCGAGCCAGCTGCCGCGAGGCCGAGCACGCTGACGGCCACGCCGGCCTTTCGCAGAGCCTCGAGCCTCGGTCTCGAGGCGCGCAGACGTACGCGACCTGGTCGGCGCCGGCTCGGGCCTCTAGCGCAACGTCCATGCGAGGCTCCGCACCGTCTCCTTCACGCTCGCCGTGGTCGCGAGCGTTGCCGATGGCTCGAAGCCGCAGTGGATGCCGCAGTGCTCGCAGCGCGGGTCGTTCCCCGGCCCGTAGCGCTCCCATTCCATGCCGTCCATGAGCGCTTCGTAGTTCGGGAAGATCGCGTCGGTGAGCAGGTAGCACGGGCCTTTCCAGCCGTAGGGATTGCGCGTGATCGATCCCCAGGGCGTGCAGCCGCAGCATGCGCTCGCCCGTGAGGAAGTCCTGGTAGATGGGGCTCGCGAGCCACCGGTAGCCGTGCTTGCGAACCGCCGCCCGGATGGCCCGGAACTTCTCCTCGTGCTCGGCGCGCGTCATCGTCAGGTTCGGGTCGATCTGCGAGTACTGATAGCCGGGCGCCACGAGCATCCCGTCGATGCCGACCTCCTCGGTGAGGTAGCGCATCATCTCGATGACGTCGTCGACCTCGGTCTCCTTGAAGGTCGTGGTGTTGGTCGTCACGCGGAAGCCCTTCGCGCGCGCCGCCTTGATGGCGCTGATCGCGATGTCCCAGAGCCCCGGGTAGTCGCAGATGTAGTCGTGGATCTCGCGCATGCCGTCGAGGTGCACGACCCAGGTCAGTCGCGGATTGGGCGTGAAGCGGTCGAGCAGCTCCTCGAGACGCAGGGCGTTCGTGCAGAGCTGGATGTTCTTCTTCATCTCGAGGAAGCCGTCGACGACGTCCTCGATCCCCTTGAAGATCAGGGGCTCCCCGCCGCAGATCGAGACGACCGGGCGCCGGGCACTGGGCGCCGGAGTCGAGGCACTCCTCCACCGTCAGACGCGCCTTGTTCGACTCGTACTCCCGGATCTTCCCGCAGCCGATACAGGCGATGTTGCAGCCGAGCGTCGGCTCGAGCATCAGCACGAGCGGATACCGCTCGGCGTCCTTCTGCGACGCGACGTAGCGCCCGATCTGGACGGTGCTCCGAAGCGGAAACTTCATGCCCCTCCCTTTCCGTCGACCGTCAGCTCCCGGACTGCCCTGGCGAGCGCCGGGGAGACCGGGCCTGGCCGGTAGCCGAGCATATTCTGCGCCTTCTCCGAGGAAAAATACATCGGCAGGCGGGCGAGGCGCACCTCGTCTCGGTTCGCAAGCCCCAGCCGGGCCGCCGCGACGGCGGCCACGTAGGGGACGCGAACGCGGGGGCGCGGCCGGCCCGCGAGGTCGGCGACGGCGGCGAACAGGTCGGCGAGCGCGAGGTTGACACCGCCGAGAAGATAGCGCTCGCCGCGGTGGCCGCGCTCGTGGGCGAGCGCGTGGCCACGCGCCACATCGCGCACGTCCACGACGTTGAGGCCGGTCGTCGCCACGTAGCCTCGAATGCTGCCTGCAGCCACGCCGGCGATCATCCGTCCGGTCGGGGTTGGCTTCCGATCGCCGTCGCCGACCGGAGTGGTCGGGTTGACGACCACCGCGTCGAGCTGTCCGCACGCCGCGTCGAGGACCAGGCGCTCCGCCGCCAGCTTCGTGCGTTTGTAGGGGACGTCGAGCTCCCACGCAGGCGGTGCGTCGCCCTCGGTCGCCTCGCGCCCGCCGACGGGACCGCACGTGCCGGCGGTGCTCGTGTGCACCAGCCGGCGAACGCCCGCTCCCAGGCACGCCTCGACCACGTTCCGCGTTCCTTCGACGTTCGCCCGCTCGATCATCGTGCGGGTCGGCGTCGTAGCTGTAGACGGCAGCCACGTGGAAGACCGCGTCGCAGCCGTCGACGATCCGGCGCAGACCCACGGGGTCGAGCAGGTCGACGCGCTCGGTCCGTACGTCGGCGCCCTGCTCGGCGAGCTCGCGCGCGACATGCCCGCCGACGAACCCGCTCGCACCCGTGACGTAGGCCTTCACGTCGCCGCCATCAGGCTCGCAGCGCTTCCCTGTAGCGGCCAAGACCGATGACCGGCCAGACGATGCGGTACAGGTGATACCGGATCATGAAGTCGCGCGGGAAGCCGGTGCCCGTGAAGGCCTCCTCGTCCCAGTCGCCGTCCGACCGCTGGGCTTCGCAGAGCCAGCGTGCCGCACGCGCGGCCGTCTCGGAGCGCGCCTCGCCGGCGGCCACGAGCGCCATGAGCGCCCACGCCGTCTGCGATGGCGTCGAGACGCCGCGCCCTCGCCAGGCGAGCCCTTCCTCACCGGCGTGGTACGAGCGGCAGTCCTCGCCGTAGCCACCGTCGGCGTTCTGGCGCTCGACCAGCCAGCCGACCGCGCGCCGCACCGCCGCGTGCTCGGGCGGCACTCCAGCCGTCTCGAGCGCGGGCAGCGCAGCCGCCGTGCCGTATACGTGGTTGACGCCCCAGCGTCCCCACCACGAGCCGTCCGGCTCCTGCTCGGCGAGGATGTACCGAACACCGCGGCGAACGGCGTCCTCGTAGCCGGGCTCGTGACGCGAGCAGCTCGACAACGTGCGCTGTCACGTCGACGCTCGGCGGATCGATGACCGCGCCGAAGTCGCAGAACGGCACGTCGTAGAGCCAGTAGGAGCGGTTGTCCACGTCGAACGCCGCCCACCCGTCGTCCGACGACCGCATGCCGGCCAGCCAGCGGCAGGCCCGCTCGAGCGCCGGTCGGCCGGCTCCGAGCTCACGCAGCGCAAGACCGATGACGGCGGCGTCGTCCACGTCGGGATAGAGGTCGTTGTCGTACTCGAAGGCCCAGCCGCCAGGGGAGACGCCCGGCGTTCGCAGCGCCCAGTCACCGCGGGCCCGGACCTCCTCCGCCAGGATCCACTCGCCGGCCCTGACGAGCCCGGGATGATCTGCGGGCACGCCGGCCGCGCGTAGACCGAGCAAGGCGAGCCCGGTGTCCCAGACCGGCGACTGGCACGCCTCCGGGCGTAGTCGGTCACCGTCCTGGACGAGGAAGCCCTCCCACCCCGCGAGACCGTCGCGCATCGCCGGCGAGTCGGGACCGTGGCCGCGACAGGCGAGCGCGATGAGCGACCACACCCAGGGTGGCTGGATGCCACCCCAGCAGCCGTCTCGCTCCTGCCGGTCGAGGATCCAGCGCTCCGCCACAGCGAGGGCGTGGCGGCGACCCGGCTTGACTGGCGCGGCCGCGTAGCGCTTGAGGACACCGTCGACGTCGTCCCAGACGTTGCGGCGGACGCGGCGAGCGGGCCCGAGGTCGAGCTCGCGCCACGCCCGCGCGGGAGGAAGTGGGCGAACGGGGCGGTAGTGCATGACGACGGCGAGCGGCATCACGGTCTGCCGAGCCCAGCAGGCGAAGGTGTAGAGGGAGATCGGCATCCAGGGACGGGTCAGCGCGAGCTCGACCGGAAGCTGGGGCACCTCGTCCCAGGGCCAGAGCCCGAACAGCGCGAACCAGATTCGCGTGAACACCCGGGCGGCGCCGATTCCGCCGCGCTCGAGGCAAAACGCCCTGGCCTCGGCAAGCTGCGGCGCGCGGTCGGAGAGACCGGCAAGCCGGAGGGCCGCGTACGCCTCGATCGTCGCGTTCAGGTCGGGGTCGCCGCCGTGGTAGATCGACCACAGGCCGTCGGGCCGCTGCCGGGCGAGCAGCTCGCTCATGATCCCGATCGTCGACTCCTCGTCGCGGATCCCCATGAACTCGAGGAAGAACAGGTGCTCAGCGGTGATCGTGACGTTCGATTCGAGCTCGCCGACCCACCAGCCGCCGGGCTCCTGCAAGCTGAGCAAGCGGTCGGCCCCGGCCTCGAGCGCGCGATCGAGCTCCGTCCCGACGATCACGCTCACCCCCGCCCCCTCGTCCGCCGCCGCGTGTGCCATCCGACCCGAAGTCGCGCACGTTCCGTCACACCGCGTGACACACGCGCGCGCACTATCCGCGTTACGCTCATAGCGGGTGGTGGTCCGGGGTGGCCCCGGCACCGCGTCGGAGACGTAGGGCGCCGGTCACGGCGTCACCGGCTCGCGGATCCCGCTTCCCAGCAACGTGCGCGCCGCCGTGCGGCCGCTGCGGACGGCGCCTTCCATGGTGGCGGGCCAGCCCGTCTGCGTCCACGCCCCGGCCCTCACGACACCCGGCCGCCCGGTCTCCGGCCCAGGCCGGTGCGCGGCCGTCCCCGGGCGGCCCGCGAAGGTCGCCTGCGGCTCGCGGCTGACGCGCGACCAGAGCAGCTCCGCCGGTCCGAGGCGCTCGACGATCGCGGCTCGCATGAGCTCGACGAGCTCGCGGCCTCGGGTGGCGACCAGGTCGGGGACGCCGCTCGAGACGACCGTGAGGTACTGCCCCCGCTCGGGTGGGTGGCCGGTGAGCCGGCCGCGGTCGAAGATCCAGTGCGCCGGGCTGCCGAGCAAGGCGGCGAGCGGCGGCTCGAGCAGCGAGCGATCGAAGAGGAGGTGAACGCTGACGATCGGAGAGTCCTCCAAGGAGGGCGCCGGCTCGCCGAGCAGGGACGCGGCCTCCGCGGGCGGCACGGCGACGACGAACGCATCGGCGGCGACCCGCTCGCCGGCGGCCGTCACAGCCGCATCGGGCTCGAGCACGGCGACCCGCGTCCTGACCATCACCGTCGCGCCCGCCTCCTCGAGCGCCCGGCCCGCCGCGTCTCCGTGCATCTCGCCCAGCGGAGCCACTCGGGAGCACGAGGTCGCTCGCGGCACGATCGGCGAGGAGAGCCGTCTGCACGGTGAAGAGCCCGAGCGAGGCGCTTGCCTCGTCGGCCGGCAGGTTGAGCGCCGGACGGATGAAGACGTCCCAGAAGCGGTCGATCGCGCGCTCGCTCGAGCCCAGCCGCCGGAGCAGGCGGCCGAACGTCTCGCCGTCGTGTGAGGCCGGATCGAGACGCCCCAGCCGGGTCGCTATCACGGCAAGGCGGAGGCGCTCGTCGAGTCGCAGGTGCCGGTACCGAAGCAGCGTGCGCGCTCCCGGGCCGAGCGCGCCGACTCGCCCGTTCTCGTCGATCACCGGCAGCTCGAGCCGCAGGCGCCTGATCGAGCTCGTCTGCCCGATCCGCTCGAGGAAGCGGAGATACTCGGTGAAGCAGCCGAGGGCGACGTGCTGGCCGTTGTCGGGCGGTGGCGGCGGGTCGCCAGTCTCGCTCCGGCAGGGTCTGGACCGCTCCGCCGAGTGTCGGTCGTGCCTCGAGCAGAGTCACGTCTGCGCCGGCGTCCAGGCAGTCGAGCGCAGCGGCGAGCCCGGCCAGGCCACCCCCGATCACCGCCACTCTCATGTCCTCACCGTGCCGAGAGCCACGACTTTTCAGTGTCTAGGCCGCCTCGCGCAGGATCCCGCTGCCGATGACGCGCAGCTTGCCGAGCGCGGAGAGGCTCGGCCGCGCCGTGAAGACGTCGTAGCGACGCCGCTCCATCTCGTCCAGGACCCCGGCGTAGATGCCCGCGAGCGTACGGACACAGAGCGCGCTACGCGCGTCGAGCAGAGAGAGCAGGCCGAACCCTTCGGTAAGCAGCGCTCTCGCTCGCGAGCCCTGGTGGGCCATGAGCCCGCGCCACCCCGGTCCGAGCCGCCCCTCCGCGATGTCGTCCTCCGACACCCCGAAACGATCGAGCTCGTCCTGAGGGAGGTAGACGCGTCCGAGAATCCAGTCCTCCGGCACGTCGCGCATGATGTTGATCTGCTGCAAGGCGAGACCGAGCGTCTCGGCGAGCGGGTAGGCGCGGTCGGGGTGGGAGGGCTCGTAGACCGCCGTGCAGGCGATCCCGACGGCGCCCGCGACCCGGCAGCAGTATTCCCTGAGCTCGGCCCAGTTCGCGTACCGGCTTCGGTCGACGTCCCAGAGCGCCCCCTCTATGAGCGACTGGAGCGCTTCCCCGGGTACTGGATACCGTCGCAGCGTGTCAGCGAGCGCGAACAAGACCGGGTCCGTCGACGCGTCGCCCGGAAGCGCCGCCGCAGCCCGCCCGAGCGCCTCGAGCTGGGCGCGCTTCTGCTCGGGCTCCGCGTGGCCGTCGGCGATGTCGTCGACGCGACGTGCGTAGGCGTAGAGCGCCGCCAGCGCGAGCCGCTTCGGCCGGGGCAACAGCATGATGCCCCACGCGAAGTTACGGGCCTCGCGGCGCGTGATGCGCGTGCACTCGGCGTAGGCCTCCTCGAGCCTCATCGCCGCGCCAGCTCCCTCAGTGTCAGCCATCCGAACGTCAGCTTCGTCGGCGCGGGCCGCCCCGAGAAGACGTCCCAGCCGGAGCGCTCGAGAGCCGCGAGGGCAGCGAGGCCGCCCCGGGAGAACAGCGAGACCGACTTGCCGACGCGACCGCCGAGCGCGCGGCCGAGCGGGAACCCTCGCTCCAGCAGCGCCGCGGCCCGAGCGGCCTCGAACCGGCACAGCGTCGCCAGCCGATCCGAGCGCGGGCCCGCGAGCTCGGCAGGGAGCACCCCGAAGCGCCGCAGATCCTCCTGCGGTAGGTACACGCGGCCGAGCGCGAGGTCACGCGGCGGGTCCTGGAGGAAGTTGACCAGCTGGAGGCCGGTGCAGACGTCGTCCGACATGGCGACGAGCTCCGGCTCGCCCCCCTGCCCGTAGATACCGAGCACGAGTCGCCCCACCGGCTCGGCCGAGAAGGTGCAGTACCAGCGGACGTCGTCCCAGGTCTCGTACTCGGTCTCGGACCTGGTCTATCCGGTTCGCCTCGATCAGGCGCCAGAACGGATCTCGCGGGAGCGCGCATGCTGCGATCGTCCGCTGCAGGCGCCGCATGATCCCTGTCTGCGGCATACCGTCGTAGCAGCGGTCGAGCTCGCGCTCCAGCTCGTCGAGGAGCGCGTCACGGTCGCCGGCGGCCTCGTCGCCGAGGTTGTCGACGAGCCGGGCGAAGCCGTAGACCGCCTTCAGGTGCGGGCGCGCCTCCCGCGGCGCGAGGATCGAGGCGATCGGAAAGTTCTCGCCGCGGGAACGTGCATCGATCTCCGCCAGCGTGAGCCCGGGGCTCTCGAGGAGCTCGGCGCTCTCCATGCGGCGGAACGTACCACGCGCCCTGCCCCGAGGCTAACGCCGCTATCGTCCGTGACCGTCGTGGAACGCCGACGCTTCGGCAGCAGCGGCCTCGAGGTCCCGGTGATCGGGCTCGGGACCTGGCAGGTGTTCGACCTTGCTCCCGACCGGGCTCCGCAAGCGCGCGAGGTGGTCGAGGCGGCCTTCGCGGCCGGGACGCGGCTCGTCGACTCCTCTCCCATGTACGGTCGCGCGGAACGGGTGCTCGGTGAGGCGCTCGGCGAGCGTCGCGGCGAGGCGATCGTGGCGACCAAGATCTGGACGCCGTCCGCGGATGAGGCCCATCGCCAGCTGGCCGACCAGCTCGCCTTCTACGGCGGCCATGTCGAGCTGGAGCAGATCCACAACCTCGTTGCGTGGGAGGAGCGCTTGGCGTGGCTCGAGCGGGAGCAGGACGCCGGACACATCGGCCTCATCGGCGCGACCCACTACCAGGCGGCCGCCTTCGACGAGCTCGCACGCGTCATGCAAACCGGCCGGATCCAGGCGATCCAGGTGCCGTACAACCCACGCCAGCGGGAGGCCGAGCGCGAGATCCTGCCGCTCGCAGCCGAGCTCGGGCTCGGCGTCGTCGCGATGCGGCCGCTCGGCGGCGCCGGCGCCGTCATCCCGGAGCCCCGCCAGGGAGGATGGCAGGAAGCGCTGAGCGTCGAGAGCTGGGCGGAGGCCCTGCTGCGCTGGGCGCTCTCGGACGAGCGCATCCACGTCCTCATCCCGGCCACGTCGAGCCCGGCTCACGCCACGGCGAACGCGCGGGCTGGACTGGAGCCCGCGTTCGGGCCCGACGAGCGACGCCTGGTCGAGCGCCTCTGTGGCGAGGGCTAACCCGTCACAGCACGGATCTCGGCCTCCGACAGCCCCAGCTCCGCCAGCACCTCGTCGGTGTGCTCGCCGAGCGCGGGCACGGCGCCGAGCTCCGGCCTGTCGCCGCCGAGCGCTATCGCGCTCCCGATCGTCGGAATCGTCCCGACGGGCGAGCCCACCTCGGTGACGAGCCCGTTGTACGCGAGCTGTGGATGCTCCATGACCTCGCGAAACTCCCGCACGAGCCCGCAGGGGATCTCCACACGCTCGAGCTTCGTCACCCATTCCTCCGGCCCGCGCGTCGACGAACACGTCCTCGAGGAGCGGCTCGAGCTCGGCCCGGTTGGCGACCCTGCCCTCCATCGTGTCGTAGCGGGCGTCCTCGAGCAGCTCCGGGCGCTCGACGACGTCGAGGCAGAACGCCCGCCAGTGCTCGGGGGAGAGCACGGCGAGGTTGAAGTAGCGACCGCCGCGGGCCCGGTAGGGCCCGTAGGGGCAGAAGAGCGGGTGCCGCAGGCCGTGGCGCCCGGGCTCCTCGCGTCGATGCCACCAGAAGTGCGGGTAGTAGCCCGTCCAATCGAGCATGACGTCGAAGAGCGACACCGAGACGCGCTCGCCCTCGCCGGTGGCCGCGCGACGCAGAAGCGCGGCCAGCGTGCCGATCGCCGCGTAGGAGCCGGCGCCGATATCGGCCACGGGGATCGAGATGCGCGCCGGCTCCTCGGCAGTTCCGGTCATGGCGATCAGCCCGGCCTCGCCCTGAACGACGAGGTCGTAGGCGTTCTTCGCCGCGTACGGGCCGTCCGACCCGTAGCCGGTGATCTCCGTGTAGACGACGTCCGGTCGCAGCCGGCGAACGGACTCCTCGTCCAGGCCCATGCTGCCGGCCCACCCGGGAGCGAAGTTGACGAGGAACACGTCGGACCGCTCGATCAGGCGATCGAGGGCGGCCCGCGCCTCCGCGCGCTTGAGGTCGAGCGCGACGCTCCTCTTGCCCCGGTTGACCCACACGAACCCGGTTGAGAGGCCCGCCGCCCCGGTGTCCCAGCCGCGCGTGACGTCGCCCGATCCGGGCCGCTCGATCTTGACCACCTCCGCGCCGAGATCGGCGAGCAACCGGGAGCAGATCGGGCCGGCGAGACCGACCTCGCACGCGAGGACCCTGTAGCCGGCCAGCGGCTGCACGAGCGACTACCCTACTCGCAAACGACACGAGGAGACAGGCATGGGAGTCGCGATACCGGAGAAAGTGCAGACCTGGCTCGAGGGCAAGGCCTTCTGGCACCTCGTGACCCTGGGCCCGGACGGCTCGCCCCAGTCCACGCCCGTGTGGGGGAGCACGGACGGCACGCACGTGACGGTCAACACCGCCAAGGGCCGGGCCAAGGATCGAAACATGCGGCGCGACGCCGCGTGTCGCGCTCTCCGCGACCAATCCCGAGAACCCCTACGAGACTGTCGAGATCCGAGGCAAGGTGGTCGACATCGTCGACGGCCAGCCCGCCGAGGACGACATCGACAACCTCGCAGAGAAGTACCTCGGACAGCGCCCATACCCCTACCGGTCGCCCGAGCGAGCAGCGCGTCATCTTCAAGATCGATCCGACGTACATCGGCGACTACGGCGGCTGATCGCCCGGCCGTCCGCACACCGCCGCTCGATCCAGCTTGCGCGACGACATCGTCTATCTCTCGCGGCAGGAGGTCGCCGATCTCCTGCCGCCGATCCTCGACCAGATCGATCTCGTCGAGCAGACCTATCGGGCCATGGCGCGCGGCCGCGTGGAGCTGCCGCCGAAGCCCGGCGTCCATCCGCGCGAGGACGCGTTCATCCACGCGATGCCCGCCTACCTCGCCGACGCCGACGTGGCCTCGGTCAAGTGGGTGGCCGGCTACCCGGCGAACAAGCAGCGAGGCCTCCCGTACATCTCCGGCCTGATCGTCGTCAACGACGCGGAGACCGGGTTCCCGACAGCCGTGATGGACGCGGCCGAGATCACCGCCGCGCGGACGGCGGCGGCGAGCGGTGTCTGCATACGCCGCTGGGCGCCCGCGGGCTGGTCCTCGGCGGCGATCCTCGGCTGCGGGGAGCAGGGCCGCTACCACGCTAACGTGGTCGCCGCGCTGAACGGGAACGCGTCGATCCGGGCCTTCGACGTCCACCCCGAGCGCGCTCGAGAGCTCGCAGGAGGCGCGTCGGTCGCGGAGAGCCCCGAGGCGGCCGTCCGCGGCGCCGACGTCGTCATCACGGGGACGCCGATCCTCGCTCGACCCGACGCTCCCATCGACAGCGACTGGCTCGGGGACCGGTATCTCGCCCTTCCACTCGACTTCGACGCTCAATTCCGGGTGGGCCCGATCGCGGACGCCGGGCTCTTCGTGTCCGACGACGTCGCCCAGTTCGAGCTACTACCGGGCGCAAGGTCACTTCCAGGGCTGGCCCGAGCCGCATGCCTCGGTCGGCGAGGCGCTCGAGTCCGGCGCAGACGCAAAGCGGGTCGCCTGCTGCAATCTCGGGGTGGGCGCTCTCGACGCCGCCTTCGCGCGAGCCGTGCTCGACGCGGCCGTCAGCGGAGACGTCGGCATGCGGCTGCCCCGGTAACCGTCGAGGAGCGACCTACCGCTTGGCGGGCCTGCCGGCCCACGTCATGCACGGCCGGATCGAATCCGCCCGAGCGGCTTCGGCACGAGGCTTGACATTCGATACCGTCGGTATTACAGTTCCGTCGGTATGGCAACGCGTCTCACGCGGGCAGAGCGCAAGGGGCGGACGCGGAGCGACCTGGTCGCCGCCGCGCACGCCGTCTTCCTCCGCCGTGGCTTCCACCAGGCGTCGCTCGAGGAGATCGCCGAGGAGGCCGGCTATACGAAAGGCGCCGTCTACTCGAACTTCGCGGGCAAGGACGAGCTCTTCCTCGCCGTGCTCGACGCTCACTTCGAGCGGCGCGTGCAGGCGCTCGCGGCGGGCGTCGCGCTGGAGGACGGGGCGACGCTCGAGGAGTCGGGTCGCGCGGTCGCCCGCATGATGGCCGCTGGTGACCTGCAGGAGCCCGACTGGACACCGCTCCTGCTCGAGTTCTGGGTCCACGCCTCGCGTCGTGAGGACCTGCGCGAGCAGATGGGAGCCCGGCGCCGCAGGTTCCTCGAGATCGTGGCCGAGCTCGTCGAGGAGATCGGGCGCCGCCACGGCGTCGATTTCCGGCTGCCCGCGGTCGAGGTCGCCCGGGGGTCCGGCGCGCTGGCACGCGGCATGGCGATGGAGCGCCTGCTCGACCCCGAGGCCGCCGAGCTCGCGCCGTTCGAGGAGATGCACGCCGCTTACGTGACCGGTCTCACGAGGCCGCCCGAGACCGGTGCCGACAGCAAGGAGAGGAAAGGGAGATGACTACGAACACGCCTTACCCCGTGGACAGGCGCGCGATCGCGGCGGAGCTCCTCTCGCACGATTCCTGGTCGCCCGATCAGCTGCGCGGCTTCCAGAGCGAGAGGCTCCGCGAGCTCCTGCGGCACGCCGTGTCCAGCTCGCCCTACTACCGGGACGTGCTCGGCGAGCGCGTCGCCGACGGTGACATCGGGCTCGCCGACCTGCCGGTGCTCTCCAAGGCGACCCTCATGGCCGAGTTCGACCGGATCGTGACCGACCCGCGTCTGCGCCGAGCGCAGGTCGAGGCGCACACGTCCGGACAGGATGCGGCCGAGCTCTACGCGGACGAGTTCCGCGTCTGTGCGACCTCCGGCACGACCGGGGAGCACGCTCTCATCGCGTACTCTCGCCGGGAGTTCGACATCTGGATCGGCGCCGCACTGCGCATGCTCATCCGTGTCGGCGCCACTCCCGGCACCCGCGTCGCGACGATCGGAGCGCCGAGCCCCCTCCACCTCTCGCGACAGATCTTCGCGAGCCTGCAGGAGGGGCGCCCCGGCGCTCCGCTGCTGTCGGTCACCGCGCCCCTGCCCGAGCTCGTGACCACGCTCCAGGCGTACCAGCCGGAAGCGATCGTCACGTACGCGAGCATCGCCTCCCTGCTCGCGGACGAGCAGCTGCAGGGAAGGCTCGCGATCCACCCCCGGCTCGTCGCCGTCGGCTCGGAGGTGCTCACGGAGGACGCAGAGCGCCGCATCGACGCGGCCTGGGGCGTAACGCCGGTCAACGTCTACGCGTCGACCGAGGTGCCTCTCGATCGCGTCCAGCTCGTCGGACGCCGTCGGCCTCCACGTGAACGAGGATCTCGCCGTCGTCGAGGTCGTCGACGCTCGAGGCCGGCCGGTCGCGCCCGGCACGCCGGGCCACAAGGTGCTCGTGACGAACCTCGTCGCGTACGCGCAGCCGCTCATCCGCTACGAGGTGTCGGACGCCGTCGTGCTCGCCGAAGGCGACGATCCGAGCGGCCGGCCCTACCTCCGGATCGCGCGGATCGACGGTCGCGACGACGACTCGCTCGTGCTGCCCGCGCCGGGCGGAGGTCAGGTGGCGGTCCATCCGTACCGGCTGCGGGCGCCGTTCAGCTCGCTTCCGCACGTGCGCCAGTACCAGCTCGTCCAGGACGACGGCGGGATACGCGTGCGGATCGTGCTGCGGGAGGACGCCCCGGTCGATCTGGCGCTGCGCATCCGAGCTCAGCTTGCGGAGGCGATCGAGGCCGCGGGAGCCGTCGCTCCGACGGTGCGCGTGGAGACCGTGGCCGGGATCGAGCGCGAGCCCGGAAACGGCGCCAAGCTCCGCCTCGTCAAGTCGCTCGTCCGCACGTCCTGACCCGCAGCCACCTCGCCGCCTACGAGAGCTCGCGCCGGATGTTCTCGAGCTCACGGACGAGACTCGCGTACTGCCCCTCGAACTGCTCGTCGGGCTGCTCCGGTGCCTGGAACATCGTGAACGTGTAGGCGCTGCCGCCTCCGGGCAGCGCGACGACGCGGCTCGGGAAGAGCGCCATCTGCGCCTCGCTCGGCCCGGCATGCATGTCGATCACGCCGGTCGCCTCGTCGGCCTGGATCTCGAAGAAGAGCTCGCCGAGGCCGTTCACGACCTTGTGCCGGCCGTCGACGACCTTGAGCTCGCGCGCGAACTCGGTGGCCCAGCGCGGCAGGTTCTCGACGTTCGAGAGGTACGCGAAGGCCCGCTCCTTCGACGCGGGAAGGATCGCGGTCACGGTGCGTGCGTTCATAGCTCCATCACTCCTTTCAACGACTGCTTCAGGGCGTGCAGGCCGGTCGCCGAGAGCCTGGACGTGGCGCGGTCCTCGAGCTCCGCCAGCACCCCGCCGGCGACCGGGCGAAAGGAGCGCGCCCGCTCGGTCAGGTAGACGCGTAGCGCACGCGCGTCGCTGCTGTCGCGCTCGCGTCGCACGAGCCCGTCGCGCTCGCAGAGGCGAACCATCGTCGTCATCGTCTGCTTGGCGAGGCGCGAGCGCCGGGCGAGCTCCCCCATGCGCAGCCCGTCCTCCTCGAAGAGGGGCACGAGCACCGAGCCGTAGGCGGGACGCACCTCCGGGTAGCCGGCGGCCCGGAATCGCTCGCCGAGAAGCTCGTTCCAGCGCTGCGACGCCTTCGCCAGCAAGAAGCCGACGTTCTCCCGGTCGACCTGCACAACTAGTCTTATATCAGACTAACTGGTCGGCGAGGGCGGGCCGGATGAGATCCGGCCCCTACGGATCCGCGGCGGAGAGGTGCGGATCGCCGGTCCGGATGACCCCGTCTCGTGTAGGGGCCGGATCTCATCCGGCCCGCCCGGTCAGCCCGCCGCGACCCTGGCGGCAATCGCGTCCCCGACCGCGGTCGTGCCGGCCTCGCCGCCGATGTCGCGAGTTCGCGGGCCGTCGCGGCA
Source organism: uncultured Thermoleophilia bacterium (assembly GCA_963838105.1). Classification (GTDB taxonomy): domain Bacteria; phylum Actinomycetota; class Thermoleophilia; order Gaiellales; family Gaiellaceae; genus CAWJNF01. Next base: position 134,165 of record CAWIQC010000030.1, on the reverse strand, counting down.
GACGTCCTCGAGCGCGCGCATGACGCGCGCCGCGGCCCCGTCCTCCCCCAGGTGCGCGAGCATCAGAGACGTGCTCCAGACGGCGCCGCACGGGTTGGCGACGCCCTGGCCGGCGATGTCGGGCGCCGACCCGTGCACGGGCTCGAACAGGCCGGGCACGCCTGCGCCCGGCGCGACGTTGGCGCTCGCCGCCATTCCCATGCCACCCTGGATGGCGGCGGCGAGGTCGGTGAGGATGTCCGCGAAGAGGTTCGACGCCACGACGACGTCGAGGCTGTCGGGCGACCGCACCATCCGCGCCGCAAGCGCGTCGACGAGCACGCGCTCGTAGCGGACGTCCGGGTGCTCGGCCGCGACGAGCTCGCACACCTCGTCCCAGAGCACGTAGCCGTAGCGGCTGGCGTTCGACTTCGTCGCGCTGGTGAGGAGGCCCCGCCGTTGCTCGGCGAGCTCGAACGCGTGGCGAACCACTCGCTCGACGCCGAAGCGGGTGAAGACGCTCGTCTCGATCCCGACCTCCTGGGCATGCCCACGGTGCGATCGCCCCCCCACGCCCGCGTACTCGCCCTCGGTGTTCTCACGGACGAAGAGCATGTCCACGTCTTGCGGCTGCCGGCCGGCCAGCGGGCAGGGGACGCCCGGGAGCAGCCGCGCCGGGCGGACGTTCGCCCACAGGTCGAGCGTCTGGCGGATCAGGAGGATCAGCCCCCAGAGCGAGACGTGGTCGGGCACGTCCGGCCGCCCGCACGCGCCCATCAGGCACGCGTCGTGGGCGCGCAGCACGTCCTCCCAGTCGGGCGGCATCATCGAGCCCGTTCGGTGCCAGTGATCGGAGCCCCAGTCGAGCAGCGTCCATTCGAGATCGAGGCCGAGCGCGTCCACGACCTTCCGGGCCTCGTCCGTCACCTCGACCCCGACGCCGTCGCCCGGGAGCAGCGCGATGCGGTGTCTCGCCACGCGCGCATCGTAGGCGTCGTCGTGCTTCGAAGGAGTCGCGTGCCGCTCACCCGGACACGCCGGCGGCGTCGTAGACTCACGCCGACCCGACCGAGGAGCAGGCGATGGAAGCGATCCCGAAGGAACGGCTCATCTCCGCCTACCGAACCATGCGCACGATCCGCGAGTTCGAGGAGCGGCTGCACGTCGAGTTCGCCACCGGCGACATCCCGGGATTCGTCCATCTCTACGCGGGCGAGGAGGCGATCGCGGCCGGCGTCTGCGCGCACCTGAACGACGACGACCACGTCGCCAGCACCCACCGCGGCCACGGACACGCGATCGCGAAGGGCTGCGACGTGAAGGCGATGATGCTCGAGATCTACGGCCGCGCGGACGGGCTCTGCCGCGGCAAGGGCGGGTCGATGCACATCGCCGACATCGACCGCGGAATGCTGGGCGCGAACGGGATCGTCGGCGGAGGCCCGCCCATGATCTGCGGTGTCGGCCTGTCGGCCAAGGTCCGCGGCACGCAGCAGGTCGGAATCGCCTTCGTGGGCGACGGCGGCTCGAACCAGGGCACGTTCCTCGAGAGCCTGAACCTCTCGTCGGTGTGGAACCTGCCGTGCGTCTTCATCGTCGAGAACAACGGCTACGCGGAGGCCACGCCCTCCATGTACCACCTCGGTCAACCCGACGTCGCCAAACGGGCCGACGGGTTCGGGCTGCCCGGCGTCGTGGTCGACGGGCACGACTTCTTCGCCGTCTACGAGGCGGCCGGCGAGGCGATCTCGCGAGCCCGAGCGGGCGGCGGCCCATCGCTGCTCGAGTGCAAGGTCAACCGCTACTACGGTCACGAGGAGGGCGACTCGCAGCTGTACCGCCGGCCGGGCGAGGTGGAGGAGATCAGGGCCAACCGGGACTGCCTCGACCAGATGGTCGCGCGCCTGACGGCACGCGACCAGGTGACGGTGGACGAGCTCGCGGAGATCGACGCCGAAGCGCGCGCGCTGGTCGACGAAGCAGTCGAAGGGGCGCGTGCCGGACGTCAGCCGGAGGCGGCGAGAGCTCCTCTACCGACGTCTACGTCTCCGTACTAGCAGCGCACAGGAGGGAGGAACGATGGCGCGCAAGATCACCTACATGCAGGCCATCAGCGAGGCGCTTCGCCAGGAGATGCAGCGCGACCCGAGCGTCGTCATCTTCGGCGAGGACGTCATGGGCGGCTCGGGGCGGGACGGCCACGAGGACGCCTGGGGTGGCCCGTTCGGCCTCACCAAGGGCTTCCATGCCGAGTTTCCCGGGCGCATCCTCGACACGCCGATCTCGGAGTCGGCCTTCATCGGCGCCGCGGTCGGCGCGGCCGCGACCGGGCTCCGTCCGGTCGCCGAGCTCATGTTCGTGGACTTCATGGGGGTGTGCTTCGACCAGATCTTCAACCAGGGGGCGAAGCTCCGCTACATGTTCGGCGGCAAGGCGAAGGTGCCGATGACGATTCGCACGACGTACGGCGCCGGCATCCGCGCCGCCGCACAGCACAGCGAGTGCCTGTACGCCCTCTTCACGCACATCCCGGGGCTGAAGGTCGTCATCCCGTCGAGCCCGTACGAGGCGAAGGGCCTCCTCGTCCGCGCGATTCGCGACGACGATCCCGTGATCTACTTCGAGAACAAGGTCATGTACGGAGTCGAGGGCGACGTGCCCGAGGAGCTGTACACGATCCCGTTCGGCGAGGCGAACATCGTGCGCGAGGGCGGCGACGTCACCGTCGTCGCGATCGGCCGCATGGTCGGCATGGCCGAGCAGGCCGCCGCCGAGCTCGCCGCGGACGGCATCGAGTGCGAGATCATCGACCCCCGAACGACCTCGCCGCTTGACGAGGAGACGATCTACGAGAGCGTGGAGGCGACCGGGCGCCTCGTCGTGGTGGACGAGTCGAATCCTCGTTGCAGCCTGGCGAGCGACATCTGCGCCCTCGTCGCGCAGAACTGCTTCGGCGAGCTCAAGGCGCCGCCCCGGATGGTCACCGCGCCGCACACGCCGGTGCCGTTCAGCCCCGCGCTCGAGGATCTCTACGTGCCGGGCCCGGCGGCCATCGCCGACGCCGTGCGCCAGACGGTGGGGGCCACGGCGCGGGCATGAGCATCACGAAGCTCGGGCATGCCGAAGTTCGGCCTCGTCATGAAGGAGGGCGCGCTGGTCGCGTGGCTCGTCCCGGAGGGCACCGAGGTCGCCGTCGGCGACGAGGTCGCCGAGGTCGAGACGGACAAGATCAACGGCGCGGTCGAGGCGCCGGCGGCCGGGGTGCTGCGCCGCCATGTCGCCAAGGTCGGCGACGTCGTACCGGTCGGAGGGCTGCTCGGCGTGCTCGCCGACGCCGCCGCGGCGGAGGAGGAGATCGACGCCTTCGTCGCCGAGTTCCAGGCGAGCTTCGTGCCGGAGGGCGACGAGGACGCCGGACCGCCCACGGAGACCGTGACGGCGGGAGACCGCGTGCTGCGCTACCTGCGCCACGGCGACGGCAGCGAGACCGTCGTGCTCGTCCACGGCTTCGGAGGCGACCTGACGACCTGGCTGTTCAACGCGGAGGCCCTGGCCGGCTCCGGGCGGTCGGTCTACGCGTTCGACCTTCCCGGTCACGGCGGCTCCTCGAAGGACGTCGGCGCCGGACTCGGTGGGCGAGCTCGCCGAGACCCTGCTCGCCGCGCTGGACGCCCTCGGCATCGAGCGGGCCCACCTCGTCGGCCATTCGCTCGGCGGCGCGGTCGCGGCCACGCTCGCGGCCGAGCACCCCGAGCGCGTCGTCGTCGCTCACCCTCATCGCCACGGCGGGGCTCGGCGCCGAGATCGACGGCGAGTTCATCGACGGGTTCGTAGCGGCCGAGAGCCGGCGCGAGCTGAGGCCGGTCCTCGAGCGACTGTTCGCGGATCCGGCCGTCGTGACGAGGCAGTTCGCCGAGGACGTCATGAAGACGAAGCGCATCGACGGCGTCGACCAGGCGCTCCGCACGATCGCGGCCGCCGCGTTCCCGGGCGGACGTCAGGCGATCGACATCCGAGAACCGCTGTCGGCGCTCGACTGCCCCGGTTCTCGCCATCTGGGGCGCGGAGGACCGCATCGTGCCGCCCTCCCACGCCGGCGCGCTCCCCGACTCGGCACGCGTCGAGACCCTCGCCGGTGCCGGCCACATGCCGCAGATGGAGGCCGCGGGCGAGGTGAACCGCCTGATCGACGGCTTCCTCGAGAGCGTCTGACCACCGTCGGCGTCATCGCCAACCCGGCCTCGGGCCGGGACGTGCGGCGGCTCGTCGCCGGAGCCTCGGTCTTCGACAACGCGGAGAAGGGCTCGATGGTCTACCGGCTCATGGTCGGTCTCGGCGCCGCGGGCGTCGAGAACGTGCTGATGATGCCCGCCGGCTCCGGGCTCTCCGAGAGCCTGGCACGGATGCTGCGGGGACAGGCGCCGACGGCGGGCGTGGAGCTTCCGGCCCTCGAGATGCTCGACCTGGTGCTGCGTGACACGGGCGAGGACACCGTGCAGGCAACGCTCGCGCTGAAGGAGCGCGTCGCCGCGATCGCCGTCCTCGGCGGCGACGGGACCTGCCGGCTCGTCGCCCGCCACAGCGGTGACGTTCCGCTTGCTCGCGCTCTCGACCGGTACGAACAACGCCTTCCCCGAGCTTCGCGAGGCAACGGCCGCGGGGCTCGCGCTGGGGCTCGTCGCGACCGCGAAGCTCGGCTCCACGGCGCTCCGACGCGAGAAGATCCTGCGCGTGTCCGGCGCCCGCCGGCTCGTGCACGGTCGGGACGACGACCCGGGATCCGACCCGAGCTGGGAGGACTGCGCGCTGGTGGACGTAGCGCTCACGCGGGAGCCGTGGGTCGGTGCGCGGGCGCTCTGGCGTCCGGAGACGATCACGGAGGCGGTCGTCGCCATCGGCGAGCCCGGAGCCGTCGGGCTGTCGGCGCTCGCGGCCCTGCTCGACCCGGTTCCCCGCGAGGCGAGACGCGGTCTCCACATCGTCCTCGCCCCCGCCGAGGAGGCGGAGACCGTCGTTCGCGTCCCGCTCGCGCCCGGGCGGATCGTGCCGGTCGGCGTGGCCGAGCTCCGGCGCCTCGAGCCAGGCACGACGGTGACCCTTCTCGCCCCAGCCGGGTCGCTGGCCCTCGACGGAGAACGAGAGCACGAGCTCGGCGAAGGAGAGCCGGTCGAGGTGACGCTGGGCACCGACGGGCCCCTCGTCGTCGACGTGCCGGCGGCGCTCTCCGAGGCGGCCGACCGAGGCCTGCTCGTCGGAGCGCGGGCGTGACCGCTCGGCAGGGTCTGTCGCTCTGGCTGCCCGTCGTCGGCGCCGCGCTCGCGGTCGGGCTCAACTACCTCGTCATCTTCTCGATCCCGCCTCTCATCACGACGTTCGTCGACGACCTCGGCCTCTCCCATGCGGAGGCCGGAGCGCTCATGAGCGTGTGCCTGGGCGGGTTTCTCGTGGCGAGCCTGCTCTCGGGCAAGCTCGCGGCGCGGTTCGGCCCGGTCCCCCTCGTCGGGGCGGCCCTGGTGCTGACGGGCATCGCGAGCGTGTGCTTCGGGCTGACCGAGTCCATGACCGTCTTCCTCCTGTGTCGCGCCGCCATCGGCGTCGCCGGTGGCCTGATCTACGCGCCCGCCCTCACGTTCGTCACGTCGCTCCTCCCTCCGGCGAGGGCAAACCTCGGCGTGGGCGTCTTCCTCTGCGGCCTCTCCATCGGTGGCACCGTGGCGTTCTTCGCGACCAAGCTGATCGAGGAGGCGCTCGACTGGCGCTGGCCGTCGTGGATCTTCGGAGCGGCGGCGCTCATCGGATCTGTGGTTTCCGTCGCGTTGATGGCAAGCGCTTCGGTCGGCCGGCCGCCGCCGAGCAGGGGCGGCGGCTACCGGCGAGATCATGGCGAGCCCGGCGATGCGCTCGCTCTGCGTCGGTCTCTTCGTCGCGCTCTTCGTCGCATACGGTGTCTTCACCTGGATCCCGCCGTACTTCGACGAGTCCGCGGGCTTCACGACCGGCCAGATCAGCCTCGCGTCGTCGCTGATGACGCTCGCAGGGATTCCGGCCACGTTCGGCGCCGGCTGGCTGGCCGACCGGACCGGGCACTCGCTCGTCGTCGCCGCGGCCGGGTTCGCCCTTCCGGTCTCGCTCGTCGTCTTTCGCGCTCACGGGCAGTCCGCCCTACGGCGTCGCGGTCCTCGTCGCGACCGCGTCGGCGCTCGGCGTCTCCGGTGGGCTCGCGCCGATGTACGCGATTCCGCCCGTTCTCATGCCCGGCCCGCTCGCTGCGAGCGCATCCGGGATCGCCGCCGCCGCGGCGATGGGCGGCGCGGTCACCTCCACCTACCTCGGCGGCTGGATCGTGGGCGACGGCGAGGGCTACGGAGCGGCGTTCTGGATGTACGCGCTCGCCGCTGCGGTGACCGTGCTCGCCCTCGTGCCGATCGTGGCCGCGAACGTCAGGCGGGTGCGCCTCGTGACCTGAGCGGCTCTGCGATGAGGCGCTCGTCACGGGTAGTAGCGGAAGAGGCTCTCGGCGACGCAGCAGGGCTTGTCCGAGCCCTCGAGCTCGACCACGATGCCGAACGTCGTCTGAAGGCTCGAGTCCGGGTTCTCCTCGACGTCGGTGAGGTCCACGTGCAGCCGGACGCGGCTGCCGACCGGCACCGCGCTCGGGAAGCGCACGCGGTTGAGCCCGTAGTTCAGCACCATCGAGCAGCCCTCGATGACGAGGACCTCGTCGAGCAGGGCGGGCCACAGCGAGAGCGTCAGGTAGCCGTGCGCGATCGTGCTGCCGAAAGCGCTGCGCCGCGCCCGCTCCGGGTCGACATGGATCCAGTGTGGTCGCCGGTCGCTTCCGCGAAGCGGTCGACCTGGTCCTGCGAGACGGTGTGCCACGGCGAGACGCCGAGCTTGGCGCCGGCGTGCGAGAGCAGCTCGCGGCAGTGGATCCTGAGCGGTTCGCCCACCGGATGAGCCTAGTGATGATTGTATCCGTGTGGCGCAGCGCGCAGTCTACGGCTCGAGCGCGATCAGCGCCGCCGTGACGATGGCGTCCGGCGAGAGGTCGTACGCGGCATAGACGTCCGGCTGGCTGCCGCACTGCCCGAACCGGTCGACGCCGAGGGGCACGGTGCGCATGCCCAGGCAACCACCGACGAACGCGAGCGCGTGCGAGGCGCCGTCGACGACGGTCACCACCGGCAGGCTGCGCAGGTCGGGCGGCACCAGCCGCTCGAGGTGCGAGAGCTCCCGGCGTGCGCTCAGGTCGCCGAGATGGGCGAGCCGTGCCTGCTTCCACTCGCGGAAAAGGCGATCCGGAGAGGACAGGCAGAGCACGCCGGCCCTCACGCCCTCGTCCTCGTGAAGCGCGTCAGCCGCTCGCAGGACCTCGGGCACCATCGCCCCGCACGTCGCGAGCACGACGGCGTCTGTGTCCGGCTCGACGGGGCGCAGCCAGAACCCGCCGGCGAGCACATCGGCGCGAACGGCCTCCTCGCCGCGAGTCTCGCACAGCTCGGCGAACGGAGACTGGTCGATCGGCTTCGTCGAGAGCCGTAGGTAGAGCGACTCGCCGTCGGGATCCTGCATCCGCCGCAGCTGGTCGAGCAGGATCCACTCCACTTCCTTCGCGTACGTCGGCTCGGCGTAGAGGAGGCCGGGCAGCTCCATGCCGATCCCGGGCGTGATCGTGGACTGATGGGCGCCGCCTTCCCGGGACAGGGAGATACCGCTCGGCGTGCCGAGCACGACGAACCGGGCGCCGGAGTAGACGCTGTAGAGAAGCGCCTCGAGGCCCCGGATGACGAAGGGGTCGTACAGAGTCCCGATCGGGAAGAGCTGCTCCCCGAAGGTCTCGCGGGCGAGGCCGAGCTGGCCGAGGGCCAGGAAGAGGTTCATCTCCGAGATACCGAGCTCGATGTGGCGCCCTGCCGGCGACACCCGCCAGGCGAGCGCCGAGGCCTCCGGCCCCTCGTACTCGGGCTCCTCGGCCGGGCCGAACACGCCGACCTTGTTGATCCAGCCACCGAGGTTGGTCGAGACCGAGACGTCGGGCGAGATCGTGACGATCCGCTGCGTCAGTCCGTCGAGCCGCGACAGGTCGAGCAGGATGCGCCCGACGGCCTCCTGCGTCGACGCCTTCGCCGCGGCTCTTCCCCCCAACTGGACGGGGACCGGCACGGCTTCGGGGGCGGGCCGGACCCGCCGCTCGAGCCGGCTGCGGGCGGCGGCGCACAGGCTTCCCTCCGGGCTCGCCGGATCGAAGCGGTCCCACTCGCTCTCCTCCGACAGCCCGTTCGCCGCGCGCAGCTCGTCCACCTGAGGGCCGCTCAACAGCGCGGAGTGGTTCAGAGGCCGGCCCGCGATCGGCAAGCCGAAGCCCTTGATCGTGTAGGCGAAGATCACGGTCGGCCGCTCGGTCTCCTGACGCGCTTCGGCGAAGGCGCCGAGCAGATCGCCCAGGTCGTGGCCCCCCAGGTCGTGGATCAGCGTCGCCACCTCGCCCTCGTGTCCGGCGAGGAGGCGCTCGAGCCGCGCCCGCTCGTCCGGACGCAGGTCTGCGAGGACGGCTTCGGTCACGACCTCTTCCGAGGCGCCGAAGAGGCTCTGGTAGAGCTGGTTCGGCATCTCGTCGATCCGCCGGCGCAGGAGGTCGCCCCCGTCGCCCGCGTAGGCCTCCCGCAGCCGCCGGCCGTACTTCAGCTCGATCACCTGCCAGCCGTTCAGCCGGAAGACCTCCTGGAGCTCCTTGGCCTTGATGATGGGGATGACGCGATCGAGGCTCTGGCGGTTCAGGTCGACGATCCAGAGCACGTTCGGCAGCGCCCGCGTCTGCGGCTCGATGATCGCCTCCCAGACGTTGCCCTCGTCGAGCTCCGCGTCCCCGAGAATGGAGATGAACCGGCCGCCGGTGCCGCTGCCGAAGTGGGTCTGCACGTACCGGTTCGCGAGCGCGCCGAAGAGCGGCGCCGCCGCTCCCAGGCCGACCGAGCCCGTCGAGTAGTCGACCGGGAAGGGGTCCTTCGTGCGGCTCGGGTACGACTGGAGGCCGCCGTATTCGCGAAGCTGGGTCAGGTAGGCACGGTCGAGCCGGCCGAGCAGGTACTCGATCGCGTGCAGCACGGGCGATGCGTGCGGCTTCACCGCGACCCGGTCCTCCGCCTGCAGGTCGAGGAGGTAGAGGGCCGTCATCAGCGAGACCATGGAGGCCGACGAGGCCTGATGGCCGCCGACCTTGAGGTCGTCACCTTTCGGCCGCTCGCGGTTCGCGTAGTCGACGATCCGGGTGGCGAGCCAGAGCACCCGGCGCTCGATAGAGGCCAGCGCCTCGAGATCGGCTGGCGGAACCCGGGCCTGGGTCCGTCCGAGGCTCGCCAGAATGTCAGACATTCGGACGGATCTTAGAGCTGTCGTGCGCTTTCAGGTAGCCGCTTCCAGCGTAAGGAACCGTTCAGATCGGCCGCGCTACCCTCGGTGCTGATGATCGTCCTCGTCGGAATCGCGTTCGTGGCCGGAATGGTCACGGCAATCAGCCCATGCGTCCTTCCGGTGCTGCCCATTCTCTTCGCCGGAACCGCCTCGGGCAGCCCGCGGCGCGCCTACGCTGTCATCGCGGGGCTGGTCGTGAGCTTCACCGCCTTCACCCTGGCCGCCACCCTGCTGCTCTCCGCCCTCGGGCTTCCCCAGGACTTGCTGCGCAACATCGCGATCGCGCGTCGTGATCGTGGTCGGCCTCTCGCTCGTCGTCCCGCGGCTCGGCCATCTGCTCGAGCGGCCGTTCTACGCGCTCGGACGGCGACCGCCGAGCGAGACCGGGAACGGATTCCTGCTCGGAGTCAGCCTCGGCCTGCTGGCGACACCGTGCGCGGGACCGGTGATCGCGGCGATCGCCGCGGTGGCCGCCACCGAGCGCTTCTCCGTGTCTGCGGTCGCCGTCACGCTCGTCTACGCGCTCGGGCAGGGCCTCGTCCTGCTCGCCCTGGCGCTGGCCGCACGACGCGGCTTCCAGCTCGCGCCGCTGCGCCGTCACGCGCCCGCCATCCGGCGAGCCCTGGGCGCGCTCATGGTCGCCGCCGGCGTCGTCATCGCCCTCGGCCTCGACACTCGGCTGGCCCGCAACGTACCGGGCTACACGCAGGCGCTGCAGGGGCTCGAGGAGAGCGCCGCCGCCGCCACGCGCATCGACGAGCTGGTCGGCCGCGAGAAGCAGACGATCGAGGAGACCGAGGAGCTCGAGGACTTCGGCCAGGCGCCCGAGTTCGCGGGGGTCTCGCTCTGGCTCAACTCCCGACCGGTGACCCTCGCCGAGCTTCGCGGCAAGGTCGTGCTGATCGACTTCTGGACCTACTCGTGCATCAACTGCCTGCGCACGCTGCCGTACCTCGACCGCTGGTACGAGACCTACCGGGACGACGGCCTCGTCATCGTGGGCGTCCACAGTCCCGAGTTCGCTTTCGAGCGGGAGGCCGGCAACGTCCGGGAGGCGATCGCAGATCTCGGCGTCGACTGGCCGGTCGCGCTCGACAACGACTTCGAGACCTGGAACGCCTGGGGGAACCGGTACTGGCCGGCGAAGTACTTCGTCGACCGGCAGGGCCATGTCCGCTTCGCCCACTTCGGCGAGGGCGCCTACGAGGAGAGCGAGGAGGTCATCCGCCAGCTCCTCGCCGAGCCGGGGCTGCCGCCGCCCGTCTCCGGGCAGATCGAGGAACAGACTCCCGACGGGCCGCAGACGCCGGAGAGCTACCTCGGCTACGGTCGGCTCGATCGGCTCGTCGGCGATCCCGTCGTGCCCGACCGTTTGGCGAGCTACGAGCTGCCCGGCTTCGTGCCCGAGGACTCGCTCGCGTTCGGCGGCGAGTGGCGGATCGAGCAGGAGCGAGCGGTCGCCGGCCAGGACGCCCGGCTGCGGCTCCACTTCCGCGGCGAGCAGGTCTTCCTCGTCCTCACGCCCGAGGCGGGCGCCGCTGTGGTCGACGTGACCGTGGACGGCGCACAGCTCGGGATCGATCCGCGTCGACGGGCCCCGGCTCTATTCGCTTGTACAGCTCCCGCCGGCTCCCACCGGACAGGCGCAGTACCACCAGCTCGACCTCGCCTTCACCCCCGGGCTGGCCGCCTACGCCTTCACGTTCGGCTCGTAGCGGCGTCCGAGACGGTCTAGGCCCGGGGTCAAGTCTTGCATTAGCACATAAGCCGGAGCCCTCGCGAGCACGAGGCCCCGCCCGATCCGCCTTATGCTGCTATGCAAGACTTGACCCCGCCCTGGGGTCTGTAGTCGGTGCAAGCGCCCGGCCACGTCGCGTGGGAGAGTGACGCGACGGGCCGGGGCAGGACTGGCGGGACGACGACGACGGCCGGCGAGGTTGTCCGCGACGCCGTCCCGCTTACTGCTAGTTCGGCGGCCGCACCCATTCGGTTTGCTCGCGGTCGTTCGCGACTACCCGTCCCAGAAGCCGCGCAGAGTGCGGTTGTACTCCTCCGGGAGCTCCTGGAACGGCTGGTGCCCGGCGTCCGGGACGACGAGCAGGCGCGCGCCGGGGATCCGCTCGACGATCGCCTCCGAGAACCGGGGCGGGAGCACGAGGTCGAGCTCCCCGACCGTCACGAGCGTCGGGACGGCGATGGCGCCGAGCCGGTCGGCGGTGTCGTGGCCGAGAAGCGCCTCGGCCGACCAGCAGAACGCTTCGACCGACTGTGGGTACGGGCTCTGCTCGGCGGCGTCGAGCCAGCCGTCCATGGTGCCCTCGTTCCAGATGCGGGGAGCGAAGCACCAGAGGTTGACGGCGACCAGGAAGTCGCGGATCGAGTCGGCGTGCCGAGCCGTCCACATCCAGTTGCGGAACACCTCGTGGAGGAAGCGGTCGCCACGACACCAGGTGCCGTTGAGCACGAGGCTGCGCACGCGGTCGGGGTGCGCCAGCGTGAGCTCCTGCGCGATCGCGCCGCCCATCGAGGAGCCGACCACGTGTGGCTGCTCGAGGCCGAGCGCGTCCATGAGCGCGATCGTGTCCCGCGCGAAGTCGGCGATCGCGTACGGCCCCTCCGGCGTCCCCGACCGGCCGACGCCACGGTTGTCGAACGTCGTGATGCCGGTAGCGGTCGCGCAGGCCCGCGACCTGGTCGACCCAGCAGGCGCCCTCGTCGGCCAGCCCGGAGATGAAGAGCACGTCGGGCCCCTCGCCCTCCTGCTCGACCCAGAGGTCGACCCCGTCTGCCGAGACGATCACCGGCGGATCGTACGGGAGGGCGCTACGCTCCGGCATCGACGTCGAGCACGGAGGTGTCCCATGGCCACCACGGCGAGCGAGCTTCGCGACACGATCGTCGCCGCAGACAAGCGCTTCATGGAGAGCTACAACGGCGGCGACGCAGCCGGTGTGGCCGAGTGCTACACGGAGGGCGGGCAGCTGCTGCCGCCGAACAGCGAGCCCGTGACCGGCAAGCCTGCGATTCAGGCCTTCTGGCAGGGGGCGATGGACATGGGCATCACGCGCGTGACGCTCGAGACCGTGGAGGTGGAGGCGGCCGGCGACACCGCGTACGAGGTCGGCCAGTTCACCCTCGAAGCAAGCGGCAGCATCGCCGACCAGGGGAAGTACCTCGTCGTCTGGAAGCGCGAGGGCGGCGACCTGAGGTTGCACCGCGACATCTGGTGCACCAGCCGTCCTGCGTAGGGGCCGGATCCCATCCGGCACAGGTCTGGCCGGTCCCCGACCGGCCCAGGTCCGTAGGGGCCGGATCTCATCCGGCCCGTCGGACGACGATCAGCAGTCGAGGCCCAGGAGCCGCGCGCAGATCGCCGCGCCGCACTCGGCTACGGCAAGCGTCCCCTCGGTGTCGACCGTCTCCCGCAGGTCGCGCCCGCCGTCCGTGAACACGGCCAGCACGGCCGTGCCCGCCGCGGCACGGACCATGGCGACGTCCGCACGGACGCCGTCGAGCTCGCCCGACTTGCTGCCGACCCAGAGCGGCCAGTCGCGCCCGTGGTACTGCGCGTACGTGTTCCAGCCGAGCCAGCGCGGAGCCTGGTCGAGGAGGTGCTGGCGCCCGAGGACGCCGCGCAGGTAGTCGCATAGTCCCGGGGTCAGGATCTCGTCGCGCAGGATCGCGGTCAGCAGCCGCGTCTGCTCGCGCGGCGTCGACACGCCGATGCCGCCGTCCACGTCGTCCGTGATGCGCGCGAAGTCGACGGGACCGGGCATGCGCGTCTCGGCGAGTCCGAGCCCGGCGAGGTAGGCGTTCACCGGGTCGGCCCCGCCGCAGCGCTCGTAGACGGCGTTCGTGGCCACGTTGTCGGAGACGCAGAGCGTGAGCTCGATCAGGTCTCGCAGGGAGAGCCGCTCGACCTCGAGCTGCTTCAGCACCCCGCCGCCGGCAACGCGCTCGCCCCGCGGCGGTAGCTCGAGCAGGTCGCCGAGCCCGGCGTCGCCGCGGGCGACGAGGTCGAGGGCGCAGCAGACGAGGCCGACCTTGATCACCGAGGCGGTCGGGAAGCGCTCGTCCGCGCGACGCTCGACCTCGGCGCCGTCCTCGAGGCGACCGCGTGGTACCCGAGCCGGCCGGAGAAGGCGCGCCTCGAGCGTGGCGATCCGCTCCTCGAACCCGAGCTCCGGGTGCGGCGAGAGCGGAACGAGGTCTCGGGCCGTCGTCACACGCACGTGTAGCCGCCGTCGACGGGAAGGGCGACCCCCGTCACCCAGGCAGCGTCGTCGGAGGCGAGGAAGAACGCGGCGCCGGCAACGTCTTCCGGCTCGCCCAGGCGGCCGAGCGGATGCAGCGCCAGAGCGCGCTCGTTCAGTGCCGGGTCGTTCTGCGTATCCGTCGTCATGGCCGTCCGCACCCAGCCGGGGCAGATCGCGTTGACGGTGATCCGGTGCGGCGCGAGCTGCAGCGCGAGCGTGCGCACGAGCTGGACGACGGCGCCCTTGGACGAGTTGTACGCCACTCCCGTCGGGGTGCCCACGAGGCCGGCGATGGACGCGATCGCGACGATGCGACCGCCCTCGCCCTGCTCGACCATGCGGCGGGCCGCCTCCTTGCAGGTCCACCAGACGCCGTGCTGGTTCACGTCGACGACGTGCGCGTACTGGTCGAACGGCTCGTCCACGAGGTCGTGGATGTCGATGTTGATGCCCGCGTTCGCGACCGCGACGTCGAGGCGCCCGAACGACTCGACCGCCGCGTCGACGGCGGCCCGCACCTCGTCCGCGGCGGTGACGTCACAGCGCACGAACGCAGCACGCCCGCCGTCGCGCTCGATGAGCGCGTGCGTCGACACGTCCTTCTCGGCCTCCACCCCACCCGGGTCGGGCAGCTCGCGAACGTCCGCGACGAGAACGGCGGCGCCTTCCCGGGCGAAGCGCAGAGCGATCGCCCGGCCGTTCCCGCTCGCCGCGCCGGTGACGAGCGCCACCTTCCCCTCCAGTCGCCGGTCGCTCACGCGCCCCGCCTCACGAGCACTCGGCCCCGTCGACGACGAGGGTCGCTCCCGACACGTAGCTCGCGAGATCGGACGCGAGATACACGAACGCGTCGGCGACCTCCTCGGGCGAGCTCCCCCGGCCGAACGGGATCGTGTCGATGAGCGCCCGGCGGCCCGCCGCGACGTCTCCGCCGGCCCTGCGCGCGAACTCCTCGACGACGAGGTCCTGCATCGGCGTGTCGACCGTGCCCGGCGCGACGCAGTTGACGCGCACGCCGTAGGGCGCGAGCTCCTTCGCCATGACCTCGACGAGCCCGACGACGCCGAACTTCGACGCGCAGTACGCGGCCTCGCCGCGGTAGCCGTGCAGCCCGGCCTGCGACGAGGTGGCGAGCAGCACGCCGTGGCCCTGCTCGCGAAAGACCCTCCCGGCGGCCCGCAGGCAGAGGAAGACCCCGGTGAGGTTGACGTCCAGGATCTGCCGCCAGAGCTCGAGGCTCGTGTCGAGCGCCGGGACGAAGCGGACGATGCCCGCGTTCGCGACGAGCACGTCCAGGCCGCCGAGGCGTTCGCGAGCCTCGGCCACCCCTGCCTCGACGGCGTCCTCGTCGGCGACGTCGAACGGCACGGCGAAGGCCGTGTGACCCTGGCCCGCGAGCTCGTCCACCGGACCGTCGAGCTCGCCCGACGTCGCACAGCGCGACCGACGCGCCGTGCTCGCAGAAGCGCCGGGCGGTGGCGAATCCGATCCCGCGCGCAGCCCCGGTGACGAGCGCACGCCTTCCGCTCAGGAGGCCGTCAGGCACGGGTCATCGCCCGGAAGGCCGCCCCGGCGCCGCCGTCGATCCGCAGCGTCGCCCCGGTCACGTGCGACGACTCGTCGGAGGCCAGCCAGGCGACGAGGGCGGCGACGTCCTCTCCCGTGCCGAACCGGCCCGAGGGCGGCAGCGTCCAGCCCTCCGGCGACTCGGCGTGGTGCTCGAAGCCGACCGGTGTCGCCTGCACGCCCGGCAGGACGTCGCCCGGGCACACGGCGTTCGCGCGGATGCCGTGCGGGGCGCCCTCCGCCGCGAAGAGCTCGGAGACGGCGACCGCGCCTGCCTTCGTCACCGAGTAGGCCGGGATCTCGTGGATCCCGCGGATGCCCGAGTCCGAGCAGATGTGGACCATCGAGCCGCCGCCCTGCTCGCGCATGGGCCCGAAGCAGGCGCGCGAGACGCGGAAGAGCGCCGTGAGGTTCACCTCGAGCAGCTCGCGGAAGGCGGCCTCCGGCGTCTCCTCGATGGGACCGCCCATGAGGATTCCGGCGTTGGCGACGAGCACGTCCAGCCGCCCTCCGCCGACCGCGAGAGCCTCCTCCACCGCGCGATCCGAGGCGGCGCGGTCGCGCGCGTCGCACGGCAGGAAGCGGGCGCCCGTCGCGGCGGCCACGGCCTCCCCGCGCATCTCGTTCCGACCCGTGAAGACGACGGTCATCCCCTCCGCGCGCAGCCGCTCGACACAGGCCTTCCCGATCCCGGAGGTGCCTCCGGTGACGAGCGCGGTGCGGCCCTCGAGCTCCGGATACGTCATCCGTTCAGCACCGATGTCGGAATGGAGGTCGGCGCGCATGCCGCCGTCGACGAGAAGCACCGAGCCGTTGCAGAACGAGGAGTCGGGCGAGAGGAAGAAGGCGACCGCGGCCGCGGCGTCCTGCGCCGTCCCGATCCGGCCTGCGGGCGGCAGCAGCCAGCCGGACGGCTCGCGCTCGTCCTGCCCGGTAGTGAAGGTCGCCATGCCGGGCGCCGTGTCGCCCGGGACACACGACGTTCACCCTGATCCCGTCCTTGCCCGCCTCCGTCCCGAGCATCTGAGCGAGCGTGATCAGCGCGCGCTTCGAGACCGAGTACGCGCCGATCGCGGCCTCGACCCAGACGCCGGCGTCCGACGACATCGCCACGATCGAGCCTCCGCCGGCTGCGCGCAGGTGCGGAAGGCAGGCGAGCGCGTAGCGGTAGGGGGCGACGAGGTTCGTCTCGAGCACCGTGTCCCAGACCTCGTCCGGCGTCTCGGCCAGGGAGCCCTCGTGCAGGACCGCCGGCGTTGAGCACGAGGGCGTCGAGGCCGCCGAGCCCCTCGACGGCCTCCGACACCGAGCGATCGACGTCCTCGGCGACCGTCGCGTCCGCCTGTACGAACCGTGCGCCCGTGCGCTCGGCGACGCGCTCGCCGCGCTCCGCAGCTGCGCCCGGTGAAGGCGACCCCGGCCCCCTCCGAGCGCAGCCGCTCGACGATCGCCTCGCCGATCCCGGAGGTCCCTCCCGTGACGAGCGCGCGGGTTCCCTCGAGACGGCTCACGGCGCGCGATCATCCCACGCCGGCGCGAGGCCTGCAAGCTCGTGCCGACGCCGAAAAACCCCTTGCAAACCGTCCGATTCCAGGTATAGGCTAGCCCCCTCTCTTGGGGAGACCGGCGTCGTAAGGAGGTAGGCGGATGGAAGCGAGCGGTGCCAGGGTAGAGGCCACGGGGGGGTGACAGGCAGCACCGAGCTTGCCCGCAACGCCCTCGGGCTGCCGGCGATCCTGTTCTGCATCGTCACGGGCTCCGCGCCCCTTGCGGCGATGATGTTCAACGACCCGCTGTCCGGCTACGGCATGGGCATCGCGGTCCCGGCCGGCTTCTGGATCGCGACGTTCGCGTTCACGCTCTTCTCGGTCGCCTATGTCGAGATGGCGCGCCGCGTCACGACCGCGGGCGGCATCTACTCCTACATGTCGTACGGCTTCGGCCGGATCGTGGGGATCGGCACGGCGGTCGGCATCACCGCCGCCTACATGCTCTTCACCGCGGCGTCAACGGGGTGACGTCGTACTTCGCCCAGACGAGCATCCTCGACCTGTCGCGGCGGCTTCGACATGGACTGGCGCATCTACGCCTTCTGCTTCATCGCGCTCATGTTCTTCATCACGCTACTTCCACGTCGAGGTGGTGGCGAAGATCCTCGGGATCGCCTGATCGGCGAGCTGATCATCCTGATGATCTTCTCCTTCGCCGTCGTCGTACAGGGTGGCGGCCCGGACGGGCTTCGTCTGGCAGGCGCTGAACCCCGCCTCGATCTTCAGCGGGGCGAGGGCGTCGAGGGCGCCGCACGCGTGTTCGGCGTCGGCCTGGCAGGCGTCGGCTTCTTCGCCTGCTTCTGGTCGTGGGTCGGCTTCGAGATGGCCCCGAACTACGCCGAGGAGTCGCGCAACCCGAAGAAGATGATGGCCGCGGCGATCTACATCTCCTGCATCGGCCTCGGGCATCCTCTACACGTTCTGGTCGTGGATGCTGATCAGCGCCTACGGCTCGACCAGACGACGAGTGGGTATGGGCAGTGGCGACGAGTTACGGAGCGGCGGGCGACGCCCCGCCGATCTCGCCCGGCAACGGCCTGCCGGAGGGCAACTACGCGAACGTCTTCTACCCCGCCGCCCAGGAGTTCGCGGGAGTCGGCATCGCGAACATCTTCAAGGTGTTGATCATCACCGGCTCGTTCGCCTGCGCGCTCGCGTTCTGGCAGACGTCCAACCGCTACCTCTTCGCGATGGGCCGCGAGGGCATCCTGCCGCGCGTTCTCGGCCGCACGCACGCGAAGCACAAGAGCCCGTTCGTCGCGACGTTCGTGGTCGCGTTGTTCGTGCGTCATGGTCACCGCGCTCTTCGCCACCGGCGCCGTCGGCGGCGGACAGCGCGAGGCGGCTCGGCTACGACGAGAGCAGCCCGCTCACGGCGCTGCTGCAGATCGGCACCTGGATCCCGTTCCAGGGCAACGCGCTGCTGTTCCCGCTCATGGCGGTCGTCGGCCTCGCGATCATGGTCGTACTTCTGGCGCGAGGCCAGGGACGGCTGGCACTGGTGGAAGACGTGCATCGCGCCCATCCTGGGCGCGGGCGCGATCTCCTTCGCCTTCTACCTGATGATGAAGAACCGCGCCGGCATCACCTTCGGCGAGTACACGGGCTGGGTCAAGGCCGTTCCGTGGATCTCGCTCGGCATCTTCCTCGGCGGCTGTGCACTCGCCCTCATCTACAGGGTTCGCTCGAAGGAGCGCTACGAAGCGGTCGGGAAGTTCATCCACGAGGAGGCCTGACGGCCCTACCTCTGATTGTTTGACAGGCAGCTGGGGCGGCTCGCGGGCCGCCCCAGCTGTCTGTGCGAGCTCGCGCTCATGACGCTCGTCACCTCATGTCCCCGACAACTTCAGCCGAGAGCCAGGACGGCCGAGCTCAGGCCTCGCAGAGGCGGCTGACGGCTCGGTCGCTCGACCATCGTCGATCCTCGTGACCCCGGCCCGGCTCCTTTGCTGCGTGCTGGCCGCGGCGGCGATGGCACTCATCTCCACCGGTACCGCCGCCGCCCAAGAATGCCCGGGGCCAGCGCTGATGCTGTTCCAGCAGGCCGTGTTCTCCGAGGAGCCGGCTCCGTCGGGCGAGCTCCCGGAGCGCGGGGCCATCCTGGGATCGGGCCGGCTCGCCTTCCTCTCCGAAGAGAACGGCTGCGAGCCACGCACCGTGACGGTCGTGGCGCTCGCCGACATCGCCAGTGATCTCGCGGTCGCGGTCGACGGGAGACCCGACTCCGTCTTTATCCTCGGCGCACGCTGCGCCGGCTACGAGGTAGAGGATCGAGCCCGCTGCATCCTCGAGCCACTCGCTTACGACGGCAGCTCGTATTCGGGAGCGCGCTATCCGGTCGGAGCGTCGCCAGCGAGGCTCGTCTTCGGCGATCCGGTCGGCGGCGGGAAGCTCGCTGGCGAGAACGTGACCGTCTCGCGGATCGACGGCGTCGATCCCTCAGTGGGCGTCGGCGTGGACGGTAGGCCCGCCGAGCGTTCGTCGCTGCTGGCGCCTGTCCGTACGAGCGGTTTGCGACGGAGGAAGCCGAGGACGACCTCCTACGCTGCCTCCAGGGGCCGCTGTGGCTCGTCTTCGACCTCGAACGGCCGCCGGCCGTGAGAGTCGGTGAAAGCATCACGGCACACGCGGACCGTGTCATCGCGGCGCTCGTCGAGGGTGCGACCGTGTCCCTGGCTCCCATCTCAGGGCGGTGCCGATGTAGTGCCCAGCTCCCTATCGGGAGCGTTAGAGGTCGGCACGATCAACGTCGGTCACCGACGGCAGCGTGAGCCTCCCGATCACGGTGCCGGACTGGAAACCGGCGTCTACCAGGCGATCGTCACCTGCGAAGCCTGCGGTACCGAGTACGACGGCCAGACGCACTTCCCGGCGGGGTCGCTCGCCATCGTCGCCGAGGAGGGAAGCAGCGGCCCGCGCGTGCTCGGCATCGTGATCGGAGCGCTCCTCTTCATCGCGATCATCGGTTCAGTCATCGCCTGGCGGCGCGGCTGGTTGCGGATCGGGCCTCGCAAGAGGCAGCACGAGGAACCGGACAGTACCGCAGTCGTAACGGTGGCCGCTCAGCTCGGCCAAGAAAAAAGCCCTTGCCATGCGCCCGAATTCCGGTATACGCTACTCGCTCGCTCTCCGGGGACCCGGCGTCGTAAGGAGGTTGGCGGATGGAAGCGAGCGCTGCTACGGCAGAGGTGAAAGGGGATAACCGGCAGCACCGAGTTAGCCCGTAACGCTCTCGGCCTGCCCCAGGTCCTGTTCTGCATCGTCACGGGCGCTGCGCCGCTCGCGGCGATGATGTTCAACGACCCGCTGTCCGGCTACGGGATCGGCATCGCGGTGCCGGCCGCCTACTGGATGGCGACGTTCTGCTTCTTCTTCTTCTCGATCCCCTACGTCGAGATGGCGCGGCGCGTGACGACGGCGGGCGGCATGTACTCGTACATGACGTACGGGTTCGGCCGTGTCATCGGCCTGGGCACGGCGGTAGCCATCGCCGCGGCCTACATGATCTTCGTCCCGGGCATCCTCGGCGCCGGCGGCTACTTCGCGCACGAGAGCATCCTGGACCTGAGCGGCGGCTATTACCTCGACTGGCGGATCTACACCTACTGCTTCATCGTCCTGCTGTGGGCCGTCAGCTACTTCCACGTCGAGACGGTGGCCAGGCTGCTCGGCTTCTGCCTCATCGGCGAGATCCTCGTCCTCATGATCTTCTCCTTCGCCGTCGTGCGTGAAGGGGGGTGGACCCGATGGCATGGTGTGGCAGGCGCTCAACCCGGCGGCGCTGTTCCCCGGCGGAGAGGGATTCGAAGGCGCCGCACGAGTGTTCGGCGCCGGGCTGGCCGGCATCGGCTTCTTCTTCGCGTTCTGGTCCTGGGTGGGCTTCGAGATGGCGCCGAACTACGCGGAGGAGGCGCGCAACCCCAAGAGGATGATGGCCGCGGCCATCTACATCTCCTGCCTCGGGCTCGGGCTCTTCTACACGTTCTGGGCCTGGACGCTCGTCTCCGCCTACGGCTCGACCGGAGATGCGTGGCCGTGGGCAGTCGCCACGTCGTTCGGCGTCGAGGGCGCCCCGGCCGGAGTCATCCCCGACCCGGCGACCCACAACTACGCAAACGCCTTCTACCCCGTCGTGCCAGGACTTCGCCGGCGTGGGCGTCAAGAACCTGTTCCAGGTGCTGATCATCACCGGTGTCTTCGCCTGCTGCCTGGCATTCTGGAACACGTCGTGCCGCTACCTGTTCGCGATGGGCAGGGAAGGGATCCTGCCGCGAGTCCTCGGTCGCACGCACGCAAAGCACAAGAGCCCCTTCGTCGCCGCCTTCGTGATGCTCGCCTTCACCACCGCCGTCTTCTCGCTCTTCGCCTTCGGCCCCGCGGCGAGCGGGACGCTCGAGACGCTCGGACTGCAACGCAGCGACGCGTTCGTCGGCGTTCGGCGTCGTCGCCACCTGGCTGCCGTTCCAGGGGAACATGATCCTGTTCCCGATCATGGCCGTCGTGTGCCTGGCGATCATGTGGTACTTCATCCGCCATGCCCGCGACGGCTTCCACTGGTTCAAGACCGGCGTAGCGCCGATCATCGGGGCCGGCTCGTTGTCCTTCGCCATCTACCTCATGATGAAGAACCGCGTGGGCATCACGTTCTCGACCGAGTACGGAGGCTGGATCCAGGCGGTGCCTTCTACTACTCGCTCGGGATCTTCCTCATCGGGGTTGTCCTGGCACTCATCTACAAGTCTGGAGCTCGAAAGAGCGCTACGAGGCCGTCGGCAAGTTCGTGCACGAGGAGGCCTGACGCGCGGCCGTCGCGCCGTCTCTGGCCTCCGTGTGACCGGCGACGCGTCCGGGCCAGTGAGACCGATCCCGACTCCCTCGCGGCGGCCGGTCTCGATCCGACCCGTTCGATCCGGAGTCGCCGGCGATGCTGCTGACCTCACGTCCCGGACGAGCTCAGCGGCCGCGGGATCGAGCATGCCACAGGCGCGCATGGCTTCACGATCTCGCTCGACACCGCGGAGCCCTGGGGCGCGGGCCGGATCGAGGGCCGGGTCGAGGCGCGGGAAGGGCGGCACGACCCGCGCCCGGTAGTGCTCAAGGTGCGGTGCCTCGCCTCGTGGCTCGATGTCCCGCCGCAGCTCGTCGGTCAGAAGCCGCTTCTCCGCCTCTCGACCTACTGGGACATACGGATGCGGGCGGTGCCGATCTGGATCGACGAGGAGGTCTGGCTGGACGCTGGGAGCTCGGTGACCTCGCCGGCACGAACTGGCTGCACTTCGCCATCGAGCTGCCGCCCGAGCTCCCGCGCGCCCTCGAGGGCACGTTCGTCGCGTTCCGCTGGCGCGTCGCCGCCAGCCGCCAGCGGCGGATCGGGCACGACACCGCCTCGCTGCCGCTGCTTCTGCTCGAGCCGCGGCCCCTTCCCGTCGATCCGCGTCGAGACGAGTCCGCTCGGAACTTGGCGGCTGCTCGAGTGGAGGGGCGAGGAGGAGCGCGACGCGTCCGGCGGACCTGCTCCGTGGCTTCGAGGAGCGTCGCGCGGAGGACATGCCGCTCCCCGGCGAGACCCGCGAGCAGGAGCTCGTGCGCCGGGGCGCCCGCTGACGCCCGCGGCATAGGGCCGTCCGTATCATCCCCGCTCCGTGCGACCCGCCCGGCTCCTCTGGTGCCCTCCTCGCCTTGCGCTGGCTCGCGCTTCGCCGCGAGTGCCGCCGCCCAGGACTGCCCGACCGGTCCTTCGTCATCTACGACGACGTGCCTACGTCGAGGAGCCGTTCCCGCGCTCGGTGCCGCTCACGCTCGGCGACCAGCTCGGCGAGCGGAGTCGACACGGCAGGCGGCGACGACCGTGCAAGCGCGACGCGCTCGCCCGCCACGGCCGCCCGCATCGACGGAGTCGATCCGCGGTGGCGGTCGCCGTCGCGGCGCGGCCGGGTGTCGCGTTCGTCGTCCGCTGCGGCGTGCTCGGGCTACGAGGAGCCGAGCGCTGGCGTGCCTGCTCGAGCCTCTCGTCTTCGACGGCGGAGCTACACGGGCGTGCGCTACCCGGCCGCCGAGCCGGAGCGCGTCGTGCCCTCGGCGATCCGCTCGGTGGCGGCGAGCTCGGCGGCGAGAGCGTCACCGCGGTCAGGATCGAGGGCGTCGACCCGCCCGTCGCGGTCGGGGTGGAAGGCCGGCCTGGCGAGGTCTTCGTCGCCCCGGGCGTTTGCCCCTACGAGCGTTTCGCGGTGGAAGGCGCAATCAACGACCTCTTTCGCTGCCTTCGGTCCCGCTCTGGCTGATCCTCGACCCTCCGGGAGGCAGCCCGGGCGTCGAGGTCGACCGCGCTCGGCGACCGATCGGCCGTGCCCGAGCTGACGTCGGCGACGGTCTCGCTCGCGCCTATCACGGTAGCGCCGACGTCGTGCAGGCGACTTCGCTGACGCCGTCGCCGTCGGTGAAGCTCGCGAGCCTCCCGGACGGCCGGGTCGGCTCCGAGTTCGCCGTGCCGGAGCTCGAGCCCGGGCCCTACGAAGCGGTCATCACCTGCGAGGCCTGCGCGAGCTCGTTTCGGCGGCGAGACCACCTTCGCCGCAGGCCTGTTCCGGTCACGGGGGAGCCGGCCGGCAGGGAGCGGCGGCTCTCGCGTTCCAGGTCGTCGGCATCGTGGTCGGCGTGCTGTTCTTCCTCCTCATCGCGTCCATCGTGCTTGGCGCAGGGGCTCCGGTCGGCGGGTCACGTCGCGGCGACGCCGGTACGCGCTGACACCGCCGTCGCGTAGAGTCGCCCCATGACGGCCGTCGTCACCGGAGCCGCGACGGGCATCGGCGCGGCGATCGCGCGCGAGCTCGCGGGCGTCGCGGGCACCGCGTGGCTGTGACCGATGTCGACCGAGGACGCGGCGAGCGCGTGGCGGCCGAGATCGAAGGCGCGGAGGCGTTCTCGCTCGACGTCACCGACACGAGCTCCATCGAGGCCGCCTGCGACGCCGCCTGTCGCGGCGCTCGGCCCGCTCGCAGGTGTGGGTGTCGAACGCCGGTGTCTCGACGATGGGGCGCTTCATCGACCTCTCCGAGGACGAGTACGACTTCAACCTGGCCGTCAACGCCAAGGGCGTCTTCCTCTGCGGCCAGGTCGCGGCGCGACGGCTGATCTCCCAGGGGAGCGGCGGCGCGATCGTCAACACCGCCTCGACGGCCGGCAGTGGGGCGCCGCGCCCTACCTCGCCCACTCGTGGCCTCGAAGTTCGCCGTGGTCGGGATCACCCAGGCGATGGCCGCACGAGCTCGGGCCGAGCGGGATTCGCGTCAACTGCGTCTGCCCGGGCTTCGTGACCACGAGCATGCAGGAGCGCGAGCTTGCCTGGGAGTCGGAGCTGCGCGGAACCTCGATCGACGCCGTCCGTGAGCATGTGGATCGCGGCCACCCCGCTCGGCCGCCTCGAGACGCCCGAGGACGTCGCGCTGGCCGTCGCCTTCCTCGCCGAGCGATGACGCCGGTTCGTCACGGGCGAGGCGCTCGCCGTGAACGGCGGCGCCTTCATGGATTAGCGCGGCGCCCGCCGGCTCCCGAGCTGCCGGCGAGCTTCATCCACACGTACGCGCAGGGCTGGCCTTCGTTGAAGCCCGCCTCCTCCTCGGGTGACGTCCGCACGAACCCGGCCGCCCGGTAGGCGGCAAGCGCGGGCTCGTTGTCGGGGACGACGCGCAGCCACACGTCGGCGAAGCCGGCGTCACGGGCTCGCTCGCCGAGCAGCCCGGTCAGGCGGCGGCCGATCCCGCGGCGCCGCAGCGCCGGGTCGACGAGGATACGCGCGAGCTCGGCTTCGTCGGCCTCGCGGTCCTCCCAGACCTCGCCGTATCCGACCGGCTCGCTGCCCTCGAAGCAGAGGTACGGCCGCACCTCGGGATCGGCATGCCATTCGCGCAGCAGCGCCGGCTCGAGCACGCGGCTGCCTGCGGAGGCCCAGCGGTCCGCCTCCTCGGCGCTCTCGACCCAGCCGAGCACCGTTCCGGCGTGAGCCTCTACGAAGGGCTCGAGGCGAAGATCCATCCCGTCACACGGTAGATCCGCCGCCCGGCCCGACGCTACATCCACCCGCGTGCGACTTCTTTCACACTTCCGCGCGCGGCCGTCGGTGTGGGCGTCGACCACGAGTGGCGACGGTGCCGGACGGAGATACGCTCGTCCTTCTGCGGCGGTCTGGCTCGCTCGGACACGTCCACGTAGAGCCTCACCGTCGCGCACCCGGGGACGGTACACTCCGGCCATGCCAGTCGCTACAAAAAAGAAAGCGGCCGCCGGTCGCGCCGCCCGGCCGTCCGGCCCGAGGCGCTCCAGACCGCCGCGGCGTTTCCGACGCTCGAGGCGATCTTCACCCGCCGTGCTCGTCGCTTCGCCCTCGGAGCGACGCATCACGGGACCGCTCGCGTACACGTCCACGAAGGATCCCGTGCCGCTCGCCTACGAGGAGGAAGCGATCCTCGTCGCCGCCGCGACCGGCGTGACCGGCGTCGTGCGCGAGGAATGGCCGTTCACGACGGCGGAGGGCGGGCCGACGGGGGCGGACAAGCTCCAGACCTACACGGGACGCCCCTTCCCGAGCCCGCTCGCCATCCACGGAACGGAGCTCTTCTGGACGAACGACGAGGGGACATTCGTGCTCCCTCAGCGCGACGAGCGCCCGGAGCGCGTACGTCCAGAACCAGACGCCCGAGGAGCAGCACGATCTCTACCGGCGCGCGATCAAGCTGCAGGACAGCCGGCTCGACGTCCCGCGCCGCCGCCCGAACCTGTTCAAGTTCAACGAGTGGATCGTGAACCACGAGGGCACGACGCTGTTCATGCCGATCGCGGACGTGACGCGCCAGTGCATCTCGGCGATGCTGCTCTACTTCGATCGCCCTCACGGCTACTACCTGAAGGACATGCGCCTGGGAGCCGATCCGCTGAAGCCGTTCATGGACTCCGGGCTCTTCTCGAAGCACGCCCATCCGTACGACATCGCCGACTTCGAGCGCTGGCAGATGGTGGACATGAACGGCGTCGAGGCCGGCCTGATGGTGCAGAACCTCATGCTCACGACCCAGGCGCTCGGGCTCGGCGGCCATCCCTTCTCGGGCGGCAAGGGCCGGGTCACGATGGGCGGCGAGCCGCTCTGGGAGATCGCAGGCGGCGAGGGCCCGTGCGGAAGCCTCGGCTTCACGTTCCACCAGGTTCCCGACGACGGCCCGGCGGGCCCCGGCGAGCTGATTCCCGTCGGTCTGCCGGGCGTCTTCGAGGCGGCCTGCCCGCCGTTTCACGAGAACATGGACGCGGCGGTCGACCACATCGTCGACATCCGCTGGGGCAAGGAGGGCATCTTCTCGGCGCCCGAGAAGATGCAGGTGCCGTGGAGATCGGCCGACGTGGCCCGGGCGGTGCCCCGACCCTCGGAGGAGGCGATCGAGGCCACGAAGACCCTGTGCAACTACATCTGGGACACGTACGGCCGCTTCCCGGCGACCATCGACCCCTTCCTGACGACCGTGTGGTACCAGGCGTGTCACCTGGACGTCGAGTTCTACGACCGCTACTACCCCGAGGAGGCAGTGCCGCGCCACATCCGCGACCACATGCGGGTCTGGCACGGGATCGACGCTAACAGACCGCGGTGCTCGCCTACGTCTTCTGGCACCGACCCTCGACCGGCGTGGCGCCTGCCGTGTACGAGGTCGCGCTGGGCCGCTTCCACGCGGCGCTCGCGGAAGCCCCGCCGTCGGGCTTCCGGCACTCGCTGGCCTTCCGCATCGCCGGCGCTCCCTGGCTGACCGGCGAGGGCTACGAGGATTGGTACGTGCTGGACGGCTCGCAGGCGCTCGACGCTCTGGACCGCGCGGCAGTCTCGTCGGCCGCGGGCGTGCGCCACGACGCCGTCGCAGCCCTCGCGGCCGACGGAGCCGGAGGCCTCTACCGGCTGCGAGCCGGTCAGGAGGCGCTCGACGGCGCAGCCTCGGCAGCCTGGCTCGGCAAGCCCGCGGGCGTCTCGTACGAGGAGCTCTATGCGCGTCTCGCGCCCTGGACCAACGGGGCCGGAGCCGGCCTCTGGGGGCGCCAGATGGTGCTCGGGCCGACCCCGGAGTTCTGCCTGCGCGCCCCCGGCCCGCTCGAGCTGCCCGCCGAGCTCGAGCCGCTCGCAGTCCGCACGACGCAGGTCTGGCCGTGACCGGGTACTTACAGCGAGGCCGAGAAGGGCCCCCACGCGGTCTTCGAGCTCGGCGACTTCGAGCTCGAGGGAGGGGCCGTCCTGCAGGACGCTCGCCTGCTCTACAAGACCCACGGGACACTCAGCCCGGCCCGCGACAATGCCGTCCTCTACCCGCACATGTACTCGGGGACGCCGAGCTCGCTCGAGTCCACGATCGCGCCCGGGCGCGCCCTCGACCCCGACCGGTGGTTCGTCATCTGCCCGGGACAGCTCGGAAACGGCTTCTCGAGCTCGCCCAGCAACACGGCGGGCCCGTTCCCCGAGATCACGATCGGCGACGACGTGCGGGCCCAGCACCGGCTGGTCACCGAGGGGCTCGGCCTCGAGCAGCTGGCGCTCGCCGTCGGCTTCTCGATGGGGGCACAGCAGGCGTACGAGTGGGCCGTTCGCCATCCCTCCCATGTCGAGCGCCTCGCCGCCATCGCCGGCACGGCACGGACGACGCCACACAACGCGCTCTGCGTGCTCCTCGCCGAGCAGGCCCTCGACGACGGCGGCCTCGAGCTGCACGCACAGGCGTGGGTACCCGTCGGGCTCAGCCACGAGCTGTTCCGCACGGAGGCGTGGCGGGAGGCCGGCTTCTCGTCGCTCGACGATCTCGTCAGGCGCCTGTTCGTGGACGACTTCGCCCCGATGGACGCAGGAAACCTGCTCTGCCAGTGCCGGAAGTGGCGCCATGCGGACGTCTCGCGCCACACGGGCGGCGACCTCGCCGCGGCGCTGTCGCGAATCACGGCGAAGACGTTCGTGATCCCGTTCTCCCACGACATGCTCTTCCCCGTGGAGGATTGCGACGCAGAGCGACGGCTCATTCCCGGCGCCGAGCTCCGCGTCCTGGAGAGCTTCTGGGGCCACTACGCGTTCGAGATGACGGAAGCGGCCCGCGTCCAGCTCGACGCGCACCTCCGGGATCTCCTCGACTGGGCCGCGTAGACCGCCCGAGCTACGTCGGCCGGCCGAGCTACATTCCGTCTCGTGGAAGAGCTCGTCCGCAGGTGGCGAGCGCGTCTCGCCCACCTAGGCCGGCGCGAGCTGGCCGGGGCAGCGGCCAGCCTGCTCGCGATCGCTGCGGTGACCGGCATCGTGGAGATCGTCCGTCCTCACGCGCCCGTGTTCAGCCTCGGAACCCTGTACGTGCTCGCCGTGCTGCCGATCGCGGTCGTCTGGGGCCGCACGTTCGCGATCGCGACCTCGCTCGTCAGCATGCTCGTCTTCAACTACGTGTTCCTGCCCCCCGAGCTCACGTTCACCCTGTCGGGCGAGGAGAACTGGGTGGGCCTCGTCGTGTTCCTCGTCACGGGGCTCGTGGTCGCAGAGCTCGCCTCACGGGCGCGGCGACGTGCGACGGAGGCCGAGCAACGGCGACGGGAGGCCGCCCTCCTCGCCGAGCTGTCGACCGTGCTCCTCTCGGGCGCCTCCGTCGAGAAGGAGCTGGACCGCATCGCCGAAGGAGCCGCGACCGTCCTCCGCGCTCGCTACGGAGAGATCGAGTTCGACATTCCCGAGCGCCGTCCCGGCTGGCGCTGGCTCCCGCTGCTCGCCGGTGAACGCCTCATCGGCACCCTCTACGTTCCCGGCCGACACCCCGCTGGACGAGGCGGCGGCCGAGCGCTTCCTGTCCGCTCTCGCGGCGTTGCTCGCGGTCGCGATCGATCGCGAGCGCCTCCAGCACGAGGCACTCGAGGCAGAGGCGCTGCGACGCAGCGACTCCATGAAGACTGCGCTCCTGCGGTCCGTGAGCCATGACCTGCGCTCGCCGCTCACGGCGATCCGCGTCGGGGTGGAGAGCCTCACGAACCCGCGTCTCGTGCTCGAGCCGGCGGACAGGGAGAATCTCCTCGAGACGGTCCGGGCGGAAGCGGAGCGCCTCGACCGAGTCGTCGGCAACCTGCTCGATCTCTCCCGCGTGCAGTCGGGCGCCGCTCAACCGGAGCGGACTTTGCGAGCCCTCGACGGGATCGTCGTCCAGGCGCTCCAGGGCCTCGACGGGCACGAGCGCGTGATCGTCGCCATACCGCCGGACCTGCCGCTCGTCGAGGTGGACGCTGCCCAGATCGAGCGCGTGCTCGTCAACCTGCTGGAGAACGCGCTCAAGTTCTCGCCGGCGGGCTCGATCGTGACGGTGAGCGCTGCCTCGGCCGGAGGCGACGTCGTGGTACGAGTCGAGGACGAGGGACCGGGAGTGCCGCACGCGGATCGCGAGGTCATCTTCGAGCCCTTCCGGCGGGGGCCGGACGCATCGGACCGCCGCGGCACGGGGCTCGGGCTCGCCATCGCCCGCGGCTTTGCGGAGGCGAACGGCGGCGGCGTCCTCACCCAGCCCCGGGACGGCGGCGGCTCGTGCTTCATCCTCACGCTTCCGGCGGCTACGGTGACCGTCGAGGTTCCGGCGTGAGCGCCGGCGCGCGCGTGCTCGTCGTCGACGACGAGCCCCAGATCCGGCGTGCCCTCGAGACCACGCTGCGCGCCGCCGGATACAACGTGGAGGCGGCCGCGACCGTCGCGGAGGCCCTGACCAGGGCGGCCGCCCGCCCGCCCGACGCCGTCATCCTGGACCTCGTCCTCCCCGACGGCAGCGGCGTCGACGTCTGCCGTGACCTGCGAACCTGGACGCAGGCGCCCGTGGTCGTGCTCTCGGTCATCGGCGAGGAGCGCGAGAAGGTCGCGGCGCTCGACGCGGGCGCGGACGACTACGTGACGAAGCCGTTCGGCGTCGAGGAGCTGCTCGCCCGCCTCCGCGCCGCCCTGCGCCGAGCGGGCCCGAGCCCGGAGCCGGTCATCGAGCTCGGCGAGCTGGTAGTCGATCTCGAGAAGCGTCGCGTGCTCCTCCGTGGCGAAGCGCTCCAGCTCACGCCGCACGAGTTCGAGCTCCTGCGCGTCCTCGCCCAGAACGAGGGCAAGCTCTTGACCCACGCCATGATCCTGCGGGAGGTCTGGGGCCCGGCGTACCAGACGGAGTCGCACTACCTGCACGTCTACGTGTCGCAGCTTCGGCGCAAGATCGAGGACGACCCCGCCCGGCCGCGCTACCTGCTCACGGAGCCGGGCGCGGGCTATCGCCTCGTCGATCCGTCCTGAGCCTTTTTTTAGGCGTCGCGGACGAACTTTGAGCGCGCGCTGACCGCGCGGGAGGCATCGTCGAGCTGAGAGCCACACAGGAGGTAGACATGGACGTGGTCCAGACCATAGAGACAGCCAAGAAAGAAATGGCAGCGGGTCACGACAAGCAGGCAGCGCGGCTGCTGACGGACGCCGCGTTCGAGACCCATGATCCCGAGCTCGAGCGCCGGATTCGCGATCTCGCCGTAGAAGGCCGCTCGAGCGCCGGCATGTTCGGCAAGGGCCGCTGGGACGAGATCATCCGGGTAGCGGAGCTTCGCGGGGCGAACGGACGGAACTGAGCTGATAGGCGTACGCGCCCGGCGCAAGTCCGACGAGCTCGGGTTAGGTCAACGATCCAGGGAGGATGCACGTGAACGTCGTCGAGCAGGTCATCGAGGAGGCCAGGCAGGAGCTCGCCAAGGGCAAGAAGACGGCGGCCGCCCGGCTGCTCACCGACGCCGCCTACCGCACGCGCGACCCGCAGGAGGCGGACACGATCATCAAGCTCGCCGAAGAGGGACGCTCGCAGGCGGGCTTCTTCGGCAAGGGCCGGTGGGACGAGATCGTGCGGGTGGCAAGCACCCGTAAGAACGGAGCTCGAGCGGCCTAGTGTTCCGTCTCGGAAGTCCCTTGATGCTCCGGCGCGCGAAAAGCGAGCCGGGCAAGGACGCAGGGAGCGTCAATACTGGACAAGTATTGGCGCGACCGAGGACACAGAACGGCGACGCTTTGCAGCCGCCGGAGCGCAAGACGACTTTCGGGACGGAGCACTAGCTAAACGCGCCATCCGCCAGGGGCGGGCGGGTGACGCCCCCTCCCCGCCCCATTCCCCTGCTGTCAAAGGCCGCCGCGCGACGATGCGCGCGGCCTCGTGCCCGAAGCGTCGCGCGTCGCCCGCGTGGGATTCGAGGTACGCACGTCCCGGCGCCGCGGCGAGCACCGCCACGAGACCTCCCCCCGCTCCGCCGATGCCGAGCCCGAGCGGTGAGCGCCGAGCTGCCTCGCGAGCGAGCTCGAGCGGCATGCCTGGAGCGCTGCTCGGTCACAAGCGGAACGCCCTCCTCTTCGAACCCGGCGGCCAGGTGACGAGCCGTCGCCGGGTCGTCGAGCAAGGCGACGACAGGCGCCGTCATGGTCCGCCCCGCGCGTGGGCCAGCACGAGGCCGACGGCGACGGCTGCTCGGGGCCCGTGGCGGCCGAGCACGTCGCCGCGGGCCACGGCGACATCCAGATCGGCGAGCTCCGCGGCAACCGCCTCCACGACCTCGGCGTCGCAGGCCGATCCGCCGACCAGCGTCACCAGCTCGCCGCGGGGCACCTCCCCGGCCGCGTCGATCGCCCGCCTGACGTTGCGCGCGATGACGTCGCGCTTGGCCGCCGCGCGCAGGCCGCGCCAGACCTCCGGCGCCAGCTGCGCCTCGAGCGGCAGCAGGCGCCCGCCCGTCGAGGAGGCAGAGCCGCGCGACGGTGCCCGGCGGGGCGGGCTCGCCCAGGAAGCTGCGGCTACCGTCCTCGTGGTGCAGCGTGAACGGCGTCTCGACACGCGCTGACCGCACCCGTTTCGCCCGCTCGGCAAGCGCGGCGTCGCAGCCGAGCAGCGCCGCGCAGATGCGGGTGACGAGATCCCCTGCGCCGGCAGTCGCGACGACCTGCTCCGACGGGCCCAGCTCCCTGTGCAGGTCGACCGTGCCGCCGCCGAGGTCGAGAACGAACGGGGTGTGCCCTGCTCCCGGAGTGGTCGACGCCCCCAGCACCGCGGCCTCGGACTCGCGCGCCACGACTCGGGCGCCGCCGGAAGCGAGGGACGCGAGCTCGGCGAGCAAGCCGCCCGGTTCTCCGTCGGCGAGCAGAGCGACGGCAACGGCTCGCCGTCGCGCAAGGCGTCGTGCGAACCCCGGGTCGTCCTTCGGCGCGGGTAGCGCCACGTAGAAGAGGTCGCGCAGGCCGTCGCGGTCTCCTGCCGCTCCTCGCAGTGCCCGAACGGAGCCGGGGGGCGGAATCGGCGCGCGCTCGTCGAGCGGGACGGCGCTACCGTCGGCGGCGAGGAGCGTGACGGCGAACTGCACGTCCTCCACCGGGCGGGCTCTCCGCCCGGCTCCCCACGGCAGACGATCGCCGCCCGGTGGCCGGCAACCGCGCGGGCCGCGTGACGCGCTGCGCGGGCCTCGGTCGGCGAGAGCCCGAGCAGCACGGCGAGACGCAGCGGATCGGCGAGCTCGAGGACGCTTTCGCCGGGTGCCGCTACCTCGACCGCCGCCAGCGATCCGAGGGGCAGCCCGGCGGCGTCGGCGACCTCGTCGACGATCGGGATGCCGCGGTCGAAGCGGTTTCCGATCAGGACGGCGTCGTCTTCCTGCACGATCGCCCCCGCGATCGTCCAACCCCGGTCCCTCGCCTCCCGCAGCCGTTCCGCCGCGTGGTCGAAGTCCCAGCCCGCCACCACCACGAGGACGGCGCGCCGGTCGGGCTCCCCCGTCAGCCCGGCGAGCGGGCGCAGGACGCCGACGGCGACCCCCTCGCCCGAGGGCGTCGAGCTGGCCGGACGTGCGATGGCGGTCCGGGCCAGGTCGAGCTCCTCGAGCATGCCCAGCTCCACCAGGCTCGACTCGACGGGATGGAGCTCGGCGAGCAGCAGCAGGTGCGGGCGCTCGCCGAGCCGCCGCTCGGCTTGCCCGATCAGGTCAGAGACGCCCTCGGCACAGGCGCGCGAGCCCTTTGGCCCGGTCGTCGGCCGGCGCAGGACGAGCAGCCACTCCGGCTCGCTGCCCGGCTCGACGCGCGCGACCGCGACCTCGGTGGTCGAGTTCCCGACGTCGACGCCGGCGACGAGCATGGCTGGCGACTCTACTCAGTCGCGCAGGTGACGGGTTTGCGGACAGGCCCCAGCGGTACCGCCTAGCGCGTCGGCGGCGGTCCCCGTGCCGGCCAGCGCCTCGCGCACCGCCTGGATCGTGCGCTCGACGTCCTCGTCGCTCGTTCGCCAGCTGCACACGGAGATGCGCATGACCCGCCGGCCTCGCCAGGTCGTGCCGCCGAACCAGGCGACGCCCCCGGCCTGGATGCGAGCGATGACGTCGTCGGTACGGCGGTCGTGGTCGCCGTCGGGCGAGAGGAAGCGAACGAGCCCCTGGTTGATCACGGGCTCGGCGACGACCTCGGCCTCCGGCAGCGACGCCGATCTCGGCGACGAGGGTCTTCGCGTGCCGGCAGCAGCGCTCCACGAGCTCGGCCACGCCCGAGCGCCCGAGCGAGCGAATGGCCGCGTAGACCGCGAAGCCCCGTGCCCGTCGCGACCACTCGGGGTTCCAGTCGACCGGGTCGCGGCCGCCGTCGGCGTGGTCGAAGTAGCTCGCCGACGCGGTAAGCGAGGCGTGGTGCGAGGCTTGATCCGCAACGAACGCAAATCCGGCGTCGTAGGGGACGTTCAGCCACTTGTGCCCGTCGGTCGCCCAGGAGTCGGCCCGTTCGACGCCGGCCACGAGGTGCCGGTAGCGACCGCTCGCGCCGGCCCAGAGGCCGAAGGCTCCGTCCACGTGCACCCATGCGCCTCTCGCGTGCGCGAGCTCGCATGCCTCGCCGAACGCGTCGAACGCCCCGGTGTTCAGCTCCCCGGCCTGCAGGCAGACAACGGTGGGAGCATTCGCGTCCGCGTCGAGCGCCTGCTCGAGCAGCGGCAGGCTGATCCCGCGCGAGTCGTCGGCGGGAAGCGCCACGATCGCGTCGGTTCCGATGCCGAGCAGCCGGATCGCGCGGTCGATCGTCTCGTGGCGCGAGCTCCGAGGCGAGCACCCGCAGGCGGGGCGCGCCGGCGAGGCCGTGGCGCTGAACGTCGACGCCTCGGTCGTCGAGCAGGCGCTGCCGGGCCGCCGCGAGGCAGGTCACGTGCGCCATCTGGCAGCCCGTCACGAGAGCGAACGAGGCCGAGGGAGGCAGCCCGAAGAGCTCCTTCAGCCATGAACCGCAGACCTCCTCGACGACCGCGGCGGCCGGAGAGGTGGCGAAGATCGCGCCGTTCTGGTCCCAGGCCGACGCCAGCCAGTCAGCCGCGACCGCCGCCGGCAACGCTCCCCCCACGACCCAGCCGAAGAAGCGGCCGCCGGTCGAGCCGAGCAGGCCGGCGTCCGCGCCCTGCACGAGCTCGTCGAGCACGCGACCGGGGTCGGCGCCGTCCTCGGGAAGCGGACGCGCGAACGGCCGCGCGCAGCTCCTCGATCCCGGCCCGGGGCGCCACCGACCGGCCGTCGAGACCGTCGAGAAAGCGAACGGCGTGGTCAGCCGCTCGCCCGAGAAGCTCGTGGTGCGACATCAACTCTCCCATCGTCGTCGGGCTGTCACCATGGAACGCGCGGGCCGGCTCCCGCGTGAGACGGCTATCCGGTCCCCGCTCCCCGGACCAGCTCGACCAGCAGCTCGGGATCCAGGCGGTGGGCGGTCGCACCGCCCTTGCCGGTCATCGTCTCCGCCTGCAGCAGCGCGTTGACGATCGCCTCCTCCGTGGCCTCGATTGCCGCGTAGAAGAGCGGGTCGATCGCATCGTTGGCGAGCATCTCGACGGAGCGCGTACCGCCGCCTGCCAAACCCCGGTTGGCCGTCGAGAAGGCGATGAAGATGTCACCGCTGCCGTTCTCGCCGGCGCCTCCCAGCCGCGCCACCCCGAGGCCGGCGCGCTGGGCCACCCGGTGCAGCTGGTGCGGGAGCAGCGGCGCGTCGGTGGCGACGACGATGATGATCGAGCCGCCGCCCGGTGGGCGCGCGCGGCCGGCGATGGGGACGCGGTCGGGCCCGAGCTCGCGACCCACGGGCACGCCTTCGATCGACAGCCGCTCGCGCGCGCCGTGATTTGCCTGCACGAGGACGCCGAGCGCGTAGGGGCCGGGCATGCCCGGCCCGCCAACCTCCACCAAGCGGGAGGCCGTCCCGATCCCGCCCTTGAAGCCGTGGCAGATCATCCCGGTGCCGCTGCCGACGTTGCCCTCGCCAACGCTGCCGTCGCTCGCCGACTCGATCGCCTCGAAGACGTGCTCGGGCTTCACGTGCAGCCCGTTGATGTCGTTCAGCGTCCCGTCCCACGTCTCGCCGACGACGGGCAGGCTCCACTCGTCGTCCCTCATGAGCCCCGCGCGGATCGACCAGGCGATCAGCCCGTCGCGGACGACGCCGACGGAGTGGGTGTTCGTGAGACCGATCGGCGTCGTCAGGAGGCCCGATTCCCGCACCCACTCGAGCCCCGTCAGCTCGCCGTTGCCGTTGAGACGGTGGCAGCCGGCGAACACCGGGTCACTGCCCGGGTCGCCCTCGTGAGGGAAGACCACGGTGACGCCCGTGCGAACGTCGTCGCCCTCGACGAGCGTCGCGTGCCCGACCCGGACGCCGTCGACGTCCGTGATCGCGTCGTGCCGGCCGGGGTCGCCGGTGCCGATGGCGATCCCGAGCTCGCGCGCCTTCACGAGACGAGCCCGCGACGGGCATACGCGGCCCGCGCCTCGCGCACCAGCACGGCACAGCGCTCGGCGCCCCGGGACTCGAGCGACGCGGCCAGCTCGTCGAGCTCCGCGGCCGTCGCACGCCCCGGTCGGAGGCGATCGTAGAAGGCAAGCAGCTCGGAGTCGGAGAACGTGACGAGCTCCGCGCCGCGGCGGAGGTTCTCGGCGAGCTGCGGGTTGCCGCCCTCCTCGGCGAAGTCCGCCTGCAGCCGCAGCGTCTCGGGCGCGACGCGCAGATCGTCCCCGCCGAGCTCGCCCGAGAGCACCCGCTCGAGCGTGACCTCGGAGACGGGAAGCCCGGTCGCGGTACGGACGTCGGCGCGGGCCGTGGCGGCGAGCGGGTAGGTCAGGCCCACGAGACCTCCAGCTCCACCGGGTCGCCCGCTTGCGCCAGCCCCCGCTCGATGGCGACGAGCTGCACGACGCGTGCGTGGTACTTGGGCCCGAGGGGCTCGCTCGACTCGGGAAGCAGCAGCGGCTCGACCGCCGTCCCCTTCGCGTACCGGGCGGCGTTGCGCCCCAGACCGCGGTACAGCTCGGCGGTGACGCGCGGCGCGATCGAGAAGAGCTCCAGGTTGCCGAGCGGCGGCAGCTCGGCTCGGTGGATGAGAGCCGTCCCCTTCGCCTGGAGGCCGACCGAGACACCCGAGCCGGAGAGCTGGGCCGCGGCCCAACCGATGGCGCCGAGGTCGATCGAGCGCCTGACCCGCACCACACGGCTCGCGAGGCCCTCCTCCTCGATCCCGGCGAGCACCTGGCGGAGCAGCTCGCCGACGGTCATCCCGCTGAGGGCCATCCAGACTCCCTCGCCGAAGGCAGGTGAGACACCGACCACGACCTCGTCCGGCCGGAGTCGCGCCCGCGCGGGGCCGCTCGCGGTCAGCCGGACACATCCCTCGCCGCGCGCCTGCTCCTCGGCGAGATCGGCGGGCGACCATACCTGCCGCACCCGGGCCGCCTCGGCCCGCCGCTCGGGCGACATCCGGTAGCCCGTGCCGGGCCCGGCGTAGTCGTTCGGATCGGAGAGGTTCGAGAGCACGTTCATGTCCTCGTCGAAGATCGCGGACGTCTGCAGGAAGTCGCCGAGGAGCCGCTGACGCAGCATCTCGAGCACCCGCTCGGCCTCCGGCTCGTAGCCGCGCGACGCGAGCG
This sequence comes from uncultured Thermoleophilia bacterium, assembly GCA_963838105.1. Taxonomy (GTDB): domain Bacteria; phylum Actinomycetota; class Thermoleophilia; order Gaiellales; family Gaiellaceae; genus CAWJNF01. The sequence goes on along the minus strand of CAWIQC010000030.1, from coordinate 97,441 downwards.
CGCGCACCACGTCGAGCGCCGTCACGCCCCGCTCCAGGATGCGGTCGCCGGCCTCGGGGACGAGATCGCCTGCCAGCTCCGGGACGTCCAGCGAGCCGTGCGCGACGACACATGCATCCACATCCTCGTCGGAGAAGGTCGCCAGCTCGAGCTCCTCGAAGACAGCCCGAGCCGCCTCGGCCGCCCGGCGGCGAAGAGGCAGATAAGCTCGTCGTCGTCGCGGGCGCGCAGCCCGCCCTCGAAGCCCCAGTCGCGCTGGACGACGAGGTAGTCGTCGAGGTCCTCCGCGTTGAAGTTCGACGGCCCGAACGCGTTGTCGTAGGCGGGGATCGAGCCAAACCCGGAGAAGAGGAAGTCCGAGCCGGCGAGCAGGATCGGCAGCGTGTGCGCGGTACGGCGGATGTCGGACGACGACATCAGCGTGTCGTTGCCGGTGCAGGACTCGAGGTCGTGCATCATCACGCAGAGGTTCTCGGCGATCACCTCGCGCATCCCGTCAGGAACGGACGCGGTGACGTTGACGCCGTCGATGCCGCCGTTCTGTACGCCCTGAGCGCCCGCCGCGCGGGTGACCGCGATGCAACGCGCCTCGAGGTAGAGCATGGACTTCCCCTCGGAGGCCCCCATCAGCACCTCGGCGCCGGAGCCGGACGTGAAGCGCATCTTCAGCCCGCGCGAGGCGTAGCAGGACGCGAGGAACGCCTTCGACCACGGCGTGTCGTCGCCGTCCACGAAGACCTGCTCGGTGCCGTAGACGGAGACGGTCTCCGCGTAGGTGGTGAGGCCGCGCATGCCGAGCTCGAGCTCGGTCGCCTCCTCGACGGAGCACTGGGTGAGCGAGCCGGCACCCGCGACCTGGCTGCCGACGAGCAGGGCGAGCGCGTTGGCGGGGGAGTCCCGCAGGATGGGGACGGTGGTCTCGAGCTCCCGGAAGCCGTGCGCGACGGCGGAGGCCGCATCGGCGGCGATCAGCAGCGGATGGTCGACCCGGTTCGTGACGTGCGCCTGGATAGAGGGCGTGCGGCGCACCCGCATCTTCTGCATCGCCTGGAGGATCTCGACGGGCGTCAGCAGCGCGAGCACCTGCGCGACCTTGGCAGGCGTCATGCCGGCGACGAGACGCGTGATCTCACGGCGGGGGACGGCCGGGTCGACGAGCATGTGCGCGAAGGCGATCGTGTCGAGGGCCATCGCCTCCTCGGCCGCCGAGACGTCGATGCACCGGCGGGCGATGAACTCGTCGAGCAGGTCGAAGTCCGCCTCCGGCTTGCCGTCGAGCTCGACGACGCGCCCGTCCTCGAGGCGAAGCGAAGGCTCCGGGTCGAAGGGGCTCGCGAACGCGACGAGGCCGAGCGCCGGATCCTCGGGAACGAGGTTGTCGCGGCTGATCGGCCGTGTCGCGTAGTACTGGGCGCGAAGCGAGCCGTCACGCCGGTCGGTCGTGCTCATCGTGGGCCGAATACTACGGGCGCGCCGACGGACGGAACCGGTGCGTCAGGTCTCCGCGGCGGCGACCCGAGGACGATCCCCCCGACGGGTCAGCGGAACGCCTTCGACGGAGAGCAGCAGCTCCTTGTAGTGCAGGCCGCCCGTGTACCAGTTGAGGTCGCCGTCGCTCCGCACGACGCGATGACAGGGGAGCACGATCGGGATCGGGTTGGTCGCGCATGCGTGCCCTGCGGCGCGAAACGCGCGAGGGTTGCCGGCGCGGGAGGCGAGCTCGCCGTAGCTGATCGTCTCGCCGTAGGGGATCTCGAACATCGCCTCGAGCGAGCGCAGCCGGAAGCCGCTCGCAAGCGAGAGGTCGAGCGGCAGCGTGAACTCGCGGCGCCTCCCGGCGAAGTACTCGTCCATCTGTCGGCGGGCGACAGCGACCCTGGCCGGCTGCTTGGCTGCCCGCGCGCCCGCTCGGCGCTCGAGCCGGTCGAGCACCTGGTCGCGCGGCTCGACCGGGAGCCCGAGCCGGATCAGCCCGCGCTCCGAGCCGACGAGCAGGAGCGTCCCCATTGGACTGTCGACCTCGGCGTACGAGAGGCGGGTCACGCTGCGTCCACCGAGAGGCTGTGCCAGAGGTGCATGGCGGCGTACCCGCGCCAGGGCCGCCACGCCACGGCGGCTCGCTCGACCTCGGCAGCGGTGGCCGGCCGGCCGTTGCCGAGCGCGTGTCGGAGGCCGAGATCGGACGCCGGGAATGCATCGGGGTCGCCCGCGCCGCGCAGCGCGACGTACTCGGCCGTCCAGGGGCCGATACCCGGAAGCGCGACGAGGCTCGAGCGGAGCGTGTCCGAGCTCGAAGCCCCGTCGAGCTCGAGCCCGTCGCGGACGGCGCGCGCGAGCGCCCGGATGGCCGAGCCGCGCGCTCCCGGCATGCCGATCGCCTCCACCGGCGCCTCGGCGAGCACGGTCGGAGTCGGGAAGAGGTGGGTCAGCCCGCCGTCGCCCGAGACCCGCTCCCCGAAGCGCTCGACGAGCCGCCCCGCGAGCGTGGTCGCGCCGCGTACCGAAACCTGCTGGCCGAGGATCGCGCGCACCCCGAGCTCGAACGGGTCGAAGGCGCCCGTGACCCGCAGGCCGGGCGTCCCGGCTACGAGCCTCCCCAGCCTCGGATCCCGCGCCAGCGTGTCCGCGACCGTGCTGGGGTCGACATCGAGGTCGAACAGGCGCCTGACCGCGACCGCGATGGCGAGAGCCTGGGACACGGCCCGCCGCGGAACCCGTACGAGCACGTGCCGGTCGACGGGCTCGACCTCGAGGACCGCGGCGCCTTCGCGCGTCCCCACGAGGCGCCGATAGCGGCCGTCCCGCACCTCCTCGACGCCGGGCAGGGCACGAGGCCCGAGGTACGCAAGCGTGGCCTCGAAGGCATGCGGCGGCTGGAAGGCCAGGCGCAGCGTCAGGTCGCCGCCCGCGAGCAGCTGGCGTCGCAGCTCACCCGGCGCCAGACCGAGGGCCGAGACGAGCTCAGACCTCAGCCGCGCCTCGCCCATGCCGAGCGCCGCGGCGGTCGCCCCCACGCTCCGGCCCGCGCCCAGGAGCTCCAACGCGCGTCCGAGTGCGCCCTCGTCTCGGGAGCGGGAGGCGGCGGCGTCCGGCCGGCAGCGCAGGCAGGGGCGCAGCCCTCCGCGCGAGCGGCCTCGAGGCTAGGGTAAAAACGAACGCTCCCCCGCTTCGGCATTCGAGCCGCACAGCTCGGCAGGCAATAGATACCGGTGGTGCGAACCCCGACCAGAAACCTCCCGTCGAAGCGCCGATCCCGACTGGCCGCTGCCCGCCAGCAGGCCTCGAAGTCGTCGTGCACCCGGCGAGGATAGCCGCCCCTGGCCGGCGAGGATGGCATGCCCTTGCGTCAAGCCGAGGGCGGTCTGCTAGCGTGGAGGGTGCACAGAGCGAGTACCGGTGGTGCCGAGGCGCCTCCCTACCCGTTCTTGACCGTGGTAGAGGAGGTGATTGATACATGGCAACCGGAACCGTGAAGTGGTTCAACGACGCCAAGGGCTATGGCTTCATCCAGCCCGAGGACGGCGGCAAGGACGTATTCGTCCACCACTCGAGCATCCAGGGCGAGGGCTTCAAGAGCCTGGCCGAGGGTGCAAAGGTCGAGTTCGAGACGCGCGAGGGCCAGAAGGGCCCCGAGGCGGCGAACGTCGTCGCTATCTCCGGCTAGAACGAGATCTGCGGTCGGGGCGCCCCGCACGTCGGCGGCGCCCCGACGCCCTCCAGGTGCGCTCGTGACTCCCGTCTGGCCCCTTCCAGGTGCGTCAGCGGTCGAGGCCGAGCACTCTCCAGACGGAAGGACGTCGGATCACCCGAACCACGGCAGCCTGCGGGCGACGCCGTGCAGTCGTGCCTCGCCGCCCAGAGGCTCGACGTTCACGTAGTGCAGCATCTCGTCCGCCGTCATCCCGTCGAGCCCGAGCACCTCGAGCGTGCGTCCGTGCCCGCGGAAGTCGATGCGGCACATCGCGCACGCGAGGTCGACGATCGCGTCGATCGTCGGCGTCGGCACGCCGAGCGCGGCGCCGAGCTCCGAGACGGGCACGAGCGAGTTCGGGATCTCGTCGAGGACGTGGTTGTACCCGAGCAGGTGGCTGGAGGCGTGGAAGCCCTCGTAGTACGGGTTGCGCATGAGCGAGTCCCACAGGCCCTCGCCCGTGACGTGGTAGCTCTCCTCGTACCAGCGCTCCACCGACCAGAGCTCGGAGAGCCCGAGCGCGCGCCCGACGGCGATCTTCTCGGCGTCCATCGGCTCCATGACGAGGTTCGCGATCGTCGGCGTCACCTGGTTCTTGTAGAAGCGCAGGTCGGCGCCCGCCGCCCGCTCCTCGAGCACGTGGGTGTTGAGCAGCATCGTGGTCGGATGGACGACGCCGCCGACGTTGTTGATCGACGTCTCGAGGACGTTCTCGCCCGCCTCCATCTGCGGATAGAGCCCCTGCAGGACTCCGAGCAGCCGGTCGTTCTCCGTTGCCGGTAGCGCGGCGGCCCGCACCCGGAACTTCTCGTTCAGGATCTCGACGCTGGCAGGCCCCCGCGACTCGGCTGCGTAGACGAAGGTCTGCACCTCGCCGAGCACGATCTCCGCCGCGCAGGCGAAGCGGGTCAGCATCTGGGCGAACTCGAGCGCGCCGCCCGTGCGGCCGGGGTTGAGCACGACGGCTTGCCCGTCCGCGAGCATCGGCGCGAGCAGCGTCGCGTACACGCGGTGGGCCACGCCGGGAGCGGCGATCATGATCAGGTCCTGGCCGGCCACGGCCCTGTCGAGCGAGCGCTCGATGCGGGCGTACTTCGCGAACCCCTGCACCTCCTCGCCGACGAGCTCGACGCCGCCGGCCTCCTCGATGGGGTCGAGCTCGCGACCGAAGAGCGAGCAGACGGTCACCTCGAAGCCGAGCAGGGTCAGGTGCGCCGCCATGGCGCTGCCGCCGTGCCCGGCGCCGAGGACGCAGACCTTCGTCTTCCCCGCACCGGGCCGGTCGCGCTGCGGGGACCGCTCGCGCGGCGACAGGGGCGGGTCGGGGACGAGCCGCCGGTTGGGCGGATGGGGCGTTGTCTCTGTCATCGTCGCCTCCGGTTTGCCGGGCCGGATGAGATCCGGCCCCTACATGACTTCGCGGTAGCGCTCCCACTCCCAGGGGGTCACCTGGCGGTTGAACAGCGTCGACCTCGTGGCGCAGCATCGTGAGGTAGGTGTTCATGAACACGTCGCCGTAGACCGAGCGGGCGAAGTCGCTCTGCGCGAGGTTCGCGACGGCCCCCTCGAGGGTCAGTCGGCAGCCGCTCGAGAGCCGCGTCCACGTGGGGGTCGCCGCCGACCATCGGCGGCAGCTCGATCTCGCGCTCGAGCCCGTCGGCGCCGGCCCCGAGACAGCCGGCCAGCACGAGGTAGGGGTTCGCGTCGGCGGAGGCCCAGCGCGCCTCGAGCCTCGTCGCGTCGCCGTGCTCGACCACGCAGCGAACGCCGACGAGCCGGTGGTCGAGGCCCCAGCTCACCTGGGTCGGCGCGAACGAGTAGTCCTCGACCCGCTTGTAGGCGTTGATGGTCGGGTTCATCACCGCCTGGAGCTCCTTCTGGTGCGCCACCAGGCCGGTCAGGTACCGGCGCATCAGCGCGGAATGCACGGGCGGCTCGGCGTCGTGCACCGCGAACGCGTTGGCGCCGTCGGCGCCGCGGAGGCTCTGGTGGATGTGGAGCCCGTTGCCGGCATCCGTGATGAACGGCTTGGGCATGAAGGTCGCCCGCAGGCCGTGCTTCCTCGCGACCTGCTTGACGGCGTGCTTGTACACCATCGTCCTGTCGGCCACGCCGATTGCGTCGCCGAAGCCGAGGTTGACCTCCACCTGGGCAGGCCCGTACTCGACGTTCGAGGCCTCGACCTCGATCCCCGAGACCTCGAGGGCCATCCGCAGATCGGCCACGACGGGCTCGACCTCGGCCCCCTTCTGGATGGAGTAGCAGTGGACGCCGCGGTAGACCGGCTCCCAGTCCGGCGTGCAGAGGTGGAACTCGAGCTCGGTCGCCGCCATCGGCTCGTAGCCGTGCCCGCGCAGGCGCTCGACCTGGCGGCGCAGGATGTTCCGGCCGTCGAGCGCGACCGGCTCGTGCGTCTCGATGTCGAAGGTGTCGCAGATGCAGAACGCCGTGCCCTCGGTCCAGCCCGCGATCGCGAGCGTCGAGAGGTCCGGGACGGCGTGCATGTCCGGGTAGCCGTGCGTGTCGTTCACGAACTCGGTCGGGAAGATGAAGCAGTGCATGTCCCACGTCATGCAGACGTTGGCGATCGCGAAGTCGCCGCCCTTGAGGAACTGCTTCGCGGGGAGGCGCTTCCCGCGGGGAATGCCCCAGGTGTCGGCGAACATGCACTCGACGGTGTGGATGCCGTTCGCCTCGATCAGCTCGCGGGCGCGTCCGACGTCCGCTTCGGCCACGTGGAACCTCCTTCGCATCTCAAGGGTCGCCTATCGTACCCGCCACTTCCAGCGAGGAGGCGGGTATGGCGACGGTGCGCGTGAACGGGGTCGAGCTCTACTACGAGGACGTCGGCAGCGGCGACGCGGTGGTCCTCGTCCACGGGGTCTGGATGAGCAGCCGTTGCTTCGCTCCGCAGCTCGAGGGCCTCGCCGACCGCCATCGCGTCCTCGCGCTCGACCTCCGCGGCCACGGCCGCTCCGAGCATGCCACGTCCGGGCACACGGTGGCGCAGTACGCACGCGATCTGCGTGCGTTCCTCGAGGCGCTCGAGCTACGCGAGGCCCGTGGTCGTCGGGTGGTCGATGGGAGCGCTCGTGCTCTGGGACTACGTCCGCCAGTTCGGCGTCGACGGGCTGCGCGGCATCGTCGTGGTGGATCAGACGCCGTCCGACTACAAGTGGCCGGACTGGCCGCACGGCTGCTTCGACTTCGAGGAGCTGTGCCACGTGATGGCGGCATGCCAGACGGATCGATCCGCATTCGTGGACGACTTCGTTCCCGCGCCTCTTCAAGGCGGAGCCGCCGGCCGCGGAGCATGCCGCCCTCATCCGGGAGGAGACCCTGCGGCTGCCCGACACGATCGCGAGCGCGATCATCTTCGACCAGACCGTGCAGGACTACCGGGACGTGCTACCGCAGGTGACGGTGCCGGCGCTCGTCTGCACGGGGCGCGACGAGAAGCTCGTGCCGATCGCGGCCGAGGAGTACGTGGCGGAGCAGATGCCGAACGCCCGGCTCGTCGTCTTCGAGGAGTCCGGCCACTGCCCGTTCATCGAGGAGCCCGACCGCTTCAACCAGGTGCTCGCCGACTGGATCGGATCGCTCCCCTGAGCGGTCGCCTATCGTACCCGCCACTTCCAGCGAGGAGGCGGGTATGGCGACGGTGCGCGTGAACGGGGTCGAGCTCTACTACGAGGACGAGGGAGCCGGCGATCCCGTGGTCTTCATCCACGGCGTCTGGGTGACCAGCAGGTTCTTCCGCCTGCAGATGCCGCACTTCGCGGGCAGCCACCGGGCGGTCGCGCTCGACCTCCGCGGTCACGGCCGCTCCGAGCACGTCGACCACGGCCATACGGTCCCCCAGTACGCCCGCGATCTCCACGAGTTCCTGGGCACGCTCGGGATCGAGCGGCCGGTCCTCGTCGGCTGGTCGATGGGGTCGCTCGTGATCTGGGAGTACGCCCGCCAGTTCGGCGCCGACGGCCTGCGCGGCGTCGTCCTCGTCGACCAGTCGCCGTCCGACTACCGCTGGCCGGACTGGCCCCACGGTCCGATCGACGACGAGATGCTCCGGCACATCATGGCCGAGGTGCAGGGCGAGGGGCGTGAGCAGCTCCTCCGTGGCCTGATGCCTATGATCTTCAAGGAGCCGCCCTCGGAGGACGACGAGGCCTGGATGGTCGAGGAGATGATGCGGATGCCCGCGACCATCGCGAGCGCGATCATCTACGACCAGACGATGCAGGACTACCGGGACGCACTGCCGCTCGTGACCGTCCCCTCGCTCATCTGTGTCGGGTCCGGTGGCTACGTCACACCCGAGGCGGCCGACCTCATGGCGACCTCGATGCCCGACGCGCGCCTCGTCGTGTTCGAGAAGAGCCGGCACACGCCCTTCCTCGAGGAGCCCGAGCTCTTCAACCAGACGCTCGCCGACTGGATCGGATCGCTTCCCTGAGCCGCCTCCGGGGTTACGCCCACTCGAAGTAGCGCCGCCGCTCGATGTCGGAGACCTCGCGGTCGTGGACCGCGAGCTCGTGGCGTGCCATCGTCGCCAGATGGTCGACGACGAGATCGCCGAACGTCTCGCGCGCGAAGGCGCTCCCCTCGAAGCGTGCGAGCGCGTCGCGAAGGGTCGTCGGGATCCGCTCGCCCGGGACCTCCACCGAGCTCGCAGCCGGCTCGAGCTCGAGCTCCAGCTCGTGCTGGATGCCGTGGAGGCCCGACGCGACGAGACCCGCCAGCACGAGGTAGAAGTTCGCGTCGGCGCCCGGGATCCGGTACTCGATCCGGGTGGCGTCGCCGAGACCGACGACGCGGAACGGGACGGTACGGACGTCGACGCCCCACGCCACGGTCGTGGGAGCGAAGTTCTCGGGGTCGAGACGCTTGTAGGAGTTGGTGGACATCCCGGAGAGCAGCATCAGCTCGGGCGCGAGCTCGAGCTGTCCCGCCAGCCAGGATCGCCCGAGCCCGCTGAGCCGGCTGTCCGGGTCGGCGCCGGTGCCGGCGAAGAGGTTCCGTTCGCCGGCGGCGTCCCACAGGCTCAGGTGCGTGTGGCCGGAGCTCCCGGACTCACGATGGTCGAAGCGGGCCATGAAGGTGACCGAGAGGCCCTCCTGCGCGGCGAGCTCTTTCGCGATCGCCTTGAGCAGCGTGGCCCGGTCGGCCATCTCCATGGCGTCGCTGTAGGTCAGGTTGATCTCGTGCTGGACGCAGCCGTACTCGGCCTTCGTGCACTCGACCGGCACCCCGCTCTCGACGAGATGGCGTCGCAGCAGCCCGATGAACGGCTCGTCCACGCTCGCCTGGTAGATCGAGTAGTCGACCAGCGTCTCGCCGACGCGGCTGAGGTCGTGCCAGTTCTTCGCGCGAGCCTCCAGGTAGGTGTCGCCGAACAGGAACAGCTCGGGCTCGACCGCGCAGAGCGGACGCACCGCGAGCTCTGCGCAACGTTCGAGCTGGCTTCGGAGTACGTTTCGCGGGAGGTACTCGACGCGCCGCCCGTCCTCCCAGAACGAATCGGAGAGGCAGATCGCCGTGCGCGGATGATGCGAGTAGCGGCGGAGGGTGGAGAGGTCGGGAACGGTGTGCATGTCCGCCCAGGCGTTCGCGGCGCCGATCTCCGGGAACCCCTCGAGGATCGCCTGGTCGTTGTCGAAGACCAGGTTGATCGAGGACGTGTGGACGCCGGCCCTCGACCGGGCCAGGAACAGGTCGGCCGGGACGCGCTTGCCGAACAGCTTGCCCTGGATGTCGACGCCGGCCACGACCACCGTGTCGATCTCTCCGCTCGCGACGGCGGCCTCGAGCTGCTCGACGGAGAGCATTCGCGCCGGCCAGGGCAGCGCATCGGTAGTCGCCGGCTGTCGGCGCTGCAGCTCACACCGCCTCCAGGTAGCGGGCTGCCTCCCATTCCGGCACCTGGGCGTCGCGCACCGCTTCCCACGCGCGCAGCTCGGCGCGGCGCGAGACGACGTAGTGGTCGACGAGGAGATCGCCGTACCACTCACGGGCCAGGCGCGAGCTCGACAGCCTGTCCGCTGCATCGCCGAGGTCGGTCGGGAACAGCTCCGCCCGCCCGTCGGCGTACGACCGTCCCGGCGACTCGGGGGTGGGCTCGATGCGCTCGCGGATGCCGCGCAGTCCGGCGTCGAGGCAGGCGGCGATCGTGAGGTAGGGGTTGAGGTCGGCGCCCGGACGGCGATGCTCGAAGCGGGTCGAGCTCTCCGCGACGGTGATGACGCGGACGCAGGCGTTGCGGTTGTCGTGGCCCCAGGTGACGTTCGTGGGCGCCCACGTATCCGGGATGTAGCGGCGGTACGAGTTCGGGAAGGGGCTCATGAAGGCGGAGAGCTCGGCCGAGGCGGCCACGAGGCCGCCCAGGTAGTGCCTCCCGGTCTCGGTGAGGTCGCCCTGGCCGGCCCAGAAGGCGTTCGTCCCCTCGCGCAGCAGGCTCTGGTGCACGTGCCCCGAGGAGCCCGACTGCTGGAGGTCCCACTTCGCGATGAAGCTCGCGAAGAGGCCGTGGCGGCGGGCAAGCTCCTTGCAGCCGAGCTTGAAGCGGGCGGCGCGATCGGCTGCCTCGAGCGGCGGCGCGGGCGCGATCGCCACCTCGATCATGCCGTAGCCGAGCTCGGTCGAGATGGCCTCGATCGGGACGCCGTAGGCCGCCATGCCGCTCGTGAGCTCGGCGATGAACGACGCCTGCTCGGGCCAGCGGAAGAGGCTGTACGCCTGCCACTCGCGGCTGATCGGAACGAGCTCGCGAACGCGACCCTCGCGCAAAGCCCGGTCGGCGGCCTCGTCGTGGTGGAAGACGTAGAGCTCGTACTCGACCCCGAGGCGCGCCTCGAAGCCCGCGGCCTCGAGGCGCTCGCACGACCGCCGCAGCGCCGCGCGCGGGTCGACGCCGAGGGGATCGCCTGCCTTCGTCTGCACGTCGGCGACCACGGCCGCGAGCTCGGGCTCCCAGGTCACCGGCCGCAGCGTCGACCAGTCGGGCCAGCCCACCACATCGGGCCAGCCGGTGTCCGGGCCGGTGAGCGGCGAATCCTCGAAGACGTCGTCGGCGATCGTGAGCGCGTAGTACACGTCCGAGACGCTCGCGCCCTTGCCGGCCAGGATCTTCTCGGCCGAGACGTACTTGCCCCGCAGCGTGCCGTCCGTGTCGGGCATCTCGACCCGCACCCGGGTCGCCCCGAGCCGCTCGAGCTCCTCGCGGACGTCATCAAGGTCAGCCATGGGGCCCTCCAACCTCGTCGGGCTTCTCGCGGCCCACTCGGCGGTAGGCCTCCTCGGGCACGAGCGACGGGTCACGGTACACGCTCCAGCTGCATGGATCTCCGGGCCGGAGCGGCGGATCGATGACCCGCGCCGGAAAGCCGAGCCGGTCGATCGGGGTGAGCTGCTGGAGGACGCAGCAGTGGATGCAGTAGTGGCAGACGCCGAGCTCGTTCCAGGCGAAGTCGTGACGGGCGCCTGTGACGCCGAACGCCTCTCGCGCTCGGAGTACGCCGCCGGAGCCGCACGGCGAGAAGCGCAGCTCCACGCGATCGTCGTGCTCGCGGACCTCGACGGCGCCGCGCCGTCCGCGGTCCGCCGAGGTGGCCGTGCATCCCCTCGATCGCGATCTGCACGAGCAGCGCCCGGGACCGCGCCCATGGGTTCTGCGCGAGGTCGTAGCGGGCGTATGACGCGATGCCCGTCGCCTGCAGCTCAGCCCAGACCTCGCCCAGCCGCTCCTCGCCGAGCCGCTCCACGACCACGTCGAGCCACCGGGCGACGAGCTCGAGATGGCGATCGTGAGCCGCGACCCACCGGCCGGCGAGTGCGTCGACCTCGTGCATGGCGGCCTCACCGCTCGCGCAACGGAGCGCGAGCTCGTCCACGTCGGCCCGAAGCCGCTGCCATTCCGCCTCCGTGTCGACGTCCTCGATCTGCGCCGTCACGCCTTCGCGCTCGAGGATACGGGGCAGCGTCGCGACCCACTCCGTGTAGAGCTCGTGGATCTCCTGGGCTTCGACGAGGAGATGGCGCACGAGCGCCGCCGCCTCGTCGTGCCGGCCGGCGGCGAGCGCCTCGGCGATCCGGTCGAGGGTCGGCTCGGCCTGCTCGGCCCACGTGCCCGTCCGGACCGGACGTCCCGCCGGTTCCCAGGCGGCCAGCTCGCCTCGCCCGCGAAGAGCGACCAGATCGCCGTAGGCATCAGCCACCGGCGCCCTCGCCGGCCTCTTCGTCGACCTCGTCGAGGAGGCCGATCAGGTAGTCGCCGGCGCGCTCCACGTGAGCGCCGGCCTCCCGGGCCGCCGCGTCGGCGTCGCCGGCCGTGACCGCGGCGACGATCTGCCGGTGGTCGCGGATGGTCGTCTGCGGATCCGCCCGCTCGTAGAGGCGCGCGATCAGGCGCCGAGCGGTGATCGCCTCGAGATCGTGGATCGCCCGCTCGAGCAGGACGTTGCCGGAGCCCTCGTACAGCAGGCGGTGGAAGCCTTCGTTGAGCTCGACCTGACGGGCGGGGCTCGCGCCCGCGTCGACGGCAGCCTCGAGCTGCTCCTCGCTCCGCTCGAGGCGCCCGAGCCAGGCGCGATCGAGACGCTCGACCGCGCGCCGCGCTGCGAGCCGCTCGAGCTCGGCACGAATCTCGAAGAACGAGCGCAGCTCCTCGCGCGTGACCGGACGCACCACGACCTGCCCGGAGCCCGTCTCGACCGCCAGGCCGTCGTGGACGAGGCGGACGATGGCCTCACGCACCGGAGTGCGGCTCACGCCCAGTCGCGACGAAAGCTCGGTCGAGACGAGCGGCGAGCCCTCGGGCAGAGCGCCCTGGATGATCCCCCGGCGCAGCTCCGAGTAGACGCGGCTGCGAACGCTCGCCGAACGGCCGATCGGTCGTAGGTTCTGCTTCATGCGTTACCGCGCCAGCTCCCGGCCGAGCTCGTCCAGCCAGCGCGCGGCCTCCAGGCCGTCGACGGCACGGTGGTCGCAGGCGAGCACGAGCCGAACCGTATGACGTGCGACCACGGCGCCGTCGACGACAACCGGGCGAGCGCGGCGAGCCCCGACGCCGAGGATGGCGACAGCCGGCCGGTGCACGATCGGGACGATCGAGTCGACGCCCGTCATCCCTGCGTTGGAAACGGTGAACGTCACGCCGTCGACGTCGGCCGGCGCGAGGCGCCCACCACGCGCGCGCTCGACGAGCTCCTCGAGGCGGGTGCGAATCTCCATCGGCGTCAGGCGGCCCGCGTCGCGCAGCACCGGGACGACGAGGCCGCCGTCGACCGCCACCGCGACGCCGAGATTCACCTCGTCAGCGCGGACGGCGCCCCGCCCCTCCTCGTAGGTGGCGTTGAGCACAGGATCCGCCGCGAGCCGCGCGGCCACGGCGGCGAGCAGCACCGCCGTGAGGCCGTGCTCGGCGATCTCGGGCTCACGGCCGCTCGTATCGACCTCGAGGTCGGCGTAGAAGTGCGGGACCTCCCGCCAGGCGCGCGCGGTCGCGCCGGCGATCGCCGACCGCATCCGCTCGGAGGTCGATTCCTTGCTTGTGTTAGCTACCACAAGCTCTGGAGCCTGGGCCGCCGTTCCCCGCCGCTCTTCGGCCGCCCGCTGGACGTCCTCCTTCATGACCCTCCCGCCTGGGCCCGAGCCCGCGACGGTGGCAAGGTCGACGCCGAGCTCGCCCGCCAGGCGGCGAACGACCGGCGCCGCACGAACGTCCGGGCCACCGCCGAGCGCCTCGTCGCCCGGGATCGCCTCGCCCGGCTCGCCGAGCCAGGCGAGCGTGTGCCCGACCTCGACGTCCTGACCCTCGACGACGGCGAGGCCGATCACCGTCCCGGCCTCCGGCGCCTCGACCTCGAACAGCACCTTGGCGGTATCGACCTCGGCAAGGATCTGGCCGGCCTCGACGTGCTCGCCCACGGCGACGAGCCAGCGCACGAGTGTCCCGTCCGTCGTGTCGGTCGCGATCGGCGGGAGCCGGACCGGCGTCGCCATCAGGCCTCGAGCAGCTCCAGCGCCCGGCGCTCGATCGCCGCCGTCGTCGGGATCGCCTGATCGAGGTAGACCGGGGAGAACGGCAACGGCCGGTCGACCGCTCCGAGGCGGGCGACCGGCGCGTCCAGGTACTCGAACGCCGCCTCGCCGAGCCGCGCGGCGATCTCGGCCCCGTACCCCATCCGCGTCCACGCCTCGTGCACGACGAGGCAGCGTCCCGTGCGGCCGACGGACTCGACGAGCGTCGCGACGTCGAGCGGGACGAGCGTCCGCAGGTCGACGACCTCGGCCGACGCGCGCGACTCGAGCGCCTCCGCGGCCTCCAGGCAGCGGTGCAGCATCCGCCCCCACGAGACGAGGGTCACGTCGGTGCCGGAACGCCGAACGGCCGCCTTGCCGATCTCCTCCACGAGCTCCCCTTCGGGCACCTCGCCCTTGATGCCGTAGATGTGGCGGCTCTCGCAGACGATCACCGGCCGCGGATCGCGAATCGCCGCGGCGAGCAGCCCCTTGTGATCGTGCGGTGTCGCCGGGGCGAGCACGACGACGTCGGGCACGTGGCAGAACCAGGCCTCGAGGGTCTTCGCGTGGTGCGGCGAGGAGCCTCCCGACCCGCCCTGAACGCGGAGCACCATGGGAAGCTCCTGGTCCCAGATGAACGGGATCGTGGCCATCTGCGTCACGACCGGGTCCATGGCGAGCGGCATGAAGTCCATGTACATGATCTCGACGACGGGTCTCATGCCGACCTGGGCGAGGCCGACGGCGACGCCGAGCATCCCGAGCTCGGATATCGGCGTATCCCGTACACGTGCGCTGCCGAAGCGCTCCTGGAGGCCGGCCGTCACCCGGTACAGGCCGCCGTAGACGCCGACGTCCTCGCCGAAGACACACACGGTCTCGTCGCGCTCCATCTCCTGGAAGAGCGCCTCCCGCAGCGCCTCGTTCGCGCGCAGCTCGCGGGTCGCGACCACCGTCATGCGCGCTCCTCACGGCGGGCCGGATGAGATCCGGCCCCTACATCACGGCGGGCCGGATGAGATCCGGCCCCTACGCATCGACGCACGTCCGGATGTAGGGGCCGCATCTCATGCGGCCCGCTTGCGCCGGAACCGCGCTCACGCCAGCACCCCGTCGAGCAGGTCCTGCGGATCCGGGTACGGGCTCTCCTCGGCGAAGCGCAGCGCGTCCTCGATCTCGGCCTCGATCTCGGCCTCGGCGCGCGCCTCCCACTCGGGGTCGAGGAGCCCGAACTCGGCGAGCACCGCGCGCGAGCGGCGGAGAGGATCGCGCTCGAGCCACTCCTCGGCCTCTCCCTCCGGAACGTAGCCGCCGAGATCGCCGGTCGAGAACTTCGAGAGCCGGTAGGTGCGCGCCTCGATGAGCGTCGGCTCGCCGGCGAGGGCCGCCTCCCGCGCTTCGCGGGCGGCCGCATACACCGCCTCGACGTCGTTGCCGTCGACGAGCACGCCCCTGATCCCGTAGCCGTCCGCCCGGCGGGCGATGTCTGGCGAGGCGCTCTGGGAGGGCCACGGCGCCGAGAGCGCGTACCAGTTGTTCTCGCAGACGAAGACGATCGGCAGCTTCCACACGCCGGCGAGGTTGAGCGCCTCGTGCGTCGGGCCGATGTTGGCGCCGCCGTCGCCGAAGAAGCAGCACGTGATCCGCTCCTCCCCGCGAAGCTGCTGCGCCATCGCGTGCCCGGCCGCGACCGGGAGGACGGAGCCGACGATGCCGCAGCCGCCGAGGAACGCGCCCTCGCGCCAGAGCAGGAACTGGTGGCCGCCGCGCCCCTTCATCCCGCCGGTCGCCTTGCCCTGGAGCTCCGCGCAGAGGACGCGCAGGGGCATGCCGCGGCCGATGGCCTGGTGGTGGCCGCGCACCCAGCTGCGAACGATGTCGCCCTCCTCGAGCGCCGCGCAGGCGCCGATCCCCACCGCCTCCTGCCCGACCGCGAGATGGAGCGCGCCGGGAATCCGCCCATCCCGGTGCGCGACCTCGATCCGCTCCTCGAAACGCCGGGCGAGGAGCATCCGCCGGTGGAGCTCGATACGCAGCTCGCCGTTCATGACGAGATCGGATGGCGCCGCCGGCGGCTTCGCGCCGGTCTCGCGGAACGCCGGCGCGGGCGTGAACCCGGGGATGGCGTCCAGCCCGGCCAGCGGGATCTTCGCCATCAGCGACGCGTCGATCGTGAGCGCGCGCAGGTCGTCCGGGTCGAGCGAGTGGATGTCCGACTTCCCGCAGGCCTTTGCGAGCATCGTCGCCTCCATCGTCCAGGCCGTCAGCATCGAGACGAGCCGCTCCGCGGCAGCCTCGACGTCGACGCGCGACGTGAGCTCGGGCAGCTGCGTCGTCACGCCGACGGGGCAGAGGCCGGTGTGGCAGTGGTGGCAGTAGCCGCCCGGCGCCGCCCCGAGCTGTTCGTAGTCCGCCGTCACGTCCTGGCCGTTCGTCGCCGTCGGCGAGTTGCAGCCGATCGCCAGCAGCGCGGCGGTGCCGATCGCGCAGGCATCGGCACCGAGGGCGAGCGCCTTCGCGACGTCGACGCCGGAGCGGATGCCGCCGGCGGCGATGAGCTGGATCTCGCCGAAGAGGCCGAGCTCCTCGAGCGCCTCCCGCGCCTGCGGGATCGCCGCCAGCGTCGGGATGCCGCCGTGGTCGAGCATGACGTCGGGCGAGGCGCCGGTCCCTCCTTCGGTGCCGTCGACGACGATGGCATCGGCGCCGATCTTGGCCGCGACCGCGACGTCGTTGCGAACCCGCGAGGCGCCCATCTTCACGAGCACGGGCACCTGGCGGTCGGTCGCCTCGCGGATCTCCTCCATCTTCACGGCGAGGTCGGGGGCCGTCAGCCAGTCAGGGTGGCGGGCGGGACCGCGCTGGTCGACGCCCGAGGGGAGGTCGCGCATCTCCGCCACCCGGTCGATCGTCTTCATCCCGAGCAGCACGCCGCCGGTTCCCGGCTTGGCGCCCTGCGAGCAGACGAACTCGATCGCGTCCGCCTTGCGCATCTGGCGCAACTCGTTCCCGTACCGGCTCGGCAGGATCTGGTAGACGAGCTGGTCGGAGGCCTCGCGCTCCTCGTCGAGCATGCCGCCGTCGCCCGTCGTCGTCGAGATGCCGACGACGGACGCCGCCCGTGCCGAGCGACACCTTCGCGTTCAGCGAGAGGGCGCCGAACGACATGCCGCTGATCATGATCGGGATCGAGAGCCGGATCGGCCTGGGGGCGCGCGTCCCGATCAGCGTCTCCGTCCTGCACTTCTCCATGTAGCCCTCGACCGGGAAGCGGGTAAGGACGGCGGGCAGGAAGACGAGGTCGTCGAAGGTCGGCCAGCGGCGGTGGAGCAGGGTCGAGAACCCGTGCATGATGTACGTGCCGCGCTCGCACTTCTCGTGGAGGGCCGCGATCACCTCGGGCGTCCAGATGGGGCTCGCCTTCACATCTCCCTCCACATGACCTCCCCGGCCCCCGTAGGGGCCGGATCTCATCCGGCCCGCCCCGATTCACATCTCCCTCCACATGGCCATGTTCTCCTTCGTGAAGTACCAGAGCCGCCGTGCCGCGACGAGCTTCTTCCAGTCGCGGTCGAGCGAGCCGTTGGCGAGGAGCTTCGCCGCCTCGGCGAGGACGCGCTCGTCATCCGCATCGGGTTGCTCGAGGCGCGTGTCGTTCCCGGGCTCGGCGATCTGACCGCCCACGAGGACGACGCCCTCGTACATCGAGTCGCCGACGCCGCGGCGGGCATCCCCGCAGATGACGATGGTGCCGCGCTGGTGCATGAAGCCGCACATGGCGCCCGCCGAGCCGCCGATCGCGAGCAGGCCGCCCTTCATCGACACGCCGGCGCGCACGTCCGCGTCGCCCCTCACGACGACGGCGCCGCGCCGCATGGAGGCCCCTGCGCCCGCGCCGGCAGACCCCTCCACGACCACGGTCCCGCCCTCGTTGTTCTCGGCCAGGCCCCAGCCGGCGGAGCCGGCGACGTGGACGTCGAGCCCGTTGTTCATGCCGGCGCAGTAGGCGCCGACGTTGCCCTCGATCCGGAGGCTGCCCGAGCCGACGACGGCGACTCCGAGGTTGTGCCGTCCGTCCGGCGCGCTCAGGGTCCAGTCGTCGTCGGGCGCCTCGCGAAGCGCCCGGTTGATCTCGGTGACGCTCAGGCCGCTACCGTCGAGGAGACGTTCCACGTCAGCACCTCCTCCTCGGGCATGTGGATCACCGCGCTGTCCGGGTCGACGACGTCGAGGACGGCGCGCATCTCGGAGCCGAACGCAATCGCGCTCTCGTCCTCGGCGATCACGAGAGGGCACGCGCCGTACTTGTCGCGCGCCGCCCCGATCCCCTCGGGGGTCCCGAAGAGGAGCAGGAAGGTGCCGTCGAAGGTCGCCGCCGCCTCCTCGAGCGCCTCCTCGAACGAGCGGCCGGTGCTCATGCGCTCGGCCAGCCAGACCGCGGCGAGCTCCGAGTCGTTCCCGGTCGCAAAGCGGTGGCCCTGGCCGACCATGATCCGCCGGAGTCGGTCGTAGTTCGTGATGTGGCCGTGGTGGACGACCGTGATGTCCGGAAACGGCCGCGCCCAGAACGGGTGGCTGTAGTCGACGTCGACGATGCTCTCCGTCGCGAGGCGGCAGTGGACGATCCCGTGGCTGCCGCCGAGCTCGCCGACTGCGTGTGCCCCGTCGACGGCCGTCGCGTCGCCGAGATCCTTGACGACGCGCACGCTCGAGCCCGCCGCGTGCACCCAGCCGCCGCGCCGCTCGACCTCCTCGACGGCCTCGGCCAGCGACGTGCCGGCGGTCAGCTCGGCACGGAGGAAGACCTCGGCGCCGCGGCCGTGCGTGACGGCGAAGGACTCGACGTCGTGGCTCTCCTCGAGCCAGTCGACGACCGCCGCCGCGGCCCGTCCGCGCGCGTGCACGTCGAGCCTCCCGGCGGGCCCCGGCGGCCCGTAGAGGGCGAAGCCCGTGGAGTCGTTGCCGCGATGGCGGATCGCCTGCCCCTGGCGGACGAGCAGCTCGCCCAGAGAGGCCGGCTGCTTGAGCACGATCCCCGCCAGTCCGCACATACTCGCCTCCGTGGTGGATCCAGGATCCTGCAACGCTACGCTAGGTGCACTCCTGGTCGATGTCAAGCGTCCCGCCTACTCCTCCCAGGCGACGGCACGTACGGGCGACCCGCTCGAGCCGGGCACCGGCAGCGGCAGCGCGGAGAAGTGGACGCGCTTGCCGACGATTCGCTCGAGGTTCCCGAGCCCTTCGAGGATGTAGACGTCCTGCTCGAGGCAGATCGTGTGCGCCGGCCAGTGCGGCGGCGGTGTCGCCTTGTCGTAGTACTTCTTGACGAAGAGGCCGTCGTAGAGGTGCTCGAAGCCGAAGGGCTCCACGCCGACGCTCTTGATCCCCTGCTTGACGAGCCACTCGGCGCCGTCCGGGGTCACGTACGTCTGGTCGTGGATCCAGTCCTCGAGGGAGCCCGGCTGCTCGGCCGAGTAGACGAGCACGATGTCGCCGGCCTTGACCTGCGGCCGCGCGCGCTCGAAGTCCTCGCTCGTGAGCCCGCGGCCGTTGGCGAACGAGCAGTCGATCACGACCGCCTCGCCGATCAGCCTGTTGATGTCGACGCGGTCGACGCTGGCCGAGTTCGGGACGATGTGGATCGGCGCGTCGAGGTGGGTGCCGAAGTGGTCGTTCAGCTTCCACTGGCACAGCGAGCCGTTGTCCGTGTCCCAGCTGCGCAGGTAGGTGAGCTCGACCTCGTTGTAGGGAGACGGCTCGGCGACGAGCTTCCCGGCGAGCTCCACGATCGTCTCGCGCGTCATCGGGCGGGTGAGGTCGATCAGGTCGGGCGACCAGGTCATTGCACCAATCCCTCCTCTCGTTCGGCTGTTGCGAGCAGTTCTGCGAGCCGCTCGACCGGGAAGCCGGCGCGGCGTGCGCCGCCCCGACCGACGACGGTCTCGGCGTTGAAGAGCGCGTTCAGGATGGCCTCCTCGGTCGCCTCGGCGACCGCCGTGAAGAGCCGGTCGATCAGGGGACCGTCCTCTCGGAGCAGCGCCAGCGGGATCGTCGGCCCCGCGCCGGCGTGCGGGATCCGGGTCGCCGTCGTGAAGCCGACGACGATCTCGCCGCTGCCCGACGCCGCGTTGCTCCCGGTGCGGGCGATGCCGCTCTGCGCGCGGCGGAGCACCCGCGCGAGCTGGCGCTCCGAGAGCGGCGCGTCGGTCGCGACGACCACGATGACCGAGCCCGCGCCCAGCGGATCCGGGTCGGCGCGCAGCTCGCGCGCCAGCACGGAGCCGACACGCCGGCCGGCGACGACGAGCTCCGACAGCCGGCCCAGGTTCGCGAGCACCAGCGTCCCCACCGTGGCGGTGAAGCCCGGCGAGGCGACGACCCGCGAGGCGCTGCCGATACCGCCCTTGAGCCCGTAGGCCGACATGCCGCGGCCGGCTCCGACGGAGCCCTGCACGACCCGCGGAGCCGCGTCCGCCAGGGCCTGCCGCCACGTGCTCGCGCCGAACGTGGCGACCGCGGAGGTCGTTCAGGAAGCCGTCGTTGCACTCCGTCACGACCGCGTTCACCGAGCCGGTGGTCGTGCCGATCTCGGGATTCTCGGCCAGAAGGTGATCGAGCAGCCCCTCGGTCACCGCCGGCACGGAGAGCGTGTTCGTGAGCGCGATCGGCGACTCGAGCTGCCCGAGCTCCTCGACCTGGAGCAGCCCGACCGACTTCCCGAAGCCGTTGATGACATGAACGGCGGCGACGAGCTTCTCGCGGAACAGGTTCCCTTCGTGCGGGACGACGACGGTCACGCCCGTCTGCACCGCCGGGTCGGCCGGGTCGGTCACGGTGCAGTGGCCGACCCGCACCCCCTCGACGTCGGTGATCGCGTTCTGCGGCCCGGGCGGCAGCCCCGATCCGCAGCCCGAGGCGATGACGCCGAGAGGAAGCCGGGCTCGGCCACGGGGCATTCATACTTCCATCTCGCACTCCGAGCTGCCATCATGGCCTGGATATCGGTGTGGCCAGGGACGGCCGGCCAGTCCGGCCGACCCTGCTAACCGTGCAGTGTCTTACTTCGTGAAGCGGAATTCGGCGGTGTGGTCGTTACCTTCGCCGAGGTCGAGATGGAGCGTCTTGCACGAGTTCGCGTAGGTCTTCGGCGTCTTCCAGTTGAACTGGTAGTAGCCGTCGCCGAGGTTCTGCAGCCCCGAGTTCCCGGACGCGTACTCCTCGATCTGGTCCTGGGTCTCGCCGAGATCGCAGGTCAGCGTGACTGCCGTGACCGAGACGGACGTGAGCGTATCGATACCGCTCCCGTCTGCGTCCGCGACCCGGAACTTGAGCGGGATGGTCTGGCCGGCCTTCGCGACGTTGACCGCGTTCGAGTCGACCGGAGCGTCGAAGCCGCTGAAGCCGTAGACCACGTCGTAGCCCGCGTTCGCGGAGTTCGAGTTGCCGGCCTTGTCGGTCGCCGTACACGAGACCGTGAAGGATCCCACGGTGCTCGTGTCGACCGGGTCGCACGACTGCGTGTCGACCTGGGAGAGGTTGTCAGTCGCCCCAGCTGTCGCCGTTGCAGCTCCCGCCGAGCGTGACCGGGTTCGGCGCAACCGACGGGTTGAGCGCCGGATCGGTCGCGTCGTACTTGTACCGGAAGCCCACGGAGGCGCCGAACAGCCCCGCGCCGTTCCGACACTGACCGCTCAGCGAGCCGAACGCGGTCTCGAAGGCCGGAATCTGCTGGTTCGTACAGCTGAAGATGCCCGACACCAGATCCTGCGCGCTCCAGTGCGCGGTTATCCGCGTGTTGTACCAGCCGTTGGCGTTCGGCGGAGGTGCACTGACCGCGGTATTCACCGGACCCGTCTTGTCGATCAGGATCCCGTTCAGGCTGTCGCTGAACCCGAACGTGCCCCCGCCGTAGCACGGGAAGAACCCGAAGACCCGCAGCCCGACGACGAGATCTGGTGCTGCTCATCGCCGAATCCGTTGCAGCTCGTGTCCGAGCTTCCCTCCTGGGTCAGCAGCAGCGTGCCACCCAGGGTCGTGTAGCCGCTCGTGCCGTCTCCTTGCGTGGTCGAGCCCTCGTTGCTCGTGCAGGTCACCTGGTTCAGCAACTCGTACACGCTCGAGCTGAGCACGCCGGCAGCGTGGAAAGTGTAAGTCACCGTGACGTTGCTGGTGTACCAGCCGTTCGCTCCGTGAATCCCGGAAACGTTGGAGACGCCACCGGACCAAGCGGACGCGCTCGCCACAGTGACCAGCGCGACCACAGCCACGGCAAGAAGCGCGACGAGCGCGCGAGATCGTCTAGGAACGCTCTTCATCCCTTTCCTCCTTTGGGGAACCTCTGGACGGCGACCGCCGCCGCCCAGGTCGTGCTCTACTCGCCCGCCACGGCGAGGTAGTCCCTGTGTGTGAGCGTTGTTGACCGCAGCTCGCCGCCGGCCAGCTGCTCATATTCGATCGAGACCGGGTCGTCGGGGTGGAGCGTGGCCTCGCGCTCCGCCAGCTCGGACCGGGTCGACCGCTGACCGGCTACGAGCAGCTCGCTCCAGGTCAGGTCGTCAATCCCTCCGCACGGAAGACCGTCGATCGTCACGAGCCGCTCGAGTGCGGCCAGCTCACTTCGCACGGCGGCTAGCTGCGTAACACGTTCGGAGCCGGCTGTCACGAGCAGCCGGGCGTTCGCTTCGCACAGTGCCGCACCAAGTTGCTCCGCGGTCCACTCACCCTCGAGGCTCACGAGCACCGCGCCGGCGCGGGCCGCTGCAAGCTGAACGAGCGTCCACTCGGTCGCCTCGGGCGCCCAAATCGCTATGCGGTCGCCCTTCGGACCTCGAGCGCGAGCAGCCCGCACGCGACTCGCTCGACGTCGAGCGCGAGCTCCGCGTACGTAAGCCGTCTCGCGTCGTCGCCGACGGATGAGTGGCAGCGCGGCCCACGAGCGGCAACCGCAGCGAGGTAGTCCCCGATCGTGATCGCCGGCAGCGGCGCCCGGTGCCGTGGCCCTCTGGCTAGATGTCCCTCGACCATGCCGTCACCACGCTAGGGTGCGCCACCGGCGGCGGAAATAGGGGAAACGACGTGTCCGGCTACGTGTCTGTTCGGCACACCCCGGACCGCTACCAGAGGGGCGAGCTCGGAACGCCGGCGCACCCCGAGCTTGCGGTACGCCGACCCGAGATGCAGCTCGACGGTCCGAGGGCTGAGGAAGAGCTCGGCCGCGATCTCCTTGTTCGTGCGGCCCTCCGCTGCGGCCAGCGCGACCTGGTGCTCGCGCTCGCTCAGAGCGCTGAGCGGTCCAGCAGCTCGCTGCTCGGTCTTGACGCCCGCCGCGCGGAGCCCTGCCAGCGCACGCGTTGCCCACGGGCGGGCAGCGAGACGCTCGAACGTCGCCAGCGCCCGAGCAAGGGGCGCCCTCGCCTCCCCTCGTCGCCGCTTGCGGCGCAGCGTCTCGCCGAGGTACAGGTCGGTTCGCGCTTCCTCGAAGCCGAACCCGATGGACGCGAAGAGCGACCGGCTCTCGTCGAAGTGAGCCTCGAAGTCGGAGCCTCCCGCGAGCCCACGGCAGCGTGCCAGGCCGGCCGCCACCCAGGTGCGCCCCCTGAAGGGCTCGAACGCCTCGAGCAGGAGGTTGGCCTCCGTCTCGTCGCCGCAGCGCAAGTGCGCCTCGACGAGGTCGAACGGGCTCATGTCGGGGTCAGCGTAACCGGCCAGCGAACCCGGCCTGGCCAGGGGGCCGAGGATCCCGATCGCGCGAACTGGGTCTTCGAGACCAAGTGCGATCAACCCGCCGCAGAGCGCAACCCGCGGATCGCGTGTGGGGTCTACCAGCACCTCGAGCGCTGCGTAGCGGTCGGCGTCGCCTCGCGCGGCGGCAACGTAGGCCTGCGTCCAGACGAAGTCGTCGAGCTCCGAACGATTCTCGGTGTCGAGCGCGAGGACGTGAAGCTCGGCCGCGTCCGCTCTCGCGCGGTCCCAGTCGCCGAGCACGACCCGCGCGACGAGCTCGAAGGAGGAGGCGAAGAGCAGCGTCGGTATGGCACCTTGCCGTCGAGACTCCGACGCGGCATCCTCGGCGGCCGATAGACCCGCTCTGAAGTCGTCGAGGTACATGTGCGCCACGCTGAGGTTGGCAAGCAGCCGCGGGTCGTCGGTACCGGCGGTGTGCTCGCGGAACACCGCGACCGCGCGTTCCAGCGCCTCGGTTGCCCGGGTGGATTGGCCGAGCCCGGTGAGAGCGATCCCCTCCATCCAGGTCGCCCAGAACTCGGCAACGCAGCCCGAGTCGCGGACGAGCCGGAACGCCTCGTCCGCAAAGGTCTCCGCCGCCGTCCAGTCCCTGCGGTAGATCGCGGCTTCGCTCGCCCAGGCGAGCATGAGCGCGGCGCGCTGCGGGTCCTCGTCTGCGATCGAGCGCCCGGCGACGGCGAACGCTTGCGTCGCGTCCTCTGCCGCATGGATGAGCAGCAACCCTCGCAGGAAGCCGAGCTCAGCCTGCTGCCGACGATCCGGCCGGAGCTTCTCGGCCTCCTCGATTGCCTCACGCGCAAGCGGTACGAGACCTGCGAGGGCGGCAGC
Organism: uncultured Thermoleophilia bacterium; assembly: GCA_963838105.1. GTDB lineage: Bacteria > Actinomycetota > Thermoleophilia > Gaiellales > Gaiellaceae > CAWJNF01. Next base: position 73,158 of record CAWIQC010000030.1, on the reverse strand, counting down.
CTCTGCGGCGTGATGGAGCCGGCAGCAACGGAGGACAGGGTCGCCCGTCAGCTCCGCCGCTCGCCGGAAGGCTGCGGCGGCGGGGCCGTGCCCCCTGCGGCGCTTCATCTCCTCCCCGGCCTGCTCGAGCGCAGCGGCGGCCGTCTCGTCGATGCCGACGGCAGCCGCTGCGAGATGCCAGGCCCGAGAGTCTCCGACGAGCACCTCCGCGAGCTTCCGGTGCGCGGCCCGCTGCGCGGACGGGACAGCCGAGTGGTAGACGGCGGACCGTGCGAGCGGATGCCGGAAGACGATCCTGTCCTCGACGACGCGCAGGAGACCGCTGTCCTCGGCCGCCGCAAGGCCCTGCGCGGACAGGGCGTCGGCTATCGCGGACAGCGGGTGCGCCACGCCGGCGCTCGCGACGAGCAGCGCTTCACGAGCATCGATCGAGAGGGGCTCGAGCCGGCGCGCGAACGCCCGCTCGAGTGACGGCCCCGCACGCGGCGGATCCGAGAGCGATCTCGTGCCGGCGAGCTCCTCGGGAGTCAGCGCCGCGACGACCTCCTCGAGCGCGAGCGGATTTCCCCCGGTCAGCGCGACGATCTGATGAGCGACCTCCGAGCCCATCTCGCCCAGGCCGGCGAGCAGCTCGAGGGCGTGATCTTCGGGCAAACCCGCCACCTCGAGCACCTCGACACCCCGGAGATCGAACTCGCCAGATCGGGTCGTGAAGAAGATCCCGATCGGCCCGTCGTGCAGCCGCCTGATCACGAACGCGAGGGCGTCGGCCGACGCGCGGTCGAGCCACTGCGCGTCGTCGACGAGCACGAGCACAGGCCGTGGCCGGGCGACCGCCTGCAGCAGCGACATGGTCGCGAATGCGAGGACGAAGCGATCTCCGGACAGTCCATCCTCGAGGGCAAGTGCCGCCCTGAGAGCGTGTCGCTGAGGCGAGGGGAGCTCGTCGAAGTGCTCGAGGACCGGCAGGCAGAGCTCGGCCAGACCGGAGAAGGCGAGCTCGAGCTCGGATTCGATCCCGGTCGCCCGCAGAACGCGCATGTCCCCTGCCTGGTCGGCCGCCCATGTCAGCAGAGCGGTTTTCCCCACCCCCGGCTCACCTTGGAGCAGAAGCGAAGCGCCGCGCCCAGCGCGAACGTCATCCAGGCGAGCCGATATGCGCGCCTTCTCGTGGCCGCGGCCGATCAGGGACAAGGGACCAGATCTCATCAACTTCAAGCTCGACGTACAACTGGAACCGGCGAGGCGCCAAGCCTCAGCCCCAGACGTGCGCCCCCCGGACAAGCGGCGCTGTCGAACTCAGGTGACCCTCGCCGACCGGTCGCACAACTGGAGAAGCCATCTCGCCACTTGGCGAGCCGCGGGCTTCTCCGTCCGTTCGGCGGATGCCAATGCTACCCGCAGCCGATCGGAGACCCGCTCCACAACCGGCTCGAGGCGGTTCCGATGCCGCCGTGCAGGCGGCATGCCGCCCGCCTGGCGCCTTGACGCTCCCGGTCTAGGGTCCGGCTTCGCCGAGGAGGCTCTCGAACAGCCGGCGCTGGCGCTCCCAGTCGACGCTGCCCGTCCACTCGGGATGCCACTGCACGGCGAGCACCGGCTCCGTCTCGTGCTCGATCGCCTCGACGACGCCGTCGTCGGCCCAGGCGACCGCCCTGAGCCCGGCGCCGAGCCGGTCGACGGCCTGGTGGTGCACGGAGTTCACCTCCATCGCGGTCGTGTCCATCACGCGTGCGAGGCGCGAGTCGGGCGCGATCTCGATGCGATGGGCGAGCGCGTCCCACGCGTCGAGCTGCTCGTGGTCGACGTCGGTCGCGTCAGGGAGGTGCTGCACGAGCGTCCCACCGTAGGCGACGTTGACGAGCTGGATGCCACGGCAGATGCCGAGCACCGGCATCGCACGCTCGCGCGCCCGCGCGAGGAGGGCGAGCTCGAACTCGTCGCGGCGGCGATCGAGCGTGTTCGTCGCGGGATGGAGCTCCTGCCCGTAGTGCTCGGGATGGACGTCGCCGCCGCCCTGGAGCACGAGCGCGTCGATCCGGTCGAGGACGTCGTCGACGTGGGCGGTCGGGCTGAGCAGGAGCGGCACCGCGCCCGCCTCGTCGGCCAGGTCGGAGAGCCCGACGTTGACCGTGGCGTACGGCATCTGGACGAACGGGCTCACGCGCTCGCGCGTGTAGACGGTGATGCCGACGACGGGCGTCACGACTCGGCTGCTCGGCTCTCGTCGACGGCGAGCACGATCTTGCCGAAGCGCTCCCGCGCGTCGAGGCGCTCGTGCGCGGCCCGCGCGTCGTCCAGCGGCGAACGTCGAGTCGATGACGGGCCGCCAGGAGTGCTCGGCGCAGTGGGCGAGGAGCGCGTCGAGCTCGCGCGGGCTGCCGAGTGTCGTGCCGATCAGGTGCTGGTGCTCGAGGAAGAGCCGGGCGAGCAGCACCCGCCCGTAGTCGCCGGCGGTGTCGGCGAAGTTGACGAGCCGCCCGCCGCGGCGGAGCAGGCCGAGACACGCCGCCCAGAGCTCCTCGCCGCCGACCGAGTCGATCACGACGTCGACCGGGCCGATCGCGCTCCGGCCAGTCCGGCTCCGTGTAGAGGGCGCCTCCCGACGCGCCCAGCGTCGCGGAGCCGCGCCAGCTTCTCCTCGGAGGAGGTCGTGACGAGCACCGTGGCGCCGAGGGCCGCCGCGATCTGCACGCAGAACACGGCCGCGCCGCCGCCTGCCCCGGGAACGAGCACGACGGTTCCCGGCCCCACGCTGCCCGTGGCGTGACGACGGCGCGCCAGCGCCGTCAGCCCGGCGACCGGCAGCGCCGCCGTCTCGGCCCAGCTCCAGCCGGCGGGCCGCGGACGGACGTTGTCGTAGCGAACACAAATCCGTTCGGCATACGTGCCCTGGCTCGGGACGCCCAGGATCTCGAAATCGGCGCCCGGCGCCGCCTCGCTCGGGCCCCAGTTGCGGCCCGGGTAGAGCACGACCTCGTCGCCGACCGCGACGCCCTCGACGTCCGGCCCGACGGCCGAGACGACGCCGGCGCCGTCCGAGCCGAGCACCTGCGGCAGCGTCACCTTGCCGCCGCGGCGGATCCACCAGTCGCGCCGGTTGAGCGCGGCGGCGATCAGGTCGACGAGCACCTCACCCGGCCCCGGCACGGGATCGGGACGCTCGCGAGACGACAAGACCCGTAGGATCTCCGAACTCGCGAAGCTCGACGCAGCGCATGGGCGGAAGACTAGACGGCAAGGTCTGCGTGATCACCGGCGCCGGTAGCGGCATCGGCCGGGCCTGCGCGCTGCGCTTCGCAGGCGAAGGGGCTCGCATCGCGGTCGCGGACATCGCCGAGGAAGCGGGCCGAGCGGTAGCAGCGGAGATCATCGGAGAGCGGAGGCGATGCGCAGTTCATCGCCGTCGACGTGACCGACGAGGAGAGCGTCGCGCAGCCTCTACGACGAGGCCGAGGCGCATTTCGGCGTCATCCACGTCCTCGTCAACAACGCGGGCGTTCTTCTCCCGGGGACGTATCGGTGCTGGCGACGGAGCGCGAGACGTGGCAGCGGGTGCTCGACATCAACCTGACCGGCGTCTTCCTCTGCTGCAAGCACGGCATCCCGAAGCTGCTCGCCGCCGTCGGGCGGCTCGGTGATCAACATGGGGTCGATCTCGGGCCTCGTCGGCTCGGCCACCTCGCAGATCGCCTACGCCGCTTCGAAGGGAGGCGTGATCGCGCTGACCCGCGACGTCGCCGTCGAGCTCGCGCGGCGCGGCGTACGCGCCAACGCGATCTGCCCGGGCCCTGTCGAGACGCCGCTCGCGATGCAGCTCTACGGCGATCCGGTGGCCTGGGAACGCCGGCGTGTCCACCTCCCCATGGGCCGGCTCGGCACGCCCGACGAGATCGCGGAGACTGCGCTCTTCCTCGCCAGCGACGAGTCGGCCGGGATCACCGGCGCCTCGATCGTCGTCGACCGCGGCCTCTCGATCGCCTACACGACGCCCGAAGACTGATCGTGCCAAGTCACATGTGAAACATGCGAGACGAGAGTGTGAAAAGGGTCGGTGTCGCGGGAGCTCCGGCACGAGTTGACGCGCCATACTCGATCGCGTGTGGGACGGCGAGAGCTTCGAGGTCACCGACCGGGGAAGCCTGTGGCGCGGCTCGTCCCGCTCCCGGAGCGGCGACCCTCCTCTGACCGGCTGATCGCCGACGGGTGGTCATCCCACCGCGACGCGGCCTCTTCACCCGCTGCCGCCGCCTCGTCATCGACCAGGTGATGGAGCACGTGATGACGATCGCCGAGGCAGCGCGATGAGTCTCACAGCTTGGGGAGCTCTGCTATCTTGACGCGTCGGCTCTCGTGAAGCTCGTGGTGCCGAGAGCCGGAGACGCAGCCGACGTCGTACATCCGCTGCCGAGGACGTCTCTGACGCCGTGACCAGCGCGGTCGCAGTCCGTCGAGGTGTCCACGGGCAGCGCCCAGCGGAGTACGCGGCGGCCCGACGCCATTGCGACCGCCGCGGAGATTCGTCGGACGCTGCACGCCGACATCGAGCTCGATGGCGTCGCTCGGCAGGCGGCGGCCGCGCGCGTCCACCCGTGAGCTGCGTCGCTGGACGCGATCCACCTCGCCTCCGCACTTACGGGTTGGCGCGAGTTGCTCGACGCGTTCGTCGACTACGACCGGCAGCTCGCGTCGTGCGGCACGTGACGCCGGCCTGACCGTCGTCTCTCCGGGCCGCGACGATTGAGACGGATACGCGCCTCACGGGCCCTGAGATGCGGCCCCTACACGGCCTCTAATGTCGGTTCGTAGGGCCGGATCTCATCCGGCCCACGCCCGCCGGTAGACTCGCCGCCGTGCGCGCCGTCGTCCTCCCTGCGTTCCACGCGCCGCTCGAGCTCGAGGAGCGGCCAGTCCCCCAGCCCTCGGACGGGCAGGTGCTCGTCAAGGTGCTCGCCTGTGGCGTGTGCCACTCCGACCTCCACGTCGTCGAGGGCCACTTCTCGTCTTCGCCGCTACCGCTCGTGCTGGGCCACGAGATCGCCGGCGAGCTGCCTGACGGCGAGCGCGTCCTCGTCTACACGCCGTGGGGCTGCGGCGAGTGTCGCTTCTGCCAGGCGACCGAGGAGATGATCTGTCCCGACGGCCGCGAGGCCGGGATCCTCCAGGACGGCGGCTACGCGGAGCACGTCCTCGTGCCGGCGCAGCGCTACATCTACCCGATCGGCGACCTCGACCCGGTCAAGGCGGCACCGCTCGGGTGTGGCGGGCTCACTGCCTACCGCGCCGTGAAGCATGCGCGCCCATGGCTGAAGCAAGGCGCGAGGGCGGTTGTCCTGGGAGCGGGCGGGCTCGGGCAGTACGGGATCCAGTACATCCGGCTGCTCTCGGACGCCGCCGTCGTCGCGGGCGATCCCTCGGGGGTGAAGCAGGAGCGCGCGCTCGAGCTCGGTGCGGAGGCGGCCGCGGATCCGGGCGACCTCGAGGGGCCGGTCGACGCGGTACTCGACTTCGTGGGGTCGGAGGAGACGCTCACGCGCGCTGCGAAGCTCGTCGACCGCAAGGGCGTGGTGATCGTGATCGGCCTCTTCGGCGGGAAGATCCCGTTCGGCCTCGGGGCCGTGCCGCACGAGACGCACTTCCTGTCGTCGATCTGGGGCTCGCGGGACGAGCTCGCCGAGCTGATCGCGCTCGCCCAGCGCGAGAACATCGAGGCGACGATCGAGACGATGCCGCTCGAGCAGGCGCAGGAGGCGCACAACCGCCTCCGGGCGGGCGAGGCCCGCGGCCGGCTCGTCCTCGTTCCTTAGCGCCACGCGGGCATGGGCGAGTCCCGCATCCGCTACGCGAAGACCGTCGACGGCTTGCACATTGCGTACCAGACGGCCGGCGAGGGCCCATTCGACCTCGTCTACGCGCCCGGTTGGGTCTCGAACCTCGAGTGCGTCTGGGAGATGCCCGATCTCGGCGACTTCCTGCGGCGCCTCGCCGGCTTCTCCAGGCTCATCGTGTTCGACCGGCGGGGCAGCGGGCTCTCCGACCGGCCCTCTACGACCGAGTCTCCCTCGCTCGAGCTCGGCATGGACGATATCCGGGCCGTCATGGACGCCGCCCGCTCCGAGCGAGCCGCGCTGTTCGGTTTCGAGGACGGTGGCGCACTCGGCTGCCTCTTCGCCGCGTCGTACCCCGACCGCATCTCCGCGCTCGTCCTGTGCTCTGTCTTCGCGAGGTATCGCGAGTCGCCGGACTACCCGTGGGGCTGGACCGACGAGCAGGTGCACGACTGGCGGCGACGCATCGAGGAGACATGGGGAAGCGAGGAGTTCTGGTCTGGCAACCCCTACCTGTCTCCGAGGCTCGAACGAGACCCGGAGCGCCTGCGCGCCTGGGCCCGGTACACACGTCTGGCTGCGAGCCCCGGCACGGTCCTCGCGATCGAGCGGATAGGGCTCGAGATCGATCTCAGGCCGGTGCTCCCCACGATGCAGGTGCCCACCCTCGTGATGAGCCGGAGGGACGACCGGTTCCACGACATCCGGCACGCCAGGTACGTGGCGGCGCGGATCCCCGGGGCCAAGCTGGTCGAGCTCGACGGCGAAGAGCACGCTCCGTTCATGGGCGACAGCGATGCGGTGGTCGCCGAGACCGAGCGCTTCCTGTCGGCGATCAAGGCAGAAGAGGCCGAGTTCGACCGTGTGCTCGCGACCGTCCTGTTCACGGACATCGTCGGCTCGACGCACCAGGCTGAAGCGGTGGGCGATCGAGCATGGCAGGGGCTTCTGGAGCGCCATCACGCGACGGTCCGAGCGCTGCTCTCTCGCTATCGCGGCACCGAGGTGGGCACCGCGGGCGACGGCTTCTTCGCGACGTTCGACGGGCCGGCGCGCGCGGTTCACTGCGCCCGGGCGATCGTCGAGGCCGTCAGACCTCTCGGAATCGAGATTCGCGCCGGTGTGCACACGGGCGAGGTCGAATCGGTCGCAGGCGAGCGTCGGCGGCATCGCCGTGCACATCGGCGCCCGGGTCGGCGCCCTTGCCGGGCCGTCGGAGATCCTCGCCTCGTCGACGGTCAAGGACCTCACGGCCGGCTCGGGGCTTCGGTTCGAGGACGCGGGCCGGCACGAGTTGCAGGGCATCTCGGAGCGCTGGCACCTCTACCGGGTCACGGGCCCGTGAGCCCGCTAAACACGATAGTCTTAGCTATTATCGCCCTCACCCCTGCGAGGAGGAGCACGTGACGACGGTTGAGGTGAAGCCGGTAGAGCAGCGGTTCCTGCTCACGCCGGAGCTGATGGCCGGCGCGATCTACCGCAAGTACGAGAAGGCGACGCGGAAGTTCTGGGACCCGAAGGAGCTCGACTACGAGCGCGACCGCGCCGACTGGCAGCGAATGACGGAGGAGCAGCGCAACGGAATCGCCACCATCACCGTGCGCATCGAGGCGGGGGAGCAGGCGGTCACGGACGAGCTCCTGCCCGATGCTCGCAGCCGCGCACGAGCTGGGCCACTTCGACTGGGTGATGTTCCTCTCGACGTTCATGCAGGAGGAGGCCCGCCACTCCGAGTTCTTCAACATCTGGCACCGCGACGTCTGCGGCGTCTCGACGCCGGCGGAGAAGGCCGCGTACTGGCCGCTGCGCGAGCACACGAAGGACCCGACGGGTCGCTTCCGTACCGGCGAGCCGGTGTACGAGGGCATTCCCAAGTACGGCGAGGCGCTCATGGACGCCGTCCGGTCAGGCGACCGGCAGACGATCGAGGCGGGCTTCATCCGCTTCTCCACCGTCTACAACATGTGGGTCGAGGGCGTGCTCACGATGCCGACCTACGAGATCGTCATCGACACGTGCACCGCCTGGGACGTCCTGCCCACGCTCTGCCAGGGCTTCCGGGGGATCCTGGCGGACGAGGGCCGGCACATCACGTTCGGCACCGAGGCCTGCAGGATCCTGATCGCCGAGCACCCGGAGTACGAGGCGCTCGTGCACGAGGTCGTGGACGAGTACTGCGGCAACGCCGTCGGCATGCTCGAGTATCAGCGCGGCGTGCCGGGGCTCGACCTGCAGAAGTACCAGACCCAGAAGGTGCGCCACTACAGGAATCGCTGCCGCGAGATGCGCATCTCTCCGGACGAGCGGCTGATCGAAGCGATCCTCGACCCGTCGGTCGACTTCGTCGTCGGCGTCCAGGCCGGGTAGCCACCCATGCTGCGCTGGGAGTGCCTGGAGGCAGGCTGCGACGCGATCGTGACCGCGGGGGACGAGGACGAGCTGATCGAGAAGGTGAACGCCCACGTGGGCGAGGCGCACGCGAGCTACGAGCTCGAGGACGTCATCCTCGCGAACGCGGAGGAGGTCGACGACGGCCGCGACTGAGACCCAGCCCGCCGACGTCGTCCGGCGCCTCGTCGAGCGGACGGTCTACACGCCCGTGCGCGAGGGCAGCGCCGTCGCCGAGACGGTCGAGCGGCTCGGCCGTGCGATCGGGATGGGGCTGCTGCGACCCGGTGACCGGCTGCCGCCCGAGGGGCGGCTCTCCGACGACCTCGGCATCTCGCCGGTGACGCTGCGCAGCGCGATCGCGATCCTGCGCGGGGCAGGTCTCGTCGAGACGCAGCGCGGCCGCGGCGGCGGCACGACCGTGAGCGCCAGCCCCCGCAGGCTCCCCGTAAGCGCCGCCGTCCCGACCGAGGCCGACCTGCGCGACCTCGTCGACTACCGCGTCGTCGTCGAGGGGGGCGCGGCAGCACTCTCCGCCGAGCGGGCGACGCCGGAGCAGCTGGCGTACCTCGGCTCACTCGTCGACGAGATGGAGTCGATCGAGGAGTTCGACCCCTGGAGCGAGCGGGACAACCTCTTCCACCTCGCGGTTGCCGACGCCTCCGGCTCGGAGCGGCTCGTCGCCCAGGTGGCGGAGATTCGCGCGGACGTGTACCGGATCGCGAAGCTCGGCACGGTCCCTCGGTCGAGCCTCGAGCTTGCGGACGCCGAGCATCGCGCGATCGTGCGCGCGATCGCGGCCGGCAGAGCCAAGGCGGCGCGGGACGCGATGGTGCGCCACGTCGAGTCGACGAGGGCGCTCTGGCTCGGGCTCGGGCGTGCCGCCACCCCGGTCACGAGGGACGGCAGATGAAGGCGGCCGCTGCGGAGCTCGCGGGAATCGACATCGCGAGCCACGAGGCCTACGCGGACGGGATCCCGCACGATCGCTTCGCGCTGCTGCGCGAGCACGACCCGGTGCACTGGCACCCGTGGGAGTGGGAGACCGGCGGCTTCTGGGCGATCACGAAGTACGACGACGTCGTCACGGTCTCGAAGGACGCGCGCACGTTCTCGTCGGCCGTGGGCCACATCAACCTCTGGGACCTCGAGGAGGATGCACGGGAGGCGCGCCGGTCGATGCTCGAGACCGACCCGCCCGAGCACACGCGCCTGCGGCGCATCGTCTCCTCCGCGTTCACGCCGCGGCAGGTGCGCGAGTACGAGCGCCCCACGCGCGAGATCACGTCGCGGCTGCTCGACGCTGCGCTCGCGATCGGGCGAGGTGGACTGGGTCGCGGCCGTCTCGGCGCCGCTCCCGATCAACGTGTTCGTGTCGATCCTCGGCATCCCCGACGAGGACGCCGCGTTCATGGTCGAGTTGTCGGACGCGCTCGTCGCCGGCACGTCGGCCGAGCCGCCCGATCCGCATGCCTACGGCAACACGACGCCGTTGCGCCTGCTGCCCTTCCAGAGCCCGGCGGCGCACGCCATGTTCGAGTACGGGCGCCGCATCGGCGAGGAGCGCAGGCGGAGCCCGACGGATGATCTCGTGTCCCGGCTGGTGCACGCCGAGGTCGACGGCGACCGCCTGACCGACCAGGAGTACTGCAACTTCTTCCAGGTGCTCGTCTTCGCCGGCAACGAGACGACGCGAACGGCGATGTCGCATGCGATCCTCCAGTTCGGCGAGAACCCGGACGAGCTCGAGCGCCTGCACGCCGATCCGTCGCTCGTCCCGAGCGCGATCGAGGAGATCGTCCGCTACGCCAGCCCGGTAATCCACTTCCGGCGCACCGCGACACGGGATACCGAGATCCGCGGAGTGCCGATCAGGGCCGGCGAGCGGGTCGTGATGTGGTACGCGTCGGCGAACTTCGACGAGGAAGTCTTCCCGGACGCGCTGCGGTTCGACGTCGGGCGCCAGAACGGCGAGAGTGTCGCGTTCGGCGGCGGCGGGCCGCACTACTGCCTCGGTGCGTTCCTGGCACGGCTCGAGCTCCGCGTGCTGCTCGAGGAGATGATCGCCCGGGGCATCCGCATCGAGTTGACGGGCCCGCCGCATCGGGTCGCCTCGAACTTCGTGGCCGGGATCCACTCGCTTCCGGTCCGGCTGACCCGGCGGTAGTCTGGACGCATGGCCGTCGTCGACGACCTCGCCTCCATCGACATCGCGAGCCCGGAGGTCTACGAGCAGGGCGTGCCGCACGAGGCATTCCGCCTGCTCCGCGAGCGCGACCCCGTCCACTGGCACCCGTGGCACTGGTCGGGGGGCGGCTTCTGGGCGCTCACGAAGTACGACGACGTCGTCTCGGTCGCGAAGGACCACGAGACGTACTCCTCGGCGCTCGGGCACATCTACTTGTGGGAGCTGCCGGACGAGGAGGCGCTGGAGGCCCGCCGGTCGCTGATCGAGACCGACCGCCGGACCACACGCGGCTGCGCCGGATCGTCTCCTCGGCTTTCACCCCCCGCAAGGTCAAGGACTACGAGGAGTTCACCCGCAAGATCGCCGGCGACCTGCTCGACGCCGCGGCCGCCCAGGGTGAGGTCGACCTGGTCGAGACCGTCAGCGCGCCGCTCCCCATCAACGTGCTCGTCTCGATCCTCGGCGTGCCCGACGAGGACGCTCCGTACATGATCGAGCTCACCGACCATCTGCTCGAGGGCACCTCCGACCGGCCGCTCGATCCGCATGCCTACGGCAACACGACGCCGTTGCACCTCCTGCCTTTCAACAGCCCGGCCTCGTGGGCCCTCTTCGAGTACGGGCGCAAGCTGGGCGAGGAGCGACGGCAGGCGCCCGGCGACGACCTCGTGTCGCGGCTCGTGCAGGCGGAATGGAACGGCGACCGCCTGACCGACTCCGAGTACTGCAACTTCTTCCAGCTCCTCACGTTCGCCGGCAACGAGACGACGCGCACGGCGATGTCCCAGGGCCTGCTCGCGCTCATGCAGAACCCCGACCAGCACGACCGGCTCGCCGCCGACCCCGGCCTCGTCCCGCGCGCGGTCGAAGAGGTGCTCCGCTACGGGAGCCCCGTCATGTACTTCCGCCGCACAGCCACCCGCGACACCGAGATCCGCGGGGTGCCGGTCGCCAAGGGCGACAAGGTCGTCATGTGGTACGTCTCGGCGAACTACGACGAGGAGACGTTCCCGGATCCGTATCGCTTCGACGTCGGCCGCGAAGCGCCCGAGTCGACCTCGTTCGGGATCGGCGGCCCGCACTACTGCCTCGGCGCCTGGCTCGCCCGGCTGGAGATCCGGATCCTGCTCGAGGAGATCCTCGCGCGAGGCCTACGGTTCGAGCTCGCCGGCGAGCCCGTCCGCATGCGGACGAACTTCGTCAACGGCTTCTACCGCCTGCCGGCCCGGATCACGTACCGGCTGACCGCAACGGCCGAACGGGCCGCACGAGATGCGGCCCCTACAGGCCGTGGCCGGCGTCGTGGCGCGGCGTCAGACGGCTCGGCGGTATCTGCCTGACGGCGAGGTAACCGAACACGATCACGATCCCCGCGCTCCATGCGAGCGTCTCGAGCGCCTTGGCGCTCGTTGCGCGGGAACTCGCCGAGCTCGGGCGCATCATGCGGAAGATGACCGCCGATATCGACCGCGACTCGATCCCGCCGTTCTTCGGAAAAGGCGCAGGCCGCCGTCCACGCGGCTCCGGGTCGGCGCCGGACCCCGCCGCCGGACGTCTAGCCAGGCTCGGCGAGCTGCGCGTCGTCCGGGGCGGGACCGGCGATCGAGATGGCGCCGCTCGGGCAGTTCTTGACGATTGTCTCGGCGCGCTCCCGTGTCAGCGCGATCCCCGGCAACGGCTGCGAGACGGCGCTGTCGCCGAGCTCGACCGCGTTCGGCTCGAGCTCCTCGCACTTCCCCACTCCCACGCACACGTCCGGATCGATGGCGATGAAGACCTTGTCACCCATGGCGCATCCTATGCCCCTCGGCCGAGCCGCGGTCGTCCGCGCTTGCCTCAGGGTCAGCCCCGATGCGGAGGATCCGCAGCTGTGCCACGATCTCCGCATGGGTCGCTCGGGTCCTGGTCGTGGACGACCATGCGGGTTTCCGGGCCGCTGCGCGCGCCTTGCTCGAGGCGGAGGGGTATCGCCTCGTGGGCGAGGCGAGCCGGCGGAGCCGACGCGCTGGCCGCGGCCTGCGACCTCCGACCCGACGTTGTCCTGCTCGATGTGCAACTTCCGGACCTCGACGGCTTCGAGGTCGCCGAACGCCTGCCGGAGGACGCGGCCGTAGTCCTCGTCTCGAGCCGCAGCGCGTCGTCGTACCGACGGCGGCTCGCGGGCACTCGGGCGCTCGGGTTCATCGCGAAGGCCGACCTCTCGGGCGAGACGCTCGCCGCCGTCCTGGCCGGCTAGTGCTCTGTCTCGGAAGTCCCTTGATGCTCCGGCGCGCGAAAAGCGAGTCGGGCAAGGACGCAGGGAGCGTCAATACTGGGCTTGAAGTATTGGCGCGACCTAGGACGCCGAACGGCGACGCTTTCGCAGCTGCCGGAGCGCAAGACAGCTTTCGGAACAGGAGCACTAAGACTCATGAGCTCGCCTCTGGTACGCGCTCTGGCCGGCCACGGTCGTTCTCGGGCTCGGCGTCGAGTGGGCGGCGTTCGACGACGGCGAGCTCGGGCTGGTCGTGGCCGATCTCCTCGTCGGCTGGCTCCTGATCGGCTGCGGCCTCGTCGCCTGGCGTCGCCGCCCGGAGAGCCGCGTAGGGCTACCTCATGGGCATCGCCGGCGTGACCTGGTTCGCCGGCAGTCTCGGCCAGGCCGCCCTCTATCTCCACCGGGGGCCGCTCGTCCATCTTCACCTCTCGTATCCGACGGGTCGGCTGCCGACCCGGCTGTCACGCGTCGTCGTGATCGCGGCGTACGTCGACGCCGTCGTGGAGCCGATTGCCCGAAACGACGCTCTGACGCTCGCGCTCGCGGCCCTCGTCGTGCTCGCTTCCGTTCAGATCTTCCTTGAGACGCTCCGGGCCGGCACGGAAGGCAGGGGTACCCGCTCTCGCGGCCGCGCTCGCGTTCGCCGCGGTGCTCGCGCTCGGCGCGGCGACGAGGCTGGCCGGCCTCGAAGCGGACAACGCGATGCTATGGACGTACGACATCGTGATCGCGGCGATCGCCGTGACGCTTCTCGTCGATCTCCTTAGGGGCCGCTGGTCGGAAGCGGTGGTCGCGGGGCTCGTGGTCGACCTGGGTCGACGTGCAGATGTCAGGAACGCTCCAGGACACCCTCGGGCGTGCGCTGGGCGACCGCTCGCTCGTGCTCGGTTACTGGCTCCCCGAAGAGGCGCGGTACGTCGATGACGCCGGCCGCCCCCTCGAGCTGCCGGAGCCGGGAGGAGAAAGAGCGGTGACCCGTATCGCTCACGACGGCGAGCCGGTAGGCGTGCTCGTGCACGACGCCGCGGCGCTCGACGATCCCGGGCTCGTCGAGGCGGTCGCGGCCGCAGCTCGCCTCGCGGTCTCGAACGCGCGCCTGCAGGCCGAGGTTCGGGCACGAGTCGTCGAGCTCGCCGCTTCGCGGAGTCGCCTCGTCGAGGCCGCGGACGAGCAGCGCCGCCTCCTCGAGGCCGAGCTCCGCGACGGCGCCGAGCAGCGGCTTGCGGATGTGGCCGACTGCTCGCCGAGGCGCGCGACGACGCGGGCGCGTCCGTCGCGCCGCAGCTTGGCGAGGTCGAAGTCGAGCTCCGGCGGGGCCGCTCCGAGCTCCGCGATTTCGCGCACGGCATTCACCCGCGCACGCTGACCGAGGGTGGCCTGACCAGGGCGCTCCCGGAGCTCGCCTCCCGTGGGGGGCTGCCGGTGGAGACGGCCGTCTCCGTCGGCCGGCTGGCCCCGGCAGTCGAGGCGGCCGTCTACTTCGTCTGCTCGGAGGCGCTCGCGAACGTTGCGAAGTACGCAGAGGCAACGCGTGTGACGATCGACGTCGCCACCGCGAACGGCCAGGTCGTCGCGACGATTGCCGACGACGGGGTCGGCGGAGCCGACTCGCGCAGGGGCTCGGGCCTACGCGGCCTGGCCGACCGGGTCGAGGCGCTCGGCGGCCGGCTCCGGGTCGAAAGCCCACCCGGAGGCGGCACGCGGCTGCGCGCCGAGATGCCGCTCCACTGAGTCGCACTAGGGCCGGCGCCCGCTCGTGTCCGGAAGCGCGGCCACCTCGATCCCCTCGGCGCGCGCCACGGCAACGACTGAGGTATCGGCGGTGGCCACCGAGTCGCCTTCACCAGCGGACGCGAGGAGCAGGCAATCCGCGAGCGACACCTCGCAGCTCCCTCGGGCGTAGTGGCGGCCACGCAGGAACGCACCGCGCCACGCCTGATCCTCAGTCACCGGAAAGAATCCGCACCAGGTCGCCGACTACGAGCGACAGGTGCGCGCGGGCGTCCTCCTCCGGAAATGCCGACCCTGCGGATGCAGTAGTCCGCCGCCTCGAAGAGGTTCACGGCGGTGATCGCGGCCTCGCCCTTCCGGATCAGAGCCTCCACCTCACCCGCGGCCGGCTCGTCCAGCGCCAGGGCGAGGACAGCATACGCATCGAGGAAGATCACCGACGCTCGCCGCGCCGGCCGTGCTTCGCGCGCTCCTCGCGGCGGCGTTCCTCCTCGCGCGCGAGCCGCCGCGTCGCATCGCTCGCCGGGCCCCGCCCCTTCAGGCTCCCGCGGAAGGCGGCGATCGGATCCTCGGGAGCCGGGCGAACCACGAAGTAGTCACCGCGATCGTCGACAAGGACTTCACGCGTGCCCCAGCGGTGCCGGATTGCCGCCGGGACAGACATCTGGCCGGCTCTTGTGATGACTGCTCTCTTCATTGAATGTAGTCTAATACAACTTAGAACCTGGCGGATCGGCTTGAATACCCGATGTGTCCGACCGGCCGACTTGGTCGCGGCGCTCGGCGGCCCATGCTTCCGGTGGCGGTCAGCCTGCGCGCAGCCGCCGGGCCGGCGTGCTCAGCCGACCTCCTGCCAGGGCCCGCCGACCAATCCGATCAGACCGAGATCGGACCCGAAGTCGTGCCACTCGCGGAACCGCAGGGCGCCGTTCTCGAGGCTCGAGCTGACCGAGAAGGCCACGCCTCCCTCCGGCCAGTCGAACCGAATCAGATCGCCGTCGACGCGGACAGAGAAGGGATCGACGATGTCGTCGTCAACCCAGTGAGCGTCGACTGCACCGTCGGAGAACCAGAGCTCGACCGTCCCGCCATAGTTCAGCTCCTGTCCGGGAGCGATGCCCGCGCGCAGGAGCTCATCCTGGGGGAACGTCCTGCGGTAGACGCCGCTTGTCGGGAGAGCCGCCGGCCCGAGATCGGGATCGATAGCGGCGGGATCGGCCCCGCCCGTGCGGTGCCAGCCTTTCAGGCTGAGCCAGTACGGAGTGACCGTGCCCGGCTCCGGCTCGAGCTCGAGCGAGTCGCGGTAGCGGCTCGAGCGCAGCCGCCACGGCGTTGTGTCCGGACTCCCGCCGGCCAGCTCGACCGTGTCGCCGACCATGCGGGCGGGGCCGACGAGCGCCCAGCCATCCGGCTCGGCTTCGAGCCGCCAGCGGCCGGCGGCGATCCGCAGCGTCAGGGTGAGGCCGCCCAGCTCCTCGGGTACCGCCGCGCCGGCCAGGCCGACGGCGTCGATCCACTCGTCGCGGCTCACCTCGATGGTGTAAACGCCGTCGAGCGCCGACGTGTCGGCCGTCGCCGCTTCCGTCGCCGCTTCCGTCGCCGGCGTCTCCGTGTAGACCGGGCCGGCCGGCGTGGCAGACGTGGTGAGCGCTTCTCGAAGCGCCTGGACCCGCGCGAGGAAGGGGCCCGCCGCGGGGTCGGCGGCGATGCGATCGACGACCGGCCGCACGGCAGCCTCGAGCGCGGCGCGGTCGGCCACGCTCGGCTGCGGGAAGGCGATTCCCTCCGCGCAGAGCGTCGCGGATCCGTCGGCGTCCTCCTCCCTCGAGGCGGCGAGCGCAGCCGGCACGGCCCCAAGAGCCACCTGGCGGAGCACGTTCTGCTGCTCGGCCGAGAGCCGCCCAAAGAGCCCCCGGCTCGTGAAGATGACGAGCGGGCGGGGCCAGAGGTTGACACCGGCGGTTACCGAGTCGGCGCCCTTGAAGTACTCGTTGCCGACGATCGAGTCGAGCTGCTGCTCGTAGGCATCGAGTCCGTCGAGCGGCGCATGAGAGGGTACGGGCTTCGCGGTCGCGCCAAGCGCCTCGAAGGTAAGCCGCGCGACCTCGGAGTCCTGGATGCCGACGATACGGACGGCGAAGTCGGACGGATCGGTGAACGCGCATGCGTGACCTCGAGCAGCGCTCGCATCGGGGCGGGCAGAATAACGATCCCCTCGAGGTCGAGCTCATCGACCGCGGCGAGCATCTCGTCGAGATGAGCGCCTCGAAGACTCGCTGCTGCAGGTCGTGCGAGTCGACCAGGAAGGGCGCGACAAGCGCATGGAAGTCCTGCGACGCCGAGCATGTCGAAGACTCGTGCGCAGACCCAGGCCAGATCGACCTTGTCGGCCTGAACATCTTCGATCGTTCCCACCTCGTATGTGGGATGCGCCACCGGCGCGCCAGTTGTCGCGGGGTCGAATCTCAGCGCGCCGCTCGAGAGACGGGTCATTCGTCGACGAACGCGCGGAGCTGCTCGAGCTGCCCGCCATCGATCGCGTTGGCCATCGTGAGGACGACGGGCTGGCCGGCCTTGGTGCCTCCAGACGCAACGATCGCTTGTCTCAAGTCCGAGTCGCCGCAGGCGGCAAGCACGAGGGCAAGCGAGAGGGACGCAGCGCGATCGCGGCCCAGATGACGATTCGTGTCGTAGGCATGTCGTGCCTCGCTTTCGTCGATGCGTCTGACTTTATGACGGTGGCTTGCTGGGCACATCTGGGTGCTCCCGCGATTGCTGGATCGAAGCATCGAGGCTAGTCTTGGGGTCGCATAAGGGACGGCCGCGATGGCCATGCACGCGAACATTCGCTCGAACAACGATGTAGGGGCGGGTCGCGGCCCGCCCCTACCCGTTCCGCGATATGCGGTGCTTACTCGGCTCGCTGCCAGGGCTCGATGAGGTACGGCGTCGGGAGGATGCCGAGCGCCTCGTCGCGGGTGAACGTGAGCGTGTCGTGGTACAGGCTCCACCGGCCGGTGAAGATCTAACCCGCATTGCCGGTGGCGGTGAACTCCAGCACGATCGAGTCGTCCTCGACCGTGTAGGTGCCCGAGGTCGCGTAGTCAAGCGTCGACGTCGTTCTGCTGCTCGAACGTACTCCTGCATGGTTGCTCGAGCTAGTCAGCGTGTAGTCGCCCAAAGTTCTGGTCGTTCTACTCGCTGAGCTCGTACAGGAGCTGGCGATTGGGTTCGAGAGCCTCCCGAGTGAGAGCTCGTCCGGTAGACACGCTGTCGAGGCGGCGCGATCGCTGTTGGGGTGGTCGTAGAAGGCATCGCCGATCACGTGTTGCATACGGCTTCCGCGAGGAAGGGCTCTCGGCGGAGCATCGTGCCATCGACCATGCGCCTCACCGTGGAGCTGGTTCCGCGGTAGAGGCTTAAAGGTGTGCGCTGTACACCTCGCTGGGCTGCTCGTGCGCGCCGCTGGGAGCGGCGCCGCCGGATTCCTCCCCACCGTCGATACTCGACGGTATTTCGGCTGGCGCACGACGTACGTGCTGCTTTCGAGTCGCACCGCGTCGGCGCTGCGGCTGTTCTTTCTCGTGAAACTCATCTCGCTTAAGTGGCCGACCGTCGTATCACTCTTAGCGAAACGGCGCCCGTCGATTCTTGAGAAAGTCGTCGGGCGACCCCGTAGCGAGGAACTCCTCGGTGCGTCGTCGTGAACTCGGTTACACGCCTTCCGATTGGCGTCGTCCCCGGTACTGGCTACGTAGGGATGCGACCCCCATACCCACGATGTAGGGCTCGCCTCCACCTTCGACGCCCGCGACGTCGATGTCCGTGAACGTGAGCTGCTCGCCGTCGAGCGCCCATCGCGCGGTGAACCTGTCGACGCCGCCCTCGACCTCGATCTGGTCGCGGAACACGGTGTAGCTCGCTTCAAGCCCGGTCTGCCCATTGGGCTCGAGGATGGTCAGCTCGCCGGAGTCGAAGATCATGGTGAACATGCCCACCGGGTACGCGCCGTGTTCCAGTCCCCTGGCCACCCAGTCCGCTCGGTGACCGTGGTCTCGTAGCTGCCGTCGATCGGCGATGCCTCGGCCGACGCAGATGTCGAGCCCGATTGGCACGCGGGTGTCTCCGCAGAGACAGCGACCTGCGACTTGAGCGCTCGCGATGGCGTCGATTGCGGCCTTCGTCTCCGGGTCCTTCGCGAGTTCCGCGTACACCGGCTCGAGGGCGCTGCGAAGCTCTGCGACGTCGCTCTCCGAGGCAGAGGCGAAGTTCAGACCCCTGCGACAGAGCACGGGCGCTGCCTCGGCGTCCTCCGCGCGTGCTGCTGCCAGCGCCGTAGGGATCGCGGCAACGGCGGCCTCGCGCAGCAGGCTCTGCTGGTCCGGCGCCAGCGACTCGAAGACCTCCTGGTCGATGACGATCACAAGCGGGCGGGGCCAGAGGTTGAGGTTCGCGGTCACGTGCCCTGCGCTGCTGTCGTACTGGTTGCCGAAGATCGAGCCGAGCTGCTGCTCGTAGGCATCCAGGCCGTCCAGCTCCGCTGACGAGGGCACGGCTCGCGGTGTCGCCCCGAGCGCCCGCAGGGTCATGTCGGCGACAGCCGAGTCCTGCAGTCCGACCACTGCCCCTCGAAGTCCGCGGGGCCGAGGAACGGCTTGGATACGCCGAGCAGCTTTCGCATCGGGCCTGGGAGAACACCGATCCCGACGAGATCGAGATCGGCGACGCCTGCGAGCATCTGCTGGGGGATCCCCTGCTCGAAGACCGCTGGCTTCGAGGTCGTAGGATGTCGATGAGCAGAGGAGCGACCAGCGCCTGGAAGCTCGTTACGCCGACCGTATCGAACGCCGCGAGCACCGACCCAGGCCATGTCGGCCTTCCCTGCCTTCACATCCTCGAGCGTGCCCGCCTCGTAGCGGGCCTCGCCGAGGCGCCAGTCGTTCTCGAACTTGATCGTGAGCGTCCCGCCCGAGAGCCGATTGACCTCATCTGCCCAGAGGCTCAGCTGATGAGGAGGCTCGCCCTGGTTCGGATTCGCCATGGTGAGCACACCGTGGCTCGCGTTGCGTCCTCACCGCCGGCCTTGTCCGTTCCCGACCCGCCGCACGCGGCAAGTACGAGGGCAAGCGAGGCCGCCATGGCGATTCCCGCCCAGCTGACAATTCGTGTGGTACGCATCTCGTGCCGCCTTTCGTCGATGCGTTCGACGCTACGACGGTGCCTTGCTTGGCACATCGGGGCGCTCCCGCGATTGCAGCATTGAAGCATCAGGGCTAGCCCTGGTGTCGCACAAGGGACGGCCCCGATTGCGTTGCCCTGAGACTGTGCGACGATCTGCTCGTGCCGCTTCGGCTCGTGCTCTGGCCGGCCGGCCTGGCGCTCGGCGCCTGGTCGCTCGTGATCGCGCGCGACGACCCGGCGTTCTCGTTCGCAGGTGGTTCGATCGGGGGCGCGGTGGCGCTGCTCGGCGCCGGCTGGGCCCTGCTCGCCTGCGGGTTGACGTTCTGGGGGCGGCGGCCGGGAAACGCGGTGGGGCCGCTGCTCGTCGCAGCCAGCGCCGCCTGGTTTCTCACCGAGTGGGACAACCCCGGTGTGGGGTCGGCCGCTCGTCTTCACGATCGGGCTCGCTCTCTACGCGACCTGCCCGCCGCTCGTCGGTTGGGCGATGCTCGCCTACCCGAGCGGCCGCCTGGCGTCGTGGGGTGAGCGCGCCGCCGTCGCACTGGCGCTTGTCGGCGCGGTGGTGGTGCTCGGCTTCCTCCCGGCCCTCTTCTTCGACCCGGCGAGCCAGGGTTGCGCTCAGTGCCCGGACAATCTCCTGCTCGCCGCCGACAACCCAGACGCTTCGGAGAATCTCTACCGCGCCGGTGTGCACGCCGGGCTCGCCTGGTCGCTGCTTCTGATCGCCGCGTCCGGCTGGAGGCTCGCGCGCTCGACCGGCGCGCGACGCAGGATCGTCGCCCCCGTCGTCCTCGCCGGAAGCGTCTACCTCGGCCTCGTCGCGGCCGGCTTCGCAGCGAGCCTCGACCGGGGCTTCCTCGGCAGCGGCGAGCTCGAGCGGGGGCTCTGGCTCGCCCAGGCGGGCGCCCTGGCCGCGCTCGCGCTCGCGGTCGCCTGGGGATGGGTGCGGGCCCGCCGCACGCGCGCGTCACTCGCCCGCCTCGTCATCGACCTCGGCAAGTCGGCCTCCGAGGCGGCCTGCGCGACGTGCTGGCCGTCACGCTCGGCGATCCCGAATCTCCTCGTCGGCTATCCGCTTGGCGACGGGCGTCTCGTCGATGCGCACGGGCGGCCGGTCGAGAGCCGCCGCTGGACCAGAGCACGACGCCGATCGTCAGCGACGGCAGGGTGGTGGCCATGATCGCCCACCGCACCGGACTGCTCGACGATCCCGAGCTGGCCGGCGAGGTGGCGGCGGCGGCGCGACTCGTGCTCGAGAACGAGCGACTCCAGGCCGAGGTGCGCGCCCAGCTCGAGGACCTGCGGGCCTCGCGAGCCCGCATCGTCGAGGCAGGGGACGCCGAGCGGCGCCGGCTCGAGCGCGACCTCCACGATGGAGCGCAACAGCGCCTTGTTGCGCTCTCGCTCTCGACTCCGGCTGCTGCGCTCGCAGCTCTCGGCTGACACCGACGGTGACGCTGATGGCACGCACTCGACCAGCGCAGACGCTGACCTGCGCGACTGCGATAGGCGAGACCTGCGCGAGTCGCTCGCGCACGGTCTGTTTCCGGCCGTGCTTGCCGACGAAGGCCTCGCTGCTGCGGTCGAGGCTCTCGCGGAGGAGGCGCCCGTCCCGCTTCGCGTCGGGGACGCTGCCCGAGGGCCGATTCCCCGCCGCCGGTGGAGAGCGCTGCCTACTGCGATCGTCGCGGAATCGGCGCGCGCCGCGGCCGGCGCACTCGCCGTACGGGGCGAGCGCACCAACGGCGTCCTGCGGATCGAGGTGGACACGCCCGATCGCATAGCCGACCTCGCGGGGCTCGAGGACCGGGTCGGCGCGCTGGACGGCCGCCTGGCCGTCGACCGAACGGCTCGAGGGGCGTGTCAGGATCTGCGCCGAGATTCCGTGCGGATCCTGATCGCCGACGACGAGGTGCTGCTCCGCGAGGGCCTCGCCCGTCTGCTCGCCGACGAGGGCTTCGACGTCGTCGGCACGGTCGGCGACGGCCAGCAGAGCTGCTTCGGAAGATCCCAGCTCGACCCGACCGGACGTGGCCATCGTGGACATCCGCATGCCTCCCGGCTACTCGGACGAGGGGTTGCTGGCGGCGCATCGAGATCCGGGCGTCGCAACCGTCCGTCGGCGTGCTCGTGCTCTCGCATCACGTCGAGTCGCGCTACGCGATGCGCCTGCTCGAGGAGCACCCGGAGCACTCCGGCTATCTCCTCAAGGAGCGCGTTTCGGACGTGGCCGTCCTCACCGACGCACTGCGGCGCATCGCCGAGGGCGAGTGCGTGCTCGACCCCACCATCGTGTCGCGCCTCGTGCGCCGCCCGCGCGAGGAGAGCGCGCTGGCCGAGCTGACGCCGCGCGAGCTCGAGGTGCTCGGGCTCATGGCAGAGGGGCACTCCAACCAGGGCATCTGCGACAGGCTCTTCCTCAGCCCGAAAACGGTCGAGACCCATGTACGCCAGATCTTCCAGAAGCTCGGGCTTGGCGAGACGCCTGACTACCACCGCCGGGTGCTGGCGGTGCTCGCGTACCTGCGCGGGTGAGAGCCGCCGGGCGCCGGTCACAAGCGGGCCGGATGAGATCCGGCCCCTACATCTGAGTACGGTGGCCCTACCGCTGTTCAGCGAGTTGGGCGCCGTCGATGATCACCGACTCGCCCGAAATGAAGGACGCCTCGTCCTCGAGGAACGGATGGCGGTGGACGATGCCGGCGTTCGCGACGCTCACGTCGAGCCCGCCGAAGCGCTCGACGGCGGCGTCGACGAGCGCCTGGCAGAAGCCGTCGTCCGTCACGTCGCCGGCGAGACCGTGGATCTCGCCCAGCTGCGCGAGCTCGTCGACCGTCTCACCGACGCGATCGCCGCGGAGGTCGCCGAACACGACGCGCGCGCCCTCCTGCAGGAACTTCGTCGCGACCCCTTTGCCGATGCCGCTTCCCGCGCCGGTGATGACCGCGATCTTCCCGTCCAGCCGACCCATGCTCGTCTCCCCTCGGTCGCGGGCCGGATGAGATCCGGCCCGTGGGCCGGTCGGGGACCGGCCCCTACATGTCATGGAGATCGATCTCCGAGCCTCCATCGTGTAGGACGCCGGTGAGGCCACGGCGGGCGAGCTCGGCGAAGAACGTCCTGACCGGCAGCATCGCCTCGGGGCCGCCGACGCCGTCGCGCAGGCGCTCGCCGCGACAGAGCAGCTGCGCCGCCACCGACGGCGGCGTGCCCGTCGCCGTTGCCCCTGCGCCCGCCTCCCACTCCGCGCGCTCGCCCACCCTCATCTCGGCGACGAGGCTCGCCGGCCGGTCGCCGCGAGCGCCCGCAACGATGACCCGGAACCACTCGACACCCGCCGGGTCGTCCGGCGGGGCGACCGTTCGCGCCTGCCGCATGAGCACCGACGTGAGGACGTCGCGCGGGACGACCTCCACGCCCGCCACGCCGATCGGCTCCCGCGACGTCAGCCCCGCCGCGATGAACGAGCGGAAGCGCTGGACGTCGAGCGCCGGCAGGCCGAGCCGCCACTCGACGTTGCGGATCCCCTTCGCCGCATAGGAGCGGGGCAGCGTCGCCGGCTCCGAGTGGATCGTGTAGACGCACTCGACGGAGCCCTCCGGGAACTCGTAGACCCTGGCGCCCGAGTCGGCCGGCACCATGCGCAGCTCGCCGTCGAGGAAGACGGCGGCCGGCTCGGTGAACTCGTCGATCAGGGTGCCCGCGGCGTACGGCGGCACGTACGGGTCGGTCGGGGACGGCTCCCGGCCGGGTATGAACGCATCCGCGATCTCGATCGAGTCCACCGTGTCGAGACGCTCGCAGCAGGCCGCCGCCAGCATGTTCGTGAGGCCCGGCGCCGAGCCCATCGAGATCGCCGCCGCCAGGCCCCGCTCGCCGAACGCCTCGTCGAGCTCGTACTGGGCGAGCGCGAAGTGGAAGAGGCCGCCGAGGTCCGTGTAGTGCGCGCCGGCCTCGAGGCACGCCTCCATGACCGAGACGTTGAGCCGGTGGCTGGCGGCGTTGACGACGGCGTCGACGCCCTCGATCGCCGCCCGCAGGTCGTCCGCGACCGCGACGGTGACGGGATCTCCGAGCGCGTCGGCAAGTTCCCGCGCGCGCTCCAGGTCGAGATCGACGACCCGAGCCTCCTCCACGCCCTGGCTGCGCGCCAGATCGGTGACGGTCACCCGCCCCATCCCGCCGGCCCCGCCGATGACAGCCACGCGCATGGCACGCGATCGTAACGGGCGGCCGGCGGTGGATGGTTCGTGGTACCCGTTCGGGCCGGATGAGATCCGGCCCCTACGTACCCGTCAGAACAGTTCCACGTATTCGTCGAATTCCCAGTCGGTGACGTGGTCCTCGAAGCGCTGCAGCTCGTAGCGGCGCATGGTCGTGTACGCGGTGACGAAGTCCTCGCCGAGAATCTCCCGGATCGGCTGGCTCGACTCGAGCTCGCCGAGCGCCTCGCGCATGTCGACCGGCAGCGGCTCGTGACCGGTCTGCTCCTCGGCCGGCGGCACTGCGGGCGGCTCGAGCTCGAGCTGCTGCTCCATGCCGAGCACGCCTGCCGCCAGGATTCCGGCGGCGACGAGGTACGGGTTCGCGAGCGACGTGGGCGCGCGCTGCTCGACGTGGCGCGACGCCTCCGAGCCGCCCTTGATGCGCACGAGCGCCGAGCGATCCTCCGGGCCCCAGGAGACCGTCGTGGGGCTGAACGTGTGCACGCGCCGGCGCTTGAGGCAGTTCACGGTCGGCACGAGCAGCGTGTAGATCGCGCGCGCGTAGGCGAGCTGGCCCGCGATGAACGCCCGGCACACGTCCGAGATCCCGTGCTCGGCGGCGTCGTCGCCGAAGACGCTACGTCCTTCCGCGTCGAGCAGGCTGACGTGCGAATGGCTGCCCGAGCCGGCGAGACCGCTGAACGGCTTGCCCATGAACGTCGCGCAGTAGCCGTGCAGGTGGGCGAGCTCCTTGACCGAGTTCTTGAACGTGAAGCAGGCGTCCGGCCCCTCCATGCCCTTGCCAGGGGAGAACGGGATCTCGTACTGCGAGCCCGAGTACTCGCTGTTGTGCGTGATCACGTCGATCCCGAAGGCGCGTAGCTCGTCGACCAGGGTCTGGAGGAACGGTACGTAGGTGTTCCGTACGGTGTTGAAGATGTGCACGCCCTCGAAGAGGCGTCCCTTCGTCTCCCCGTCGAGGAGGTAGAACTCCGGCTCGAAGCCGAAGAGCGGCTCGTAGCCGGCGGCGCGACAGCGCTCGAGCGCCCGGGCGTAGACGCGGCGCGGCATCGCCTCGAGCGGCTCGCCGTCGCGGAACGCGTCGCAGATAAAACGGCCCGTCGGCACCTCCGCCCACGGCACGATCGCCTGGGTGGCCGGGTCGGGCACGATCCGCATGTCCGCATAGCCCGTCTGCTCGGCGTAGAGCGTGCCGCCCACGACGTGCGAAGCGGTGTCGAGAACCCCCGCGCCCCCGTACATGTTCAGACCGTCCACGGCGAAATCGGCGGCGTGCTCGATCGGGACCATCTTCGAGCGGCTCGTCCCGTGCATGTCGGGGCACTCGAAGCGCACCCAGCGGATCCGTCGGCCTGCCAGCCCTCGAGGATCTCGCACCGCAGTTTGCGCCATGCCCGCTCCCTCCTCGTCGCGCGCGGTGCGCGAGAGCGTAGCTTCTCAGACGTGCCCCGAGCGCGAACGAGAGGCGGCGTAGACTGCCGTCGTGCTCCGGCACCACGTGTTCATCCAGTACTGCCGCGTGTACGTCTGGGGAATCTTCCTCGTCTTCTACTTCGCGGGGCTCGGCGCATTCCTCGCGACTGACACCTACGGGCTACACAACATCCTCGGCTTCGTCCTGCTCGGCGGATCCGGCCTCATGTTCCTGCTCACGCTGGTATGGAGATTCCCGGGGAACCTGGCCCGCATGACCTTCCAGCTTCTGCTCATGAACGGCCTCATGCTGCTGACCGGTGTCATCGGCGAGGAGACGCCTCAGGAGCTGAACTGGCAGCGCGGTCTCGGCGCGTTCCACGCCGTCCTTGCCGTCGGCACGTACGTGCTCGCGGCCGTGATCGTGCGGCGTGCCGCCACGGCGTTCAGGATCAAGCGCCCGACGACGCTGTACATGGTCGTCAGCAGGCTGCTCAAGGGGAAGGGAGTCGCGTCGGCTCCGAGCGACCGCGGTTCCGGCACCCGCGCGTGTGCCGCGCAGGGGAGTAGGGTGATGATCCTGACACGCGAGAAGCGAGCAGCGCAAGAACGCAGGGAGCGCCGATACTGGACAAGTATCGGCGCGACTGAGGACGCCGCGAAGCGACGCTTCGCAGCCGTCAGAGCGCGCCCTAATCCCCTGACGTGGCACTGGTAACAGCGCGGGCGTATCGTCTCGAAGCGGTGCCGGTCGAGTTCCTCCACCTCTCGCAAGAGAACGTCGTCGCCGCGGGTGGGCTCGACATGGATGCCTGCCTGACGACCATCGAGGAGACGCTCGTCCTCCATCATCGCGGCGAGACCGTGCTGCCGCAGAAGTCGGCCCTGCACTGGTCGGACGATCTCGACACCGACGAGAAGCTCGGCCGGATCATGGCCATGCCCGCCTACGTCGGCGGCTCGATCGCCATGGCCGGGATCAAGTGGATCCCGAGCGTGCCGCAGAACCCGGCCCGCGGACTGCCTCGCGGGATCGGCGTCGTGCTCCTGTCGGATCCCGAGACCGGGCTCCCCGTGTGCTTCATGGACGGCACCGTGGTCTCGGCGATGCGGACCGGAGCCGTGTCGGGCCTCGCGGCGCGCGCGCTTGCCGTCGAGGATGCCTCCGTGCTCGCGCTCTACGGCGCGGGAGTTCAGTCGCGCACGCAGCTCGCGGGGCTCGAGCGCTGCCTACCTGCGCTCGAGGAGATCCGCCTCTACGACCCGAGCCGTGCTCAGACGGATGCGTTCGTGGCCAGCGAGCAGGACGGGCGCCCGCCGATCGTCGTCGTCGACGACCCGCGCGCAGCGGCTCGCGGCGCGCACGTCGTCGTCCCGGCGACGATGGCGCCCGCACCGTTCTTCACGTCGGACTGGTTCGAGCCGGGGATGCTGCTCGTGTCGGTGTCGTCGCACGATCCGGCGCTCGACGCGCTCGCGGCCGCCGACCTGCTCGTCACGGACGACTTCGCACACGAGACCTATCACCCGTCCCGGCCGCTGGCACGCGGAAAGGCCGCGGGGATCGTGCGGGAGGAGAACGTGATTCCCCTGGGAGCGATCCTCGCCGGCGACCATCCGGGCCGCACGAGCGCCGACGAGCGGATCCTGGTCTCTCCCGTAGGGCTCGGCATCGAGGACGTCGCCTGGGCGACGGCCGTGTACCGGCGTGCGGTCGACATGGGCCTCGGCGCCCGCCAGCGCCTGTGGGAGACCCCGATCTGGACATGAAGCTCGCAGGAGGCTGACGATGTGCGGGATCGCGGGATTTCTGGCCAAGCGGGAGGGCGCTCCGGTCGCGGAGAGCATCACGGGGATGCTGCAGGCGCTCTTCGGCCGCGGCCCCGATTCGACCGGCCTTTCCCTGTACGGGGCGCCTCACGACGGTTCGCATGTCGCTTCGGTCTGGGCCGGCGACGACGGCGGCCTCTCCGCACGTGACCGTGTGCTCGAGGCGGTCGACCGCCACGGGGCGCTCGCCGAGGACGACTACCACGAAGGCTACTTCCGGGTCGGGCTCACGCCCGAGGACGGGTCGCCGGCGGGTCTGCAGGCGCTGGCCGAGGACGTCGAGCGGACGAGCCCGGGCGTGCGCGTCTTCTCGCTCGGCGAGCACCTCGAGGTGATCAAGTACACCGCCGATGCCCGGACGATCTTCGAGCGCTGGTCGCTCGGCGGCATCCCTTTCACCCATGCGATCGGCCACGTCCGCATGGCGACCGAGTCCCGGGTCGACGTCAACCACTCGCATCCGTTCTGGGCCCGGCCGTTCCCGGACGTGACCGTCGCCCACAACGGCCACGTGACGAACTACTACAAGAATCGCCGCATCTACGAGATGCGCGGCTACTCGTTCCAGACGGACAACGACACGGAGTTCGTCGCCGTATACCTCGCCGAGCAGATGGCCGGCGGACTGTCGCTCGACGAGGCGGTGCGGAGGTCGATCGACGATCTCGACGGATCCTTCACGTACCTCGTCTCGACGCCCGAGGGCTTCGGGGTCGCGCGCGACCGCTTCTCGACGAAGCCGTGCCTCGTGGCCGAGACGGACGACTGGGTGGCGGTCGTCTCCGAGGGCATCGCGCTCGCCGGCGCCTTCGGCGACGAGCGGGAGTTCCACACGTACGAGCTGGCCGGTGGCGAGGCCCGCGCGTGGAACATCTAGAGGTGTCGGACGCCCTCGCCGGGGCAGCCACGGATGACCGCGACGATCGACGGTCACGGGAAGACGACGCGGGAGATCAACTCCGAGCTCAAGGACGTGATCGCAGCCGGGGAGCGCGAGATCGAGGTGCTCAACCCCGGCTCGCGCCACAGCCTCGCGGTCGGCATCCTGGTCGGGGAGGCGCCGGGAGGCTGAGCCCCCTACCCGCTCGGCTCGTCTTCCGCGGCGACGTCGGCTACTTCTGCGGAGCCCTCTCCGATGGTCTCGACATCGAGGTGCACGGCGACGCGGGCTGGTCGGTCGGCGCCGACATGATGAACGGCAAGATCGTCGTCCACGGCAGCTCCGGCTCGTCGACGGCCCCGTCGATCCGGGGCGGGCTCGTGGTGGTCGAGGGAAACGCGGGGGCGAGGAGCGGGATCGCGGTCAAGGGCGGGACGATCCTGATCGGCGGATCGACCGGCTACATGACCGGCTTCATGATGCAAAAGGGCCGTCTTGTCGTGTGCGGGGACGCGGCCGAGGCGTTCGGCGATTCGATGTACCAGGGCGAGCTGTTCTGCGGCGGCGACGTGAAGGACCTCGGCTCCGACACCGTGCTCGAGGAGGCAACCGACGAGGAGCTGGCGTGGCTCGCCGACACGGTCACGCCGTTCGGTCTCGGGCCGGCCAAGGAGTGGAAGAAGGTGCGCTCGGCAGGCAAGCTGTGGCGCTACGACAAGAAGGAGTTCGCGGTCTGGAAGGAAGCGTTATGAGTCCCGCACGAACGCTGACGCGTTCGCGACGAAGGCGTAGGGGCCGGATCTCATCCGTCCCGTGCCAGGACGTCGAGGAAGATGGTTCGCTGATGTCGGATCACAACGGCAACGACGGGCTCACCCGGCCGCTCACCGGACGCAGCGCGTCTCCCACGTCTGGTCGCTCGAGACGATCGAGGACATCCAGCGCAAGGCGCAGCTCGGGCGCTACGTCATGGGCGCGTTCTCGACGACGCGGCGGGTGCCGAGCTTCGACGACCTCACGTTCATCCCGTGCACCCTCTCCCGAGTCCCGCTCGAGGGCTACCGGGAGCGCTGCGAGACCACGACGGTGCTCGGCACACGCTCCGAGAACCCCGTCGTCCTCACGACCCCGATCTGCATCTCCGGGATGAGCTTCGGCGCGCTGTCGGGGAACGCGAAGGAGGCACTCGGCCGGGCCGCGACGCTCGTCGGCACGTCGACGACGACGGGCGACGGCGGCATGCATCACCGCGAGCGGGCCGCCTCGAAGACGCTCGTCTACCAGGTCACCCCGAGCCACTACGGCAACAACCCGCACCACATGAAGCAGGCCGACGCGGTGGAGATCGTCATCGGCCAGGGAGCGAAGCCCGGCACCGGCGGCGTCCTGCTCGGCTTCAAGGTCTCGGACGAGGTCGCGGACATGCGCGACCTGCCGGTCGGCGTCGACCAGCGCTCGCCCGTCCGCCACCCCGACTTCATCGGGGCGGACGACCTGCGCCTGAAGATCGAGGAGATCAGGGAGGCGACCGACCACCGGGTACCCGTCTACGTGAAGCTCGGCGCCTGCCGGGTCTTCGACGACGTGCGCCTCGCGGCCAAGGCCGGCGCCGACGTGATCGTCATCGACGGGATGGAGGGCGCCACAGCCGCGTCTCCCCTCCTCCTGCTCGACCACACCGGCATCCCGACGCTCGCCGCGGTCGTCGAGGCGCGCGAGGCGCTCATCGACATCGGCAAGTACGGCGAGATCCAGCTGATCGCGGCGCGGCGGCATCCGCTCCGGCATCGACGCCGCGAAGGCGCTCGCGCTCGGCGCCGACGCCGCCTACATCGCGACGGCGGCGATGATCGCGCTCAACTGCAACGCCCCGCTCTACGTCGAGGACTACGAGAAGCTCGGCGTGACGCCCGGCACCTGCCGGGAGTGCCACACGGGGCTCTGCCCGGTCGGCGTGACCACGCAGGATCCCGAGCTCGCGGCCCGCCTCGAGGTCGACGCCGCCACCGAGCGGGTCGTCAACTTCATCAACGCCATGACCATGGAGATCCAGATGCTCGCCCGCTGCTGCGGCAAGTCCGACGTCCACAACCTGGAGCCGGAGGACCTGCGCTCGCTCACGCTCGAAGCGGAGGCGATCACGGGCATCCCGCTGATCGGGAGGATCCGAGACCGGTGAAGCACGTCGTCACCGCCGACGACGTCCACCGGCTCGCGGAGACAGGCGAGCGGGAGCTCATGCTCCGCGAGCACACCGTGCTCACGGACGCGGCCAGAGACGCCGCCGAGCTGCTCGGCATCCGGCTGGTCGAGGGCTCCACCTACTCGACCGTGACGCCCACCGCGACGGTCGCCGCTCCGGCGCGTCCCGGTGCCGGGGGGCTGCCCTCCCCCGCGCTCAGCGGCCTGACGCGCGGCGTCTCGAGCGGCGGGCCGGCCGTCGTGAGCCCGCCGCCGCCGCCCGCCCCGGGGCGGGCGGGCTTCCGGCACCGGCTCTCTCGGGCCTGTCGAGGGGTCTGACCCATGGGGTCAGGCCCCCTACAGGTGTGTCACGGAACGTGCCGAGCTCGGAACAACGTGTCGAGGGGCTGCCCGACTACGAGCCGCCTGCAGTCGCGGCTGCTGATCGGCGGTGAGTGGGTGGACGCCGCCGCGGGCGAGACGGTGCCGACGATCGACCCGGCCACGAACCGGACGATCGTGGAGGTCGCCGCCGCCCAGGCCGAGGACGTCGACCGGGCGGTACGCGCAGCGCGGGCTGCCTTCCCGGCCTGGCGCGACCTCGATCCGGACAAGCGCGCCCGGATCCTGCTTCGCATCGCGGAGCTGATCGAGGCCGAGCAGGAATACCTCGCGAAGGTCGAGAGCCACGACGTCGGCAAGCCGATCCGCGAGGCGGCGCTCGTCGACCTTCCGGCTGCTGGGACCCGTGGCGCTTCTACCAGGGGCTCGTCCGGACGATCGACGGCCGTGTGCTCGCGCTCCCGAAAGCGTCCCTCGACTACGTGCGCAAGGAGCCGATGGGCGTGGTCGGCATGATCATCCCGTGGAACTTCCCGCTCCACATCGCCTGCCGCAAGGGATCGGCGGCGCTGGCGGCGGGGAACACCGTCGTCCTCAAGGCACCCGAGCTGGCACCGCTCACGTGCCTCGAGCTGGGCCGGATCTGCCTGGAGGCCGGAGCTCCGCCAGGCGTCTTCAACGTGGTGCCCGGGCCTCGGCGAGCTCGCCGGCGCGGCGCTGGCCGAGCACCCCGACGTCGACAAGCTCGCGTTCACGGGCTCGACCGTCACCGGGCGCTCGGTCATGCGCGCGGGCGCGGGCACGATCAAGCGCGTGTCGCTCGAGCTCGGCGGCAAGTCGCCGTCGATCGTCTTCGCCGACGCCGACCTCGACCAGGCGGTCGTCGGGCTCGGTGTTCGGCATCTACCTCGCGCAGGGAGAGGTCTGCTCGGCCGGCTCGCGGGTCCTCGTCGAGCGCCCCGTCTACGACGAGTTCGTGCAGCGCTTCGCGGACAAGGCCGGCCGGATCCGGGTCGGGATGCCACCCCGGTGGGAGACGCAGCTCGGCGCCCTTATCAACAAGCGCCAGTGCGACCGGGTCTACGAGTACGTCGAGATCGGCAAGGCGGAAGGCGCGACGGTCGTGCTGGGAGGCAAACGGCCCGACGACCCGGAGCTCGCCGCCGGCAACTTCATCGAGCCGACGGTGTTCGCCGGCGTGACGAACGACATGCGGATCGCGCAGGAGGAGATCTTCGGCCCGGTCGTCGTCGTCATCCCGTTCGACGGCGAGGAGGAGGCGGTGCGCCTTGCGAACGACGTGCGCTACGGGCTCGCCGCGGGTATCTGGACGCGCGACGCGGGGCGCGCCCATCGGGTAGCGCACCGGCTCGAGGCGGGGTCGATCTGGGTCAACCACTTCAGCGCCTACCCGAGCGAGGCGCCGTTCGGCGGCTACAAGGAGAGCGGCACCGGCCACGACCTCGGCCTCGAGTCGCTCTGGGAGTACCTCGAGACGAAGAACGTGCACGTGAACATCGGAACGGAGCGGTTCGACTGGTACGCGGATTGATGGACGGGCTATGCCCGGCCGCTCGTACGGGCCGGATGCATCCGTAGGGGCCGGCCTCGATCCGGCCCGACCGACGAGGAGGAGACAGATGAACGGAGCGCTGGGGTTGATCGAGACGCGGGGGCTCGTTGCCGCGATCGAGGCCGCCGACGTGATGGTGAAGGCCGCGAACGTCACGCTCGTGGGGCGGGAGTCGATCGGCGGCGGCTACGTCACCGTCGTCATCACGGGTGACGTGGGCGCGGTCAAGGCCGCGATCGACGCGGGCGCCACCGCTGCCAAGAAGGTCGGGGAGCTCGTCTCCGTCGCACCTGATCCCGCGGCCGCACGACGACGTCGCCAAGGTGCTGCCCGCCACCGAGGAGTAATGGGCGCGTTTCGGATCATCTGCGAGGGAGAGGTCATCGAGGCCGACCTGCTCGAGGACGACGCCCCGCACATCTGCGCCTACATGCGCTCGGTGCTGCCCCTGGACGGGACGATGGTGCACGCCAAGTTCGCCGGCGAGGAGACCATCATCATGGTGCCGTTCTTCGCCGAGCAGGAGAATCCGAAGCTGAACGTCGTCGCCGGCGACATCGGCTACTACCCCGGCAGGCAGACGATCTGCCTCTTCTACGGCGAGACCCAGCCGTTCGGCGAAGTCTCCTACTTCGCGCGGGTGCGCTCGAACCTCGAGGGGCTCGCGCGCTGCGGTCGGCGCCTTCTCGAGGCGGGCCATCTGCCCGTGCGGCTGGAGCCTGCTTGATGGGACGCCGACAGCGCCACCGAGCTCGTCGAGGAGCTGCGGCAGTTCACGGCCGAGCGCTGGGTCGGCGAGCCGCCCGACGTCACTCGCCTGCGGAGCTTCTCGCTGCCGCCTATGGGCAACTTGCCCTGCGTCCTCTACTGCAACTTCGACCTCTTCTGGGCGGGCGAGCAGCTCCAGGTGTGCCGCCAGGCCGCCCTCGCCGGCGACCTGCGCCTGCCCGAGCTGACGGAGGTCTCCGCGCTGCTGCTCGACCGGATCGCCGCGCGTACCGCGAAGTGGGAGATGGCCGAGACGGTGGCGCTCATCCGCCGCGCGGCGGAGGTGCTCCGCGAGTGGCGGCCGGACACGGCCGAGGAGTTCGCGGTCGTGATCGAGCATCTCCTGATGGCGATCAACCGGATCCAGGCCGCGATCGACGCGATCATCCCGTGGAACGAGCTGGATCGCGACGTGCGCCTCCGCGCCATGCTGGGATGACCGGATGACGTCGCTGCGACTGTACGACTTCGGGCCTTCGGCCAACTGCCTCAAGGTGAGGATCCTCCTGGCCCACCTCGGCCTGCGCTACGAGCGCGTGCCCGTCGACCTCTTCGCCGGCGAGACGCTGAGCGCCGAGTACCTGGCGCGTAACCCGGCGGGTCGAACGCCGGTCCTCGAGCTCGCCGACGGCGAATGCCTCCCGGAGTCGAACGCCATCCTGCTCTACCTCGCCGAGGGAACGCCGTACCTGCCCGGCGACCGCCTCGGCGCGGGCCCGCGTGCACCAGTGGCTCTTCTTCGAGCAGAACCTGCTCGAGCCGAACGTCGGCACCGCGCGCTTCTGGCGGCTCACCGGTCGCGACGAGCAGCGCCCCGAGGTGTTCGAGCAGAAGCTCGAGGCCGGCCGGGCCGCGCTCGAGGCGCTGGAGCGGGGGCTCGCCGGGCGCGACTTCCTCACCGGCGGCCGCTACACGGTCGCCGACATCGGGCTCTACGCGTACACGCACATCGCACGACGAGGCCGGCATCGACATGGACGCGTTCCCGGCCGTTGGAGGCTGGCTGGCGCGCGTCGAGGCCCAGCCGGGATTCGTCAACGACCTCGAGCCGTACCCGCCCAACGCGCGGGTCGGCGCCGGCGATCGCTCGGTGCATGACCCGCAGCGAGGAGGATGACATGCAGCTCTGCCGCGTAGTAGGAAGCACGGTCGCGACGGTCAAGGCTCCGGGTCTGGCTGACTACAAGCTCCTCAACGTCACGCCGGAGAAGGGTGACGGGCCCGAGCTCGTCGCCGTCGACGCGGTCGGCGCCGGCCTCGGAGATCTCGTCCTCGTGGCCACGGGCGCCGCCGTGCGAGAGCTCGACGGCCTCCGCAGCGTCGCCGCAGACGCGGCCGTCGTCGCGATCGTCGACGAGGCCCGGTGACGCTTTCGGCAACCGCTCGGGCCGGATATATCCGGCCCCTACACAAACGTGGCTGAGCTCCGCGCGTTCGTCGAGATCGACGCAATGCAGCCGCAGTGGGCGGCCTACGTGGCCCAGACGTGTCAGGGCGACCCGCCGTACGCCGGCATGGCGCAGCTGTACGTCGAGGTCGCGCCCGCGAACGCGGTTTTCTCGCTCGTGGACGCTGCGGTCAAGAACGCAGACGTGCGCTGCGGCCTGCAGGTGGTCGAGCGCCAGTTCGGGACGCTCGAGCTGCACGGCCGGGACCCCGCTTCGATCGGCGTCGCCGCGGAGGTGATCCTCGAGCGGCTACACCTCGCCCGCGCCGACGCCACACGCCCGGAGCTGATCGCCGAGGAGACGATCACGCGTGTCGAGGCGAACCAGGCTCAGCTCGTCAACCGCCTGCGCTCCGCCAGCCTGCTCCTGGAAGGCGAGACCATGTTCCTGCTCGAGCTCCAGCCCGCGGCCTACGTCGCCGCCGCTGCGAACGAGGCCGAGAAGCGCGCCGGCGTGAAGCTCGTCTACGCGGCCATGCTCGGCGCATCCGGTCGTCTCATCGTCTCCGGCCGAGACGACGAGGTGGCGGAGGCGCGGGCGGCCGCGCTAGCGGCCGTCCACGCCGCGTAGGGTCCGGATCTCATCCGGCCCGGGCCGCAGGCCCCGCGAACGGCAGCCCTAGCCGTAGGGGCCGGATCCCATCCGGCCCGCTACCCGCCGAAAAGCCGATCGGCCCGCCGGAGCGGGCCGATCGAGGCTGAAGCGGGAGCCGTCCCGCAGACGAGTGACAATCTCTTCGAGCGATTGTTAGCGCGGCGCGCGCCGGACTATTCGCGCCTTAACACCGCAAAGTGTAACTTCACTCCGCATGCCTCCTTCTTATCTTTCTAGCCTTTTCCTCTACTTTCTTTAGCGCCTACCTCTCGGCGGAGGCGAAGGCCCGCGTCGAGATCGACAAGATGCTCGAGGCCGCCGGCTGGGCCGTCCAGGACGCCAAGCGGATCAATCTCGCGCGTCTGCGCGGCGTCGCCGTCCGCGAGTTCGTCGCTCGAGGCCGGCACGGGCGCGCCGACTACCTGCTCTTCGTCGACCGGCAAGCCGTCGGCGTGATCGAGGCGAAGCCGGAGGGCGCCACGCTCACCGGCGTCGAGTGGCAGTCGGCGAAGTACCTCGACGGCCTGCCCGACTGGGTCACGAGCGCGCTCGAAGGCGCGCTGCCGTTCGCCTACCAGTCGACCGGCGTCGAGACCCGCTTCACGAACACGCTCGACCCCGAGGCCCGCAGCCGCCAGGTCTTCTGGTTCCACCGGCCGGAGACGCTCGCCGCGCTGGATCCGCGACGTCCACGAGAACCCGCTCGGCACCGACGCTCCGGCACCGGCTGCCGCACGCTCCCCGAGCTCAACGCGGACGGGCTCTGGCCCGCCCAGGCGACGCGCGATCCGCAACCTCGAGCGCTCGCTCGCCGAGAACCGGCCCCGCGCGCTGATCCAGATGGCGACCGGCTCTGGCAAGACGTACACGGCGGCGAACGTCGCCTATCGCGCTCGTCAAGCACGCCGACGCCCGCCGCGTCCTCTTCCTCGTCGACCGCGCCAACCTCGGCCGCCAGACGCTGAAGGAGTTCCAGGCGTTCACGACGCCCGACGACGGACGCAAGTTCACCGAGCTCTACAACGTCCAGCACCTCTCCTCGAACGTGATCGACCCGGTCGCGCGCGTGACGATCACGACGATCCAGCGGCTCTACTCGATCCTCAAGGGCGAGGCCGAGCTCGACCCCGAGCTCGACGAGCACTCCGCGTACGACCTGCTCGCCAGACGAGCCGGTGCCGGTCGCCTACAACCCGCGCGTCCCGATCGAGACCTTCGACGTCGTCGTCGTCGACGAGTGCCACCGCTCGATCTACGGCGTCTGGCGACAGGTGCTCGACTACTTCGACGCCTTCGTCATCGGCCTCACGGCGACGCCGAACAAGCAGGCGTTCGGCTTCTTCAACCAGAACCTCGTCATGGAGTACACCCACGAGCAGGCCGTCGCCGACTCGCGTCAACGTCGACTTCGACGTCTACCGCATCCGCACGAAGATCACGCGAGCAGGGCTCGACGATCGACGCCGGCCTCGTCACCGCCTTCCGCGACCGGCAGACGCGCGCGGCTCCGCTGGGAGACGCTCGACGAGGACGTCGCCTACGGAGCGCAGGCGCTCGACCGCGCGGTCGTGGCCAAGGATCAGATCCGCACCGTCGTCCGCGACCTTCAAGGAGCGGCTCTTCACCGAGATCTTCCCCGGCCGCGACGGAGGTGCCGAAGACGCTCATCTTCGCCAAGGACGACTCGCACGCCGACGACATCGTCCAGATCGTGCGCGAGGAGTTCGGCAAGGGCGACGACTTCGCGGTGAAGATCACCTACAAGTCGACCGGCCGCAAGCCGGACGAGATGATCGCCGAGTTCCGCAACTCGCTACAACCCGCGGATCGCGGTGACCGTCGACATGATCGCCACCGGCACCGACGTGACGTCCGCTCGAGTGTGTGTTCTTCATGCGCGCCGTGAAGAGCCGGACGTACTTCGAGCAGATGAAGGGCCGCGGCGTGCGCGTGATCAACGAGGCCGACTTCCAGGCGGTGACGCCGGACGCGAAGGCGAAGAGCCGCTTCGTGATCGTCGACGCCGTCGGCGTCACCGAGAGCGATCTGAACGACACGCAGCCGCTCGAGCGCAAGCCGACCGTGCCCCTCGAGCCGCCTGCTCAAGCAGCTCTCGTTCGGCAGCCGCGACCCCGACGATCGTCTCCACGATCGCCGGCGCGGCTCGCACGACTCGACCGACAGCTGACGAAGGAGGACCGGGAGGAGCTCGAGCAGCTCGCGGGCACCGACCTACGCGACCTCACGCGCGCGCTCGTCGAGTCGCGTCGATCCCGACCGCCACCTCGAGGCCGCGCAGGAGGCGACCGGGAAGGACGAGCCGAGCGAGGACGAGGTCGCCGCCGCGGCCAAGCAGCTACTCGACGCCGCGGTCGAGCCGCTCGCCACGAATCCGGAGCTGCGCCAGCGCCTCGTCGAGGTCCGGCGCTCCTACGAGCAGACGCTCGACGAGTTCTCGCAGGACAAGGTGATCGCCGCCGGCTACTCGCTCGACGGCGCCGACCGCGCGCGCCAGACCGCCGAGTCGTTCCGAGCGTTCATCGAGGAGCACAAGGACGAGATCACCGCGCTCCAGATCCTCTACAGCCGGCCCTACCGGCAGCGGCTCGACGTTCAAGGAGATCAAGGAGCTCGCGCACGCGATCGGCGGCCGCCGTACCAGTGGACGCCCGAGAAGCTCTGGCAGGCCTACGAGGCGCTCGAGCGCTCGAAGGTGCGCGGCTCAGGCGGGCGCGTGCTCACCGACCTCGTCTCGCTCGTCCGCTTCGCGCTCGAGCAGGAGGACGAGCTCGTCCCCTACCCCGAGCTAGTCGACGAGCGCTTCCAGGCCTGGCTGCTCGCGCAGGAGAACGCCGGCCGGACGTTCACGCCGGCGCAGCTCGCCTGGCTCGAGCGCATCCGCGACCACGTCGCCGCCTCGCTCGCGATCTCGGCGCGAGGACTTCGACTACACGCCGTTCGTCGAGCACGGCGGCATCGGCAAGGCGTACGAGCTGTTCGGCGACGAGCTGACGCCGCTGCTCGATGAGCTCAACGAGGCGCTCGCCGCGTGAGCGACCGCTTACCGTCCGGGGTGGGCCGAGACCATCGGTTTGGTGAGGCCGGCCGCGTGAGCTCGGTCGCCAGCGAGCTCCGAAGTACCACAGCCCGAACAGCGCCGTACCTCCGCGTCAAGAACGTCTTCGAGGATCAGGATCGTACCTTCTCCGACGTGATATAGATGGACTTTCCACCCGCACTGAATATCGAACGCAGCGACAACCTCACTCAACGAAACCAGAACCTTAGCTCTACCATCGTCGGGGACTTCGTTTCACCAGACTCGAATCCGGTTCAGCCCTACGAGAGGCATAGACGGCCAGTACGCGCTCTACGCTCTTTCTCCACCTTTATCTGCGACTTCAGGCGATTTCCAGCGCGAGCGCGCATTACGACGAATATCGCTCATCTCTCGGCCCTAGCAGTTCAGCTCGTCGAGTTTCCGATCGCGCCAGTCGACGAGCAGCGGCGGATCGTCGCGGTCATCGAGGAGCAGTTCTCGCGACTCGACGCCGCCGAGGTCTCGCTTCTGCGAGTGCGCCGTGCGGCCGAGCCAATGCGTGCGTCCATTCTCCAGAGCTTGATCGGCGATGCCTGGAGGGCGCATCGAGCTTACAGCCCTGACGTTGCCGAGACCCGACTCGGGAAGATGCTCTCACAGAAGGCACGTGGTGGCGAGCAACCACGTCCGTATCTCCGCAACCGGAACGTGCAATGGGGCAAGATCGAGTTGCACCCAGCTAGCGTGATGGACTTCCAGCGCTGAGGAGTATGAGAAGTTCCTACTCGAAGACGGCGACGTCCTAGTTTGTGAGGCGGAGAGGTCGTCGAGCAGCGATCTGGAGAGGCCAGCTTCCAGCCTGCACATACCAAAAGCACTTCATCGCGTGCGTGTCGACAAGAGTCGTCTGCTTCCGAGCTCCGTTCCCGCGCTCCGTTTGATGGCCGATCGTGCGAATTCGACATCCACGTCACCGTAGCACGATTGCTCATCTCCCTCAGGAGGATCTAAGACGCCTTCCGATCCCTCTCCCTCCCTCGACGAGCAGCGACGCATCATCGCGGAGTCGAGCAGCAGTTGTCGATCCTCGACGCGACGAAGGCGGCGATCGAGTCGGCGCTCGAGCGCTCCAAGCGCTGCGCCGCGCGATCTCGAGCCGCCGTCCACGGCAGCTTGTCCCCCGCAGGGCCCAGCTCGACGAGCCGGCGTCGTCCTGCTCGAGCGCATCACCGTCGAGCGAGACGTGGCCGAATCCTATGGACGACGTCGCTGGCCCGCGCGACCATAAAGCACCCACGCAGCGTGATACTCGAAAGGACGACCCGCTTTTCACCGTGCCGCTCACGGTCACGGAGGCCGCACGGTTTCTCGCGCTCCCGTCACCAGTTTCTACTGGGCGCGGGGGTATCGCGTGCACCCTCACGGACGTACGGTCGTCGTTTTCGAGCCGATCATCTCTGCGTTTCTCGCCGCTAGGATCGGGCCCCGATTCCGTTCTTGGCCTTGCCGAAGGTGTCGTCGTCGCTGCCTTTCGTCGCTCGGGCGTGAGCCTTCAGCACGTCCGCTAGGCCGTGGCGTCGCTCAAGATAGAGATCGCGCTCGAGCACGCGCTCGCGTCGAGACAGCTCTACACAGTCGGCGTGCGCGTTCTCTTCGACTACGCGTCCCACGAGAGCGACGACGATTCGCTCGACGCATGTCGTGTCCGAGCAGCAGGTGTTCGTCTCCCGTCGTCCGGGAGTATCTCGATCTGATCTCGCACGGCGCCGACGATTGGCCGGCGCTGTCTGTCGCCCGTCCACTCCACGTTCGGTTATCGCGGTCGATCCTTGCCGGTCGTTCGGTCAGCCGATCTTCGTTCGAAGCGCCGTCTCTCGCGGTCGAAGCTGTGCTCGATCGCTGGCTGGCCGGCGAGCCGCTCGCCCACGTCGCCGCCGACTTCGGCGTTCCGGTGCAGGACGTCGAGGCCGCTCTCCGTGCCTTCGTCTCCGCGTAGCCTGAGTTCTTCATCGATCGGAGTCTCGTCGCGGCGCTGTTCCGGTGGGATGCGCGGAGCCCGTATCTCGCTCAGTCTGATTGTCGAGTTTACGGCATTCGCGGAGAGCCAGTTCGCGATGTCGAGTGGCTTGCACGCGCTGGGCTCGAAGGCTGGCTCGTTCTCACCCAGGACACAAAACCTTCATCTTCTCGCCGAGAACGTGCTGTTCTTCGACGGCAAGCCGGGAGCCGAGGCACCCTGGACACGCAGAGCTCTGGGTCTACGACCTGCGCACGAACCAGCATTTCACGCGCAAGGAAAACCCGCTGCGCCGTAAGCACCTCGACGACTTCGTCGCCTGCTACCGGCCCGGAGCGCGCCACGCGCGTGAGGAGTCGGAGCGCTTCCGCTGCTTTACCCAGGAAGAGCTCGTCGTACGCGACAAGGCCTCGCTCGACATCTTCTGGCTCCGGGACGAGTCGCTCGAGGACGCCGACGGCCTTCGCCCCCCGAGGTGATCGCAGCAGAGATCGCGGAAGACCTGGAGGCGGCCCTAGAGGAGTTCGCGGCGATCGCCGAGAGCCTCTCAGAGCCCGCTCCCGAGGCCTAGCGGCGACTTGCTCGGCGCCGGCCGTCACTCCTGCGGAGCGAGCACCCGGATCGAGTCGGGCGGGAGGTGCAGCGTGACGGCCGCGCCCTGCTCGAAGGCGTGGGCTGCGCCGTCGTTCGGCGTGATGACCTTCACGAGCGCGCCACCGACGATGCGAACGCGGAGCTCACGGAAGCTGCCGAGGAAGACGACGTGCTCGACGAGGCCGGGCAGCCGGTTCTCGCCGTCGGTGGCGTGCGGCTCGACTCGCACGCGCTCGGGCCGAACCATCGCCTTCACCTCGCCACGCGCTGCGGTTGCGCCCTGGCCGGCACGGAGCCGCTGCTCGCCGACGGTTAGCACGCAACCGTCGCCGTCCGATCCGCCCGCCTCTGCGGGAATCAGGTTCGACACGCCCAGGAAGTCGGCCACGAACAGCGTCTCCGGCTCCTCGTAGACGGCCTGCGGCGGGCCGGCCTGCTCGACGCGGCCGCCGTTCATGACCGCGATGCGATCGCTCATCGTGAGCGCCTCCTCCTGATCGTGCGTGACGAACACGAACGTCACCCCGATCTCGGACTGGAGCGACTTCAGCTCGACCTGGAGATCCTTCCGCAGGCGCGCGTCGAGAGCGGCGAGCGGCTCGTCGAGGAGGAGCACCCGCGGCCGCAGGATCAGGGCGCGCGCGAGGGCCACACGCTGCTGCTGGCCGCCCGAGAGCTTGTCCGGCTTGCGCGCCTCGAACCCCGTCAGCCGCACGCGCTCGAGCATCTCGCCGACCTGCTTACGGCGCTCCGCCTTGCTCAGCCGCTTGTACTTGAGCCCGAAGGCGACGTTGTCGGCCACGGTCAGGTGAGGGAAGAGCGCGTAGCTCTGGAAGACCGTGTTGACGTTGCGACGGTGCGGCGGCGTCTGGGCGACGTCGACGCCGTCGAGGAGGATCCGGCCGCTCGTCGGACGCTCGAAGCCGGCGATCATGCGCAGCGTCGTCGTCTTGCCGCAGCCGGAGGGCCCGACCAGGGTGAAGAACTCGCCGGGCGGCATGTCGACGTCGATTCCGTCGACGGCGACGTCGTCGCCGAAGCGCTTGACGAGCGACTCGAGGCGAACCTCGCCCTCCATCTAGGCCTCCAGCGTCGCCACCGCGGTGGCCGTTTGTCCGCCGGCAAAGCGGCGGTAGACGAGGTACGCGAGGGCCAGGGTGATCAGGGTGATCACGAGCGTGATCGTCGCCAGCGCGTTGAGCGCCGGCGTCGGAGCGCCGCGGGCAGTCGCGTAGAGAAGCATCGACACCGTGTTCGTGTCAGCCCCGGCCGCGAGGTACTGGGTGATGACGAAGTCGTCGATCGAGACGGCGAAGCAGACGGCCGCGCTGGCGAGGATGGCGGGCGCGAGCAGCGGCACGAGCACGCGGAAGAGCCGGTCGCGCGCCGGCGCGCCGAGATCCGCCGCCGCCTCCTCGTAGTCCCGCCCGATCGTGACGAGTCGCCCCCGGACGATGACGACGACGTAGGAGATCGCGAACGTCACCTGACCGATGATCTGCGCCCAGGTCCCGAGGCTGATGAAGCTGAAGATCTGGAGGAAGAGCAGGAGCAGCGCCACGCCCATGACCAGCTCGGGGGTCACGAGCGGCAGGAGCATCATCGTGTTCACGACCCCGCTGCCCCGGCCTCGCCAGCGCTGGAGGCCGAGCGCGAGCGCGACACCGAGGGGCACGGCGATCGCGACGCAGACGACGGCGAGGAACAGGGTGTGCTTGAGCGCCGACTGCAGCGCCGGGTCGTGGAGGACGCTCCCGGTCTCGTCCCCGGTGAACCACCGCAGCGAGAGCCCCTGCAGCGTCGTACGCGAGCGGCCGTCGTTGAACGCGAAGAGGATCGCGATCCCGACCGGAATGACCGTCCAGATGATGTAGAGCGCGCAGACGAGCGGCAGGAAGCGCGGGCGTCCCCACGGATTCCGCAGCCACGCTCATGTCTCGGCCGCCTCTGAGCCCTGGCGCCGCGTGTAGCGCAGGTAGTAGAGCATCAGCAGAAGCAGGAAGAGCGAGAGCAGGATCGTCAGCACCGCGCCGACGACCTTCTCCGATCCCTGGCGCGTGAGCTGGTCGATCTGGTTGCCGATCATCGACGTCCCGGGCGAGGCGGACAGGATGTCAGGCGTGTAGTAGTCGCCGAACATCGGCAGGGCGATCAGCACGATGCCGGCCAGGATCCCCGGCATCGAGAGCGGCAGCGTGACGCGGCGAAAGGCGCTGAACGGGCTCGCACCGAGATCGCGCGCCGCCTCGATCTGGCGCTGGTCGATGCGGTCGAGCGCGGCGAAGAGCGGGATGATGAGGAACGGGATGTAGCCGTACATGAGCCCGATGACAACGGTCGACGGCTGTCCCTCGAGCCAGCCGCCCTCGCTGGAGAGCAAGCCGAGGCTGATGAAGAGCTGGTCGATCGAGAGGGCGTGCAGGACCTTCGTCCCCCAACCGTCCTCCGCCAGCAGGTTCACCCACGCGAGCATCCGCATCAGGTAGTTGATCCAGAACGGCAGCACGAGCGCGAGCAGCAGAAGCCCCTTCCAGCGGCCGGCGTGGCGCGCCGAGAAGTACGCGACCGGGTAGCCGACGAGCAACGAGAGGGCGAGCGCGATGGCCACATACGCGAGCGTGCGCAGGAAGACGGTGAGGAACTGCTCGCCGTTCCAGATGTTCTCGAGCACGCCGATGACGTAGCCGACGTTCCACTGGGTCGGGCTCCAGAACGGGACGACCTCGTTGAGCGTGTTCGTGTTCCCGAACGCGACGCACACCACCGCGTAGAAGGCGATCAGGAAGAAGAGCGAGAGCCAGACGACGCCGGGCAGCGCGAGCAACCGCCAGATCCAGCGCCCTTCCATCAGCGTGCGACCTCTAGCCGCCCCGGAACTTCGACCACGCCTGGTCCCAGAGCCGCTCGCCCTCGACGGTGAGCTGGAGCAGCTCCTGGTTGCCGGCGAACTGCTCGGGGCGGGTCACGGCGCCCGCGAGCGTCTCCGGGATCAGGCCATCGGCGATGAGCCTGTCGGCGTCGATCCCGTTCTGGGGCGGGATGTAGCCGTTGAAGTTGACCATGTTGTCGTAGGCGTTCTGCTCGTCGAGCATGAAGTTGAGGAACGCGTGGGCGAGCGCGGGCTTCTCCGCCGCGCTCGTGATCGCGATGAAGTCGTTCTGGACGACGCCGCCCTTCTCGGGCCCCCAGAACGACAGCACGTCCGGCGGCGTTCCCTCGGGGAGGTAGTAGAGGGCGCCGGCAAGCAGGTCACCCGACCACGTGTGGTGCAGGAAGCTCTTCGCCTCCGGCAGCGTCTGGTAGGAGGTGATCACCACCTTGACGTTGCAAAGGCCGTCGAGCTCCGTGAGGTCCGCGCCTGCCTTGGCGATCAGATCGGGGTCCTCGGTGTTGACGTCGACGACGTAGCCACCCCGCAGCGCGTCTCGCTGCATGGGCATGCTGAGGGTGTCGCGCTTGTCGTTGAGGACGCCGACCTTGCCGGGCCATTGGCCGCACTCCCAGAAGATGTCCCAGGGAACCTCCATCGCGGCGATGTCGACGTCGATCTCGTCGTTGCGCCAGCCGATGCCGTCCTGCCAGACGCAGTACGGCACCGTGTACGTCGCGCCGCGGTCGTAGAACGGGTCCCGCAGCTCGGGCCAGACGTTCGCCTCGAGATTCGGGAGGTAGGCGTGGTTGAGCGGCTGCAGCAGCTGTCTCGCCATCAGCTGCACGATGTTGCTGCCGCTGAGCCCGATGAGGACGTCGTACGGGACAGCGCCCGACGTGAGCTTCGCGATCGCCTCGTCGGCGGACTCGTACGTCCCGGGCTGCGACCTCGCAGTCGAACTCCTCCCCGAACTTCTTGATGAGCCCCGGGTCGATGTAGTCGGCGTAGTTGTAGATCCGGAGCGTCCCGCCCTCCGGCGCGACGCCCTCGGCCAGCATCGGGTT
This sequence comes from uncultured Thermoleophilia bacterium, assembly GCA_963838105.1. Taxonomy (GTDB): domain Bacteria; phylum Actinomycetota; class Thermoleophilia; order Gaiellales; family Gaiellaceae; genus CAWJNF01. The sequence continues at coordinate 28,743 of CAWIQC010000030.1, read as the reverse complement.
GTCGTCCGTGATCGCCCACTCGACGCTGTTGTCGTTCCGCGGCAGCGGCAGCCCGCCCGGGCCCACAGGCTTCGCGACGACCAGGCTCGAGGTGAGACCGCCGTTCCCGCCGGCGCTGGCTCCGTCGCCGCTGCCGCCGGCCTCGGTACCCGTGTCCTCGCAGAAGCCGATCGGCGTCGTCGTGTTCTGGCACGCGACGAGCGCTCCGGCAACGCCGGTGCCGGCCGCAGCCGCGGCAGCACCCCGCAGGAGCTGACGGCGTGTGACTCCGGATCTGTCCTTCGGATGCCTCATCGCCCTGCCTTCATGAGACGCCGGCCGGGCCCAGGTGGTTGGCGGCCTCGCGTAGGCGGCACACGAGCCTCGGCGATCGCCGCGGCACGCTCGGTCTCGACAGCTTGCCCCACGGGCCCCCCGACCCCCGGCTCAGCCGGCCCTGACTGACCGGACAGTCGGGCGAGGATAGCGCCGTGCGCCAGGCGAGGCAAGCACCGACCCGTCGGCCCGCCGCGCGGACAGTCGCGAGTCGAGGAGCGCCAGGTCCGGTGTAGGGGCCGCATCTCATGCGGCCCGGTCGCGGCCGCCAGGCCGCGACGGTGCGCCCGCCGGTACCGACGGGCCGGATGAGATCCGGCCCCTACGCCTGTGCGACACCCCACCGGGCACGCGACGCCGGTGCCACCGAGGCCGCAGTAGCCGCGCGGGTTCTTCGCGAGGTACTGCTGGTGGTAGGGCTCCGCGTAGTAGAACGGCCCCGCCGGTGCGAGCTCCGTCGTGATCTCGCCGTGACCCGCCTTCCAGAGCGCGTCCTGGAAGCTCGCCCGCGAAGCCTCCGCCGCCTCACGCTGCGCCTCGCTCATCCAGTAGATCGCCGAGCGGTACTGCGTGCCGACGTCGTTCCCCTGGCGCATGCCCTGGGTGGGATCGTGGTTCTCCCAGAAGACGCGGAGCATCTCCTCGAAGCTCGTCTGCGCCGGGTCGAAGACGGCGAGCACGGCCTCGGTATGGCCGGTGCGTCCCGAGCAGACCTCCTCGTAGCTCGGGTTGGGCGTGTGACCGCCCGCATATCCGACTGCAGTCGTCCAGACGCCCGGCGCCTGCCAGAACTTGCGCTCGGCGCCCCAGAAGCAACCCATGCCGACGACGATCTGCTCGAACCCGTCCGGAAAGGGCGGGACGAGCGGGTTGCCGAGCACGTCGTGCCGCGCGGGAACGGGCATGTGCTCGTCGCGGCCGGGCAAGAGCCTCGTCGGCGGTCGGGAGCTCGAGCTTGTGCTTCTTCTGGAAGAGCATGACACCTCCCGTCGCAATATCGTCCACCTCAAGAGTACGCGCTGCGTCCAGGACGTCACGCACGGGAACGCGCTGCTACGGGATGTGAGAGCAGGAGGCACCGGTGGTCGTACGGCACAAGCTCGAGATCGAGGCGCCGATCGGCCGCGTCTTCGCCCTCGTCGACGACCCTCAGAAGATCAAGCTCTGGATGCACGGCCTCGAGGAGACCGTCTACAGGACCCCGCGAAACAAGTCGAACCCGGTCGGCACCCGCTTCACGCAACGGATCCGCCAGGGCGGGCGCCTCGCCGAGTACGACGGCGAGGTGACCGCATACGACAAGCCGCGTCACCTCGCGGTTCGCATCGGCAACGAGAAGTTCGCCTTCGACGTCGACTACCGGCTCAGCGACCTCGGCGGCCGTACGCGGCTCGACTACACGGCCACCGGGGCGGACGCCACGGGTCTCGCCCGCCCGGCCGCGGCCTTCTTCACGTTCGTGACGCGCCGCATTGCGGCCAAGCAGATGCGCCGGTTGAAGAAGATCGCCGAGTCGAGAGCACCCGCCGGGTCGCGGGCCGGATAAGATCCGGCCTCTACGTCGCCGGGGCGGACGTCGCCTGTCGCCGCCCCGTCGGCGGCGACTCGGCAAGCACGTCGACGAGGATCCGCTCGACCTCCGAGCGCCAAGCGGGCTCGTCGAGCCGTCGCACCGGGAGCCCGTACGGGCCTCGCCGCCAGCGCAGGAAGCGGCGACGACCGAGCGCGTCGAACGCGCGAATGGCGCGCAGGACGAACGCGAAGTCCGCGTCGCCGACGAAGCTCTTGAGCTCGCCGCTCGGCGTCAGCTCCACCGGTGCGAACAGGCCCTCGCTCGCGCCCTGCCAGTACGCGTGCTGGAAGAGGCACCCCGAGACGCCGCCGTCCTTCTTCACCCAGCAGCCGTACGTCAGCCCTCGGCCCGACTCCTGGAGGCCTCGCAGGGCGAGCTGGAGCAGGCGGCGGCCGGGCTCGTCGGCCGCGAGGACGGCGAGCTCGCTCCGGACGCTGCGCTCCTCGTTCGTCACCGAAGCGTCCCCTCGCCCGGCCGGTGACCTGGATCGACGCCTGCTCTCCGTATCAGCGAGCGTCTGACGCCGAGCTGCGACCGCCCTGCGCAGCACTGCCTGCCGGCCAGGTCGAGCCACCGGACGGCCGAGTGCCAGACCCGGACGAGCGGCCCCGCGAACGACGCCGTGGCCATGGGCGCAGGATAGCGCTCGGTCGGTGCCCCGGGCGTCCGACCGACGCCTGTGCAGGGAAGGCAGGCGCGACCCGCGTAGGATTGCGCGCGTGCTGACGCTCGAGACGCTCAAGGCCGCCGTCAAGAGCGGCTCGCTCGACACGGTCGTCGTCGCCTTCACGGACATGCAGGGCCGGCTCGTGGGCAAGCGCGTCCACGGGGAGCACTTCGTGGAGGCCGGCGTGGCCGAGCACGGAGTCGAGGGCTGTACCTACCTGCTCACGGTCGACATGGAGATGGAGCCGGTACCCGGGTACGAGCTCGCCAGCTGGGCCCGCGGATACGGCGACTTCGTCCTCAGGCCCGACCTCGCGACCCTCCGCCGGATCCCGTGGCTCGAGGCGACGGCGCTCGTCCTCTGCGACGTCGAGTGGCCGGACGGCGCGCCTGTCGCACCGTCGCCGCGGCAGGTCCTGCGAACGCAGGTCGAGCGCGCGAGGACGCTCGGCTTCGAGCCGATGTTCGGCTCGGAGCTCGAGTTCTACCTCTTCCGCGACACGTACGCCGAGGCGCACGCCAGACGCTACCGCGACCTCACGCCGTCGGTGCCCTACATCCTCGACTACCACGTGCTCGCGACGACGTACGACGAGCCGCTCCTGCGCCGGATCCGCAACAGCATGCACCAGGCCGGCATCCGCGTCGAGAGCTCGAAGGGAGAGGCCTGGCCGGGACAGCAGGAGATCAACTTCCGCTACGCCGAGGCGCTCACGATGGCGGACAACCACGTCGTCTACAAGAACGGCGCCAAGGAGATGGCGCACGCGAGCGGCTGCGCGATCACGTTCATGGCCAAGCCGGACGAGACGTGGATCGGCAACTCCTGCCACGTCCACTCGAGCCTCTGGCGCGATGCGGAGAACGCCTTCGCGGGCGAGTCGGAGGTGTTCCAGCAGTACCTCGCCGGCCAGATCGCATGCCTGCGGGAGCTCGCGATCTTCCTGGCCCCGACGGTGAACTCCTACAAGCGCTTCGCCGCCGGAAGCTGGGCGCCGACCACGCTCGCGTGGGGTCGCGACAACAGGACGTGCGGCTTCCGCGTCGTCGGTCACGGGCAGGCGCTGCGTACCGAGACGCGCATTCCGGGGGGCGACGTGAACCCCTACCTCGCGTTCGCCGCGCTTGCTCGCGGCGGGTCTGCACGGGATCGAGAACGGGCTCGAGCTGCCGCCGCCGCTCGAGGGCAACGCGTACGAGTCCGACGCCGAGCTGTTCCCGTCGACGCTGTACGAGGCGATCGAGGCGCTCGAGTCGGGGACCGTCGCACGGTCGGCTCTCGGGGACGACGTGGTCGACCACTATCTGCACTACGCGCGGACGGAGCAGCGCCTCTTCGACGAGGTCGTGACCGGTTACGAACGCCAACGGTTCTTCGAGCGCGGGTAGATGATCGATCGGAAATTGACCGGCAACCGTGGCACCGCCGGATGGCGGCCGATACCGTCGCTTGAGGCCATGCTCGTGCCTCGCACGTATCTGCCGATACGCACGAGGCATGATCCCGTCCTCATGCTCGGTCTCCGCCGTCCCCGCCGGCACCACACTTTCCGATCAACCATCTAGCGATGCTCACGTTCGACGAGCTCAGCGCCGAGGTCGAGGCCGGGTCGATCGACACGGTCATCGTCGCCCTCGTCGACATGCACGGCCGCCTCGTCGGCAAGCGGACGACGGGCCGCTACTTCACCGATCACGCCGAGCATGGGATCGACGTCTGCAACTCGCTCCTCACGCTCGATATGGAGTCCGACGCGACGCCGGGCTACGCCATCTCGAACCTCGACCTCGGCTACGGGGACTTCCTGCTACGACCGGATCTCGCCACTCTGCGACGCATTCCCTGGCACGAGGCGACGGCCCTCGTCCTCTGCGATCCCAGCTGGTTCGACGGCACGCCTGTCGTGCAGTCGCCGCGGTACATCCTGGCACGGCAGGTCGAGCGGGTTCGCGCGGCCGGTTTCGAGCCCCGCATCAGCTCGGAGCTCGAGTTCTTCCTCTTCCACGAGAGCTACGCGGAGGCGCATGCGAACGGGTACACGAAGCTGAGCCCGTCCTCCCGGTACGTGACCGACGCGCACCTGCTCGCCCCCGGTTTCGACGAGCCGTTCATCCGCCAGCTACGCGTGGGGATGGGTGCCGCCGGAGTTCCGATCGAGACGTCCAAGGCGGAGGCGTGGCCCGGCCAGCACGAGCTCACGTTCCGCTACGGCGACCCGGTCACCTCGGGCGACCATCACGTCATCTACAAGCACGGGGCGAAGGAGATCGCCGAGCAGAACGGCTGCTCGGTCACGTTCATGGCCAAGCCGGATCATCGCGGGTTCGGAAGCTCGTGCCACATCCACACGAGCCTCTGGCAGGGCGGCCGGAACGCGTTCGAGGGGGAGTCCGAGCTCTGCCGGCACTTTCTCGCCGGACAGCTCGCCGGGATCAGGGAGCTCGCGCTGTTCGTGGCACCGAACGTGAACTCGTACAAGCGCTTCTACGGTGGAGTGAACTGGGCCGGCAACACGATCACGTGGGCGCACGACAACAGGACGACGGGCTTCCGGGTGGTGGGCCACGGCAGCTCGTTCCGCGTCGAGGCGCGCATCCCCGGCGCCGACTGCAACCCGTACCTCGCCTATGCGGCGGTGCTCGCCGCCGGGCTCGACGGCATCGAGCGCGAACTGCCGCTCCCACCGCCGTATGAGGGCAACGCGTACGCCGCCGAGCAGGCCGAGCGCTTCCCGCCCACGCTGCGTGAGGCAATCTCGGCGCTCGAGCAAGGGACGCTGGCGCGGGCCGCCTTCGGCGACGACATCGTCGATCACTACCTGAACTACGCCCGGGCGGAGCAGCGACTGTTCGACCGGGTCGTGACGGACTACGAGCGAGAGAGGATGTTCGAGCGTGGCTAGGTCGTGGAGGAGGCAGGTCCCCCACGCCGCCTGCCGCCGTCGCCGCGAGCGTGCACGGCGACCTCACCGGCAAAGCCGGTAAGGTCGCCCTCCACCTGCATACGTTCCGGACATCGCCTCCCAACACGAAAGCGCTTTGGAGAACGCATGGATCCGATCGCCCCGTTTCGCAACCACCTGCCGGTCAGGATCCGCTTCGGCGAGGGCGCGATCGCGACCCTTCCGGACGCGCTGGAGGCCGAGGGCGCCTCGCGTCCCTTCGTCGTCGTCGACGACTTCATGCAAGGCGTCCCGGCCGTGGCGAGCGCGCTCGAAGACCTCGAGGAGGCCGGTCGCTACGCCAAGTCCGCGGGCGAGCCGACGTTCGGGGACGTCGAGGACGCGGCGGGCCGGCTTGCAGCCGCCGGCGCTGACGCCGTGGTCGCGATCGGCGGCGGCTCGGTCATCGACACAGCCAAGGCGGCGCGCCTCGTGGCCGGACAGCGGGAGCCCTTCGAGCGCTTCGCGGCCCGCGAGGTCGCGTACGAGCCTCCCGCGATCCCGCTCATCGCGATCCCCACCACGGCGGGCACCGGCTCCGAGGTCTCCGGCGGGGCGGTCATCACCGACGCCGAGACGAACCGGAAGACCGGAATCGCGAACCCCTTCCTGCGCGCGCAGCACGCGCTCGTCGACCCGGAGCTGACCTACGGGCTGCCGCCCGCGCCGACCGCCCACTCCGGGATCGACGCGATCGCCCAGGCGATCGCCGCAATCGTCGTCGAGACGAGGACGCCGGTGGGCAACGCGATCGCGCTCGAGGCGATCAGGCTCGGGGCCGCCGCGCTCCCGGCCGTCGTGCGCGACGGCGGCGACCGTGAGGCTCGGAGCCGGATGATGTGCGCGAGCATGATGGCCGGGCTCTCGATGAACATCTCGGACTGCGGCTCGGAGCACTCCATCGCGCAGACGGTCGGCGGGCGCTTTCACCTGCCTCACGGGCTGACCATCGGGCTCGTGCTCGCCGAGACGATGGACCACGACCGCCGCGCGGTGCCCGAGCTGTTCGAGCGGATCGCGGACGCGTTCGGCGAGCCCGGCGACGGCTCGCGCGACGGCTCGCGCGCGGTCACAGCCGTGCGCCGGTTGCTCGCAGACATCGACTTTCCGACGCTTGCGTCGTGCGGCGTCGGCGAGGCCGACCTCGACGAGCTTGCCGACGGAGCGCTCGAGGACTACTTCATCACGGTCTCCCCCGAGCCGTGGACGAAGGAGGACGTCGTCGCCTGCTACAGGGACGCGCTCGCCATCGGCAGCCGCACGTAACAGCCAGGCGTCGTCGGAGGGCTCTGGACGTATATTCAGCTGGGTGAAGCCGCTCGTCGGAATCACCTCGTACGCCCAGGAGGCCAGCTGGGGCGCCTGGGTGCTTCCGGCCGCGCTCATCCCGCTCTCGTACGTGCAGTCGGTCGAGCGCGCCGGCGGCCGGCCCCTGATCATCCCGCCGGCGGCCGATGCGGTCGAGGAGACGCTCGACGCCATCGACGGCCTCATCCTCTCCGGTGGCGCCGACATCGACCCTGACCTGTACGGCGCCGGCAATCACGAGAAGACCATCACGCAGCCGGAGCGCGACACGGCCGAGTTCGCGCTGCTCGAGGCAGCCCTCGCCCGCGACATGCCGGTGCTCGGGATCTGCCGGGGGATGCAGGTCCTGAACGTCCTCCGCGGCGGCGGGCTGCACCAGCATCTGCCCGAGCTGACCGGCCACGAAGGGCACCGCGAGAAGCTCGGCGCCTTCTCCGAGCACGACGTCGAGCTCGACCCGGGAACCGTCGCCGCCCGCGTGCTCGGCGCCGCGCACGAGCGTCAAGTCGTCCCACCACCAGGGCGTCGACACGGTGGGCACCGGCCTCGTCGCGGCGGGCCTGGCGCACGACGGGACGATCGAGGTCGTCGAGGACCCGGCCCACCGCTTCGCCGTCGGCGTCCTCTGGCACCCGGAGGAGGGCGAGGACAAGCGGCTGTTCGAGGCGCTCGTCGAGGAAGCACGCAGGTACCGCACCGAGCGGCGCTAGGCGCAGAGCCGGACCGGGACGACGAAGACCGTCCTGGGTACCGGATAGCCGGCGGGCTCCCTGCGCTGGCAGCCCGGGCGCGCGCTATCAGTCTTTGACTTATACTAGTCACATGCATGCACGGAGGCGTGTCGCCCGTTGCCGGTGGCGAGTCGGAGATCGCTGGCTCGTCCGGGCACGCGTCGAGCGCTTCGTCGAGCCCGCGCTGCTGCTCCTGCTGCGACAGCGGCCGATGCACGGCTACGACCTGCTCGAGCAGGTCTCGCAGCTCACCGGCGACGACCGCGGCGTCGACCTCGGCAATCTCTACCGCGTCCTGCGCGCGCTCGAGGAAGACGGGCTCGTCCGCTCGGAGTGGCACGCGGAGATCCCGGGACCGGCGAAGCGCGTATACGAGCTGACGGCCGGCGGCGCCGAGGTGCTCGACCAGTGGGCGGACGCACTCGCACGGACGCGCGCCGAGATCGACGGCTTTCTGGAACGCCACGCAAACGACGCGACCGAAAGGAGGTGACCATGTGTCGTCACGGCTACGGCCCCGGCCGCGGAATGCTCGGCCGCCGGCGGCTCAGCCGGGAAGACTGGCTGCAGCGGCTGGAGGACTACCAGCGCGACCTCGAGCAGGAGATCGCCGACGTCGCCGACCTCATCCGCCGGCTGAAGGACGACAAGACCGCCGAGCCGGTCTCCATCTGATTCGAACCGCACGTACGGGCGAGGCGCTGCCTCGCCCGACGGCGGGCTCAGCCTGTCGAGGCTGCCCGTCTCGGCGGCGCTCCCGGCCAGGCTCAGTTGAGGCGCCGATCGCGCCCCGCCCACTCCCGCTCGCGCAGCACGTACTTCTGGATCTTGCCCGTCGAGGTCTTCGGCAGCTCGCCGAACTCGACGGCGGCCGGGCACTTGAAATGCGCTAGGCGCTCGCGGCAGAAGTCGATGATCTCGCGCTCGGTGGCCTCGGAGCCGGGCTTCAGGGCGACGAACGCCTTGGGTCGCTCCCCCCAGCGCTCGTCGGGTACGGCCACGACGGCGCACTCCAGCACCGACGGATGCCTGACGACGACCTGCTCGACCTCGATCGTCGAGATGTTCTCGCCGCCGGAGATGATGACGTCCTTGGCGCGGTCGCGGAGCTCGATGTAGCCGTCGGGGTGCCAGACGGCGACGTCGCCCGAGTGGAACCAGCCGCCGTCGAAGGCGGCCGCCGTGGCTTCGGGGTCGCGGTAGTAGCCGGCCATGACGTTGTTCCCGCGCATGACGACCTCGCCGAGCGTCGTGCCGTCCCTGGGCACGTCGTCGAGCCGCTCGTCGACGACGCGCACCGGATGGTGGGTCACGTGTCCGTGTCCCTGGCGCGCGAGCAGGCGGGCGCGATCCGCGGCGGGCAGGTCGTCCCAGTCCGGGTTCCAGACGCAGATCGTGGACGGCCCGTAGGTCTCGGTCAGCCCATAGAGGTGCTTGGGCCGGAAGTTCAGCTCGCTCATGCGCTCGAGCAGCGTCGGCGACGGCGGCGCCCCGCCCATGGACACCGTGACCGGCGTCGTCAGGGGACGCGCGGCGGGATCGTTGACGAGCGCCACGTAGACGGTAGGCGCGCCGCAGGCATGGGTCACGCCCTCGGACTCGAGGAGCTCCCAGATGCGCGGCGGCTCGACCCTGCGCAGGCAGACATGGCGCCCGGCGACGGCCGTGACGGCCCAGGTGTGGCACCAGCCGTTGCAGTGGAACATGGGCAGCACCCAGAGGTAGACCGACTCGTACCCGAGCCCTGTCTCGATCACCTCGCCGAGCGCGTTGAGGAAGGCGCCGCGGTGCGTGACCATGACGCCCTTCGGTCGCCCCGTGGTGCCGGACGTGTAGTTGATCGAGATCACGTCCTCCTCATCCAAGTCGACCGGCGCGGGATCTGGCGATCCGGCGCCTGAGAGGAGGAACTGCTCGTAGGGGTTCCGCGGGTCGTCGGCGTCCTCGTCGACGACCACCTCGACACCCTTGGCGCCGCTGACGAGATGCGCCAGCTCGTGGTCGACGACGGCGAAGCGGGCGCCGGAATGCTCGAGGATGTACTCGACCTCGGGAGCCGTCAGGCGGATGTTGATCGGGACGAGGATGCCGCCCGCAGCCGGCACGCCGAAGGCCCCCTCGAGCATCGCCGGGGTGTTCGGGCAGAGGTAGGCAACACGGTCGCCCGGCTCGAAGCCGGCGGCGCGCAGCGCACCTCCCAGCCGCCGCGCTCGGTCGGCGAGCCGGCCGTACGTGAGACGGCGCTCCCCGTTCACCACAGCCACGCGTTCCGGGAAGATCGCCGCGCTGCGGCGCAGGAAGTGAACCGGAGTCAGCTCGTTGCGAAAGACGCGGTCGTCGGTCACACGGCGCTCATTTTCACCCGCATCTAGGGTTCGCGGGGTGATCGACCCGATCGAGCGCTGGCGACGTCACCACGGCTTCGACCACAAGGCCGTCTGGGCCGGGCTGCTGACCTTCGCGGACCTCCCGTACACGGAGGACCCGGCCGAGCTCGCCGATGTCGACGTCGCCATCGTGGGCGCGCCCTTCGACGAGCTCGTGTCCGACCTGCCGGGCACACGCCTCGGCCCCCGTGCCGTGCGCGCGGCCACGCCGACGTCCTCGTACCACCTCGAGGCGAGGATCGACTGGACGAACCATCTTCGCGTCGTCGACTACGGCGACGCACCGATCGTCCCGACCGATCCGGTCCGCTCGCACAAGGCGATCGAGGACACCGTGCTCGAGGTGCTCCGATCCGGCACGATGCCGATCGTGCTCGGCGGCGACCACTCGATCGCCGAGCCGGACGTAAGGGCGTGCGCCCGCCATGTGGGAGGACCGGTCGGGCTCGTCCACTTCGACACCCACACCGACACGGCTGAGCACATCTTCGGGCGTGAGCTCTCGCACGGCACGCCGATGTACAACCTCGTCGAGCAGGGCCACGTCGACCCGCGCCGGTACGTCCAGATCGGCCTGCGGGGCTGGTGGCCTCACGAGGCGGAGCTCGCCTGGCAGGCGGAGCGCGGCATCACGAGCCTGTTCATGCACGACGTACGCCGGCTCGGCATCGAGGAGGTGGTACGGCAGACGGTCGAGATCGTCGGCGCCGGCCCGGTCTTCCTCACGGTGGACGTGGACGTGCTCGACCCCGCCTACGCGCCGGGCACGGGAACGCCCGAGCCGGGCGGCATGATGCCGATCGACCTGAACTGGGCCTGCAGAACGATCGCCGGCGAGCTCGAGCTCGTCGGCGCCGACGTCGTCGAGGTGATCCCCGTGGCGTACGGCTCGGCGGACCTCGCCGCGCTCGCCGCCAACCGGGTCGTGCTGGAGATCCTCACCGGGCTCGCGATGCGCCGGTCACGTCAACTGTAGTTGACAAATCACTGCCGTCAACCTATATTGACGGCATGAGCGATGCCACGAAGCTCGCAGACGAGACGGCGAGCAAGGACCCGGCGGTCGGGCTCGCTGCCGTGGCCGCCCTGCGGGCGCTGCTCGAGTCCCTCGAGGAGCTCCAGGTCGAGAACGCGCGCGCGCAGGGCTGGTCCTGGCGGCAGATCGCCGACGCGCTCGGGGTGAGCAAGCAAGCCGTGCACAAGAAGCACGGCGCTGGACGGCTGCTGCGCGGGAGGAGACGCTGATGTTCGAGCGTTTCACCGAGGAAGCTCGCGAGGTGGTCGTCCGGGCCCAGCACGAGGCGGACACGCTCGGCCACAACTACCTCGGTACCGAGCACCTCCTCCTCGCGCTCGTCGAGGACGACGGCGCCGCCGGGACGGCGCTCCGCTCGCTCGGGCTGTCAGACGAGAACCTGCGCGCGCGCACGCGGTCGGTGCTGGGAGAGGCGAGCGGGCTGGATGCGGACGCGCTCGCCACGCTCGGCATCGACCTCGACAAGGTGCGTGACCGTGTGGAGGCGGCCTTCGGGCCTGGCGCTCTCGAGCGGACCCGGGCGGGGAAGCGCTTTTGCCGCGGCCGGCCGTTGACGCCGAAGGCGAAGAGAGTGCTCGAGCTCTCCCTGCGGGAGGCCCTTCAGCGTGGCGATCGGCGAGTCGGGAGCGAGCACGTCCTGCTCGGGCTGTTGCGGGAGCGCAAAGGCCTTGCCGTGAAGCTGCTCGAGCAGCGCGGCGTCGGGGCCGATGCCGTCAGGGCTGCCGTGCTACGCGAGCTCAACGGCGTGTAAGTCAGGCGGGAACCGCTCCAGCACCCAGGCGGCGTCGAGCGGCTGGCGGGTGTAGGGCTGGCCGCCGACGAGGACGTAGTCACGACGCCGCACGTCCATCGGAAGCCGGGCCTCCACCGGGTACCAGCGGTTGTGCGTCTCGATCAGGCGGTTCACGTCGTCGAAGTCGTAGGCGCCGGCTTCCGCCCGCCAGCGCTCCTCGAACGCGAGCGGGTGACCGGCGCACTCGGCAGCCAGCTCCCGCCAGCGCGCCTCCAGCGCGGCCGCATGGTCGGCAGCCAGACGCTCGATCTCGAGCAGGCGCAGCATGTACGGAAGCGGCCCGCCGAGTGCGGCGACGTAGGAATCGACGGACGGGCGGAAGTGCCGCCGGCGCAGCTGCAACGGGCGCCCCTCGAGGACACTCCCGTCGAGCTCGGCCTGAAGAGCCCGGCCGGTGGCCCGCTCCCTCGGGCCCTCCTCCCGTACCCCCCACTGCCCGAGCACGTTCTGACGCGTTCGCTTGTCCATCGGGCCTCAGAGGACGCGGATCGGCTCGGCGGCGAGCTCCGCTGCCAGCGCGCCGGGATCCGTGACCGGCGCACGACACGCGAAGGCCTGACACACGTACGCGGCCGGCCGGCCGTCGACGAGTCCCTTGCCCGCCAGGAGCGGCACTTCCGAGGCGGCCGGATCGTCGCCGCCTTCGGCAAAGGCGTAGACGGCATTGGGCTCGAACCGAGCGAACGCGGCGTCGCGCAGAGCCTCCGTCGCCGGATCGTCGGCGGGCCCGACGATGGCGACCTCCTGCGGCGGCGCGAAATGGAGCTCGAGACCGCACATCAGCCAGCCGACGGCGGCGGGGGCCCGCTCGAGGTAGCGGTACGCGAGCCGGGAGACCTCCACGGCCCGCCGCTCGAGCTCGCCGTCGCCGTAGATTCGCGACAGTCGGAGCAGCACCCAGGCGAGCATGGAGCTGCCCGACGGGGTCGGGTTGTCGTCGAGCTCCTTCTTGCGGGCGACGAGTTGCTCGCCGTCGGCGGGCGTGAAGAAGAACCCGCCGCGCTGGTCGTCGGCGAAGAGCTCGATCGCGAGACGAGCGAGCCGGTTTGCCTCGGCCAGATAGCGGTGCTCGCCGGTTGCCGCGTAGAGCTCGAGCAGCCCGTTCGCGACGTTTGCGTAGTCGTCGAGGTAGCCGGCGATCTTCGCCTGCCCGGCCCGGTAGGTGCGCAGGAGGCGACCGCGCTCGTCGGTCATGGTCTCGAGCAGGAAGGCGGCGAGCGCCCGCGCCGCATCGACGTAGTCGGGCCGGTGGAGCCGCAGCCCGGCCTCGGCGAACGCCGCCAGGGCGTAGCCGTTCCAGGCCGCGAGCGCCTTGTCGTCGCGCGCAGGCTGTGGTCGCCGCAGTCGCGCCTCGAGCAGCCGGCGACGCACCTCGGGAGCCACGTCCACGTCGCGGTCGACGACGGAGAGGACGGTGGCGCCTTCGAAGTTGCCCTGCGCCGTGACGCCGTAGCGCGCGGCGACGGCCGCGGCCTCGTCCGGCTCGAGCACCGCGTGCAGCTCGTCGAGCGTCCAGACGTACGTCAGGCCCTCCTCCCCGTTCGTGTCGGCGTCCTGCGCGGAGGCGAAGCCTCCCTCCGGCAGCAGCATCTCGCGGAGGAGGTAGTCGAGCGTCTCCTCGACGACCTCCCGGTAGCGCTCCTTGCCCGTGATCGCGAAGGCGTGCAGGTACGCGGAGGCGAGGAGGGCGTTGTCGTAGAGCATCTTCTCGAAGTGCGGAACGAGCCAGATCGCGTCGACCGCGTAGCGATGGAAGCCGCCGCCGAGATGGTCGTAGATGCCGCCTGCGGCCATGCGGTCGAGCGTCACTTCGGCCATCTCGAGCGCGCGATCGTCGCCGGTCGCGAGATAGCGCCGCAGCAGGAACTCGAGCGTCGACGCCGGCGGGAACTTCGGCGCTCCGCCGAAGCCGCCGTTGACCGGGTCGAACTGCTGGCTCAACTGGCGGACGGCCTGGTTCAGCAGGCTCTCCGTGAGCGGCTCGCGCACTGCCTCGAGCTCGCCGCTGCGACGGATCGCCTCGACCAGCTGGGCTGCCTGACGATCGACGTCGTCCCGGCGGGTCGCGTAGACGTCGGCCATCGCGCGAAGGACCTCGCGAAACGCGGGCATGCCGCTTCGCGCCTCCGGCGGGAAGTACGTGCCGCCCCAGTACGGCTCACCGTCCGGTGTCATGAACACCGTCATCGGCCACCCTCCGTGGCCCGAGAGCGCGACGACCGCGTCCATGTAGATCCCGTCGACGTCGGGACGCTCCTCGCGGTCGACCTTGACGCTGACGAAGCGCTCGTTCATGAGCGCGGCTGTCTCGTCGTCCTCGAAGGACTCGTGCTCCATGACGTGGCACCAGTGGCACGCCGAGTAGCCGATGGACAGCAGGATCGGCTTGTTCTCCTCGCGTGCGCGAGAGAACGCCTCCTCGCCCCACGGGTACCAGTCGACCGGGTTGTCCGCGTGCTGGAGGAGGTACGGGCTCGTCTCCTGCGCGAGGCGGTTCACGGTGTCAGTGTAGGGGCCGGTACCCGCCGAACCGGTCCCGTCGAGGCCGGATCGGTCATCCGGCCCGGAGCGCCGCAGGGCCGGCACCGTCCGGCCCCCAGTAGCCGAGAGGGACATCATCTAGGCTAGGCTGGGGAGCGTGCCGCGGCTCGCTCCGAAGACAGACGGCGCGCCTCATTCCGGCATCCGCGAGATGCAGGCGCTGGCGACCCGCTACCCGGGCGCCCTGAACCTGGGCGTCGGCGACCCGAACTTCGCGACCCCGGCGCACATCATCGACGCTGCCGCACAGGCCGCGCGGGACGGCTTCACGAAGTACACGGCCTCGGGCGGGCTGCCGAGCCTCAGGGAGCTGATCGTCGAGAAGGTGCGGGCGCGCAACGGGCTCGATTGCTCGCTCGAGCAGGTGATCGTGACGACCGGCGGCTGCGGCGGACTGTTCACGACCCTGCTGACGCTCGCCGAGGAGGGAGACGAGGTGCTGCTCCCCGACCCCGGGTGGGCGAACTACCCGCCCATGGTGCACGCGATCGGCGCGCGCGCGATCTTCTATCCGCTCGACCCCGCGCAGGGATTCGAGCCCGACCTCGAGCAGCTGGCCGGCCTCGTCACTCCGAGGACGCGAGCCATCGTCGTGAACTCGCCGGGCAACCCCACGGGAGCCGTATACGACCGGGACGTCCTCGCCGCCGTCCTCGACGTGGCGGAGCGCCACGACCTCTGGCTGATCTCGGACGAGTGCTACGACGAGCTGGTATTCGACGGGGAGCACACCAGCACTGCGACCGTCGCCCTACCCGAGCGCGTCGTGACGGTCTTCACGTTCTCGAAGTCGTATGCGATGACGGGCTGGCGAGTCGGGTACGTGGTCGCGCCCTCGGAGGCAGCCGGCGCTATCGCGAAGGCCCAGGAGCCCGTGGTCGGCAACGCGTCGAGCGTGTCGCAGAAAGGCGCAGAGGCGGCGCTGGTCGGTCCGCAGGACTGCGTCGCCGAGATGCGCGATGCCTACCGCGAGCGGCGCGACGCCGTCTGCGAGCAGCTCGAGCGCGCCGGCGTCGACTTCGTACGGCCGCGCGGGGCGTTCTACGTCATGGTCGCGGTAGGCGGAGACTCGTGGGCGTTCGCACGGCGCCTGCTCGAGGAGCACTCCGTCACCGTCGTCCCCGGGAGCGCCTTCGGGCCGTCCGGCGAGACGTACGTCCGAGTCTCGCTGTGCATCGACCCGGACGTGCTGGCCGAAGGCGTCGAGCGCATAGCCGTGGCGGTCGCCGAGACCGTTCGAGCCTAGAGCGCTTCGGTCACGTCAGGTCGAGGAGGACCTTCCCGAACTTGCCCGGGCCTTCCAGGCGCTCGAACGCCTTCGCGGCCTGCTCGAGCGGGAAGATCGAGTCGATCACAGGCCGGATCCGCCCGGCGGCGAGCGCCGGCACGACGTCGCGCTCGAACGCGGCGACGGCGTCCGCCTTCTCCGCAAGCGAACGCGGTCGCAGGACGGTTCCGCGCATCGAGGCCCGCTTCTGCATGAGCGCGAGCAGCGGTACACGCGCCTCGGCTCCCGGCCCCCACCCCCACGACGACGATGCGCCCCTTGGCGGGCCAGCACCTCGAGGTTGTCGGGGAAGTGCGGGGCTCCGACGAGCTCGAGGATCACGTCGACGCCCTCGCCGGAGGTCTTCTCGGCCACCTCGTCACCGAAGCGCTCGTCCACCACCGGCTCGGCCCCCAGACCGCCAACCGAGTCGGCGGCCGCATCGGACCGCACGACGGCGAGAACGCGTGCGCGCGAGCTCGACGCCGATCTGACACGCCGCCGAGCCGACGCCGCCGGCCGCCCCGTGGACGAGCAACGTCTCGCCTGCGGCGAGCCCGCACTGCGTGACGATCGCATCGTGGGCCGTGATGAAGACCTCGGCGACCGCGGCCGCCTCGCGCTCTCCGAGGGAGGCCGGCACCGCGGCGACGTTCGTCTCGTGCACGACGACACGGTCGGCGAGACCACCGCCGCCGACGAGCCCGAAGACCCTGTCGCCCTGACGCCAGCGGGCCGCGCCCTCGCCGCAGGTCTCGACCGTGCCGCACACTTCGAGCCCCGGGATGTCGGGCGGCGCTCCGGGCGGCGGTGGATAGCGGCCTGCGCGCTGCAGCGTGTCGGCGGGGTTGATCCCGGCGAAGCTCGCGCGTACGAGCACCTCGCCCGGCCCCGGCACGGGATCGGGCCGCTCCTCGATGCGAATGACCTCGTTGCCGCCCGCTCCGGCGAACACCACCGCCCGCATCGCCTTCTACCTCACCGTATTCTTCGTGGCCATGTCGACCGAGCAGGCTACCGCAGAGCCGGCCGCGGCTCAGCTCGAGTCGCTCTACGAGCGGATGCTGCGCATCCGGCTGCTCGAGGATGCGGTCCACCGTCTCTTCCTCGCCAACGAGGTCGAGGGGACGACGCATCTCTACCAGGGCCAGGAGGCCGTGGCGGTCGGCGTCTGCGACATGCTCGTCCCGGGCGACACCGTCGCCGCCACGTACCGCGGGCACGGCGCAGCGCTCGCCCTCGGCGTCGACCAGACGGCGCTCCTGGCCGAGCTCCTGGGTCGGGAGACCGGTACGAACGGCGGCCGCGGCGGCTCCATGAACGTCATCGCGCTCGAGCAGGGGCTGATCGGCTGCTTCGGCATCGTGGGCGGCTCGATCGCGGCCGCCACCGGCGCGGCGCTCGCCTCGCAGCTGCAGCGCGACGGCAGCATCGCTGTCGCCTTCTTCGGCGACGGCGCCACGAACCAGGCGTACTTCCACGAGTGCCTCAACTTCGCGGGCGTGCGGGCGCTCCCGGTGGTCTACGTGTGCGAGAACAACCTCTACGGCGAGTGGACGTCGATGTTCCACGTGACCGCCGGGCACGACATCTCCGCTCGTGCGGTCGGCTACGGGATGCCCGCGGTCGTGATCGACGGCAACGACGTCCTTGCCGTGCGGGAGGCCGCGGCAGAGGCGATCACGCGCGCCCGCGAGGGTCGCGGTCCCACGCTCCTCGAGGCGCGGACGTACCGCCACAAGGGCCACTCGCGTGTCGACCCGGGCAAGTACCGGCCCACGGAGGAGGTCGACGAGTGGCTCACCCGCGACCCGATCCCGAAGCTCGCCGAGAAGCTGGATCCCACCGACGTCGACCGGATCCGGACGCGGGTGGAGGCGGAGCTCGAGCTCGCGCTCTCCGTTGCGCGCGCGGCGCCGTACCCCGAGCCCGACCTCTCCGACACCGCGTCGCGGGGCTCCTGATGGCCGAGGTCAGTTACCGCGAGGCCATCCGCGACGGCCTCGCCGAGGAGATGGAGCGCGACTCGAGCGTCTTCGTCATGGGCGAGGACGTGGAGCCCGGGGGCGTCTTCAACACGACCCCGGACCTCGTCGACCGCTTCGGCCGCGACCGCGTCATCGACACGCCGATCTCGGAGCTCGCGTTCACCGCCGCCGCATTCGGGGCCGCGGTGAAGGGAATGCGCCCGGTCGTCGAGATCATGTTCGGCGACTTCCTCGGGCTCGTCGTCGACACGCTCGTCAACCAGGCGTCGAAGTACTGGTACCTCTCGAACGAGCAGGCCTCGGTGCCGCTCGTCGTCCGGTCCGCCGTCGGCGCCGGAGCCCGCTTCGGCGCGTGTCACTCGCAGACGCCCACGGGGTGGTTCCTCGGCGAGCCGGGCTTGAAGCTCGTGGCCGCGTCCAATCCTGCGGACGCGAAAGGCTTGACGAAGGCGGCGATCCGGGACGACAACCCGGTGATCTGCTTCGAGCACAAGATGCTCTACGGCCGCAAGGGCGAGGTGGAGTCCGGCGACGCCGCGGTCGTCCCAATCGGCCAGGCGGCGGTGCCGCGAACGGGCACGGACGTGACCATCGTCGCCGCGCTCGCCATGGTCGACGCAGCGCTCGCGGCGGCGGACGAGCTGGCTCGCGAGGGCGTCGAGGCGGAGGTCATCGACCTGCGCACGCTTCGGCCGCTAGACACCGCGACGATCGCCGGCTCGGTCGCGAAGACCGGCCGCCTCGTGGTCGTCGAGGAGGGCCCGCCGACGGGCGGCTACGCGTCGGACGTCATCGCGCTCGCGGTCGAGGAAGCCGGCCCGATCAGGGCCAAGCGCGTGTCGATGCCGGACCTTCCGATCCCGTTCAGCGCTCCGCTCGAGGACTGGGCCCGGCCGTCGGCCGCCAAGGTCGTCGCCGCGGCTCGCAGCCTCGTCGCGTAGCGCGGAACGCGTCGAATCACCCGAATCGGGGATCCTGGGACCGGGCTCTGCGGCCGATAGGCGTGGCGTGGAGCCTGGTCATGCGCAGCCTGAGGCTCGTCACAGCGCTCTCGCTCGCCGCCCATGCGGCAGCGGTCATGGCCGTCCTCTGGCGTCGGCGCCCCTTCTAGTCTCGCCGGCTCTACCACAGGTAGGCTCCGCGGCGTGCAGCAGCGCGAGCTCGGTCGCAGCGGACTCGTCGTCTCGGCGATCGGCCTCGGCTGCATGGGGATGTCCGAGTTCTACGGCACGCCCGACGAGGCAGAGGCCATCCGCACCATCCATCGCGCGCTCGAGCTCGGCGTCACGCTGCTCGACACGGCGGACATGTACGGCCGCGGCGCCAACGAGGAGCTCGTCGGTCGCGCGCTTCGCGACCGGCGGGAGCAAGCGCTCGTGGCGACCAAGTTCGGCATCGTGCGCACGGACGACCCCGGCCTGCGGTCGTTCGACGGCAGCCCGGAGTACGTGCGCAGCTCCTGCGAGGCGAGCCTGCGCCGGCTCGGAATCGACGTCATCGACCTCTACCAGCTGCATCGCGTCGATCCCGACGTGCCGATCGAGGAGACGGTGGGCGCGATGGCCGAGCTGGTCGCCGAGGGCAAGGTCCGCTACATCGGCCTCTCGGAGGCGCTCGAGGAGGACATCCGGCGGGCCGCGGCGGTCGCTCCCATCGCGTCGCTCCAGAACGAGTACTCCCTCTTCGAGCGCTACGTGGAAGGCGGCGTTCTCGACGTCTGCGAGGAGCTCGGCATCGGCCTCCTCGCCTACGCGCCGCTCGGCCGGGCCATGCTGACCGGGCGCCTGCGCAGCCTCGGCGACCTCGGCGAGGCGGACGCGCGTCGCACCTGGCCGCGCTTCTCGGAGGAGAACATCGACCAGAACCTCGAGCTCGTAGGCCGCCTCGAGGCCTTCGCCGCCGACAAGGGAGCGACGGCCGGCCAGCTCGCGCTCGCCTGGCTCCTCGCCCAGCGGCCCTGGATCGTCCCCATTCCCGGGACGAAGCGGGTCGCCTACCTCGAGGAGAACGCGGCCGCGGTCGAGGTCGAGCTGACGGCCGCCGAGCTCGCCCTGCTCGACGAGACGGTCCCCGCCCGGGCCGTCGCCGGCGACCGCTATCCGCCGGAACGGATGCCGACCTGGACGTCGGCGCCGAGGCGCTGACGGGACGGCATCGCCACCACGGCGTCAGCCGGCCCAGATCCCGGCGGTCAGGCCGCCGTCGACGACGAGCGCCGTGCCCGTCACCCACGCGGCCTCGTCGGAGGCGAGGTAGACGAACGCCTCCGCGAGGTCCCGCGGCGCGCCGAGCCTGCCGAGCGGGTGGAGGCCGGCCGCCCAGGCTCGGGTCGCCTCCGGATCCGGCTGGCCGGCGAGGAAGCGCTCGAGCATCGGCGTCTCGGTGAATCCCGGGCAGACGCAGTTCGGCGCGGATGCCGGCCTTCGCGCCGTCGAGGGCCAGGCACTTCGCGAGCATGACCGCGCCCGCCTTCGAAGCGCAGTAGGCGGCCTGGCCGCCCGAGCCCCAGAGACCGACCACGGAGGCCGTGATCGAGATCGAGCCGCGGCTCTCGACGAGGTGCGGCCACGCCGCCTTCGCGCACAGGTAGATGCTCTTCAGGTTCGTCGCGAGGCCGTCGTCCCAGTCGGCCTCCTCGAGCTCGTGGACGGCCCCGACGACGGGCCTGGCGGCGTTGAGCACGAGCGCGTCGATGCCTCCCAGACGTCCGACGGCGGCATCGATGCAGGCCTCGACACTCGCCCGCGAGCGCACGTCGCACTCGATATCCCCGTCCATGACGTCGGCCGTGAGGACGGCGGCGCCCTCCTCCCGGAACCGGCTCGCGATCGCGGCGCCGATTCCCGAGCCGCCGCCGGTCACGAGCGCGCGCTTGCCGTCCAGGCGAGCCATGACTTCCTCCGGGTTGCTTGCTGACCTCGACCGCGCGATTATCCCCGGCATGGCGACGAACGGACGACTCGAGGGGAAGGTGGCGCTCGTCACCGGGGCCGGCTCCGGCATCGGTCGTGAGACGGCGTTGCGCTTCGCACAGGAGGGCGCGCGCGTCTGTGCGGCCGACCTCCGCGGCGACTCGGCGCGGGAGACCGCCGCCGCAATCGGCGCAGACGCGATCGGTGTCGAGCTCGACGTCACGTCGAGCGGGAGCGCGGCTTCCGGCGTCGACGCCGTGCTGCAGCAGTTCGGCGGCATCGACGTCCTCGTCAACAACGCCGGCGTGACGATCGTCGGCGCCGCGCACGAGCTCGACGAGGCCGACTGGGACAAGGAGCTGGCCGCCAACCTGAAGGGCATCTACCTCGTCTCGAAGGCAGCCTGGCCGCACCTCGTCGAGCGCGGCGGCGGCGCGATCCTCGTGACCGCCTCGATCGCGGGCATCTGGGCGATCCCGGACGACGCCGCCTACTGCGCCTCGAAGGCCGGGGCGATCATGCTCACGAAGTGCATGGCCCTCGACGGCGCCAGGGCCGGCATCCGGGTCAACTGCGTCTGCCCGGGATTCACGGAGACACCGATGATCGAGGGCTATTTCGCCGACCAGCCCGACCCGGAGGCGTCACGCGCGTTCGCGGTCTCGATCCATCCGCTCGGGCGCCTGGGCAAGCCGCGCGACATCGCCGACGCGTTCGTCTACCTCGCCTCCGACGAGGCCGAGTGGGTCACCGGCACGGCGCTCGTCGTCGACGGCGGCCTGATCTCCGGTATCTGGGCCGGGTAGGTCGCCCTATTCGACCGTCAGCGTTCCCTCCATGCCGCCTTCCCGATGGCCGGGCACGGAGCAGAAGAACACGTAGCTACCGGCCTCGAGGTCGGCGGTCGTGGTGCGCGTTCCCCCACCCGCGAAGATCTCACCCTCGGCGATGACGTCGCCGTCGCCCTCGATCGCGACGTTGTGCGGCACGCTCGATGCGTTCGTGAGCACGATCGCGACCGATCCGGCGGGCGCCTCGAGAGCCGTGGCATCGTAGGCGAGCGCGCCGTCCGGGTCGGCGGCGAGCTGGAGCTCGGTTGCGTCTCCGCCCGCGTCGGCCGGCTGAGTCTCGGCCGGCGCGGGCTCGGCGGCCTCGTCATCGTCGCCTCCGCAGGCGGCGAAGGCGAGACCGATCACGGCGAAGAGCGTCGCGGCGAGCAGCGCTGCGCGTCGGGTCACTGAGCGTCTCCTTTCGCTGGTTGGGCTAGCCGCGCGCGGACGCAGCTAGCCGCATTCCCCGACCGCGTCGGGACGGACATCGTTGTCGGCATGACATCGCCGCGGCAACCCGGACGGCTCATCACCCCGCCGCCCGGAGTCAAAGAGCTGTACCCCGAAGCCGATCAGAAGGAATGACCAGCATGCCGAGATCCACGATACTCGCGCTCGTCGGGTGCGTGTCTGCTCTGGCCCTTGCGGGGACCGCCACGGCGGCACCGCTCTCCCTCGGGTCGCGAGGCCCCGACGTACGTGCGCTTGAACGAGCGCCTCGCCGAGCTGTCCTACCTCCCATCCGAGCTCGGTGTCAGGCCGCTTCACGGAGGCGACCTTCCATGCCGTGATCGCCTTCCAGAAGCAGCGATCCCTTCCGCGCACGGGTATCGCCGGGCTGGAAGGTGCTCCGGGCGCTCGAGTCCGCGGCCGTCCCGCGTCCGCAGACCGCCGGCGACGGCCGGCGTATCGAGGTGTCGCTCGCCAAGCAGCTCGCCTACCTCGTCCGCGGCAACCAGGTCGTCCGCACCATCGCCATCTCGTCGGCTCAGCCGGGCTACGTGACCCCGCGAGGCCAGTTCTCCGTCTACCGCAAGGAGCGCATGTCCTGGTCGGTGCCGTACTCCGTGTGGCTTCCCTGGGCCTCGTACTTCACCGGCGGAATCGCGTTCCACGCCTACCCTGACGTCCCCGTGTATCCGGCGAGCCACGGCTGCGTACGCGTGCCGCCCGTGTTCGCGCCGGAGCTCTACGCCTTCGCGATCCAGGGCACGCCGGTCATCGTCAGGTAGTCGGCCCGGCGGGTGACGGTCGACGCCGCCGGTCCCCGCCCCGGCTTCCGTACGCCTGGGAAGAGCTGGCTGTGCCCCGCCGCTGCCGGCGGACGAGCAGCGCCGCCGACCCAGCGAGCAGCGCGGAGACGAACCACCGCGATGCCGATCCCGGCGTCGGCCCAGTCGAAGCCGCTGCCGGCGACCGGGCTGACCGTCGCCGTGCCGAGCCCGTAGCGCTCGTTCATCGCCTCGCTGCGAATCGTCAGCGCCCGAATCGCCTCGGCTCCCGAGCCGCGAACCGCCGCGGCCGTACAGCTCGTTCATCGCCTCGCTGCGAATGGCCAGGGCGTTGACTGCATCAGCGCCCCCTTGCGCGGCGCCGCCAGCCCGTAGAGGAGGTTGAGCCCCTCGCTGCGGATCTCCAGGCTGCGCAGCGCGTCGTCCGCCGTCGACGCCTGACCGCCGCCGGCGCAGACCGCGGCGATCGCCAGTCCCGAGAGCAAGTGTCCTTCGAGTCCGCTGGAGATGGACGGGAGAGTCGCCATGCCTGCCTCCTTGTCGAGCTGCTTATCCGACCGCACGCCCGAACCATCCCTCGTGACCACCCAGCCGCGGTCAAAGCCGGGTAAGGGCTCGGTAAGAGACCGGTCAAGGCAGCGCTCATGAGCCGGTACGCCTCCGCCGCAGGAGGCTCGGATGGAGTTTCGGATCCTCGGTCCGCTCGTCGTCCACGGCGACGATCGGCCGGCCGTGCGAGCTTGGCGCCGGACGCGAGCGGTCGTTGCTCGCCGTGTTGATCCTGCAGAGCGAACGAGGTCGTGCCGCGAGATCGCCTCATCGAGGATCTGTGGGGAGCGAGCCCGCCGAGGACCGCCAGCGAAGGCGTTGCAGGGGTACGTCTCGCAACTACGGAAGACGCTCCACTGCCGCGGCTCGGGCGGAGACGTGATCCTCACACATGCGCCGGGGTACGTCCTACGGATTGACCCGCAGGCCCTCGACTCCTTCCGCTTCGAGCGGCTCCTCGGCGACGGAAGGCGTGCCCGGGTCGCCGGTGCGTCAGAGGAAGCGGCGGCGACCCTTCGCGAAGCGCTCGGCCTGTGGCGGGGGCCTCCTCTCGCCGAGTTCGCGATTCGAGGAGTTCGCCCAGCGGGAGATCGCCCGCCTCGGCGAGCTGCGCCTGACATGCCTCGAGGAGCGGATCGAGGCCGAGCTCGAGCTCGGTTTCGACATCGAGCTTGTCGGGAGCTCGAGGCGCTCGTCCACGATCATCCGCTACGCGAGCGATTTCGCGGTCAGCTCATGCTCGCCCTCTACCGCTCCGGCCGCCAGGCGGAGGCGCTCCAGCAGTACCAGCACGCGCGCCGAGCTCTTGTCGAGGAGCTCGGGCTCGACCCTGGCGAGGAGCTGCAGCGCCTGGAGCGTGCGATCCTCAACCACGACCCGGCCTCGACGCGCCGGTCGAGGCCCCGGCGGAGACGCCGACCGCAGGCGACGCAACGCGCGCCCGCCCGGAGCGTTCCAGTCGCACCAGGCAGGCACGAGCGCCGCTGCGTGCCGGCAGACTCCGTGGCCGTCGTCGACCTCGAGGCCCGCCGCTGTCCTCGGCCACCGCCTTGTCGGCCGGAGACCGGTCGCCGTCGCCGTCGGACACGGCTCCGTATGGGTGGCGAACGCGGATGACGCGACCGTGTCCCGGATCGACCCGCAGGAGAGGGTCGCGACACGCACCATCGGTGTCGGCGCGCCGGCGATCGACCTCGCCGCCGGCCCCGACGCCGTCTGTCGCCACCGGTAGCGACGGCACGCTGGTCCGCATCGACCCGGACGCGGATGCCGTCGTCGAGACCGATCGTCCTCCGGGGCCGAGCGAGCTCGTCTGGAACACGACCTACGCCGTCGCCGCGGGACGACCGTGCGCTCTGGGTCGCGACCGGCCCGCGCAGGCTTCTGCGGATCGACCCGGAGACGAACGAGACCGTAGCCGCGGCTCGACATCGGCCACGTTCCCGTGAGCGTCGCCGTCGGCGCGGGCACGGCGTGGGTGGTGACGATGGCGGGCAGGGCCCTACGAATCGA
Organism: uncultured Thermoleophilia bacterium; assembly: GCA_963838105.1. Lineage (GTDB taxonomy): Bacteria > Actinomycetota > Thermoleophilia > Gaiellales > Gaiellaceae > CAWJNF01. Next base: position 4,161 of record CAWIQC010000030.1, on the reverse strand, counting down.
GCCGCGGACGAACGCGATCACGGCCGAGACGTCGATCGCCTATCCGGTCGCGGTGGCGCCGACGACGAAGCGGTCTGGGTGGCCGACATTCGCGGACGCCATGGTGCATCGATCCCGACACCGCTGCCGTGGGTCTACACGACCCCTTCGCCACAGGACGACTGAGCCGTCTTCCGGCCCGCAGCGCTCTGGGTGGCCGACAACGACGCAGGCAGGGCTCTTCGCATCGACCCGCGAACGGGCCTGAGTCGAGTCCGCCGTTCAGATCGGCCACGCGCCCACGGACGTCGCGATCGGGCTGGGCGTCGCCTGGGTCACGGTTCAGAGCGATCGGGCGCTCTAGCGGCGCTGAAATCGGTATCGCCACCCGTCCGGCAGCGATCTCTGCGCCCAGTGCCTCGACGCGGGAGATCACAGCGGCCGGCACCTGCGGGCTGACCGGGCCGAGGCCGACACCGCCGGTCGCCGAGCGCAGAACACCGAAGTGCCTCCCGTCGCGAACGTATCGTCCACGAGCTGCGGACAGCCTCGAAGACGGCGACGTCGAGCCGCTTGACGGCGCTCGTGAGCACGTGCGGTGCCGAGGGCGGACTGGTCGACGTCCACGCCGATCGCCCAGACTCCCTGCTCGCCGCCGCCTCGAGCGCACCGAGGCCGCTGGCGCTCGCAGCCTGAAAGACGACCCGCGATCCCTTGGCGATCTGGCTCACCGCGGCCGACCGCCCCTTGGCCGGGTCGAGGAAGTCGTCCGTGTAGCTCGTGAGCGTCTTGATGTCCGGGTTCGCAGCTCTTCGCACCGGCCATGTAGCCGTCGATGAAGCGCTCCGACCGACGGAACCCGCTGTCCGCCGATCGGCGCTGATCGTGTTCTCGCCGGGATCGAGCTGCCAGCACCGAGAGCGGCCAGGTACCCGGCGAGATAGCCCGCTTCCTCCTCGCTGAAGACGAGGCCCTGCACGTTCGCGTGGTCGATGCTCGAGAGCCTCGTGAGGAGCGTCGACGATCGCGAACCGCGCGTCGGCGAATCTGGTCGCGACAGCATCGACCGCCTGAGCAGCGAACGAGCCGACTCCGATCACGAGGTCGTACCGCTGCCGCGCCAGCAACGACAGGCTCGGGACGTAGCCCTCCTTCGGAGCCGGCGTGAGCACGCGGCCGCGAACGCCGAGCTCCTGCACCGCCTGCTCCAGCCCGAGGTAGGCGCCGCGGCTGTACGGATCCTCGACGCCTGCAGGCTCCAGCACGAGCCCCACCTTGCGCCGCTTGCCGTCCCGACCGGCTTCGGTCATGCAGCAAGCCTACGGCTAGCCGTACCGCCAGACACGAGGAGACCGCCGTGCGCCCGTCGTCTGCACGTGACACGCTGGACAGCTGTCGGCGCATATCTGGAGGGAAGCCGAGATGTTGATCGAGGGCATTCACCATCTGACGACGTTGACCGCCGATCTGGATCGGACCACGGTGCCGCCGGAGAACGCGGTCTCTCGAGCGGGAGGACCGGCGGTGGCCAGCGCCGGACCGTCGCAGTGAACGCAGAAGAGCGCGTCGCGGTGGCAGTGGTCGGCGCCGGCCAGGCCGGCCTCGCCACGAGTCACGAGCTGACGAGAGCCGGCGTTGACCATGTCGTGCTCGAGCGGGCTCGCGTAGGCGAGACGTGGCGAGGGCGCTGGGACAGCTTCTGCCTGGTGACGCCGAACTGGATGATTCGGCTTCCCGGCGGCCACTACGACGGGTCGGACCCGGACGGCTTCATGCCACGTGACGAGATCGTCGCGTACCTGGAGCGCTACGCGGCGAGCTTCGAAGCGCCCGTCCGGGAAGGCGTCGCGGTTACCGCCGTGCAAAGGCTGAGGCAGGCGGCTTCGCTCTCGAGACATCGGCCGGCGACCTGCGCGCCGACGCGGTGGTCCTGGCCACGGGCGCCTATCAGCGCGCGCACCGTCCGGCGGGCGCGTCGACCCTGCCGCCCGACCTCCTGCAGATCGACGTCCAGGACTACCGCAACGAGCAGGCGCTGCCGCCCGGGGCGCGTGCTCGTAGTCGGCAGCGGCCAGTCCGGCTGCCAGATCGCGGAGGAGCTGCACGAGGCCGGCCGCGAGGTAGTTCTCGCCTGCGGGAAGGCGCCCTGGGCGCCGCGCCGCCTCGGCGATCGCGACATCACCTGGTGGGTAGTCGAGTCCGGCTTCGTCGGATGCCGCCGTGGAGTCCCTTCCGAGCCCGGCTGCGCGACTCGTCGCGAACTTCCAGGCGACCGGACACGGCGGCGGCCACGACCTCCACCTGCGGACGCTCCGGGCGGCGGGTGTCACGCTCACCGGCCACTTCCTCGGCGCGAGCGACGGCCGGCTGCGCTTCGCCGACGACCTCGCCGAGACCGTCGCCTGGGGCGACGAGCGATACACCGAGTTCATGGGCCTCCTTCGCAAGACGGCGGCGGAGCGTGGCCTCGATCCACCGGACGTCGAGGAGCCCGAGCCGTTCGACCCACGCGGCCCCGAGGAGATCGACCTCGGCGGGGCTTCGGCGCCGTCGTCTTCGCCGGCGGCTTCCGCCCCGACTACCGCTCGTGGCTGCCGTGGCCGGAGGCCTTCGACGAGCTCGGCTTCCCGATCCAGCAAGACGGGGCGAGCACCGTGATCCCGGGCCTGCACTTCGTGGGCGTCCACTTCCTGCGCAAGCGGAAGTCCTCGCTCCTCGTCGGTGTGGGTGAGGACGCGGCCATCGTGGCCGAGCACGTCGCCGAGAGCCTCGAGCGCGGCTGAGCGTCAGCCGGCACGCCGCCGGCGGGGCCCCAGGGCTAGCACCAGGGCGCCGCCGCACCGGGGCGACAACGCGCATCGCCCCGACGCGCCCAAGACAGCGGGCCACCGGGAGTGACCTCCCGATGGCCCGTGTTGTTGCGAAGTCGGTTGTCTGCTCAGCGAAGCGAGACCGCGACCTCCTCGAGGAGGTCCATCGCGTCCTGGAGCCCGGCCTCCATCCCGGACTCGATGATGGCGTCGCGGGTCACCTTGCTCGGGGCCTGCACGAGGAGCGTGACGGTCGTGCGCCCGTCCATCTCCGTAAACGTCGCCGTGTTCACCGTCGAGCCGTCCTCCTCAGACACGCCTTCCGGCAGGCCCTCATAGGTCTCGGTCGAAACGATTCGCTCGTTGGGGACGATCTCGCGGTACTCGCCGTGGAAGCCGACCTCGAAGCCGCCCTCCGCGATCATCACGTAGCGCCACTTGCCGCCGACCCGCAGGTCGATCTCGGCAACGGTCACCTCGCCACGCTTCGCATTCCACCAGCGCTTGACCAGCTCGGGCGTGGTCCACGCCTCGTAGACCAGATGCTTGGGCGCCGCGAACTCCCGCGTGATGAGGATCTGCTCGTCCGTGGGGAGCGTCACCGTCGCCGTCCCGCTACTCGTCGCTGCCATTTCCTGCCTCCTTCTGCTTGAGCTCTTCCAGTACGACGTCCAGCCGGTCGAAGCGCTCCGACCACGAGTCCTCGTAGTCCTTTACCCAGTCGTGGATGGGCTTGAGCGCGTGGCCGTTGAGCCGGTACAGCCGCTGCCGTCCTTCGTCACGCACGTCGACCGCCCCCACTTCTCGGAGCACCCGCAGGTGCTTGGACACCTGTGGCTGGGCCAGCCCGAGCACGCCCACGAGGTCGTTCACGGGGCGCTCCCCGCCGGCGAGGACGTCCAGGATCTGTCGCCGCCGGGGCTCGGCCACCGCGTTGAACGCATCCGCCGTGGTCGCTGCTCGTGCCATGCGCGAGATTATATACCTATATCGGAATATGTCAAGCCGGCTGGCTCCGGCGCGTCGGGTGAAGCGTTGACTTCGCCGCTCGGGGATGGTCTACCAACCAGTCGAGAGCGAGAGGAGTAGCTCATGAGTCCAGATGCAACGGGGAGAGGAGCCGTGATGGATGCAGAGGGGCCCACCGGGATCGAGGCGGAAAACCGCGTACTCATCGGGAAGTGCGAGTGCGGCAGCGTTCGGTACAGGGTCGCGGATGCGTTCCTGTACGCCACCAACTGCCACTGCTCGAACTGTCGGGCGGCGACCTGGGCCGCTTCCGTCCCTGATCTGCGAGGCCGTGCGGCCTCTCAGAAAGGGACGTGCGCTTCAGAGCGGCCAGCTGACGCCCCGGCGGAGGCGGGCCTCGTGG
>CAWIQC010000029.1:0-41514 GCA_963838105.1 uncultured Thermoleophilia bacterium | reverse complement strand
CTACGAGGGCACCTTCAAGATGGTTCAGAGCGGTCTTCGAACGGGGCCGTCGCTCATCGACTACACCGCCGCGGGGAACGTGACGTTCAAGTACGCCGTCCACGGAGGCCTCGCTGCGGCTCCTTCGTCCCACCCACAGCCGACAGCCTCCAGCACTGCTACTACCTGGACAGCGCTCAGGAGACGTGGACGGCTCCCCAGGTCAGCGACCGAGCGACTGCAACTACTTCCCGCACGAGGCCCAGTTCTCCTACGCGAACGACCAAGGAAGCCATGGGGGCATCACGGATCACCCTCCGGAGCCCCGACCCCACCTACTCGCCAACATCTACGACGCCTGTCGTTCGGCAGCAACGACCAAGACGATGCAGGTCGACACGACCGACGTCTGCCCCCAACGAATGTAACCAGGACGACACGTTCACGATCCGGCTGCCCTTCTACTCGCTCGCCAGCTCGGGGTGCCCTCCACGCCACTCCCCCGAGCCACGGTTCGCCGGGTGGCCGCTCCAGCGGGTCACTGTACGGTCGACGTCGGCCAGACCGTCCTCACCACCGTCACGTGGTCGTGGGACCTGTAGCCCATCTTTGGGGATTGATCGAACAGGAAGGTGTGATGAGAAGTACGCACGCCGACTCATCCCCAGATGCGGCACTCTCTGTACACACTAGCTCGGCTAACCTGTACAGTATGCTCGTGGACGTTCCGATCACGGAGTTCCGGCGCCAGCTGAAGCGCTGGCTCGAGCTCGCCCGGCAGGGCGAGGACATCGTGGTGACCGAACGGGGCACCCCCGTCGCCCGGCTCACCGGCATCCAGCTGAATCCGGTCGTGGCGCGACTCGTACGCGAGGGCAAGCTCACCCTCCCCGCTCGGGCCGAGCGCATCCGGGCCGAGGACATCCCGAAGGTGAGGCTCCGCGGCGAGGGAAGTCGATGTACGACTACCGGACGAAGTCCGCTGAGCGTGGCGACTGTCTACTTCGACGCGAGCGCGCTCGTCAAGCTCGTCGTCCCCGAGGACGGCAGCGACCTGGCCGAGGCCCTCTGGAACGGCTCCGACCTGTCCGTGACGAACCGCTGGCGGCCGTCGAGGTCCGGGCCGCGGTGAGCGCTGCCGCCCGGGACGGGCGCCTCGACCAAACCAAGCGCGAGCGGCGCTCCACGAGTGGGCTCGGGTCACCGAGAGCCTGTCGCTCGTCGACCCGGAGCCCTCGCTGATCGCCGCCGCCTGTGAGGTCGCGGAGCGCTACGCCCTCCGGGCGCTCGACGCGGTCCACCTCGCGAGTGCGCTCCTGCTCGCCGACGCGACGGTCGTCGTCGCGAGCTGGGACCGCCGCCTGCGCGCGGCGCACTGACGCGGGGCTCGGCCTCGCGCCTGCCGCGCTCTGATCGAAGCCCGAGAAGTCTCCGCTGCCGCAAGCCCGTGGACACCGGCGAGCTTGCCGTCAGTAGCCTTCGCGCCCGACCGGGTGTTCTCCAGAGTCGGTCGACTCGAGGAGGAAGGAGGCTCCATGGGCTCGGAATGGCCGCTGCAAAAGGCCGGGGACGAGGGACACCGCGTCACGGTGGTTCAACGCCTGCTCGTTCACCGCGGGGCCACGACAGGCATCGACGGAAAGTTCGGTCCCGAGACGGAGGAGGCGGTCAAGAGCTTCCAGGGCTCCCAGAAGCTCGAGGCCGACGGCATGGTGGGCGACCTGACCTGGCCGGCCCTGGTGGTCCAGGTCAAGCAGGGCGACGAGGGCGAGGCGGTCACGGCCGCTCAGGAGCTCCTTCAGCCCCGCATGGTCGGCGTGCTCGACCTCGAAGCGACCGGAACCTTCGACGCGGATACGGACAAGGCGACGCGGTCCTTCCAGGAGTGGAACGGCTTCGACGTCGACGGGATCGTCGGGCCCGTCACCTGGCACGGCCTCGTCATGGCCGACGAAGCTCCTTAGAGCGGTCGAGCGCGGCCGCCTGTCAGCGCGCTCGCTCGACAAGCTGGAGAAGCTCCGCGAGGTCGAGCCGGCGGGCCTCGGGAAGGAACGGCTCGAGGCGCCGCCGCGCGTGGCGGCGCTGGCGCTCGGCGCCGCGCCCGTCACCGGTCATGCCCTTGTAGCCGGCGGCGGCGAGGTGCAGGAGCGCTCGCGCGAGCTCGCGATCCTGCGGGGAAGGCGCGAGCTCGGCGGCCCGTTCGAACGACCGCGCGGCGTGGAACCACTCGCGCTTGCGCAGGTGCGACTCGCCGACGAAGAGGGCCCCCTGGAAGAGATCGGGCGCTGCCGGATCCTCGACGTCGTTCGGGCCGGACATGTCCGGCCCCTACGGGTACACGGGGGCGCTCACTCCGACTCCCACGAGAACCCGATCGGCTGCTCGGGCGGCGCGAGCGGGCTCCCGGGCAGACCGCCGCGCGGCACCGGCTCGTTGTAGGCGCCCGGGGCCACGTCGTTGGGGCCGTCGGCGTAGAAGAGGCTCGCGAGCGCCTGGATCTGGCCGCGCCCGTAGCCGAGCTCGAACTGGCCGCCGCCGTACATCGTCACCCCTCGCGCCTCACAGGCGTCGATGCACTCGAAGAGCCGCGCCAGAGTCCCGAATCGCGACGGCTTGATGTTCAGCCAGCGCGGCGCGACGGGTAGAGCGTCGACGTCCGCGAGCGAGTGGACGGGCGCGTCGAACGAGAGCCTGTCCTCGACGCCGCGGAGCACGTCGCGCGTCTCCGGCACGAACGCAGCGTCCTCGATGACCGCGGTCGAGAAGAGCTCGACGGCCGCGGCGTAGAGCGCGGGGTCGGGCGGCTGGTCGACGACCGTGCCGTGGTAGTAGGACTTGAAGTCGAGGCAGCGAACGGACTCGGTCGCCGCCACCTCGCGCATGAAGGCATCGCTCCACTCGCTCGTCGGGTCGAGCTTGAACTCGAGCGAGGGGTCGACGGCGAGCCACTCGCGCGGGTCGAGGCGAGTCGAGACGACGAAGCGCACGGGACGGTACGGCCTGCCGACTGCCTCGCCCAGCGAGACGCCGCCCTGCCGCAACGCGAGGTCGAGCGCGGCGCTCTCGAACCCCCAGCGCCTGTAGTCGGCGGAGGCAGCCCACTCGGGAGCGCCGCCCGGAAACAGCTCAATGCCGTCGAGCGCGGTCGAGAGCGACGAGAGCGTGTGGCGCCCACTGAGATCCAGCTCGGGGAACGCGTCGTGGTCGGCTGCCGCGTAGGTGACGTCCTCGCCGCGCCCTTCGTGGCCGGCGCCGGCGAGGACGATCGTCGTCGTGACGCGCGTGAACCCGCTGGAGACGTCGGTCGCGCGCCGTTCCGTGCGAAGCTCGTCGATCGTGAGCTCGAGGCCGGCGAGCCGGCCCCAGGTCCCCCCCGTCACGCCCGGTCGCCCAGCGCCTGAACCGCGCTCGTGTACTCGTCCCTTCCCGGACGCAGCGAGCAGGCGAGCTTGTAGTGGCCCCGCGCCTCCCCGCCGCGGCCCTGCTTCTCGAGGCAGCGCCCCAGCGCGTAGTGCGCGTAGTCGTTCACCGGCGAGAGCTCGAGCACAGCGCGGAACTCCTCCTCGGCCTCGCCGAAGCGCCGGATGCGGAAGTAGGCGATGCCGAGCGCCTCCCGGATCGATGCCTTGCGGGGCTCGCGACGCTTCGCCTTCTCGAGCGCAACGGTCGCCTGCGCGGCCATGCCGTCCGCGAGATGACGGCGGCCTTGCTGGTAGAAGGTGTACGCCTCGCTCATCGTGTCTCTCTCCAAAGATAGGGGAAGTTGTGCCGCACGACGTCCTCCGGCCGAGTCAGGTCGCGCGTCGGCCCGAGCTCGAGCGCCACGACCGTCTCGCCGGCGTCGATGGCCCGCTGGAAGCCGTCCGCGAGCTGGTACGGCGGACCGGGCAGCCCCTCGAGGAAGGGCAGGAGCGGCTCGCCGAGGAGCCAGAGGGGCGCGCCGGCCAGCGGTGACGGCGCGGCGCCGGGAGCCGGCTTCTCGACGACCTCCCGCACCGCTCCACCCTCCACCCTGACGGAAGAACGCAGCCCCAGTTCCGCGAGGGGGACCGGACGGACGCCGATCCCTCCGGCTGCGGACGCCGCGAGAAACCTCGTCACGGCGGCTGCGAGGTCGCCCGCGCGGTAGACCGTGTCGGCGGCGCTGACGAGCAGTGGCGGGGCCGGCGCCCGCGGCCAGTCCGGCGGCCAGCGCATCGGCCGACCCGGCGGGCTCGTCCTGCCGCGCGTAGGCGACACGGAGGCCGAAGGCAGCGCCGTCGCCGACGAGACGCTCGATCTCCGCGCCGAGCCGGCCGACCACGATCGTCACTCGCTCGATCCCGGCCGACGCGATCTCGCGCAGCAGCGTCGCGACGACCGGGCGCCCGTCGATCGGCAGGACGGCCTTCGGCCAGCGCTCGGTCAGCGGCCGCAGCCGCAGGCCTTCGCCGGCCGCGAGGATCACCGCGTCGGCGCACCGCCGTCAGACGGCCAGCGAGCGGAGGCTCAGCGCCCCGCGGGCCCGCCGGGTGACGGTCATCTGGCGCCGCACCTGGCGCAGCAGCGTCTTCAGCTCGCGCTTGGCGCGGCGGGCGGCGTCTGCGCTCCCGCGCGGGCGGGCCGAAGCGGGCGTCGTCCGCCGCGTGGACGAACGGAGTCGCGTTGACCCGGTAGCGGCGCTCGACGTACTCACCCACCTCCGCCAGGGTGGCGCTCTCCGGAAACGCGACGCCCTGGTCGGCGAGGAACGCGAGCAGGTCGCGCCGGCAGGCCGCCGCCTCGTGGCGTGGGTCGCCGCCGAGGAAGCGCACACGCCGCCGCAGCTCCTTCGTCCCGAGCACGAGCGCGAGGATGCAGCCGAGCACGAGGAAGACGAGGCCCGCGATCGTCCAGGCGCCACCGCCCTGGTCGGCCGCCGCGGAGCCGGCGTCACCGGCCTCGCCGTTGTCGCCGCGGCGAGGCCCGATCGCCCCGGCAGCCCTCGAGCCGCTGCTCGAGGAGCGCCTGCAGCACTCCGGGCGTCACGGTGCCGAGCGCCGTGGGGAAGTCGCCGCTCTGGCCGAAGGTCGCCGACGACGTCGAGTACGAGCCGGCGAGGGTCCCCCTGCCCGGCGTGGGATCGAACGGCAGCCACCCGTACTCGGGGAACCACACCTCGACCCACGTGTGCGCGTTGTGGTTGGTGACGACCCATTCCTGACGCCGCTCGTCGTACTCGCCGCTCGTGAAGCCGGCGGCGACCCGGGCCGGGATCCCGAGCAGCCTCAGCATCACGGCCATCGCGCCCGCGTACTGCTGGCAGTAGCCCGCCTTGTGGTCGAGCACGAACGTGACGAGCGGCGGCTCGTCCCCGTAGGGAGGCGGCTGCTCGTCGTAGACGAAGCCGCCCTGGCTGCGGAACCAGGCCTCCAGGCTGGCCACCGCCACGTACGGCGTCGCCGCCCCCTCGACGACCTGGCGCGCCTGGCGGTAGAGCGGTTGGTACTCGGCCAGGAGCGAGTCGAACGAGCGCTCCTCGAAGAGCTGGCGGACGAGCTGCTCCCGACTCGGCTGGCCGAACGTCGGGAAGCGGACGTCCGGCACGACCTCGAGGTAGCGGCCCAGCTCGGCCGGGTAGGCGGCCGACAGCTCCGTCAGCACCGTCGGGTCGACCCTCGGCGCGTAGCTCCAGACCGTGTAGCGCTGCTTGTAGTCCAGCCCGTCGGGCAAGACGATGACGCCGCCCGGCGAGTACCGCATGGCGGCGGAGAAGCGCGCCTCGACCCGCATCGGCACCGCTGCGGCGACGAGGTGGGTGTCGGCAAGCGCCTCGACGGTGACCTCCTGGCGGGTCCAGCTCTCCTCGTCGCCGGCCTCCGCCCCGAGCAGCGGTTCCGTCGGCGCCGTCTCGATCCGGTTCGTGACCAGCGGCGGACCGGCATCCAGGTCCTCGCGCCAGCCGACACCGGTGTACTCGTCGAGCGTCGTCGCACGCCAGTAGAGATTCCGCTTGCGGCGCCTTGACGCGCAGGACGACGGTCGGCTCCTCCGGGAACTTGATTCCCGTGTAGTTCGAGCTCCAGACGTAGCGAACGCCGACCGCGTCCGGCTCGGGGTCGTAGTTCCAGCGCTGCCAGTCCTCGAGGAACGCGCCCTTCGACGACCGCGGCCGTCGTCGAGGCGCCGACCGCCGCGACAACGAGGACGGCGCCGAACGCGAGCGCCGGCCAGGCCCTGCGCAGAGGCCTTCGACCCTCACGCGAGAGGACGAGCAGCACGATGATGGCGGCGAAGAGCACGGCACCGAGCGGCAGCGCCCTCCGGCCCGGAATCGTCGCGGCCAGGGTCAGCGGCCAGCCGACTCCCAGCAGCACCGCCACGCCGGCCGCGAGCGCGTGTCCGCTGGCGAGGAGGAGGGCCGGGATCGCGACCGCGAGGAAGATCGCGAGAAGAATCAGCCCCCACATCTCCGGATGGTCGGCCGGGGCGAGCGGCACGCGCGTCTCGTAGAAGTCGGAGAAGCCGTCGCTGACGGCGTCGAACAGCGGGCCCCAGAAGTCGCGGTCGCCTCGGCGCATGTCGGTGACCGGGACGCCGAGCGCGTATCCGGCGGCGGGCAGCATGGCCAGGATGGCCAGCCCGACCCCGAGCTTCCAGCGCCGGGTGAAGAGCACGACGAGGGCGGGCGCAAGCGCGAGCGCCAGGATGCGGCCTACCTCGACGAGGCGGAACGACGAGTCGACGAGCTGGAGCCAGGCCGCCGTCACGAGGGCCGCGATGCACGCGAGCAGGACGAGCGTCCTCGCCAAGCTAGCCAACGACGACTGCCCTCTCGACCGTGAGCCCTGCGCCGAGCGTCGCCGCGAGGTCGTCGCCGCGCCTCAGCACGCAGACGGGGATCCCCGCATGCTCGAGCCGCCCGATCTGCGCGCGGGTGTCTGCGGGCAGCTGCTCGGCCGCCGAGCCGTTCGCGTAGCTCGCCGGGTCGACGTACACGACCGACGTCCCCCGCCGCGTGACCGAGCGCTGGAGGAGCCGGTCGACGAGCCGCGGCGCCAGGTTCGAGGTGACGAGGCAGAGCTCGAGCGCCTTCGACGGGGCGCCGGCCCCTTCGACGAGCAGCGCGGTCACCGCGTTGCGGCCGTCCGGGACGACGGAGGCGAGGAGCTCGAGCGCAAGGCCCCAGTCGCCGTCGAGCGTGTGCACCGCCTGGTAGCGCGGAGTGAGCGCGTTCACGATCAGGCCGACGCGGCGGCCGCGTCCCACGTGCGTGCGCAGGATCGAGCCGGCGGCCGACACCGCGGTCTCGAAGCTCGAGCTCGCGCCCTCGCCGCCGACGTAGCCCGCGTCGGCGTCGAGCAGGACGGCGACCTCGTCGCGCGGGGAGTCCTCGAGGTCCTTGACCATGAGCTGACCGCGCTTCGCCGTCGAGGGCCAGTGCACCCGGCGCAGCGACTCGCCCTGCTCGTACTCGCGCACGCTGTGGAGGTCGAAGCCGCTGGGACGGCGAAGGAGGAGCCGGCGGCCTTCCTGGATGCGGGAGCCGGTCTCCGAGAAGAGGCGATCGAGCTCGACGATACGAGGGAAGACGAGCAGCGCGTCCGGCGCGTCGACGCGGACCTCGGCCCGCTCGAGCCCGAGCGGGTCCTCGACGACAACCTCCGCGTCCTCGAACGGGTAGCGGCCGCGCGGGACGTCCTCGATCACGTAGCGGCCGCGGAGCTTCCCGCCGGTGCGTTCGAGCTCGACCTCGCGCTCCCCGAGGCGCTCGATCCGCTCGATCGCGGTCAGGTGCCTGGGCGTCACGCGTCCCTCGAGCTCGAGCACCAGCCCCACCGGCACGTCGTCGCCGGCGACGTGCTCGCCCGCCACCGTCCGTTGCAGGCGCCTCGGTCGCCCGACGAGCTTCACCCAGGCAAAGCCGAGGAGGGCGGCGAGCACGAGCCCGACGGCCACCGGGTAGAGCGGCTCCGAGCCGAACGCCCAGCCGACAAGGTACGTGAGGCCGCCGAGGGCGAGCGCGAAGCGACCGCGATCGGTTAGCACCGACTGAGACTGGCGTGTCCGGCCGCTGACTCGCCGCTCATACGGGCACCGGCGTGTGCACCACGGTGTCGACCGCGATCGCGGCGGCGTCGAGCCCGGAGGAGCGCGCCTCGGGCGCGAGGATGAGCCTGTGCGCGAGCACGGGGGCGACGATCGCCTTGACGTCGTCGGGCGACACGTAGTCACGGCCCTCGGCGAGCGCACGTGCCTTGGCTACTCGCAGGAGCGCGATGCCGGCCCGCGGGCTGGCGCCGAGGTAGAGGCGCGGATCCGAGCGCGTGTGCCGCAGCAGCGCCACGATGTAGCGGTTGAGGCTCTCCTCGACGAACACGTCGCGCGCGTCCTCGATCGCCTGTTGCACCTCGTCGCGCGAGACGACCGGCTCGAGCGTCTCGAGCGGCATCTGCACGGTCTGCTCGGTCAGCATCTTGGCCTCGTCGGCGAGCTGCGGGTAGCCGATGGAGATGCGCATCGTGAAGCGGTCGAGCTCGGCCTCCGGCAGCGGATAGGTCCCCTCGTACTCGATCGGGTTCTGGGTGGCGAGCACCATGAACGGCCGCTCGAGCAGGTAGGAGACGCCGTCGACCGTGACCTGGTGCTCCTGCATGCACTCGAGCAGCGCCGCCTGCGTCTTCGGCGAGGCCCTGTTGATCTCGTCCACGAGCAGCAGGTTCGTGAAGACCGGCCCGCGACGGAACTCGAACTCGTTCGTGCGCTGGTTGAACACGTTGACGCCCGTGACGTCGGAGGGCAGGAGGTCCGGCGTGAACTGAAGCCGCGAGAACTCGCAGCCGACCGAGCGGGCGAGCGCCTTGGCGAGCGTGGTCTTGCCCACCCCGGGGAAGTCCTCGATGATCAGGTGCCCCTCGCAGAGGAGGCAGTAGACGGCAAGCTGCAGGGTCTCCTCGGGCGCGTGGATCACCGTCTTCAGGTTCTCGATGATGCGATGGGCCGCCCTCGCCGAGCTGCTCGAGGTAGTGGCCGGCCGGCCGGCGGCCGGAGCGAGCTCTCGTTCCATCATCCTCCTTCCAGGAGGGACGCGACCTCGTCGAGGATAGCGGCGGCGCACGCAGTCTTGCTCCGCTTCCCGACCGTTCGCTCGCCCTCCGCGCGGATCAGCGTCACCTCGTTCATCGTCGACTCGAAACCGATGTCGGAACGGGATACGTCGTTGAAGACCAAGAGGTTCACGCGCTTGCGCTCGAGCTTCGCGCGGGCCTGCTCGAGGCCCGCCGCCCCTTCGTCGGCTGCGAAGCCGACGAGCACCTGGCCGGGACGGCGGCGGCGGCCGAGCTCGGCCAGGATGTCCTCGGTCGGCTCCAGCATGACCGTCCACGGCTTGCCGTCCTTCTTGCGCTTCGCTGCTTCCGCTTCGGCCGGCCTGTAGTCGGCGACGGCGGCGGCCATGACGATGACGTCGGCGTCATCCCGCGCGAAGGCCTCGCGCGCCAGCTCGGCGGCGGTCGGGGTCATCACCGTCTCTATCTGCGGCCCGACCGGGATGGTCACGTTCGCCGCCAGCAGCGTGACGTGGGCACCGCGGCGAGCGGCCTCCTCGGCCACCGCCACGCCCATGCGCCCGCTCGACCGGTTGCCGAGGTAGCGCACCGTGTCCAAGGGCTCACGCGTGCCGCCGGCCGAGACCACCACGTGGCGGCCGTCCAGCGTGCCGGCCGCGCCGAGGATCTCCTCCGCGCGCGCGAAGATCGCGTCGGGCTCGCTCATGCGCCCGAGGCCGAGCTCACCCTCCGCGAGCTCGCCCTCCTCAGGCCCGATGAGCTCGATGCCCCGCCCCGCGACGACCTGGGCGTTCGCCTGCGTCGCCGGATGAGCCCACATGCGGGCGTTCATGGCCGGGGCGGCCAGGATCGGCCCGGAGAACGCGAGCGCAAGCTGGGTGAGCACGTTGTCCGCATGGCCGCCGGCGAGCTTCGCGAGCGTGTTGGCCGAGAGCGGCGCGACGACGAGCAGGTCGGCTCCCGTCAGGTGCGGGTAGAGATCACGCGGCGCCTCCCGCCGCGCCAGGGCCTCGAAGGTGTGCACGCCGACGAACCGCTCGGCCTCGGCGGTCAGGATCGGCGTCACCTCGTGGCCGGCCTTCACGAGCAGCCGGCAGAGCTCACAGGCCTTGTAGGCGGCGATGCCGCCGGTGACGCCGAGGATGACGCGGGCCACCCCGGGCTCCTTTCAGATGGGGACGCGTCGCCTTGGCGTGATGGTAATCCTGCTGGAAGCCCGGGCTCTCGTCCGCCCCGGAGGCGTCTCAGGCGCGGCTCTCGGCCTTGATCTTGCCCTGCGCGATCTCCTCGAGGGCGATCGTCAGGTAGTTCTTCGAGCGCGACTCGACGAGCGGCGGCGGAAAGTCGTCGAACGTGCCCTCGCCGAGCTGGTGGTGGTAGTTGTTGATCTGGCGCGCGCGCTTCGCGGCGACGATGACGAGCGCGTAGCGCGAGCTGCGGCTCGACGTTCGCGACGAGGGAATCGATCCGCTGATTGATCATGACCGTCGAGTGTAGCTGGAAGTTCGCGCGCCGGCCGCTTGGACGGGCGTGACAGAGGCCTCCGCCCTCGTACCCGAGTAGGCTCGGCCCTCGTACGCCTACCTCGCGGAGCGCTGCGGCGCGAGCTCCTCCGCGATCACGCCGTCGAGCTCCGCGACGGCCCGCTCGACGTCATCGTTGACGACGACGTGGTCGAAGCTCGCCTGCTCCCCGACCTGACGCCGCGCGAGCTCGAGGCGCTCGCCGATCTCGCCGGCGCTTTCGGTGGCGCGCTCGCGCAGCCGCCGCTCGAGCTCGGCGAACGACGGGGCCGCGATGAAGATCGACACCGTGTCCGGGCGCTTGGCTTCGACCTCCTTCGCCCCCTGCGTCTCGAGCTCGAGCACGCAGCTCTTGCCGGAGGCGAGGATGCGGTCGACCTCCGCGTTCAGCGTGCCGTAGCGATGGCCGGAGACGTAGACGACGTGCTCGAGGAACTCGCCGTCGCGGGCCCTGCGATCGAACTCCGCCTCGTCGATGAAGTGGTAGTGGCGTCCGTCCTCCTCGCCCGGGCGCTGCGGCCTCGTCGTCGCCGAGACGGCGATCCTGAGATCGGAGCGGCGGCGCAGCAGGGCCCGGATCAGCGTGCCCTTGCCCGCGCCGGAGGGGCCCGTGACGACGAAGAGCCGGCCGCGGCCGGCGGTCTCGTTCGGAGGCGCGGTCGTGTCCGGACCTCCGGGCGGGGCCACGCTCAGTGGCGGAACAGGTCGACGAGCTCCTGCCGCTGGCGCTCGGAGAGCCCCGCGACGGTCTTCGACTGGCTGATGCGGCACTGGTTCAGGAAGCGGGCCGCTTTCACGCGTCCGAACTTCGGCACGGCCATCAGCATGTCGAACACCTTCGCGGTGCCGACGTAGTCGGGCGGGTCGGCGAGGATCTCCTCGACCCGGACGGTTCCGCTCTTCAGGTCGCGCTTCAGGCGAGCCCGGGCCACGCGGATGTCGTTGGCACGGCGGAGAGCGTCCATGCGCTGCTCGAGCGAGCGAGTGGGGGCTTGGGCCTCGGTCTTGGCGGCGGTCATGGCGGCGCATTCTAGCCCACCTTCACCAAGCCGTTCAACATCACTTTTTCCGTGCTAATCGGCACCTTTTCGTCCTCCGCCAGGCGCGGAGTTATCCACATGCCCGCACATGCCGGAAGCGCACTCCCCATGGGCTCTGCCGGCCGTGCTCGAGGGGTTATCCACATCGAGCCGCCGGCCGACTGCCCCGCCGCGGCCGCTAGGCGACGCGCTCCTGGAGCGACAGCGCCCCCTCCTGGCGCGCCCGCGCGATCGCCTCGAGGGCCGCCTCCGCCCCCGCCATCGTGGTGATGCAGGGGATCCGCGCGGCGAGCGCGGCTTCCCGGATCTGGTAGCCGTCCGAGCGCGCGCCACCGCCGTGCGGCGTGTTCACGACGAGGTCGCAGTGGCCGCGGCGGATGCGATCGACGACCGTCGGGCCGTCTCCGGGCTCCCCCACCTTCCGGATGCGCTCGACCGGCAATCCGGCCGCGGCGAGAGCGCGCGCCGTGCCGGCGGTCGCGCACAGGCTGAAGCCGAGAGCGAGGAGACCGCGGCCGAGCTCGACCGCTCCGACCTTGTCCGGGTCCCGGACCGAGACGAATGCGCTGCCTGCCGTGGGCAGCGGCCGTCCCGCTGCCCGCTCGGCCTTGCTGAACGCCGTCGCGAAGTCGGCCGCCGTTGCCATCACCTCGCCCGTCGAGCGCATCTCCGGCCCGAGGATCGGGTCCGCCCCGGGGAAGCGGTGGAAGGGGAACACGGCAGCCTTGACGCTCACCCCTCGCGCCGCGCCCTCGGGCGGCAGGCCGAGCGCGGCCAGCGGCTCGCCCACCGCGAGCCGGCACGCCGCGGCCACGAGGTTGACGCCGATCGCCTTGCTCGCGAACGGCACCGTCCGCGAGCCGCGCGGGTTCGCCTCGAGCACGAAGAGGCGGCCCTCGGCGAGCGCCAGCTGCACGTTGAGGAGCCCGACGACGCCGAGCGCCGGCGCCAGGCGCCGGACCGCCTCTCGCACCGCGCCGAGCTCGTCGGCCGACAGCGACGTCGGCGGCAGGACGCAGGAGGAGTCGCCCGAATGGACGCCCGCCTCCTCGACGTGTTGCATGACGGCGGCGACGTAGGTCTCCTCCCCGTCGCACAGCGCGTCGACGTCGATCTCCACGGCGCTCTCGAGAAAACGGTCGACCAGCATCGTCGTGCCCTCGAGGCCACCGTCGTCCGGCAGGTCGGCCGGGCCGTAGCAGACGCGCATGTTCCTGCCACCGAGGACGTAGGACGGCCGCACGAGCACCGGGTAGCCGATGCGATCGGCGATCGAGATCGCCTCGGCGCGAGTCCTCGCGATTCCCCAGCGGGGAATCGCGAGCTGGAGCCGTTCGCAGAGCGACGCGAAGCGCTCGCGGTCCTCGGCGAGGTCGATCGGCGGCGAACGGCGTGCCGAGGATCGGGAATCCCCCCGCCTCGATCGCGCGCGCGAGCTTGAGCGGGGTCTGGCCGCCGAACTGGATGACGACGCCCGCCGGGCGCTCCCGCTCGCAGATCTCGAGCACCTCCTCGGCGCCCAGAGGCTCGAAGTAGAGTCGATCCGAGGTGTCGTAGTCCGTCGACACCGTCTCCGGGTTGCAGTTGACCATCACGGTCTCGTAGCCGAGCGCGCGGAACGCCGACGCCGCGTGGACGCAGCAGTAGTCGAACTCGATGCCCTGGCCGATCCGGTTCGGGCCCGACCCGAGGATCACGACGGAGCGTCCCGGCCGCGGAGGATCCTCGTCCGACTCGCCCCAGGTCGAGTAGAGGTAGTTCGAGCGCGCGTCGACCTCGGCCGCACACGAGTCGACTCGGCGGTACGCGGGCCGAACGCCCTTCGCCCAGCGAGCGAGCCTGGCGTGCTCCTCGGCGCCGCCGGCTGCGGCGGCGATCTCCGCATCGGACCAGCCTTCGCTCTTGAGCCCGACCCAGTCCTCGGCGGTGAGCTCCTCCACGCGAGCCGTCGCAGCCCAGCGAGCGCCGCGCCCGGGCGATCTGCTCCCTGAACCATGGGATGCACGCCCGCCGGAATCTCGTCGAGCGATGCCCACGGAGTGGGCGTCGCTCGAGACAGGTCGAGCTCCCGGGATCGCATCGCCTTCAGGAACGCCTCCGTGAACGTGCGGCCGATGCCCATCGCCTCGCCGACCGACTTCATCTGCGTACCGAGCTCGCCGTCGGCTCCCGGGAACTTCTCGAACGCGAAGCGGGGGAACTTGACGACCACGTAGTCGAGCGTCGGCTCGAAGCTCGCCGGGGTCGTCTGCGTCAGGTCGTTCGGGATCTCGTCGAGCGTGTAGCCGACCGCGAGCTTGGCCGCCACCTTCGCGATCGGATAGCCGGTCGCCTTCGAGGCGAGCGCCGAGGAGCGCGAGACGCGGGGGTTCATCTCGATCACGCACACCTCGCCCGTCTCCCGGTTGCGGGCGAACTGGATATTCGAGCCGCCGGTCTCCACGCCCACCGCCCGGATGACGCGAGCCGCCGCGTCGCGCAGCTCCTGGTAGGCCTCGTCGGACAGCGTCATCTGGGGCGCGACCGTGACCGAGTCTCCGGTGTGCACGCCCATCGGGTCGAGGTTCTCGATCGAGCAGACGACGACCACGTTGTCGCGCTTGTCGCGCATCACCTCGAGCTCGAACTCGTCCCAGCCGCGCACGGACTCCTCGACCAGCACCTGACCGATCGGGCTCTCCCTGATCCCGTGCTCCACCTGGCGGTGGAGCGCGGGCTCGCTCTCCACGAAGCCGCCGCCGTGACCGCCGAGCGTGAACGCGGGCCGGACGACCGCTGGAAGCCCAACGCCGCGCAGGTCCTCGAGCGACGTCACGATGCGGCTGGTCGGGACGCGCAGGCCGACCGACTCGACGGTCTCGCGGAAGAGCTCGCGATCCTCGGCCCGGCGGATCGTGTCGAGGCCGGCGCCGATCAGCTCGATCCCCAGGTCGTCGAGCACCCCTTCCTCGGCGAGCTGAGTCGACAGGTTGAGCGCCGTCTGGCCCCCCAGGGTGGGCAGCAGCGCATCCGGCCGCTCGCGCGCGAGCACGGCCGCGACGCCGTCGACGTCGAGCGGCTCGAGGTACGTGCGATCGGCGAAGCCGGGGTCGGTCATGATCGTGGCGGGATTCGAGTTGACGACGACGGTGCGGTAGCCCTCGGCGCGGAGCACCTTGAGCGCCTGGCTGCCGGCGTAGTCGAACTCGCAGGCCTGCCCGATCACGATGGGCCCGGAGCCGATGAGGCAGATCGACTCGAGGTCAGGCCGCCTTGGCACGGCTTCCTCCCCGGATCTCGGCCACCCAAGCGTCGATGAGCGGCCACGCGTCGTGGGGCCCCGGCCCCGCCTCGGGATGGAACTGCACCGACCGCGCACGCTCGGAGGGCAGCGAGAGCCCCTCGACGGTCTCGTCGTACAGCGAGCGGTGCGTCACCTCCGGGCCGTCGCCGTCGACGGCGAAGCCGTGGTTCTGCGAGGTGACGAGCACGCGGTCGGCCCGGATGTCGAGCACCGGGTGGTTCGCGCCGCGATGGCCGAACGGCAACTTGTACGTCTCGTAGCCGAGCGCGATCCCGAGCAGCTGGTGGCCCAGGCAGATGCCGAGGAGCGGCGTGCGCCCCAGCAGGTCGCGCACGACGCCGGCCTCTCCGGGAAGCGCCGCCGGATCGCCCGGGCCGTTCGAGAGCACGACGCCGTCGACACCCGCTCGAGCACGCGCTCGGCTCGGACGTCGTGCGGGAAGACGGTGACCGACGCCCCGGCCGCGACGAGCCGGCGCACGATCGAGCGCTTGCAGCCGTAGTCGACGACGCCGACGTGGACGTCGCCGGCGCCGACGCGGACCTCCTCTCGCGTGGAGACGGCCGCCACCAGCGCTCTCCCCTCCATCGGCGGCTGGGCGAGAACCTCGGCCAGGAGGTCGTCGGAGTCGACACCGCCGGACGCCACGGCGGCCCGCATCGCGCCGGCGGAACGGAGCCGCAGCACGAGGCTGCGCGTGTCGATGCCCTCGAGGGCGACGACACCACGCGCTCTCGAGCCAGCGGCACCACTCCTCGCCTCCCGCCTGGCGCATGAGGACGGCGCGCGCCGCAACGTGTGGCGACTCGTCCCGGTCCTCCGCGACGCCGTAGTTGCCGATCATCGGCGCCGTGAAGCAGACGAGCTGCTCCGCGAAGCTCGGATCGGTCGCGATCTCCTGGTAGCCGGTCATCCCCGTCGTGAACACGGCCTCGCCGAACGCGATCCCCGGGGCGCCGACGGATCGACCCGGGAAGACGGAGCCATCCTCGAGCACGAGGAAGCCCCGGGCGGGTCGGGCGACCCGCTCGCGGTCGAGGCCCGCTGGCGCCGACATGCCCGTACCTCCTCGACCGCCGCCGACGCATCCTCCCGTAGGGGCCGGTCCCCGACCGGCCCGCCCCGGATGTCGCCGTCATCGGCGGTGCACGACCTTTCCGTTCGCGACCGTGAGCTCGACCGTGCCGGTCAGCGTCTGGCCGAGCAGCCAGGAGTTGGCCGACCGCGACCGGAAGCTGCCCGCTCTCGACGCGCCACGATTGCTCGAGGTCGAGCAGGACGAGGTTCGCCGTCGCGCCGACCGCGACCCGCGGGCGCTCGAGCCCGAAGGCAGCCGCCGGGCCGGCGCTCATCCGCTCGAGCACCGTCTCGAGCGGGACAAGCCCGGGGCGGACGAGGCTCGTGTTGAGAGCCGCGAAGGCGGTCTCGAGGCCGGTGACCCCGAAGGGCGCCTCCTCGAACGGCACGTCCTTCTCGTGCCGCGCGTGGGGAGCGTGGTCTGTCGCGATCGCGCCGATCGTGCCGTCGCGGAGCGCCTCGATCAGGGCGCGCCTGTCCTCCTCGGCACGCAGCGGCGGGTTCATCTTCACGTTCGGATCGAGCGAGCGCACGGCCTCGTCGGTCAGGCAGAGGTGGTGCGGCGTCACCTCTCCGGTGGCCCCAACTCCCGCTGCGCGCGCGCGCCGGAGCTCGTCGACCGACTCGCGCGCAGACACGTGCAGCAGGTGGAGAGGACGGCGCTCGTACCCGGCCAGCGCGAGGTCCCGGGCCACCATCGTCGACTCGGCGACGGAAGGCCAGCCGCCGAGGCCGAGCTCGGCCGACACGAGCCCCTCGTGCACGTGCCCACCGCGGGAGAGCGTCGGATCCTCCTCGTGCAGCGCGATCGGCGGGCCGGCGACCGCCCCGTACTGGAGCGCCCGGCGCATGAGCGCTGCCGACACGACCGGCCTGCCGTCGTCCGTGAAGCCCGCGGCGCCGCGCTCGGTCAGCTCGACCATCTCCGTAAGCTCGCCCCCGTCCTGGCCCTTCGTGATCGCGGCGAAGAACCCGACCGGCACCCGCGCGTCCACCCTCGCTCGCTCGATCAGCGCCCCGAGGACGGCGGCCGAGTCGACGACGGGCTCGGTGTTCGGCATCGCCAGGATCGCGCAGAACCCGCCGGCGGCGGCGGCCTCCGTCCCCGAGGCGATGTCCTCCTCGTCCTCGCGCCCGGGCGTCCGCAGATGGACGTGGGGATCGACGAACGCGGGCGCCAGCACGAGGCTTGATCGACTCGAGCCGGTCGGCTCGAGCCGCGTGACGATCCCGCGCTCGACCGTGACCTCGAGGCACGCGTCGATGCCCTCGACCGGGTCGATCACCCTGCGCCGTCGATCACGAGGTCGTCGACCCTGCCGTTGCCTCCGAACAGCACGCGACGCACCTACGCCACCTCCCTTCGGGCTCCGGCCGGCTCGGGCTCCGGCACGGATCGCAGCTGCGCCGCCTTGACCTCGGCCGGGCCGTGCGTCAGGAGGTCGTAGAGGACCGCCATGCGCGTCGACGAGCCCGGAGCGGACCTGCCGCTGGATGAGGGACTCTGCCGCGTCGGCGGCGGCGGCGTCGATCTCCACGCCGCGGTTCATGGGCCCCGGATGCATGACCCGCTGGCCCGGGCGCAGCCGCGCGGCCGTCACGCCCCAGCGGGCGCTGTACTCACGTAGGCTCGGCACGTAGTTCGCGCCCTCGAGCATGCGCTCGCTCTGCATGCGCAGGACGTAGACGACGTCCGCGTCGCGGATCGCGTCGATCGAGTAGGAGACCTCGCAGCCGAGCGCTTCGATACCGCGCGGGATCAGCGTCGGCGGCCCGACCAGCGTCACCTTCGCGCCCAGGAGGACGAGCGCCTGGATGCCCGAGCGAGCCACGCGCGAGTGGAGCACGTCGCCGACGATGGCGACGTGGAGGCCGGCGATCCCGCCGAACTCCTCGCCGATCGTGAACACGTCGAGGAGGGCCTGGGTGGGGTGCTGGTGCTTGCCGTCGCCGGCGTTGACGACGTGGACGTCGATCGTGCGCGCGACGAGCTCGGGCGAGCCGATCCCGCGGGTGGCGGATCACGACGACGTCGGGGTCGTAGGCGGCGATCGTGAGCGCCGTGTCCTTCAGGGACTCGCCCTTGTCGACGGCCGAGCCGGACGCCCGGATCGTCATCACGTCCGCGGAGAGCCGCTTGGCGGCGAGCTCGAAGCTGGACGACGTCCGCGTCGAGGACTCGTAGAAGAGGTTGACGACGGTGCGGCCGCGCAGCGTCGGCAGCTTCTTCACGTCGCGCTCGAGCGAGCGTGCGAACGCCCGCGCGAGGGCGAGCAGACGCTCGACGTCCTCGCGGGTGAGGTCGGCGATCGAGATGAGATGCCGGCGCGGCGGCCTGCCCGGCGGCAGCAGCTCGTCGCGGAGGAACGGGCGGATGTCGGTCATTGCATACCCCCGGGGATGAGGAGGACACGGTCGGTCTCGTCGATCTCGACGAGCTGCACCTGGATGCGCTCGTTGCGTGCGGTGGGCAGGTTCTTGCCGACGTAGTCGGGCCTGATCGGAAGCTCGCGGTGCCCGCGATCGACGAGCACGGCGAGCTGGACTCGCGCCGGACGCCCGTAGGAGAACAGCGCCTCGATGCCGGCCCGGATCGTCCGTCCCGTGTAGAGGACGTCGTCGACGAGCACGCAGGTCATCCCCTCGAGAGGGAAGTCGAGGCGCGTCGCCTTCACGACCGGCTGCGGCGCGAGCGGGGCAGAGCGGCCGCGCACCGACACGTCGTCGCGGTGGAACGTGATGTCGATCGTGCCGAGCGCGACCTCGGTGCCGGCAAACTCGTCGATCAGGCGCCGCAGGCGCTGGGCGAGCGAACACGCCGCGGGTATGGATGCCGACGAGCGCGACTCTGTCGAGATCGGTGTTGCGCTCGACGATCTCGTGAGCGATGCGGATCAGGGTGCGCCTGAGCGCCTCGCCGTCGAGCAGCAGTTTCCCGGTCGGCTCCGGGGCAGCCACGATCGCCTCCTTTCCGGCCTCACAGGACCGGGTTAAAGGTGCGGTGGCAGTCTATCGGGCTCGATCGGACGGAGCGCCCGAGTCGCTTATTTGCTTCGAGCGCACAGTCCTACCAGAGCTCCTCGCCGCCCGCCGCTCCGCTAGGCGCCGGTACCCAGCCGCAGAAGCACTGTTACTCGAACGCCGAGTCGAGCGAGCTCTTGCCGAAGTTCGTCGACGTCTCTCCCGTTGCGACGTACTGGAACACCGCGATGCGGAAGATCTGCGACAGCGCGCTCGACACGACACCGACCGCGATCAACGCGACGACCATGATCGCGGCTACCGCCCACGCCAGCGCTTCCTGGTCGGCCTGGTTGAGCGCCATGGCGCCGACGAGCCCGGCGGCGAGGATCACGGTGCCGATCAGCCAGGTGAGCGCTGTGATCGCGACGGCACCGACCGAAAGATCAGGAGCGAGCGATCAGCCCGGAGCACCAACTCTGCTTCGTCAGTTGCCAGCCAAGCGTGACCCGCCCCATACCGCCGCCTCTCGATCGCCGCCTGCCTATCGTAACCTGGTCTGCGGGCGATTGCCCGCCCGGGTGCTCCTGACCGGCAGCGTGAGCGGATCCCGCTCTATGCGGGGCTACTGCTGGGAGAGGCCGATCTGGTGGACCCAGAAGCTCCACCAGCCGAACAGCTGCGCGTGGTTCGTATCCGCGCGGCGAGCGATGCCGAGGGTGTCGAGATGGGTCGGCTGGCCGAGCTTCTCGTGCGTCCAGACGATGACGACGTTCCCGTCTTCGTCGAAGAAGCACATCCGGCGGCCACCCGGACGGTCGGTCCCGTGCAGCCAGCCTCCTTCGCCGGTCCAGCGCGTCGCGTTGCAGCGCCCGGCGTCCGGCTGAAGGCCCTGCTCCGCCTTGATCTCGTCGTAGGCCGCTGCGAGCGAGGCGGCATCCGGGTAGAGCGAGATCTCGACGCTGTCGAACCGCCGCGACTCGTCCGCGGGAGGCACACAGGTGGCGGTCTGGGTCGCACCCGAGCGAGGTGTCGCCTCGACGGTGCAGTCCTGCCAGATCTCCGGATGGGTGACCGGCTCGAGACCGTTCGCGAGCACGGCTTCCTCTGCTTCAGCAGTGGTCGCCGGCGGCTCGGTGGCAGGCGGCTCCGTCGCAGGCGGCTCCGTCGCCGGCGGCTCGGTCGCCGCCGGCTCGGTCGCCGGCGGCTCTGCCGCCGGCTGCTGTGGCGCGGCGGGCGGGGTACTCGAGCCCGACGGCTCCGACCCTCGCGTGACGGCGAATACGACGGCGGCCGCGATCGCGGCGGCGGCGAGCGCCGCGGCAATGGCGACCCAGGCCGGGAAGCGCCGGGCCGGCTTGACGCCGGCGCGACCTGCGGAGGAGGCGGCGGCGCCGCCAGGCTGGGAGACGGCGGCCGGCGGTGCAACCGATTGATGGTCGGCGAACGCTGTCGGGGGCGCGCCGCGCGCCGCGGCCGCTGCCCCGGCGGCGGCTCCCGCGGTGGCGAGCGCGGCGTCCGACGCGTGCGCGGTCGGCGCCGCGGTCGGCCGCTGAAGGGCTGCCGAGCGAGCGGCCGCCATCAGCTCGCCACAGCTCTGGAAACGCTCTTCACGGTCCTTCGCCATCGCGCGCGCGACGACGGCGTTGAGGCCGGTGGGAAGATCGGCACGAGCGGCCGTCACGTGCGGCGGGGCCTCGGTGAGGTGCGCGTGCATGACCGCCACCTCGCCCTCGCGCGCGAACGGCATCCGACCGGTGAGACATTCGTAGAGCACGCAGCCGAGCGCGTAGACGTCGGTTCGCGCGTCGACGCCCTGGCCCTCGATCTGCTCCGGAGCCGCGTAGTCGACGGTGCCGACGAAGATTCCCGTGCGCGTCAGGCCACGCGAGGCCGTCGTCTGCTTGACGATGCCGAAGTCGGACAGGAAGACGTTGTCGGCGGGCTGCTCGACGAGGATGTTCGCCGGCTTGACGTCGCGGTGCACGAGATCGCGGGCGTGTGCGGCGTCGAGTGCGGCGGCCGCCTGCTCGAGGAGATAGAGCGTGCGTCCGACGCCCAGGGCGCCCTCCGTCTCCAGCATCGACTTGAGGTCGGAGCCCCTCACGTAGCGCATGGCGATGTACAGGACCCCTTCGGCCTCGCCCGCGTCGTAGACCGGGATGATGTTCGGGTGGTCCATCTCGGCTGCGCGCCGCGACTCGCGCTCGAAGCGCTCGCGGAAGTCGGCGTCCTGGCTCAGGGCCGGGGCGAGGAGCTTCAGAGCGACCTTGCGCCCGAGGCGGAGGTGCTCGGCGAGGTACACCACGCTCATGCCGCCGCGCCCGAGCAGCGCCTCGAGCCGGTAGCCGGCGATGGTGGATCCGATGCGGGTGCTCGTGCTCATCCGATCGTTACCTCCGTGATCGTACTCCAGCGGGTGCCCGGTGGACAACGCTTGTGCGTCGGGTACGCAGACGACCGTGGCCGTGCTACTGCTTAGGGCGTGAGCGAAGCGTCTATCGGCCCGGGTGCCCGCGTGGGCCCCTACGTGCTGGGGGAGCTGCTCGGCGAGGGCGCAATGGGCATCGTCTATCGGGCCGAGCACACCCGGCTCGGCCGCACGGTCGCGCTCAAGATCCTTCGCGAGACGCTGTCCGAGAGTGACCTGTACCGAAGGCGCTTTCTCCGGGAGGCTCGGGTGGCCGCCGAGGTCGAGCACGAGAATCTCGTACCCATCATCGAGGCCGGCGAGATCGAGGGTCGTCACTACCTCGCGTCTCGTTACATCGCCGGCCGAGCCCTCTCCGAGCGCATCGACGCGGAGGGCCCGCTCCCCGTCGAGGACATCCTGAAGCTCACGGGCGAGCTCGCCGCCGGTCTCGACGCCCTCCACCAGCGACATGTCGTGCACCGGGACGTGAAGCCGTCGAACGTCATGCTCGACGAGGCGGGCCACGCCCTCCTCACCGACTTCGGGCTCGCAAAGGGACCGGCCTACACGGTGCTGACGAAGCCGGGGCACGTCGTCGGCACGGTCGACTACCTCGCACCCGAGGTCGTGCGCGGCGATGCGGCTACCCCGGCGAGCGATCTCTACGCGCTCGGGTGCGTGGTGTTCGCCTGCGTCGCCGGCAGCCCGCCGTTCGCGGCCGCGAGCCCGTTCGAGGTGACCGTGGCGCATCTCGGCACCGAGCCGCCGGATCCCTGCGCGGCACGCGACGACGTTCCGCCCGGCCTTTCCGCCGCCGTGCTGGAAGCGCTCGCCAAGGATCCCGCCGAGCGTCCCAGGTCGGCTCGAGCGTACGCGCTCGGGCTCTGGCTGGCGGCCCGGCCCGCCTAGCCCGGGTGGGACGCGGGCCGGACGAGACCGGCCCCTACAAGCGCTCCGGGCAGGGTGGATCCGGCCCCTACACGGCGGGCCGGGTGGGATCCGGCCCCTACGCGGCACGCGCGATGCGCAGGCGCATCACGCGTGTCATTCGCCGAGCGACCAGGTGAAGCGGGTCAGGCTCGCGCCCGGCGCAAGGCCGCCCGGACGGAGACCGCGGTGTACGAGGAGAACGCGGGCGGGCGAGCTCGTCGCCAGCTCGGCTCGGTCGGCCCCGACCGCGCCGGCGCGGTCCTTGGGCAGGCCGGCGACGAGCAGCCGGGCACCGGCCGCGGCCGAGAGCATGGCCTCCGCGCCGGGCGGCGACAACACCGGTTCGGTGGCGACGCCCGCGAGCTGCTGCACCGAGAGGGCCGCGTGCGCCAGCAGTCGGCTCGCATCCCGGCCACCGTCTGCGGCCTCGGTGCCGAGCAGCCTCAGCGACACACCGTGCGCGCTTGCGAGCCAGGCGCCGAGCTCGAGCGCTGCCCAGTCGTGGGCCGCCCCGCCGAACGGCACCGCCACCGGCCCTTCAGCTGCCTCCAAGGCGCCGGATACCACGAGCGCGACGTCGCAGGGTGCGCCGCCGAGCAACGCCTCGACGCCGGCCGGTAGCGCCCGTGCGAGGTCGGTCGGGTCGACCGCGGCCAGGAGGAGGTCGACGTCCTGCTCCGCCGCCAGTCGCATGAGGTCGGCCGAAGGATCGGTCGACGTGAACGCGGCGGCCCGTGCCGGAACTCCGCGAACGGCCAGCTCCTCCCGCTGCTCACCAGCGCGCGTCGAGGCGGTTGCCAGCTCTGCCGGATCGAGAACCGGGCGAGCGAGGATGAGCTCGTGCGGGGAGGCCGAGCGCGCGAGCGGCTCGGCGAGCCCGACGAGCAGCTCGAGCTGTGCATCGCTTCCCCCCGCGAGCAGGATCGAGCGCTCCGGCCTCGCGGGCGGCCGGGGCTCGCCAGCCGCCGCGCCGGCGGCGAGATCGAGGCCGGGATCCTGCTGGAGGATCGCCCGCTCGAGACGCTGCAGCGCCGGGCTGGGGTCGATGCCGAGCTCTTCCACCAGCGTACGCCGCGCGTCCTGAAACGCCTCGAGCGCCTCCGCCTGCCGCCCGGCGCGATACAGCGCCAGCATCAGCTGAGCGCGGAGCCGCTCGCGGAGCGGATGCGCCTGGACGAGCCCCTCGAGCTCGGCCGCCAACGCCGCATGCCGGCCGCAGGCGAGATCGGCCTCGATCCTCTCCTCGAGCGCCGAGAGGCGCAGCTCCTCGAGCCGCCCGATCGCCGGCTGGGCGAACGGCTCGTAGGAGAAGTCGGCGAGGGGAGGCCCGTACCAGAGGCCGAGCGCCTCGCGGAGGGTCGCAGCAGCCGGCTCGGCCTGACCCTCCGCGAGCCGGCTGCGGCCCTCGTCCAGCAGCCGCTCGAAGCGGGCGAGATCGAGCTCGTCCGGGCCGACGTCGATCGCGTACCCGGGGGGAACCGTGCGCAACCGCGCGGAGCCGACCGCCTTGCGCAGATTCGAGACGTAGACCTGGATCGAATGGCTCGCCGTGGCGGGCGGCTCGTCGCCCCAGAGCAGGTCGACGAGCCTGTCCGACGAGACGACCGCGTTCGCGTCGAGCAGCAGCACCGCGAGGAGGGCGCGCTGCTTCGCCCCTCCCAGCTTCACAGCCTGTTCGCCGTCGAGCACCTCGAGCGGCCCGAGAACCCGGAAGTCCATCCGATTCGGCGCGACGGTACCACGCGAGCCGGGCGGGCAGCGGCCGCCGAGCCGGGGTCAGCCCGGCGGCGGCATCTCGGCGACGACGATCGACCACTCGAGACCGTAGACCGTCTCGTCCTCGAGCTCGCGCTCGGCCCGTGCCAGCCCCTCCCGGTATTCCTGCTCCGGGATGAGGGAGAGCGTCGAGATGTAGCGTCCGCGGAGCCGCTCCAGGGCCTCGTCGCGCGCGATGCGCGCCTCCTGCGAGAGCTCCCGCGTTCGAACCGTGAGGAAGCCGGCCTCGTCGAGCTCGGCAGCCAGTGTCGCAGGATCCGCGAAGCGCTCGAGGTCGATCGCCTTGAGGGACGGGAAGAAGCGGGCGAGCCAGATCCGATCGAAGTGCTCCGGCCGGAACGTCGCGATGACGGCTCGCCCTCCGGGCCGAAGGACTCGAGCGAGCTCCGGGAACGCGGCCGCTCGGTCGACGAGGTGGACGGCGAGACGGAGCACGGCTCGGTCGAACCAGCCGTCCTTGAACGGGAGCGCCTCGGCTCGCCCGAGCTTGAAGCCGGCTCGCCTTCCGGCACCGGCGCGTGCCTCGGCGAGCATCTCGGGCGAGGAGTCGACTCCCCACACCTTCGCCCCGCGCTCCGCCAGCGCGTAGGCAAGCCGCCCGGTTCCGCAGCCCGACGTCGAGAACGCGCCGGCCGAGCAGATCCCCTTCCTCCCAGATCGCGTCGAGCACCCCATGCCAGCCCTCGTCGGCGGGGCGCAACCGATCGTAGCGCGGCGCTAACGGGCCGAAGTCCGTGGCAGTTGCTACCGGTCGTCGACGAGCTCGTCGGGCTCCGAGAGCGCCTCGAGCGCGTTCTGGGCGGCTTCGAGCTCCGCCTCCGGCACGAGCACCCGGGTCGGAAGGTCCTCGGTCCCGCTCGGATGGTGGTCGACCGCCTCGTGGACCTCGCAGGGGATGCCGGCGGCGTGGAGCATGGTCTGGATCTCCTCGGCCTCGGTCACGTCACCCGCGACCGCCACCTGCACCATCCTCGTCATTGCTCTCCCTCGACGCTCACGACCGCGGCCCGCTCCACCTCTCCACCCTCCGTGGCTCGTCCGAGGGCTCCTCCCTTCACGAGCTGCGGGCCGCCTCGCTCGGCGAAGCGGACTTCGATGATATCGAAGTCCCTCGGAACGACGACGTGCGTCTCGCCCCCTGCGTCCTCGACCGCCTGCCGCGCCTCGCGCAGGATCTCCCCTCCGAAGTAGCGATTCGAGAGGTGCGTCAGGGCGAGCAGGCGAACGCCGGCCACACGCGCGAGCTCGGCAGCGTCGACCGCGCTCGTGTGCCCGGTCTCCTGCGCCCGGTCACGCTCCTCGACCCCGAAGGTCGCCTCGTGAACGAGCAGGTCCGCCTCGTTGGCTGCCTCGAGCACCGAACGGGCCGGCCTCGTATCGCCCGAGACGACGACCTTCCGGCTCGGTCGTGGCGGGCCGAGCACCTGGTCGGGCGCCACCGTCGAGCCTGCGACGTCGACACTCTCGCCTGCCTGGAGCCGCCCCCAGAGGGGCCCTTCGGGAACGCCGAGCGCGCGCGCCGCCGTCCACGTCGAAGCGGCCGGGCCTGGTGTCCTCCACGAGCGCGTAGCCGACCGCTGAGACGCCGTGGTCGACGGCGAACGTCTCGATCCGGTAGTCGCCGCGATCCAGCGAGTCGCCGGGCCGCACCTCCACGAGCTCGAGCGGGAACGTGAGCCGCCCGAAGATGCGGCGCAGGCTCTCCAGCAGCTCACGCAGGCCCGGCGGCCCGTAGATCGTGAGCGGGAGCTCGCGGCCCCGCAACGCGAACGTCTTCAGCATGCCGGGCAGACCCAGGTAGTGGTCGGCGTGGTAGTGCGTGAGCAGCACCTCGCGCAGCTCGACGAGGCCGATTCCGGAGCGCAGGAGCTGCCGCTGGGTGCCTTCGCCGCAATCGAGGAGGAATCGCTCGCCGCCCCGCCGCAGCATCAGGCTCGTCGGAGCCCGACGCGCTGTCGGCACCGACCCCGCGGTGCCGAGAAAGGCGACCTCGAGATCCACCCGGACGATTGTAGGGGCGTCTAGATGTCGCCCTGGAACGTGTTGCAGGCGTTCGGGTCGGCAGTCTCGTAGCCAGTCGTGAACCACTGCTGGCGCTGCGCCGAGGATCCGTGCGTCCAGCTCTCGGGCGTCACCCTGCCCTGCATGCGCTCCTGGATGCGGTCGTCGCCGACCGCGGCGGCGGCGTCCAGGCCCTGGGCGATGTCGGCAGGCGTCAGCTCCTCGATGACGCCGCCGGCCTCCGCGTTGGCCGCCCAGACGCCCGCATAGCAATCCGCCTGCAGCTCCGTGCGAACCGCAAGACTCTCCGGCCCCTCGCGGTCCGAGCCGATCTGGTTGAGCACGCCGGTCAGGTTCTGGACGTGGTGGCCGTACTCGTGCGCGATCACGTACGCCTCGGCGAAGGGGCCTCCCTGGGCGCCGAAGTTCTCCTGCAGCTGCGAGTAGAAGCCGAGGTCGATGTACACCAGCGATCGCCGGGGCAGTAGAACGGGCCGGACGGCCGAGGATGCCGGTCCCGCAGGCCGTGTCCACCTCGCCGGAGAAGAAGACCGTCTGCGCCGGTTGGTAGCCCTGGAGCGCCGTGCTCCAGTAGTTCTGGACGCTGTTGACCACGCCCACGATGCGGCAGTCCGCCTCGGTGTTCGCGTCGACGCCCGTCACGCACTCCTCCCTGAGCTCCTGGTTCGGGGCGGCGCCCCCCGCGCCGACCGACTGATCCTCGAGCGCCGAGAGCCCGCCGAGGCCGCCGCCTCCCGTCAGCACGACGACGAGCGCGACGATCAGGCCGATCAGCCCTCCGCCGCCGATCGCCGCCTTCCCCTCGACATCCCGGCAGCCGCCGGGCCCCACGCAGGTCGCGAACCTGCGAGGTATCCAGCCGCGCCTTGTTCCTGAATCGCATCGACCTGCTCCCGTGACTAGGTGAGCTGAACGAGCTCGGGGACGCCGTCGCGGACGACGGCCATGGTGTGGGACGGCGCCCGCCGCCGCTCGGTCGGGCTGCCGGGATTGAGGATCCAGACTCCTGAGGAACGCGAGAGCTCGGGCACGTGACTGTGGCCGTAGACGACGAGATCGCAGCCCGGGAAGGCCGCGAGCAGCCGTTCGCTGCGCCCGGCGGCGGGACCGGCGTCGTGAACCACGCCGATCGTCAGCCCCTCCGCCGCGACCACCGTCCGGTCGGGCAATCGCCGCCGTAGCTCATGGTCGTCCATGTTCCCGTGAACCGCCTCGACCACACCCAGCGCCTCCAGGTCGCTCAGGACCGAGCAGGCCGTGAAGTCGCCCGCATGCACCACAAGATCGGCCTCCGCGAGGAGCTCGAGACACTGCACGGGTAGCGTACGGCTTCCGCGGGGCAGGTGCGTGTCGGCGACGACCGCGATCACGCCGCTTCCAGGAAGCGTCCCGGCTTTCCACACGAGCTCGCCGTCGGCGTAGACCTCGCCCTCGGCGCGCAGGTCGCAGATCATGTCCCAGTGGAGGCCCGATCTGTTCTTCCCGCCGCTGATCTGGAATCCGGAGCCGAGCGCGAAGTGCATCGTCCCGCCGATCTTCTCGTCGAACAGGATGTTGCGGGTGAAGCGATCGATCTCGTAGTTGAGCCCGAACGCGACCTCGCCGAGCACCCGCGCGCCGTCCATCGCGAGCAACGCCTCCAGGTAGTCGCCGCCGCGCGCCGCCTCGGTCCGGGTCACCTCACCTCCTTCGAACGCGAGCCGCACGTCCTCCACCTCTCGACCCTCGTAGATCGCCGGGAACTGGAAGCGGATCTCTCCTCGCGTCTCGGTCTCGACCGGGCTCGTGAAGACCTCGCCGTCGGGCATGTTGAGGCGGCCGTCGGCAGCGACCCAGGGCCGGCCCGCCACGCCGAGAGTGAGGTCGGTGTCAGGCCCGACGACGCGCAGCTCGCGCACGGCCTCGAACGAGCGCGCGATGTCCTCGAGGCCGGCCGCCGTCGCCTGCCAGTGCGCGGCGGCGTCCTCGCCGTCCTCGCAGTGGCAGGCGCGATAGACGAAGCGCTCGTACTCGCCGAGGGACATGCCGGCGTCCTGGGCGTGGGCGTTCGTGGGGAACAGCGTCCCCACCCAGCGCAGCTCGCCCGCCTCGATGCGGGCGAACCGGCGCTCGCGGAGCTCACGACGCGTGGCGAGCTGGCGGCTGCGCCGCGATGGGTCGACCCCGCCGAGCGCACGGGTGTTGACGTCTCCCCAGATCGTGACGAGCGCGTCCACGAGATCGATCTCGCTTCGCTCGAGCGGCGACACCCACTCGACCTGCTCGTCCGAGCCTTCCTCGAGGAGGATCTCCGCAAGCCCGTCGACGGCGATGTGCGGATAGGCGTGCGCACCGTGCCTGAGCGCTGAGCGGTAGAGGGCGACCACGAGCGGGAAGGCGACGGCGCCGCCGTCGAACCTGACCAGGTCGCCGGAGCGCAGGCCGAGCGAGTACCCCGTGATGAGGTCTGCGAGCCGCTGGACGCGCACGTCTTCCATCTGTCGGGCTCTACCTGCGAGCGGCCGCCGGCACTCGCTCGAGCACGGCGTCGACCAGCCGGCCGGCACCGAAGCGCACCGGGTCGTCGGCGACGAGACCTGTCTCTCGCTCGGCTTCCTGCACCGCCTGCCGGGCGGACGTCGTCGTCGAGGTTCATCGTGTTCAGGGCCACACACGCGACGGTAGCGGGACGCACGGGCAGCGCGACGCGCTCGGCGAGCTCCACGAGCTCGGAGAGCGGCGGGATCGGGTGCTCGGGCAGCTCCTCGATGTGCGTGTCGCCCGCCTTGTGGCACAGGACGAGGACGTGGGGCAACGCGCCGTGGTAGAGGCCGAGCGTCACCGCCGAGTAGTACGGGTGGATGAGCGATCCCTGACCTTCCACCCAGAGGAGGTCACCCATCGCGGCGCCGTCCACCACGAGCCGCTCGGCCGCCCCCGCGACGAAGTCGGCGACCACGGCGTCCACCGCGATTCCCCATCCGGCGATCGCGATCCCTGTCTGGCCTGTCGGGACGAAGACCGACGCGAGGCCGCGGCGCTTCGCCTCCAGGTGCAGCTCGAGCGCCATGGTCTTCTTGCCGATCGCGCAGTCCGAGCCGACTGTATGAACGACGGTCGCGCCGTGCCGCAGGTTCTCGCCCGTCGGCACGGAGAGGCCCTCGGGCGGCCGTCGCAGGTCCCGGAGCTCGACCGAGTGGCGCCTGGCGTGCTCGACGAGCTCGGGATCGTCGCTGAGAAAGGTGTGCATGCCTACTTCCAGGTCGAGGCCGTTCGAGATGCAGGACTTGAAGAGCTCGCGCCACACCGGCGGGAGCGTGCCGCCGGTCGTCGCGACCCCGACGAGCGCCGTCGTGGGCGCGTAGCAGAGCGAGTCGGCGACCCGCCCCACGATCGGGATGCCGTCGAACGTCTCCCCGGCCCGGGTCGAGTCGAGGATGGCGACGGTCGGGTGGGGCGCGTAGCGCACGAACCCGCGCATCGTCTTGCCGTGATGGGCATCGGCGGAATGGCCCTCCGCCAGCACCAGATATCGCTTCACCTCGCACTCCTGGCCGGAGTGCGAGTCCCAGGCGTGCGAGGGACCATGCCGAGCCCGGGGCGCTCCGAGGGCAGCTGGACGCCGTCGACCAGCTCCACGCCCTGCCAGGGGTCCTCGGCCAGGAGCAGGTTCCCGTCGAGATCGACGTGGTCGCAGAGGCTCGCGACGGCGCAGGCCGGGGCGATCGCCAGGCCGGACTCGACCATGCACCCGACCATGACGCCCAGGTCGAGGGCGCGGGCGGCATGGACCATCCGGATGGCCTCGCGCAACCCCCCGCTCTTGGCGAGCTTGATGTTGATCCCGTGCGCGCGCTCCGCACAGGCGCCGACGTCTGCCAGGGTGTGGCAGTCCTCGTCGACGTAGATGGGAAGGGACGAGCGGCGCTTCAACTCGGGGCCGGCGGGATCGCCGGCCGGCAGCGGCTGCTCCACGTAGTCGACGCCGATGGCGGACAGCTGCGGGATCGCGTCCAGCGCCTCGTCGAGCGTCCAGTACTCGTTGACGTCGACCTGGAGCGGTAGTTCGGTGACGCGCCCGCACCGCCTGCACGCGATCGACGTCGAGAGCATCGCGGCCACCCAGCTTCAGCTTGAGGCGCCGGAAGCGACCCCCTGCGCTCGCCTGCTCGGCGCGGCGAGCCATGTCGTCGGGGTCGCCGAGCCCGATCGTGAACGACGTCGCCGGGCTCTCCCGGCGCAAGCCGAGCACGCGCCAGAACGGCTGACCGCAGAGCTTGCCGCAGAGATCGTGCAGCGCCGCGTCGATGGCCGCCTTCGCCGCCATCTCGCCGGGCACCTCGGCGAGACGAGCTCCGATCTCCTCGAATGCGAACGGATCCTCGCCGAGCAGGTCGCCGGCACCGTCGAGGAAGCTCGCCGCCGACGCGACGCTCTCGCCGTAGTGATCCTGGGGAGTCGCCTCGCCAAAACCCGTGCCCCACCCGCCGAGAGCTCGATCCAGACCACCTCGACCTCGACGTCGGTCGACCGCGAGATCCGAAACGGTGACTCGAGCGGCAACGTGACCGTGCTGGTACGCGAGTTGCACGACCGAAGGGTACGTGTAGGGTCTTGCGTTTTGTGAGGTAGGCTCTAATCTTCAAGAGACGCTATTGCGTCATCGAATACTGCGGCCAACACCTGGGGAAGGGAAGTATGCGTGCTCTGAAAGCGCCCGTCGGGCGACCCGTCCGTTACCGCAAGCTGGCGTTGCTTGCTGCGATCTCGTTCGCGACATTCGCCGCCGCCGCTCCGGCTGCGTCGGCTGAGTCCTGCACGTACGACGCCGTCACGAAGGCGATCACCGCGGCGGTCACGCCCGGCGGTCAGGCCACGCTCGTCGTGGTCGGCGGCGCGATCTGCACTTCGGCGCGACGCCCGTTGGCCTGCGGCGCGGCGACGACGACGAACACGGATTCCATCTCGATCGCCGGCGCGCCGGCACGAACGAGATGCTGACCCTCGACCGAGCGGGGCGGCGTCTTCGCGCCCGGGCGCGGCCACCGAGAACAACATCCGCGAGATCGAGATCACGACCACGCTCGGTGACGCGACCGACACGGTCGTCGTCTACGGCGACCGAAGGGCCGGACACGCATGCCGCCGGCCAGTTCGGGTTCGCGACGAACACTGACGGCGACGTCGACTGGACGTTCTCGCCGGCGGCGCTTCGGCTCGAGGTGCACATGCTCGGCGGCGACGACTACTTCAACGGACGCGGCCAGAACGGGGCCGGTCTGCACTTCCTGGGTCCGATCACCGCCACCGGCGGGGAGGGCAGCGAGAGCCTGCTGCGCGGTAGCTCCGACCCGGACGTGCTCGACGGCGGGCCCGGCAACGACGTGATCCGCGGCGAGGAGTCTGTCGACGTGATCACCGGAGGCACCGGCGATGACACGATCGGCGCCGGTGACGGCGATGACATCGTCACGGGCGGGGCCGGTCTGGACAGCTACGCGGGAAGCAGCGGCAACGACGTGTTTCACGCCCAGGACGACGAGGCCGACACCCAGCTGAGCGGCGGGGCGGGAGCGACACCGCCTATGTCGACACGGGGCTGGACGCGAAGCCGATCGCGGTGGAGACCGTGATCGGCGATGGCCGCCGCCGCCGCCGCCGCCCACCGGCCCCTGCGTCTATGACGCGGCGACGAGGGCCGTGACGGCGACGATCGCTCCCGGCGAGCAGGCGACGCTCACGCGTCGCGGCTGGCGCGATCCACTTCGGCGCGACCCCCGTGGCCTGCGGCGACGCGACGACGACGAACACCGACACGATCTCCGTCTCCGGCCCCGCCGGCACCAGCGAGACGCTGACCCTCGACCAGCAGGGCGGCGCCTTCGCACCCGGCGTCCAGGTGGAGACGCCTGGAACGTCCGAGATCGAGCTGACCGTGGCCCTCGGCGACGCGGCCGACACGATCGTCGTGTACGGAACCGCGGGTGCGGACGCGATCTATCATCGGCCAGAGCGGCATGGCGCTGAACACCGACGGCGATCGCGACGTGACGCTTACCGCGCCACTACCGGTGTGGTCGAGGCATGGGGTCTGGGCGGCCCCAACACGATCAGCGCCCAGGGCGGCTTCGGCGCGGGTACGAGCTTCGCCGGCAAGGCCATCCTCCACGCCGGCGACTCGGGCGACACGGTCACGGGCGGCCTGGGGAACGACGACATCTTCGGCGGCCTCGGGAACGACATCCTCACGGGTCGCGAGGGAGCCGACGTCATCGACGGTGCAGGTGGCAACGACACCCTGACCGGCAACGACGGCGACGACCAGCTCACCGGCGGAACAGGCGCCGACAGCCTCTCCGCGGGTGGGGGGAACGACACCATGCACGCTGAGGACGACCTCCGCGATACGAGCATCAACGGGGCGCAGGGGATCGACACCGCCTACTACGACCAGGGAATCGATCCGAACCCGTGGCAACGGAGACCTTGATACCGGCCTGACGTGCAACGGCCCGACACGCCGCGGCGGGCGATCCCGTCGCGGCGTGTCGAGCTCTCAATCGACGACCCTAGAGGATTGCGGGGACCAACAACATGAGTAGACTTTCTTCCATAGTCCCTGCAAACCGGCGACATCTGCGGCCCGCTCGTTCCTTCGCCCACAGACCCCGAGCCCTCCTCGGGGCCACGCTGGGCGTGCTCGCGGCCCTTGGCTTCGCCCAGCCGGCGTTCGCCGAGTCCTGCGCCTACGACGCAGGCACGAGGACCGTCACCGCCTCGATCACGGCGGGCGGCGAGGCAACGCTCGTCGTCTCCGGCGGAGAGCTCTGGTTCGGCGCGACACCGGCAGCCTGCGGCGCAGCGACGACGCCGAACACGAACTCGATCACCATCACCGGCGGCGCCGGCTCGCTCGAGCAGCTGACCCTCGACAATCGCGGCGGCGTGTTCGGCCCTGGGCAAGCGGCCGAATCGAACATCCCCGGAGATCGAGATCGCCACCGCGCTCGGCGACGCCACCGACAAGGTCGTCGTCTACGCGACCCAGGGCAACGATTTCATGGCGGCCGGCCAGAACGGACTCGCCGCGAACACCGACGGCGACGTCGACGTCACGTTCTCGCCCGCTGCCTTCCCGCTCGAGGTGCACCTGCTCGGCGGCAACGACTACTTCAACGGACGTGGCCAGGGCGGCGCCGGCCTGCACTTCCTCGGGCCGATCGTGCTCACGGGTGGGGACGGTGACGAATCGCTGCTGCGGGCAGCTCGGAGATCGACTCGATCGACGGCGGTCCCGGCAACGACGTCCTGCAGGGCCAGGAGTCGGCGGACACGCTCACGGGTGGGGACGGCAACGACACGCTCAGCGCGGGCGATGGCAACGACCCGGTGACCGGCGGGCCCGGCGCTCGACGTCTTCAACGGCAGCGGCGGCGACGACACGCTCGTGGCCGAGGACGGCGAGGCCGACACGAGCATCAACGGTGGCCCCGGATTCGACACGGCCTTCCTCGACCTGATCGACCCGGCGACGCTCGCCGTGGAGGCCGTCATCCGACCGACCCAGTCGTGCACCTACGACGGCGTGAGCAAGTCGCTCTCGCTGGTGATGACGCCTGCATCGACGGCAACGCTCGTGGTCGTGAACGGGGAGATCTGGTGGGGTCAAGTGCCGGCTCCGTGCGGCGCCGCGACGGTGACGAACACCGACTCGATCTCGATCGCCGGCGCCCCGGTCACAAGCGAGACGCTGATTCTCGACCAGCGGGGCGGTGTCTTCGGCCCCGGAGCGACGCCGGAGTTCAACACCCCCGAGATCGAGATCACGACGTCGCTCGGGACCACTACGGACCGCGTGATCGTCTACGGCACAGAGGGCAACGACTTCATGGCCGCCGGGCAGAACGGCTTCGCGACGAGCAACGACGGCGACGTCGACATCACGTTCGCGCCGAACGCGTTCACGCTCGAGGTGCACCTCCTCGGAGGCGACGACCACTTCGACGCTCGCGGCACCGGCGGAGCGGGCCTGCACTTCACCGGGCCCACCGTGATCACGGGCGGAGAGGGCAACGACGACCTCCTGCGCGGCGGATCCGTGGCGGACTCGATCGACGGCGGCCCCGGGAACGACGTGCTGGACGCGCAGCCCGGGGACGACGTCCTCAACGGTGGGCCGGGGACGACATCATGACCGGCGGCGGCGACGACGACACGCTGACGGGCGGCCCCGGCCACGACACCTTTAACGGGAACGACGGCAACGACACGTTCCACGCGCAGGACGACGAGGCCGACCTCTCGCTCAGCGGCGGCCGCGGCACGGATACCGCCCACATCGACACGGGCATCGACCCTGCCCCGATCGCAGTCGAGAACGTCATCGGCGACGGCGGCCCGCCGCCGGGCGGCGCCGGCTGCACGTACAACGCGGTCACGAGGGCGGTCAGCGCCACGATGGCCGCCGGCGGGCAGGCCACCCTGATCGTCGTCGGAGACGAGATCAGATTCGGCGAGACGCCCGGTCGCGTGCGGCGCCGCGACGACCGCGAACACCGACACGATCACCGTCAGCGGCGCTGCCGGGTCGGTCGAGACCCTCGTCGTCGACCAGTCCGGCGGAGTCTTCGCCCCGGGAGCGACCGCCGAGACGGGCGACGTCCGAGATCGAGATCGCAGCCCTGCTGGGCGACGCGAGCGACCTCGTGATCGTGAACGGCACGACCGGCGCCGACTCGATCTCGTCGGCCTCGCGGGCGTCGCGCTCAACGCCGACGGCGACGCCGACCTCACCTTCTCGACCCTGCCCGCCCGGATCGAGGTCTTCGGCCTCGACGGGCCGAACACGATCACCGGGCGTGGCGGCCTGGGCGCCGGCGCGACGTACACCGGCAAGGTGGTGCTCCATGCCGGCGACTCGGGCGACACTCTCACCGGCGGCGCGGGCGACGACGAGCTCTACGGCGGGCTCGGGGCCGACTCCTTGACGGGGTACACGGGTGGGGACGTCGCAAACGGTGGTGGTGGCGCGGACACCGTGGCCGGGAACGACGGCAACGACGAGCTGACCGGCGGAGCCGGCGCCGACTCCCTGATCGGCGGCGCCGACGCGGACACGCTGCGCGCAGACGACGACGAGGCCGACACCAACATCAACGGCGGGCCCGGCACGGACACGGCCCACTACGACCTCGGGATCGACCCGAATCCCGTCGCCACCGAGACGCTGATCCAGGCCTGACGCCGGACGGGGCGCCTGCGGGCGGCCCGTCCGTCCGTCTGGTACGGTCAGCTTCGAGCGCCTGTAGCTCAGGGGATAGAGCGTGCGCCTCCGGAGCGCAAGGCCGCAGGTTCGAATCCTGCCAGGCGCATAGCAACGCCGTTTTGGCCACGTCGGGCCAGGTGGGTCCAGGCAGGGCCAGCATCCCGCTCCAGCGCAGGCATCCCGCATCGTTCCGGATGCGGAACCTCAGTGCCGCGCGGGTTCCCGCGCGGCCGGACAACCGATGGGCCGCCGATGCTCTAGTACGAACGTAACCTCTAGCCGATTCACGGTTCGTGACGCGGCGTGAGGGCGCGCGCCCGGGCGACCGCCACTCCCTCGTGACCTCTCACTGCTGTCCGACCACTGCACATGGGTCTCCGCCTCGTCTGCTCGCACTGCGGCCAGAGGCTCGCCCACGACCCGCCAGAGGCCTTACGCGGTGATCACTCTGTGAGCCGGATTCACCTGGGGGACCAGCTCGTGCTCGACGCCGGCGTCGCGCAAGCCCGGAAGCAGCTTCTCGTTGCGAAATCGCTCCAGATGCTCGGGCGAATCCCAGACCGTGATGATCCGCCAACCCTCGTCGACGGGGCCGGCCACGTGGAGTTGGCATCCGTCGGGAAGTTGGCCACCGGACAGGACCCTTGCAGAGATGTTCTCGTATGTCTCCTGGTTCCCGCCGGGCAAGACAGCAACGGCCACGACCGCCATCTCGATCTCCTTTCGCACCGGTACAGGCTCGGGGAAGTTCCAGTCGCCTGGTAAGGCGACGCATGCTAGGTCGTCCGGGAGCGGCTCGCAACCTGCTGTCGTGGGTCGCCGAGCCGACCCCACGCCTATGCACGAACTGTCCGTTCGGGGGCGGCCAGGGCGGAAGCTCGAGGGCTCCCACGGCCTCGGAGGGCGGCGGCGGGTCGGGGGCGTCTACCACTTACGAGCCGTCGCGCCACCTCCTCGGGTTCGTCGCCGGGTTGTGCTGGCGCACCGAGCGGTCCGCGAGCCCGCCGAGGACACCGACTAGCGAGAGCAGGAACAGGCCGAACAGGAACGGGGCGAAGATCACGCCGCCCATCGGAAGGAGAACGGCGGCGGTCAGAAAGAGCGTCGCCGCAGTGAGGAACTTCAGTGCCATGTCAGCTCCTTGTCAAATCTGCTCGGTTTCGTTGGTCACTTCTATGACGCGACGGCGACCAGAGATGTGACAGATGGAGCCGCATCGCCTCGTCGTGCCGCCCGACCTCGCGAGGCGGATTGTTGTCAGCCCCGTGCAGTCGGCGTATAACCGGGCGTATCGGTGGAACGCTTGCGAAAGCTGGGTTTGGCGCTGCTCCTGGCCGTCTGTTGCGGCGCGGCATCTGGCTGCATGGGCGAGGGAAGGGAGCTGACGTCCTCAGAGCGGCCAACTTCCACGGATGTTGCGACGTCGGCGCCTCCGCAGACAACGAATGCGACCGTAGAGACACCCCCGGCAGACGCGAGCATCGACATTGTGTCGTCGCTGGAGGGGATCGCTGTCTTGCCGCGTCGTATCCGGTGGACCGCGACCGTGGACGTTCCTCTCGAGCAAGTCCAGGAAGTCCAGTTCAAAATCGATCGGAAGACATGGTGGGTCGACCGGGAGCCGCCGTATACGTACGGCCCGGACGGGGCGTACCTCGTCACGAGCTGGATATCTGGGTCTCCCCGACGTCACGGTTTCACGATTCGCGTCGTGACGAGCGCATCGACAGTGAGCGAGAGCGTCGTCGCGCGCGTGCGCAAGCCCAAGGCGATCGACCACGAGTACGGTCTCTGGGGAAAGCTGTCGCCCGCCGCGCTCGAAAGCCCACCGCCGCCTGGGGAGTGGCGGGATTTCGACGAGTACACGGGTCAGCTGTATTGGCAGACCGGCTGGCTGTGGGTGGGCCGATCCGTAGAGCGCGCGTTTGCGTACGAGCTTGCAGTCGATGCCAGGACGTTTCGTGTCGGGAGCCCGATATTCATCGGGCGGGGCGGCATAGAGCAGGGCTGGCACCTCAAGGGCTCTTTGTGTGCGCCCGATGGTCCGCCGGCAACGTACACATGGTCATACATGGACGGACACCTGCGTGGACGGTCCGAAGGAAAAAACGTCTATGCGACGCTCCTTGTCCTTACGGCGAAGAAGGAGCCGTGCAAGCGGCGCCAGCGGCTCCTGGAAGGGGTATGGGAGGGATATGACTAGGTACGTGAAGCGCGGCACAAGAGGACTGGATGACACCGTCGAGGCTCATCCACTCGTTGGCGATGACTTTCCGCAGGCTCTCGACTCGGTCGGCCGGCGCGAAAGGCGGCCGGCCGTCAGTCCTGACCGTCGCGGTGGCTGGTCGAGTTCGCGGCGGACAGCGGCGAGAGGCAGGCTCGGCGGCCCGCCGCGTCGCAGCGTCAGGCGGCCGGCTGGAAGATCTCGATCGGGTTGCCGGAGGGGTCGTCGACGAGTATCTGTCGACCAGCGGGTCCGCTGACTATGTCGTTGCGGAAATTGGCGCCGGCGACGCGGAGGCGCTCGACCTCGGCGTCGATGTCGTCGACGACGAAATGGATGCGGTTCCAGCCTCCTGGTTCGGCTTGCGGCCGTCGGCATCGGCCGCCCGGCCGAGCTCTCCGGGCCTGCGAGCAGCAGCCGCAGGTTGCCCCTGAGCACCTCGGCAAATGCCGGCGAGGCGTCGTGGCCTGGCTCGAAGCCGAAGTGCTTGGTGTAGAAGTCGACCGCCCGGCCGACGTCGTCGACCATGTACCGGACGCTGACCTTTCCATCGGTCATCGCTCGTCACCTCCTTGGTTCGCCACTCGTCGCGCTGGGATGGCGTGCATGGCTGTGGCTGTCGCAGCCCAAGCCCGTACGCTTCCCCGGTCGCCGCCCAGGTAAACGAAACGCTCGTCGCTCCCGGACCGGTGGTTCTCGAGGCTGTGCGAGGCTCACTCCTCCCGCGGGGGGCCGTGGTTCACCATCCACTGGACGCCGAACTTGTCCTTCAGGCTTCCGTAGTAGTCCCCCCACGCCTGGTCGGCGATCGGCATCTCGATCTCGGCGCCCTAGGACAGGGCATCGAAGATCCTGTCCGCCTCCATGCGGCTGGTCGGTGCACCGACACGTAGACGTTGTTGCCCGGCACCAACTGCTGCCCGAGCGACTCCAGGATGTCGCTGGCCATCAGGACGTTGTCCTCGCCGATCGGAAGCGCGATGTGCATGATCTTGTCGTCGTCCTCCTCGGGGACCGTCACCTCCTCCATCGGGAAGTCCTTGAACCGGACGACCGAGGAAAACTCGCCGCCGAACACCGACTTGTAGAGGTCGAATGCTTCCTGTGCGTTACCTGCGAAATTGAGGTACGAGTGCAGCTTGGTCACCTTCGACCTCCGGCACGAGCTTCCGCTCCTTCGTACGTCCTCTTCAGCTCCGCGATGTCGAACTTCTTCATCTGCAGAAACGCCTCGGTGACGCGAGCTGTCTGCTCCTTGGTACCGCTGCCCAGCAGCTCCCCGAGGATGGAGGGAACAACCTGCCACGAGACGCCGAACTTGTCCTTGAGCCACCCGCACTGCTCGGCCTCGGGCACCGCCGAGAGGCTGTCCCAGAAGTAGTCGATCTCCTGTTGGGTGTTGCAGCCCACCATGAACGAGACGGCCTCGTTGTAATCCGAAGCTGTGGTCGTGGGCGCTGTCCATGGCCGCGAACTCCCGGCCGGCCAGCGTGAAGCCGGCATGCTTGATCGTCCCCTCTTTGTCGGGCTCCTCGCCTTTGCCGTAGCGAAGAACGCGACCGAGCTTGGAATCGGGGAACACCGACGCATAGAAGGTGATCGCCTCCTCCGCCTTACCGCAGACCTCGCCCACGAACATCAGAGTCGGAGTGATCCGCTGGTGGATGTCCTCGTCGCCTGCGTACATGACCTGCCATGACAGGCCGTATCGATCCTCGGTCCACCCGAAGCGCTCGCTGAAGGGATACGAGTCGAGCGGCATGAGTGCCGCCCCACCCGCGGCGAGCGTGTCCCACAACTCGTCGACTTCTTCCGTGGTCCTGGACCGGACCAGAAACGACACCGCGGGAGTGAACTTGAACAGCGGGCCGGCACTGATTGCCATGAACGGCTCGCCGACGAGCTCGAACGAGACGACATCCGCATCGCCCGACGGAGTGTCGTGGAGCGTGGAGACGTCGCTGACTCTCGAGTTCGGGAAGGTCGACGAGTAGAACTCGGCCGCCTCCATCGCCTCCCGGTCGAACCACAGGTGGGGCGTGATCTTGTTCAC
This sequence comes from uncultured Thermoleophilia bacterium, assembly GCA_963838105.1. GTDB lineage: Bacteria > Actinomycetota > Thermoleophilia > Gaiellales > Gaiellaceae > CAWJNF01. Next base: position 1,963 of record CAWIQC010000029.1, on the reverse strand, counting down.
AGGGATCTCCTTTCCGGCCGGACCGGGCGTGCCTTGCCTACCCTAGGCGCGCACTCTCGGTATCCCGGCCTTGACATGTGTTAGGAGCGACCTCGACCGAACGGGTCGCCGGCGACGGACTCCATGTGCAGCGCGCACAGCCAACGCCCGTCACGGCGCACCCACGTCGACGTGTCCGCAGCGTCGAAGGCGACCGGCTCGCCGTCGACCTTCAGCTCCAGCTTCCGCTCGATCGTCGTGTCGGCCATGGTGTGCACCTCCCACGCTCGTTCATCGTCCCATCGGAATGCAATACCCCGGCCGGGCCACCGCGAAAAGTCGATGGAGAGCAGTTCTATGAGCTTTCAGGTCGAGCAAAGGGAGTGGCGCACCGGCGCCGGCGGTCGCCTAGGCTCAGCCGTGTCGCCCAAACGAAAGGAGCACGACATGGCCTGGGGATTCATCATGGAGTTTCCACTTCCCGCCGAGGAGTACGACCGCCTCGACCGCGAGGTCGGGCCGAATCCGGAAGGGCTGATCGTCCACATCGCCGCCAAGAGCGGCAACGGGATCAAGATCATCGACGTCTGGGAGTCGAAGGAGGCATTCGAGCGCTTCGAGCGCGACGTGATCACGCCGGCGGCCGGGCAGGCGGGGACGGCGCCGCCCGAAGGCAGCGGCGGACTGCCGCGCGAGGAATTCGAGGTGCACAACCTCCGGAAGTAGGCTGAGGCGAGCTCCGAGAGCAGCAAGTCGACTAGACCGCTCCTCGCGCAGGTCGGAAGACCTGCCCGGGACCTCAGGCGCTCGCGGCAGGGGCCGCCGCCTCGGTCGCCTGCCGCGGGTGCAGCAGCTCGTCGGCGAACAGGCTCTGGACGAGCTGCACGGCGATCGCGCCCTCTCCCACCGCGGAGGCCACCCGTTTGACTGAGGCGTGTCGTACGTCTCCGGCCGCGAGCACGCCCGGGATGCTGGTTTCGAGTGAGAGCGGACGGCGCTCCAGCGGCCAGCGGTCCGTCCGCGAGCTCCGCCCCCGTGAGCAGAAAGCCGTGCATGTCTCGCGATGTCCGCGGGCAGCCAATCGCTGTGGGGGCGGGCCCCGATCAACACGAAGAGAGCGTCGGCGGCGACCGTTTCTTCCTCACCGCTGGCGTGCTCGCGCAGGACCAGTTCCTGCAGTCGGCCCTCGCCTCCCCCACCGACCACCGCGGTGCCCGTGCGCACTTCCACGTTCGGCGCCGCCTCCACTGCTCGCACCAGATAGTGCGACATCCCCGCCTCGAGCGACGGCGCGCGCACAACGAGGGTGACGCGTCGGGCGTAGCGCGCGAGGTGCAGGGCTGCCTGGCCAGCAGAGTTTCCGCCACCAGCGATGTACGCGTTCTTCCCGCTCAGTCGCGGGGGCCTCCGAGAGTGGGGCGCCGTAGAAACACGCCGGCGCCGTGCAAAGCCTCCAGCGAGGGAATATCCAGGCGGCGGTACGTGGCGCCGGTGGCGAGGATTACCGCTCCCGCGCTGACGTATCGCCCGTCCGCAAGTGACACCCGGAGCTGGTGCCCCGAGCGAGCAAGGGCGATCGCCCGATGCATGAGCACGAAGCTCGCCCCGAAGGCCAACGCCTGCTCGTAGGCTTGCTCCGCAAGCCGGCTTCCGCTGATGCCCTTCGCGAAGCCGAGGTAGTTGCGGATCTGCGAGCTCGAACTGCCTGGCCACTGATGCGCCCGCGTCCACGACCAGGATGCCCATCCCCTCTGAAGCGCCGTAGACGGCCGCGGACAGGCCCGCTGGCCCTGCGCCAACGATCACGATGTCGAAGGTTTGCTTATCGAACCCGGCGGGGGCGCCGCGGCCTCTGCGATCTCGGCGTTCGAGGGTTCGCTCAGGACCCGGCCATCAGGAAGCACCATGAGCGGGAGCTTGGCGTCGGCGTCGGCGCCTGCGCCGGCGAGCAACTCGCGCCCCTCGTCCGAATCCGCACGACGTC